>CAVYEP010000005.1:0-600037 GCA_963767605.1 uncultured Acidobacteriaceae bacterium | reverse complement strand
CAGCAACTCAAGAGGACTTATTCATGACGCGTTACGCAACTATTGTCGCTACTGCCAGGTACGTACCTGAGATAGAAGTGACTAATGACATGCTGCGCGAGCGCTTCAAACATATACCGGATTTCGTGGACAAAATGGAGGCCAGCAGCGGCATCAAGACGCGCTGGCATGCTCCTGAAACCTGGGCTACCAGCGATGTCGCCCTGCCCGCCGCCAAGCTCGCACTGGAGCGCGCCCGTAAGAAACCCGAAGAGGTCGATCTGATCATCCTCGGCACCGATTCGCCCGACTACATAACGCCCGCTACCTCGGTCGTGCTGCAGTATAAGCTGGGCGCAAAAAATGCCGGCACATTTGATATCGGTTGTGCCTGTGCTTCGTTTCCTACCGGTCTTTCCGCAGCCGCGGGACTCATCGCCGCCAACCCAGGCATCAAGACGGTGCTCGTCATCGGCGTCTATCTTATGCACAAGCTAACCTCGCCTGCCGATCCCATGATCTTCTTCTATGGCGATGGCGCGGGCGCGGCGGTGCTTGAACCCGCAGCTTCGCCGGGCTTTATCACTTCGAACTTTCGCGCCGACGGCTCCTATCACGACTATTGGGGAATCTATTCCGGCGGCACTTTCGAACCGGCTAGCGAAGCCTCCGTTAAGGCGGGGCGCACCGCGTGCACGATCAAGAACCGCTATCCTCCGGAGTTGAACGAGGAGACGTGGCCGATCATCGTGCAGCGACTTGCAAAGGACGGTGGTTTTGCTCTGCGCGACGTCGATTGCTTCATCTTTACCCAGGTGCGGAAACCAACGATTGAACGCGTGATGGAGCGCCTTGGTGTGCCCGCGGAACGCGCGCATACAATCATGGAGCAGTATGGCTACACCGGCTCCGCCTGTGTCGGCATGGCGCTCGACCACGCGATCGAGCAGGGCAAGGTGAAGTCCGGTAACCTGGTCGTGCTGGTTGGCTCCGGTGTTGGTTACAACCAGGCGGGCTGCGCGTTTCGTATGCCGTAGGCGGGCGTTGCGGGCTTGACTTTCAATTAGGCCGGCCGAAAGGAATGGAATGGGCCTGGCAACGAAGATTGTGCTGCTGCTGGTTTGCGCCGTATTTACCGCTCTGATTGTCTTTTTTGTTCTCTTCTTCTTGCGACCCATCGCCGTGATGGTCTGGTTCCGGAGGAACGCGCTTCGCCGAGCCGGTTTTCGGAAAACACGACTTACGACCACAGTGGGAGAACAGGTCGTGTGGCATGGCGGCGCCGGCCCCCTGCTGGTGTTCCTGCATGGCGCCGGCCATGAAGCGGGAGCGTGGTGCAAAGTGGCTCCCGAACTGAAGCGCCATTTTCAACTGGTGCTGCCGGATCTTGCCGGCCATGGCGAAAGCAAACCGATTGCAAGAGTGCTCAGTCTGGGAACGCTGCTCACCGCACTGGAACAAGTACTCGATGCAATGCCCTGGCGAGACGCACCGCTGGTGCTTGCCGGTAATTCGCTGGGGGCCTGGATGGCTATGCTCTATGCCCAGAAACACCCGCAGCGGGTGACGCGGGTTATCCTCATCGATGGCGGCCCCATCCACAACGTATCGGAGATCGGCATCATGCCCAAGAACCGCGAAGAGGCTCGGCGCGCGTTCGATGCCGTGCTGGATCCCGCCACTCCGCGGCCGGCGAATTTCGTTCTCGATGATCTGGTTCGCGTCTCGAATGCTGGTCCGATTTCGCGGCTGCTGGCCGCCGGCGTGGAAGATATGTCGAGATATCTGCTCGAAGACAAACTGGCAACCTTCCAACTGCCGGTCGATCTCATCTGGGGCGCCTCCGATCGCCTCGTCCCGCTCGACTATGCGAAGAAACTGCAATCGCAGCTTCCGCGTTGCACGCTTACGGTCATTGAGCGTTGCGGCCATGCGCCGCAACTCGAGCGTCCCCAGCAATTCACGCAAGTTTTGTTGCAAATTCTCGCGCCAGATTCGTCCCGCGCGCCCGCAACGGCGCAACCTGTTTCCCGGCAGCCTGGGAAGAACTCGTGATCGTTATCACTGGCGACATTCTCGGAGAGCGCGCCCGTCTTAGTCCCGACGCGGTCGCGTTGATCCACGTTCCCACGCGCCGGCAGTTCACGTATGCGGAACTCAATCGGCGGGCCTTGCTTTGCGCGCGGGTCTGGACCGATCTCTGCTCGCTCGTTCCAGGGGATCGTGTCTGTATTCTTTCCGAGAACCGTGTGGAATATGTCGACGCCTTCTGGGCAGCCGGTAAATCCGGCATCGTCCTCGTCCCTCTCGGGACACGCAGCACGGCCCGCGAACTGCACCAGATACTCGCGGACTGCGGACCGCGCTGTCTCATGTACTCGGCGCGGTATGCGACACTCGCGAAAGAACTCCAACAACTCGTGGCCTTCGAGTACTTAGTAAGTCTGGACGCGGAAGACGGTGTCCCGAACGCGCTGAGTTATGCCCAGGCGGCCGATCGGGTTCGTCCAGATCCGCTCGCAACCAGACTCCAACCTGAGGATCTTTTCTGCCTGCTCTACACCAGCGGCACCACCGGACGGCCAAAGGGCGTAATGATTCCACACCGGCAGATCGCATGGAACGCCTACAACACGGTGATCTCCTGGCAATTGCGGCAGAGCGACCGGGTTCAGGTTTACACGCCCATGTATCACGCCGGCGGCCTCACTGTGTTCCTGACCCCGCTGTTTGCCATCGGGGGCAGCATCGTTTTGCATGATGGCTTCGACGCCGCTGAGGTTCTGAAAGCTTTCCGAGACTACGAGTGCACGCTACTTTTCGGCGTACCCACGATCTTCAAAATGCTCCTCGATTCGCCAGAATTCGCAGCGCTCGATTGCCGCCATTTGCGCTGGTGTTGCAGCGGGGGCGCTCCGCTTCCGTTACAAGTTCTTCGTGCTTACCAGGAGCGCGGACTAATCTTTCGGCAAGGCTACGGTCTGACCGAGGTCGGCGTGAACTGCTTTGCCATGAGCGATGAAGACTCCCTGCGCAAGTCCGGTTCGATTGGTAAGCCAATGATGTTCACGGAGGCGAAGCTCCTCGATCCGCAGGGTAATCAGGTCGCAACCAACGAGGCTGGTGAACTGTGCCTGCGCGGGCTACACGTCTGCCTGGGCTACTGGAACAATCCCGGCGCCACTGCCAAAGCGCTCGACCCGGAAGGTTGGTTCCACACCGGCGACCTGGCGCGTTGCGACGAAGATGGGTTCTTCTATATCGCGGGCCGCTCCAAAGACATGATCATCAGCGGCGGCGTCAACATCTATCCGGCGGAGATCGAAAAAGAATTGCTCGATCATCCGGCCGTTGCCGAGGCCTCCGTCCTGGGGTCGCCCGACGAGAAGTGGGGCGAGGTCCCAGTCGCCTTCGTTGCGCTAAAATCAGGTGTGAGCGTCAGCGATCTAGAACTCATCGAGTTCCTTCGTCCCAGGATCGGTAAGATCAAATTGCCAAGGCATATCGTCGTTATAAATGCATTGCCGCGCAATGCCTATGGTAAGGTCCTGAAACTCGAACTCCAGAACCGATTGCGGAACCTCAAGCCTGGCGCCGACGGAAGCGATACGGTCACGCCAGAGCGCGAGTCATCTTAATTAAGAGGTGTTCCATGAAGCGCATTTACATCGCTGCCTACCATCAATCGAAGTTCGGAAAGCTCCTGGCCATGTCGGTGCCAGAGATCATCCAGAACGCGGTCAACGGAGCGTGCCACGAGATCGGCGTCGAGCCCGCCGTGCTGGATGTAGGCTCGATTGGCGCCACCTGCAACATTTCGCTCAACGAGCAGGGCCTGCTCGCCGGGCTGATGGCGATGCTGCCGGGCCTCGCCGGCAAGCCCATAGAATGCGTGGAGAACGCCTGCGCCTCGGGCGGTCAGGCCGTGCTCTCCGTCATCCAGAAACTCCTGGTCGGGTGGGGTGACGTAGGCATCGCGGTCGGCTACGAGAAGATGCGCGACGCCGAAGGCAAGATGGACGGCAAGCTCATCGGCAAGGCGCTGGGCTACTTTTCCCACCCCGACGAGCGCGCGGGCAAGGTGTTCATCTTCCCGCACCTGTTCGCCGAGATCATGGAGTGCTACATGAAAATGCATCGGGTGCGGGAAGAGGATCTGGCGCAGATTGCGGTCGCCGAGTACGCCAACGCCCGCAACAATCCCTACGCCCAGATGCAAAAGGTGCAGATCACCCTGGACCAGGCGATGAAGATCGAAGGCATCAATCGTTACATCGCCGAGGGCTTGCCCCTGAAAACCTACGATTGCTCCCAAATCACCGATGGCTACGCCAGCCTCATCCTGGCGACCGACGAGGGATTGCAGAAGCTCGGCGTAGCCAAGGCCGACTGCGTGGAGATCGCCGGCTACGCTCAGGCTACCGATCCCCTGAAAAAAGCGGGACGCGATGTCCTGCGGCCCGAAGGCGCTTACCGGGCGATGAACAAAGCCTATGACATGGCCGGCGTCAAGCCCGGGGATGTGAGCGTGGCTGAGGTGCACGATTGCTTCACGGTGATGGGCGCCATCGGTACAGAAGTGCTGGGCAAGGCCGCCGTCGGCCAAGGCGCCCGCTACTGGTGCGAGGGCAAAGCAGCCGTGGACGGCGAGTGCGCCATCAATACCTCCGGCGGACTGATTGCCAAAGGCCATCCCATCGGCGCTACCGGGATCGCCATGCTGGGTTGGTGCGCGTGGCAACTCCGGGGCAAGGCTCCCGCCGGGCTGCAAGTGAAGAATCCGCGCGTCGCAGCGACGTTCAACATCGGAGGGCCAATCTGCGCTTCCGTTTGTACGGTGCTCAGGCCCACCACGTAAGGGCGGGGCGAGAGAGGCGGGACGATATCCAAGGTAACTGCCGGCCGCAGTGGCTGCGTGTGTGTGTCCGAGACCGCAATGGCTACCGGGAGTATTTTGCCAACTCCCGGTGGCCTACCGCTAGTTACTGATCCCCGCACTCGGCAAGGGTTGCGGGATGGACGCCGCCGCCGTAGCCGCCGCCGCTTCGTTCAAGATGCGGTGGTGAATGGTGAACAGCGCCAGCTCCAGCCGATCGGACACGCCAATCTTGTCGTAAACGTTGCGCAGGTAATTCTTAATCACCTGCTCGGTTGTGCCCAACTGGGTGGCGATTTCCTTATTCTTGTAGCCCTGCACAATCAGCGCCACGATGCGCAGTTCCTTGGCCGTCAACCGGTCGCGCACCCGCAGCCCGACCATATCGTTCTCGGTCAGCTCGCTCGGCACCGCCATGTCCTGCACCCAGCTTTCGCCACGCGCGATCTTGCGCACGCAGTCCACCAGCGCCGGGCTGGTCACGTTGCGATACACCACGCCATGGGCTCCCGCCGCCATGTACCGTTGCGCGCTCTCGCCCGTATCGGCAAGCACCACCACGCGCGTCTTGTTTTTGTTGGCCGCCGAGAGGACGGAGCTGAAATCGGAGTGGAATCCTCCGGCAATGATCAGCACTGCGGCGCGAAATTTGTCGAGCGCCATAAACATCTGCTCGGCAGTTTGCGCCTGGGCCACGATGCGCATTTCGTCTTCTACGGCCAGCACCTTGGCGATGCCCGCCCGGAAAATCGCCTGATTGTCGGCCAGAATAAGCTTCAACATGGATCACTCCCGCGTAACTATTGGCGAACGAATTCGTAAGAATCGATTACGCAAGCGACGCCCCGGTTTTCCCCGGTCCCGGCGCTGGCGTTGGGCTCATCGGTCCGCACCACGCGGCCGCGGCACTGGATCACAACATCTTCCTTGCCCCCCGTTACTTCCGGCGGCAGCGTGATTTCAAATTCCACCGGCGACCCGACCTCGAGCGAAGCGTCGGCGCGGATGTACACTCCGGCGGCGCTCAGATCGCCAGTCATGCCGCTGGCCGCGCCCGTCCTGCCTTCCTCATGTATCTTTATCGGCAAATGCAGCGGAAACCTTTTCCCGGTACGTGCTTCGGCCACGACTCCTCCTCTGCGGTCGCTCTGCGCTTCCATCCAAAACCAGAAAACGAAGCCGGGAAACCATGGAACTCCCAGCCCAGAGCCTAACCAGCAGCTATCGGCGTTATATCACGGAAAATACCGTAACAGAAGCCCTGATTACCGAAGTAATCCCGGTAGGAACTAGGTACCTCCCATCCCCCAGACGCTCGCCGCCGCCCTGCCGCAGCCACAATCCGAGTGGGATGCCGCATTTTGCTGGGTTCCGCGCGATGGCCGGCTGCGGAAAAACCCTGGATTTCGACTTAGTTTTGAAGGAGTGCGGCTTCAGCCCGACGTATTGCTGGGGTCTGCCGGTGGAGCGCCGGGTGTCCCCGCCCGGCTGGACGAGACGCCCGTCCCTCCCACCAGATGGTAGCTGGGCCTAAAGTGGCAAGTTGCGTGAAAGGAGCCACGTCGCTGTTGGTATTGGCGCCAACAAGAAAACCCCCGATCCTCGCGGACCGGGGGTTGGGTTGACCTGGTTTGACCTTGGGTTTAGTCGGTGCGTGTCGTAAACAGTTGGCGGAAGCCCAGGCTCTCCACGTCCTTGAACAACGGCGTTCCCGGTGGCAGACCCCCCGGTTGGGTAAAGTCCAAGTCGAAAGAGTAATCTCGCGTTGGCGGACTATATACGGTAGTACAGCACTTATAAAACCCCGTATTGTAGGTCGAGTAGTACAGGCTCACCAGGGAGCCCTTGTAATGCACGGTGGTTCCCCAATTTTCCAGGTAGCGCAGGAAGTTGTGTACGCCTCCGTCCGTGCCGGTGTCCGCTGCCGTGGCGGTCCAGAGCTTCGTAGTCGAATAGGGGAAGGACCTGTTCTTCCCGGCTGCGATGGCCAACCGGTAAGAGGTAGTGGTGGTCGCATTGCGGTTGCCCAGGCTGGTAACCGGCGTAGTCATGCTTTCCAAGTCCGTCCAATTGTTCGAGAGGAGAGTGACGGTGTCGGCAATTACCGCCGCCGCCGCGTGTCCGGCCGGATCGTTCTGAAGCTGTAAAGCGGCGGTGGTGTCGTTGGGCCAATTCGCCGAGTCGGCCGCGTTGCTGTTATAGTCGCCCAGGACGTATACCGGGTTCTCCGATGCCACGGTGAACCCGCCAGGGCTGTCCGCAGTTTGCCCTCCGTCGGTTCGTAGCGGTACGTTGCCGAGCGAACCATCCACCAGCCGCAAAACGTGCCGCGCTCCGCTGACCCAGTTCTTGCGCGCGGTGGCCATGCAACTCGCAATCCTGGCGCCGGCTGCGGTGCCGAAGGGGTCGGGCTGCGCTGTGCTGTTGATTTGGGTGTTCAGGTTCTTACCGGCGGTGGCCACTGTGCCGTAGAAGCCTAACCCCATGTTCAACGGGCCGAAGTTGTCCAAGAATCCGTTCTGATTGTCGTCCTCGGGAGAATTGGCAACCGGAGGTTCCAGCGCTCCGTCCGGCTTGCCCACCGAACTGGAGGAGTTGATCACGTCTTCCATGCCCGAGTCGCCAGTTTTCGCCGCTGGGCCTGCAGTAGGACTATAAGGGGGATGCGCGTTTAACAGCATGCCCCGGCGATCCGAGAAATACAGCACGTAGCCATTCTGTTGCTGAAAATCCACACTCCCGCCGTTGCCGACAATGTTTCCCGACAACCATCGCTTCAGGTTGCCCACATCGATTTCGACGGCGTTCATCACCCCGTTGGTCGTGCAACTGTCCCCCGCCGCCCCCACGTCCCGATTCTCACCTTCGCGGTCATCGTAAAAGTTTATGGGATACCAGTTAAAGGCAGTGACGCTCTGTGCCGTTGTCGAGGTGCCAAACTCCCACTGCGTGGCCCCCGTGTCACTCAAAAGGGGCGGCGTCGCGGTCCACGTTATGCACTTGCCGCTGGATTGTCCTGTACAGCTCGGGGCAACCCCAGTGCTTAGCTGCAAAAGTGTGGGGAGCGGGCCCGAGGTTGCGCGATCCGCCGGCTCTTGCAGCAGCAGAATCGCGTTCGGATTGATCGGGTTACCGCCAGGTCCAGGGGCCGTCGGCGGTGTCAGGCCACGCGCAAATCCCAGATTCAGCCATTCAGTGGTTGCCGGGTTCCAGTTGCCCGAGGCGTCCTTATATTCCACCCGCAAGTAGCCATCAATCAGGTTCCAGGTTGCGGTCCCGATGTTCGCGGCGGTCGGGGCCGCGGATTGCACCGCAAAATACGGAGGGGCCGGCGTTCCCGGGCAGCCAGTAGGAATGGGGTACTTCGGACTTGGACTGGCCGGCGGGCAAAGGGCGATCGTGGGCGGTGTGCTGGTGCTGCTCCCCGTGTCAATCGGGGCGCCTGCCGGCTGGAGCCCCTGCGAGGAACTTTCGCCGCCGAACGCCGTGGGCGCGTAGGGCCAGTCTTGGTTGGCGTCGATACCGTTGATGGCAGGAGTGCTGGAACCAGACACAGAGCCGGGGATTGGAATCCCGTTCGAGCCGGTGGCAAAGTAGAGCTGATAGGTGGAAGCCGGGAACGTTCCGGGGTAATTGCCCGCGGCCATGGGAATTCCATACTGATAGTTGCCCGCTACGTTCGCCAGCCGGACGTTCTGCGCATCCGAAGCTCCGCCCGGCGACAATTCCGCCGGGTCGTCGCTCAGCAGCACACGAATCTGCGCCATGTTGTATTCGCGCGAATCGCCCAGCGCCGACGTGGGATCCTCGCCCGCCACCGGCCGGCGAATAATCTCGTACGGGTGGGTCGTCCCGTTGACGAAAGGCATCGAAAGCTGCGTAGCTCCCGTCCCTGGGTTTGCCGCCAGCCCATAGTCCCCGTTGATGATCTCGTGATTGGTCTTGTTCTTGGAAAAATCGTTCCAGGCGGTGGTGTTATAGGTCGACACCGGCGGGTTGGTCGGAGAACAGGGGCTGGCCCCACACCCCCCCATGCCCTGCACGCTGCCGTCCCCGTAAGACGCGGCACTAGGGGCATCCATTGCCTTGCATTTATTAGTCGTTGGCGTGCAGGCAAGTGGGTCATTGGCAGTCGGAATCCAGATCGTGCTGGTATAATTATTGGCTGCTGTGCCATTTCCGTTGGCCAGATCGGTCCGCACCACGTTGCCCCATGCCGAAAGCTGGCTGTGAAAGGTCACGGGGGCTTGACCGGCAAGGTACAAATCCCCGTTGGTGTGTACGGGGCCGGCGAAGTCCATGGCGGCGCCCGGGAAAAACGAGAGATCGCTCTCCGAGAACACGCCAAACTGGAACACCGGAATCAGCGCCACCTGCGCGTTCCGTATCAGGCTGACTTCCTGTCCGCCAGGAAACTGCGCCGTCGCCAGCATATTCACCGGGACGATCTGCGCATACAAACCGTAGTTCGGCCCGGAAACGACGTTTCCCCAGCTCAGCATGTTCTTAAAGTTAGTCTGAGACGGGCAAGCCGCTCCCAGCACACCGGGTGTGACCTGATAGTCTTTCCAGGTGATTCCCGCGATCGCCGGTCCACCGGTGGCGGGGGATCCCACGTTGCAGATATCTTGGGCACTGGGGGACTGCGCGTTCTGGAACACGGCGGCCAAGTCGGAAGTCATTTTCTCGACGCCACCCTCGGTGGCGCGAAACGAGGCGTTATTCTGCACATCGCCCCCGCCCACCTGGCCTTCGGTGTTGACCATCATCATCAGCCCGATGCTGATCCCCGACAGCAGCAACAGCAACAGCAACGACGCAATCAGCGTGAATCCTTTGGCGTGCAGTCTCGCGCTCTTCATAGCGTAACTCCCCATGGTGTCGCTCCCCTTTGCCTCGCTCCCCATCGCTTTGCTCTCCCTCGTCTTACTCCCTCGCCCAGTTGCTAGTGAAGCGGATATTGGTTGTTGTACGTCAGATCCCGCGCGCTGACCGAGGTTTCCAAATCCAGTCCCTGATAACCCGCTACGCCTTTCAGCGCGCTGTTCATCGCCATGTGCAGAATGTTGATCTTGGTGATGTCGGTGGGGTTTAGCCCAGTCGAAGTGCCGGCAACGCAGACATCGCCTGCCGCGCCGGGGTTTTGACAGCCGATCGCCGGCGAATTGGTGGCGTCGTTGTAAAGGTCATAGTTGAACTTCATGTAAGCCATGCCGTCCGTTACTGGCATCGGAGTGTGTCCACTAACCTGCCGCATCAGTCGCGCCGGGGTGACCGTGTTGTCGAGGTAATAGGTGATGACCAGAAGCCGCACCGGCAGCGCTCCGGTAGCGCCGAGCCCCTCTCCGTTCAGGCCGGCGTTGGCGCCGGCGGCTGTCTGGTTCATCTCCAGCGGATCGTTGTTGGCGAAGGGGACGACGTAAGTGGTTCCCACCTTGTTTACGCCCGTCGCAATAGCGCCCGGCGTGACTTCGCCCACTACGGGGGCGCCGTTCAAGTTCATCAAGACCAGATCGCCCGCCGTCAGCCCCAGTAAGTTATCGTTCACCGCCTGCGGAGCGTTCACGAGGTTCGGCAAACAACCCGCGGGCGGAAAAGCCGGGAGGGCGCCCGTCTTGGGATCCGGTATGGTGGACGGCCCGAAGGTCACTTGCCCCAACGCCGTCACGGTCGCCTGGTAGCAAAGCAAGTAGAACGAATTGTCCGCGTACACCACCGTGATGGCATCGGTGGCTGTCGGGTTGCTGGTGAGCGTCGGCCCGAGATTGTATCCCGTGATCAGACCGTAAAGAGTCGGCGTTGCGCCCTGCAAGGGATAGGTCCCCGCGCCGGTGTTGGTGGGGCCGAGGTAACACTTCGGCGTCTGATCGCACCCATACTTCGGAGTGATCGTGGAGGGCAGGGAGATCTGTGTGCCGTCACCCAGGCCCGAGCCGGCCAGGCTCAGGTCCTTGATCAGCATGTCGGAAGCGGCCCGAAAATCCTGCTGCAGACCCGCCCGCTGCGAAACCGTCCAGGTCGCGCGCACGGCTTGGCTGTAAAGCAGCACCGCCGCCCCCACCACCATCGTGCCCAGCGCCATGGCAATCAACATTTCCAGCAGGCTGAATCCGTTCTCGCGCTTTGTCGATTGATCGCTCATAACTCCCCTTCACCGGTACTGCGAAATGAACGAATTCAGAACATAGGTTTTCTGTATGTTCGTTCGCGGCGTTCTGTACTGCACGGTGATCGTCACGCTCCTCAGCGTTAGCACCAGGTTGTTATTGGTGTCGAACAGCGGAGAAATCTGGATGGCGCGCTGATAGTTAGTCAAAGGGAGCTTGATATCGTCCGCGTCCCCGTAGTTGCCGTTGGGTCCCGGTTCTTCAAGCGTTTCCTCGCCCGCGGCCGCATCATCCGCCGTCCCAAAGATTCCGTCCGCTCCCGAGTTGTAGATCGGTTGGTAGACCTGACTGCCCGCACTGCCGACGAAGATGCCGCAGGGTGAGGGGAGGACGGTGCAGTACTGGGTACCCGAAGTATTCTGGATTGCGTCCCAGCTAAGCTGCGACGTGTTGCGCGCCGTCACGATACTCTCGTACGCCTCGTTCGCCAGTTGCTTGGCGATCATGTCCAGCTGCGAGGTCTGCGTCGAAGCTATGGCCAGTCCGAAGACGCTCAGCACGCTCAATAGGCCCACCGTCAGAATGACCATCGAGATCATGACTTCGAGCAGCGAAAATCCGCTTTCCGCTTGCTTTCGCGCGCGTCTCTTCAGGCCGCGCTCCATCATTGCCGTTGCCATTGATAGCCTCCCGTCTTGGCGTAGAGCCGCCATCCGCGAATGCGTCCCGTCACCCCCATCAGCGTGATTGCCCGCGAACTCAGCAGATCTCCCGAACGCGCGAGGTACACGACGCCTCCATCCCAAGTGCCCGGACAAGTACCGTCATTGTTCGTGCCCGGCGCTCTCTGCGACGAACCGTCTGGGCAAAAGTAAATCACCGACTGTCCTCCGGTGCCAATGCCGTTTTGCGTGTACCCAAAATCGATGGCCGCCGTCCCCGCTCCATAGCCGTCTGGAACCGCCGTGGAGGCCGTGGGAAGCCCTGATTGCGCCAGAAACGTCACGTCCTGCGGCAGTTGATAGGTCGCCGCATTCCGGTCCCCCTGAAATCCCGCTACCACCGGGGCCACCACGACCGTGGGGTAAAGGCTCGGCGAAACAGCGTTAGCAAAAGTCACCGAGTACGATGTCCGCTGCGCCACCGCGTAGCCACGCGCCAGACGCATTGCCGCCAGCGTCGTGGTATACGCATTGGTCACGCGCTGGTCCTTCATCACCGGGCCCAGGCTCATGAACGAAATCGACGCCATCGTCATGAGGATCGCCAGCACAATTACCATTTCGATCAAGCTGAAGCCGCTCGCTTGATGCCTCGCATTTTTGTTCAGACTTCTCATAAACATTTGCCTAACCGCGGCCCCCCGCTCGGCGGAACAGAATCTGCATGCCAAATTCGTGAAAATGAAATCGGCCCGCCCGGTGTCTCCAGCGCCCCGCTGGGGATCACCCGTTCCGATACCATTCTGGCTGTGATAGTAGGGATGGGACAGGATTGGGTCAAAGTACCGCAGTACATTGGCCGCGTTACCATGGTCACTACTGTGGGCGGCTTGCGCTGCCGACGCTTTGGATGCGACCGTCGACCGCGCTCAAAACAAGGCTCTTGTGCTGGCCGTCCCGCGGCTCACTTTTCGAAAACGCGAAAGTTGGTGGCCTTTCGATTTCTTCTTTGAACACAGGAATCGCAGGGAAGCTTACTCGCAGGCGCTGCGACCCGCCGGTTCGAAGCGATCCATCTGCGCGTCGTGTTGGCTGCTCAGGCGCCCGTCGGCGGTTTTTCCGTATTGCTCTTCGCCCGGACAGTAGTAGAGAGCGCTGTGCGGATCGACCCAGACCTCGATGCCCGGGTCTCCCTGAAGATGAATCGCGGGTGCGGGCGCCTCGGCGATTCCGATCGTGACCAGCGCCCTCTCCCACGGGCTGAGCGCCGCTCGTCGCGGCGAGCCGGCCGCCGGCCACAGCAGGGCTAGCGCGGCCACGACGATGGCCGTCCCCAGATACAGGTCGGCGCGCCGAAAGCGCAGCTTCACGCGCCCGTCCGCTAAGCGCTGCATCCATGAACCGCTGGCGGCGCCAGCGTCGATACTGGCGTCGTCCCGAGAAAAGTCCGGAGAAAACTCGTCGCTTGCCGACAACGCAAACGGCTCACCGGCCGGATCCGCGCCTTCTCGCGTCAACTCTGCTGGCGCCAAGGCCTTGACGATCGCTTCCGTGGTCCGTCGGCCTTCGGCCGCTGGTTCAACCAGCGCGGGCCGGTTGAGCACAGGTTTGATGAGCACGGGCCGGTTGCGCACGGGTTTGACGAGCAGCGAATCGTCGAAGCCGGAATCGTCCAACCCTCGCTCCCCGTGCTCGTCCATCTGTTCGCCCATGGCGTCGTTCTTTTCCTGCGCGATCGGTTTCTCCGCAACTTCGGCCGAGCGCTCGGGCCACAAGCCCCGCTCCTGGCTGATCAGCCACATCGAAGCCCAGTTGTGCTGCAGGCGTTCTCCGGGACGCAGTTCGTCCGATCCGCTGCTTTCGGAGTGTGGAGCGTCGCGACGCTCCACACTCTCGCCTTTCGATTCCGCCGGCGCCTGTCGAGCGCGTTTCCGCTGGTCGTTATGTTCCTGAATGACGAACGCAGCCGACAGCAATCCCTGAAAGGATTCCTCGTCGAGAGTCAGGTTGCGCCGGCTCGAGGGCATGGCATCGTGGGGGGAGGAAGCAACGTCCAACTGACGCTATTGTAGTGCAAATCCGGCCAACCGGAAAACGAAAGAAAGCGCAGCGCGATTTGGGACTGGATTCCCGATTACGGCCACCAATTTGGAACCGTTTCATGAAGGCCGTCCAATAAAAGGCGAAGGAAAGTGGAAAATATAAGCCAACTGCATGGTTCTAAACGGCCCTCACGTACAGCGAAGATTTGGCGAACTGCTTGCATGGGTTGACGGCGGGTCGCAACCCCAAGACTGAACTGAAGGAGCGGACATTAAAGACAATGATTAACCTCAATGAAATCAAGATCACGCCCCGTGACCAGCAGGTCCTGCGTCTGCTAGTGCAGGGGTGCAGCAACAAGGAAATCGCGAGCCACTTGAACATCAGCCCGCGCACCGTCAAACAGCACCTGCGCACGCTGTTTCTGCGCGCAGGCATCAAAGAGGGCCGGAAGCGAGTGAAGCTAGCGACCGCCATGTTCATCAAGGAGCAGGTGCAACCATGCAACCCCGCGATCGGCTAACCGCCAAGGAAGTGCAAGTCGCGACCCTGGTCTGGCAGGGTCTCACCAACAAAGACATTGCCCGCGTGCTGATCACCAGCGAGCAAGTCGTCAAGAATTATCTGCGCACCACCTTCGACAAGCTGGGCGTCTGGACCCGGCTGGAACTAGCGCTCTACGTCGCCAGCCACGGCGGAGCGAACTGGTATCTGCAACTCGGCAACGGCCTGTTGTCACCGGCGCCAACCTGGAGCGCCTCCGAGGCGCAGGAAGGCGTGTCCTTCGCCGATGCGGGAACCAAAGCCGCAGCAGTGGCCGCCGGGGAACTCCCTAGAGAAATCGGGTGATCGGTTCGATCGGGCCATCGCGGTGTATCGAAAGTCAAGGGCCTTTGACACTTCGCATGCGCCCGATGACCCGCATTTTGGACAAGTCACCGCCGATCCTTCATCACGCCGATCCTGTTCAAGGTCAGTTTTCACATTGTTCGATCTCAATCTCGGAAGGAAACAGATTTCACACCAGCTTCCGCGTCCCGCCCACTGCCGCGGCCCCGCAAGTTCGCTGGGATTGGCGGCTTAAGTCCTCATCTTTTCATCGTCATAAACTCGCCAGCGTCTCCGCGCCGAGCCCGCCGCCAGAGCAGCCCTGCGGCTCCCCGTATTCCCGGTAATCAAATTGCTCGGTTCCTTATGGATCCGTTCGCTCGCTCGTTCAGTCAAGACTTGATTCGTGCAGCGCTTGATCGGTTCAAAGCTCGATCCTCCGGTCCCAGGACTGAGGTAGGCCATGGCCCTACAAGATGTTTTCTGGATGGCCTGCGACTCGACCGAGCAACTGCGCGCCGAATACGGTCCCTTCCACACCCGCGAAGAAGCCGAAGCTCGAAGCCCGCAAACTAGGCTTTGGATACCTGCTGCGCTACGAGCACATTCTTGGTCCCAACGAAGAGATCGAAGAAGTCCGCTGCATTTTTCTAGAACTTCAAGATGTCCAAAACCTATCCCGGCCAGGCGTAACCTTTCACACCCGCTGTGCCAGTTGCGGAGAGACCGCGACCCACGAACTCTCGTGGCAAGCCGAAGTCTGGGCCGACATCCACGAATTCGAACACACCCGCCACCGGGTCCGACTTTTCGAGCACGCCCGCGGAGAAGGTCTAAAAGAAATAGCCGACTGGCGAGGCCACGCCGCCTAGGTTGTGTAGAGCGGGCGCCCTCGCCCGCTGCCTTTGACGTTGATTTTGCCTTTGACGTTGATTTCCTCCCATCCCAAATAGAGGCCGGGTGCCCCATCCTAACGTCGTGCTTTTCGACGTTAGGGTGGGATTCCACAACCATGTCCCCTTAGGATTTTTCTTGACGCCCGTCGAAATCCAAGCGGGTGTCCCCAAAATTGTCATCCTGAGCGAAGCGAAGGACCTGCTTTAGCCCGCGCCAAATGACTTTCGCCGCCATCCCTCCACTCCCCAACCCAGCCAGCACCAAACTGGTCTATGTATCTTTAGCCGAGACTGGTAGATAATGATCCCGACCGAGGGGGCCACGAGGGAAACTCGTGGCCCTTTTTGTTGAGGACTGCGCCGCAGACCTGTGTGCTATTCTCATTGGCTTCCCCGAACTTCACAAATGGCCGAACTAATCTGGGACGGCAAGTACGACGAGCACGGCAATAAGCGCGCTCCGGTTCGTATCGAGCTGCCCTTTCAAACCGTCGAAACCGTCAACGAGAGCGTGCAGGAGCGGCAGCGCACGCTGGAGCTGTCTTCTTCCGGCCATGATCCGGAGTGGCGCAACCGCCTCATTTGGGCGACAAGAAGTACGTCCTGCCCTCGCTCCTGCCCGAGTTCGCCGGCAAGGTGGATTTGATTTACATTGATCCGCCGTTTGATACGGGCGCAGATTTCTCATACAACACTCTGGTTCCGGATTCCCACGAAAGCTTCACCAAAGAACCGTCGATGCTTGAGCAAAAGGCCTATCGGGATACATGGGGACAGGGGCTTAAATCTTATCTCGGATGGTTTTCGGAAACGCTCGTGTTGCTACGCGATCTGCTTTCCGAAAACGGTGCGGTATATGTGCACCTTGACTATCATGTTGTTCATTACGCAAAGATTCTATTGGACGAGGTCTTTGGTCCGGATGCCTTCGTTAATGAAATTATCTGGCGCCGAAAGCAAGCCGCAGCCTGGCTTTCCAATCAGTTCGGTACAGTTAACGATACAATTCTCTTTTACGCGAAAGGCCAAGAGCACATTTTCAACTCCCAATACTCTAGGGAAGATGACAATACCAAGAAGTATCTTGAGGAGCGTTTCATCTACGACGACGGCGACGGCCGGAAGTACATGAAGTCTCCGCTCATAAATCCTCTTCCCCGCCCGAACCTTAGATATACCTTTCATGGAGTGCAGCCTCCTCCTACCGGTTGGTTATATTCAAAGGTAAGGCTTGACGATTTGTTCGCGAAGAACGAACTCGTCATGCCGAAAGAGAAGACCGGCAGGATTTACCGTAAGATTTATGAAGATACGTACCCCGGGCAGGTCATCCAAAACCTATGGATGGATATTCCCATTGTTAACCCTATGGCCCTGGAACGCCTTGATTACCCTACCCAAAAGCCCGAGGCGCTGCTCGATCGAATCATCAAGGCTTCGTCCAATGAGGGGAATCTCGTTCTCGACTGCTTCTGCGGTTCCGGGACCACCGCCGCCGTCGCGGAAAAGCTCAGCCGCCGCTGGATCGCTTGCGACCTCGGACGCTTCGCCATCCATACCACCCGCAAGCGCCTGCTCGGCATTCCCGACGTAAAGCCTTTCGTCGTCCAGAATCTCGGAAAGTACGAACGCCAGCAGTGGCAAGTTGCTGAGTTTCCATCGAACGGCAAAGACAGGCTGGCCGAGCAGAAAGAACGCGAGGCCGCCTACCGCAAGTTCATTCTTGAGCTCTACCACGCCACGCCGGTTAGTGGCCACGCCTGGCTGCATGGCGTCAAGGGTGGGCGCATGGTGCACGTGGCTGCGGTGGATGCGCCGGTGACCCGAGCGGACGTGAACGCCATTGCCGCCGAGGTGTGGAAAGCCAGCGGCAAAGGCCCCAACTCTCCGCAGAAGCCCGCCGTGGATGTGCTGGGCTGGGAGTTCGCGCTCGACATGAATGAGACGGCGAAGCAAGTTGCCGCCGAAGCTCGGGTGGATGCGGCTTTCAAGAAAATCCCGCGCGAAGTGCTGGAAAAGAAAGCGGTCGAGCAGGGCGATGTCTACTTCTTTGAGCTGGGCGCGCTCTCGGTTGAGACAAAGATCAAGAAGCGCGACCTCACGCTGACGCTCTCTGATTTTGTTATTCCGTCCGACGACGTGCCAGCCGAAGTACGCAGCGCCATCAAGCACTGGAGCCAGATGGTGGACTATTGGGCGGTGGACTGGGACTTCAAGGACGATACGTTTCACAATCAGTGGCAGTCTTACCGCACACGGAAGAATCCGAAACTGGAGCTCTCTGTGAAGCATGAGTATGAACAGGCGGGGAAATATACGGTAGTGGTGAAAGCGATTGACATCCTCGGGAATGACACGACGAAGATGCTGAACGTGGAAGTGAAGTGATTTTGGGTGGAGCAGGGCTTCAGCCCTGCATAACGGCGACCTTTATGAGAGGGCTTTAGCCCCTGAGGTACCTCTGCGGCTGAAGCCGTCAGAATTATTGGGCTGAATCGCAGCGGTCAACCGCTGCGCCACCCAGAGGCGTTTGGAACCCATGCCGCGACGCAAGAGATCCGCGAATGACGATCAGCCCAGTCTCCTGGATATTACGGCCAAGCTGCGTTCAGGTGCCTGCGTTCCTGCGCTCCGCGAAGCAGTCAAATCGTGGAAGGCAGGCGGACGCAAAGGCGTCACAGACACAACCCGTACCCTGCTCAATTACTGGTTCGAAGCCAGCCATAAGACTCGGACCGGCACTCTCTTCAAGTATTACGATTTTCAACGAGAAGCGATTGAGACCCTTATCTATGTCTGGGAAGTAGAAAAGGTACGCACCCGCAAAGACCTGCTTGAGCGCTATGCCCAGAACGTGACCGACCTTCATCTGCCTCCCGACGACGGCTTCGCGCGCTACTGCACCAAAATGGCCACCGGCAGCGGCAAGACTAAAGTGATGGCCTTGGCCGTCGCGTGGCAATACTTCAACGCGGTCCGGGAACAGGATGAAATCGCCAAGGACTACGCCAAAACCTTTCTTCTGATCGCGCCTAACGTAATCGTGCTGGAACGTCTCAAGGCCGACTTTGCCGCCGGGAAAATCTTCCGCGAAGACCCCATCCGGCCGAAAGAATTCGACATCTTCTGGGACTTCGATTGCGTGATGCGTGGCGATGGCGAGCGGGCGCACTCCGAAGGTGTTCTTTTCCTGACTAACATTCAGCAGTTCTATGAAAGGCCAGACCGCACACAGGATGAAGAGCCGGACGTGATGACAGCGATTCTCGGGCCGAAGCCTCCCAGCCAGAAGATGGAGCAGGTTGATTTCGCGGAGCGAATCGCTCGCCGCGCGGGGCAGTTGCTTGTCATCAACGATGAGGCCCACCACACGCACGACGAAGGCAGCGAATGGAACGCCGTCATCGGCAAGCTGCATGAGAAGACACCGATGGTCGCGCAGCTCGATTTTTCGGCCACTCCACGGTTCACCAAGACGGGCGCGATTTTCCCTTGGACTGTCTCCGACTATCCGCTGAAGCAGGCCATCGTCGAAGGCGTGGTCAAGCGTCCCGTAAAAGGCATAGCCAAAATCCCGGAGCCCAAGTCCGATTACGCCAGCGTGCGTTACCGCGGCTACCTCACGGCGGCAGTCGAGCGCTGGAAAGAGTATCGCGACCAACTCAAGCCGCTGCGCCGCAAACCTGTCCTCTTCGTCATGATGAACAGCACCGACGAGGCCGATGATGTGGCCGATTGGTTGGCTAAGGCTTACCCCGCCGAGTTTGGGAATGGAAAGACCCAAACGATCCACACCAAGAAGTCTGGCGAGATCAGTGACAAAGAGCTCGACAAAGCGCGCGAAACGGTTAAGAACGTAGATCGCTCTGAGAGTCCGATTAACGCCATCGTCAGCGTGCTGATGCTGCGCGAAGGCTGGGATGTGCAAAATGTAACAGTCGTTGTCGGGCTTAGACCATACACAGCGAAAGCCAACATCCTTCCCGAGCAAGCTATCGGGCGCGGGCTACGCCTTATGTTCCGCGATCTGACCCCGGACTACACCGAGCACGTGGACATCATCGGCAACCAGAAATTTCTCGACTTTGTCGACGATCTGGAAAAGCTGGAAGAGCTGCAACTGGACACGTTCGAGATCGGCAAAGACAAACTGCGAATCCTGACCATCATGCCGCTCGAAGAGCGCAAGGCGTTCGATATCGGCATGCCCGTTCTCACGCCCACCCTGATCCGGAAAAAGAGTTTGGCCGAGGAAATCGCGGCACTCGATGTGATGACTTTCCAGACGATGCTTTTGCCGCTGACCCCGGACGACCCTAACAACAAGACTTTCCGCTATGAAGGCCATGACATTATCACGCTCCTAAAGATTATCGAACGCGAGTACAAGGTGCCGGAACCGCAGACGGCGCAGGAATTGATCGGCTATTACGCCAGGCGTATCGCCGAGGCTGTGAAGTTGCCATCGCAGTTCGCCGCGCTAGCTCCAAAGGTTCGTGAGTTTTTCGAAAGCAAGGCCTTCGGTCGATGGGTGGACTTGAACGATATGGTCACGGTGCGAGCCATGAGCACACAGGTGGCATCGTACGTGTGCATTCAGGAGTTCAGCCGGGTGCTGAAACAGTTAAGTATCGCCGATCAGGTGCCCGAACTGATTGTGCCTGCTCGGTTGCTCTCGTCTTGCCCTCCCTTTCCTTGGTCGCGAAAGGTGTACGAAGCCAATCATTGCGTGTTCAACATGGTTCCCTGCGACAATGATTTCGAGAAGAGTTTTGCGCGCTTTCTCGACAACGCGTATGACATCAGCGCATTTGCCAAGCTTCCGCAACCCTTCGGCTTCTCGATTGACTACGTGGACTTCGGCATGAATTTGCGTTCCTACTATCCGGATTTTGTGGCGCTGGATTCAGCAGGACAGCATTGGTTGATCGAGACCAAAGGCATGGAATCGGCGGAAGTCTCGCAGAAAGACGCAGCAGCGGCGAACTGGTGTGAGAACGCGTCTGCGCTCACCAAGATTCCATGGCGCTATGTGAAAGTTCCGCAGAAGGGCTTCGAAGTCCTGCAACCAAAGCACTTCGCCGACCTAGCGGCATTGGGCGGGTGGGCCACTTCTCCCGCGCGGATATAACGCGAGTTGCCCTCAAACGCTGACATGGGGAAAATCCGGGGGTGCCCCAGAGCCTGCCCTGAGCTTGTCGAAGGGTCTCGCGCTTTTCGAGATCTGGGCTTCTACACTGCCGCTCTGGCGAACTCCACTACCTGTCCAAACGCAACGGCGGCGACCGCTGCGCGCTCGGAATGATTCCGGCCTTCTGTCTCTTTGCTGTCAAGGGCCTCAAGAAGCGACTGGCAGGGGAGAGTCGCATCACCTACTACGCTTTTCAAATGCTCATATCTCATTTGTCATCTGTAGACCGGAGATCCGAAAGTTTCTTGGGGCGGTTGGAAAGTTTGAAAACAAGTCATGCATCCAAATCGTCGCTGTTGCTCCATCGGTATTTTCTGCGGTACTCGACTCGCTCACGCATCTCGATCGAATCCCGAATCTCCTTGGCTGTCACGTACCTCCACGTACCGTCGAGCAACATGAACCGCGCGTCGCCATCTTCCAGCCACTCCCAGCCGCCGCCGTCGCGCACGTCGCGGAATCCTTCACATCGCATGATGCTCCTGAGTCCGTCGCCGGCAGACCCGAATTCAAACCGTGCAGCCTTTTGCTCGGGGTGCTGTTCGGCGAGCGTCCGCGCCCATTCTTCCCGTTGATGCAATTCTACAAACCAAATCCCTCTGTGATCCGCGAGTTCAATGGTAGCCAAGTGACTACTCTCCTCACATTTGCCCTCAGTGTGCTCTCATTTCTGCAAATTTGTCTGTGTCGTCACGCACTTCGGGAAATCTGGCTTCTTCCTCATCCGCAGCACATGCCATGCCGTCGCAACCGCTCCCGCAAACCACGCGCCACCCGCGCGAGGATTCTCCCGCACAGTCACCGAAGGCGGAGTATGATCGGGGCCTATGGCGACACCGCCTGCTCTCCGCGCTACGATTCGCAAACGCGGGAACCCTAATTGGGGCCGTCCCATTCCGGTCGGTCCCGCTCTCCCTACTGAATTCGAACTACGGATCAGGCAACTGCAGCTCACGGCAGAGATGTATACCTCCTCGCGTGACCTCCGCGCCTGGTGTGAGCAAAACAGGAATCGGCTCTATGTCCCAGAATGGTTACTTGAAGAGTGGGGCATCACCGTAGATCTGAATTTCGGCGCCGTCGCGCGACCCAACCACGCAAACAATTCGTGACCTAGTCCACGATTGAACCTGACCGACCCGGGGTCTAGAATTCATCTAAGGACTATTCCGTTGGGAGGTGGTCCATGCCCGACTACGAGTTCTACTGCCACGCCTGCAAGAAAACATTCTCAAAGATGCTGACGCGGGCCGAATACGAGGAAGGCGAAGTCCTCTGTCCGCATTGCGGCAGCGATAACGTAGAACAGAGTTGGTCCGTGTTCTACCCCATCACTTCGAGGAAGAGCGCCTGAGAACTGAGCCCGAGCACTGCACCAAAAGCAGTCATTGACACTGCCCCCTCGGGCTTACGCGGGCGGCGGGTGGCCCGTCCTATCGCGAAGCGAAGGGCGGGGCCTTTGATTTTTTTTCATCACAAAGATCCTGTACGCACCATCACAGACTTCTAACTGCCTGTCGGCGACAATGGGATTGACCTGTGTGTCAGGGACAAGGTGTGTCCGTCAGGTGTGTCCGTCTCCCAAGACCGACCCGAAGCCGGCCCCAGCCCCATTGTCGGAGCTCTTTGAAAACACCAATTTGGAATAATGAGCGGGCATCAGCCGGCCGCCAAACCCATGGCAAAGCGAAAAAGCGAGCTAAGTCCTTATTCCGGAATACTTTGATATAAGTCCTTATTTTTCAAAGACCAAGTCCGAAAATTCCCGCCAACTCTATGATTCTAGGAGACCAGGGGGGAGGGGGGTACCGGTACTAACTGGTAAACATGTGGCACAGACCGGGCGCATCCCTGACAGATCGCGTTGCCACCGTCCCAGTCAGCAGGCAAGGGCCACCCAGTCATTAGCTGAGAACTGACAACTGAGAACTGAGAACGATCCTGACGTCAGCGAGCGAGCTTTGCGGCAGCAGCTTCGTCAAGCATCCACAGCAGTTTTCCGTCGGATGGCTGCACTCTCTGCGAGGGCAGTGGAGGCGCGTTCTTCCCCTCGAGCACCTGATGCAGCATGTCGCCCTTGTCTCCGCCGCTGACCATGAACATGACTTCGGCAGCGCGATTGAGCACGGGAAAGGTGAACGTGATGCGGTGGGTGTTGAACTTCGCGACCCAGTTGGCAACCACCAGTCGAGACTGCTCGTCGAGCGCCGCGGAATCGGGAAACAGCGATGCGGTGTGGCCATCGGGACCCATGCCCAGCAGAATCAGGTCAAAGCGAGGAAACTCTCCCGACTTGATCTCAAAAAATCGGCGGAGCTGAGCCTCATAGTCGGCGGCAGCCGCGGCGGCATCGGGATTTTCGCCCGCTACGCGAAAGACGTTCTCGGCCGGAATCGCAGGCGTTATTTTTGCGAGCAACGATTCCTCGACCATCCGATAATTGCTGTCAGCATCGGTGGGCGGAACGTGACGCTCGTCGCCGAAAAATAGAAAGATGCGATTCCAGACGAAGTCGCCGTAATTCGAAGCGAGCAGGGAATAGAGAGCCTTCGGAGTCGAACCCCCGGAGAGCGCTACCGTGAATCTTCCCTGGGCGCCGATGGCGGTGCGAGCCAAGCGGACGAATTCTTCAGCGGCCGCGTGAAACAGATCGGCCGCAGTGGCCAGCACTTCGATAGATCGAGTCGCAGGCATGGCAAATTCGTAGGTAAGCTACGAGCTATGAGCTGCGGACAACTGGTTTGCTCGAAGCTCGCAGCGAATCCATCATTTTTCGAAATTTCTCCAGCGCCGCCCATCGCGTTCCATCAGTTCGTCGGACTCTTTCGGTCCCCACGCTCCCGCGCGATAGTTGGGGAAATTTCGCGGAGGCAGCGCCTTCCACACATCGAGCACGGGATTAACGATGCTCCAACCGGCTTCGACCATATCGGCGCGCTGAAACAGCGTAGCGTCGCCGATCATGCAGTCATGCAGCAGGCGTTCATAGCCAGTCGAAGGAGTAACCCCGAAGTAGTCAGCGTACGCGAAGTCCATATTGACTTCGCCCAGTTGCATGGCAGGTCCAGGAGTTTTGGCAGCAAAGCGCAACGAGATGCCTTCTTCCGGCTGGATGTGCAGCACCAGTTGGTTAGGCATCATAGTTTCGATCTGGGTTTCGCGGAACAGCATGAAGGGCGCGCGCCGGAACTGGATCACGACGTGAGTATTGCGTCCAGGCAGCCGCTTGCCGGTGCGCAGATAGAAGGGAACTCCCGCCCAGCGCCAGTTGTCGATCAGCAGCCGCATGGCGACGAAGGTTTCGGTGCGCGAGTCGGGGGGCACACCATCTTCGGAGCGGTACGCGGGCACGCGCTGGCCGTCCATGACGCCGTCTCCGTATTGGCCGCGAACGGTTTTGCTGAGTACGTCTTCATTAGTGAAGGGCTGAAGGGCGTGCAGGATCTTGGCCTGCTCGTCGCGCACCGCGTTCGCCTCAAACGAAATCGGAGGCTCCATCGCGGTCAAAGTGATGAGCTGCATGATGTGATTGGGAACCATGTCGCGCAGGGAACCCGCGCCATCAAAGTAGCCGCCGCGGCCCTCGACCCCGACGGTTTCGGCGACCGAAATCTGCACGTGATCGATGTAGCGGCGATTCCAGATCGGCTCGAAAATTCCGTTCGCGAAACGGAGCGCCAAAATGTTCTGCACCGTTTCTTTTCCCAGGTAATGATCGATGCGGTAGATCTGGCACTCCGCGGCCACTTTCAGCAGTTGCTGGTTCAAAGCCTTGGCAGATTCCAGATCGTGGCCAAAAGGTTTTTCGACGATCACGCGCCGCCAATGGCTGTTTTCTTCGGTCATCAAGCCGACCTTCGAGATCCGCTCCACAATGTCGCCGAAGAAGTTGGGCGCGGTCGCGAGATAAAAGAAATAGTTGCCGTGGGAGTTGTGCTCCTGGTCAACCTTGGCCAGCGTTTCTTTCAGCTTATCGTAGGTCGCGGGATTGTCGAAATCTCCACTGACGTAATTGATGCGGCGGACAAACCCTTCCCACAAATCGTTATCAATGGCGCCAGTGGCGAATCGTTTAAAGTCTTCGGTGAGCTTCTTCCGCGCATCGTCGTCGCTCATGGGACTGCGGCCCACGCCGATCACCGCGAACTCGCTGGACAACAATTGCTGGCTGGCGAGGTTGTAGAGAGCGGGAATCAGCTTGCGGCGCGTTAGGTCGCCGGTAAAGCCGAAGATCACCATGACACACGGATCGCCCGTGCGTCCCGTGCGCTGCCTGGTTGGTGCTGGCCGAGCGTCTGTTAGAGCCATCGTCTCCTCATGATCGTGAGCTGCCGCAGTTACTTCGTCTTCGCTGTTGCTTTCGGTTCCACGTGCCCACCGAACTTCTGTCGCATGGCGGAAAGCATCTTCTCCGCGAAGGTATGCTCCTGCCGCGAGCGGAAGCGCGTGTACAGCGCCGCTGTCAACACTTCCGCCGGAACTGTCTCTTCGATCGCTGCCTGAATGGTCCAACGCCCCTCGCCGGAATCCTGCACGAAGCCGCTGTACTCGGCCAGCGTGGGATTCTCGGCCAACGCCATGGCCGTCAAGTCCAGCAACCATGAACTCACCACGCTGCCGCGCCGCCAGACTTCGGCAATGTCCGGCAGGTTGAGATCGTAGCGGATGTCCTCGGGAAGCTCTTTGCTGGTCGCGTTCTTGAAAATGTCAAAGCCTTCCGCATAGGCCTGCATCATTCCGTATTCGATGCCGTTGTGGACCATCTTGACGAAATGTCCAGAACCGGACGGCCCGCAGTGGATGTATCCGTCTTCTGCAGTAGACGCGGCACTGCCAGCCATCTTCTCGCGTCCCGGAGTGCGCGGAATGTCGCCGCGTCCTGGCGCCAGCGTCTTGAAGATCGGGTCGAGGCGCTGGACAGCCTCTTTCGGGCCGCCGATCATCATGCAGTATCCGCGCTCCAGTCCCCAGACGCCGCCGCTCGTGCCCACGTCCACGTAGTGCACGCCCTTGGCGGCGCAAATCTTCGCGCGGCGAACGTCATCTTTAAAATACGAATTGCCGCCGTCGATGATGGTATCGCCTGCCTGCATGCATCCGACGAGAGCCTGTACCGTTTTTTCCGTCGGTTCGCCCGCCGGGACCATGATCCAGACGGCGCGCGGAGCGATCAGCTTGCCGACCAGATCGTCCAGCGAAGAAGAGGCCACCGCCCCTTCGCCGGCGATACTCTTTACGGCATCGGCGCTCAGATCGGATACGACCATCGTGTGTCCGCCGCGCATCAGGCGCCGCGTCATGTTGGCGCCCATGCGCCCCAGACCTACCATTCCCAGTTGCATTCTTGCTCCTTCAGTTTCGGGTCGGACGGGCCAGAGGCCCGTCCCCACACAACCCTCGTTGGCTTCGGGAAGATATTTTACAAAAGCTATTACAGAACCTGCTTCACCAGTTCCACGAGTTTGCCGAGACCCGCTTTCACGTCGCTGCCGAGGTGTACGCGCAGCGCGCGGCGATTGCGGTCGGCCAGAACCTGAAAGTCTCCGCGAGCCTGCGCCGCTTTGACCACTCCGAAAGTGTACTTCTGCCCGGGAACCGGCAGATCCTGCGCGTCGTCGCAGGTGACTTGCAGGAACACGCCGCTGTTGGGGCCTCCTTTATAAGCTTGTCCGGTGGAGTGCAAGAAGCGCGGGCCGAAGCCGAGGCATGTCGCCACATGTTTGCGGTCGCGCACGGCCATGCGCAAGTCTTGTAGCAGAGATTCGTGCTCGGCGTTCATTTCGACATACCCGAGCACTGCAAAGTAGTCGCCTGCACCAAGACGCGCCAGATGCGCGCGAAGAAAAGCTGTGAGCGCGTCGTCAGATGCAGGGCCGGAACGAGTCGCTTGGATGAGATCGGCGACATTCTTGTCGTCAGTGAAGAGCTTGAAGCCAGCTTCTTCGACGATTGGTTTTTCGGCGGGAAGCGAGCCCGTGCTTTCATACGCAGACGTCAGTTGCTTGGTGACGATCTTGCTGGCTTCGACGTCGGGCTGATTGAAGGCGTTGATTCCGAGAATCGAGCCCGCCACCGCGGTCGCGATTTCCCAGCGAAAGAATTCCTGCCCGAGGTTGTAGATGTCGGCGACGGCGATGCGCACTACAGGGTTCCCGGCGTTTTCGAGCGCGGCGACCTTGGCATCCTGCGCGGCGTCGGGCGCGGTTTCCAGGCGAACGTAGGCAAAGATGCGGTCATTCCCATGCACGTCAGGCCCGTACACGTCAGGCGCGCCGATCTCTTCGCGATCGACTGGGATGATGCCCTTTCCCACTTTACCCGTGGATTCGGCGATTAACTGCTCGAGCCACGCGCCGAGATCGGAAATCCCAGGCGAGGTGATGAGCGTAATTTTGTCGCGGCCAAGCTTCGCGGCTGTACCCAAGATCAGGCCGAGCATCACTCCCGGATTCTGTTCCACAGGCACCGTAGGCTTGCAAGCCTCGACCATCTCTTTCGTGCGCTCGAGGAACTTGCCCGTGTCGAGGCCCATCGCCGCGGCGGGAACCATGCCGAAGTTCGAGAGCGCGGAGTAGCGTCCGCCGATGGAGGGCAGGCCATAAAAGATGTGGCGGAAACGGTCGCGCTCGGCTACCAACTGCATTTTCGAGCCGGGATCGGTGATGGCGACGAAGCGGCCGCCCGCCTGATCTTTATTTTTGTCTTTATCCGAGCCCACGGTCTGCTGCACGCGTTCGAAGAAATACTGCTTGTAGATGTTCGGTTCGAGCGTGCTGCCGGATTTGCTGGAGACGATGAAAAGCGTTTTTGCGAGGTCGACTTGTTTTTCGATGCTGCGGATTTGCGCCGGATCGGTCGAGTCGAGTATGTGCAGGCGCGGGAAGCCTGCCGTTTGCGGGAAGGTCAGCGCCAGCACTTCCGGACAAAGGCTGGATCCGCCCATGCCGAGCAGCAGAATATCGGAGAATCCGCCGCTTTTGACCTCATCCGCCAGCGCCTTCAGCTTGGCTGCGTTGGCAAGTTGCTCGTCGGTGATGCCGAGCCATCCCAGCCACTTGGCTTCGTCTTCGTTGGTCCAGAGGGAGGCGTCTTGCTGCCACAGGCGTCTTACTTTTCCCGACGCGCGCCAGTCGTTAAGGTTTTTTTTTACCGCCGCATCGAGATCGGCTGGCAGCGATGCCGTCTGCCGATTCATTTGGGGTGTGGGCGTAGTCGATCGCTTCGTATTCTTTTCGACCGCGGCCAACAGGGCATCGAAGGCGTCTGCGAATAGCTTTACACCGTCGGCAGTCAGCTTGTCGGTCACGTCTTTCATGACGATGCCAACGCCGGCGAGATCAGACATCGTCTTCCGCGCCTCGTCCAGGTTCTCGGCCAGACCGGCGCGTGGCTTGCCGTGATCGCGGAAGGCGTCGAGGGTTGCCGGCGGAACGGTGTTGACAGTGTCTGCCCCGATCAATTCTTCGATATAAATCACGTCGCGGTAATTTGGATTCTTGGTGCTGGTGCTCGCCCACAGCACGCGTTGCGTCTGTGCGCCTCTGGCGGCCAGCACCTTCCAGCGCGGAGAAGAAAAGATGCGCTGGTAGGCTTCGTAGGTGAGTTTGCCGTTCGCGATCGCAACTTTGCCGAGGATCGACTGCAGCTTCGCTTTGCGGGTCGCGTCCGTTTCTTTCTTCAGTTGGTCGCCCACGAGTGAATCGACCAGCGAATCGATGCGGCTGATGAAAAAGCTTGCTACGCTCGCAAGCTTGCTCACATCACCGCCGCTGGCGGCGAACTTTTCCACGCCGTCGATGAATGCCGCCGCGACTTGCTCATACACTCCCTGCGCGAACAGAAGCGTCACGTTGACGTTGATGCCTTCGCCGATCAACTGGCGGAATGCGGGAATGCCTTCCGCCGTTCCCGGCACTTTGATCATCACGTTTTCGCGGGCCACGCTCTTCCACAGCCTGCGCGCTTCTTCGATGGTGCCGTTGGTGTCGCGGGCCAGATACGGCGAGACTTCGAGGCTCACATAGCCATCGCGCTTCTTCGTGCTCTGGTAGACGGGGCGCAACAAGTCGGCCGCGTCCTGAATATCGCGGATCGCCAGCAGTTCATAACGGCCTTTGGCGTCAAGGTCGGCGCGGCCGGCCAGCGAGTCCAGAAAATCCTGATACTGGGTCGAGCCCGCAATCGCCTTCTCGAAAATCGCGGGATTCGAAGTCATTCCGCGCAGGCCGTCTTCGGTAATCAGGCGCTGCAGTTCGCCGCCCTTTAACAGGTCGCGGCGAATGTAGTCGAGCCAGATGGATTGGCCGAAGGTTTGAAGCTGGGTGAGACGGTTCGCGGCCTTTGCGGTTTCGAGCGTGTCCACTGGATTCATAACATCTCCTGACTGAGCCAGGCAGCAGAGCCATGCCTGACGTAAGAACGGTTACTCCATTCGAATATCGATACCTGGCGCGAGAACTCGGTCGTCCCTCCGGGACTTGAGTCACTCTCTCCGCCTTTCCCAGCGCTGAAGCGCTGGGCTAAGCTTGGTCGCCCCTCCGGGGCTAACTCTCACTTTCTGAGCAGGTCGCGCGCTGCTTGGATAACGGCGTCTGTCGTGAAGCCGAACTTCTTCTGCAGATCTTTTAGGGGCGCGGACGCTCCAAAAGTCTTCATGCCGATGATGCGTCCTTTCGCTCCAGCATATTGCTTCCATCCGAAGGTCGAAGCCATCTCGACAGCGACCCGCGCGGTGACCTCGGGCGGAAGCACCTCATCGCGGTAACTCTGGTTCTGACGTTCGAACAACTCCCACGAAGGCATGCTAACGACGCGCGCCCGGACGCCTTCGGCTTTCAGTTTCTCGTAGGCGTCGATGCAGAGGTACACCTCGCTGCCGGTGGCCATCAGGATGACCTGCGGCTTGCCACCTTCGGCGTCGGCCAGGATGTAGGCGCCGCGCGCCACGCCCGCGGCGGAAGCGTATTTCGCGCGATCGAAGGTCGGCAAGGCTTGCCGCGTGAGCGCCAGCGCCACCGGTTCCTTCTTTAGATGCATGATGATCTTCCACGCTTCGACCACCTCGTTGGCATCGGCGGGACGCAGCGTGATCAGTCCCGGAACCGCTCGCAGGGTGATCAGTTGCTCGATTGGCTGGTGAGTGGGCCCATCTTCGCCGACTCCGATGGAATCATGGGTGAAGATCCAGATCGAAGGAACTTCCATGACGGCCGAAAGGCGAATCGGCATCTTCATGTAGTCGCTGAAAATCAGGAACGTCGAGCCGTAAGCGCGGATGTTGGAGAGCGACATCCCGTTAACGATTGCGCCCATGGCGTGTTCGCGAATGCCGAAGTGGAAGTTGCGCGCGTTGTACTGGCCCGCTTCGAAATCACCGGCGCCATCGAAGGTGAGGCGCGTCTTCGTTGAGGGATACAAGTCGGCCGAGCCGCCCATCAGCCAGGGATGGTTCTTCGCAATCGCATTCAGAACTTTGCCGGACGAATCGCGGGTCGCCAGCCCTTTGGCGTCGGCGGCGAAAGTGGGCAAGTCCTTGTCCCATCCGTTGGGAGGCTGCCCGCGACGCATGCTTTCGAGTTGAATCGCCAAATCGGGATGCTGCTTGCTGTAGTCGCTAAGCAGCGCGTTCCACTTCCCGTTCAGTTGCCGGCCGCGCTTGCCCATGACGTCGCGGAAGTTTTCGCGCACTCCATCCGGCACCAGGAACTTCGCGTCTTCCGGCCAGCCGTAGGCGCGCTTCGTCAGCTTGACTTCTTCTTCGCCGAGCGCTTCGCCGTGTGCTTCACGGGTGTCCTGGCGATGGGGCGAACCGAAGCCGATGTGGCTGTCGACGATGATTAGCTTCGGACGATCCTTCACGCTGAGCGCCTGGGTGTAGGCATCGGCGAGGGCCACCAGATCGTTGGCATCGTGCACATGCTGGACGTCCCAACCATAGGCTGCGAACCGGGCGGCCACATTCTCGTCGTAAGCGAGATCGGTGTTGCCCTCGATCGTGATCTTGTTGTTGTCGTAAATCCAGCACAGGTTCGAAAGCTTCAAATGCCCGGCCACCGACGCGGCTTCTGAGGAAATTCCTTCCATCATGTCGCCGTCGCCGCAAATCGCCCAGACGTTGTAGTTGAACAGCTCGAATCCCGGCCGATTGAAATGCTCCGCCAGCCAGCGCTCGGCAATCGCCATGCCCACGCTGTTGGCGACGCCTTGACCGAGCGGGCCGGTGGTCGTCTCAACACCCGAGGTCAGGCCGTATTCGGGATGTCCCGGTGTTTTGCTACCAAGCTGCCGGAAATTCTTGATCTCGTCGAGCGACAGCGCGGGTGTTGAAAGAACTTCGCCCTCGGCACTGACTTCTCGCACACCTGCCAGATGCAGCAGGGAATAGAGCAGCATGGAGGCGTGTCCGTTGGAGAGCACGAAGCGGTCGCGATTCGGCCAGAGAGGATTTTCCGGGTCATAGCGCAGAAACTGCTGCCACAGACAGTACGCGACCGGAGCCAAGCCCATCGGCGCTCCCGGATGTCCCGAGTTCGCCTTCTGCACCGCGTCCATCGAAAGCGTGCGAATCGTGTTGATACACAACTGATCGAGCTCGGTACCGGTGGCGACCGACTGGTCACTGACAGCCATCAATTCTCTCCTCGCAAATTAGCTTGCGTTGCCCTGTTCAAATCCCGGCTCAAAAACTTAGATGAAATTCGCCCGAAATAGATACAACGCCCCGGCCGCCCCCAAGTTACCTCGCGCTCAAGAAGCCAGATGAGGCACGGGAGGGCGGAGCTCCAATTTTACACTGAGAAGAATTTGGCGAGGGGAGTCCGATTTTCTGTAGAGACGCGGCTTGCCGCGTCTCCCTCGCGGTGTCGAAAGAGACGGGGCGAGCCCCGTCTCTACATGAACGGGATGCAGCAACGGTGAAACCGTTGTAGAGAATTTCAGGTGAGAAAGAGTTTGTCCTGGCTGATCCTGTGTTGCAGGGTCGATGCCAGTTCGTCCACGTCCACGGCGGAAAGGTGCATCACTTCAGGGTCAAGCAGCGGGATGCGGTTGCTTCCGACGGCATCCCGCCGTACCTGGATCAGCAAAGCCTGCAACGCCTGGGCATCGTATTTTTGCGGAGTCAGGCGGATCAAGTCCTGCAGCGCCGCTCCGACCGACATGCGTTCGCGGTAGGGACGCTCGCTGGTCATGGCGTCAAAGGTTTCGGCCAGGGCCACGATGCGCACGGCTTGCGGGATCTCGTCCCCGTGCAAGCCGTCCGGGTATCCCGACCCGTCGGCGCGTTCATGGTGCCAGCGCACGATTTCTGGAATCTGCGGCCAGGGAAACTGCACCTGGCTGACGATCTGATGTCCGACGACCGTGTGGTCTCGCATCTCGCGGGATTCTTCCGCGTCGAGCTGCGCAGGTTTTCCCAACAGCCGCTTATCGACGGCAACCATGCCGATGTCGTGCAGATAGGCCGCCGACCGCAACGACGCAACCTCGTTCGGGCCCATCCCCAGCGCTTCGCCGATCGCCTGCGAGTAGCGGCCCACCCGCAGCGAGTGGCCGTGAATGTTGACGTGTTTGACGTCGATGGCGGTGGCGAAAGCCTCGAGCGCGTTGTCGTAGAACCCGTGCAGCGAGGCCAGCAGCCGCAGGTTCTCGGAAACCCGTTGGGCCAGCGTCTGGCCTAGAGTGTGGTTCTGAATGGCCAGCGCCACGTAGTGACTCAGCATTTCAAACGCGTCGAGCGCGTCTTCTTCGTACACCGCTTCGCCGGGACGCCGTCCCAGGGCGATTAGGCCGGCGAGCTTTCCCCGGACTTTCAACGGGCAAATGCACTTGAACAGTTCGGGCGCGACATTGCCGTTCGAACTCAGAAAGACGTCATACGTGGAACTGTTGAGCAGCACCGGGCCGGCGGCCGCGGTCAGGGTGTGCACGTGGCGGGGAAGCAGGGGAATCAGGGACGGTTCGGGCAGCAGCGCGAATCCTTGCGCATCGACCGAAGTCAGCAGGGAAGGCCGCTCGCCGAACGAAAACAGCACAGCCTCATGCGCGCCAGCCGCTTCCATCACAGCGCTCAGCATGGCGTGAGCGGTTTGGCGGAAGTCGCGGTCCGCTGTTAGTTCGGGCCCCAAATCCGCCAGCGCTTCGACTGTTCGTAACAGCTTCTTTAAATTGGTTCCCTGCAATCCTCTTGCGGAGGCGCCTGCGAGAAACCAGAGCGGTACCAGCGTAGCATCGCCCCGCAGCTCAATTGTTAGTTAGTTTGGTGCAGCGGAAATCGGATCACCCGATCGCCCGATGGCTACACCCCGACCGGGAAGGGCTTGGTGTGGCTTTCCGATCCCACCGACAGTCCGGCGAATCGCCCCTGCAGCAGCGACATCATCCCCGTGACCCAGTAACCGATCACGAACAACACCAGGAAGGGAACGGTAAAGTAATTTTCGTTGTCGATGGCGTAGAAGATCGCCAGCGCGAAATAAGTTCCGATCAGCAGTTCAATCCACGGAACCCATCCCAGACGCTTGCGATATTTCTTCGCGCCCACCTTGTCCTTCTTCGATTCGACGCGGTACTTGGGAGTGCGGGCAAAAGCGGTTTGCTTGCCCACCAGCGCTTCCAGCACGGCAATCGTATTGGTGACCGTCAGCCCGATCCCCAGCGCCATGAGCAGCGGCAGGTAGAGCAGCGAGCGCAGCCAGCTTTTCGGGAACAGTTCTTTCTGCGAAACCAGATAGAAGCTCGATATCGAGAAGGTCGAAGCCATGAACAGGGGCAGGTCGATATAGAGCATCTGGAACCATCCCTGGTAGAAGCGAATGATCATGGCGGGCATCAGCAGCACCGAAAGCACGATCATCAGCGGATAGCTGAGGTTGGCGGTCAGGTGATACCAGGCTTCGATTTTCTGGTGTCGCGAGGCGTCGCTTGAGAAAACCTTGGGCAGTATTTTCTTGGAGACCTGGATCAAACCTTTAGCCCAGCGCGCCTGCTGGGTTTTGAACGCGGTCATTTCCACCGGCAACTCGGCCGGACATTCGACGTCCTGCAGATATAGAAACTTCCATCCCTTGAGCTGGGCGCGATAGGAGAGATCGGTGTCTTCGGTGAGCGTGTCATGCTCCCACCCGCCGGCTTCGTCGATGGCCGAGCGCCGCCACATTCCCGCCGTGCCGTTGAAATTGAAGAAGACGCCACTGCGCGCTCGCGCCGAGTGCTCGAGCACGAAATGGCCGTCGAGCAGAATCGCTTCCACCTCGGTCAGCACCGAGTAGTTGCGGTTGATGTGCGTCCAGCGCGTCTGCACCATGCCCACCTTGGGATCGGTGAAGTGATGGATACACTTCAGCAGAAAATCGGAGGGCGGAACAAAATCAGCGTCAAAGATGGCGACGAATTCTCCCTTCGCCGTTTTCAATCCTTCCGCCAACGCGCCAGCCTTGTAGCCCTCACGATTGTCACGGTGCAGGTACTTGACCGGATGTCCCAAGGCGGCGTACCGCTCCACCAAGATGCGGGCGACCTCAACGGTTTCGTCGGTCGAGTCGTCGAGCAGTTGGATGTCGAGTTTCTCGCGTGGATAGTCGAGCCGGCAGACGGCGTCGAGCAGTCGGTCCACCACGTATTGCTCGTTAAAGATCGGCAACTGCACGGTGACCCGTGGCAGGTCATTGAAATTGAAATGCGACGCGGGTTCGGTCGTCTTGTTCTTTTTGTGCTTGTAATAAAGATAGACCAGCCAGTAGCGGTGCCCGCCGTAGGCCGCCAGGATGATGAGGACGATGAAATAGGGAATCAACAGTGCCAGATCGAATGCGTTGACCTGGTAGAGACCCTGGAAAGTCTTGTCTAGAAAATGATGGCGAAGGTATGGCATCAGGCCCTTGGAAGCCAGGACTAGGCCGAGAGCCAGCGGAGACGAAGTGAGGGTCAAAGACATGTACGGAACAGCACCATGCATCCAAAGGAAAGACCGCGGAACTAGCATTGTAACTGATCGGTCGTTGGTCGGCGGTCGTGAACCGATAGTCGTTGGTCGTTCGTCGTTGGTCGTTTGCAAACCGCGAACGACTAACGACCAACGACTAACGACCGATTACCGCCACTCCTCGCCCACCGGGCTAAGCTTCAGCTCAACCTGCTGACGGGAACCTTCCTCCACTTTCAACGCCGTACCATTTGCTTCCTGGGATTTCAGGAAGTCGGGGTCGCGCCAGACGCCTTCTTCCACGTCCTGCCAGGCATAGAGCCTGTAGCTGCCCGGAGCCAGGCCGCGAATCGTGAAGCGTCCATGCTGATCGGTCGCGCCGGTTCCGAAGCGATCGGGAAGCTTGCGGTATTTATCTTCCGGCACGGCGACTACGGTGGCATTGGCGACCGGATGATCAGTATCCACATCTTTTTCCTTTTCAACGACCATTCCTTCGACCGTGCCTCCTTTGTAGCTCACCAGCAGATCCAGCGTCGCGGGTCCGCTGGCCGTGAATCCGGTTGCGATATCTCGTCCGCCGAGCGTTGCCGATTTCAGGAAGAAACCCTGCCCGTCGCCCCCGTACACTTGCACAATGTAGTTGCCGGGGATCACGTTCTTCCACTCAAAATTACCCAAGCGGTCCACCGGCGCGTTCTCGCCAAAGAAATCCTGCGACATGAAGAAGCCCGGATCTTCCGGCAACTCGGCTGGGCGCAGGTTTGCGGAATATTGAGTGAGCGCTCCCGTCCTTCCTTCGACTTGCAAGCGACCGGAAAGCTTGAACGAGGGCGACGGAGCCAGCTTTACGCCTTCCACGTCGGCGGCCACGACGTTGATATCCTGGTGCGCAGTCAGCGGCTGCGATTCCGTGCCGGCCGATGCCCTTACCACATACGATCCCGGAGCGACCCCACGCAACTCGAACTGGCCGTCCGGCCCGACCTCATTCGACCGGACAGAGTCGCCTGCCTTGGGAATCAACTCCACGGTGGGCCTCTGGCCGGCCGTAACGCCAGTCACGATGCCGCGAACCCGATACGTTCTCGCCGGCGTCAGCGTGAGGTTGACCGGCATTTCGTCGCCCGCCTTCAGCGTTACCGCCGAAGCCTGCATGGCATCGTAGGTGCCCGGATAATAGGTGGTGACGTAACGGGTGTCGGGCTGGGCGTCGCTCTGGTTATCCCCTTGCGGCGATTTCTCCTGCTGCTTTTCGTAATCGCGCATGTCCGGAGGGGGCATGGCTACAATCCAATACTGGCCGGGAAACAAACCAGCCAGACGGTATTCGCCAAGATCGTTCGTCGATTCGCTCCCGACGGTTTCCCGCGTTGCCTTTCCTGGTTTCTTCTTTTGCGCGACGATTCTGACCCCGGACATCGGGTCGCCATCTTCGTCCGTGACGCGGCCGCTGATGATGGCGGTGGGTAACATCCGAAACAGAAGATCTTCCACGGCATGCCCAGTCTGAACCGTGAAAACGTTGACGTCAGCTTTGAGCCCGCGCCCATTCACCTCGACCAACCCGGTTTTCTCCAGGAAGAGCCGGTACCGGCCGGGCGCGACGTTTTCAATGCGGAAATGGCCGTCGGCGTCGGTTGTGGCGCTGTAGTTTCCGCCCTGCTTCTGGTCTTCGGCAACGACCTGCACCAGCACTTTCTTGAGCGGCTGGCTGCCCGGTTCCTTCACCACCGTGCCTGCGATGAAGGACGCGTTTGCCGCGGGCGCGGCTTCCTGCGCGTTTGCCAGCAAGACGCTGAGGAGCAAGAAGGCGATGGCGAGTGAGCGCGTCATGGGGATTGAATCATTGAGTCATTGAGGTATGGAGTCAATGTGTCAATGACGCAATGAGTCAATGTCTCAATCCTGTGATTCAGTTCAGAAAGCATTGCCGGTAGAGCGTATCGCGCTGCGCCGGACGGAAGCCCGCATCGCGTATGATGCGCCGCAGTTCTTCTTCGGTGGTGCAGTTGGTTACACCGGCGGCGCGGACGACGTTCTCCTCCAACATCACCGAACCCACGTCGTTGCCGCCGAAGCGCAAGCCCATCTGGCAGACTTTCAACCCCTGCGTTACCCAGCTGGACTGCACGTTCACGAAATTCGAAAGATAGAGCCGCGAAATAGCCAGTAGCCTCAAATACTCAACCGCCGTAGCCTCATCCCAGTGGCGCCCGCCCAGCGCGGTATTAGCGGGCTGAAAACTCCACGGGATGAACGCCGTGAATCCGCCCGTCTCCTGCTGCAAATCGTAAAGGCACTGGAGGTGGTTGATGCGGTGTTCGATGGATTCGCCAACGCCGAACATCATAGTCGCGGTGGTTCTCATGCCGAGCTGGTGCGCGGTGCGATGCACCTCAAGCCAATCCGCGGTCAGGCATTTCAGACGCGCGATTTTGTAGCGGACTTCGTCGTCGAGGATCTCAGCACCGCCGCCGGGAATCGAATCGAGTCCGGCATCGCGCAGCCGCGCTATCGTATCGCGCACACTCAGATTGCTGTACTCGGCAATCGCCAGAATCTCCGAAGCGGAGTAACAGTGCAGATGAATCTTCGGGAAACGCTGCTTAATGCCACTCAGCATCTTTTCGTGCCAATCAATCTTGAGATCGGGATGAAGGCCTCCCTGCATCAGCACGCCCGTGCCGCCGAGTTCCACGGTCTCGCGAATCTTCTTGTAGATGGTGTCGAGGTCGAGGATGTAGCCTTCTTTTGCCGCCGGCCCCTTCAACGGGCGATAAAACGCGCAGAAGGTGCAATATTCCGTGCAGAAGTTGGTGTAATTGATGTTGCGATCGATGATGTAGGTGACCGTTCCTTCAGGATGGAGCTTGCGGCGAAGCGCGTCCGCCTCCATGCCAATCCCGATCAGATCGTCGGACCGAAACATCTCCAGGGCTTGCTGTTTGGTCAGGGACATCTTTTCACCCCACGGTAATGGCTATTTTAGCTGGTGGGAGGGGGTGGAGGCGAGTTTCGTAGAAAATGGGTAGTGTCCTAAGTTCAGTTTTTCACCACAGAGTCGCAGAGTCACAGAGAAAACCTCCTCAGCTCCCCTTAGCCGCGCTGCATTTTCTTCGCAGGAAAAAATCTAAATTTGAGACTTCGTTCGCGGCGGCTCTCTTCCTCCAGGTGCCGCGAGCGCGCTTTCAGCAAATCATTGAGCGAGACCAGACCTAGAAATTTTCTTGTGGTGCGCTCCAGGACCGGCATTCGCGTGCAACCTTTTTCAACCATGCGATAGACGACCAGACGCAGCGGTTCGTCGGGATAGGCCTCAGCCGCGCTCGTTCGCACCAGGTCACCAATCGGCCATCCGAGGGCTGCATCTCCATTTTGCTCCATCCGGTGGGTGATATCCCCGCGCGTCACTACACCGACAAGTTGTCCTTCCGCGTTCACTACCGGGAGCAAGCGCTGCTCCTGCCTGTGATCCACCCGCAACGAGTGCCAGATATCGCCGAGCGTACTCGCGGCTGGCAATACCACGACCTTGGTTCGCATGACTTCACGTACGAAGAGAACTTCCAGGGGATCGACGGCATACTCGCGGCTGAGATGGAAGCCGCGCCGGGCAACTTTTTCGGTCAAGATGGACCGCCGAAGAGTCAGGACCGTGAAACCGTGAGCGATGACGCTACCCACCAGCAGGGGCAAAAACACATTGGCGTCGTGCGTCAGCTCAAAGGCAAAAGCAATGCTGGTAAACGGAGCCCGCATGGTCCCGCCAAGAATGGCGCCCATACTGATCAGTGGCCAAAAACCGGCGCCTTCATTGGGAAGAAACATGGCTTCGAGCCCGCCGAGCGCGCCACCCATCATCAGCAGCGGCGCCAGAACGCCACCCGATGTGCCGGAGCCGAGCGATACCGCCCAGATGAACCACTTGACGAGCAGGACTCCGAGAATCACTTTCGCGGTGACGCTTCCCTGAAGCAATGCGCCAATCGTGTCGTAGCCTACGCCCAGTGCCTGCGGGAATACCAGTCCCCCAACCCCGATGGCCAGCCCGCCGATCGCGGGCCACCACATCCAGTGGAGCTTCAGCCGCTGGAAAGCGTCCTCAGCCGCGTACACCGATAGGGTGAGCAGGGCCGACAGGACTCCGGCCAGCAGACCGACCAGGGCGCATCCGAGTAGTCCCTTTGGTCCAATGAATAATGGGTGAACCGGCACCGGAAACAACGGCCCGAACCCCAAGATATACCTTCGCACCACCGCCGCCATCGCACTGGCTAAGGCCACCGGAACCAGGCTTCGCGGTTTCCATTCGAAAAGCAGCAATTCGACGGCCAAGAGCACCGCCGCCACCGGCGCCGCAAAGGTTGCGGACATTCCGCCGGCAGCGCCGGCCACGAGCAACGTCTTGCGCTCCGCGCTGGTCAGGTGAAACAGCTGGGCGATCAGCGAACCCACGGCGCCGCCGGTCATGATAATCGGGCCTTCCGCGCCGAACGGGCCGCCGGAGCCGATCGAGATTGCAGAAGAGATTGGTTTGAGAAGGGCGACTTTCGGTTCTATCCGGCTGCCGTTGAGCAGAATGGACTCGATCGCCTCGGGTATGCCATGACCTCGGATGCGTTCGGAACCGTACCTCGCCATCACACCGATAATGAGAGCGCCAAGGACGGGAACGAAAACGCTGTATATACCGAGATGGTTGCCCACCGGCGAAACCATCGCGGTGCTCCACCGGCCAAAATAGAACAGGTTGGTGAATAACCCAATTAAACGGAGCAACGCCAGTGCGACAAACGCGCAGATCACGCCAATGGCAATGGCCAATAAGGAGATTGGAACCAGCCGCCACGTGGTCGTGAAATCTCCTAACTCCTCATTTCTACCGCGGCCCTTCTGGTTGATAACCGTCGCGTTGTCCCGCAATTCTGTCTTGGTATCTTTGCTCACGATGGTTGTCCACACCTCTTGCCGCGCGGTCATGCCGCGTCGTCCCAAGATGAGTATATCGTAATACGATATAGTATTCGCGATTGCTCAACCGAACGTGTTGGTCAGTTGAGTTCTAACAGGCTGCGGAAAAAGTCGCGTTCCATGCGGCAGCGGCCCTCAGCGGCTAAAGCCGTTGATGAAAACGCGCCAGTTATGCAGCGCTGAAGCGCTGCTCCACCCAAAATCACACCACACCCAAAATCAAGCGCGACATCGAGTCTTTCCACGGCCTGCTAAACGAAGCGAAGGCCGAGCGTTGGCGGCAGCGCTCCTATTTCCGCACCCAGGCGGTAGTAGTGCTCCAGCCCCTCCAGGCAGGGAGGGTCAAGATAGTAATGGATGTTATGCGTTAGATAGACGCGGACAGCCTCGACGCTAAGGCCGAGGCGCGGGGCCCACTCCTGGGCGATGGCTCCCAGATTTTTCGGCGACAGGCCATGATCGCGCGACTTCTGGAAGACCTCCGCGATCGCCGCGCTATTTCGTCCGGCAAGCGCCTGTTTGCGAATCGCCCAGAAGGCGAAGACGAAGGACTTGCCCGTGCGCGCCACCCACTCCTCCGCCAGGTCGAGCGTGAAGTAGCGGGCGCGGTCGACCTGAAGCGCGGGGTCTCCGATGAGCAACGCCGCATCGCACGCGCCGAGCATGGCTTCGAGATCGGGAGCCATCGGCTGATAGTCGCGCGCTCCGCCCAGCCATTTGGCGAACAGAATCTTGGCCAGCGCAACCGAGGTCATCGAAGAAGTGTCGAGCGCCACCGTTCGCAGCTGCTCGGTCCACTTATTTAAGGGGACTTTACTCACAAGCAGGATCGACCGCACCGCACGCCGCGCCGCAATCGCCACGTCGGGAATGATGACTAGATCGGGAACCGAGGCATAAGCCGCAGCCGGAATGATGCCAATATCGGCCGTTCCCGCACGCAAGGCCTCGGCGCAGGCCGACGGGATGGTGTAGGAAATATCAAAATCACTGTCCGTAACTCGGCCCGCGCCTGCCTGACCGTGCTCAAAATCCCACAGGAGAGGGGCCGTGTTCAGGTAGGAAATGGCCGAAATCTTTAACCGGCTCATCAAGTTACGAATATACCAAAAATGATGTGCGCGCCATCCTTGACAACGTTTTGCGCCGCGGGCTAGGGTCACGCGATATGTCGAATGTTGCCGTCACCGCCCCCACCCCCGCGTCTCGTGAGGGCACCTATTGGCTGGCGCTGGCCCTGACCCAGGGACTCGGGCCTACGCGCATCAAGAAACTGATCGAGCACTTTGGCACGGCCGAGCGTGTCTTCCAGGCCAGCCTGACCGAACTCGAAGCCATGGGGATGCGGGCCGTTTCCGCGCAGTCGATCGCAACGGGAAAGTCGCTCGAACTGGCACAGCAGGAATGCGGGAAGGCGGTCGAGGCGCGCGCCAGAATTATTTCGCTGAGCGACCCCGAGTACCCGGCGCGGCTGAAAGAGATTTACGACCCCCCGGTCGTCTTATTTGTGAAAGGAAGCGTCGAGGTGCTGGCGCAACCCGGCATTGCGATGGTGGGGACGCGTCATCCGACGCCCTACGGCAGCGGCATGGCCGAACGCCTCTCGACCGACCTCGCCTCGCGGGGCCTCGTGATCATCAGTGGACTAGCGCGCGGCGTCGATACCGCGTCGCATCGCGGCGCCGTCGCTGCCAAGGGAAAGACGGTCGCCGTCCTCGGCACGGGAATTGACGTGATGTATCCCAAGGAAAACTCGCGGCTCGCCGAACAGATCGTGGCCCTGGGTGGTGCGCTGATTACGGAGTTCCCGGTCGGAACCTCTCCTACCCCGCAAAACTTTCCCATTCGCAACCGGATCATCAGCGGCATGTCGGCCGGCGTGCTGGTCGTGGAAGCCGCGGAATACAGCGGCACGCGCATCACTTCGCGCTGTGCTCTCGAACAAAACCGCGACGTTTACGCCGTCCCCGGCAACGTGACCAATAAGAACTCCTGGGGACCGAACACGCTGATCAAGCAGGGCGCGAAGCTTGTCGCCACCTGGGAAGACGTGTGGGAAGAGCTCCCGCCAGACATACAGGTCGCCCTCAGTGCCATGCAGAATGAATCCCCCGTGCCGGAAACCGCATCTCTATTCCCGGACGAGGCGACCTCACCCCACGAGAAAAAGATCCTCAAGCTGCTGAAAGCCGATGAATCCACGCACATCGATCAACTGGTCGAATTGCTGGAAAACGAAATGTCGTCCTCCGAAATCTTCGCCGCCCTCTTCGAACTGGAGCTGAATGGGAAAGTGAGGCAACTGCCGGGGAAGAATTTTGTGATGAGCTTTTAGCTGTCAGCTCTCAGCTATCAGCTTTCAGTAGAACCGGAGGGGCCTATGCAGAGTTTTCGAAATCTTCGGGTCTAGGAGAAGTCACACCGTCTGACTCTGGATGTTTATGCATCGAGCGCAGCTTTCCCTCGGGATGAGATGTTCGGGCTGACAAGTCAGATGAGGCGATCTTCGGCATCGATAGGAATGAATATCGCCGAGGGATGCTGTCGAAAGGGCGACGCGGAAATGGTCCGGTTTCTGCAGATTGCCATGGGATCAGCCAGCGAACTTGAGTACCAATTTCTGCTCGCTCATGATCTGGAATATTTGCACAATCCAGAGTACGAGCGCCTTGTAGCGCAGGTGGTTGAGGTGAAGAAGATGCTGTCGTCTCTGATGCAAAAGGTGAAGGTCTTTAACTGAGAGCTGACAGCTGATAGCTGACAGCTGACCGCTATTCGTGCTAGCTTCAATTCCATTACCGCCATATTGGGGAGAACATTGTCCAAAGGTCTAGTCATTGTCGAATCGCCGGCTAAGGCGAAAACGATCCAAAAGTATCTGGGCAAGGGATTCACGGTCGATGCCTCTTTCGGCCACGTGAAAGACCTGCCCAAAAGCAGCCTCGGGGTCGACGTCGAAAACGACTTCGAAACCGAATACGTCGTCATTCCCGGGAAAGAAAAGGTCCTGGCCAAGCTGAAAAAGCTGGCGCTCTCGGCCGACCACATCTACCTTGCGCCTGATCCGGATCGCGAAGGCGAAGCCATCGCCGCCCATCTTGCCGACGAACTCGGCGAGGATTCGGGCAAGAAAAAGAAGGGTAAGAAGACCGCCAAGAAGAAGACGGACGACATCGGCGAGGGCGCACGCATTCGCCGCGTGACCTTCAACGAAATCACGCAGCGTGCCGTGAAGGCCGCCTTCGAGCATCCTCGCGACATCGATCGCAATCTAGTGGACGCGCAGCAGACTCGCCGCGTGCTCGATCGTCTCGTTGGATATCAGGTCTCTCCCTTGTTGTGGGACAAAGTCCGCCGCGGCCTTTCCGCCGGACGGGTGCAGACGGTCGCGCTGCGCCTGATCGTCGACCGCGAACGCGAAATCAAAGCCTTCGATAAGAAAGAGTATTGGACGATCGACGCCCACCTCGCCGCCAACAAACCTCCGGCATTCGACGCCCGCTTCCTGGGCAAGGGCGAAGAAAAAATCGAAATCCCGAACAGCGAGGAAGCGGAAAAAATCCGCCTGGCGCTCGAAAAGGCCGATTGGGTTGTGCGCTCAGCGGAGAAGAAAGAGCGCCGGCGCAATGCCACTCCGCCGTTTACGACCAGCAAGCTGCAACAGGATTCCTCGCGCAAGCTGCGCTTCAGCGTGAAGCGCACCATGATGATCGCGCAACGCCTTTATGAAGGTGTCGAACTCGGCGACGAGGGACTGGTCGGCCTGATCACCTACATGCGAACCGACTCTGTCCGCGTTGGGGCCGAGGCGATCGCCGAGGTGCGCGAGTACATCGGCAGCGAGTACGGCGTCCAGTATTTGCCTGAGTCTCCCAATACATATAAGGAGAAGAAAGAAGCGCAGGCGGCGCACGAGGCCATTCGTCCAACGTCGGCAGTGCGTCATCCCGATCAGGTCAAACAATATCTGCAGGAAGACGAATTCAAAGTCTACAAACTGATCTGGCAGCGCTTCGTTGCTTCGCAGATGAATCCTGCAGTATTCGACCAGACCTCGGTCGACATCGATGCCAAATCTGGCAGCGACGTGTTCTGGTTCCGCGTGACTGGGTCGGTTATGAAGTTCGACGGCTTCCTCAAAGTCTATGAAGAGTCGAAAGACAGCAAGGACGAAGAGGACGAGGAACTGAAGCACAAGCTGCCGCCGCTCGAAGCCGGCCAGAAGCTGACGCTGAAGTCGCTACTCCCCGAACAGCATTTCACCGAACCGCCTCCGCGCTTCAATGAGGCCTCGCTGGTGAAGGAACTCGAAGAGCGCGGCATCGGCCGGCCTTCCACCTACGCGACCATTCTCAGCACCATCCAGGAACGGCAGTACGCGCAAAAAGTCGGCGGCAAGTTTGTGCCAACCGAAATTGGCCTGGTGGTCACCGATCTGCTGGTCGAGAACTTCAAAGATATTTTTGACTTCCAATACACCGCGCGCCTGGAAGAAGAGCTCGACGAAATCGAAGAAGGCAAGCAGACAGGGAACGACGCGCTTACCGAGTTCTATCAGAAATTCTCCAAGGATCTCCGATACGCCGAGAAGCACATGGAAAACATCAAGCGTATGGAGAAGCCGACCGACGAAAAGTGTGAACTCTGCGGCGCGCCACTGGTCATCAAGTGGGGCAAGCACGGGTCGTTCTATGCCTGCAGCACTTACGACAAGGAAAATCCCGACACCTGCAAGTTCACCAAAGAGAATCCCATCAACCTGCCCGACCTCGACTCGGCCGACCTGCAGGAGACGGCGCAAGAGGAGTACTGCGAAAACTGCGGCCGTGTCATGGTTCTAAAGCGCGGACGCTTCGGCCAGTTCATGGCCTGCACCGGCTATCCCGATTGCAAGACGACGCGGCGGCTCGATCAAGGCAAGAAAGTACCCGACATTCCGCTGGACGAGACTTGCCCGCTGTGCAAACGCAACCTGATCCTGCGTCACGGTCGTTACGGCGAGTTCACTTCCTGCAGCGGATATCCCGACTGCAAGTATGTGAAGCAGAACTTTATCGGCGTGAAGTGCCCGGAATGCAAAGAAGGCGAACTTGTCGAGAAGCGCGCGCGCAAGGGCAACACTTTTTACGGATGCGGAAACTACCCGAAGTGCAAGTTCACGTCCGCGGCCAAGCCCGTTCCCGAGAAGTGTCCGGATTGCGGACATGAGTACCTGGTGGAACGAATCCGCAAAGATGGGACGGTAATCGCGTGCCCGAATAAGGAATGCGATTACGAGCGTGCCGTGGAAGGCGCAACGGTAGCTGTTTCGAAAGCCTGACAAAATTACAGGTTCTCAGAACGAAATTTCAGAAGATAACTCACGAGGCGAAAAACATGGCAAAAAAAGCGACCGCGCACGATGCACAGGTAGTCATGCAACTCTACGACCTCCGCCGCGAAGCGGAGATGCGCAAGGCAAGAAACTGGTTTACGGTGGAATTCTGGCCGCAGAGCGCCGACGACTTCGTGAAAGTCGCCAACGCGTTCCCCAGCCAGGAGAATGCCTGGATGCGCCAGGTTGGCGGCTACTGGGACATGGCCGCATCGCTGGTATTGCAAGGCGCGCGTCCACGAAGAGCTTTTCCTGCAGCCCGGTATCAGCGGCGAAATGTTTTTCATCTTTGCCAAGATCCATCCGTTCCTGAAGGAAATCCGCGAAAAGATGAACAATCCCGACGTTTTTGCCAACATCGAGAAAGTCGCCACGGGATCGAAGCTGGCGCGCAAGCGACTGGAGCGCGTTTCGAAGAATGTGGAGAATCGCCGCAAAGCGCTGGCCAAATCAGCGAAAAAGGGCTGAGCGCGGACCAAAGCCAGCCCGTCTCATCAGTCAGTGACTCTCAGCACATTCGGGTCGCTGCCCATCTGCTATCCTAAGTGTGCTGTGCGGATGCTCTGGTGGTTTTTCATCCTGGGAATCAGTGTTGTGGTGGTCGTGTCGGTCGCGCTTACCCTCTATCATGCGGGTCCGGCGGCAAATGAAGCGCTCGGCGGCCCATCCACCGGAACTCGATGGTCTCGACCACTCGCCGCCGCCGGAGGATTGATCTCCCGCGACATCCTCCATAAGGAAAGGAACGCCATGTCTCGTGTAGCTTCCCAGGTTCTTGGCCAACCGACGCGGTCGAAGGAATATGCGAAGCAGGCGGCGATCGTGATCGCTGCCAGCCTCTTCGTCGCCTTGTGCGCGCGTGTGACCGTGCCGCTGCCCTTCACGCCCGTCCCACTGACGCTGCAGAACTTCGGAGTCCTCACCGTGGGCTTGCTCCTCGGTTCGCGGCGCGGTTTCGCGGCGCTCTCGCTCTACCTGGTCGAAGGCGCGTTCGGACTGCCCGTATTCAGCCCGTCGATTCTGGGCGGAGGAATTGCCCAGATACTCGGCCCGACCGGCGGATTCCTCATGGCCTATCCCCTCGTCGCCTTTGTAGCGGGATGGATCTACGAGCGGAGATCGGTACAAGGCTCGCGACATTTCGGCTGGGCCGCGTTGTCATCCGTCGCGGCGGAGGTTGTGCTTTTTGCCGGCGGACTTAGCTGGCTCGCTGTGCTTACGCACTCTGTTTCGCTGGCTCTCCGGTTCGGCCTCTATTGGTTCATTTTCGCGGAAGTCATCAAGGTGCTGATGGCCTCCGCTGTCGCCGCTCGCTGGCACCAACGTTCTTCGCAAGGATGAACCGAAAGACGCGGGTATGTATCGGGGCCACTCTGTAGAGACGGGGCTTGCCCCGTCTCACCCCGCGGCAGGAGACGCGATAAGCCGCGTCTCTACGAGAAGTCAGAACAGGATTACGGAATCATATGAGTACAGTATCTTCACCCGTTCGCGAAATCACGGTGGCCCACAGCCCCGACTCCGACGACGCCTTCATGTTTTACGGCCTGGCCACAAATAAAGTTCGCGTGCCCGGACTGAAATTCACCCACACCCTTTGCGACATCGAGACGCTGAACCGCCAGGCGCAGGAAGGGGTTTACGACGTAACCGCAATCTCATTCCACGCCTTTCCCTACATTCAGGAAAAATACACGCTGATGTCGTGCGGCGGAAGCGTAGGCGACGGTTACGGGCCCATGCTCGTTTCCACACGGCCTTTCACGCCGGACGAGATCAAGCTGAAGAAAATCGCGGTGCCCGGCAAACTCACCACCGCTTACCTGGCGCTCGAACTGTTCGCGCCCGGCATTGAAGTGGAAGTCGTCCCGTTCGATCAAATCATCCCGCAGATTTTGGAAGGGAAGCACGAAGCCGGCCTCATTATCCACGAAGGCCAGCTCACTTACGACAAGTCGGGACTGCACCGCGTCGTCGATCTCGGCCGCTGGTGGCAGAAAGTCACGGGACTGCCGCTGCCGCTTGGAGGAAACGCGATCCGTCGCTCGCTTGGCCCGGAAACGATGGCCAGTGTGACGCAGGCGCTGCGCGAGAGCATCCAGTACGCCATCGATCATCGCGAGGAAGCGCTCGCCTATGCCATGCAGTTCGCCCGCGACCTCGACGCCCAACTCGCCGATAAATTCGTCGGCATGTACGTCAACGAGCGCACGCTCGACTACGGCGACGACGGCCGCGAAGCCGTGCGGCGACTGCTCGACATGGGACACAAGGCGGGAATCATTCCGCAGACTCCGCGGGTGGAGTGGGTGTAGGAGGCCGCTGGCTTCTGGCGAACTGGAATGGGAATTTAGCCGATGGCGAAAACGCGCGATGAAATCCTCCAGGAACGGCGGCAGCTCAGAGCAGAGTATGGCCAGCTTTTCGATTCTATTGCTGCTCTCCTGTTTCGCCACGACCCAATTGGTATTAACTTTGACGAGAACACCGACGAATATGAACCGGAGGTTGGCACCATCCTGCCCCGGTTGCACGATTGCAGATCCGCCGCCGATGTACTTCGCGTTGTTCACGGAGAATTCGTTCGCTGGTTTGATTCGGGTACTGCGGGCCCGCAGGAGCGTTATGCGCGAATTGCTTCTGAGATCTGGGAACTCTGGCAGGGCTGCGTATTGAGACCGAAGACGTGATGGTGCTTCGCATAGCAAGGAAGCATCATGTCCAACCGAGAGTCCGCCAGCGGCCAGCAGCCAGAGGCAAGTAGCGGTCTTACCTCACCCTCTCCGCAAACGAAAATACCGGATCAATATCCACCGGAACATTCGCAACCGCCTTCAGCGACGCCTTCAATTCCTCCGGCATCGTGTCGTACTTTGCAAACCAGTTTTCCGCACGCGCTCGGTCCCCCGTGGCCTCGATCTCCAGCAGTTCCTTAGCTAGATCGGCCATTACGCCTGGTATCTTCTCGTAGTCGATGGAATACCGGCCGTTGGCATTCCGCCGGATCGCGCCGCGCTCGAAGAGATAGTTAAACTCCATCATCTCCGCTTGGCCGTGCGCCTCGGCGGTTCCGAAGCGTACGGTGCGAAACAGGTCACCCACATACGACGCGTAATACTCTTGCAGCTTTTCTTTGGGAAGCGCGTCGTGATCCACCAGCCATTTCAAGCCGAACATCCCGGTGACATCGGCCTTCGCTTCTTCCAGGCCGCTAAAGCCCGGACCAATCGCTTCCCGAATACTGACCCTCCCCGCCGATGTACCTGACGAAGTGCGCGCAAACGCGGGACCGAGCCCGTGACAGATCTCGTGCATGATCGTGCCCAGCAGATAGCCTTCGCCGGAAACTTTCGCTGCCTGCTTGGGCTCCATCAGCTTGCGGGCGACCGGCAGGATGATGTAGTTAACCCGCGCGTCCATAAAATTCTTGAAGAAAAGTTTCTTGCTGCCCTTTTGCTCATGCACCCGCGGATCGTTCGGCAGATTGTCGGCCACCGCCTGGTAGCCGTGTGTCAGGTCTCCCGCCCGGAAAGGAGTATCCATCACTTCCATCGGCGTTTCGAGTCCCTGTTTCGACGGCCGATCTTCCGCCGCCAGCGGCAGTGCATCCTGAATCTGCGGCACGTATTTCTGGAACAGCTCCAGCTTCTTGCTCTCGCGCTCGTTGCGTACCATCACCGCCGCGCCGTACGATCCTTTCACGCCCAGCAGTCCGTCCAGGTAGGTTTCATAGGGCGCAAAGACGATGTCGAATTTCGGATTCTTCAACTCCAGCCAAGCCAGGTCGCTCGGAAAGTAATCGTCGCTGAGCAGGGCATCGGCCCGCAGTTGAAGAAACTTCGCGAAGGCAGGGTCATCACTGAGATTGGCGGCTGCCCGCAGCGATTGCGCCGCCGGTTCCAGAAAAGCCCGGAACGCGATGCGGTAGGGAACCGCCTCCAGCTTTCCCTCATTCCACCGCACGATCGTGAATTGATTGTAGATCGCCGCCTTCTGCTCGGGATGCTGTTTGACGTATTGCTCCACCTGATCGCGTGTCAGGTTCGCTGGATAGAACCCTCGCCCTGGCGGTGCGGGTTCGGTTCCGACGAAGGGGCGATCCTGGTCGATCAGGTCGAAGCGCGACGCGTTGATCCGCAGGTAGGTTCGCAGTTCGATATCGCGCCGATTCCGGCTTGAGCCTAGCGACTGGTAGAGGGTTAATCCCTCGGCATCGCTCTGCCGCCAGAAGATGCTTTCCAGGTAGCCGCAAGCTTCCACCAGTTTGCGAACGAGTTGCTGCTCGCGAGCGCTCAAACCCGCCGTCTGGAACGGCATTCGGACGTGCTGGAATTTCGCCAGCCGTTGCCCCAGGTCAGCCGCGACCTTCAAATCCGCCGGCGCGCCCCCTTTCGCTGCCGAACCCGTCATCGCCCGGGTTTTCTTCTGCTGCGCCGTGCCGAAGGTTGACATCAGGAGAATGAAAAATAGAACAGGCCCATAGTGCATCCAACCGAATTTCTTCATACGAATACCAGTTTACCAAAGCCTCGATTCCGCCCAGGAACCGTTATCATGAATCCATGCGTGGGGAAAATGGCGCCCAGACTTTGCTCATCGATGCCGATGACACGCTCTGGGAAAACAACATTTATTTCGAACGGGCGATCGCGAAGTTCATTTCGTTCCTCGACCATCGCGAGCATTCACCGGAGGCGGTTCGGCTGGTGCTGAACGACGTGGAGCGGGAATCCATCGTCAAGCACGGTTACGGCCTGCACAGCTTCGCGCATTCGCTGGTGGAAACCTTTGAGAAGCTTTCTGTCGACCCGGTCACACCCGAATTACACGAGCGCATTCGCAGCTTTGCGCACCAGATCGCCGATCATCCCATCGAAGTGCTTCCCGGCGTACCGGAGACCCTGCAATATCTGGGCGAGCACCACCATCTGATCATGCTGACCAAAGGAAATCCCGCCGAGCAATCCGGAAAAGTCGAGCGCTCGGGATTGAAGGAATATTTTTCCGCGGTTGAAATCGTGGCGGAAAAGGACGAATCGACCTACCGCTCCGCCATCGCCAAGTACGCCCTCGCCCCGGACAGCACGTGGATGGTCGGCAACAGCCCGAAGTCCGACATTAACCCGGCGCTCGCCGCCGGCCTGCACGCCGTCTTCGTTCCGCACGACAACACCTGGATACTGGAGCACGAAAACCTGGCCGGCGCTCCGCCCAACCAGCGATTGCTGGTGGTGGATCGGTTCGCCGATCTGAAATCTCATTTCTAGTTTCCGGCGCCGTGCCCGCCACTCGTTGCTGAATGATTACGGCGTAATCGTGAAAGTCATGGCATTCGAGTTTGCACCGCCCGAGTGCACGTAAACCTGCACGCTGCCAGAATTCATAATGTCCGCGTCGGTGATATTCGCCGTCACTTGAGAAGTGGATACGTAGGTCGTCGTCCGCGTCGTGGTGCCCCAATACACCAATGAATCCGTGCCAAAACCCGAGCCATTCACGGTCAGAACAAACGCCCCGCTGTTCGCCACGGCGCTGCTGGGCGAAAGTTGTGTGACTTTGGGCATTCCAGTCCCGTTCATGTAGTTGCGGGAATAGCCGCATGCGGGTCCCATCAACATTATTGCCAACAAGAGCACCAAACTAATTCGCGACATGGGTTGCCTCCGCGAGGTTGCACATTGGGAGCAGCGTAGCAAGGGCTGGGAACAGGGTTGTCACGGACTCGTAATTTTTTACGTACACAAAATAAACAAAGCAGTTCTCAGTTCTCAGGTTGCCAACAGGTCTCACTGAGAACTGAGAGATGGGAACTGCCGACTGCAATAGACACAGGCCGGGAGCCCGGAATTTCTTCCGGTCCCGGCCTGCGCTTCTATCAACTTGGGAACCGGCTCAGTTGGCCGGCGTGGGGTTGGCGTCAGCGGTGGCGGGCGCGTTCGTTGGCGTTGCCGGCGTGGAAGGAGCAGGCACGCTCGCCGTGCTGTAGCGCGTAAGCCGTGGGAAGAACGGCGTCACCTCGAAGGGCATCTTGTCGCGCGCCGAAGTGATCGCGACCGGTTGCGCTTTCACAATCTCCACTTTGTCATCCCACGGATTCAGCTTGACACGTCCGCCCAGTGGCAAGGCCGCGATCTGATCCAGCTTGTTCCAATCGAGCGCAGGAGCCGAGTTGGCCAGCTGGCGCCATCCGCGTCACGGTGCCGTTCTCCGCGATGTTGTTGCCGAGGTGCGCTTGCAGCAGAGCGCTCAACTGCGGAGCGCGCGCCTGCAGAGCCTTGATGAAGAGCCCGGCCGAGTCCAACTTCTGCGCGTAGGGCGAGGCCTTCAGCATCTCGATGGCTTTCTTGTCGGCCGCCGCTTCCTCTTCGGGAATGTGTTTGAACCCGAGGTTCTTATAAGTCGCCTCGTCCGAGAACAGCATGCGGTCATTGAACGCGTACTGGCTGCCCAGGTTATGCCCCAGAACAATGTGCGCCAGTTCGTGCGCGAGCACCATGGCCAGGCTGCCTTCGTCGGGAAGCACATCGATCAACCCACGGCTAACTACGATGGTGTTACCGACGCTGAAAGTTTCCAGCGGAGAAGTCGTCAGCACCCGCGTCCGAACTGGCCGCGGCAATTCGATGTTATTGGTGATCTCCAGGTTGTTCACTACGGTTTGGAGAATCTTGTCCACATCGCCTTCCGGCGCCAGCAGCCCGGAGCGTTCCAGCCGTTCGACCACGTTGTCTTCCGCCTGCTGTTGCCATTCGCGCTCGGCCGCCAACGGCGAAGCATCCTGCGCGGTTGGCGTGTCATCCTTTACGCTGTCAACCCGGATGTTCGTAAGTTCGTCGTTGGGCGTTCCCGTCTTGAGGTTATATCCCCACATGCGAGTCTGCGCCTTGAACGCTATCTTGTTCTTAGCTCCGGCGGTAAAATCGCCTTCCTCACTGTAGATGTATGCTGGTACCCAATAACCCTGAATCAGATTCAACCGCCAGCTGTCCATGTGAAAGTAGTAACTGTTGCGCGAAGGATGGGCATAAGTGCCGTTCAGCCGCACAATGCTGAAGTCCTGATCCTCAACCCAGATTCGGCCGAGAAAGCGTCCGCGTCCGGCGTCTTTTTTCGGCGTCAGATCGAATACCAGGCAGCGTACATCGCCCAGAAACTCGCGCCGCGCATAGCGGAAATCATAGTGCTGCCGGTCAAAGTCGTTGCGGTCGACGAAGATCATCCAGGAAAAGCCCAGGGGCTGGTACTGGAACTTGAACTTCTTCGTGAGCCCGCCCAGAAGGCGCTTCTCCATGCCTTCGTCTTTGTCCTTGCCTTTGTCCTGAAGGTAGTCGCTGCGGTCGATCGAGTCGCTCAAGTCCATGCGTCCCAGGAAGTAATGATCGTCCTGCGGAATCGGCCCCAGTTGCGGATCCTGCATCAGGTCCTGCAGATAAGTCTCCACAATGGGAGTGCGCGCCGACAAAAACTTGATCAGGTCTTGCTCACGCGCGATCACGCGATCCACGACCTGAGCCATGGTGGCCGGCGGCGCCAGATTGGTCTGACCTGGACCGGACTGCGCTTGCCCCGCCTGTGTTGCCGAAACCGCCTGCGGGTTCTGCGGTGCGGACGCCGGTTGCTGGGCCCCTGCCGTCATCGTCATCGCGAGCAGAGCCAAAACCAACCAATTCATGTCGCTCATAACCTTCCGCATGACTCTCATCTCCAAAGTTTCAATACGCCAGTTGAAATACCACGTGCACGATCGCCGTCGAATCCATGGCCTGCCCGTTTCGCGTGGCCGGCTTGAAGCGCATCTTGTTGGCGGCGGCTATGGCGGTTTCATCGAGTCCGTGCCCCAGACCCCGGACGACGCGATTCACGTGCAACTGCCCGCTCGCCATGAATTCCACTTCCAGCAGAACTTCGCCCTCTAGTTTAAGACTTCTTGCTTCCTCCGTATAGGCCGGGTTCGGCTTGAAGGTGATCTCGACCAGCGTCGCCGGTGGACCGCTGTCGACGCGCTGAATGTGCGGGGTGTTCTGCGCAATCTCCTGCGAGCCAAAGCCTGAGGTCTGCACTCCCGCGCTCCCGCGGCCGCTCCTGCGCCCGTCTCCTTGTCCTCCGGTAGCCACGCCATTGCCAAAGTCTGCGCTCGCCACCGTTCCCTTAATGCCCTTTGCGCCGCCCGACCCGTTGCCTTGTCCTGGCCCCACCGGCATGTCGAACCCACCCGCGACGGAAGCGATCAGCTTGCCATTCGGCTTGCTGTTGACGCTCGGCTTCAGTCCGTTCGGATCGCCGAACCCGCCCGTCTGCACTTTCTCGATCGGCGCATTCACCGTCGGCGTCACCGAACTTCCCTGGAAGTCCCCGGTATGAATCAGCACCGGGCGCGCTCCGCTGGTCTGCTTTAGTACCGCGGGCGCGAAGTTATTCATGGCCACCTTGGGCGGCTCAATTTCCTGCGGCTGCGGTTTGGGCGCGCGGAGCTCTTTTGGCACGATCAGTTTCGGCGCCTGAAACACCGGCTCCGGCGGCAGCAACTTGGCATGCACCGGCAGCGGTTTTGCCTTGGGCAGCGGCTCCGGCCGCAGCGCCGGCAGCGGGACCAACTCCGTGACATGGTAATTCACGATTGGAATCAGCGTATCGGAGGTCATGATCCCGATGACGATCAGCAGCAAAATCAGACCCGCCAGAAACCCGTAGCTCGCGGCAAAAGTCCGCCAGTTCCTCTTCTTTTCAGGCAGCAGGCCAAGTTGAAAACCGCGGTCGTACGTAGGCATCCATCACTCCAAAAGTGGGCCGCCCAAGCTGGGGAGAGCGCTCGGGGCTGGAGTCTTCACCTTAGGGGAGAATGGGCAGGGGGTAAACGTGTCGCTTGCGCCTGTCCTTTGGTAACCGCCTTTAGGGCGTGGCGTTACAGCCGGTTACCCGTTTTTGGAACTCAGTTTGAGGATTGAAACACGGCGTTCATCTTCGTTCTTTTGCGTCATCCAGGATGACCCGCTCCTGGGAGACGAAATAAGCCACCCTGTTAAGGTCGATGAAGCGGGCTTCGTCTTCGCTGGACGCCTTCCATTGCGGCGATCTGCGAGCCATAAGCAGAGCATCCATGTCGTCAAACCAAAGCTCCGCCACCCCGTCGTAGTCGGGTGGACGGCTGTCGCTTGGAACCAGGATACGGTGGCTCTGCACCAGTCTGCGAAGGTGGGGAATACGAGCACCGATGGGCCCGTGGACCTTCTCCCAGTAGTGAAAGAATTCCTCATCCGTCAAGCCCGGCTTCTTGGTGATGCAATACACCAGTTTGATCATAAGTTTTCGCAAACTGCTAGGCCACCGCCCGCCGCCGCGCAAAATAATAAAATACGGGAACGCCCGCCAGAATCGCGAGGCATCCGCCGATCGAACTCTTGAGATTGTCGGCGAACGTGTACCAGAGCAGGGCCGCCGACGCCAGCACAAACAACGCCGGAACCACAGGATATCCCCACACGCGATAAGGCCGCTCGGCCCGAGGGTCGCGCCGACGGAAAACGAAGACGGTGCTGCCGGCGATCATGTAGAACATCCACTCGGCGAAAATCGCCAGCGAAAAGAATTGCCGGAAACTGCCTCCCAGCAGGAGCAGAACGATGGCCAGGCCGCACTGCACAACGATTGACATCGAGGGCGTGTGGAAGCGCGGATGAACCTCCGCAATCGACTGGAAGAAATATCCGTCGCGCGCCATCGCAAACGGCACGCGCGCTCCGCTCATGATGGTGCCGTTCAAAGTCACCAGCATCGAAACCGCCATGCCCGCCGATACCAGGCTGGCGCTCGCGCGCCCCAGTACCATGGCCACGGCGTCCGAGGCGGGACGTTGTGAGCCTGCGATCGCCGCCGCCGGCAGCACATACTGCACCGCCGCGTTCACCAGGATGTAGAGCGCGCCCACCGTCGCCACACCCCAAATCAGCGATAGCGGAATGTTACGCTGCGGATTCCGTATCTCGCCCGCAACCATGTTCAGATCGTTCCAGCCATCGTATGCCCACAACGCAGCCCTCAGCGCCGCGAAGAATCCAACCGCGCCACCTGTCGCGCCAGCGAACTCGGTCGCAAAATTCGCCCACGTCCCCCCGCCATAGGAAAAACCCACCGCCGCAATTCCGAGGATGATGGCAACCTTCAACAGCGTGAACAGAAATTGAAATTCTCCCGCCCGCCGCACTCCGACGTAGTTCAGCCAGGAGACCAGAACGGTGGCCCCGATTGCCACCAGTTGCCCGTAGTTGAGGGTGAACGGATGCGAGAAGCAGGCGTGCGAGAAGAAAGAAAAGACTGGAAAGGTTTCCAGAATCCGAACCAGACCAGTGGTAACGGTCGCAATCGAAGCCGGCTTGGCGATCAGAAACCATGTCCAGGAATAGAGAAATCCGGCCAGGGGTCCGTAGGCGTCGCGCACATACACATACTCGCCGCCCGCCTGCGGCTTCATCGCGCCCAGTTCGGCGTAAGTCAGAGCGCCGAAAAAAGAGAGCAGTCCTCCGACCATCCACGCGAGGTACACGAGGCGAGCCGACCCCACCGCTTGCATCATCTCGGTCGGAACCAGAAAAATCCCACTCCCGATGATCGTCCCCACCACCACCGCGCCAGCATGGGAGAGTCCGAGATCGCGTGCCAGTTCGGGACGGACGTGATTGTTCTTTGGCGGAATATCCATGTTTTGTTACGCGGTACGAAAGCAAGATTCTAACGGGTAGAGACCGCGGCAAACGAAGAGAAATGGCCCGCCATCGCACTAGGTTCCCCCCGTGCTCCTTTGTGCCCCCTGTGGTTCAAGGTTCTGACGCGGGTGAAAGAGCAAGCTGGCCGCGTACCCGACCGCATACGTCACGCACGTTCCGATCGCGACCCACCATGTGAAAGCGACCTGCGACCATCCCCATAAATACAATTCCGTCGCGAATCCGCAAACCATGCCGACGATTGCCCCGCTTTGATTCGCGCGCTTGGTCAGCACTCCCAGCAAGAACACTCCGAGCAACGCTCCGTAAGCGACCGACGCGATTTGCAGTCCGACTTCCACCACGCGCCCCACACGATGGAGCGCCAGCACTGCTAGCCCGAACAGCACCAGCGCCCACCCGACGGTCGCTAGCCGCGCGAGCCGCAACCGCCCCGCTTCGCTCAACTCCGGACGAGATGCCGAACAACGGCCTGCGCGAAAACGAAGATAAAAATCCACAATCGAGCTCGACGCGAGCGAATTTAGCGCCGCACTCAAGTTCGACATCGCCGCTGCCAGAATGGCCGCGATCAACAGCCCTGCAATTCCATGCGGCATCCGGCCGACGATGAACGTGAGATAGATCCGGTCCGCGCGCCCAAACGTTGCCGATGGAACCCGGTAGTAGACGAACAGCATCACTCCTACGAAGAGGAACAGCCCAAACTGCAAAAACACGGCCACGCCGCTCGATAGCAGCGCCAGTACTGACTGGCGCTGGTTCCGCGCCGCCAGCAATCGCTGTACGATGAGTTGGTCGGTGCCATGGCTAGCCGTCGTGAAGAACGCGCCACCGATGACTCCCGCCCACAGCGAGTAAGGTTTCACGAAATCTAGAAACGGCCAGTGCGCGGAGACGGGTAGATCGAACATCTGAAACTTGTGCAGTGCGCCGGCGATCGCGTGAACCGAACCCCAGCCTCCGGGCACGAGATGTAGAATGGTCACCAGGCCCACCAGCGTTCCGCCCACATAGATAAATGTCTGTACCACATCGGTCCAGATCACCGCCGCCAATCCGCCCTCAAACGTGTAGATCAAAGTCAGGAGCGTGATAATCGCAATCGAAGCGACCTCGCCCGTGCCCAAAGCAATCGAGACCACTATCGACACGGCATAGACGCGCACGCCCTCCGCCGCCGCCCGCGTCAACAGAAACAGGCCCGCCGTCACCGTACGCAACTCTCCGCCAAACCGCCGTTCGATCAATTGATAGGCCGTGTAGAGCTCGCCGCGAAAATACTGCGGCAGCAGCACAAAACTAATAATGACGCGCCCAATCAAATACCCCATTACCCATTGCAGAAAAGTGAAATTCGAATCGTAGGCAAGACCGGGAATACTGATAATGGTCAGCGTGCTGGTCTCCGCCGCCACAATCGAGAGCGCGATCGCCCACCACGGAATGTCGCGGTCGGCAAGAAAATAGTCGCGCATGGTCCGCTGCCGCTTGCGAAACCGCAGCCCGAACAGCGTGATGCCCGCCAGGTACGCCGCAATAATCAGCAGATCGATCCGATTCAATCCCAAGCGATCCTTCCTGTAGAGACGCGGCTTGCCGCGTCTCCGCCACCAGTAGCCGGTTCGCTGCATTGTACAAGCATGTTCTGGCTCGAACCTGCCATTGCTCGGACTAAGCCGAACCTGTGTTAGAACTAGCGCGATGGCCTACTATCTCGGAATCGACGGCGGCGGCACCAAAACCCGCTGCCTTCTCGCCGACGAAACAGCCGTGCTCGCGAAGGCAATGTCCGGCGGCAGTAACATAATTCGCCTCGGCGAGACGCAGGCAAGGGAAGCGCTGCACACCGCCGTCCGCCAGGCCTGCGCCACCGCCAAGATTTCTGCCGATCAGATTCGCGCGATTTCTATCGGAGTCGCCGGCGCTTCCGTCCCCGAGATCGCTGCGAAGATTCGCGGCATTCTCACCGAACTCACGCCCCAAATCGGTCTCGCCAACATCGAGGTTGTCGGCGACAACGTAATTGCCCTGGAAGCCGCTTTTGGCGCCGGCCCCGGCGTGATCGCGATTGCCGGCACCGGCTCCATAGTTTACGGGCGCGACGCTGGCGGCCGCATCGCGCGTGCCGGAGGCTGGGGGTTTGCCATCTCCGATGAAGGCTCGGGCCACTGGATCGGGTGCCGCGCCATCTCCGCGATTCTTCACGCCCGCGATCAGGGCCACGAAACGAGGCTTGCCGCCATGGTTCTCCAGGCCTGGAAACTCACCACCATCGACGACCTGGTGCAGCAAGCCAACTCCACTCCACCGCCCGACTTCCCGCGCCTGTTTCCCATCGTCCTTCGCGCCGCCGACGAGGTCGACCCCATTGCCCGCGAACTTCTGGCCGACGCAGGGGCCAAGTTGGCTAACCTCGCGGCCGCCGTCATAGGCCGCCTCACGCCGCATCCTCCGGTGAAAATGGCTCCCAACGGCACGCTCCCCGTGGCCATGCTTCCCGTAGCGACGACGGGAAGTGTCTTTCGTCGGTCTCCAATTGTGCGTCAGGTTTTCTACAATACTCTGCAGGCGAGCTTTCCCGGCATCGATGTGCGCCAAGAGTTAGTCGATCCGGTCGAAGGCGCGCTGGCCAGGGCGAGACGAATGTAGAGGCGGGCTTGCCGCGGCTCACGCAGGCTGGCCGGTGATGTCCGGGAACGAAATGTCCGAAGGCAGAACTTCCGAAAACGCCGCCGCGCCGCCCGCAACGGCGAACCCGGCCACGGTCGCCCTCGCCGATCTGCTCCGCACCGCCGCCGATCCCGCTTTCACCGAGGACCTGGCCCTAGCCCTCCTCAAGCGCGCCGACTTGCCTCCGGAAGTCCTCGAGCAACTCGCCAAGAACGCCAACGTGCTCAAGAGCCGCAAGTTGAAGATCGCACTCGTCAGTCATCCGCACACGCCGCGCCATGTGTCCGTACCCTTGGCGCGCCAGTTCTACACTTTCGATCTGATGAAGGTGACGCTCTCGCCCCGCGTTCCCGCCGACGTGAAGGTTGCCGTCGACGGTGTCCTCATCTCGCGCCTCAAAACTGTCACCCTCGGCGAGCGTCTAACGCTGGCCCGCCGCGCCTCAGGCAGAGTGGCCGCCGCGCTCCTGTTGGATGTGGAATGCGGCGATGGCAAGATCATTGATCGCAAGACGATGGGTCGCAAAACGATGGATCGCAAAACCATTGCTGGCAAAACCATCGCCGCCAAAGCTGTAGCGCGCGACACCCGAGTCATGCAGGCGGCGCTCGAAAACCCGCGCCTCACCGAAGCCCTCGTGATCAATTCGGTCCTGCGTCCCGCCGCGGGCGCGGCCCTGGTGCACGCAGTCGCGCGGCACGCGAAGTGGTCCTGCCGCAGAGAAATCCGCGCCGCCCTTCTGAGGAGCGCTCATCTCTCGCTGGCCCGCGCCTTGGAATTCAGCCGCGAAATCCCCGCTCCGTTGCTGGAAGAAGTGCTCGCCAGTTCGCGTCTCCCCGCCCCCATCAAAGCTCAACTCATCCGCGAGAGACAGGCAAGTCCATGATGAAGCGGGCGGAACGTTGTACGACTACGCTGCCAGCCGCTTCAGAATTTCCTTGCCCAGTTTCTGCGCTTCGCCGAATGCTTTCTGATATTCGACGAAGATCCGGTTCAGTTCGAGCGACTGGTCGGCGGTAAGCCTCTGCCGCAGGATCATGTCGCGCACATGGACGGGATTGGGAAGCGTAGCGTCTTCGGTTAATTCGTCCAGGGCGGTCGATGGATTGTAGTGATACATGCAATCCATTTTATCGCCAAGGGTGGAATTTCTCAGGCTTGCGTCGGCCTGCCTATCGGCTCGGTCGTCAGCGGCCGGCGGCTTTCTTAGCGGCGAGCGCTTGCAAACGACGGTCCAGGTCTTTTTGGTGATTGACCCGGCGCAGTACCGTCTCTACCGTGGCCGCCAGGCGGTCGGAGCTCTTGTCGAGTTCCAGCGCGGATTTCTCGAAGTACGCGACCGCGCCTTCATGAATGAGTTTTCCCTCATTCTTCTGCGACAGGCTGGTCAGGACGACAACCGGAATGTTCTTGGTGGCGGGATTTGCTTTGAGCGCTTTCAGCACATCCGGGCCGCTGATCTTGGGAAGCATCATGTCAAGCAGGATGATGTCGGGCAGTGTATCCTTGGCGACCTGCAGCGCTCCTTCGCCGTCGCAGGCGGTCGAGACCAAGTAACCCGCTCTGGACAAAGCATGCTCATTCGCCATCCGGAGAAACTTGCTGTCCTCGACCAGCAGTACTTTGGAGTTCGACACGGTCACGTGAATCCCCTCGTGCGGATTCATCGGCGGTAGGCGGGAGAACTTGAGGATTGGGGAGGGCCGGCCCCTAAAGGGGCGTCCCCTTTGGGCGAGCTACGGTATCGCTAAAGCGATACCCTGATACGAGACAAAAGGGCGGCTTGCGCCGCCCCCGATTTAACTGAAAACTGACAACTGAGAACTGACAACTGCCCCTACGTCCCTTCGTTCCAGCTTGCCAAGTATTCTTCCTGCTCCGAGGTTAGCCGGTCGATCTTGATGCCGAGCGATTCCAGCTTCAGCTTGGCCACCCGCTTGTCGAGTTCCGCCGGAACCGTGTAGACCTTCTTTTCCAGCGAAGCGTAGTTCTTCACCATGTACTCCAACGAAAGCGCCTGGTCGGCGAAACTCATATCCATCACCGAAGCCGGGTGACCCTCGGCGGCAGCCAGGTTGATCAGGCGGCCTTCCCCAAGCAGGTTAATGCGACGGCCGTCTTTCAGCGAGTACTCATCCACGAAGGTGCGCGTGGTGCGCTTCGAAGACGACATCTTCTCCAGCGCGGGGATGTCGATTTCGACGTTGAAGTGGCCCGAGTTCGAAATGATTGCGCCGTCTTTCATGAGTTCGAAGTGCTGTTTGGCGAGCACGTTCTTGTTGCCGGTGACGGTACAGAAAACATCGCCGATTTTGGCGGCTTCCTCCATGCTCATCACGCGGAATCCGTCCATGACCGCTTCGAGCGCTTTGGTCGGATCGACTTCGGTGACAATGACTTCCGCTCCCGTGCCGCGAGCGCGCGAAGCCAGGCCGCGGCCGCACCAGCCGTAGCCGGCGACCACGAACTTCGATCCCGCGAGCAGGAAATTCGTGGCGCGGATGATGCCGTCGATGGTCGATTGCCCGGTGCCGTAGCGGTTATCAAAAAGATGCTTGGTATCGGCGTCGTTGACGGCCACAATCGGATAGCGCAGCACGCCTTCCTTGGCCATGGCGCGCAAGCGAATCACACCGGTGGTCGTCTCCTCGGTTCCGCCAATCACATTCGCCAGTTCCGCCGTGCGCTTGGTATGCAGCACGGAGACCAGGTCGGCGCCGTCATCCATGGTGATCTGCGGCTTGTGATCGACCGCCGCCATGATGTGCGAATAGTAGGAGTCGTTGTCCTCGCCTTTGATGGCGAAGACGGGAAGGTTGTAGTCGCGCACCAGGCTGGCGGCGACGTCATCCTGCGTTGAGAGTGGGTTCGAGGCGCACAGAGCCACGTCCGCGCCGCCGTCGCGCAGCGCGATCATTAAATTTGCAGTCTCCGCCGTCACGTGCAGGCAAGCTGAAACGCGGATGCCTTTGAGCGGCTGGTTCTTGATGAATTCCTTGCGGATGATCTGCAGCACCTTCATCGATTGGTTCGCCCACTCGATGCGTTTCTTGCCCAGATCGGCCAGTTCAAATCCTTTTACGTCGCTGCTAATCGATGTCGTAGCCATTGTTCTCCTAATCCCCGGTGCCTCAAAGTCAAAAGTCAGAAGTCAAATTGCAGAAGTGAAACCCCGCCTTGGATTTCAGTTTTGCCTGCGATGTTTGGCTGTGTAGTCAAGGTCAAAAGCCGAAGCCGAATTGCTTGGGTTTACTTCTGCAATTTGACTTCTGACTTTTGACTTTATTTTCTTGCTCCAACTGGCTCATGTTTTTTAAGGCCGGCGTCCGCGGCCAGTTTCGCTGCCTTGTCGGTCCTTTCCCAGGTGAAATCGGCGTCGCTGCGGCCGAAGTGCCCGTAGGCCGCGGTCTTGCGATAGATCGGACGGCGCAAGTTGAGCGTCTCGATGATCTCGCGCGGCTTGAGCTTGAAGTTTGCCCGCACCAGACCCGGAATCAGATGGGCATCGATCTTCTCGGTTCCGAAAGTGTCCACCAGGACGCTGACGGGGTCGGCCACTCCGATGGCGTAAGCGAGCTGCACTTCGCAGCGATCCGCCAGTCCGGCGGCCACGATGTTCTTCGCGATATAACGCGCCATGTACGCCGCCGAGCGATCGACCTTCGTCGGATCTTTGCCGCTGAACGCTCCGCCGCCGTGGCGTCCCATGCCGCCGTAAGTGTCCACGATGATCTTGCGTCCGGTCAGACCGGAATCGCCCATGGGTCCGCCGATCACAAAACGCCCGGTGGGATTGATGTGGTACTTGGTGTCCGCATCGAGCAAGTTGGCCGGAACCACGGCTTGGATGACGTGCTTCAAAATGTCGGCGCGCAGTTCGTCGTTGCCGACCGCCTCGGAATGCTGGGCCGAGACGACTACCGCATCGACGCGCTTCACTTTGCCCGGCGCGCTGTATTCGACCGTAACCTGCGATTTTCCATCGGGCCGCAGGTAGGGGCAGGTGCCATTCTTGCGAACTTCAGAAAGTTTCTGGCAGAGCTTGTGGGCGAGTGAAATCGGAAGGGGCATCAGTTCGGGAGTTTCGTTGCAGGCGAAGCCGAACATCATTCCCTGGTCGCCGGCGCCGCCGGTGTCGACTCCCATGGCGATATCGCCCGACTGCTTGTTGATGCTGGAAATTACGGCGCAAGTGTTCGAGTCGAAGCCGTAGACGGCGTTGTCGTAGCCGATGGATTGCACCACGCCGCGGACGAGATTTTGAAAATCAACATAAGCCTTGGTGGTGATCTCGCCGGCAATCACGACCAGGCCGGTGCAGGTCAGGGTTTCACAGGCGACGCGGCTGGTCGGATCTTCACGCAGGCAGGCGTCGAGAATGGCATCGGAAATCTGGTCGGCGATCTTGTCCGGATGTCCCTCGGTTACAGACTCCGAGGTAAACAGAAAACGATTGGTTGCTGGCAAGCTGGTATCTCCTCAAAGGTGACTTCGAGCCTTTACGTCCGATAAGGGAGGCTTACGGAGCCTGGGGCTCTCGACCGGGGTTTGGCTAAATCTTCATAGAAACGGTACCAGAGTTTGCCTCGGAAGCGCAACGAAATAGGGCAGGGCCGGAAGAGCTGACATTGAGTGGAAGCCAGTTGACATTGAATGGCGGAAGCGGTTGCTAAACGGAAGAAAAGAAAGAGAGAAACTTAAGGCGTAACAGGTTGAACTCGACCTTGCGGACAGCGCTGGCGAGGTTCCGCTTATCGGACACGGGCATCCCGTCCTGCCTCCCGGCTACCCCCTTGTGTCCGACACGCCGAGTGACCGACGCAGTTGGGGGTTTTGAGCGTTATCGGGATGTTACGCCAGTTATGGCCAATTCCTCACTTGCAGCCCGCGTCCACGAACTTCCCTTTGACTCTGGTCAGGGCCTTTTGGTTCTCATTCCGCAACGGAGCCAAGGGATGCCGATATCCGAAGGCCGCAATGGAATCACCCTCAAGCAGCGGGGCTTCATCTGTCAATTTCTTCACAGCATCCCGATAATCATCACATCGCCCCGTAGAAGAGAGGTCGCCTGCATCCTCTAAAATGCGCCCCGCTTCGTAGAGGTTTAGCAAATCTCCCGCTGAATGGGATTCTGTCTCGCAGGACTTGTTTGCGTATAGGACAGCCTCACGCAGCCAGTTGTCACGAGTTGCTGGTTGTTTATGCGCCCGCATCAGGTACACCATAGCAATCTGCTGGTAAATCCAGGGGTCGGGAGCTTCCCTCGCGGCGGTTAACCCAATTTGAACGGCCTTCTCGTAATTGCCCTTTTGAGCGTATCGCGTCATCTCCGTCGCTGCTTTCGTTATCACAGGGTTTGCGCTCGGCTCGTTCGTCGGAACACGGTCGCCACAGGAAGCGAGTTGTCTTTTCACAAAGGACACCTCTTCCGCATTGTGTTGCCGAAAGGGCGCCAATCGAAAGCGTTCTCCCTGTATTGTGGCTCGGTCGCCCTGGAGTTTTGGGGACAAATTCTCCAGCAATTCGACGGCCCGTTGGAAATAGCGGCAGGAGTCGCTGGTGGGCAGATTATTTCCAGCAAGTTCGTATGTCTGCCCGACGTTGAAGATGTTCGACAGATCGTTTGGGTCTGCGCTCAATGCCTTTTCCGCGTATTCAGCGGCAAACTCGGCCCACTTTGCCGATTGCTTGGGGTCTTTATATTCCCGAGTTGCATAGGCTCGAGCAACCATCTGGTAGATGAAGTAGTCTGATGACCCTCCTGTCCGTGAACGCAGTCCTAGCTGGATCTCATCTTCGAACTGGTCTTTCTGCTCAAGCTCGGACATTTGAAAAGCAACATCTCCAACTCCGGGCGGCGAAGTTAAAGACCATGCCTGGGCTCGCATGTTCTGGTATCGAACGAGGAGCGCACCAGCGGCTAGGACCAGCACTGCTAAGGCGATTAGACCTAGTATGTGTCGCCTAAGAAACGTCATTTCTAAGATGTATTCCGATTCTGTGGCTGTAGTATTTCGCAAAAGGGAGCCACGTGCCTCGTTCGTAACGAACCATAAGGCTTTTCTTCGCAAAGGGCAAGGTAACTGGCGTAAGCAGGCGATAGCGCTCATTGACTCACTTGGGAGTGAAAATGGCGAGGCGGATGTAGAATGAGGTGGCATGGCGGTGGATACCCTAATTGCTTGTTGAGGACGAGGAGTCATGAAAATCCTAATAGGAATTGACGATTCGAAGGTCTCCGGGGATGTGTTACGGGCTATGGTCACTCAGTTTCGGACTGAGCATACAGAGGTCCGGGTTTTGCATGTGTTGCAGCCGATTGTACCGGCCCCCCCGCAAATGGCACCAGGTTATGCGCCCGAGTTGGAAGATCAGAAAAAGCCAGCCCGTGAGTTGGTCGAGCGAATTGCGAAGGAACTGCGTAGCGCAGGATTCAAGGTGGACGCCGCCGTCGAGGTAGGGGACATCAGAGAGAGAATCATCGATTCCGCAGCCGAGTGGAGTGCCGATCTGATCGTCGTTGGTTCGCATGGACACAGAGGCATCCAGCGTTTCTTGCTTGGCAGCGTGGCCGAATTCGTCGCTCGCCATGCCAAATGCTCCGTAGAAATCGTTCGCACGCCAGCGAGTATCTGACACGGACCGGGACCCCCGATGTTCCCGTCTCTGAAAGAAGCCAAAGCGGAGTACGCGAAGCTCCAGTAGTCGCGGGATCAATCTAGCTGCCTGTGCTATTGCGGTTCGACTGCAGGGATGGTTTACGAAACCAGGCGATTACGCTCAAGACCCCTGCCAAGACTCTGCCTGACGGCAGCCAGCCCATCCGACAGCATGGTGTGCAGGTGCAACTCTTGCCTCTCACACTTAAGGCGTGGAAGGCGGCGCGGGGGCGTTCGGCAGGATTCCACGAGGGCCAAAAGTAACGGTCTTGACCTCCCCGAATGCTCCCCCGATGTCAAGCTTCTGTCCGTTGAAGCGAAAATCGACTCCGCCGGCGTTTCCGGCCTTGACCATGATTTCCTTGTGGCCGCGCACGGTGCGCTCGCTGCCGGCGGACAAAAGTTCGGAGGAGATGGCTCTGCCGTCTGCCGTAATCGAGATCCAGGATTCTTCGCGGGCCTGGATCACGACCGTAAACTCGCCCGGAGCTGCAGCGGGGGTGGCAGCGGTTACGTCCTGAGATATTTTGGGAACGACGGACGTAGCGGATCCCGCCGGCGAACCGGTTGTTGGCGAAGCCGAGGTGGCCGAGGGAACACGATTCGCAATATTTTTATTCGTGTCTTTGCTGGACGCTCCTCCTGAGGACGGCGCCACTGGTGACTGCGTCGTGGGCGTGGTTGCAGTGGACAGAACTGGCGGTCCCTGGTGCTCGCGGCGGCGATGGCTCCAGAAGGAGAGGGCGAGCGCTACGACGAGGAGAACCGCCGCGAACCAGCCCCAGGGGAGTTGGCGGGCAGGGGCGCCGTTGCCGGCTTCCAGGCGGCTAAGGTTTTCTTGATTGTCACGTCCTTCGTCTTCGAGCGCAACGATTTCCGTCGAAACGGGCGGGGCGTCGCCGGATGCTTCCAGGTAGTCCGCGACGGTCTGATCTTCGTCGAGGCCAACGCAACGGGAATAGGCGCGGACGAAGCCCTTGTTGAAGATGCCCCCGGGCAACTGGTTGAACTTATCCTCTTCCAGCGCTTGCAGCATGCGGGTCCCGATTTTGGTGGAACTGGAAATCTGCTCCAGCGTGATCTTGCGCTTTTCGCGCTCCAGCTTCAGTCTTTCGCCAAAGGACGGCAACCCAGTCTCCCGTTTTCACCGGACGGCGAACAAAATATTACTCTGTCGAGAAGCAAGATCATAGACTATTCGGTGGTGCTGAGCTGCGAGCCAACTGGTTGCCGCAGCCCGCAGCTCGTAGCTCGTAGCCCGCAGCTTCCGAGCAGGCGCAGGACTGGTGGCAGCCGCGGTAGGGTGGCGGGACAGGTACGGGTTACCTAGGTTCGTTGCCCGTCCGGCGCGACCAAACCTATAATCTTGTATCCAACTACCTGGACGAGGAGTGCATGCCAGAGGCAGCGGGCACATCCCCAATTCGCCTGTCGCAAGAGCTGACCATCTTCCACGATGTCGCCAAGGCGCTGACCTCGTCACTCAACCTGGATTCAATCCTGCAGACGATCATGGAAAAGATGGCGGAATACTTCCGTCCGGACACCTGGTCGCTGCTGATGGTGGATGAGGAAAAGGATGAGCTCTATTTCGCGATCGCGGTAGGAGCGGCGGCGGAGGTGCTGGCGAAAGCGCGCTTGAAGGTGGGGGAGGGAATTGCCGGCTGGGTAGCTAAGCACGGGCAAGCGTTGATCGTGCCCGATGTGCGCAGCGATCCGCGCTTCTCATCCCGGCTCGACGAGATGACGCGCTTGCAGACTCGCTCCGTGATCTGCGTTCCGTTGCGCTCGAGACACCGCGTGCTGGGCGTGATCCAACTGGTCAATGCGAACGTGGAAATGAGTGAACAGGAGATGTTCTTCCTGCACGCCTTGTGCGATTACGCCGCGATTGCCGTCGAGAATGCCAGGGCAGTGGAGAAGATCCAGGAACTGACCATCACCGACGATTGCACGGGCCTGTTCAATGCGCGGCATCTGCACAAGACGCTCGAAACCGAAGTCTATCGCTCGGCGCGTTTCGGTTACGAGTTCAGCGTGATTTTCATCGATCTCGACCATTTCAAGACGGTCAACGATACGCACGGGCATTTGGTGGGCAGCCGGCTGCTGGCCGAAATCGGCTACCTGATCAAAGCGCAGTTGCGGCTGATTGATTTCGCCTTCCGCTATGGGGGAGACGAGTTTGTCGTCCTGCTGCCGCAAACCACCAAGGATCAGGCGGTGGTGGTGGCAAAGCGTTTGCAGGATTCCGTACGCGCGGGGACCTTCTGCACCGAGCTGGGCTTGAATCTGAACCTTCGCGCCAGTATGGGACTGGCGACTTTTCCGCACGATGCCAGGACGCCACACGACATCATCCGCCAGGCGGACGAGATGATGTATATGGTGAAGAACACCACTCGCGACAACATCGGCATTGCGTCGCGCGGGCTGATGGAGCCGTAAAGAATCTGCGTAGGGACAGCCGCCCCCGGCTGTCCAGGCGAGCGCAGCTCGCCTGGGTGTCGTTTGTTCATGCTTGCGATCAAGAGCGCGGCGGGGCTTCGCCCCGCTTTACAGCCGAGGGCGGCTGTCCCTACGCTTGCTACTCTTTCGGCCGCGCTTCTTTCGGATCCGGCTTCCACGTAGACGCGTTGGCAGGCGCGGAAGGGTTCACGCCAAAGTCCCACACATAGAGATTCATTCCTTCTTTCCCCAGCATTTCGGCGATGGCGTATTCGCCTGCTGCGAGGGGTTCGGTGGGGGTGATCTTAACCCAGCCTCCGGTCATGGTGGTCACTGTAGCCGCGACATAGCGTTCGTCGGTTTTCATCTTTCCGGTGACCGCGATCTTGACAGCGCCAGCAACGCGTTTGCCGCCCTTCACCTCGATGCGAATAATCTTGAAACGCTCGCTGGGCGGGAGCGGCGGCGGCTCGCCCGTGGCCTGCACGGTTGCGGTGGCACCCGGATTCTGCCCGCCTTGGTCGGCGTCGATGTTGATGTAGAGGGACGGCGCGGAGGTGTGCGCCTGAATCTTGGCATGGGTTCCGGGCAGTTCAATGGTTTGCCGGGCGCCAGCTAGCGGATTGATCGTCGACCGCAAAATATTCGACTTAGTGTTTTTGTCCAAGTCGGTGCCCGATTGCTGCAACTCGGACAACTGCGGCTGATTCTGATAAGTATCGAGGAGGAAGATGCCGCCTTCGTCGGGGAGGTGCAGACCGGGCGCGACCTGCGGGGAACGGGCTTGTTCGGCTTTCCGTTCGGCCTCGAGTTCCTTGTCAAGTTCGACCGCTTCCGGACCAAGCTTGCCCTGCTCACGGCCTTGCTCAAACTTGTCGGTGGCGTCCCAGTCAATCAGCGATTTTGGGACTTCCTCCCACTCGCCGCGCTCGGCGCTGAAATAGCGGACGCGTTCGCCGTGAATTTCATACTTGGTTACGGACTGGTAGGAGCCGTCTTTCAGGATGAGGCGGCGGGCCTGGGTGGGAGTAGGAGCGGGAACCTGGGACACGGAAGAAAACGCCAGCGCCAGGATTGCCGCCGTGAGAAGTCCCGTCCTGCCGAAGAATGATTTCACGCCGGGAAACATTATCGATCTTTTTCAGTACTTACGGAAGGTTAGATGCGGGGTCCCGTCCGCCGATGAACATCTCACCACGGCGACACGGAGACACGAAGAAAAGCGCTTTGCAGTTTCCCCGGTATAGGCTTTCTCCGTGGCTCCGTGCCTCCGTGGTGAAAAAGATGCTTCTGCTTTCTATTCCCCTGCGGCTAAAATGGGCGGCAGCGCCAAGGGCCTCTTCGTTCATGTCGAATCCTCGAGACGCGACCACAAATCCTCCCGTGGTTAACGACCTCGCAGGCCGCAGGGTCGGCCGATTCCTGGTGCAAGACCGGATCGGCGCAGGCGGCATGGGACAGGTCTATCGCGCGGAGGACACCGTCCTGAAGCGCGTGGTCGCCATCAAGCGGATGGCGCCTAAGCTCCAGTTCGATGAGCGCGACCGCGTACGATTTCTGAAGGAAGCGCAGCGCGCTTCCGCCCTCAATCACCCCAACATCGCTGCCATCTACGACGTGCTCCAGGAGCAGGGAGAGATCCTTCTGGTCATGGAGTACATCGAGGGGCAGACGCTGCGCCAACGCATGCTCTCCCCGATCAGCATGGCGGAGGTTCTGGCGATCGGGATGCAATGTACAGAAGGTTTGGCAGCGGCCCACGATCGGCACATCGTGCATGCGGACATCAAGCCCGAGAACATCATGTTGGCCGTCGGACAGCGAGTAAAGATTCTCGACTTCGGTGTCGCCAAGCGGTTCGCCGGCGCCGGCCCCGGGGAAGCGACCCAGAGTCTGGCCAGCATGACGATCACGACCAGCGGCACGCCGGGTTACATGGCTCCCGAGGTCCTGCAGCAAAAACGCTACGACGGACGCGCCGATCTTTTCTCCTTGGGCCTGGTGTTCTATGAACTGCTGGGTGGGCAGCATCCCTTCCTGACCGATAGCTTTGCCGGGACCGTAGGCCGTGTACTGCACTTCGAACCACCCTCGCTGCACGAGATCAACCACAGCGTGCCCGGTCCACTGGCGGGAATTGTTGAGCACATGCTGGCCAAGGACCCCGCCGCCCGTTATCCAACCGCGCAGGCCTTGCTGGCCGATTTGCATGCGGTCGAGCGCGGAGATGAGCCGGTATTCGGTGGCCTCCCATCAAGGCGGCTGCGCAGCCACGGCCGCTGGAGTCTATCTCGTGGATGGAAGCGAGCGCTGATTGCTTTGGGGACAGCGTCCCTCCTGGTTGCGCTCCTGTTCTTCCTCGGGCCTCGACTCCGCCACGCCTCCAATCCGCAAACGCACTCCAGTGGCGTAGCTCTGCCTCAGAACGTAAGTCTGGCAATTCTTCCGCTGGAGGCGCCCGAAGGCGATCTCCAGTTTGCCGCGCTCGCCAACGGATTGGTCGCCACCCTCGCAGCCAAGTTGACTCAACTCGGCGAGAACCACGCGGTGCAGGTGGTGCCAGCCAGCGAGATGCGCGCCAAACACGTGACCACACTTGACCAGGCACGCCAGGAGTTTGGCGTAAACCTCGGCCTGCGCGTCGATCTGCAGCGCTCCGGAGACCTTGTGCGCGTCGGTTCCACCTTGACCGAAGCCAAGACCGGGCATGTACTCGCGGCGACAAGCTTCGACGCGCCGGTCAGCGATCCGTTCAAGATTGAAGATGAGGTTTCGAACGGTGTGGCGGCTGCCCTGGGATTCACCCTCCGCCCCGAAGAACGCCGTGAATTGGTGTCGCATGGCACCAATCTTCCCGAGGCTTACAACTATTACTTGCAGGCGCGTGGCTATCTGGACGATCCCTACAAGCCGGAGAACGCCAACAGCGCGATCGCGGTCCTGGGCGAGGCGTTGAAACTCGACCCCAACTACGGAACCGCGCGGGCGGAACTCGGCATGGCGTACTGGTGGAAATACTATTCCACGAAGGATAAGCGGGCAGTGGCGTTGGCGAAGGAAGCGTGCGCCAAGGCGGTGGAATCCGGCAACGCCGGCGCCGAAGGGCACATTTGTCTGGGTGAGGTTTCGAATGGCACGGGGCAGTACGAATTGGCCGCAGGCGAGTTTCAAAAAGCAGTACAATTGGACCCCACCAACGACCAGGGGTACACCGGGCTGGCGTCCGCCGAAAAGCATTTGAACAAGCTGGATGAAGCGGAAAAAACCTACCAGCAAGTTATCCAACTCCGTCCGCAACATGCCGGGGCGTACATGGATATGGGACATTTCTATTTGCAGCAGCAACAACTGGAAAAAGCGATCGACATGTTTTCCCGCGCCGTGGCGTTGGCGCCCGACAGCTACCGCGGTTACACCAACCTGGGTGCGGCGTATTGTTACCAGGCCAAGTTCGCCGAGGCCATTAAGCCGCTGCGGCAATCGATTGCGATCCGCCCGACTTATGACGCGTACACCAATTTGGGCACGGCTTATCTCCGCTTGCGACGCTTTCCGGATGCAATCGGCGTTTACCGGGAGGCAGTGAAGCTGGACGAGAGTCAAGACGCGGCGTGGGGCAGTTTGGCAGACGCTTACCACTACAGCGGCGATCAGGCTGCGGCAAAAGCGGCCTATGAGAAGGCGGTCAGTCTGGCCAGCAAGCAGCTCGAAGTCAACCCGAAAGATGCGGAATTGGCCGGCGATGTCGCTGATTACTACGCGATGCTGGGCGACCGGAAACACGCCTTGGCATCCCTGGACCAATCGCTGCGCTGGGGCCAAGGCGACAAAGATCTCCTATTCAATGCGGCAACGGTTTACCAGGATTTAGGGGAGAGCGGTGTGGCGCTGGAGTGGCTGAAGAAGTCGCTCGACGCTGGGGTTTCCGTGGCCACGGTGCTCGGGACGCCCACCTTTGACTCCCTCAAGAATGATCCACGCTTCCAGGTTTTAGTACAGGGCCGAACCCATTGATCCATTGATCATCGATCCAGGCTTCATCAACTTCAGATCAGAGGAGACCCAACATGGCAGCTCATCCGTTACCCGAAACACCGCCCGTTCTGATTGTCAACGCAGCGACGGTCACTGACGTCAACGCACTCCAAGGCCAGTCCATTGAGTGGGAGAACAGTACTCCCAACGACATCAACATTGTGGTAACACCAAGCGGTATTTACCCGCTTACGGAGAACACTTTCAAGGTTAAGGGCACGAACGGCCCCATCAGCACAAAGATCAATGGCGTGCTGTCCGCTTGCCCAATTAACACCTACTCGTTCTCCCGGAACGGGGTCGCGGGAAGTGGAAGAATCATCGTCTCGGCCAATCGATAGCGGGCAACGAATCCAACCGCCGGGTACCCCACTCATCGCGCACTTTGCGATGAGTGGGATTCCACCGCGGCTTCCCTTCCGGAAAGACTTCTGCCATAATTGATCGTGCACCCCAGCCCGCACAATTTTCCAAACAAAATTAAAGCGAGGAAGCGATGTCGGCCAAGTACATTTTTGTGACCGGCGGTGTGGTGTCTTCATTGGGCAAGGGACTGGCGGCGGCTTCCATCGGCTGCCTGCTCGAAAGCCGCGGCCTCAAGGTCAACCTGATGAAGTTCGATCCCTACCTGAACGTCGATCCGGGGACGATGTCGCCGTTTCAGCATGGCGAAGTCTTCGTCACCGACGACGGCGCGGAAACCGATCTCGACCTCGGACACTACGAACGCTTCACCCACGCCAAACTTTCTCGCGACAACAACTGGACTACCGGCAAGATTTACGAGCAGATCATCGCCAAGGAGCGCCGCGGCGATTATCTGGGCAAGACGGTGCAGGTCATTCCGCACGTGACCAATGAAATCAAGGCGGCGGCGAAAAAAGTGGCGCAGGACGTGGATGTGATGATCGCCGAAATCGGCGGCACGGTGGGCGACATCGAGTCGCTGCCGTTCATCGAAGCCATCCGCCAGATGCGGCAGGAACTGGGCCGCGACAACACGCTGTTCATGCACGTGACGCTGGTGCCGTTTATCGCCGCGGCTCAGGAATTGAAGACCAAGCCGACCCAACACTCCGTTAAAGAATTGCTCAGCGTCGGAATTCAGCCGGATATTCTGCTCTGCCGCACCGACCGTTACCTTTCGAAGGAGATCAAGTCGAAGATTGCGCTGTTCTGCAACGTCGAAGAAGAAGCCGTGATCACGGCGAAGGACGTTGCCTCCATCTACGAAGTCCCGGTGTGTTTCGCGCATGAAGAGGTGGACACGCTGGTCCTGCGCCGCCTCAAACTGGAAGCGAAAGATCGCGATCTGTCGAAGTGGAACGAACTGGTGCACCGCGTCTACAACCCGAAGGATGTGGTCCGAATCGGCATTGTAGGAAAGTACGTGGAGTATGAGGACAGCTACAAGTCGCTGAAAGAAGCGCTGGTGCACGGCGCTCTGGCCCATAACCTGAAGCTGGAAGTAAGTTGGATCGAAGCCGAAGGCTTGGAGACTACCGACAAAGCCGATAAGAGTTATGAAGCGCAACTGGAAGACTACGACGGCTTGCTCGTGCCCGGCGGATTCGGCAAGCGCGGCATTGAAGGCATGTTGAATGCGATCCGGTATGCGCGCGAGAAGCATGTGCCGTACTTCGGAATTTGTCTGGGTATGCAGACGGCGTGCATTGAATATGCGCGCAACGTCTGCGGATTGACGGATGCCAATTCGAGTGAGTTCGATCAAGCGACTCCGCATCGCGTGATCTACAAGCTGCGCGAGTTGCGCGGAGTGGAAGATCTGGGCGGCACGATGCGCCTGGGTGCATGGCCGTGCAAGATCGAGCCGGGAACGCTGGCGTACAAAGTGTATGGCCAGACCGAGATCAGCGAGCGCCACCGGCATCGTTACGAATTCAACCGCGAGTATGAAGAACCCATGGTGGCGGCCGGGCTGCGCATTTCCGGCTCGACTCCGGACGGCACGTACGTGGAGATGGTGGAGATTCCCGGTCATCCGTTCTTCATCGGGTGCCAGTTCCATCCGGAATTTAAATCGAAACCGCTGGAGCCGCATCCGCTGTTTAAGGCGTTCGTGGGCGCGGCCTACGAACACGGGCAGAAAAAGAAAGAGCGGAAAGACGCGGCGGTAGTCGAGATGTTCATGCGGCCGGAAAAAGTGGGACGGAGATAAGAATCCACCACGGAGGCACGAAGACACGGAGAAAACCTTCTATTGTTTTTCTCCGTGTCTCTGTGCCTCCGTGGTGAATTAAATCCCTTTGACTCTATCTTTCCAAATCGATAACGTGCGCGTCGGCGCCGGCGATCTGTTCCTCATTGCCGGGCCGTGTGTGATTGAGAGTGAAGAGCACGCCCTGCGCATGGCGGAGATCGTCAAGGGCGTGGCGCGCTCGCTGAACTTTCCCTTCATCTTCAAAGCGTCGTACGACAAGGCGAACCGCACCTCGATCCGCAGCTATCGTGGGCCGGGGATGAAGGAAGGCCTGCGCATTCTGAAGAAAGTCAAAAATGAAGTGCACATCCCGGTGCTGACCGACGTGCATCAGGCTGCCGACGTGGCGGCCGTTGCCGAAGTGGTGGACGTGCTGCAGATTCCGGCATTTCTCTGCCGGCAGACGGATCTGATCGTGGCGGCCGCGCTCAGCGGGCGTCCGGTCAACATCAAAAAGGGCCAGTTCATTTCGCCCTGGGACATGAAGCACGCCGTCGACAAGTGCCGCGACGCTGGGAACAGTCAGGTGTTTGTGACCGAGCGCGGCTCGAGTTTCGGCTACAACAATCTGGTCGTGGACATGCGCTCGCTGGCCATCATGCGCCATTTCGCGCCGGTGGTGTTTGACGCGACCCATTCCGTGCAACTGCCGTCGGCGTCGCATGGGGATGAAGACCTGCCGGCGGTGAGCGGCGGCCAGCCCGAGTTCATTCCGGTGCTCTCGCGCGCGGCGGTGGCGGCGGGTGTGGACGGCGTGTTCATGGAAGTCCACGACAATCCGAAAGAAGCGAAAAGCGACGGCGCCAACGCGCTCGACACGCGCAACCTGCGCGGCTTGCTGAAAGAATTGCAGGCGGTGAAAAAGGCGCTGGACCTGGCGCACGCAACACCCTAACATCCATTCCTGAATCTGCTACCATTCCCGCGTCATCTGAACCTCATCCCTATGCATTGGTGGGCCTCGATCTTCGGCATTGTTCTGGTCTTCATCATCCTGATGGATGCGTTTGAGACCATTGTTTTGCCGCGGCGCATTAAGCGCAGTTTTCGTATCGCGTCCTGGTTCTACACGAACACCTGGGGTTTCTGGACTCGAGTGGGGCGGCATATCAAGTCTGCCAACCGGCGCGAAGGCTTCCTTGCCTACTTCGGGCCGCTATCGCTGATCGTGCTGCTGGGCTTCTGGGCAGTCGGGCTGATTTTTGGATTCGCCTGCGTGCAATATGGCCTGGGCGAACATCTGACGCTCGCCAACGAAAAGATCACGTTCGGGAAAGTGCTTTACCTGAGCGGCGAAACTTTCTTCACGCTGGGCTATGGAGACATCACCCCCAACAATTCCGCCGCTCGCGCCCTGGCCGTGATGGAAGCGGGCATGGGCTTCGCATTCCTCGGAGTCGTGATCGGATACCTGCCGGTTGTCTACAATTCGTTTGCTGCACGCGAGATTGAAATATCGCTGCTTGACGCGCGCGCCGGATCGCCGCCGAGCGCCGCCGAATTTCTCAGCCGCTTGGGATGCTGTCCCGAGCAAACCGTGCTCGACGAAATTTTTCGCGACTGGGAGCGCTGGTGCGCCGACCTGCTATCGAGCCACATTTCCTATCCGGTGCTGGTTTTCTTCCGGTCGCAGCACAGCAATCAATCCTGGTTGAGCGCGTTGACGGTGATGCTCGATGTTACGTCGCTGGTCATGACCGGAGTCGACGGCATCCACCCCGACCAGGCCAAGCTCACGTTTGCCATGGCGCGGCACGCTGCCGTCGATCTCGCGCAGGTGGTGAAAGCCCAATACAATCCGCATGAAGTCGACCGGCTCAAGGCTGAGGATCTAACTCGTTTGCGGGCGGCACTCGCTCAACATGGTGTGAGTCTCAGCGTTGCCGTAAACGACGGTGTGGACGTGCCGGAACGGCTGGCGGAACTTCAGGCCCTCTACGAGCCCTATCTGCACGCGATCGGTCGCCGGCTCTTGATGACGCTGCCGCCCTGGATCCCCACGGATCACAAGAAAGATAACTGGCAGGGCAGTCCGTGGGACCGCGCCATCCAGGCGCGAGCGCTGGAACATCCGGGGCACGCGCGGCGTGCGGTGGACGATCACTTCTGAAATGATCGGGTGATCGGGCCATCGGTTATCTGGCGTCGTTGGTGTAAAGGTGATGTTTCGCCAACAAACGCCTTACGGCCGTCGCTGACCGTGTCGGAACGAAAATATCCCGACGCCGCACCCCATGAATACGCCAAACAAGAGTCCGCTAAGCAGGACACAAGCCAACTGCAGGAAATACTGCGTGGTTCTGACATCGGCATTTATGTGCTTCGCCCACGCAAACAGGAGCGCAGTCGCGATGCCAGACGCGACACTCGCCATCCCATATCTCTCACGGTCGAAGTTCTGCGGTTTCCCTTGCCACGCTGCGTACCCGATTGCAATGGCAACTATTGGTGCAACGACGAAGAAGGTCAGCAGTTGCATTGCGCCTGTCATCCATAAATAGTCTGGATTCATCTTCAGCAAAGACTAACAAAGAGGACGAACAACGGAAACGCGATTTGTTGACCGTTAACAGGCGCAAATTGACCAGCAGTCAACTTGTGCTATTGCGATGTTGCGCCAGTTACCGGACTCCCGCTGCTAATCGAGCCGTCCGCCGCACTTCGGGCAAAATTCAGCTTTAGCGAACCACATCCCACTGTGAATCGTTTTGCCACACGCCAAACAAACTCTAAACTGGCGCAGGTTCAGAAAAGTGATCAGTACGACAGCAGGAACAACCAATAACATTGCACCCAAGTCGCCGCCTGTCATCAAGAACGTGAACAGGGTGAAGATCACACCCGCGCTGACAATGAAGACAGGAATCAGACGCTTTTTTCGTGCCACATTCTTGTCGAAATACGTAAACCACAATCCCACGATTCCTAATGTAATCCATACTCCGATGAACACGGGGACCACGACTTCAGGGTGTGATTTCATGCTGATCAGCTTACCCGATGCGTAAGTCTAACGCGATCTCGACGTTCAGGGCGCAATTGCCGTAATCGAGTCGCTCTCACCAATTGAGATTTGCTGGTGGGATCGCGGTGGCCTTGTGTCGAGATCACCCGATACTCTGCTCCTTCTGCTAACATTCCTCCTTCGTGAAGCACATAGGCGAATACGCGTTCCGCATCGAGGCCGAGGCTTTGCGGGCGCTACCCGACCAATTTGCGGGTCCGACGGCCGCAGACTTCGATGGACTCTGGTACGTGGGAGGCAAGCGTGGACTTTAGCATCGTCGCTGCCGCAGCCGTCTTCTTCGTCGTTGTAGGAATTCTGCTGTATGCGATCATCCTGTACAACGAGCTGGTGCGTCTGCGGAATGACAATGACCGAGCTTGGGCGAACATCGACGTACTGCTCAAGCAGCGGCACGACGAGATTCCCAACCTGGTGGAGACGGTGAAAGGCTACATGCAGCATGAGCGCCAGACCTTGGAGGCGGTCACCCAGGCCCGCGCCGCCTCGATCAGCGCCGCCAGCATCGGGCAGAAGGCCCAGGCCGATTGGATGCTGACGGGCGCGCTGCGTGGACTGTTCGCTGTGGCGGAAAATTATCCGCAGCTGAAAGCCAACGAAAATTTCCTCCGTCTGCAGAACCGGATTTCTGAACTGGAAGAACGGATCGCCGATCGCCGTGAATTCTTCAACGACGACGTCAACACCTACAACACCCGCATCCGCCAGGTACCTGAAGTTCTTCTTGCCTCCCTGATGGCCCTGAAGCCGCGAGAATTTTTCAAAGTGTCGGAAGGGGACCGGAAGCTGGTAGAAGTGGGTCTCACGAAGGAACGAGGCAACGCGTAGCGGAGAGCACTTTGTTGCTTTCTTCTATATCAGTGGCCAGTCATTTTGGACCTCAAGCAACCCCACCTTCCGGTTAGCTGAGAAGGTTCCACAGCGCCCACAACGTCCAGAGCGGGCCTCCCCAGATAAATAAGACGGATTTCCAGGCGAGGTCGGATACGACTTCCTGCTGGCTGCGAGTGGAAATCACGAATGGCGTCTCGCCCCGCAGCAAGATCGTCGGCGGATACAAGTTGAACTCTCTCGCTTGAGCGGCTCCCGAGGGCAGATTTGGGTTCAGACACGTGAATGCCTCCCGCCGCAGCAAATCTGCTTCCTCGAGGCTGACGAATCCGGGCCCGATTCGCGACAACGAACTGTCGGGGCGTTTTGTGGCCCATGGGTTTTCGCGCAATGTGCCGAGAACAAAGATGTTGTCTTCGAGCAGGATGCAGTACTCTTGCGCATCCACCAAGTCTTCTCTCACGCAACCGTGCCGGGCGAGAACATGGGTAAGATATTCCCCGCCATCCCCGGTAACGCCGGCCCATTGCATCTCGGCGCCTGCGGGATAGATCATCAACTCTCCCGTGCCATCGTCGACGAAGAGGGGGGCGCAGACTTCGTCGATGATCATCCGGCGGTTCCTTTCTCGAAAGACGCGAATTACCACTCGGTAGTACAGGCAGTCTCTTGAACTCAGCGGAGAAACCAGCGTGTAGGGACCAACCGCTTTGCCGGAGACTTCCACGGCACCGATCGCAGCCGCCCTGACCGAGGAGCGCGGAATATCAAGGATGAGACGCTTGCGCTGAAACAAGCGGAAGCCACGGTAAAACAGATACGGACCCACTACCACGCCCAAGGCAGCCCAAAACAGAGGCTGGCTCAGCAGCCAGAGCACCTGACGGAGCAGATAAGGGATCAGGTCGGAGTCTTTAATGGTTACAGTGAGCATCGGTCCGCATAAGGATATACCGGACGGTTCCATCAAAGACCAACGGGCTCGATGACCCGATCGTCCAATCACCCGATGTTGTGGTCCCTTCTGCTACCATTTCCCCTTCATGAAGCACGTGGGCGAAAACGTGGTGCGCATTGAGGCGGAGGCGTTGCGGGCGCTGGCCGACCGGCTTGCGGGTCCGATGGCTGCGGACTTCGACCGGGCTCTCGATCTGCTCTTCGACTGCCGGGGGCGGGTGGTCGTGACCGGGATGGGGAAGAGCGGGCTGATCGCTCGCAAGATCGCGGCTACGTTGAGTTCGACGGGGTCGCCCGCGCTCTACCTGCATCCAGTCGAGGCGCTGCATGGCGATCTGGGAATGATCGTGCGCGGCGATGTTGTGCTGGCGCTTTCGGCCAGCGGCGAGACGGAAGAGATTCTGCAGTTGCTGGCTACGATTAAACGGCTGCAGGTTCCGCTGATCAGCATGACTTGCGACGACGTTGCGGAAAACCTCGCGGACAAGAGTGTCCGCGCCACACCGGCTTCTACTCTCGCATCTTCTGCCGACGTTGCTCTGGACTGCTCGATTTCTCAGGAAGCTTGCTCGCTGGGGCTTGCTCCTACCGCTTCGACCACGACCATGCTTGCCCTGGGCGATGCGCTGGCGGTGGCGCTTTCGGAAAAACGCGGATTCAAGGAAGAAGACTTTGCCAACTTGCATCCTGGGGGCAAGCTGGGTAAACGGCTGGCGCGGGTCGAATCGTTGATGCATTGCGGAGACGCGATTCCGCGGGTGACGGCGCAGACGAAGATGCCGGACGTGATTTACGAAATGTCGCGCAAGAAGCTGGGCATGACAGCGGTGGTCGAAGGCGACCGTCTGCTGGGAGTGATCAGCGACGGCGATCTGCGGCGGTTGCTCGAGCAGCGCGGCAAAGATGCGCTCGACCTCGCGGCCGAGGATTGCATGACGCGCAATCCCAAGACCATCGGCGCGCAGGAATTCGCCGCCACCGCGCTGGCGCGCATGGAAGAGATGAAGATTACGTCGCTCGTTGTTGTTGATAACGACGCGGAGAGCGAGCGGCGCTTGCTGGGGATCGTGCACCTGCACGATCTGTGGGGCACGGAGATGGTATAGGCATAGCCCACCTTGGTAGGGGGCTGTTTTGAATTTTGGAGTTTGGAAGCATTGGAGGGGCGATTGGAGCCGAAGGAAGCAGAGAAGGCGGCGTGATGAAGATTAAGGCTGTTGTTGAGAGCATTTTGGCCGGAATCATTACGACGATACTCTCCTACCGTGCGCTCAGGTTGCCAGCAGAACTCGCCGCATTGGCACTGCGACGTAAAATGCCGGATGCCTGGTTTTCAGGCTTAATTGTTTGGTATGCGCTCTTCGTCGTTATCGGGATTTCAATAGCAATAGGAGGAGTTGCGTGCCGGATGGTCTATAAACGCGCATCGACCCCAAGAGCGTGAGATTTCAAAACAGCCCGCTACCCTAGCCCTTAAACCTCAGCTGAGGAGGAGAACCGTGGCGATTTCGCCACCGCCGCATCTGGCCGCACGAGCGGCGTTTTATGCGGTGATCGTCTGCTGGTGGATTTTTGGCCTGACATTCTGGCTGCGGAAACGTCCGCCGCGAGCCCGCGAAGCGAAACGCGATTGGACTTCGCTCAGCGGATTGTTGTTGCAAGCCGCAGGCTACGTCTGCGTCTGGTCTTTTCCCTTGCGGCAGAAACAATTCTCGCCGGTCGCGTCCCGGTCGCCGCAGGTGGAATGGGGACTCACCGCGCTAACCGTGGCCATTGCCGTCGCTTCCGTGTGGCTGGTAAACGCAGCCGCGCGGCATTTGGGGAAGCAATGGGCTCTCGCTGCGCGCCTGGTAGAGGGCCACGATCTCATTCAGGACGGGCCTTATCGCTTCGTGAGGAATCCTATCTACACGGGCATGTTTGGAATGCTCCTGGCTACAGGGCTGGCCGTGACGCAGTGGATCCCGCTGCTGGTTGCGATCGTGTTATTCATTCCCGGAACCTACATCCGGATTCGAAGTGAAGAGCGGTTACTGCGGCAGGCCTTTGGCTCCGAATTCGAAGCGTACGCGCGCAGAGTGCCGGCGCTGATCCCAGGAATTTATTAGGTTCGTCAGGTTGCGGAAAGCGAGGGTCCCTTTCCGTAGAGACGCGGCTTGCCGCGTCTGAGACGGGGCAAGCCCCGTCTCTACAGCGGAAGAACTTGTTACGCGTAGCGCTCGCGCATGAAAATCGCCAATCGCCGCGTACGCGGCGGTCAACGTCTTTTCGTCGGGCAGGAACACGATGCGGAAGTGTTTCGTTCCGGGACGCTGGCCGAAGCCGGAGCCGTGCACGACCGTCACATATTTTTGGCGAATCAGTTCGGTGACGAAGACGTCGTCGCCTTCGGGGATGTCGATGCGCGGATAGGCGTAGAAAGCGCCGCGCGGCGCGACACAACTTACGCGCGGAGTCTCTGACGCACCACTTCATGGTCAGATCGCGGCGGCTGCGCAGCTTGCGCTTGACTTCGATGAGGTGATCCTGCGGGCCTTCGAGCGCCGCCTTGATCGCGTACTGCTCGGGATGATTGGCGCAGAGGCGGGCTCGCAACAGCTTGTTTACGCCTTCGAGGTAGGGCTTAATGACCGAAGCTTCGCCGCTGGCAATGCCCCATCCGATACGCCATCCGGGAGCGAGGTAATTCTTGGACAGTCCTCCGAAGGTGATGACCGGCACGTCGGGCGCGACGGAGGCCATGGCAACGTGCGCGTCGTCGTCGATTATCAGTTTGTCGTAAATCTCATCGGCAAAAACGACGAGATTGTGTTGGCGCGCGAGTTCGGCAATCTGTTCTAGCATCTTGCGGGTCGAGAGCGAGCCGGTGGGATTGTTGGGATTGATCAGCACGATGCCGCGTGTCCGCGGCGTGATCTTTCTCTTGATGTCGTCGAGATCGGGCTGCCAGCCGTCTTCTTCGTTCAGGTAATAAGTGTTCAGTCCGATTTCGAACTTCGCCAGAACCGCCGAATAGAGCGGGTAGTCGGGGCACGGGGTCAGCAGGTTGTCGCCCGGATTGAGCAGAGCGGCCAGGCAGATATCCACCGTCTCGCTGACGCCCGAGGTGACGAAGACATCCTGAATGGTGGTGATCCCCTTGCGGGCGGCCTCGCCGCGAATGGCGTCGAGCGCTTCCTTGATGCCGGAGGAGGGCGAGTATCCGTTCTTGCCGTCGCGCATGGCTTGATAGACGGCTTCGATCATGTGGGCGGGCGTCTGGAAGTCAAAGTTAAGCGGGTCGCCGATGTTGAGCGGAAGAATCTTGTGTCCCTGGCGGGCGACGTCGTCGGCGACGCAGGCCAGGTCGCGAATGGCGTAGCGGACGTTTTCCAGGCGGGCGGCGGGGGTGATTTCGCGGGCTTGAGTTATAGACATATTCGACTCGAAAGCGCAATCACCGCCGAGACGCCGAGATCGCCGAGGACAATCTTTTCAAAAATTCTCGGCGCACTCTGCGTCTCGGCGGTAGATTGTCTTACTCCACCCGATCGATCTGCGCCTTCTGCAGCTTGTCGGAGTAATCCACGTAAACAGCCTTCCACTCGGTGTAAAAATCAATCGCGCCGATGCCGCCTTCGCGGTGTCCGTTGCCGGTGGCCTTGGTGCCGCCGAAGGGCAGGTGGACTTCCGCGCCGATGGTGGGAGCGTTGATGTAGGTGATGCCAGCCTCGAGATCGCGGACGGCGGCGAAGGCCTTGTTGACGTCCTTGGTGTACAGAGACGACGACAGACCGTACTCGATGTTGTTGGCGATTTCGATGGCGTTCTCCATATTGTCGCAGGGGATGATCGAAACCACGGGGCCGAAGATTTCTTCCTGCGCGATGCGCATCTTGGGATCGACGTCGGTGAAGACGGTGGGTTCGAGGAACCATCCATGCTGATAGTTGCCTTGGTCGAGCCGATGACCTCCGGTAACCAGCTTTGCGCCTTCCGACTTTCCTATTTCGATGTAGCTCAGGTCGGTTTTGAGCTGGTTCTCGTTGATCGCCGGACCCATCTCGACGGTTTCGTCGAGGCCGTTGCCAACTTTGATTTTCTTGGCGCGCGCGACGAAGTGCTCGACGAACTCGCGGTAAACGCCTTTCTGCACGATGATACGGCTGGTTGCGGTGCAGCGCTGTCCGGTGGTGCCGAAGGCTCCCCAGAGTCCGCCTTCGATGGCCAGGTCGAGATTGGCATCGTCGAGCACGATCATCGGATTCTTGCCGCCGAGTTCGAGCGAGCAGTGCTTGAAGGTCTTGGCGGCCGTGGCGCCCACAATTCTGCCCACTTCCGAAGAGCCGGTGAGCGAGATGGCGCGGACCACCGGATGCTCGGTCAGCGGCGTGCCGACTTCGGAGCCGAAGCCGGTCACAATGTTGATCACGCCTTTCGGGATGCCGGCGTCGGTCAGCGCTCTCACCAGATTGAAGGTGGAAAGCGGAGTGTCTTGCGCCGGCTTGATCACGCACGTGTTGCCGCAGACTACGGCGGGCAGCAGCTTCCACGACGAAATGGCCATGGGGAAATTCCAAGGCGTGATCATGCCGCAGACGCCGATGGGCTGGCGGACGGCCATGGCGAACTTGTTGGGCAGTTCCGAAGGCACGGTCGGGCCGAATAGGCGGCGGCCTTCGCCGGCGTTGTAGTAGGCGGCGTCGATGGCTTCCTGGACGTCGCCTCGAGTTTCTTTAAGCACCTTGCCCATTTCGCGGGTCATGTCGCGGGCGTGGTCTTCTTTGCGCTCAATCAGGATCTCGGCGGCGCGAAAGACCATCTCTGCGCGGCGGGGCGCGGGCACCAGACGCCATTTGGCAAACGCCCGCTTGGCCGCATCGACGGCGGCATCTATGTCGGCCTTGTTCGACCGTTGGAAGGTGGCCACGACTTCGCGGGTGTCGGCGGGATTGCGGTCTTCGAAAGTCCGTCCGCTGACGGATTCGACCCATTCGCCGTCAATGAAATTCTTGCAGACCTTGGTCTTGGTGCCGCCCGCGATTGTCGGGCTGGTCAGGGTATCGGTTGCCATATGAGCCTCCTGGGAATAGTGCAGAACTTCCATGCTAACAACCGGGGTGAGGACGGGCAAGCAGGGGAGCGGGGGCGCGGGGCGGTTCCGCGTGGTCACTTTCGTAACCCTAATCCCCCTGACCCAAGTTTAATACCCAAACCGGCAGAGATATGATGGACACAGATTGAGAGAGATCCAGTACTCTCAGAATTTTGCAGTGAGGTTGGCGCGGGTTCGTGTCAAATCAAAATAAGCCGGGACTCTATGTCGCCTGGAAGACGGTGACGTATCGCAGCGTGATCATGGCGCTGCTGGGCGCGGCGTTGATTTTTGTCGCGGTCATGTACGAGGCGTTCCCGAAATTCACCGACTCGACGGTGAAGGCGGCGGGGCGTCTCACATCGCTCTTCCTAGAAAGAGTTGCGGGCCTTGCGCCTCCGCTCAAGGGGCCGTCCCCGTCGGTTTCGCAGCAGGCGCACTTCACGGCGCTCGATGGCACGATCAAGGTGAGGAAAAGCGATGGCAATAGTTGGATCAACGCCGACTATAGTGTGCCACTCGAAAAAGGTGACGTGGTGCAGACCGGCGCGGAGGGCATGGCTAAGATCGTTTTCAATGACGGCACCAACTACACCGTGAAACAGGATTCGTTGATCGTAATCGAAGAGAACTCGGCCAACGATCAGCAGCAAACCAGCGTGTCGGTGGCGGTCACGACCGGCACGGTCGACCTGACTACGGCGACCTATGTGCAGGGTTCGAAGTCGCAGGTGATTGTGGCTGGCGCGAAGGCTTCGCTGGCTCCGGATTCGGCGGCCATGGTGCACAATAATCCCAAGGGCGATCAGCACGAAATCCTGGTCAAAAAAGGCAGCGGCGAAGTCGAACGCAATGGAGAAGTGGCTCACCTGTCGAGCTGGGAGAAGGTGAGTTTCCAGAACGAATCGAAAACCATGGAACGGGCCACGGAAATCGGTCCGCCGACGCCCATTACACCGGGAAACATGATGCCGGTTTTCATTAACGAGGGGGAGAAGTCGAAGGAAGTGGAGTTTGCCTGGACACCGATGGCCAACGCCGCCGTATATCGGCTGCGCATTTCGCATAACCCCTATTTTTCGTCGTTGTTGCTGGACCGTAAGGTGGAGACGCCGAGTGTGGTGGTGACCGGCCTGCCTGCCGGCGCTTACTATTGGTCCATACAGTCTTACACTGCGGCGGGCAAGGCATCGGTCGAGAGCGAAAAGAACCGTTTTACGCTCATTGTCAAGAGCAAGGAAAAAATCGACCTGGCGCTCGACCTCGATCCTCTGGTGCAGCATGGGCACGTGATCGAGGTGACGGGCAAGACGGAGGCGGGAGCGCGCGTCATGGTGAACGGCAGGGAAGTGCCGATCGTCGGCGACGATGGTACCTTCCACTATTTCACGCCGCCCTTGGCGAACGGGGAGAACGTGGTCACGGTCACGGCGCAGAATTCCAAAGGCGGGGTAAACACCCACCAGGAAAAAGTGGTGATTCAGTAGCGGGATTCGATGTTCGGGACGAGGTTCAGGGAGATGTCCGGAACCGCCGGTGCCGAAATGACAACCCTGCGTTCTTGAACATCGAAGTAGAATAGAAGAAACGTAAAGCAGAACCAGCGAGCGGAGAGCGACTCACACGGAAACCGGCAAAGTCTCAAGGTCCAAAGGCGAGACGAATTCCCGGGAAAGAGAAGTATAGCTATGTCAAACAACGGGTTCAGTAACGGCGCAGGGCGTTCGCACAATTTGCGTTCGCTGTTCAGCATGTTTTCGAGCGACCTCGCCATCGATCTCGGGACGGCCAACACGCTGGTCTACGCGCGCGGCAAGGGCATTGTGGTCAACGAGCCTTCGATCGTGGCCATCAACAAGAATACCGGCGAGGTCGAAGCCGTGGGCAAAGAAGCCAAAGAGATGCTGGGGCGCACGCCTGGCAACATCGTGGCCATCAAGCCGATGAAAGACGGCGTCATCGCTGACTTCAAGGTCACCGAGAAGATGCTGAACTACTTCATCCAGAAGGCGCACAACCGGAAGATGCTGGTGCATCCGCGGATCGTGATCGGGGTGCCTTCGGAAATCACGCAAGTGGAAAAGCGCGCGGTTATGGATTCCGCCTATCGCGCCAAGGCCAGCGAAGTATTTCTGGTGGAGCAGGCCATGGTGGCCGCGATTGGCGCGGGACTGCCGATTACCGAACCCAGCGGCAACATGGTGGTCGACATCGGCGGGGGCACCACTGACATCGCGGTCATTTCGCTCAGCGGCATCGTCTATTCGCGCTCCGTGCGCATGGCCGGCAACCAGATGGATGAGGCCATCATGAATTACCTCAAGCGGAAATATAACCTGCTGGTGGGCGAGCGCACCGCCGAGTCGATCAAGATGGAGATCGGCTCCGCGTATCCGCTCGACAAGCCGCTGACCATGGAAATCAAAGGCCGCAACCTGATCGAGGGCGTGCCCAAAACCATTACGGTGGACGACAGCGAAATCCGCGAATCGTTGAGTGAATGCGTTTCGACCATCATGAATGCGATCCGGGTCGCGCTCGAACGCACGCCGCCGGAACTCTCCGCCGATATCAGCGACCGCGGCATCGTGCTGACTGGCGGGGGCGCATTAATCAAGAACCTCGACAAGCGCATCCGCGAGGAAACGGGACTGCCGGTCTCGATCGCCGACGATCCGCTGTGCAGCGTGGTGCTCGGCACCGGCAAAATGCTCTCGGACTTCAAGCTGCTGCGCAAGATTTCGATCGAGTAGAGCGGGGAGCTTCGAGCGAAAAGCAGGTCCTTCCCCTTCGGCTACGCTCAGGGTCAGGATGACAATTTCATTACTGAGAGCTGACAACTGAGAGCTGAGAACTGTTGTTATGGACGTCCTCGGACGCTACCGCAATCTGATCGTGTTGGTGGGAGTGTTATTCGCCCAGGTGCTTGGCTTGGCCGTGCAGGTGAGGCGGACGACCGACAGCGAACCGACACGCCTGATCCGCATCTGGGCGGTGGGTGCGGTGACGCCTCTGGAAAGAATGCTGGTATGGGTACAGACTTCCACCGGCAACGTCTGGCACAACTACTTCTACCTGCGCGGCGTGCGCGCCGAGAATCGCAACCTCAAAGCGCAAATTGAACGCATGAGCCTGGAGCAGGTGCGGATCAGCCAGGACGCCGATCAGGCGCGGCGTCTGCAGGCGTTGCTGGCCTTCAAGGAACAATTCATTTCCCAGACCAAGGCGGCGCAGGTCATCGGATCGAGTGGCAGCGAACAGTCGCGCTCGCTCTACATCGACAAAGGCGAAAACGACGGTATCAAGCCCGACATGGCCGTGATCACCGCGGATGGCATTGTGGGCAAGGTGTTGCACGCGTACCCGTCGACGTCGCTGGTGCTGCTGATTAACGATCAGAGCAGCGGGGTGGGGGCGATTCTTGAACAATCGCGGTTGCAGGGCATTCTTAAGGGAACTTCCGCGGGTGAAGTGACGCTCGAAAAAGTGATGAGCGACGAAACCGTGCCCCCCGGAGAAATGGTCTTGACCAGCGGCGGAGACGGTATCTTCCCGAAGGGCCTGCTGGTGGGCCGAGTGACGAAGGTGGGCGCGGGCAGCGATCTGTTTCTCAACATTCGTGTGCGCCCCGCGGCCGATCTCAGCCGGCTGGAAGAAGTGCTGGTGGTAACAAAGATTGACGAGAGGCAGGCCCAGCCCGACCAGGCCGGCGCAGCGCGAGCTGTCGACATCCTGGCGGAGCGGCTGCCGAGCGTTCCTGCCAAGCCGCCGGAAAATGGTGAAAAAGGCGCCACGCCGGAGAGCGCCGCGCCAACCACCCCAGGTTCCGATGCCAAGCCGAAGGCGGTGCCACCACCAGCCTCTGCCGGCAGCGCTGCACCTACTGCCGTGAAGCCCACGAAACCCGCACCTGCCGCCGGAACCACGCCGACGCCTCCCTCAGGAAAACCCCCTGCACCGAAGGCGAATGTGAGCGGAGCTGACGCCGTGAAAGTTTTCCCCAAGAAAGTTTCCCCGGAACCTGTGCCGCCTGCGGTGGCACCCAAGCCGCACCCCCCCGTGCAGGATAGTCCGCAATAACGTGGCCATCACTACTTACACATCGGGAGAGCAGGTCGAGGTCTACCGGTTCAGTATTCCGGCGACGATTCTAATTCCGCTGGCTGCCGTCTTTCTGCAGGCGTGGCTGCCTCTACGCATTCATTTTTTCTCGGTCTTCGATCTTCCGCTGCTGGTCGTGATCGGATTCGCGACGGCGCGGCGCAGTCCGCTGGCGGGGCTGGTCACGGGCGGCTTGATCGGCATTCTGCAAGACGCGCTGACCCATCAGCCCATCGGGCTCTACGGAATTTCGAAAACGGTGGTGGGATTCGGCGCATCTTCACTGGGTATTAAGCTGGACGTGGAAAATGCCGGTGCGCGGTTCCTGCTTACGATTTTCTTCTACGTGGTGCACGAAGTGGTCTACTTCATGATTGCGCGCGGCCTGGTCGGATTGCACATGGCGTGGAGTTGGCCGCACGAATTCCTGTCGGGCATCGCGAATGCCCTGCTGGGCGTCTTTGTCTTTCTGCTGCTCGACCGCGTCAAGCAGCGAACGTAATCCGCCGAAAAACTCCTGTAGAGACGGGGCTTGCCCCGTCTCCTGCGTGCTGCGCCCGAAATATTGCGGCCGGGCCGAGACGCGGCAAGCCGCGTCTCTACAGGAGATTGTTCATCGCGAGGGCATATGCCAGGGCAGCCGCTGCCAGCGTGGAGAAGAGATTCACGGTTTCGTTGCCGATGCAACCGTGGCGCTGCAGGGTGGCGCCGAGAAGGCTGTCGATCAGCATTCCGGCGAATCCCGCGACGACCGGGATCCACAGCTGAGCCAGAGGAAGCATCCCGCCCACCGTGGCGAGCGCGGCAATCACCACGCCGGCAGCCATGCCTGCGATGCTTCCGGAAATCGTGATGCCGCCGTCGGTGCCTGCGGGGACCCGTTCCCAGGTCGTAATGAGTCGCGCGTCGGAACCGCGATACTGCCCGATTTCGCTGGCCACGGTGTCGGTGGCGGCCTCGGCCAGAGCACCCACGGCCGCGACCAGCCAAAGCCGGTTTCCAGTGGCGCCGAACACCACCGAGCCGAGGGCTGGCGCCGCCAGATTGGCCAGGACTTGCCAGGCATTCCGGCCTTCCCGTCGCTCGGCGAGCCCGAGGGCCAGCTTACGGCGGTATCCCAGGCGGGTGGAAACCCAGGTCATCAGAAACAGCGCGGTCAGCGTGGCGAAGGCGGCTGGGCCGGCGCCGGCAAAAAGCAGGAAACAGGCGAGACCGCCCGCCAGAGTTCCGGATCGATTGACGCCGCGCAGGGCGCGAGCCAGCACCGCGAAGCCCAGCGTCACCCCGGCGGCGATGGCCAGCCGTTCCGGGGACGACGCCCAGCCGTGTGCCAGAAATGGGTTCAGCATTGCTAGAGGCAGCTCTCAGTTATCAGTTGTCAGTTATCAGTAGAATCTCGCTCGCTGACAACTGACAACTGATAACTGCGAGCTGACGGCTGATCTGCACGATCCACCGTCGATAACACTATATTCGGTGTCCTGTGGCGGCCGGCCGCGCCATGTAGTGCTTGACCTTTGGATTCGTCCGTAATCTGCCCTCCCCACCCCAGCCTCGTTTAGGCTACACTTCTGTACGCTTGGGTGGATTCTGATCTTGTGTAGAGACGCGGCTTGCCGCGTCTCAGGCTGCGGAAGGATTCTGGCTTCGTATCAGGGCATCGCTTTAGCGATGCCGAAAGTCTTCGGAATCAGATGCCCCTTTAGGGGCTGAGGGGAAGAGCGGCGCGCAACACAAGTTTTCAGCATCCGAGACGAGGCAAGCCTCGTCTCTATATAGGGTGACATCTATGGCGGCCTCTGTCTGGTCTGGATACCTTACGTTCGGATTGATCTCGATGCCGGTGCGTCTGTTCTCGGGCGCGCGCAGCAGCGGCATTTCGTTTAACCAGCTTCATCGCACGGACCACCATCGGGTGAAGCAGCAGCTTATTTGCCCGGCGGACAACCAGGTCCTCGAGCGCAGCGATATCGTCAAGGGCTACGAGTACCGCAAAGACGAATACGTCATCATCGATCCGGAAGAGATCAAGAAGATCGAGCCGAAAACCGCGAAGACGATGGAAATTCTCGAGTTCGTGAAGACGGATGAAGTCGATCCGGTGTATTTCGAGTCGTCGTATTACATGGTTCCGGAAGAAGCGGGGCGGCGTCCGTATGCGCTGCTGACCAAGGCTCTGGAGGAGAGTGAGTTCGTCGCCGTCGCCAAACTGACGATGCACAACCGCGAATACACCGTTTTCCTGCGTCCGCACAAAGGCGGAATAATGCTGCACACCATGTATTACGCTGAGGAAGTGCGCGAGGTGGAATCGTTCGGGGCTCCCGAGGTGGAGATCAAGGACGCCGAGATTAAAGTTGCGCATCAGCTCATTGAAGCGCTGGCGGGGGAGTGGGATCCGGAGAAATATCACGACACTTTTCAGGACAATCTGAAGAAGCTGATTGAGGCGAAGCTGGAGGGCGGCGAAGTCCAGGCCGTCGAACAGCCGAAGAAACTGGCACCGGTGGTGGATCTGATGGCCGCGCTCAAGGAAAGCCTGGCCCAGACTAAGAAGCCAGCTGGGTCGGAGAAGATCACCGAGATGCCCGGCGAGCGCCAACAGAAAGCACGGCGCGGACGCGGGTAGTGGGCAGTTTGAAAGACACATTCCCCCCGCAGCTAAACAGGCTGCGGAAAGACTCCAGTTCAAGCAGGTTTTGGGAAGGCACGAGTTTAGAGGCAGCGGAAAAAGTGGACCTTCGCCGCTCAGCCCCTAAAGGGGCGTTTGATTTCGAAGGACTTGCGGTATCGCTAAAGCGATACCCTGATACGAACCTTGAGTTTTTCGGCAACCTGCTTACTCGTGCCGTTAAGCCTTTCCGCGCAGAGCCTGGGTTTGCCCCCCCTTGATTGGGTCTTTTGGAATCAAAGACTTAGCGTTGGTGTTTGGCCAGGTCTTTGAGGAATAAGGACTTATCAGTAAAGTATTTATAAATCAATAGGTTAGCTCGGATTTCCGGTCGGTTTTTGCGGTCGTTTCCCGGCAAGTCTTTGAGAAATAAATACTTTAGTGGTCATGACGATGGAAAGAGCGAAGCCGGCTGCGAGGGGTGCGGGTTGAAAATGTGTCCGCGCGGTGGCGCCCGAGGTTAGGTTCTTGCGCCCTTCCTGACTTTTTCCGCAACCTCTAAGGCCTCATTGATCTTGCGGCAGTTACGGCACGGCTGAAAGCCGTGCACTCAAAGCAAGTTCAAACTGACTCACGGCGCGGACGCGGATGAATTTCGATAGCAATCAGAAAAACGCAGTATACTTATGAGGGTGAGTAGAACCCGAGCATTCGCGCTGCTGACGATCGCCCTGTTATGGGCCATCACGCCAGCCATGGCGTGTGTTCTGCCGGGGGCGACAATGACTCCCGCGGAACGCGAATGTTGCCACCACTTGCCGGGGCAGTGTGGAAGTTCCATGATGCCGGCCAGTCACTCTTGCTGCCAGGCCCAGGGACCGACGAACACTGTTCTTCCCCAGGCGCAGGCTGCCGGACCGCTTCGTCGCCTCGCCATTGCCGTGGTACCACCGGTCGCCTCGTTAGGGGTTTTGCCGGCGGTAACCGTGCGCCCCCACCTTTCATTTCTTCATGCTCCATCTCCCGAACCGTCTCCCGGCGGTAATTCCGTTCTGAGAATCTAGACAGCTTTCCTTGCCAAGATGAGGCCGTGGTCTGCCTTGCTGCGCCGGTAGTGCGCGTGAAGCGGACACACCTCCTCACCTCTTATCGCTATCCATCGACTTATTTAATCGTTTACGGAGGAGCAATGAAAGCTCTACGTTTGAGTATTTGTCTGCTGATCGCCTTCAGCGGCGCGCGCAGTTTTGCTGGCGAGCCAGCCGCCGGCGCCGATCTTTTGTCTGCCGATCAGTTGTCTGCAGATCCGTGGTCTGGTGTTACTGGCTTACTGGCGCAGGAGCATCAGCACTCTCGGCCGTCGACGCCGCCGATGAGCCTTGCTGACCTTGAAACCGCCGCATTGGCCAACAATCCTGAAATCCGGGTGGCGGCTCGTCGTGTCGCAATCGCCGAGACACGAGTGCGCAGTGCCGGGTCGTTGAGCGACCCCGAGTTCATGTATCGCGGCTGGGGCACGCCACTCGCCAAGCCCTGGGACCTGAACCAGACGCAACACATGTTCATGTTCAATCAGTCACTGCCCGGTCCGGGCAAGCGCGGCCTTCGCACACAACTTGCCGCGGAAGGAGTGGAGCAGGTCAAAGCGGAACTGGAGGCCAAAAAACGCGACGTCACGGCTCAAGTCCGGAAGACGTTCTACGACCTGCTCCGGGATCAGGACGAACTCCTGCTGCATGACGAGCAGGCGGCTCTGGCTCGCCAATCCTCGGAGTCGGCACGGATCAAGTATGTTGTCGGACGCGTTCCGCAACAGGACGTGCTGAAAGCACAGATCGCTCTCACCAAACTGGTCGAGCACCTCGTGATGCTCGAACAGGATGGCGGTCTGGCGCGAGCGCGACTGAATACGCTGCTGGGACGGGACCCCGGATCTGCACTCGAAGTCCAAGGCGAATATTCTCCGCCGCAAAAGCTTCCCGCACTCTTGGACCTGGAAAAGAACGCCTTGGAGAATCGCCCCGAGTTGGCGATGTCGTCCTCCGGTGTACGGCAGGGCGAGACTCGTACCAAGCTTGCCGAAAAGGGCTACACGCCGGACTACAACCTCAGCGCGGGTTACATGCTCATGCCGGATGGTGCTCGTTATCGCAACACGTATATGGCCGAGCTATCGGTCACGCTGCCCTGGCTGAACCGCGGCCGCCACGACGCGGAAATCGCCGAGGCGAATGCGGATCTCTCGGCGGAGCGCGCCGAGTATGACAATCAGCGCGCGCTCGTCTTCGAGGAAATCCAGGAAGCTCTGATTCGCGCGCAATCTGCCAAGCGCCTCGTCGATCTTTATAGTCAGACGCTCCGCCCTCAAGCCGAGGCGACGCTGAAGTCAACCCTCGCTGCCTATCAGGCCGATCGCACCGATTTTCTCAACCTGCTCGACAGCCAGAACACGACTCTCGAAGTTGAACTCGATTACTACCGCGCCGCGACAGAACTGGAATCGCGAATTGCGGATCTCGAACGTGCAGTGGGAGCTCCCCTGACGCGGGATGGACATGAATCCGATACGCGTGTCCCGCAAGCTTCTCTGCCTCAAATCACTCCGGAGGTGCGGCAATGACACGCAGTGAAATGACACGCAAGGAAAAGAAAATCCTCGGCGCAGGACTCGCTCTCGGACTCGGGTTGGCCTTCGGCGCCTTCGGCGCACTGCGGCTATGGCATCCCGAGCGCATCGCGGCCCAGCCGCAAGAAATCCCGGCTCCCCGGTACGAGACGACGCCGGAGCCGGCCTCCTCAGAGAAGGCAGACGCCTCGCTCTCCAACATTCAGCTAACCCAGAAAGAGCGTTCAGACATTGGCGTCGAAACGGTTGAAGTCAGGCGGCGTAACCTGCAACGCGCTCTGATCGCCGTCGCCAAGGTGGACGAGCCCGAAACGCAACTGGCTTCGATCAGTGCGCGCATCGGTGGCCGCATCGACAAGCTGTACCTTGATTTCACGGGCCAGCAAGTGCGCCGTGGTCAGACGATTGCATCCCTTTACAGTCCTGAAGTTTTTTCTGCTGCGGAAGAATACAGACTTTCGCTGGAGAACCGAAAGCGCCTAGGCACTGACGCCGAGCCTCTAGCCGTCTCCGGCGCCGAAGATCTCGTAACCGCCAGTCGCCGCCGGCTGGAACTTTGGGGACTCACCCCACAGCAACTGGATGAGATCGCATCGTCATCATCGGCGAAGCCTCAGATCGAGCTCCCCATTTATTCCACCGTCGGCGGCATCGTGACCGAACGCAAAGTTACCCAGGGGCAATACGTAAACGCAGGAGAAGCCCTGTTTACCGTCACCGACCTGAGCACGATTTGGGTGAAAGCGGATGTCTATCAGCCCGACCTGCCTTCCGTGCACACCGGCCAGTCCGTTGAAATCACTTCCGATTCGTTACCGGGCAGTACGCTGCACGGGCGAGTCGGATTTCTCGATACTTCCATTAACCCTCAGACCCGCACGGCATCCGCTCGCATCCAGGTGCCGAATCCCAACATGCGTCTTCGCCCCGGCATGTTCGTGCAAGTGAAGTTCGCCGCACCCGCGGGGCGGGACATGCTCGCGATCCCTCGATCCGCGGTGCTCGATACCGGTACGCGCCAGATCGTCTACGTGGCCAAAAGCAATGGGGAATTCGAGGGCCGGCAGGTACAACTCGGCGCACCAGGAAACGACTACTACCCCGTGCTCGCCGGCCTCAAGGAAGGCGAACGCATCGTCAGCCAGGGCAGTTTCCTGATCGACTCCCAAACTCGCATCACGGCGGGTATGAGGGGGCTCTATGGCGGATCGAAAGAATTCGATCATGGTGAATCTGGCCAAGGCCAGGCACAAGCGCCCGCCGTTTCGCAGATCAAGCTCAGCTTCCGTTCCGACCCGCAGACACCTCGCGGCAATTCCAACGCAACGCTGCATGTGACTGTGCTCGACGCTTCAGGAAAGCCGCTAACCGATGTGCAGGTGAAGGTCACGCTCATCATGCCGGCGATGCCGGCTATGGGCATGGGCGAGATGCGTGCCGCAACCGACCTGGCATGGAAGGGCTCTGACTACGTGGGCACGATCAAGGTCCCGGCCGCGGGTTCCTGGAATGTCGAAGTGAATGCCAGCCGCGGCGGGCAACTCTTGGGCAGCTATCACGGCAGGCTGAATGCGCAGTGAAGAGGAGAAACCATGATTAACCGGCTCATTGAATTTTCGCTGAAGAACCGCTTCCTCATCCTGCTGGGTTACGCGCTGCTGGCGGTGTGGGGTTACTGGGCATTGCTCAGGACGCCGATCGATGCCATTCCCGATCTCAGTGAAAACCAAGTGATCGTTTACACCGATTGGGCAGGCCGCAGCCCACAGGAAGTGGAAGATCAGATCACGTATCCCCTCACCGTCAACCTGCAAGGGCTGGCCGGAGTGAGAGACGTGCGCTCCTCCTCGGCACTTGGTTTCTCGATGATCAACGTCATATTCCAGGACAAAATCGATCCCTACTTTGCCCGGACGCGGGTCTTGGAACGGCTGAACTTGGCCACAGGTTTCCTGCCCGAGGGAGTCGTACCTGTTTTAGGTCCGGATGCTACGGGCGTGGGCCAGGTGTTCTGGTACACGGTCGAAGGACCCTACGACGGCGGGACATTGCACTCCCTGCAAGATTGGTTCATCAAGTACCAGCTGAATTCAGTGTCGGGCGTGGCGGAAGTGGGGAGCATCGGCGGGTGGGTACGCCAGTATCAGATCGACGTCGATCCCATCAAGCTACGCGCTTACAACATCCCCTTGCGCACGGTCATCGAGGGTGTTCAGCGAAGTAACAGCAATGTCGGCGCCAAGGTCATTGAAGCCAGCGACCAGGAGATGGCCGTCCGCGGAATTGGCTTGATTCGCTCGACGGCGGACCTTGAGAACATCGTCCTCACCGCCACCGCGGGAACGCCCGTCTACATCCGCAACATCGCGAATGTTCATTTGGGCCCGGAATTCCGCCGTGGCGTTCTCGACCAGGATGGCAAGGATGTCGTGGGGGGTGTTGTCGTCATCCGCAACGGCGCGAACGCACAAGAAGTAATCAGCGGCGTCAAAGCGAAACTTGCGGCGTTGGAGCCCGGCCTGCCCAAGGGTGTCCACATCGTTCCTTTTTACGACCGCAGTACTTTAATCCTTCATGCAGTAAATACTTTGAAGTCGGCGCTGCTGGAAGAGATCCTCCTGGTCACGCTCGCGCACGTGATCTTCCTGTGGCACTTCCGCAGCATTCTGATCGTGACCCTGCCGCTGCCGTTGGCGGTGCTGGGATCCTTTCTGTTCATGCATTATGCCGGCATCTCTTCCAACATCATGTCACTTGGCGGGATCGCGATTGCGATTGGGGTGCTTGTCGATGCGGGGATTGTGATGACGGAAAACGTCCTGCGCCACGCAGAGCGCTATTACGAAGAACATGGCGAGTACCAGTCGGCGATTGGCCAGATCACTCTGGAAGCGGCGAAGTTAGTAGGCCGGCCCATCTTCTTTGCGATGACCATCATCATTCTTGCTTTCGTCCCAGTGTTTGCGCTCACCGGCATGGAAGGCAAGATGTTTCACCCGCTGGCCTTCACCAAGACCTTCGCCATGGTGTGCTCCACCCTAATCGCGGTCACATTGGTGCCGGTGCTTTGCACTTTTCTGATCCGTGGAAAACTGCACCGCGAAGACGCAAATCCGGTCATGCACGCCCTGGGAATGATTTACAAACCTATACTGCGCTGGGCCTTAAAGCACAGGATCATGACGCTCGGTGCGGCGGTTGTGATCTTTGCCTCCGCACTCTGGCTGGCCACCACCATCGGCTCCGAGTTCATGCCGCCGCTCGATGAAGAGACGGCTCTGTTCATGCCCATTACCGACCCCAGCATCTCTCTCACCAAGGCAACCGAAATTCTTCGCTGGCAGGACAAAATCATTGCGCAAGACCCGCTGGTGGAGAGCGTGGTTGGCAAAATCGGCCGGGCAGAGAGCGCCATCGATCCGGCACCCGTGAACATGACCGAGACCGTCATCAACTTCAAATCCAAGGATCAATGGCCGGCGGGCACAACCAAGGAAGCGATCCTGCAAAGACTGGATGACAAGCTGCGCCTGCCGGGCGTGACCAATATCTGGACTCAACCGATTCGCAACCGCATTGACATGCTTTCCACCGGCATCCGCACTCAGGTTGGAGTGAAGGTCTTCGGTAACGACCTCGCGACCATCGAGGAGAAGGAGACTGAAATCGAACGGGCTCTTCGTCCGGTTCCCGGTGTCGCCGATCTCTATGCGGAGCGCATCACGGGCGCGCCGTATCTTGAGATCAAAGTGAACCGCGAAGCCGCCGCCCGTTACGGAATCAATGTGGGCGACGTGCAAGACGTGATCGAGACCGCGATTGGCGGAAAGAACCTCACGACCGCCATTGACGGGCGTCAACGTCTGCCGGTGCGAGTGCGTTACTCCGCTGATTTCCGCCAAGATCCCGAACAGCTGCGGAATAACGTGCTGGTCACCGCCAGCAACGGTGCGCAGATTCCGCTTGGACAAGTGGCCGACTTAGGCGTGGTGATGGGGCCCTCCATGATCAGCAGCGAAAACGGACTGCTACGCGGGAGTGTATTGATGAATGTGCGGGGGCGCGACGTGGGCCGGTTCGTGGACGAGGCGCAGCGCGCCGTCGCCCGCCAGGTGAAAATGCCGCCCGGCTATTACATCGAGTGGAGCGGGCAGTATGAAAACCAGATCCGTGCCAAGAAACGCCTCGAACTCGTCATCCCGGTCGTGTTCCTGATCGTCTTCCTGCTGCTCTACAAGACCTACAACTCCTTCAAAGAGGCCTCTCACGTGATCCTCGCCGTGCCCTTTGCGTTGAGCGGCGGAGTCTTCCTGCTGAAGTTGTTGGGGTACAACTTCTCGGTTGCCGTTTGGGTCGGCTTCATCGCCCTGTTCGGCACCGCGGTGCAGACCGGCATGGTGATGGTGATCTACCTGGAAGAGGCGGTGGAACGAAAGAAAGCTGCGATGGGTACGCTTACCGTACAGGGCTTGCGTGAAGCAGTGATGGAAGGCGCGCTTTTGCGTTTGCGTCCTAAAATCATGACCGTATCCACGGTGGTGGCGGGTCTGTTGCCCATCATGTGGTCGACGCGCACCGGAGCCGAAGTGATGAAGCCGCTCGCCACCCCGGTTCTTGGAGGCATGGTCAGTTCTTTGTTGCACGTGCTGATTGTGACTCCTGTGATCTTTGCTTGGCTGCGAGAAAGGGAACTGTCGCGAAAGAAAACTGCATCCGCACTATAGGAGAAGAGTACTCAACGTTCACCGCACCAGCGACTGCAATCCGGGTCTCTACAGCAACGTTTGTACTATTACGAACCCTGCCCGGCAACCAATCTCGCCTCTCCCCGCTTCTCACCAAAACGGGGGCAAGGCCTGCCCGATTTCCCCTCGCGGCCCGGTTCCCGATACAATAACGGATTCCGCGTAAGACTAGACTTTTTCGACGGAGTTTGAATGAAGCGGTTTCTCTGGCTGGGGTTTGTTCTGTTGCTTCATCTGATCTGCACCGGGTGTGGCGACACGTTTCGCCCGATTATCATCCCGAATCCTCCCACCTTCCCCAACCCGGCGGCGGCCCACTCCGTGGTGGCGATCAGCGATAACGGTACCACCGTTGCCGGCAGCGTCATGGTGATCGATGTTTCCGGCGACTCGATCGCGAGCGTTGCCGATTGCACCACGCCTCTGTGTATCGGCATCGCTCCCGTGCACGCCGTCCAGCAAACCGCCGGCCAGGCGTTGGTCGTAAACCAAGCCGTGACGGGACTAGCCCCTCCGCCTAGTGGTTGTTTGGTAACGGTTGATGATCAAGTGTTTAATGTGTGTCCTTCGATCACCAAGGTAAACTTCAGCAGCATCACTAGCATCAACAGCACCACGACCATCACCCTGCCGGTCAGTTCGGCGCCGAACTTTGTGGCCGTGGCCCCGAATCAAACGACGGCTTACGTGACGTTGCCAAACTACGTGCCGGACCCCATCACCAATACCGTGGTTCCATCCGTCGGCGTGGTGAATACGACGAGCAACTCGATGTCCGCTACTATCCCGGTCGTCTATACCCCGCCAGGAAACACCCCGGTCCTGAGCAACCCCTATGCCCTGGCGGTCACACCCGATAACACCAAGCTCTACGTAGCCAACAAAGGCACGCTGTGTGGCAGCAGCAGCCCGCCGACTCCGTGTTCTTTTTCAGTTAGTGCCTTCAACACCGTCGGCCCGTCCGCGCGGCCCATCACCGGTTCGTTGAGTTCTCCGCCCGTCTGGTTGTCGGCGCGTTCCGACAGTCAGATGGTGTATGTGTTGGAGGAAGACGGGACGCTGGCCTACATCAATATCCTTTCGAGTGCCGGTCCCGACACACTGACCGAGACGACGAACCCATTGATCCAGGTGCCTGACGCTACCACAATGACTTACGATCCCAATTCGAACCGGCTTTATATTCCCGGAGGTTCGCAGATTGCGATCGTCGATGTCTCGCAATCTCCGCCGCAATACCTTGCGGGAGGCCCGATCACGATCACGCCGGTCTCGCCGTTAACTCGCGCACAGGGCGATTTATGCTCGACGTTTACTCCAAGCGCGATTACCGCCGTCGTCGCCGCGGCCGCCTTGCCGGACCGCTCCCGCGCCTACGTTGGGTCTTATGCGAGATTCCCGGTCGACGTGACGATCTCCGATGCAAAGTTAAATTCCGATGGGATCCACACAACCTACACTTACATCCTGCAGTCGGATCCCGCCCAGGATTTGCTCCCTGGGATGGTCATCACGATCTCAGGTGTGACCTCGAAGCTCACTAATCCGAGTGCCTTCAATGGTACCTTTGCGATTCTCTCCGTTGGAGGGGGAACGTTTGAGGTGGCAAATGCTCCGCGTCCTACCGACACTTACACTGGTGGTGGGAGCGGCGTTGCTCCGAAAATTTGTCCGCAGGTGACGGTGATCAACGCCACAACCAACACGATCGAAACTCCCCAGATTACGATTCCGGGAGTTCCCGGTTACGAACCCTTCTGTGCCACGACGCGCTTTCGCTTCATGATGGCCGCCGGCGGCGATAGTAGCCGTGCCTACCTGTCCAGTTGCGATGGAGGCAATGTCAACATCATCGATACCTCCAACGACACCTATAATGGGAGTCTTACGGCCCCACCCGGTTCGCGCTACAGCAACCCGCCGCAGAATCCGGTGTTCCTGTTTGCCGGACCGTGAGCCCGATTTTGTCATCCTGAGCGAAGCGAAGGACCTGCTTCTTTGTCTCTGCATGAGACAGCAGGTCCTTCGCTTCGCTCAGGATGACAATTTCTTGAATGTATGACGCAGAGTAAGGACAGTTCGCGGGTTTGGATGAGTTGTAGTGTCGAGCGAGCAGGCCAACGACTAGCGACCAGCGACCAACGACCAACGACTTCTTCTATCCCGCGACGGCCGTACGTTCCACCGCCTGGCGGCAGTGGTGGCGCAAGGCTACATTCATGAAGACGTTTCCGCTGGAAGTATTGAAACACATCACCAGAGCTTCGGTGTCTTCCGAGCTTTTGCTCCCCTGTTCGGAGGTGTGCAGGGTTGGAGGATGAACGTGAAAGTGAAATCCCTGGTCGTTGAGCGAAGTGACGGCATTGCCAATGATCTGGTTGGCCAGTTCACAGACCGCCTCGCGTACCAGATCGTCGGTCTCGGAAACTTCCACGCCGGCCAGACGCGTGGCTAGCTGCACCGCCGTTCCGAGGTCCACATCAAAGATGATCCGGCCTTCGATCTCGCCCATGAGGCAGACTTCGGCCGCGATCCCTTTGCGCTGGTACGCCTCTTCTTCCATGCTCAGGTTCTCGATGGAAACGGGCGAGTCCAACCCCTGTGCGAGCACGGCATCGGTCGCGTTAATGAAGGGCTGAATCAACTCCATCCGCATGACTAGGCTCCCGCTCCAGCGCCCAGCGCCGTGACGGTATCGTCCCGCATGACGTACTTGATGACTTCATAGAGAACTTCGGGTTTCACCGGCTTCTGCACGAAGTGGCGGGCGCCGCGCTGCAAGGCGGCGACGATGTTTTCCTGGTAACCGACCGACGACACCATGACGATGCGGGCGCTCGGATGGTCGCGCACGATCTTTTCCGCCGCCTCGATGCCTTCCATCTGCGGCATGGTGATATCCATCAGAACGATGTCGGGTGTGAGCCGGTCGTACTCGCTAATCGCCGTAACCCCGTCGCCAGCCTCGCCGATCACCTGTCCCCCGAAGGTTTCCACCATCCGGGCCAGGTTCTTGCGGGCAAACACGGAGTCATCCACGATCAGATAGCGCACCGGCTGTCCGTCTTCGCTCCGTTTTACGGGCGCAAATTTTTCCATGACACTCCTCCCCAACTAGCACTTAATCACGAATCTACCTACCTTCGATAGATAACTCTAGTTACTTCCGGCACTGGTTGCCCGCTTGCCGTCGGCTGTATCCCCCCGGCCGCGCTCGGACTCGCATTGTGCCAGCAAAATCCTGGGCAAATCCTGAAGGTCCGCGATGCGCATGGCATAGCCGCGTTCGATGGCCGCCTTGGGCATGCCGAAAACCACGCATGTTTCCTGGCTCTGCGCCACCGTGAATCCCCCGGCCGCCATGATCTCGCCCAGGCCGGTGGCCCCGTCTTCTCCCATGCCGGTCATCAACACACCCATGGCTTGCGGCCCGAACTTCTCGGCTACGCTGTGGAACAGCACGTCCACCGAAGGGCGATGCCCGTTTACCGGGGCGTCGTCGGCCAGTACCGCCACGTTGCCGAGCGGCAATTTCTTCACTTTCATGTGCCGGTTCCCCGGACAAATCAGCGCCCGGCCGGCGACCAGCAAGTCGCCGGGACGCGCTTCCTTCACTCGGATGGGGCAGCACTCGTCGAGCCTCTTGGCAAACAATTCCGTGAAGCCGTCGGGCATATGCTGCACGACCAGGATGCTGCCCGAAAAATCCACCGGCAGCTGCGAAAACAGGTACTGCAAGGCGCTCGGACCACCCGTGGAAACGCCGATGGCGACGATGTGCGTCGGCGCCAGAGGCTGGAGTTTGCGGGTCCGGCCCCCCGGTGTCTCCCCCAGCAGGAACTGCGGCTGCACGCCCGCGCTCTGCGCCGCGGCCTGGATCTTCCGGATCAACTCGTCGGCAATTTCGGGCATGCGCGCCGCAACATCCTTCGGTTTGGCGACGAAATCGAATGCGCCCAGCGCCAGCGCCTTAAGCGTGATCGACGCCCCGGCGGTCGAATGCGAGCTGACGACGATGACCGGCAACTTCCAGTGCCGCATGATCTGTTTTAGCGTATCGATGCCGTTCAGTCCGGGCATCTCCAGGTCGAGGGTTACCACCTGCGGCTTCAGGTCCTCGATTTTCTTCAACCCAAAATTGCCGTCCATCGCCGTGCCGACGACCTCGATGGAGTCATCCCGTTCCAGGATTTTCGGAATCAGTTTGCGCATCAGGGCCGAGTCATCCACCACCAGGACCCGCACGGGTTTTCTCATGCCTGGCCCCCTGCCGTCCCGCGTGCGCGCGCCTCACCGGTCTGGATGCGCCGATCGCCAGCCGCTGCCGGTTCGGCACTCGACAACAAACCCGCCATCCCGGGGCCGGCGGCATCCGCGCGCCCGTGCGTGAAGCGATCCATCAGGGCGATCATGTTCAGGATGAGAACCACCCTGCCATCGCCCAGAATCGAAGCCCCGCTCACCAGGTCGGTGGTGATCGACTGATCGTCGAGCGCCTTGATCACCAGTTCTTCCTCGCCCTCCAGTTCGTCGACGACCAGGCCGAACTTGCGCTCGCCGTTGTGGATCACAAGAATGAAGACCTTGCGCCGCGCCGTTTCCGGCCCCTCCGCGGGCTTTTGGCCGAGGCGGAGCAGCGGCAGCACGTCGTTGCGCAGTTGCAGCACGTCGTAGTGCTCCACTTGATGGATATTTTCTTCGACCGTGCGCGCGATCTCCGCTACCGCGTTCAACGGCAGGGCGTAGAGCCGCTGTTCCACGCGGAACAGCAGCGCCCGGATAATCGCCAACGTCAGGGGCAGCCGCAGACGGAAGGTGGTGCCCCGTCCCAGCGCCGTTTCGATCTGCACCGTTCCCTTCAGTCGCCCGAGCACGCTCTGCACTACATCCAATCCCACGCCGCGGCCCGACAGTTCGGTGATCTCGTCGGCGGTGGAGAATCCCGGCTTAAAGATCAGATCCAAAGTCTCGGACTCGGTCAGACGGGCGGCCTGGTCGGCTTTCAGCAATCCCTGGGAGAGGGCGCGCTGCCGGACCTTTTCCGAATCGATGCCGTGGCCGTCGTCGGAGACCTCGATGACCACCTGGTTGCCCTGGTGATAAGCGCCCAGCCGCAAGGTACCCTGCGGCGGCTTGCCGGCGCGAACCCGCTCCTCGGCGGTCTCAATGCCATGGCCGACGGCATTGCGCACCATGTGGGTGAGGGGCTCGGCGATCGAATCCAGAATGCTTTTGTCGAGATCGGTTTGCCCGCCCCGGATCGTCAGCTCCACTTCTTTGCCGCACTGCAGCCCGACGTCGCGCACAATGCGCGGGAAGCGGCGGAACAACTGATCGACCGGCACCATGCGAATCTTCATGACCGAGTGCTGCAGGTCATTCAAAACCCGCGACTGGAAGGCCATGGCGTCGGAGAACTTTCCGCGCAACGGGTCTTTCGGGAAGCGTTGTCCGAATTCCAGCAGTGTCTGCTGGAACATCGATTTCGCCAGGATGAGTTCACCGACCAGATTGAGAACGCTGTCGATTCTTTCCGCATCTACGCGCAGAACGTTGTCCGGGCCGGCGGGCACGGCGGGCGCCGCCAGCTCCGCGGCCGCCGGCGACTCGAGCGAAGCGGTCGCTGCCTCGGCGGGTTCGTTCGTCGGCGACGCGACCTCGTCCTTGTCCCTCTGCTTGTCATCGTCCTGGCGTTCAGGATTGGCTGCGAGGGTCGGCGGGAGCGGGCGCGATGGCGCCGTTACGCGCAGGGGCGTGACTTTGACTTTCAGCGCGATGGTTGGAATGCTGCACTTGGTCCGGATCTGGTCCGCCGATTTTTGCGATGCCAGAGCCGCCTCGACGCGGTTCACCGGCTCGACACTGCCTTCGAGCGGATAGAGAGCCAACACCTCGCCCAATCCCCCAAGCGCGATCTGGATCATCTGCCGTCCGGCGATGGGCATGGCGCACTGGGGGTCGATCTGCACCACCACGTGATGAACCCGCTGGCCCTCCGCCGTGGCCCGGGCGATTGCCAGTTGCTCGTATTCCGACCAGCGGCTGGGTTTCGGGGCTGCTTTTGGCCTCTTCGTTTTTGCTTTGACCGCACCGCCCGCCGTCAGGACGCGCCAGACGGGCAATGTCGGCGCGCAAGGACTGGATGCTGGGAAGTTTTGTCCCCTTGCGATACGCCTCCAGAAGGGCCGCAAACACATCGGCGGCGCGCAACGCAATCGCGGGAACCAAAGCCGCAGCCGCCGCGTTTTCCAGCGTCAGAACATCCTCGAACTCGTGCGACAGTTCGCTGAGCTCGCGGAAGCCACAGGCGGCCGAGTCCCCCTTCAGGGTATGCACGGTCCGGCGCAGGCTGCGAGCCGTCTCCGCATCCCCGGGCGACTTCTCCAGCTGCATGGCCTCGTCGTTCAGCTTCTGGACGAGTTCGGCCGCGGTTTCGAAGAACAGCTGGCGAAGTTCGGTCATCCGATCCTCGGGGGGAGAGGTCACTGGTTGACCTCCACGCGCTGGTAGGCCGTGCCGCTGTTGCGATGCACCATCTGAAATTTCTTGGTCAGTCCCAGCAGGCTCTCGGCATGGCCGACAAAGAGGTATCCCTGGGGATTCAAGCAACGATAAAACTTTTCGACCAGCCGCTTCTGCTCGGCTTCGTCGAAATACATCATCACGTTACGGCAGAAAATAATGTCGTTGCGATCGGGTAGATATTCGGTCTTCAGATTGTGAAAGTCGAAGTGCACCAACTCCTTGACGTTCGGCTTGACCGCGTAGCGATCGCCCACCTTGTCGAAGTAGCGCAAGCGGTAGCCATAGTCAACACCCACCATCCGGTGCTCGACGTAGGAACCCTCTTGCGCCGCGCGCAACACCGAATAGTTGATATCGCTGGCCAGGATCTCGACCCGCCAGGGCGGGGGCACCAGAGGCTTGGGGAACGGCGATTCGAACGGCTTGGGAGTGCGCAGATGGTGGTACGACAGGGCATCGGCCACCAGCATGGCCAGGGTGTAGGGCTCCTGTCCCGTGGAACAGCCGGCGCTCCAGATTCTCAGGCTGTAGTCTCCGCTCTCCTGCTTGCGCCTCAGAACATCGTCGATCACGTCATGCTGAAACAGGTCCAGTTGCGCCTTGTTGCGGAAGAAACTGGTTTCATTGACCGTGAGGTTTTCGACCAGACAGGTCAGCTCTTGTTTCCCCGGCTGGCTGATGAGCAGGCGATAGTAGCTGTAGAACGAATCCAGCTGGCACTCCTTCAACCGGCGCTGCAAACGGTCCTGAAGAAAAGGGGTGCGCCGATCGTCGAAATGCATGCCGCACTCCTGGTAGACGAGCGTCTGCAGGAGTTTCAATTCCGCTTCGGTGAGTGCGGGGATTTCGCTTGTGTTCATGTGGATTCGGTTCTTACGGCTACTTCCCGGCCGAGGCGGTCTTTTTGCCTGTTCCTGTTCCAGTCCCCGCCTTGGTGCTGGCGGCCGCCGCCGGTTGTTCCGCCGCTGGCCCGTTCCCAAGTTCGGGAGCGGCTAACACCTTGCTGATGTCGAGCAGAATGATCAGCCGTCCCTGGTACTTGCCCAGGCCGGTCACGCAGTCCAATCCGCCGGCCTGCATCATGGCGGGCGCGGCTTCGATTTCGCTTTCAGGAATCTTCAGAACCTCCGACGCCGAATCCACAATCATGCCCGCCAGCCGGCCCCGGTGTTCGACGACCAGAATGCGGCTGCGGCGGTCCAGTCCGGTGGAGGGCTTGCCGAAGCGCTTGCGCAGATCAACCACCGAGACAATCTTGCCGCGCAGGTTGATGACGCCTTCGAGATAATCGGGCGCGTCCGGTACGGCGGTGATCTCGGGCACGCGGACGATCTCATGCAGCGAGGTGATGGGCACGCCGTAAGTCTCGCGGCCCACCCGGAAGCCCACGACATGTGTTTCCCGGCTCATGGTTGGAACTCCCTCAACGCGATCCCGCCGTCGCGCTCCGGGCGGCGTTCCCGTATCCCGGCGCGCTGTTGTTTGACTTGTCGTTCGTCCTGTCGTTGGGACGATCGTTCGAGTTCACCGCAAAACGGTCCATCGATTCCAGCAGACCCCGCGACATCTTCGACATCTGATCGGAGGAAGCAGCCAGTTCCGTGGACCCCGACGTGGACGACTGCAGCAGTTCGCGCATGCGCTCCATGGCCTGCACCACGGCCTGCGCCCCAGAAGCCTGTTCTTCGACCGCCGAGTTGATCTCGTGCGTGATTTCGTTCAAGCGGGTGGTGGCGCGCGCGATCTGCGACGAGCCGTGGGACTGCTCGTTGGTGGCGGCGCCGATTTCCTGCGCGAACTTGTACACCTCGGTCACCACGTTGGAGATTTTTCGCAGCGCGGCGTTCAGGTCCTGTCCCAGATTCAGCCCTTCGTTGACGATGGTCGTGCTCTTCTCCATGTTTTCGACGGCTTTGCGCGCTTCCTTCTGGATGCTCCCGATGAGTTCGGAAATTTCCTTGGTGGACTGCGCGGATTTTTCCGCCAGCTTCCGGACTTCGTCCGCCACCACCGCGAATCCGAGGCCGTGTTCGCCGGCACGTGCCGCTTCGATGGCGGCATTCAAGGCCAGCAGGTTGGTCTGCTCCGCCAGATCGTCGATGACTTCGATGATCTTGCCGATATCGTCGGCCCGCGTGCCGAGCGCGTCGATGATTTCGCCCGAAGAGCGGATGGTGGTGTTGATCCGGTTCAGACCGTCGGTCGCTTTTTCCATGGTGCCGATGCCGCTGTGCACCTCTTCCCGCGAGCGGTTGGAAATATCGAGCAGAACCTTGGCCGTATCCGCCACCCGCTGGATCGAGGTCACCATCTGGTCGATGGAGGCCGAGGTTTCGCTGACGCTCGAAGCCTGCGTCTGCGTGCTCTTCACCATGTTCTGCACGTTCACGCTCATTTCGTGCATGGTGCTCGTCACTTCATCGATGGCCGAGGAAGTCTGCAGGCTGTTCCGGGCCGATTCGTCGGAGGCGCTGGCCACCTGCGTGGAGGCGCTGGCCACCTGCGAGGCGGCATCGCGCACGTTGCGCACCATCCCGCGCAGTCCTTCCACCATGCGCGTGAAAGCGTTGGCCAGAGTGTCGTTGGCGGAGCGCGGACGGACTTCGACCGCCAGGTTGCCCCCGGCGATGGCTTCGGAAACCGCGGCCATTTCCTTCAGGTACTTCACCATGGAGTCGAAAGTCCGGGCCAGTTGCCCGATCTCATCCTTGCCGTGAACGTCGATGTTGTGCTCCAGATCTCCAGACTGGCCGATCTGATCGGCCACATGAATCAGTCGGCCCAGCGGTTCCGTGATCCCCGTGGCCGTCCGGTAGGCAATGACGACGCCCACCGCCAGAGCGATCAGGGAACTGAACACCGAAAACAGAATCGAGAAGGTCGCTGCCTGTTCATCGGAGTGGCGCCGCTCGTCCAGCAGTTTGTGGTTCTCCCGGTCGACATCGTCGAGAACGTCGCTCGAACGCGAGACCCAGGAGTTGGGATCTTTTTGCAGATAGAAGATTTGCAGTTCGGCCACGGTGGCATTGCCGCCGTCGACGGCGCGGCGCTTCTCGACCAGCGGACTGGCGAAATCGCTGTCCCATCCCTGTTCCAGCCCCTGCACTTTTTCCAGGCTGCTTCGCTGCTGCGGGGAATTCGCGAGTTCCTGGGCGTGGCGCAAGGCGTCGCCGAGCAGGCGTTCGCCATCATTCATTTTGTCAACGTCGCGAGTGTCCCCGCTGAGCAGGTAGTTTTGCAGATGAAGGCGGTTCTGCATCATCTGGAAGCGGACCAGCGAGGTGGCTTCCGTCATCTCGATCGAACTCTGGGCCGCCGCCTTGGTTTCATGCTCGCGATGCACCCCGTACAGGTTGATCGCGAGCAGCAGCAGAACCGTCGCCAGAATGATGCCGAAACTGATGTACAGCTTTTTTCTGATATTCATGCTTCAACCTTCCTCATGCCGCGCTTTGCACTTTGGACCATGCGTTCCGCTACTGGGCCGGGTCAAAACGGAATTCCACAGTCTCGGCTGTCTCTTCGGGGCGCGTCTCGAAGTGCCACTTTTTGACTGCATCCATAGCGGCGCTTGCCAACACCGGGTGCCCGCCCACCAACTGTGCATCCTTGACCGACCCGTTGGCAGCAACCGTCACCCGCACTTTCACCACGCCCGAGATGTTCATCCGCCTGGCCAGTTCCGGATACACCGGGGACACCTTGCTCTTCACTTTCCGATTGGTTTCCTGTCCCTTGATTTCCTGCCCCCATGCCACGGGAGCGCTCGTCGCGGCGCATCCACTCAGCAGCAGACCCACCGCGATCACACGATTCAATCCATGAAAAGTCACAGTACCTTCCTTGTCGCTTAATATTCATTTAATATTCGTGCACGGAACGCCCCGGCGGATATCAAAAGTTCCTTCTGTCCATTACTTTAGTGATCGAGGAGATCGGGTCATCGGGTGATCGGGCCATCGGGTGATGTGATCTGGTCATCGATATCGATTTCCCTAGCGCGGGTTTAGGTCAGTCGATGACCCGATGACCCGACGGCTCCCGATCACAAATTGAGACGGCTTATCGCTTCCCGTATCACTTTTGTGGCATTTCCCAAGTTGGCACCGCCCCTCCTATTCCCTTGACTCAATTTGAGAATTGAGCGTAAGTTCGATATGTAATCCAATTGTTTTCAGACGTTTAGCACGAAGAATGGTGTTCGCTGACAAGACTCATGCGAAATTCGGAACTGGGGGACGGGTCTCAGTCTGAGGAGGATTTCCAGAAGCTTCTGCTGGAGCTTTCCCGCGCCGCTTTCCTGGGCCGCGAGCCCAGCCAGCTCATCCGGTCTTTCTGCGCCCTCACTCGCGCCTTCTTTCGTGCCAGCGGCGCTTATTTTTGGAGTTGCTCGGCGGATGGGGAACTGGTTGGAGCCGAAGCCGACGGTGAACAGGCGAAGTCGTTTCGTGGTCTGCGCCATGGCGTCGGCGATCCATCCATCGCGATGGAAGCGGTTCACAAGCGTCGCGCGTTCTTCGCCAACCGCCTCGATGTTGCTCATTATCCATGGCTGGCGGAAGCACACGCGCATGCCGCCATGGCCGCGCCTCTGATGGTTTCCGGGAAGGCGGTGGGTGCCATCGCATACGTGCAGAGCGCGCCCGATGCCGGCTTTGACGAAGACGCCGTCGCCAAAGTCACGATCGTGGCGGCTCAACTGGGCACGGCCCTCGAGGCCCTTCGCCTGAAGCAGCTTGCCAGCGAAGAGCACCGGCGCGCTAGCATTCTGGTCGAAATCGCCTCCGCGCTGCATGGCTTGCCCGACACCGCGGCCGTGGTGGAGAACATCGCCGACCGCCTCCGCGTACTTCTGCATTCGCCCGCCGTGCTGGTGTTCGTGCAGCAAGAGAAACGGTTCGAGTTGCAGGCGGTGTCGACCGAGACGCCGATGCTCGCGCTCTCCATCCGTTCGCGTTTCCAGCAGAACCAGCTGCGCTCTGCGCTGGAGATCGCCACCCGCGCGATCGCCGCCGGCGAACGCATTACGGTGAGCATCGACGGCGCCTCCCATCTCGGAGCAGATTCGCCTCCCGGAGTGCTCATCGCTGCGCCGTTTCGTACCTCGCGCTCGCACGGCGCGATTCTGGTCTATCCCCGTCTCGCCGACCCGTTCACCGAGGAAGACAAGACCCTGGTTTCAGCTCTCGCCGGCTTTGGCGCGGTCGCGATCGCCAACGCGGAGTTGTGTGGCATGGCGCGAGCCCAGGCCCACGAACTGCACGAAATTCTCGAGATCTCCTTCGAACTCGGTTCCGCCGGAAAACTCGATGAGTTCATGCAGACGTCGGTGGTCCGCGCCAGCAGTTTCCTGGGCTTCCAGCGCTGCTTCATCGGGTTGCTCGAAGAGGCCGCCTTCCATGTTCGATGGGGAGTGGAGAACGGGGTCGCCCGTCCCGTCGATATCCCGCTCTACGACGGAGTAGCGACGCGCGCGCTGCGGCAAAAGAATGTGTTCGTCACCGAAGACGCCGCCACCACGCCGGGCGCGAATCTGGATTTCGTTGCCGCTTTCCATATTCGGCAACTTCTGGCTGTGCCCCTGGTCGGCTCCAACGGCGATGTGCTGGGGATGTTCGGAGTGCTGGACCGGGTCGAGGCGGGGCCGATCAACGACGAAGACGTCCGCCGCGCACGCGCTCTGGCCGCGCAAGTTGCGATCGCACTTGAACTGACCCGCAACTTGCACCAATCCGAGGAACACCGCCGCCGCGCCGAGGCCCTGGTCACGATCGCGCTCGAACTGAACACCGTCCTCCATCTGCCCGAATTCATGCGCAACTTCGCGGTTCGCGCCGCCGGCCTGCTTGGAGGCCGGTCCGTTGCCCTCAGCCTTTTCCGGAATTCGGAGATGGATACCGTGCTGATCCGCGGCGTCGCCGAAGCCAGCGCTTCCGAAGTCAACGCTTCTGAGGTCAATGTTTCCGAGGCCAAGGCCTCCGAAGTCAACGATCCCGTGCTGCTGCGCCGCTTCGGTCAGGCGCTCAGCGCGGCCCTGCCAAAATATTCCACCGACGTCGCCTTCGCCCCTGCCGGCGAGCTGCTGGGAACCGCGCTGGCCTCCACTCTGGAGTGGACCGATTGCACCCTGGTCCGGCTGGCGGGCTCCTCGGGAGAAATCGTCGGCGTGCTTTGTCTGGCCGACCGCGGCGCCCCGCCGGACAGCGAGGATCGCCAGTTGCTGCGCGCCATCGCCGGCCACGCCAGCATCGCTCTGGAGAATGCCTGCCTGTTTACCCGCATGCAGCAGGCCAACCGCCACTGGCTGGAAGTCTTCGATGCCATCAGCGACTTCATCGTGGTGCACGACGAGCAGCACAACGTTCTCCGCGTCAATCGCTCGCTCGCGGATTTTGTCGGCATCGCGCCCGACCAGTTGATCGGCGTCAACATGCGGGCGCTCGAAGCGCTTTCCACCGGCGCTTCGCCGCACTCCTGCCCTTTCTGCCGCAGCGGCGAGGGTCTCGACGAATACGTACATCCCGTCCTCGAGCGCACGTACCTGATTTCCACCTCGCGCATTCACGCCGCCAGCAGCGCCAAGTTGCAGACCGTGCATGTGCTCAAGGACATCACCGACCGGCGCGAAGCCGAGCGCCGCTACCGCGAACTGTTCGACAACATTCAGGAAGGAATTTTCGTCTCCACGCCCCAGGGACGCTTCGTGGAAGTCAACGACGCGCTGGTGCGCATCCTCGGCTACAGCAGCCGGGAAGAAGTGATCCAACTCGACATTCCCACCGAAGTTTATTTTTCCCCGCGGCGGCGCGAAGAACTGGCGGAACTTTTCGAACGCCAGGGCGGACTGCGCAATCAGGAAGAAATTCTGCGCCGCAAAGACGGATCGCCGGTTCACGTATTCATCAACTGTTTTGCGGTGCGCGATCCGGGCGGCAACGTGCTGCAGTACCGCGGCCTCATGCTCGATATCACCGGCCTGCGCCAGTCGCAAACCGAGTTGCAGAAGGAGCGTGATTTCTCCGGCAAAATCCTCAGTCATACCCAGAGCCTGATTCTGGTCACCGACACCGACGGGGTGATCAGTTATGCCAACCGGCGCTGGAGCGGTCTCGGCTTTCAGCAGAGCCAGATTCTGGAGCATCCTTTTCCCGAGCTGTGCGCCCCTCCGCGCCGCGCGGCGCTCCGGGAAGCGCTGGCCGCGGTAGCGCGCGGCCAGCAAGTCGATAACTTCGATCTGCCCCTGGTTCGCGGCGACGGCGCCAGCGGCCAGTTCTCCGTCAATCTGAGCCCGATCAACGGCGAAGACGGCCGGGTGAGCAGCATCGTCGTGGTCATGACCGACGTCACCGACTCCGCCATGCTGCGCGCCAAGCTGGTGCACGCCGAGAAAATGGCGGCCGTCGGACAGTTGGTTTCGGGCGTCGCCCACGAAGTCAACAATCCCCTCACCGCCATCCTCGGATTCACCGACCTCTTGATGGAAAATCCCGAACTCCCCGAAAGCGCGCGGCGCGATCTGCGGGTGATTCTGCAGGAAGCGCAGCGCACCAAGCAGATCGTGCAGAACCTGCTCAGCTTTGCGCGCCAGATGCCGCCGCAGCGCCAGCTGGTGCAGCTCAACTCCATCCTGCAGCGTACCGTGCACCTGCGTTCGTACGACTTCATCAGCCACGGCATTGAAGTGGTTGAACACCTCGACGCGTCCCTGCCCGATGTGATGGGAGATTCCCACCAGCTGCAGCAGGTGTTTCTCAACATCCTGAACAACGCCTATGACGCCGTCCGCGAAGGCGAGCATCCTCCCCACCCGGCGCGCATTGAGATCATGAGCGCCCGCGACGGCGGATTCGTCGAGATTTCCTTTTGCGATAACGGCGTCGGCATCGCCGATCCCGAACGGATTTTCGATCCTTTCTTTACCACTAAAGACGTGGGCAAGGGAACGGGTTTGGGCCTGAGTATTTGCTATGGCATTGTCCGCGAACATGGCGGAGAAATTGTGTGTCACAACAACCCGGACTCTGAAGGAGCGACTTTTATCGTCCGCCTCCCGGTAGCATCCGAGGCGGCCTCCTTTGGAGCCGTTGCAGGAGTCCAACCAAAATGACCCAGCCAGGAACTAAGACAGGAAACCAGCTAGGAGACCAGCCAGGAAATATGACTGGAACGAAATCCGCCTCTGCGCCCGTGCTTTTGATCGAAGATGAACCCGCGGTCATGGCTTTGGTACGCGCCGTTCTCGAGGGCCACGGATATTCCGTGGTTCCGACCGAATCCGGCGCCGAAGCTCTGCGGCTGCTGGCCGAAGGCAATTTTCACGGCGTCGTTTCCGACATGCGCACCCCGGGCGGCGTCGATGGCGCCCAGGTCTATGCCTGGATCGCCGCCCATCGTCCCGAACTGGCCACGCGCCTGGTGTTCATCACCGGCGATATCGCCAACGAGGAAACCGCTGCCACGCTGCGCCGCACCGGGGCGCCCTGCGTGGAAAAACCGTTTCGCGTGCAGGAATTTATTTCCGTGGTCGAGCAGACCATGGGCAAGGCGGCCTGATGACGCAGAATTTAACGAACCAGAATTCGACGATGCACGACTTTCGCATCCGATTGCTGATTGTCGATGACGAGCAGACCATCCGCCGTCTCTGCATGACCGTCGGCGAATCGCTCGGCTTCTTTTGCCTCGAAGCCGAGAGCGGGGACGCTGCTCTCGCCCTGCTCGAAGAACAGCCCGTGCACATGGTCCTCACCGACATGGTCATGCCGCGCATGTCCGGACTCGAATTCCTGGAGCAAGTCAAACGCGACTTCCCCGCGATCGAAGTCGCCGTCATGACCGGCCACGGATCGGTTGAAACCGCGGTGCAGGCGATGAAGCTGGGCGCCTACGATTACATTGCCAAGCCCTTTGCTCCGCTCGACGATCTGCGCCTTTTTCTGCGCCGCATGGCCGATAAAGTCCGCCTGGTGGAAGAGAATCTCTACCTCCGCGAACGCTCCGAAACCGAGACCGCCGTCCACGGCATCATCGGCAGTTCGGCCAGCATTCAGCACGTGCTGCGCCTCATCTCGCGCCTCAAGGACACGCGCACGCCGGTCCTGATTTCCGGCGAAAGCGGCACCGGCAAGGAACTGGTGGCCCGCGCTCTGCATTTTCGCGGCAACCTGGCCAGCCGCCCCTTTGTCGCTGTCGACTGCGGATCGCTCGTCCCCACGCTGATCGAAAGCGAATTGTTCGGCTACGAAAAAGGAGCTTTCACCGGCGCTCTTCGTTCGAAGCAGGGCCTGCTGCAATCGGCCGATACCGGAACCATTTTTCTCGACGAGGTAGGCGAACTTCCTCTGGAGATGCAAGCCCGGCTGTTGCGCTTTATTCAGGAAAAAGAAGTCCGCCCGGTCGGCAGCAATCAAAAAGTCAAAGTGGACGTGCGCATCATGGCCGCCACCAACCGCGATCTCGAGGCGGAATACAAGAAAGGAACCTTCCGCAAGGATCTTTTCTTCCGCCTCAATGTGGTCACCATTTCTCTGCCCCCGCTGCGCGAGCGCCGTTCCGATATTCCCATCCTGGCGGCGTTCTTTCTGGAGCGCCTCGCTCCCGGACGCGGCGTTCAGGTCTCCGGCAACGCCATGAAGGCTCTGCTGGCCTACGACTGGCCGGGCAATGTCCGCGAACTGGAAAATTGCCTGGAGCGGGCCGTCGCGCTCGGCGATCAGCGCATCCTCGAAGTCAACGATCTGCCGCCCTCGATCGCGAACGCGGAAATCCAAGCCGAACCGCTGGATGCGCGCGAATTCTCCAGCCGCACCACTGACTTCCGCGCCACCGACTTGGAAGATATCGAGCGCGCCACCATCGAGCGCGTTTTTTCCCAGGTTAACGGAGACAAAGCGCTGGCCGGGAAAATGCTCGGCATCAGCCGCGCCACCCTCTATCGCAAGCTGAAGCGTTACCACATCGGCGCCCGCGAAGAGCCACCTCAATCAACCACGTTGCAATAAATTTGGATTGGGTGTGGCTCGATATTGTTTCTTCCTTCGTGATCCTTCGTGCCCTTGGTGGTGACCGCTTTTCGTCGCGGTGCGGCACAACTTCTTCCGCGCAACCTTCGAACTGAGACCAGTTGTGTCATCCTGAGACGCCCAATCCCTGATTTCAAGAGAATGGACCGCTTCCGCCCCGCCGCGATGCTGTTAACTCGTTATCCGTCTTTCACTTGCTCTTAGGTGCATGACCTTCAAGTTTTTGGCGGCGCTCGTGCACCACTGAATGGCGATAAAGCAGAGCGAGTCTCCTCGCAACTCTTCCCAACCAGGAAGAGGGGAGACTCGGCTGCTCCTCCTCCCCCGGATCGAGGTTCCACTGTGCCGAACCAGGCAACTGCTCGCGCTCTCGAATCAGACATTGTAAGCCGGTTGGCCAAATTCTTTCCCGAAGCCACCCCGGTGCGGATTCCCATCAAGCTCAGCCGCATTCAGGGCAATGGCAACGGCAACGGAAATGGCCGCAGGGCCGCTCACGAAAGCGGCGGCATTTTGTTGCAGGAGACTGTGATCGAGTTCGGCACGCCGCACGAAGTCTTGTTTGCCATTGATCGTCCGCTGGAATTTGGCGATCGTGTCCTGGTCGAAAGCAGCGACGGTTCGCTTCATGCCGAGGCGTCGGTGGTCGCGGTTCAATATCATCCGGAACGGACCGTGGTTGCCGCCCGCTTCCTCAAACCTGTTCCCAATTGGATTGTGAAATCATGACTGCATCCGCCCAACCTTCGTTTGAAGAGCAAGAAGCCACGCTCTCTGCCCTGCGGCCCATATACGCCGCGCTGGTCCGCGAATTTGTGATTGAGGTTCCCGCCTGCCCCGCCGATGAGGTCGCCATCGCCTGAGTCGGTCGCGCAGGCCGAAGCCTGGTTCCAGCAGGTCGACGCGCAAATTCAGGTGCACCAGTTGCGCCAGTTTCTGCAGACCACGCCGCTGGCCAACGAAGCCGTGCTGCGCCAGCTGCTCGCCCATCACCTGCAGAAGGCTTCGAAGTCCGGCAGTGACCGCGACAAGACCGATTTCCTGCTGGTCCAGTATTTTTCGCTGTGCGCGCCTTCGGGCATGGAAGACGCGGACGTCGACCTCGATTACGTTGCGCAAGTGCTGGAGCCGGTGCTCGGCCCGCAACAGCCGAAGCTTCCGGCATGGTTGAGTTCTCTGGAGACCATCCTGCAGTCGGCGGCGCGTTGCCGGCGGTCTGAGCGAACTGCTGCACAGCGGTATGCTCGAACAAGGGCGCAAGCTCAAGACGCAGAATGCGGCCGGTTACTTCGAGCCCTCGGCCATGGTTGCGTTTGCGCGTTTCAGCTTCATGCTGCGGCGGATCTTTTTCCGTCTCATGCACGACGATCTCAACGCCATCCAGGACGGCTTGCGCGAACTGGAGCGCCGTGGCGTCGCGACCATCGATTGCCGCCGCGCCCAATTCTCCGCCGAAGAACCGATCGGGCGTTTGCGCATGATCTGCCAGTCCTGGAAAGTCATGTTCCACGCCGAATACTCCTCGGGACAGCCGCTGCGCATGCTGGTCGATCTGCGAGCGGCGGTCGACGACGCGCTGCAGAACGGGGCGCGCAAGAATCCGCTGGCCGCGCGCGCCGCCGCCGCACCCGCAAAATCCGGGGCCGGTACGGAGAACTAGTCCCCTGTAGAGACGGGGCTTGCCCCGTTTCCGCCGCGGCCGGAGACGCGGCAAGCCGCGTCTCTACCGGAAATCAGACGTCCTAATTGGCCGAGTCAGAAAGCGACCATGAGCACAAAACGCCCGACCGTCCTGATCCTTGCCAGCGACCCCGCCTTCGCGCGGGACATAAGCGCGGCTTGGCCCCAGGGACCCGCGCCGCGTTCGGCCACGCATTCCGGCCGGCCGGAGTTCATCGTGCTCGACCAAGGCTTCTCGCGCGACCTCGAGGGCAGCCACTACGACCTCGCAATTGCCGACGCCTCGTTCGATGAAAAGAACACGCACGGGAAAAGCGGCCAAGCCCTGTGCAGAGACCGGCATCAAGTCCTGCGGCAGTCGCTCGTGGCCGCCCGCAAGCCCGCGATCATCATTCACCCGGACCGCTCGCTCGATTTCTACCAACTGCACGGGGCTGTTCTCGAATTGCGTCGCGAGCCCGGCCTCTGGCCTGCGATCGCGGGTCTGGTCGGGCGCGAAATCCTTCGCCGCCTCCAGGCCGAATCTCGCGCCCGCGAAGCCGGGACAGCTTCGGCCGCCGCCCAAGCCGAGGCCACTCTCGGGCGCTACATGGTGGAGATGCGCACCAACATCAACAACGTTCTCACCACCGTGCTCGGCAACGCAGAACTGATGGTGCAAGAGCCCGGACTGCCCGCCAACGTTCTCGCCGAAGCCGACACCATCCGCAACATGGCGCTGCGGCTGCACGAAGTCTTTCAGCGTTTCTCGTCGCTCGAAAAAGAACTCAGGATCGAAAAAGAACTCAGCGGCGCCGTTCGCGAAAGCAAGAGAGCCGCCCACGCCGGTGCCGGATGCAGCTAGTCGGACCTTGTCAGGAATGCCCGATCGACGACAACCTCAGGCAAACAGAAATTCCTTCGTTCGCAGTTCCTTGATCGTATCCCGCAGCTTGGCCGCCTTCTCGAATTCAAACCGCTTGGCCGCTTCGCGCATATCGCTCTCTAATTTTCCGATGTAGGCATTCAATTCTTCCTGCGACTTGAACTCCGGGATGCCTTCCGCTTCGGGGCCGGTCAGGTCAGTGTAGTCGGCGCCTACGATCGCGACCAGCGTCATGTCGAGCGGGCGAACGATGGATTCAGGCGTGATTCCGTTTTCTTCGTTGTAAGCCTGCTGGATGGCGCGGCGGCGGTTGGTTTCGTCGAGCGCCTTCTTCATGGAGTCGGTCATGCGATCGGCATAGAGAATGGCCTGCCCGTTCAGATTGCGGGCGCAGCGTCCGATGGTCTGGATCAGCGAACCGGCAGAGCGCAGAAAGCCTTCTTTGTCGGCGTCGAGAATCGCCACCAGCGATACTTCGGGCAGGTCGAGGCCCTCGCGCAGAAGATTGATGCCGATCAATACATCGAACTCGCCTTTGCGCAGGTCGCGCAGAATCTTCACCCGCTCCAGCGTTTCGATTTCGGAGTGCATGTAGCGGCACTTCACGCCGACTTCGCTGTAATACTCGGCCAGGTCCTCGGACATGCGCTTGGTCAGCGTGGTCACCAGCACGCGCTCGTTGCGAGCTACGCGGTCGCGGATCATGTGCAGCAGGTCGTCGATCTGTCCTTTCACCGGGCGTATCTCGACCGGCGGATCAATCAGGCCAGTGGGGCGGATGATCTGCTCGACGACCACGCCGGCGGACTTAGTAAGTTCGTAAGGCCCGGGTGTGGCGGAGACATAGACGAGCTGGTTGGTGCGATGCTCGAACTCCTCGAAGGTAAGCGGACGGTTGTCGAGCGCCGAGGGCATACGGAATCCGTATTCGACCAGCGTCTGCTTGCGCGAGCGGTCGCCGTGATACATGCCGTGGAGTTGCGGCACGGTCTGATGCGACTCGTCGATGAACATCAGAAAGTCGCGCGGAAAATAATCGAGCAGCGTCGGCGGAGGCTCGCCGGGAAGACGTCCGGTGAAATGGCGCGAGTAGTTTTCGATGCCATGGCAGTAACCCATGGCCTTGATCATTTCCAGGTCGTACATCACGCGCTGATGGATGCGCTGCGATTCCACCAGGCGCCCTTGCTTTTCCAGTTCCGCTTCCCACCAGGCGAGTTCGGTTTTTATAGAGGCGACAGCCGAGGCGCGGGTCTCTTCCTTCATCACATAGTGCGTCTTCGGATAAATCGGCAGCCGCATGTAGCGCTGCTTGACCGTTCCAAACAAAGGATCGATTTGCGAAAGCGATTCGACTTCGTCGCCAAACATTTCGACGCGATAAGCGTTGTCGTCGTAAGTGGGATAAATTTCGATGACGTCGCCGCGCACCCGAAACGTCCCGCGCCGAAAATCGCCTTCCGTGCGTTCGTAAAGAATGTCAACCAGCTTGCGCGTGATGTCCGCGCGCTTGATCTTCTGTCCCTTCTCCAGGAACAGCATCATGCCGTAGTAAGCCTCGGGCGATCCCAAACCGTAAATGCAACTGACCGACGCCACGATCAAACAATCGCGCCGCTCAAACAACGACCGTGTAGCCGAGAGCCGCAGCTTGTCGAGTTCGTCGTTGATCGTGGATTCCTTCTCAATATAAAGATCCGCCGCCGGCACGTATGCCTCCGGCTGGTAATAGTCGTAGTAGGAGACGAAGTACTCGACCGCGTTGTGCGGGAAGAAGCTCTTGAACTCGTGGTAGAGCTGGGCAGCCAGGGTCTTGTTGTGGGCCATGACGAGGGTGGGCCGGTTGGCGGCCTCGATCACTTTGGCGGCGGTGAAGGTCTTGCCCGATCCGGTGACGCCGAGCAGAACCTGATGCTGCTCGCGATCGAAGACGCCGCGGGTGAGCGAGTCGATGGCTTGCGCCTGGTCGCCTTGGGGTTTGTAGTTGCTTACGAGCTTGAAGTCCACAGCCCATTATAGGGGAGGGGTGAGAGCTGGCCGAGCACGCACCTTTGAGTGGAGGATGCACTTCTGTGTAAATATGCTCTTTGGAAGGCAGCACGTGGGAAGTTTGTACTAAGTGATTCACCTTAGACGCTGAGCAAAACCGGCGGTGCGCATGTGCCTGCAATGACGGAAGTAACCGCCGTTTTCCAAGAAAAAAGGGCGTGCCGCAGAAGTTTTCACACTTAGTTAACAGCCACAGCCCGATTTGGCCGTGTGAATGCAAAATGAGACGTAAAAGACCCGAATCCAGATGTGCCGAGGGACCTGGTTGCTCAGCCACTTGCAGCGGCCGGGTCGGATCGGCGAGGTGCAGTGCTTATGGAAGAGAAGTTCAGCCAGATGGACCCCGGGAACGGCAGATCATCGATCTGCTTCTTCAGGGATGTGACAACTCGGAAATCGCTAAAGATCTGAACATTGCCGAGAGAACGGTCAAGGCGCATTTCAACCGCCTGTTTCTGCGTTTCGGAATCAAGGGGGGCATCAAGCGGGTTAAGCTCGCGACTTTACTTTATAGGAGGCAATTATGGTTGGAGAGACAGCAAACCGCCGCGGGCCCAGCGAACGCGAACAGCTCATCATTCAACGCGTAGCCGAAGGCTGCAAGAACCGGGAGATCGCCGATTCGCTGGGCACCACCGAGCACGTGGTGAAGAATTATCTGCGGTTGATCTACGACAAGCTGGGACTGTGGAACCGGGTCGAGCTGGCGCTGTGGTACGAGGCGCGGCAGCACGAGCAGGTCTATCACGCCTAGGTTGCATCGGAGCGATTGGGACCGTTCCTGCTCGACGGCGGATTCAAGCGAGGCGGGGACGACTTTTGCCGAACCTTCAGGACGCCGCGGTTTCCGGGCGGGGTTCGGTCGTCGGTTCATTCCTCAACTCGGTCGTCGGCTCGGTCCGCGAACTGCGGCGGCGAAGCACGCGGCGGCGCTGCGACTCCTGGAGCGGTGCGGAGGCGGCCATCGCGCACAGAACGTAAAACAGCGCGGCATTTGCCGGAATTTGCAGATTGAAATCGACAAAGCTGTGCACCAGGATCCCCACGCAACCGAGCAGCGCGGCCACCGTCAAGGCGCCGCTGGCGTTCTCGGTCCAGTCATTATTATTACTATTATTCCTAAGCTTGCCCGCTGCCTGGCGGAAGACCGACACCAGAAACCAGATCGCGATGGAGAATCCGGCCAGGCCGGTCTCGACCAGCAGTTGCAGATAATCGTTGTGGGCCTGGTTCACGAAGAAGGTGGTGTAGAAACTGCGAAATTCCGGGTAGACGATGGGAAAGGCGCCCAGTCCCCAACCGAGAAAGGGCCGCTTGGTCAACATGCGCAAGCAGTCGCGATCAATGGTGAGGCGAACCCCTCCGCTGATTTCTTCATGGGCTTCGGAGTGAATGCTGATCAGGCGCTGGGTGAGTTCGTTGTTACCCATCCAGAGGAGAAAGACAATCACCATCGCCAGAAACGCGCCCAGCATGAGGGGCTGTTTCCAACTTCCGTCGCGCTTGCGAAGCAGAAGGACGCTGAGCACCACCATCTGCGCGACGAACGCCACCATGCCTCCGCGCGAGCCGGAAAGAAAAATACTTGCCGCCATCAGGGCGGCGATTGCCGCCACCGCAATCTTGCGCTTCCCACTCGTAAACCGAGTTGCGGCCAATACCAGCGGGAAGGGCGTGAGCATCTCCATCAGCCCGGCGTAATGATTGTGATTGACGTAGGGTCCATAAATATTGCCACCCTGCTCCAGGGCCCGGATCCAGTAGATCTTTCCATTCGGCGCCATCCCCTGCAACACCGCAAACAAAGCCACGACCGCCCCGTAACCCGTGAACAGCTTTGCCATGAGCCCAAACTGAGAAGAGTGGCGCAGAGTCTGGGTCACGACGAACGCCAGCATGCCGTAGGCGGCGTAGAGCAGCAAGTGAGAGTAGGTCACGTGACGGTAGGCCGTCGTTCCAGCCACCCACTGCACCACCGCGAGCGCAAAAAAAGCGGCCATGGGGAGGTAGAGTACGTTGCTGGAGACATTGAGTTCCCGACTGGTCCACTGGCGGTACGCCCAAACCGCCAACAGCAACATGGCGCACGCCTCCAAGGCAAAAATGGACCAGGGTTCGACCGCTCCAAAGGCCAGCGGCCCGAGCAACAGCACGGCACTGGCGCCCATCAGCAGCGCGGTGTTGGTAAGTCTCGGTCGCGAGACTTTGGCGACGGGCGCGGGTTCAGGCGGCGCGGCCAGGGCGGAACTCACGGTTTGTCCTTGGAAGCTTTTGGGGAATTGTCGGGGGAATCGTCGGAAGAGATTTCGGGAGAAAGTTCGAAATCGTCGAGCCAAAGCTTGCCGCGAATTGCCGCGCCGGCCGGGAATCGCTCGATGGCCAGCCGGAGCAGGGCGGTGGAGTCCGGAGTCGTAACCTTGGAGTGAACTTCCTTCCAGAAGTCGGCATCGTTGAGCGAGTCGCTGGCATATAGTGGCGTACCCGTGTAGGCATCGCGCAGAACGATTTGGGGCCCGCCCGCGCCCTCAAAGTCCGCCGACTTGTAGTAGACGGAAAAGTCATAAGTCGTCGCGCCGCGCACCGGAATCAGTTGTTCAATCCCCGCGTCGTTGATCCCGGGGCCTTCGAAGGTGAGGGAAAGAGAGCGGCGTCCCTGGTGAAAGTCGCTCGCATCGAGCAAGGGCCGGACCCCGGTCCGATTGACGTAGTTCCAGTCGAAGCCTCCGTTCAAAATGTCGAGGCTGAAATCGCCGTTCACCACCAGGTTGTCCTCGGTGGGCAGATAGGCAGACAGGCCCAGCGTGTCCGCGCTTTGCACCCAGGCCGACATGGCGGCGTCGGGACGGCGGACATCGATGAGATAACGCACCTGATCGTACAGATAGCGGTTCGGGAATTTCTGGCGCAATCGGGCGAGACGGTCCCAGGTTTTGATGACGCCCTCGGTTTGCTGTTGGCTCCTCAAGAGGCTGAGAAAAGAAATCAGGGAGTCGACGCGGGCCGGCACCGCATCGCGGAGCAGAGCGTCCGTGTCCGGACGCACGCGCCAGCAGGCGCGCAGGGCGGCATCCTTCAATTCATTGTCGTTCTCGATGACAACGTGGAATTCGCGCAGCGCGCGATCGATATCGCCTTCGATGAGGAAAAAGTTTGCCGCCTCCCACGCCACATCGGGAGCGGTGGGCTCGGCCTGCAACGCGCGATCCAGTGCCGAACGCTGGCCCGCGAGATCGCCGGCTACCTGATAGGCCGCGGCCAGATCGAACCAACCGTGGGCATCGTGGGGGTTGAGCGCGACGGCGGATCGAAGGCTGTCGATCGCCGACTGAGGGTCGCCGACCACAAACGCAAAGTAGCGTCCGAGCCGATGGCGATAGTCGGCGTTTCCCGGCGCCAGACGCACCGCGCGTTCCAGGGATGACAACTCCGCACGCGAAGCGAAAACGCTGGCCGCAAATTCCGTGCCCGCAAGAAGGAGATAGACGCCGGCGAGAAGAACCAGACCCACAGCCACCTGCCAGCGCCGCCGGTTTGAAAGTGCAATGGCCATATAACGATCGGGGTCATCGGGTGATCGGGTGATCGGGTCATCGAAACCCAACTGCGCAGAAGTTCTTCGATGACCCGATTACCCGACGGTCAGATCACCCGATCACTTCATTTGCCTCAAACCGCTTTCGGTTCCGCTTCGTCCCCCGCGTCAGGAGCTTCTTCCTGATAGTAGGATCCGTATTTCCCCTGATACTCGTAGTAGTAGTAATAATCGGGGGAGGTCAGATCGACGGCGTTGAGGAGCACGCCGGCCACATGAGCATTGACTTGAGTCAAGATGTCGCGGGCGCGGCGCAGCGCCTGTTTTGTGGTCTGCCCGGAACGAATCACCAGGATGGTGGCGTCGGCGCGGGGCGAGAGCACCACGGCGTCGGTGACCGAAAGAGTTGGGGGTGTGTCAATCACGATGTGGTCGAACTGTTCGCGCAATTCCTCGAGCAGGTCCCTCATGTTGGAGGAAGCCAGCAATTCGGCGGGATTCGGTGGCGGCGTACCCGCGGGCATAATGAAAAGATTGGGCAGGATCGGAGACGTGGCTACGGTCTGCTGGAGGGTGGCGCTTCCGGTGAGCACGTTGCTGAGACCGCTGCGCGGGCCCATGCCCAGAGTTTTGTGAATGCTGGGGCGTCGCAAGTCGGCATCGATCAAGAGAACGCGGACCCCCTTCTGCGCGAGCACGATGGCGGTGTTGATGCTGGTGGTGGTTTTGCCTTCCTGCGGACGCGCGCTGGTGACCATGATGACCTTCGGCGGCGCTCCCAGATTCGAGAGCAGCAGCGAAGTCCGTAGGGCGCGATACGATTCGGCCATCTGCGACTGGGGGCGCACTTGGGTTACGGTTTCCACCACTTCCTGGGAAGCGGTCAAAGCCAGCCGCTTGCCCGTGACCCCGTAGTTGGCGGACTTGGAACCGAGCGGGATCATGCCGAGAGAAGGAAGGCAGGAGAGAGCTTGCGCCTGCTCGGGGGTGCGGACGGTATTGTCCATGCTCTCAAGCAAAAAAGCCAAGCTGATGCCGGAGATAACGCCCAGCACCAGCGCGAAACTCAGGTTGCGAGGAATGTTGGGTTCGCTGGGCGAGGTGGGAACACGCGCCGCGTTAATGATGCGGAAGTTATTGGAACGCAATCCCGCAGTGACGCCCGCTTCTTTCAGTTTTTCCAGCAGTCCCTCGTAGAGTGTCCGGTTGCTGTCCACGTCGCGCTTCAGGATGCTGTACTCGATGGCGCTCTCGTTGAGCTTATTGGCCTCCTGCTTTTGTTTATCAAAAGCCCCGCGCAACATATTTTCGCGCTGCAAAGCGGAAAGGTACTGGGCCTTGAGATGGTCGACAGCCTTGGTGGTTTCCGACTGCAACTGGCGGTCGATCTCCTTCAGTTGATTATTGATCTGCGCGATTTTCGGATACGAGGGACCGAACTGGGTGCTCAGTTCCGCAACCTGGATTCTGAGGCTGGCCTGCTGCTCGCGCAATTTGTCCAGAAGAGCGGAACTTAGATCGTTCGCCTTCCCCGAGGTATCGGAAACGATGGCTGCCGCGACGGCCGCCGGATCGTCGACTGGGTCTGGCGATAGACGGCTTCTTTCTGCATGCGGTCGGATTCGGCGTCCGTCATTTCTTTGTTCAGTTCGCCGAGCTTTTCGGTGATGATGTTCGTCTTTTCGTCCGTCCCAAGAATCTCGTGCTCCTTCTGGTAGCGCACGAGCTTCTCCTGCGAGGTTTCCACTTTCATCTGCAAATCGACCAGTTGTCTGGAAAGCCAGTCGGAGGCTTGCATGGTGGATTCGAACTTGGTCTTGAAGTTCTGCTCGACATAAGTGGCGGCCAGGGTATTCACGGCGCTGGCGGCAAGCTGAGGATCGGTGCTGTTGTAATGAATCTCGATGATCCGGGTGTTGGGAATCAGAGCGACGTGGAGGTTTCCGCGAAAACTGCCCAGCAAAGCCGAGATGCGGTTGGAATCGGCCTGCAGCGGATCGGCGACCAGGTTGGGTTGTGCCGGATCGGAATAACCGCCGAACTCGGGACGCTTATCCAGAGTTGAGTTGCCGGATGACCTGCAGCGCCAGCAGATCGCTCTGCAGGATGCGGACCTCGGTATCCAGATCGCTGGGGTCGTAGTAGTCGATCACCGGCCCCGAGTCTTTGAAGGTAATCAGGTTCGAATCGGCCTTGTTGACGACGATTTGGCCCGCGGCTTCGTAGACGGGAGTTTGGCGCAGGCTGGCCACGGCGACCACCATGAAGATCCCCGCCACCACCCCGATCACCATCCACTTGCGCTTGATCAGAACGCGCAAGTATTCGCGCAGCGTGGATTCCTGGGTCGGCAACACGTTATACAGTGCGGAGCCGATCGGTCTCAGAAATTCGGCCGGTTCACCCGAGGGGAGTTCGCGCAATCCGTCGCCAGCGCGTGCAACGTCTCTTCGCAGGTCGTTACTTCGTGGGTCGCTACTACGTGGAACCAGGGGCCCCGATGACATCGTTACTCCTTCGCCTCTACAACCGTGATGCGACAGCCGCGCCGCACCCCGCGCACAGATTCCACTCCAGCCTGGCTTCCGCCGCAAGCCGGGCCGAGAAAAGCGGACTGTTACCGGGAATTTGCCTGATTCTAGCATCATCGGAGCGAGAAGAGCAGGTCCACAGCCTGAGTTGCGACAGGCTGCGCTACTCGCCCTCTCCTTGACCCGTGAAGGGCTCGGCTTTCCGAGGAGATCGCCGTCGCGATTTCCCGCAGACCTTCGCGCTTCCACGCGTTCTTGGATAGTATGATTCGGCCAGCTCTATGATTCTTGCCGTGACCATTCCTAAGCCAGAAACCAGGCGAACCACAAAATGGCGGAGCGCGCCGAGGTTGCGTGAACTGCTCCTGTTGGGAGCGGTTGCCGCCGTGTTCTTCGGCGCCACATTAATTGCCTTCCACGGCTGGCATGGCCGACTCCTCCGTTACGGGGACAACGCCGCGTACCTGAGCGTCGCGACGGCAATCCGGGATTGGGATTTTCGCGGGCTCGACATCCAGCACTTTATGGGCTACCCGTATGTGATCGCCGCGGTCTCGCTGGCTTTGCATATTCCCCTCATATCGAGCCTCTGGCTGGTGGCGGTCGCGGCGTCGGTAGTTAGTACCCTTCTGGTGGCCCGTCTGTTCGGTACGTGGGTAGGCGCCTATTTCGCGCTCACAAATTTCGCCTGGTTACAACTGTCGCTTCTGGGCGGGTCCGAACCTCTCGCGGTCGCTCTCGGCCTGGGCGCATTCTGGAGCTACCGTCGAGGGCGCCCTCTGTTCGCAGCCTTGCTCGCTTCGCTCGCCACCACCGTCCGGCCCCTGATGTTTTTCGCACTGGTCGGCATCGGCGCCGCTTTGCTCTGCCAGAAGCGCTACGCCAGATTTCTCGGCGCCCTCGCCCTGGGGGCGGCGATCGGCCTGCTGTACATGTGGCCGCTCGCGCACTATTTCGGAGACCCATTGCACACTGTCCACAGCTATACCTCCCGCGACTACGGAGCGGCTAACTTCGCCGGGCCTCACGGACACCTGCTCGGCTGGCCCTTTCACGGCATTATCGTGGGCACCATGCTGATCCCGGCGCCTTGGACCAATCTGGTCCTGAGCTTCTCTTGGATCGCGCTCGTGATCGCTGGAGCGGTGGCGATGTTCGGCCGGGACCTCCGCGAATACTGGCGGGCCAACCTGCCCGAGGCTATATTCTGCGGGTTCTACCTCCTGGCGATCTTCTCTTACGATTATCTCGTTTGGGCTCGCAGCAACTTCATACGCTTTGCGATTCCCGCGCTCCCTTTTGCATTCTTTGCGCTCTCACGTTGGCTGCCGGAAGATCGGCGAGTGCTGTGGTGTCTCAGCGTACTGGGCCCGGTGCTGGCCGCTTGTTCCGCGATCGGGATTAGAAACCTTCCTTTCTTTCACTAGAAATTCGCTCGATTCCGCGCTGTGCCCGAGGCGGACGGCCGCGTTCCCGTGCGAAGCGGCTGACGGGGGTCTTGCGAGAACTCTGATTGACGGTGCCAATGCAAGTATGAGATTTTTGACACCACAACCAATCATCGCCATGGCAGTGTGCGCACTCTTGATCCCCTCCCTCAAAGAAGGTTTTCTAATTTACATTGCGGGCGCGGTGGTGTTGGTTGCTCTGCTGTTGGCGTGGTATCGACCGCTGTTGGGAGATTACCTCTTTCGACCTGCGGAGAAAGCAGGGAGGCGACTTGCGGCGAGAAAGGGTCAGGTCATCCTTGCGGTCGCTGTTGCGACCATTATTGCGCGACTCAGCTTCTTGTGGCTGATCCCCGTACCTATTCCCATCTCCCACGATGAATTCACCTATCTGCTGGCGGCCGATACCTTCGCTCACGGAAGGCTTGCCAACCCGCCGCATCCGATGTGGCTTTTCCTGGACACGATCCACGTAAACCAGCATCCGACCTACATGTCGAAGTATCCCCCAGCTCAAGGTGCGGTTTTGGCATTCGGGCAAATACTGGGTCATCCCTGGATTGGGGTACTGCTGAGCATGGCCGCGATGTGCGCGGCGATAGCTTGGATGCTTCAGGGCTGGTTCCCGCCGGTTTGGGCACTTGTCGGCGCTGTGCTGGTAATGTCACGATTCGCGGTCTTCGAGTACTGGATGAACAGCTACTGGGGTGGAGCCGTGGCCGCGATCGGAGGCGCGCTTGTCCTCGGCTCGCTGCCTCGCATATTCCGTCACCAGCGCCCCCGAGACTCGGTGCTGCTAGGCCTGGGCGCGAGCCTCTTGGCGAACAGTCGACCCGTCGAGGGGCTAATTTTTTGCCTGCCGGTCGCTGCGGTGCTCGGCGGATGGTTGCTCGGGCGAAGCAGAGGTTGGCGAGTAAGCCTGCGGAAAGTCGTCCTGCCGGTCTCGACTGTTCTGCTGCTCAACCTGGCCTTCATGGGGTACTACAACTGGCGGGGTACAGGAAATCCACTTCTATTCCCTTACGTAGCCAACGAGCGAGCCCATTTCATTAGGCCGGTGTTCGTGTGGCAGCAGGCTCGGCCGCCCATCCACTTCGCCAATCCGCAGTTTGACGATTACTACAACCACGAGCAACCTGCCGAATTCAACCATTACCGCAGCCAGTTTGTAGGTTCGGCTCTTCAGCGGATAAGGGTTTTTTGCGAATTCTACTTTGGGATGCTAATGGCCGCGCCGCTGCTCACTCTGCGCTGGCTGTTGCGCGACCGGAGGATGCGACTGCCGATTGTGCAACTGGCGTTGTCGCTAATCGGGATATCAGCAGTAGTACCCTATTCCCAGCACTATGCAGCGCCGCTGACGGCTACGGTGTTGGCGCTGATTGTCCAGGGACTCCGGCATCTTCGACATTGGCAGCACCACGGGAGGCCGGTAGGAATCGGACTCGCGCGCGTGCTCGTACTATTCGCGATCGCCGCGGTTCCGGCGCACATGGCTAAAACCATGGCTGAGATTCGCCATGGTGTTTCCTGGACTAATCCGCACATGCCCGAGCGAGCGCGAATTGCGGCTCAACTCGAGAGCCTGCCCGGTGAGCACCTTGTGCTGGTTCACTATGCCCCCAACCACCTTATCCACGAGGAATGGGTGTATAACGCCGCTGACATTGACCACGCCAAGGTGGTATGGGCGCGAGAGATTCCGGGCGAGAACCTGACACCGTTGCTCGACTATTTTCGTGACCGAAGGGTCTGGGTGGTTGATGCGGATAAACTATCAGCCCAGCCAAAACCACTCCCGCCGATGCTTTCCGGGGGGAAGCCACCCTTGTAACGCTTTTCCTGTTTGGAGCTTTGCTCATCGTGCTGGGTCTAGCGGTTTTCGGCGGAATTGTCCTACCAAGTGGGGGTGGTCGGCTGGTGATAAGGTATGCAGTCGAGTTGGTGCAATTTCTGAGTCAAGATGGCGTCCTCCGGGCGGTGGCGAGGCAGGAACAGCACGCTTGAGAGGACGGTACAGTAAGGTGTGTAGGCCTCCACGATGGCGTTGCCAAGATCGGTCCCAATTTTCGGGATGCCTCGCCAGGGAATGCTGTTTTGGGCAGTGATCACGAGATCAAACTCGCCCCTGCGGATACGCTCCTCAATCGGTTGCGGGTTGGCCTGCTCGAGCCTTTGCAGGTACGACAAGAGATAGGGTTCCATTAACGCGGGGTGGGGATCGAAGAAGGCCATGCGGGGAGTCGTCGAGAAGATGTGCTGGCCGCGCAGCGCATCTGCGGTTCTTCGGAACAGCGCATTCTGCGCCTTTATCTTCCAAGGGCTGATATCGGCGCGAGCGAAGTAGAGGTCCTGTGCGTCCACCAGCCAGAAGTGGATTAGGATCAGCCCGGTTAGAAACACCGCGATCGCCGCGCGCTGCCGGCCCCAGACTATAAGTCGAAAGGCGCCGAGGACCGACAGGGGAGTTAAGGCGAATAACCCTTCATGGAAGTAATTGATGTTGCCACCTGCCTGAATGTCGGTCAAGGCGGCAATGCCAAAAGACACCAGGACAAACAGAAGCAGAAGCTGACTGCGCGGCCAGCGGCGCAGAATAACTAACGGCAGAGCCGGAAGAGCCAGAAGGACCACCGGCTCCCGGATGGCGCGTAAGAGAAGCTGGATGCACCCGGGAAAGTCTCGAAGGCCCGGAGCCAGTGCCATCATCTGCGAAATCATCCGTGGTTCCCGGAGCCAAAAGAGAAGGTACAAGCCGGCGGAAATCGAAGCGCCGGCGGCTACGAAAACAGTCAGATCCTTCCATCGCCTGCGAAGGAGTAACCATAACGACCCTGCGATCAGCGCCGCGACATAGGTGATCTTGAACTGCGTGGCGAGACCGGCACAGAGCCCTGCCAAGAGCACGGCATACCGGGATCGCACGAGCAAAAGGCGAATCGCCGCGAGGCTGAAGAAGATGCCGGGAAAATCGCCGCGAAGTTGAAGGGGCCAAGTTTCAAGACCTGTGATTGAAGTTGCTATCAACAGACCCCATAGCCAGGCAGTGCGTGCTGGAATGAGCACGCGCACAATCGAGACCACCATTCCGACGCACAAGAAAAACGCCGCTAACGCGGCCAGACGCGGTCCGAAGAAGGGATTCTCAGAGGCGACCCGGCTCGGCAGAGCATACAGCACATATACCAACTGTTGGGCTGTATAGCGCGGGCAGATAAGGCGGCTGTGACAGGTCGCGGTAAATCACGCCAGTTTTTGCGAAGTGCTGCACGTCGTAAAGGACGTAGCTGTCGCCGTAACCCGTTTCGTCCAGGAGAAAAAGGTGGGCAAGCTGGATAGCCGCCAGGTAAACACAGCCTGTCAGGAAGAGCAGAAGCAGCGCTCCAGGCGTGATGTGCCTGGCTATCCGGCGTGCGATTGGAATGAATCGAGAGTCAGTCACGGCCGCAACGTGAAGGTCGCTCAGCTTTCCTCCCTCTGTAGTGCCCCCATAGATTTCTGCGAGCCCGAGAGTTTTGCTTCCCATTCAGCCGAGAGCCACGGAACCACGCGTAAGAGGCGTCCCAGCGACGCACGCTGATCTTACCAGACGGGCTTGTCGCTAGGCTCCTTGAAACCGCGTTGCAGGGCGAATAGTTGCCACGACGCGCGGCCGGCGTGTAGAATCGGCTCCTTCCATCCTCCTGCCATAAGTTTGCTGGCAAGGACGAACGGCACAAGCACCATTCCGGCGAGGCTCCGCGTCGATCGGTGATACCATCAAACACCGCATGGTCCAATCGCGAAGCGGCATCGAACCGATGAGCCCGTGGCGCATTTTTACAACCTGTCTGTATCTCGGATTCATCGCGGGCGTTTCCTGGGCGTGCTTTCGTCGTCCTGTGCCCGACGATTTCGACCGATATATCTACGAAGCACTGGTGCGGGGAAAGTACCAATCCGTCGAAGTGGTATATCCAATCATCAAGCACTCCAATAAGCGGGCAGAGGGGAGCAGTGTCCTCGACAGTCCAACTCATCTGGGAGAACTCGAGCCGCTGTATGCGATCAAGCCGCTCTACGTGAAGGCGATTGAGGCAACCTCCTTCACGCGGCTGCCGATTCAGGGCCGCATCAATCTGATCTCTGCCTTGTCGCTGTTTGGCGTTGGCATCGTCGTGCTCGGCTGGACGGGAAAGCCCGGGTATTCCGCCCTGCTGTTGGCGACGTCTGCCGTTGTTGTCTTGGGCAGATTGGGCACGCCCGACGGCTTGTCGGCTCTGGTTTCGCTCGCCGGCCTATGGGCCATTGAGCGGAATCGGCTCCTGATCGGTGTTCTGCTTTTGCTGGTCTCCGTATGGATTCGAACCGATAACATTTTGCTGGTGATCGCCGTGCTCGGATACTTGTTGTGGCAGAAGAGGATGACGCTGGTGGATGCCGGAGTCGTCGCCGCGCTTGCCGCAGGCAGCGTCGAGTTGATCAACCATTTTTCCGGCAGCTACAGTTGGCCTGTCCTTTTTCAATACAGTTTCATGGGAGGTAGTTCGCCGGCCGAGATTAACCCTCGCTTTGGCGTGGCCCAATACCTTGGGGTGGCTGCCCACAGTGCCGAGACGATTGTTCCCCAAGTCGCGATTTGGGCCTTGCTGGGCCTGGTGGCATGGAAGTGGTCTTCGCCAAGTCGCGGGTTGTTGATTCCGGTGTGGACCGCTGTAGCCGCTCACTTCGCGCTTTATCCCTCTCCGGAATCGCGATACATGGTCTGGGCTTTTATCGTTACGGGCGTGATCTTTGTATGCGCGACATCGTCCCCGGGAGTCTCTGAGGGATAGCCTGACCTCGCCAACGGTTTGAGAACGCCCCGACTCGCACTGTGATCGGCATCACCGAATGCCGTGGAACTTATCACGCGTTTTCGTCCGAGAAGGCGCGTGGCTGGCCGAGACCACCTGATGTTCAGCCTTGGTCGTCACGATTCAGACCCGCCAGAAGAACCCAGTCGACGCCTGACCTGTTCTGCGATTATAGTTTTCCGGGATTCTGCGATTACCAAGCAGGTGTGACTTGGATCACGGACCTGTGCCCGAGCAGAGTTCAAAATTGCAACAGTATTGGGCAACCAAACTCGAATGGAGCTTGCAGATGAAGAAAGTTAACGTCGCAGTGTTGACCGTTGCAGCCGCGTTGGCGGTTGTTCTTACCCTCTCCCTGTCGGCGAATGCGCAAAGCGCAGCCGATCTCTACAAATCAAAATGCGCCATGTGCCACGGTGCTGACGGAAAAGGTTCGAGCGTGGGGAAGACAATGGGTGCCCACGATTTCACGACTGCCGAAGTGCAGAAGATGTCGGACGCGGAACTCTCGGAGATCATCGCGAAAGGCAAGAACAAGATGAAGGCGCCAACCGGTCTGAAACCGGAAGACGTTAAGGGACTGGTGGCTTACATCCGCACCTTTAAGAAATAGTTCTGGCCGCTTCTTGCCATCGAGACTAGGGGATTGTCCAACGCCGCGGAAGGTGGCGCGGCCAAGTGTGAAGTGTGTCTGGGTCAGTGGCGCATAGAAGGAAGAAGAAAGGGGAGTAGCGGTTGCCGATGAATCTGCGAGAACGCATCCGGGAGCGGACGCAACCCATTTATTTTCTAGGGCAGAATCCCATCACACTCACCGGCGCCGTAGTGACGACCAGCACGGCGCTTACCACCATCGCCTTCTGGTTCTACGACATTTTCTTGCCGGGGCCGCCGCATCCTTATATTGGCCTTCTGGTCTTTCTGATCCTTCCGGGCATTTTTGTGCTCGGATTACTGCTGATTCCACTTGGCATCTGGCTCCGACGGCGAAGTCTGCGCGAGCGCGGGGAACTGCCTGCGGTTTTCCCCGCCATCGACCTGGCGCTGCCCGTGGTGCGGCGGACCTTGGAGTACGTCGGAGCGGCGACCATCCTCAATCTTCTCATCATTGCGACCGCGTCGTACCGTGGCGTGGAGTACATGGATTCGACGACCTTCTGCGGCAAAACTTGTCACACCGTGATGGATCCGGAGTACACGGCCTATCAAAATTCCCCGCACTCGCGTGTCGACTGTGTCGCCTGCCATATCGGACCCGGAGCGGGTTGGTTTGTGCGGTCCAAGCTTTCCGGTCTGCGGCAGGTGTTCGCGGTGACGTTCCACACCTATTCGCGCCCGGTCCCCTCACCGGTAAAGTACCTGCGTCCGGCGCGCGAGACCTGTGAGCAGTGTCACTGGCCCCAGCGTTTTACCGGGGACAAGTTCCTGGTGAATACCAGCTACAAGGACGACGAAAAGAACACGCCCCAGACCGACGTCTTGCTGCTGAAAGTTGGCGGCCGCACCTGGCAGGGTTCGGTCGGCATCCACGGGCGGCACCTCGCCGACATGGCGCGCATCCGCTACATTTCGACCGACACCGAGCGGCAGACGATCCCGGCCGTGTATTACACCGACGATAAGGGCAAGACCACCGAATTCATTTCCACCGATGCCAAGCCCACCAAAGAACAATTGGACAAGGGAGAGCATCGCGTGATGGATTGCGTGGATTGCCACAACCGGCCCACGCACGCCTTCGACCTGCCGGACAACGCAGTCGACAAGGCCATGGCGCTCGGGCGCATCAGCCCGGAGCTTCCCTACATCCGGAAGAAGGCGGTCGAGGTCCTCAAGGTGGAGTATCCCGCGCGCGACGTGGCCGAGCATCGCATTAAGGAAGAGCTCAATAATTTCTACCGCACGAATTATCCGCAGATTTACGAGACGCGGCGCACGGTGGTGGAACAAGCTGGCGATGAGGTGGCGAGGATCTACCTGCGCAACGTCTTTCCGGACATGCGTGTGACCTGGGGCGTGCACCCGAACAATCTTGGGCACAACGATTCGCCGGGCTGCTTCCGCTGCCATGACGGCAGTCATACCAGTGCCGATGGCCAGACCATCACCAATGATTGTTCCGCGTGCCACAGTTTGCTGGCGGTGCAGGAGGAGAACCCGAAAGTGCTCACCGATGTGGGCATGAAGTAAGCGAGGTTGCGCTTGATTTTGGGTGGCGCAGCGCTTCAGCGCTGCGGTAACTGAGTTGTCAGCAGCGGCTTTAGCCGCTGAGGGTACGTTCGAGAGTTTGACATGGCGAAAACAGAAATTGTGCGACGGACGTGGCGCGCTGGTCTGGGAGTCGCGCCGCTCCTCGCCACCGCGTTCTTCCTTCTGATTGCGCAAAGGCCGGGACGCGCGGCGGGAGCTGCCGCCGACCCGCCGGGGGCGGAATGTCTCGCGTGCCACGGCGACAAGTCCATGACCACGACGCGAGCCGGCAAAACGGTTTCGCTGTACGTGGACGGCAAGAAATTTGCCAGTTCCATCCATGGCAGCTTGGGATGTACGGGCTGCCACGCCGACCTGGAAGGAAAGGATTTCCCGCACGAAAAGCCGGCGCCGGTAAAGTGTGGTACGTGCCACACGACTGAGCAGGAGCAATATGCCCGCTCGCTGCACGGGAAGGCGATTGCGCGCGGCGACGCACTCGCGCCCCGCTGCGTGAGTTGTCACGGCAACCATGACATCGTTCCGGTGAAGGACGCGCGGTCTGCGGTGGCGCCGCTGAAAGTGCCCTTTGTGTGCGGCGGGTGCCATAGCGAAGGAACTCCGGTATCGCGCAATCGTCCCATCCCCCAAGCCAATATTCTGGAAAACTACTCCGAGAGCATCCACGGCGAGGCGTTACTGAAGAAGGGATTGGCGGTCGCCCCGAACTGTGCCACCTGCCACACGCCGCACTTGATCTTGCCGCACACCGATCCCGCTTCCTCGATCAATCGGCGCAACATCGCCGCCACCTGTACGAAATGCCACTCGCAAATCGAAACCGTCCACCAGAAGATTATTCGTGGAGAGCTATGGGAAAAGCAGGCCAACGTGCTGCCGGCCTGCGTGGACTGCCATCAGCCGCACAAGATCAGGAACGTCTTCTATTCGCAGGGCATGGCCAATGCGGACTGCATGCGCTGCCACGCCGACGAAAAACTGCTTCGCGCGCGCGACGGGAAATCCATGTACGTCAGCGTGGGCGAGGTGAGCCATTCGCGCCACAACAAAATTGCCTGCAGCCAGTGCCACTCGGAAGTCAACGCTTCCCGGGTGCGGCCTTGCGAGACCATCACCCACGAAGTGGACTGCACTTCCTGCCACGAAGAAATTGGCAAGCAGTACGTGGCCAGCATTCACGGACAACTTAACGGCAAGAATGATCCGAACGCCCCGACCTGCAAGGAATGCCATGGCACACATGGAATCCTTGGCAAACAGGATCCGCAGTCATCGACTTTTGCGGTCAATGTCCCCGGGCTTTGCGCGCGGTGTCACCGCGAGGGCCAGAAGGCTGCGGTGCGCTACACCGGATTGCAGCACGAAATTATCGGCAACTACACGGAGAGCATTCACGGAACTCTACTCAAGAACGGCCTGACGGTGACGGCGACCTGCACCAGTTGCCACACCGCTCACCAGATCCTACCCCGGAGCGATCCGGCGTCGAGTGTCAACGCCAATAACGTGCCGGACACGTGCGGCAAGTGCCACCACGGCATCGAGGAGCAGTTCGAGAACAGCATCCATGCCAAGCGCGTGAGCGGATACAGTAAGCCACTTCCGGTTTGCAACGATTGCCACACCGCTCATTCCATCCACCGCACGGATGAGAACAGCTTCCGGCTGACCGTGATGACTACATGCGGACGTTGCCACGAGAAGATCGCCGAGACCTATTTTGATACCTATCACGGGAAGGTCTCGAAGCTGGGATACACGAAGGCGGCCAAGTGTTATGACTGCCATGGCGCTCACGACGTGCTGGCGGTAACCGATCCGCGCTCGCACCTCAGCCGGGCTAACGTGGCAACCACCTGCGGGAAGTGCCACGCGGGCGCGACCCGGCGCTTCGCCGGATACCTGACGCACGCCACCCACCACGACCCGCGAAAGTATCCGTTCCTCTTCTACACCTTCTGGGGGATGACCGCGCTGCTGCTGGTGACCTTCGTGGTCGGCGGCGCTCACACGTTGCTCTGGCTGCCGCGTGCTTTCCAGATGCGCCAGGAGTTGCGTGCCGCGGAAGCGAGATTCGCGGCGGAGCTTGAAAAACCCGCAGACAAGGGGGACACCAATGCCTAGCGGCCAGGTTTTGGAGAATCCGTCAGCAGGAAGGCCGCCTTTGCCTAACAGCGCACTTGCCAAACGTCAGTTTGTCCGGTTCTCCCGTCTGCAGCGGATCCTGCACATCTGCATGATCGTGAGCTTCATGAGTCTGGCGCTGACCGGATTAACCCTGAAGTTCTCCTACACAAAATGGGCGGCCGTGCTTTCTCATCTGCTCGGGGGATTCGAGAACGCAGGCTACATTCACCGCACCGCCGCCGTGGTGATGTTCGGAGTTTTCGTTACTCATCTGGTGGACCTCTATAAGCAGAAAAAGAGGGAACACGGCACGTGGCGCGCGCTGCTGCTGGGACCGGGCAGCATGATGCTGAACCGAAGGGACCTGACGGAGTTCGTGGGCACGCTGAAGTGGTTTGTGGGCCGGGGCCCGCGGCCTGCCTATGGCCGCTGGACGTACTGGGAAAAATTCGATTATTTTGCCGTGTTTTGGGGAATCGCAGTAATCGGTTCCACCGGCCTCACGCTGTGGTTCCCGGTGTTCTTCACGCGGTTTTTGCCAGGGTGGTTCCTCAATGTCGCCACCATCATTCACAGCGACGAGGCGCTGCTGGCCACGGGCTTCATCTTTACCGTGCATTTTTTCAATACCCATTTGCGGCCGGAAAAGTTTCCCATGGACATCACGGTATTCACCGGGCGCATGCCGCTGGAAGAATTGGAAAGGGACAAACCGAGAGAGTATGAAGAGCTGGTCGCCAGTGGGAAGCTCGAGGAGAAGATGGAGGAGGCTTATCAGCCGATCGTCACGCAGACGATTCGCGCCTTCGCTTGGGCAGCGCTGGCGGTGGGATTCAGCATTGTGCTGTGGATCATCTACGCGATGTTGTTCGCGTATCGCTAGAGCCGGTTGGCGGTTGAATTACGGAGAAGGGTGTCGAAATTGTTCGTGACTCGGGTTGGTTTGGTTTTCCTAGCGTTGTCTTTGAGTTTGGCTGTGCCTTCGGCCTTGCTCGCCGCCGACCAGGAATGTCTGGCGTGCCACGGCGAGGCGGGAATGAAGTCCGACGCCGGGAAGAGCATTTCGGTCGACCCGGCCAAACATGCCGCCAGCGCCCACGGCGTTCTGGGGTGCAAGGATTGCCACACCGACATCAAAGAGTTTCCGCATCCCGCCAAAATCGCCAAAGTGCAATGCGCCAAATGCCACGCGGACGAAGCCAAGTCGGTCCCCGGCAGCGTCCACTCCAGGCTCAGCGAACCCGCCTGCGCGGCGTGTCACGGCAACGTGCACGAACTGACCACGTCCGAAAATTTGATTCCCGGAGAGTGTTTGGACTGTCATGAGCAGGAAGTGAAGGAGCTCAAATCCAGTATCCACGGGCAGGCCGCGAAAAACGGCGATCCTGACGCGCCCAAATGTGAGTCCTGCCACGGTCCCATCCACGCCGTGAAACCCTCCGGCCAAGCCGACTCGGCTGTTTTTCGCAAGAACCTGCCGGATACTTGCGCAAAGTGCCATAGCGATCCCGGTTTTTTGTCGCGCCACAAAATTCCGGTGGCGCATCCGGTGGATTCCTACAAGCAGAGCGTTCATGGGCGCGCCGTTGCGTTCGGCAAGGAGGCGGCAACCTGTTCCAGTTGCCATGGCAGCCATGACATTTATCCCGCCATCGACACGCGATCGAAGGTCAATCACTGGAAAGTGCCGGAGACGTGCGCGCAATGCCACCAGGAAATTGCCCGGGAGTTCAACGAGAGTGTCCACGGGGAAGCGGTCAAGGCGGGCGTGCGGGATGCGCCGGTCTGCGTCGACTGCCACGGTGAGCACCTGATTATCGACCCGAGGAGCCCGAGTTCGCCCTTAAATGCCATGAATGTCTCCGCCGAGACCTGCGGGCGGTGCCATGGCGATCCGCGCCTGGCCCTGCGCAACGATCTGCCTGCGGATCGTCTGCCTTCCTACGCCGAGAGCTATCACGGGCTGGCCATCAAAGAAGGGAAAGTGACGGCGGCGAATTGCGCTTCGTGCCATGGCGTGCACTCCATTCTTCGTTCGAGTGACCCGCGCTCGACCGTGAATGCCGCCAATCTCCGGAAGACGTGCGGGGTGTGTCACAAAGGCGTGGTCGAAGCCAAATTCACCATCGGGCGCGTGCATGTGGCGACCGACGGCGGCGAGAATCACCCGGTGGTGAAGTGGATTCGCTGGACCTACTGGGTGCTGATCCCGGCGACGCTGGGCTTCATGCTGCTGCACAACTTGGTGGACTTGCTGTCGAAGCTGGTCCGGCGGAAGCCGCGGAGGGAATCCGGCGAGGTGGTGCTGCGGATGAACTTGTGGTTCCGCGTTGCGCACTGGGGCATCATGGTCAGCTTTCCCACGCTGGTGTTCACGGGATTTGCGCTGAAGTATCCGGAGAGTTGGTGGTCGAAGCCGCTGCTGCTGTGGGAGTCGGGCGTCGGCGTGCGCGGCGGGCTGCACCGCACTGCAGCCATCGTCATGATCCTGGCAACGTTGTACCACTTCGTGCATCTGGCGCTGAAGAAGCGTGACCGCTCGTTCCTGTGGGCCATGATCCCGACCATCAAGGATGCAACCGACATGCTGCACGTTTTCCGCTACAACTTTGGTCTCACAAAACAGGAGCCGAAATTCGCGAAATTCAACTATGCGGAGAAGATGGAATACTGGGCTTTTCTGTGGGGCACGGTCGTCATGGGAGTCTCCGGCTTCCTGCTGTGGTTCAACAATTTCACGCTGCGCCATTTTCCGAAATGGGTGACCGACGCTGCCACGGCAGTGCATTGGTATGAGGCACTGCTAGCGACCTTCTCCATACTTATCTGGCACTTCTATCTGGTGATCTTCGATCCCATGGTCTATCCGATGGATACGGCATGGCTGAACGGCAAAATCCCGGGCGATCATTACCGCCATTCGCGGCCGGAATATTTCCGCGCGCTGAGACGGGCCGGTCTGGTGGAGTTGCCTAATGACTATGACGAATAAGGGATTCGTCATGGCGCGCGCAATTCGAGGGCTGTGCAAAAGGGTACGACTGCTTTCGGCCCCCCCTGTGACGGTCTTTTAAACTCAAAGACTTAGCGCGGGGTCTTTTGTCAGGTCTTTGATAAATAAGGAGTTACTTGTAAAGTATTTTCGGATCAAAGACTTAGGGGGAAAGTGCTCGGCTGGTACACATAAACGTTAGAAGTGTACACATTGCATTTTGAGGATGGAGAGACGGCATAACGCCAGTCCTGCTTCGCGGCTTGCATCGCTACTGCGGTGCCGATTGGCGGAAGATTTCGTTTCCGCCCTCCGCAGCTGAAAGGTAAAGCCTATTGTGCAATCTGTCTGCCGCCCACCCTTCGCAAAAGACGCGAAGGATGGGGCACCCACTGATTTGGTTGTGCCGGCGGAAGGCTGGGCCAGCCCCCGTCCGGAGGATTGGTTGGTGTAGAGCGGACACTCCTGTCCGCTGCCTCTGACTCGTGCCCGGAGACGAGGGAGTAGTCGAGATCGAATCGCACTGGACCGCAACCCGACGCGAAAAGTGGGGAATCTTTCCAACCGTCTGGCGACGCTAAGAGCCCCGCCCTTCGCTTCGCGATAGGACGGCCCACCCGTCCTCAGGCAGCATATTCTCTTCCGCATTCAGGGTGCTATCTTCATTGGATGGAACTAGCGGAAGCGTTGCAGGACGCTTTTTATATTCTCGACGAGGAACGTGTTAGACCCACGCTGAATTATCGGTACGTGGCCAAGGAATGGCCACGCGAATTGGCGTTGGAACAATACACGTTGGGAGCACAGGGTTATACGCCCAGCATGGCCGCTGTCACGGCCTTAACCCGAATGAGAGCGAAACGGCCCCGCGAGGTCTGGGAAAACCCAAAGTTCTTTATATTCGAAAGCGTCAACTTCAACCTGTTGCTGGCGATTTTGAATCAGCTTCCGGCAGAAAACCGCCCGGCCTTTATCGCTGGCTTGCTGAAACCGATGCTGGACGCGGCCCCGACGAACGAAGGTTACACTTTCCCATCCTGGCGCCGAAAGACATCCAGCCTCTCTCTTCTCGCTGAGTTCTGCATTCGGAACGGATTTGCGCAGGCGCTGCTGGATGCCACTCTTGAATTGAAAATGCCATCGGCTGGCGTTGTCATCATGCTGATGGAAATTGAGGAGATGATTTCGCTCAACTTCAATCTTTTCAGCAGAACGCAAATCGATAATCTTCCGAAAGCCCTAGCTCATCTACGCGAAATTGCCGAGCGGCAGACTTGGTCCTCGATGCAACCGAGGGGCGGAGGAAAGATGGTCAACAACCCACATTATCGGCAGGGCTTCTCGAAAGAAGGCGAGGAAATCGTCACGGTCATCGACGCCATTGCCCAGCAATGCAATCAGGCCCGGTATTTTTACCTCAAGGGGATCCTCCAGCAAAATACGAATCTGGAAATCGAAAGCGACAAAACCAAAGTAGTCGGGTTCCTCGCCAGCCTTGGCTTCGATCCTCTCCTGACCGCTTCTCTCGCTAAAGCGGAAAATCTTTACCGCGCGTCGTCCGACGCCTTCGATTTGAAGAGCTGCCTTGGACACATCCGTAGCTTTTATGAGCATCTCAACATCGACGCCGGCCAAGCGATCGCGAAGGACCTGGGAACGACCGTCGTTAGCGAGTGGGACCCGACACTGACGTTCCTGAAAAACAAATCGTTCCTGTCGACGCAGCAAGACAAATTTGCGCGGGGTATCCACACCCTGCTGAGCGATGAAGGGGTCCATGCACTGATAGCGGAGAGGGAATTTGCGCGGGTGCTTCGGAATATAGTCATCGAATACGGCCTGATGTTCCTGACGATGCTGCAGAAGAAAGGCATCACAATGTCGGCCTCGAATTCGCAAACCACTCCACCTCCCGCAATCTGACTTCTACTTTTTCATCACAAAAATCGTGTGCGTACCATCACAGACTTATAGCCGGACGTCGGCCGGTGGCCCGTCCTATCGCGAAGCGAAGGGCGGGGCCTTTGACTTTTTTTTCATCACAAAAATCCTGTGCCGGGTGCCCCAGGTAACTGAGGGTGCCCCACTCATTCGCGTACTTTGCGAATGAGTGGGTTTCGTCACCATCGGGATGTATGGGGATCACCGTAAAAACTCAACCCTTGTCGCTACTCTTACGGGACGACGAAGGGACTGGTTCGTTACTATGGCACCGCGCACCTGCATTTCATTACCTGCAGTTGCTACCGCCGCCAACCCCAATTGCGTACTGCCCGACGCCGTGACCTTTTCTTAAGAATTCTCGAAGAAACGCGCTGCAAGTACCGCTTCGTCGTACACGGATAGGTCGTGATGCCGGAGCATTTTCATCTGCTCATTACCGAACCGGAAGTGGGCGATCCCTAGCAGGCTGCGGAAAAAGTCGTTTCTGAGCGTAAGCAGTTCCCTCAGCGGCTAAAGCCGGATTCAAGACAATGCACTTACCGCAGCGCTGAAGAGTGTGCGTGAGAACTTCAGTCGTCCCTCCGGAGTCTGTGTCGTAGCCCAGGTGCCGTCCCTTGCGGGACTCGATTAATCCCACTTCCGCCTACCCGGCACTTACGTGCCGGGCTTTCCTGTTCCGCCGCTTCGCGGCTTTATTCAGTATCGCTGGTCCACTTTTCGGATGACCATCGAGCTATGACACAGACTCCTCCGGGACTCGCGTATTTCTTCCACTTTTCCCGGCGCTGAAGCGCCGGGCTATTGGCAGACGCCCCTCCGGGGCTGGAATCTCCTGTGCCTGGTTCCACCAGACTGTGCGAAAACGAGTTCTCACGCACACGCTGAAGCCCTCCACCCCATCACGCCAAAACCGGGCGTGCTGGGGACCCCGGCGCTGCGCCACCCAAAATCAACGACAACAGCGAGTTTTTTCCGCAAGCTGCTCGGTGGTGATGAAAGTCGTCAAACAGCGTTTTGCGCGGCGCCTGAACCAACTCCGAAGACGGACTGCCTTGGCCCAGATCGCGCGCTGGAATTCTTCTCCCGACCCGGTGTGGCAGAAACGCTTCTACGATTTGAATGTGTGGAGCGAACGGAAGCGGATCGAGAAGCTGCGCTACATGCACCGCAATCCTGTGAAGCGCGGACTCGTGGAACAACCCGATCAGTGGAAATGGAGCAGCTTCCGCGCGTATTTTCATGGTGAGCGAGGTCTGGTCCGGATCAACTTTCAGGAGTGGCGACTGGAGGTCCGAGCGCGTCCGCCGGAAAGCTTTGCTGACGAAAGCAGCACGCAGCGCCCACTCATTCGCAAAGTACGCGAATGAGTGGGGCAACCGAGTTACCTGGGGCGCCCGGCTCGTCCGGATGGCACCGCAACCCGCTGGAGATTCACCGAAATTACACACGATTCTTTTCACTGGATCGGCGAATCTCTTAACCCAGAGGGCCAAACCTGGAAACTCGAGGGCGAGTTCCGGGCGAAACGAACCGAGGGGTGAGAGGCCAGCATTTGTTTCGTTGCTATCGAGCCGGCCTTTCAAAACAAAGTAAAAATTTATCAAACAAAAGAAGGAGAGCAATCAGAAACATGACAAACGACAAAGCTTTACGCGAGCATTTGGTCAAGATGCTCAAAGGCGGGGATGCTCACGTGGCCTTTGACGCGGCGGTCAAGAATGTCCCGGTTAATCTGCGAGGCAAGCGGCCCAAAGGGGCCGAGCATTCGCCCTGGGAAGTGCTCGAACACCTGCGCATCGCGCAGTGGGACATCCTGGAATTCTCGCGCAAGCCCGATCACAAATCTCCTGAGTTTCCGGGCGGATACTGGCCGCAGACGCAAGCGCCTCCGAACGAAAAGGCCTGGGAACAGAGCGTGCGGGGGTTTGGTAAGGATCTTGATGCGCTGTGCGAACTGGTAGCCGACGAGTCGACTGACCTATTCGCGAAAATTCCACACGGTGAGGGTCAAACCATACTGAGAGAGGCGCTGGTCGCTGCCGATCACAATGCCTACCATGTGGGCGAACTGGTGCTTTTGCGACGCCTTCTTGGTGCCTGGCAGTAGAGTTGGGGGATCCCAGGGAACGGGCCGGCGGAGGAGGACCGGCCCGATCAGGCAGTGCTTGGGCTGCGAAACGGTTAGGCGGTGATGAGGGATTCCAAGGCAATGCGGCTCGGGATTACGAGCGTCGCGCCGCTTTGCTGGATGAGATGCTGTTTCTTGAAGCCCGCGAAAAGCCGGCTGACGGTTTCGCGCGAGGTGCCAATCATCTGCCCGATCTCTTCGTGCGTCAACGCCAGCTTCATTTGGCTGGGGTTTCGGGCTTCGGCGTTCTGGTCCAGCCATCCTACCAGCAGCCGAGCGAGCTTTTCGCTGGCCGAATCGGAAAGGATCAGGTCGCGGATTTCGCGGCAGGTGGAGGCGTAATCCTGGCTGATGTGCTGAGTTACCCACAGTGCAAGCTCGCCGTACTGGCGCATCAGGCGCAGCAGATCGCTCTGTCGCAGGAAGCTGATCTCGCAGGGCTCCTGGGTCTCGGCCGTGGCTTCATACTTGTATCCTGCAACCACCGCGGCGACTCCCAATGCACCACCGGCTTCGACGATTCGTAGAATCAGCGTCCGGCCGTCGCTCCCACAAATAGAAAGTTTCACTCGGCCTCGACGCACGATGAACACACCTCGCGGCACCTGGCCTTCCGCGAACAAGACCGCTCCCGTGGGATAGGTCGTGGTAAGTGCTTCCAGTTCCAGGGCATCGGCCACGGCTGGAGAAAGACCGCAAAAAGTTTTGTCTTCTGGCGCAAGTCTCTGGGCGTTGGCGTTATCTAGCATTAGTGTGGGCATAATTGCCTCCGGTCACAGGTACCTTGGCAAGCGCTTGGCCATTCTTCCCAGGCTGGGCCCAGGCTTCCGATTGAGTTCTCTAAGCGAAACAAAATAAGGGGTTTGCTTGGATGCGATGAGATACGGTCAGACCCGCCGCCGATCGGATCAGAGCCCGGCAATGAGTGGTTTCACACACTGGTGTGTGATCTCCATCACCAGTACTCTGGTTATGTGACCAAGGGAGTAGTCCCAAACGAATGCCCACAGGTGCGGATTTCCAGGGTTCGGATCCTCAAGATGCGATCCCCCAGCTTTCACCCCAGCGCCGTTTGGATCGTGTTGAGCAGAGCGGTTCGGGTGAACGGTTTCTCGAGGAGCGTGACGCCGCGCTTCAACACTTCCCGTTCCGCGATCAGCTCACCCGTGTAGCCCGACATGTAGACAACTTTCAGGGCCGGGTGAGAGGAACCCAGGCGCTCCACCAGTTCCGGCCCGCTCACCCTGCGCATCACGACGTCGGTCAACAACAGATCGATCTGCCCCGGATAAGACTGTACCGATTCGAGCGCCGACTCGCCGTCATTGGCTTCGACCACGGTATAGCCGTGCTCCTCGAGCACTTTCTTGGTCAAGCTGCGCATGACTTCGTCGTCTTCCACGAGCAAGATCGTCGTCCCCTGCCGTTTCGGATCGACGTTCTCCGCTTCCAGCTTGGTTCCGAGGCCGATCTTATGCTCCGCGCTCGGGAGATAAATCTTGAACGTCGTTCCGTGTCCCGGTTCACTGTAGACCAGGATGTGGCCCGCGCTCTGCTTGACAATTCCGTAGACCGTGGCCAGGCCCAAACCGGTTCCTTTGCCCGCCTCTTTGGTGGTGAAGAAGGGCTCGAAGATGCGCGACACGGTAGCTTCATCCATGCCGCTGCCGGTATCGCTGATCGCCAGCACAACGTATTTTCCCGCAGGCATGGCTTGACGCTGTTCGGCGAAGGCCTCGTCGAATTTCGCGGTGCCCGTTTCCAGAATGAACTTGCCGCCACGAGGCATGGCGTCGCGTGCGTTCACCGCGAGGTTGACCACGATCTGGTCGAGTTGGCCGGGGTCGGCCTCGACCACGGCCGACGGGGATCGGGAAACAATAAGAACCTCGACATCGTCTCCCATCAGAGGACGCAGGAGCTTGCTCACGTCCTTCATCCGCTCGTTCAGATCGAGAATGCGGGGCTTGATGGCAGAAGAGCGGCTGAAGGCGAGGAGTTGCCGAGTTAGCGCGGAGCCGCGTTCAATGGCCTTTTTGATGTTCTCGACATATGTCGACGATTCGGCGGCCGGTTCGATGCGGTCGCGGAGGAATTCGGTGCAGGCATTGATGATCCCCAAAATGTTGTTAAAGTCGTGCGCGACTCCTCCCGCCAGCCGGCCGATCGCTTCCATCTTCTGGGATTGGTGAAGCTGGTTCTCGGTTCGTTTTTGGTCGGTCATGTCGCGCGCGATCGCGGAGGCTCCGATGACGTCGCCTTTCGCATCGCGCAAGGGAGACACGGAAATGGAGACATCCAGACGGCGCCCGTCCTTCGTGACCCGCACCGATTCACGATGCTCGATGCCTTCCCCGCGCGCGACCTTCTCTAAAATCTCGGAACTTTCGCCGGGAAGTCCGTTGGCAGCTTCATCCGGGGGAACGAGAAGCGATATGTTCTTTCCGATGACTTCTTCCGGCGCGTAACCGTAGATGCGCTCGGCTCCCTTGTTCCAACTCGTAATGATGCCGTCCAGGTCCTGGCCGATGATGGCGTCCTCCGAGGAATCGATAATCAAGGCCAGCCGGGACCGGTATTCGCCCAGTTGCTCCACCGTTCTCTGATACAGCTCTTCATGCGCCCGGCGCAGTTCTTCTTCCATGCGCTTGCGCGCGCTGATGTCGCGGATCGCACTGAGCACGAACATCCCTTTTTCCGTGGAGACAGGACTGAGACTGATCTCCACCGGAAACTCCGAGCCATCGCGTCGTCTTCCGTAGAGATCGATGTTCGCTCCCATGCGGCGTGTCTTTGGCGTTTTCGCGAAGTTCTCGCGATGATGGTGGTGCTCGCGGCGATAGCTCTCGGGGACGAGGATTTCGACTCTCTGGCCGATCAGTTCGTCGCGCTCATAGCCAAAGAGCGCTTGCGTTTGTGAATTTAACTGCACAATGACTCCATCGCGATCGACGGCGACGATGGCATCCGGAAGGGCCTCTAGGAGATCGTTAGATAGGAGGATTTCTGCCATGGTTTTATGTGAGAGCGACTGCGCCGGCTGCGTCTGATCCGCGGAAAGTCGTGACATAGCACCTCCACCGGTTTCAACTGGCGGTCCCTCAATCTATGTCATAACCTGCTTGCCTGTAAAGGTGGGGAGAGCAAGCCATTGAATCTACAGGAGATGCAAGCACGCGTTCAGATGAGTGTGATCATCATCATATGAATACGTGACAGACATCACAATGGCCTTAGAGTCACTTCGTGAACTCCGCCAACGATGGAAATGCCCTCCCCTCATGGCCGAGGTCCAGATGAAAGGCAAGAGCTAGCCGGAGTGATTGAGTGATTGAGTCATTCAGTCATTGAGGTATTGAGTCATTGGGGATTCAATGACTCAGTGACTCAATGATTCAGTGGGACAAGGTTCTGGAACTCATGGCGCAGGCGAAAAACACTCGGGAGTTAAACCGGGGACGCCGGCAAAGCCGTTGCCGTAAGAGAAGGAATCACGAGCAGAGTAAGATCGGATTGCCCAGTGAGAAATCCGGCGGGCTTCAGACTTGCGAGAGTTTCGCGCAACCTGCAGCCCGCCCGGCTGTTAGGCCGCTTTTCTGGCCTGTCTGATTTTCGCCCAACGTGCTTTCTGGGCGAGAGAAATTCTCCGGCGCCCTGCTGCGGAAAGAACACGCTTGGCCCGATGCGGTGCCCCTGCGTGTGCGGTTGAGCCCGCGCCTCGGGTCAGCTTTTCGAGAACCGAAATAGCTTCCCCAAGCTTTTGGACTTGGTTCTGCGCATCCCGGCGTTCCTCGCGGAGCCGGACTAGTGCCTTAAAAATATTTGTCATCTAATACCCCCTCGGGTAACTTCCGTCGGCCATTGTATTACTAAGTCGGCGATTCTGTAAGAACTAATTATTGCCAATTGGGGATTACATGGAGCCTGGACGCCACGAGGACGATGACCGGGGATGATGCCCGGGGGATGATGACCCGGGGTCGACGGTCCCCTTCCAGAAGGCCCGCCCACAGCGTCATCCCAGAGCCGGCAGAAGTCCCGACGACCCCAACAGGAAGAGCGCACCCACCGCCAGGCTATAAATCCCTGTAAGCGCGGTCACTATGAACTGAAAGCGTGGCAGCCGCGAACTGAATCCGAAAAGCCCCACCGCCGACGCCGTCATCACCGTGTTCATTGCCAGGAGTCCTGCGATAAACATCGCCAGGCCAACAAAACCCTTGCCGACTCCACCAAGATTGGCCGCCAGCAAAAAGATCATCAATTGGCTGGGCGTCTCCGCCCCGAGCCCGTGTACTAGGCCGATCATCAACACGGATTTCGAACTGTAATTCCACACCTTGTCCGTGGGAGGAGGGACGTTGTGATTGTGACCGTAGCCTTTCATCTTCCAATGGATCCAGCGCAGCGCCCCAGCCATAAGGTGAAAGCGGCTGCGCGGCGCGGAGTTCCCGTTGAAGAGCGATCCCAAAACATACACTCCAAGGACCAGCAAGGTGAGTCCCACGAACCGCTCGGCGATGCGATCCATGCCGTGAGGCAGCGAGAGCTGAAACACGATGACGGCACTGCCCAGTATGGCAACCATGACCCCGTGTCCCAAGGCGTAGAGCAGGCCAAGCCGCATGCCGCGCCAGCGATTGGTCTGCACACTGGTGATGTCGGTGATGGCGGCGATGTGATCGTAGTCGAACCCGTGGCGGAAACCGAGAATCGCCGCCGAGAGGAGCGCAAGTTGAAGGCTGTTGGGCGTGACGGTCATGGAGGATGGATATGGATAAGGGTGGGGCTCTGCGTAACGCCTTTACTGCTCCACATCTTTATTGTTCCACACCCGGTTCAGAATCGGAAATTCGCCCCCGGAAACCATCGCAGTTAGGTTGGATAGTATCTAACTTGGGTGCGCAAAGGAAGGTTCCCGGCTTGAAACATCGGGTCCGAAGTTCCCGTGCGCGGGCCAAGCCACCTAAAGTCGGCTATCGCCGATGGACCGAAAAGCGGCTACAATGGCGGCAATCCAATCGTAACCGGAGGTAACGCGGTGAACCCAATGCGTCCTTATGGTGTTACTGCAATGCGTGCGGCGGTGTGGTTCGCCGTCTTAAGTATGGCGGCGGGCCTGTGTGCTCAGGAAGCCGCTGCCCCCAGACACACCGGAGTTCCGCAAGACTGGTCCCAGGGTCATATCGTGTTCAGCCGCGATGCGCTCGCCCGGCACCCGGAGTTGATTTACCGGGAACCGCGTATTCTGTATCAGGCGATGCAGCGCTGGCAGGCTCCGAATTCAAATGTCCCTTACGGCGCCGACCCCCTTCCGGCATCCGTAAACGACTCCGGGCAACGCGACTGGAGTCTGCCTTTGGGGGCGAAGGTTGCCGGGCACATGTATCCGGCCAAGTTTTCCTTCGATCCTGCCGCTGCGCCCGATTGCCTCCATGACTACGTCGTGTTCGGGACGGTAGCGGTCGGCACTCCGGGGGCTAGCGGAGGCCATGCCAATCTTGTTGCCCTCAACAATCTCTATGTCAACAGCACCGGCACCGGGTTTTGTGGAGGCACGGCTCCGAACGTACTGTTTGCCTATAACATCACCACGGTCAAAGGGGGCAAAATCTCGACTTCGCCGGTGCTTTCCGAGGATGGAACGAAGATCGCCTTCGTGGAAAGCGTCCCCGGAACCTCTCCCCAGGCCATTTTCCATGTCTTGACTTGGGCCCCTGGTGGCACGATCAAAAGCGCAGTCGCACCCACGCCCGCGTCCATGACTTCCCTGACTTTCTCCCCAACCTCCAACTGCTCGTCCTCATCGCCGTGGATCGATTACGCCACGGATGTAGTCTACGTGGGTTCGGACAAGGGCAACGTTTACAAGATTACCCCCGTCTTCACGGGAACGCCCGCTTTGGCCGGAGGTACGTGGCCGGTCACGGTTCATACCAACTTCCATCTAACTCCTCCGGTTCTCGACGCGGGCCGGAGCGTGCTGATGGTCGGGAGCAGTGATGGCGTCCTCTACAAGATCGAAACCACGACGGGCGTGCTCGCATCCTCATCCCTCAGGGTTGGGAAAAACGGAGGTACCACTTCCGGTATCGTGGTCCCGCCGATTGTGGATGGCACCAGCGGCACAACCTTCGTGGTCAGCGCCAATGACGGCACTTCCGCCGTTCTGGTCGAAGCCGACACCGCCAGCATGACGCAGTTGGCGAAGGCGCGTATCGGCCGGGGCTCCTCCGGTGGAACCGTCCTCAACCTCTACGATCCCACTTTGAGCAACGATTACATCAACGATCCCTCGACTGGAATGATTCGGCTTTGCGGAACGGGCCTCGCTGATACCACGCCATGGCAGTACGCCTTCGGGTTCACGGTGCCCGGCACGCAGCCCATCCTGGATGGATCCCCTTCGTTCTCACAGCAACTTCTCACTTCCACAGCTGCCCGCTGTACGGGATGGACGGAATTCTTTAACCCCAATGTCGGTGTTAGTGGAACCGATTTCTTTTTCTTCGGCCTGACCCAGGACTGCACCGGGACGGGGCAAGCCGGCGGGTGTGTGGCGGAGACCACTGGGAATACCGGGATCACCACCGCGACTGTGAACGGCGGGCCCAGTGGCATCATCGTCGACAACTACAGCACCGCCTTGGGGGCTTCCAGCATCTATCTGACCTCCGAGAATGTGGGTACCGCGTATAAATTTACCCAGAACGGCTTGAAATAGTGCGACAGATCGATCGATTGTCCGTGTGGTGACTGGCATTCGGCAAGCTCAGGGCAGGCTCTTGCCCCTACGCACAATCCGTTTCTGGCGCTGTCGTCCTATCGTTCCGCGCTCTGTGACCGCGTTCCCACCGATTTCCAAGAGCGTGTAAGATTCAGCATCCGCTAGGGAGCGAATTCTCCTACAATGTCAAGGATGAGGTTGCCGTGAGCGCACACCATCCAAATCCTCCCGATCCAGAAGGGGACGAACTGGAGCCCGACCAGCCGGAGCCGCACGCGCGGAACGAGCGTCCCGTCGAAGGCAAGGAGGTCGAAGAGTTTTTTCAGCGTCTCCCCGGCAATTTTCGCTGGCCCAAACCGAATGCCGAGGCTGTGGCTGCGGCGGTGGAAGCGATCCACCGCATCTCGGGGAGCCCAGCGGCGCAGGACCGGGCGGCGGCCGGTGACGCCGGCCAACCGGGCACCGCCTGCTCCGAATGCGGAGGTGCGCTGCCGGCGGGCGCTCGCTTTTGTGTCTGGTGCGGGATCCCGGCCGAGCCCACCGCCGCTGACACCGCCGCTTCGCTGCACTCTCGCGCCGGCGCGCAACATCACGTTCACCACCACTATCACCATCTCATCCCCAGTCAGGGGACGGCATCCGGCGCGCCCGCTGCCGAGTCCCAGTCCTCCGCTCCTCGCGGCCGTGCTCCCGGTTCCGCGGGCGGTTCCGCGGCTAAGTCGGCCGGCGGCCGCGCCGAAGCCGGCGCCCGCCAGGTTGTCCAGGACTGGGCGCAAGCCTGCAATACCAAACACATCGACGACCTGCTCGAACTCTACGCCGCCGACGCGACCCTAATCCGCTCCAGTGTTGCTCCGGTTCGCAGCCTGCCTGCCATCCGCGAGTTTCTGGTCTCGCTGCTCGAAGCCGGATTGGGCGATGTCGAGATGGAATCGCTGCGCGTCGAAGTGATGGGTGAGATTGCTCTCGATCTCGGCCGCTGCAAGATGCTCGTTCCCGTCGCCATGGGCAAGCGCCGCGAAGAGCGCGGGAAATATCTGATCGTCCTGGTGCGCCAGCCCGCCGACACATGGAAGATTCTTGCCGATTGCTGGTCCGCCGACCTGGCGGTCAGCGCCCCAACTCTGGAAACCGCTGCCCGAAAGGGAAGCGAACCGATCCCGCCCCTGCGGAGGCCCCGCTGAACCCGTCACACGATTTGCATTATTGAAGAGGTGTAGCGTCGCATCCGGGGCAGGTCAATCGAACCAATCAGCGTTCCCCGAAGGGCGGAGGGGCAGAGGACTGAGGCTTGAAGAGCTAAAAGCTAACAGCCGTTCTAATAAATGCCTCTGTTCTTCGACGACACATGGAACTCCAGGTCGGTCGAGTAACCGGGCAATTCAAGCGGAACGCTGTAGTCGCATTCAATGGCGATCGAGCCGTTGCCGATCCCGCTGCCCGACCGCATGACATGGACCTGCTTGTCCGTCAACTCGATATCGTAACTGTGGGCCTGCTTGATGATGGCCGTGCGAATGTCCTCTTCCGAGCGCGAGGTGTAGGTTGATTGCAGGGCTTCGGTCTTGACCGCATCCTGGAACTCGTAGTTCGAGAAATACGGTGGGATGACTTTAATGCCCACCAGGATGACCAGCCCGAAGACGGCCAAAGCGAAGACTAATTTCAGAGTTGCCATAAGAAACAATCGCCAAATCGCCGGTTGCGAGTCTTAATGCCGCGAGTTGTCGCGAGCCGTTTCCATCCTGCGCCGGCCCATTCCGCCGGTTAGCGAGCGGCCGGGCGCAGTTCCTGGAAATACTCCGTTATGGCTGAAATCTTAACGTCCACGGATTGGCGAGTCGAGCGCTGAACGACTTCCAACATACCTTCGGTAACCTTCTTTCCCACGTTGATACGAAAGGGGATACCCACCAGGTCGGCGTCTTTGAACTTCACCCCCGGCCGTTCGTCCCGATCATCCAGTAAAACGTCGAATCCGGACGCCTCCAGTTGCCGGGCAACGTCCTCGGCGGTGGTGCGGATGGTTTCATCTTTGGTGTTGGTGGCGACCACGACTACCTCAAACGGCGCGATGGATGGCGGCAGCCAGAACCCGTTTTCGTCGTTATTCTGCTCGACGGCCGCCGTCAGGATGCGCTCGATGCCAATCCCGTAGCTCCCCATGATGGGCGCGACCTCCTTGCCATTGCGGTCGAGCACACGGGCGCCCATCGATTCCGAATACTTGTATCCCAGCTTGAAGATGTGTCCGACTTCGACGGCGGTATCGATGCGCAGGGGAGCGCCGCAGTTTGGGCAATCTTCGCCGGCGGTGACGCTGCGCAGGTCGGCGGCGATGGTGTACTGGAAGTCCTTGCCGGGAGTCACGTTCTTGAAATGGTAGTCGAGTTGGTTGGCGCCGCAGATCATGTTAGTGCGGCCGACGAGCGCTTCATCGAGCAGGACATGGACAGCACGCGAATCGTATTTTGGATCACCGGGGCGTTCCTTCTGATCCCAGACGCCGAGCGTATCTTTGGACTTCACCACCAAGCCAATCGGTCCGATGTAACCAGCCGGCCCCTGGAAGTATTTCTCCAACTCTTCGGTTTGCATGGGACGAAGCTGACTCGCCTTCACCAGCGTGAGCAGCTTGGTCTCGTTCACCATGTGGTCGCCGCGCAGGAAGACCACCACGGGCTGCTCCAGCGTCTTCGCTCCGTCTTTGTCCTTGCCCTTGCCTTTGCCGGGATTCTGCGCCATGTAGGCGACGGTCTTGATGTCCTGCTTGGCGGAAATCTCCAGGAATTCCGCCACATCGGCGATCGCGCCTTTCCCCGGCGTATGCACCAGCAGCGGCTTGCCGTCGCCCTCGGGCTTCAAATCTTCGATGGAAGCAAGCTTCGAGGTCGCCTTCTCCATGTTCGCCGCGTAGGCGCATTTCTCGCAGCTCACGACCTGATCCTCGCCCGCGGGAGTGCGCACCATGAATTCCTGCGACTGCGATCCGCCCATGGCGCCCGAATGCGCGTCGATCACCATGTACTTCAGGCCGCAGCGGTCGAAGATGCGGCAGTAGGCATCGTGATGCTTGAGGTAGGAAACGTCAAGCCCGGCCGCATCGATGTCGAACGAGTAGGCGTCTTTCATGATGAACTGACGCACCCGCAGCAGTCCCGACTTGGGACGAGGCTCGTCGCGGAATTTGGTCTGAATCTGATACCAGATCTGCGGCAGTTGTTTGTAGCTGCGCAGTTCCTTGCGCGCGATATCGGTCATGACTTCTTCGTGAGTCATGCCCAGGCAAAGGTCGGCGCCCTTGCGATCCTTGAGGCGAAACATGTTGTCGCCCATCACGGTCCAGCGTCCGCTCTCCTCCCACAGATCGCGCGGATGCAGCGTGGGCAGATAGAACTCCTGGCCGATCTTGTCCATCTCCTGGCGGACGATGCCCATGATCTTCTGTGTCGTGCGATTGCCCAGGAACAGAAACGAATAGATTCCAGCGCCCAGTTGACGGATGTATCCAGCGCGGACCAGCAGCTTGTGGCTAGCGACTTCGGCATCGGCCGGAGCCTCGCGAAGAGTGGGGATAAAGAGTTGCGACCAGCGGTGCATGATTATGGTTTCCAATCGAGAGAGAATTCTCGATTGTAAACGAAGGGAATGTAAACGCGGCTCGCGCGGCCGGTTCGGCAAGCTAGTCTTACGAAAATCGCGTTTACGTTCCGCTTCGTCCACTCCGTTCCAACTGGTTGATTTCACGCAGGATGGCCGAAATCAGCCACTCGTCTCCCCGCAACTTTTCGCCGCCGTCCGAGTTCAATTGAGTAGGCACTTCAGAAGAAACTGAAAGCTGAAGGACCTCAAGCTCCGGCGAATCGCAACCGCGAATCGCTGAGTGGAAGAAAGGGAGGTTCACCATGAAATACCTGAGATATGTTGCACTGCTTGCGTTACTGACGTTGCCCCTCGCGTACTCGCAGGCTGAGGTCAGAGTCGGAGTGGGCATCGGCGTCGGCGGGTATGTGGCTGGTCCGCCGGTCTGCGCTTACGGCTATTACCCGGACTATCCGTATGCGTGCGCGCCCTACGGCTACTACGGTCCGAACTGGTTCGCCAACGGGATCTTCATCGGCGCCGGCCCCTGGTACCACGGCTGGGGACATCCGTATTACGGACGCGCCTACGGTCGCGGCTTCTATGGACGTGGCTTCTATGGACATGGATATGAACATGGACCGGTCGCTCGGCGCGGCTTCGAAGGACGCGGTCCGGGCGCAGGGTTGCGCGGAGGGTCTCATGGAGAGGGCCGGGGCCGCCGCTAACTAACCCAAACCGCACCGGAAATTGACGAATGGTGGGTGCCCCGCGTCTCGCTTGTTGAGACGTGGGGCTTCTTACAGCGATCACGATAGCCTGACCCGTCCTTAACGCAAAAGCAGTAACAAGGAGTCGAAGGACAATGTGTGGACTGTCACGATTCTCACGCCATTCCCCGCCGTTCCCTGCTGCGAGAGCAGACCGGGCCAAGCTAACGCGACGTTTTTCTCACTGCCTGCCACCATCTCCCCTATCTTTTCAACAACTTACCTCCATAAAATCCCCCATTTCCCCGCTTAACCCCGTTTTTCTCCCCTTCATTGCCTTCTTGGTGCGTAACGAGCGCCGTTTGCATAGGATCAGAGTGACCCATTCCACGCATCGAAACTTCTAGGTTTCACCGGTAGGTTTCCCGTGGATAAGTCTTGTAAACGCAGGCTCCCGTACGCGGGACCGCGGGGAAAGTTCTAACTCCCGAGCTTAGGAAAGCGAGAGCAGAATGCACAAGCCGATCAAATACGTTGAGAAGGCCGTGACGGTTGCCGCCACGGGCGCATGGGCAGTGTTTCAACGCCTCAACCGCATTGCCCCGAATGACGCGCCGATTCCCAAGTGGTCCGATAAGCCCCTGCTCAAGTCGTGGGAAAAGTCGAAGCCGCCGCTGGGCTGGCCGCGCTCGACTGATTCGCTTTGTCCGAAGTGCGTGCCTGAAATTCGGCAGCAGATTCTCGACGGCCACCTGCCGGTCGACGTGCTGATGAACGAAAAAGTCGGCGAGATCAAGGCCCAGATCATTGAACGTGACGGCAAGATCTGGATGGTCAAGGACTGCGCCAAGCACGGGCACTTCGAAGACTTGATGTCGATTGATACGGAATTCACCAAGCACCTGGAAGAGAGTTTTCCCGGCCGCGACATCAAGCGCCCACAGCGACGAACATCTGCACCATCATGGATCTTCGACGGTGAAATATGGACGCGGCGCGGTGCTGACCGTCGATCTCACCAACCGCTGCAACATGATGTGCGATCCCTGCTTCATGGACGCGAACCAGGTTGGGTACGTCCACGAACTGACGTGGGAAGAAATCAAGACCGTGCTCGACAACGCGATCACGGTGAAGCCGAAGCGGCAGATGTCGGTACAGTTCTCCGGCGGCGAGCCCACGCTTTCGCCATACTTCCTCGACGCGGTTCGCTACGCCCGCAAAGTTGGATACAACAGCGTGCAGGCGGCGACCAACGGAATTGAATTTGCCAAGAGTTTTGAATTCTGCCAGCAGGCAGTCGAAGCCGGCATGCGTTATGCCTACCTGCAGTTTGACGGAATCGGTAACGCGGCCAACGATCATCGCGCCGTCGGCAACTTGTTCGACGTCAAGTTGAAGGCCATCGACAACCTGCATAAAGCCGGCTGCGAGATCGTGCCCGTGATCACCATCATCAACGGCATTAACAACGAGCAGGTCGGAAGAATCATCCAGTTCGCGCTCGACAATCCCAAGAAGATCGGCTTCCTGAGCTTCCAGCCGGTTTCTTTTACCGGACGCGATGAAGCCATCACCGACGAACGCCGGCAAGCGCAGCGTTACACGCTGGCGCACCTGGCGCACGACGTTAAGAATCAGACCGGCTTCGGCGTTCCGGCTCGCGACTGGTATCCCATCAGCTTCATGAGCACATTCAGCGACTGGGCCGACGTCCTGCACTCCCAGGATGCCAACAATGACTGGGGCCAGCTCTCTTGCGGATGCCATCCGAATTGCGGAACGGGGATGGCCATGATGATCGATAAGGAAACCAAGGAAGCGGTTCCGGTGACTGCGTTCCTCAAGGGCGATCAACTGGCCAAGGATATTGCCAAGGTCAACGATGCGGCTCGTTCGAAGTTCTGGACGGCTTTTGGCATGGCGCTGTGCTTGATGAAGAACTACGATCCGTTCCAATCACCCAAGCATTTCAAGATGATGGATCTGCTGAAGAAGTTTGACAAGAACTTCAATGCTACGGGCAAGAACTACGGCAAGGTTGGTCCGGACCGGACGATTGACGACGTGATGAAGCGGCGCCAGGACCGGTGGAACTTCCTGTTCATCGCCGGGATGTGGTTCCAGGATCTGTTTAACTACGACTTCCGGCGCACCGAGCAGTGCATCATTCCCTACGCGACGCAGGAAGGCGAGATCAGCTTCTGCGCTTACAACACGGGCGTAGGCTGGCGCAACATCATCGAGAAGATGCACATGACTTCCACGCTGACCAAGTGGTACGAAGAGCACGGACGCCACGAAATCTTCGCGGGCGGCAAGAAAGTCAAGATGCAAGACGAAACGCACGCCCTCTACCTGCGCGACGAAATCGTGACCAACGAAGTGCAGCACGATCTCGACAAGCTGGGGATTGCGAAGACGGCGCGCGAAGAGAAGGCGCGGGCTCGCGACAAGAAGGCTGAGGGTGTCAGAGTTGATAACCGGGTCAAGAACGACGCGGCCTACGACGCGCGCATGGCGCAGCTCTATCGGGAAGTAGTGCTGAAAGAGAAGCCGGCAACGTCGAACGAAGGCGGATTCATTCCGCTGGGCGCGATCACGGCAGCGATGGCTCCGGCCAACGGGAATGGCAACGGCCACGCGAAAGAGAGAGAGACGGAAGAAGTTGGCGAGCCGGTGGCGGGAGATTAGAGAAGCTCTTAGCCGTTAGGGAAACTCTGATTAAGTGCCGGCAGAAAGCGTAAACCCCAGGGTACACAGGGGTGCACGGAGGACCCCAGGGACTTAGTCCGAACCTCCTTAGCATTTTAGCTGAAGAAATATTAGGGCCGCTTGAAACGAGCGGCCTTTTGTTTTGGTGCCGAACAGGGCTTGCCCCGTTTCCGCCTTGGGAGACGCGGCAAGCCGCGTCTCTACGAGAAGGAAATCTTCAACAACGTGGGCGGGCGATCTCCGGCTCCATCAAAATCTCTGAATTTGCGGTACCCTCGAATGTTCTGCTTCGGCTGAGAGTCGCGGGCGAGGGCGCCCGCGCCACAACGGGCAATGGCTGAGTCCACGGAAATTCGGGACGCGTCGCTGGGGGAACTCGCCCTGGCGTTTCTGAAGCTGGGCACGATTGCGTTTGGCGGGCCGGCGGCGCATCTGGCGATGATGGAAGAAGAATTCGTGCGGCGCCGGCGCTGGATCACCCAGGCCGAATTCCTCGACCGGATGGCCGCCGCCAACCTGATTCCCGGCCCCAGTTCGACGGAGACGACGATCTTCATCGGCCAGCTGAAACGCGGCTGGCGCGGCCTGATCGTGGCCGGCTCCTGCTTCCTGCTTCCGGCCGCGGTCATCGTTTCAATGATTGCCTGGGCCTACGTGCGCTACGGCGCGCTGCCGCAGGTGGCGGGCATGCTGTATGCGATCAAGCCGGTCGTGGTTGCCATCGTGATTCAGGCGCTGTGGAAGCTGTCGAAAACCGGAGTGCGGACGAAACTTCTTGCGGCCATCGCAGCCCTTGCAGTCGTGCTCAATCTTTTCGGACTCGGCCCGATCATGGTGCTTCTCATTGCTGGGATGATATCCGCTGCCGCCTTATGGCTAAAGATAAAGATGAGAATGAAGAGCAGACCCGCGACCGTTTCCGTTGCCGCGCTTCCGAAATTCTTCGCAGCGGCTCTGGCCACCGCGGCGACGGCCGCGGCGCTGCCCTTCAGCTTGTGGCGCCTGTTTCTGTCGTTTCTGAAGATCGGGTCGGTGATTTTTGGCAGCGGCTATGTGTTGCTCGCGTTTCTGCAGTCGGAGTTCGTCGAGCGCTTGCACTGGCTCACCGAGAAGCAGTTGATCGACGCGGTTGCGGTTGGGCAGTTCACGCCCGGCCCGGTATTCACCACCGCAACCTTCATTGGCTACATCCTGGGAGGATGGCTGGGCGCAATCGTGGCCACGGTTGGCATCTTTTTGCCGGGCTTTTTGTTGGTGGCGGCGAGCGGCCCGCTGCTCCCGCGGATTCGCCGGTCGCCGGTAATCTCCGCCGCGCTCGACGGCGTGGTGGCCGGTTCGCTCGCTCTCATGGCCGTGGTGACCTGGCAACTGGGGAGGGCTGCGATCGTGGATCGGATGACGATCGCTATATTTGTGGTGAGCGTGGTCGCGCTGCTGCGTTTCCGCGTGAACTCGGTGTGGCTGATCGGCGCCGCCGCCGTCGGAGGGTGGGCTCTGCAGGTGGTGCGGTAGAGCAGGTTCTCAATCCACAGTTCTCAGTCTGCCGGACGCCGGACTCCACACACAAGTCCGAAAGTGGGGGTTTACAAATGAAAGTTTTCTATGTGTTAACACTCGTCGTTGGAACTATCTGTCTTTGTGCTGTACAAGGGGGTAAGGGGACGTTCCCGAGCAGCACAGGCCCTTATGTGACAGCTAAGGACTACCCTTTGGCCTGCAACGTATCTGTGAAGAACTCGACTTGGGACAAAAACTCGCCCGTTGAAGTCTCGATTGTGATCGAGAATCGATCCAGCAACACTCTGAACATGAGAATAGTTCCCAGCCTGTCTTTAACGCCCTCCGACGTGGCTGAAGAGCCCCAAAGAAGTGAACTCAGCTATGTCGCTCTCATGAATTTACCGGGAGCAGGAGCAGGTAGTGTCGTAATGTCGCGTACCGTGCCATTGCGGTTGAACGGGCATGCTCGCGAGGAGGTGATTCGGGACATCGCAAAACTTCTGTGGAAACGTCTGAACTGGTCTATGCTTGCGCACTCGACCCTCTTTGAAGCCGTACCCGCGGGGAAGTACCAGCTGCAGTTTACGATCACTGCGAGCAACGGAAGGGACGTTTGCTCCTCAAACGCATTGCCGGTGGAGATGCAGTGAAAGTAAGGAGGAGGAACACGCAGCAATGTCAGAGTTCCGTATCCGGGCGGCTGTGCGCGGCGACCTGCCGCGCCTGACCGAAATCTACAACTACTATGTCGTCAACACTCCGGTGACGTTCGACGTCGAGCCGTACATGGTGGAGCGGCGGGAGGCATGGTTCGCGCAGTTTGGCGAGACGGGACGATATCGGCTAATCGTTGCCGAGGAAAATGGGGTGGTGATGGGATACGCGGGGACGACACGCTTTCGTCCCAAGGCAGCATACGAGACGACCGTGGAAACGACGATTTATTGCGCGCAGGAGGCGGTGGGAAAGGGCATGGGGCGGCGCTTGTACGCAGAGTTGTTTGCCATGTTGAAGGGCGAAGACATCCACCGTTTTGTGGCGGGATATGCGCTGCCGAATGCGGCGACCGAGGCGCTGCACCGGCGATTTGGCTTCAAGGTGGTGGGTGTATTCCGCGAGAATGGGCGGAAGTTCGGGAAGTACTGGGATGTCTGCTGGGTGGAGCGGGCAGGGTGAGAACCCGTGCGGAGATGGGCTTGCGGTTATTTTTCATCCTTTATGAAGGAGAGGTTAAAATAGGTAATTCCGCCCTGTTTGCCAGGGGCACTGTGGTGAAAGTCGCGGGAGTTGCGCCAGCGGCACGTTCCATAATTTGTCATCCTATTGTGATTTGTCATCCTGAGCGAAGCGAAGGATCTGCTGTTCGCGGCAATAAGCAGATCCTTCGCTTCGCTCAGGATGACAAATCGTACTAGGATGACAGAACCGGAGGCGGCGGGAATCGATTCGTGGAACCTGTGAACAGTCTCGATGGAGGATCGGCGCGGACTTCGTCTGACGCCGTCGCTTCGCCGCCTCGGCGTTCGCGGCCCTCGTCGCCCGTTTACTGGCGAGTGGAGGGAAGCCTGCTGGAGCTGACCACGGTTCGTCCGATAGCCTTTTTCACCTGGAACAGCCAGACGTATATCGCGCGGGCGGCGCGCCGCAGCCTGGTGCTGCTGATGGCGCTGCTGCGTCCATTTTTGTATGCGGCGAATCGCATTGCCGCCACTCGGATCGTGCACGCCGTGCTGCGCGGCATTACGCGCGACCGGCTCGATCTGCTGGGCGAAGAAGAATTCGAATACAAGCTGAAGCCGCTCCTGAAAGAAGAAGGAGTGCGGCACTTGAAGGCGTTGCAGGCGACGGGCGTGGATGTGGTGCTGGTGAGCCAGGGCTTGGAGCACGTGATGCGGCCGCTGGCGCGGCATCTGGGAGTGCGGTGGATGATTGCGAACCGCCTCGATTTCCGCGATGGAGTTGCCACCGGACGGCTGCTGAGTCCGGTGATTCGGCCGCGGGGATTGTTTGCGCGCATTCGCGAAGCGGGTCCGGACGGGCAGCAGAGTCCGGCGCGATGGGTGCGGGCTCTCGGTTTGCGCGGTCCGAAGGCGCTGGCCTCGGCGATTGTGCCGACGGTGCGGGTCGAGGCGCCGCGAGTTCGTCCGATTGTGTATTTCGACGAAAAGCGGTATCCCGCGCCGTTTTCGGTGCGCAAGGCGCTGGGCGGAAAGCGCGTGCTGCTGATTGGCGTTACCGGATTTATCGGCAAAGTGTGGCTGGCGAATACGCTGATGGACCTGCCCGAGATCGAGAAACTCTATCTGTTGATCCGACGGCAGAAGTCGAGTCCGGCGCAGAAGCGCTTCGAGAAGATGATGGAGGAATCACCGGTTTTCGATCCTGTGTTTGAGAAATACGGCGACCGGCTGGGTGCTTTGCTGGCGGAAAAGATTGAAGTGGTAGAGGGCGATGTTTCGCAGCCCGGTGTAGGGCTGGATTCCGAGACAGCGGCGCGGTTGCGCAAAGATCTCGATCTGATCATCAACAGCTCGGGGTTGACCGATTTCAATCCCGATCTGCGCGACGCGTTGGCGGTGAATGTAGATTCGACGTATCACCTGATCCAATTCATCCGCGAGTCGGATCACGCGGCCATGCTGCATCTTTCGACTTGCTATGTTGCTGGACAGCGCGATGGGCGGGTGAGCGAGCGAGTGCGTCCGAATTACACGCCGACACACATGAAGGACTTCGACGCCGAAAAAGAGTGGTATCGCCTGCACGATCTGGCGAAGTCGGCGGAAGCACGGGTAGAAGGGCCGGAAGTCACCGAGGAACTGACGAAGCAGGCGCGCGGGAAAGAGCACGCGGCGAAAGGGCTGAGCGGGCAAGCGCTGGAAATCCAGGTGCGCAAGAATCGAGTGCGCTGGCTGAAGAATTATCTGACGGAAGAGGCCACCCGGCGCGCGAAGGAGTTAGGCTGGCCGAATACGTACACCTTCACCAAGAGTCTGGCCGAATCGCTGATCGCGAAACACGGCGCAGGGCTGCCGATTGCGATTGTGCGCCCGGCGATTGTAGAGACTTCAATGGCGAAGCCGTTTCGCGGATGGAATGAGGGCATCAATACTTCAGCGTCGTTGTCGTATCTGCTGGGCACGGCGTTCCGCCAACTGCCTTCGAACGAACGCAAGCGGCTGGATATTATTCCGGTGGACGCGGTGTGCGCCGGGATGACCCTGATTGGTGCGGCGCTGGTGGAACGGCGGCACGATCCGCTGTACCAACTGGCGACGTCGGTTACCAATCCCTGCGACATGGGGCGGTCGATTGAGTTGACCAGCCTCGGACACCGGCGTCACTATCGGGCGCAGGAAGGGCTGGAATACTGGCTGCGGTTGCGGATGGATGCGATACCGGTTTCGAAACAGCGTTACAAGCGCATGTCGGCGCCGGCGCAGAAGGCGATTATCCAGTCGATTCAGCGGGTGATGTCGCCGCTTACGATCAAGAAGCCACTGGCGAAAACCGAGCGCAGCCTCGAGCGCGTGGAGAAATTAGTGGGCCTGTTCGAGCCGTTTATCCTGCTCAACGAACATGATTTTGTCGCGGATAATGTGGAGAAGTTGTCGCAGGCGCTCACTCCCGAAGAGAAAGAAGTCTTCGGATACGACACGGCGGGGCTCGATTGGTGGGAGTATTGGATCGACATTCATATACCGGCATTGCGGCGGTGGACGTATCCGCTGATTGAAGGGCGCGCCCTGGAAGCGCGCACGCCGCGGGTGCTGCGGATGCCGCCGGCGCCAACGTCCATACCAACGCCAACTCCAACCTCAACCGCCAAAAATGGCGACGCCGTGAAGACGGGGACGAACGGAGCAACGTGGCAATATTCCTGACCGGTGGGACCGGGTACATCGGCGCGCATGTCGCCGCCAACCTGCTCGACCAGCATGACGCGACCCTGAATCTGCTGGTGCGCGGCGGCGATCCTCGTGACGCAGAACTGCGGCTGTGGCAGGCCTTGCAGTTGCACTTGCCGTTTCCCAGGTTCTACGAATACCTGCAGGCGAAGATACGGATCTTTCGCGGCGATCTCACCTCCCCGCAGTTCGGGCTGGCGCCGGACGATTACGACCGGCTCGTGCACACCACCGATTCGATCATTCACTGCGCGGCCTCGCTGAACCGGAAGTCGGAAAAGAGTTGTTTGAATGTGAATCTGCGCGGCACGCTCGAAGTGGTGCAATTGGCGCGGCGATCGCAGTATTATCACGGGCTGCGGCGGTTTTCGGATGTGAGCACGGTGGCGGTGGCGGGGAAGCGCAGCCACGAAGTTGTTGCGGAAGATTGGTCGATTGATTGGGAGCGCTCGGATTACGATCCGTATGCGCGCACGAAGAAATTCTGCGAGCACATGGTGCGCGAACTGCTGCCGGACGTGCCGCTGACGATTTTCCGGCCGAGCATCGTGCTGGGGGACAGCCGTTATCCGCAAACCACGCAGTTCGATATGGTGCGGTCGTTCGTGTTTCTGGCGGGATTGCCGGTGCTGCCGTTTCGCCCGCACGACAAGATCGACATTGTGAATGTGGATTTCGTCGCCGATGCAATTTCGACCTTGCACATGAAGGCGAATCCCGAGCACGACATCTATCATCTTTCTTCCGGCAACGGATCGCAGACGTTTCAGGAATTGACCCGTGCGCTGGACGCTGAGCAGAATAAGCGCGGGCCGGTGTTTTTGCCGATCCTCGAAAAGCCGTTCAACTCCGTCGTCAACACGCTGGCGAACCGCAAGAGTCCGGTGGGGCGCGGCGCGGCGCTGATGAAAGTCTTCCTGCCGTACCTGACCTGGAATACGGTGTTCGACAACACGCGGGTCACAAGGGAAATAGGGCGCAAGCCCGTGCCGTTTTCGCAGTACAGTTTTCCGCTGCTCCGCTTCAGCCGCGAGCACAATTTTGAATACCCATATCAACCCTGGCCCGAGAGCATGAAGGCCGGAGGATCTGCCGCATGATGGACTTCGTTCTGGAAGCTTGGGTATCGAGCATCATCGAGGGCAAGAAACTCCAGTGGATGATGGGCAAGCGCGAACCGTGGCAGCCCGGTGAAAAACTGAAGCTGCTGTTCGCGGGCTACAACGGGACGCGCAACACGGGGTCGGATGTTCGAGTGGAAGAAATGCTGCGGCAGATTCGGCGCATTCTTGGGCCGGAGAACGTCGACCTCAGCATGATGACGTTTAACTTCGACCGCTCCCGCGGATACTTCGAAGGCACGTCGCAAGTGCGGCTGCCGGATATTTTTCCTCCGTTTCTCGCGAACGAAGTGCCCAAGCATCATGGCGTGGTGGCGTGCGAAGGGTCGATGTTCAAATCGAAATTCGCCAATGCGCTGGCGACGATGATGATCGGGTCGCTGGGCATCGCGGCGGCGGAGAACAAGTTGTCGGTCGGCTACGGCGCGGAAGCGGGACAGATGGATCCGCTGGTAGCAAAGATGTGCGGGCGCTATTGCAGGAATTCGCTGGTGATCACGCGCAACAATGAGTCGCGGAACATCCTGCGCGAACTGGGCGTGCCGACGGAATTGGGTACGGACACGGCGTGGACGTTTGAGCCGCTGGGCGCGGAGTATGGGCAGAAAGCGCTGCGCGATGTGGGTTGGGATGGGAAGGCACCGGTGTTGGTGGTGTGTCCGATCAATCCGTTTGAGTGGCCGGTGAAGGCATCGGTCACGAAAGCCGCGCTGCACAGACTGACTGGCGCATACAAAGAGAGCCATTATCGCGGCCCCTATTTTCATCATGCCGGGCCGGAGGCGGACCGCGCCTACGAACATTATCTGAGTTCGATTGCCAATGCAGTGGCCGCGTTCCGTCAAAAGAAAAATGTGTTTGTAATTATGGCCGCAACCGAGCGCATGGATGCCCGGCCTTGCCGGCGTATCTCGGAGAAGCTGGGCGGCGTTCCGATGCTGACCTCGGACGATTACAACATGTACCAATTGGTTAGTATTCTTCGGGCTTGCCGCATGATGGTGTCTTCGCGCTATCACGGAATTGTGACCTCGATGCCGGCGCTGGTGGCGTCGGCGGGGATCACGATGGATGAGCGCATACGGAATCTGATGAACGAGCGCGGACATCCGGAGCTGCTGATGAACGTAGACGATCCGGACCTGGAGGCGCGGACTTTGGCGGCGCTCGAAATTCTGGATCGCGACGGCGAGCGGATTGCTGACGGCATCGCGCGCACCGTGGTGCGGAATTTGAAATTGATGGCGCGCATGGGCGTGTATTTTGAAGAAGAAGTGCAGCGGCGGTATCCGGAGTTTCCCACGCGGCGCGGAGAGTGGAGCTGGGAGGACTATCTGCCGCCGATCAGTGGCGGACTGCGGGAGTTGGTGAAAGCGTACGGGTAGCCGCGGCAAAAGCAGGTCCTTCGCTTCGCTCAGGATGACAATTGTTGAAAGCGATGATTTTTCTTGACCAAATCTTTGCGAGTCTAGAGCGCCGCGGCGATGCCGTCGTGCTGCAGGAAATGCGCGACGGGCAGCCGGTTCCGCTCACCGCGCGGCAGGTGCTCTCTCAGGTGCAAGTCGCGCGTGCTTATCTGCGGCGCTTGCGGCTGAAGAAGGGCGACCGGTGCGCGTTGCTGGCGCACAACTCCATGCAGTGGGTGACGATGGATTTGGCCATCATGGCGGAAGGGCTGACGGTGGTGCCGCTGTATGCGCGGCAAGCGCCGTCCGAATTGGTCGCGATGATGAAAGATTGCTGGCCCTCGGTGATTGCCTGCGGCGAGCAGTCGCTGGCCGATGCGATCGTGGAGGCATGGCCGGAAGCGCCCCCGTACTTCTGCTTCGAAAATGTTTTCCTGGCAGGGCGCGGGCCGGTGGAGAATCCTGCGCTGAAGATCGCCGAAGCAGATGTGGCGACGATCATCTACACCTCGGGCACGTCGGGCGAGGCCAAGGGCGTGATGCTGAACGCGGGCAACATCGGGCACATGCTAGGCTGCACTTCGGCGCGACTGGACCAACTCATGAAGACGCGCCCGGGGCAGGACGCCGTGTTTCATTACCTGCCGCTGTGCTTTGCGGGCTCGTGGATCATGATGCTGACCTGCCTGCTGCGCGCGAGCAAGTTGACCTTGAACACGGATCTGGGGAAGATTGCGGCGGAGATGCGTCTGGCGGCGCCGGATTATTTTCTGAATGTTCCCGCGCTGCTCGAACGCATGCGCAAAGCGGTCGACGAACAGCTTTGGAAGACGGGCGGGTTTCCCTTGAAGGTGTACACCAAGGCAAAGGGTGCCTGGATGCGGCGGCAGGAGGGCAAAAGCCGCGCCGGGGACGGGATTTGGCTGGGGCTGGCGAATCAGCTCGTGTTCCCCACCATTCGAAGGAAAATGATCGGCACCAGGCTGCGCGCGCTGATTTGCGGCTCGGCACCGCTGAGCATGGAGACGCAGCTGTTTTTTATGATGCTGGGCATTCCGGTTTTGCAGGTTTATGGACTCACCGAAACGACGGCGATCTGCACGATGGATGATCCGGATGCGCCGGTCATTCCCGGACGCGCGGGGCCGGCGATTGCGGGAATCGAGATGGAGATTGCGGAGAATTCGGAAATCGTAGTGCGCGGGCCGAATATTTTTCCGGGCTACTGGAGTCGTCCGGAAGAAACGGCGAAGGTGCTGCGCGACGGCTGGTTTCACACTGGCGATCAGGGCGAAGTGGATGCGAACGGAAACTGGAAGATTGTGGGCCGCATCAAGAACCTGATTATTCTAGGGTCGGGGCATAACATTGCGCCCGAGCCGATTGAAGATAAAATTCTGCACGAGTTGCCGGGTGCGAGTCAGGTTGTGCTCGTGGGCAACGCCCGCGGATATCTGGCGGCGCTAGTCACGGGCAAGGTGAGCGGCCAAGAAACGCAGGCGGCGCTGGATAGTGTGAATCCGGGACTGCCGCATTACAAGCAGGTGCGCGCGTTTCATCTGGTGGAGCAAGCGTTCACCATCGAGAGCGGGCTGTTGACGGCAAACGGGAAACTGAAGCGCGACGTGATTGCCGAGCGGTTTCGAAACGAAATTGATGCGATGTACGAGTCTGCGAAAAATCCGGCGGTGGCGACGACGGTATGAACGATTACAAAGGACAGACACTTTCGTGGCAGATCGTGAATGGAGCGATCGAACTTGCGCTGCATCGCAATCCTTGCAACGAGATCGGATCGCTCACCCTGGAGGAGTTGGAGAAATTTGCGGCGGCCTTGCCCTTGCTGGCGAATGATGCGCATGCGCTGATTGTTCATTCGACCTTGAAGGCCGGCTTTTCGGCGGGCGCGGATTTGCGCGAGCTGTTTCAGCGCGGGCAAGAAATGGAGAAGGCCGCAGCTCTACGCGGAGTGCGGGAGTTCCTGGAGCGCATCCACTCCGTGATGAACGTGCTTGATGCGGCGCCGCTGACGACGATCGCGGCGGTGCACGGCGTCACGTTCGGCGGTGGGTTCGAACTGGCGTTGGTTTGCGACATTATGATTGCGGATCGCATGGCGCGTTTTTGCTTCCCGGAATTACGGCTCGGGCTGATCCCGGGATTCGGCGGGATTCCGCGTCTGAAGCGGGATTTGGGCAATGCGGTGGTGCGCGATCTGCTGCTGACCGGGCGCAGTTTTAATGTGATGAAGGGGCAGCAGATTGGCTTGGTGAGCCAGATTGCCGCCGAAGGCGAGGCGCTGCGCGTAGCACGCGCTACGGCCAGCCAGGCGCTGAAATTCGATCGACGGACGGCAGCGGCGGCGAAGGCGTTCATCAAGCCGATTCCGTATGCGGAGTTAAAGCAAGAGATCGATATTTTCTGCGACCTTTATTCGCGTCCGGCCGTCGAAGAAGGGCTGCGCAAGTTTGTGGAGAACGAGGGAGTGCAGCCGTATCTGCCGTGAATTTGTAATTGGTGATTTGTAATTTGAAGGACGTCTCACTTATGTCAGCGCCCGCTTCCGATCACACACTCGACGAAATCCTGAATCTCGCCGCTTTGCATTTTAAAGTGCCCCGGGAGAAGCTCACGCCCGACGACGATTTTTTCAAAACTCTGGGCATCGACAGTTTGCAGGCGCTCGATTTGCTGACGCGGCTGGAACATCACTTCTCGATCGAGTTGCCGGATTACGAACTGCAGGGCGTTTCGGATTTTCGGACACTGGCGAGTCGGATTCAGGCGCGGCTGTGAGTCTTTTTCACCACGGAGGCCGAAGACACGGAGAAAACCATTTATTTTCTTTTCCGATGACTCGCGGCCACTGGGATGTGCTGGTCTTATGTTCTAATACATTCTTGATTTTCTCCGTGTCTCCGTGGTGAGATAACGATTTGAATGCTTGATCTTCGTCAATATGCCAGCCTGGGTGCGGCGCTCAAGGATGCGCTGGAGCGTTGGCCGAACGAGACCTGCCTGATTGAAGCCGATCGCGACCGCGAAAAAGTGCGGCTTACCTACTCCGACTTTAAGGAAATGGCGCAACCTTTGTGCCGCGCGCTGGAAGACGCCGACTTCAAGGCGGGGGATCGGGCGGCGATCATCATGACGAATCAGTCGAAGTGGCTGATTTCGGCCTACGCGATCTTTTTCTGTGGCGGTGTGTTAGTTCCGCTGGATTACAAATTGACTGCGGCCGAACATCTGCAATTGCTGGCGCATTCGAAGGCGCGGTTTCTGGTGGTCGAATATTATTTGTGGCGGGCGATCGCGCAATCGCCGGAGTTCCCGAAACTCGCGGCTGAGATTGTGCTGGTGACGGAAGCGCCCGTGGGAGCGGATTTGCGCGGCGCCTACCGCTGGGAGGAATTCCGAAGGAAGGGCGAGCCGCGGTTCGTGGCGCGGCAACGGGAAGACACGGCCTGCATCGTGTATTCGTCGGGGACGGGCGGGCGTCCGAAAGGATGCGTGCTCACCCACGACGCCTATCTGGAGCAGTGTACTTCGCTGACGGCTTGGTATCCATTTTGGCCGGGCGTGCGCTATTTGAGCATTCTGCCTACCAATCACGCGATTGATTTTATGGTGGGATTTATCGGGCCGTTCGTCTGTGGAGCTTGCGTGGTCCACCTGCGAACGCTGCGTCCGGAGTTTGTGCGCGATGCGTTCGTGCGCTATCGCATCACCTATGTGACCCTGGTGCCGATGGTGCTGAAAAACCTGGAACGCGGACTGCGCGCCAAGTTCGACGAGCTGAAGCCCGGCAAACGGTGGATGCTGGACCGGTTGATCGGGCTGAACAAAATGCTGACGCGAGGACGTCCGCGCGTAAATCTCAGCCGGCGTCTGTTGCCGCAAGTCCACAAGGCGTTTGGCGGAGAGCTGCGGGCGTTGATTGTTGGCGGAGCTTTTACGGATCCTTCTACGTTGCAGTTCTTCTACGATCTGGGAATTCCGGTGACCTGCGGATACGGGCTGACCGAAGCTTGCACGGCGGTGACGCTCAACGACCTGAAACCATTTCGCGCCGATACGGTGGGGAAGCCGCTGCCGGGGAGCGAGGTGCGCATACTGAATCCGGATGGCGACGGGATCGGTGAGGTGGCGGTGCGCAGCCGCGCGGTCATGTCGCACTATCTGGATGACCCGGAGCAGACGGTGCAGACCATCGTTGAAGGCTGGCTGCTGACGGGCGATCTGGGGCGCTTTGATGGTGACGGGCGCGGGCACCTGCAGTTGGTCGGACGCAAGAAAAATATGATCGTCACCGTGGGTGGAAAGAATATTTATCCCGAGGACATTGAGGTTGTGTTTGATGGCCTACCGGTAAAGGAATTCTGCGTGTTTGCCGCGAACTATTTGTGGCCGCAGAAGTCGCTCGGGGACGAGGTGCTGACGCTGGTGGTGCGGCTGGAGCAGACCCAACCATTGGACGATCGATTACGCGACGAGATTGTGGCTCGGAACCGGCGGCTCGCCGACTTCAAACGGGTGGGCGGATATCTGGTGTGGGAGAAAGATTTTCCGCGGACAGCGTCGCTGAAGATCAAGCGCGGAGATCTGGCGGCGGAGATCGGGGCGCAGGCGGCGCGGGAATCCATCGTGGAAATTTAGCTGTTGGCTTTTGGCTCTTAGCGATTAGCTTAAAGCCGTCTCATTTCAGTAGTGCTGCTAGATCGAACTAGCCAAGAGCCAAAGGCTAACAGCTAAGAGCCAAGTCGTGAACGAAACTTTTCTTGCCATTATTAATCCGGCGGCGGGGGGCGGGCGTTGCGGCGGACGCGTGGGCGCTGCACTTGATCGGCTGCGTGCGGCGGGGATTGCGATTGAGACGGCCGAAACGAAGGCGGCGGGGCAGGCGACGCAAATTGCGCGCGAGGCGTACGGGCGGGGGTTTCGGAAGTTTCTGTCGGTGGGCGGAGACGGGACTTCCTATGAAATCGTCAACGGGCTGTTTCCGGAGAGCGAGTCTCAGGAGAGCAGGTCTCAGGTCTCAGGTGTTCGGTCTCAGGGTTCGCCTGAGAATGATCGGATTGCCACCTTGGGGTTTCTTCCCTTGGGCACCGGCAATTCGTTTCTGCGCGATTTCGAGGACTTAGCTTCGGGCAAGAGCAGTTTGGAACACGCGATGCAGGCGCTGGAGGCGCGGCGTTCGCGGCCTTGCGATGTTTTTCGGATGGCGCACAAAGACGGCGCCATCTACTACACCAATCTGCTGAGTGTGGGGTTTGCGGCGGACGTGGCGGCGCTGCGGCATCGGCGGTTTTTGGCGCTGGGGCGATTCGGGTATCTGCTGTCGGTTTTTCTTTCTTTAGCGCGGCTCGATCGACGCCCATTTCCGGTGCGGTTCGACGGTCAGCAGGACTTTGACGCGCGGCGCTGTTTGTTTCTGACATTTAACAACAGCAAGTTCACGGGCGGAACGATGATGATCGCGCCCGACGCGGTCACCGACGACGGATTGATCGAGTATGTGCGCTGGGGGGCGATTGGGCGGCTGGGGCTGATCCGCAACCTGCCGACGCTCTATGATGGCACGCACACTCGGCATCCGCTGGCAGAGCGGCATGCGGTTCGGAGGGTCGAGTTTCAACTCGATGGGCCGGTGGATGTGATGGTGGACGGTGAAGTGCTCACTCTCGAGTGCCGGACGATCGAAGTATTGCCGGGGGCATTGCGAGTGGTGGCGTGAAGAATCGCGTTCCTGTAGAGACGGGGCTTGCCCCGTCTCCTGCTGCGACCAAAGAAGACGGGTCAAGCCCCGTCTCTACACAGACAGTCGTGATATAAAAACTCCATGTCGCAAGAGCGCAGAGAACGGCAAAAGGAAAAACTGGGGGTTAGGACCTCGAGCCAGAAATGGCGGCGCGCCGCGGTCTATGCAGTGCTGATCGTGGCCGCGTTCGGACTGGCCTACTATCTTGGTAATCGCAGCCAGCACAAGCATGATGCTTTCGCGCGGTGTCTAAAGGACCGCGGGGTGAAGATGTATGGGGCGTGGTGGTGTCCGCACTGCGTCGAGCAGAAAGAAGCGTTTGGCGCGTCGTTCGAATACGCTCCGTACGTGGAATGCGGCATCCAGGGCCAAACCAAGGGGCAGTCGCAGGTTTGCAAGGACGCAGACGTCAATCATTATCCCACCTGGCAGTTTCCGCCTACCGGCGAACGAGTGGAGCGGGTTTTTACTCTCGAAGAACTGAGCGACCGAACGGGGTGCTCGCTAAAGTGAGCGAGTTGACGAAGCGTCTGATGAGTCTGGTCGCGATTCTGGCAGTGTGTGGAATCGTGGTGTCGTCGGTGTCGCTGCAACATCATTACGCTACCTCAAAGACGGCATACTGTGACATCGGGGAGACGTTCAACTGCGACATCGTGAACCGGAGCGAATATTCGTCGATCTTCGGAATCCCGGTCGCGCTGATTGGAATGCTCGGATACGTCGCGCTGGCGGGGCTGGCGACTGTGTATCGCGAACGGCCGGAGACTCCAACGATGCTTTTCGGCGCTGCCGCGGCGGGCCTGGTGTTTGCTCTGTATCTGACCTACATTGAAGCGCGCGTGCTGGGAGTCTGGTGCATTCTATGTTTGAGTTCGCTGGCGTTGATCGCGACCATGACGATCTTAGCAGCGGTGATTTGGTGGATGAATCTGCGTCCTTCCCGTGACCATTAGTCAGATAGGCTCGAGAAAACTGATATCTTTCCGTGGGATGACAATTCACAGTCTGCTAACGATGTGTTATCACGGTCGTCCAACACCGTTCATCTATTTCGGGAGTGTCTAATTTCAGGAGTGTCATTTTCAGGAGTGTCTATGAATCTCCGCGGTTTGGTGGTGGGGTGTGTTCTGGCCGCAGCGCTTGCAGTGTCGGCGGCGGCGCAGCCGTATAACGAAGCGCAGTTCAAAGGGATGAAGTGGCGCGATATCGGGCCGTATCGCGGCGGGCGCGTGCTGGCCGTGACCGGAATTCCTGGCAGTCCCTTCACTTACTACTTCGGCGGCGTCGCCGGAGGCGTGTGGCGCACCACCGATGGCGGCGTAAGCTGGCAGCCGATTTCCGACAAGAGCGTGATCTCTTCGATCGGCGCGATTGCCGTGTCGGAATCGAATCCAAATGTGATCTATGTGGGCACGGGCGAGTCTTGCCTGCGCGGAAATATTTCCTATGGCGATGGAGTTTACAAAACGACCGATGGCGGCAAGACGTGGCAGCACATCGGATTGAAAGATACGCAGCATATTGCGCGGGTTTGGATCGATCCGCGCAACTCCGACCATGTGCTGGTGGCGGCGCTCGGGCATGCGTACGGACCGAATCCGGATCGCGGAGTTTATCGCACCACCGACGGCGGCAAGACCTGGGACAAGATTCTCTATAAGGACGACAAGACTGGCGCGATCGATCTGGCGGTCGATCCGCACAATTCGAACGTGATGTTCGCCGCGCTTTACCAGATTCAGCGCACGCCGTGGAGCATGGAAAGCGGCGGGCCGGGCAGCGGATTGTACCGCTCGACCGACGGCGGAAATTCCTGGAAGCATCTCGAAGGCAAGGGACTGCCGGAGGGAATTCTGGGGCGCATCGGGGTCAGCGTTTCGGGCGCCGACTCGAATCGCGTGTACGCGCTGATCGAATCGAAGGAGAGCGGGCTGTATCGTTCCGATGACGGTGGAGAAACCTGGTCGCGCGTCAACGACGACCAGCGGCTGACGCAGCGTGCGTGGTACTTCACGCATATTTTTGCCGATCCGAAGAGCGCGGACACGGTTTACATGCTGAACACCGGCGCGTTTCGCTCGACCGACGGCGGCAAGACGCTGACCCTTCTGCCGGCGCCGCACGGCGATCATCATGGTTTCTGGATCGATCCGAAGAATCCGAATCGCATGATCAACGGGAATGACGGCGGGGCGACGATCTCGGTGGATGGCGGCAAGAGTTGGTCCACGGAGTACAACCAGCCGACGGCGCAGTTCTACCATGTGGCGGCGGACAACGATTTTCTCTACAACGTGTACGGCGCGCAGCAGGACAACACGACCGTGGGCATCGCCAGCCGCACCGACGAGGGCTATATCGGACGCCAGCACTGGTTCGATGCGGGCGGCGGCGAGAGCGGCTACATTGCGCCCGATCCCGCGGGACGCGAACATCATTTATGCGGGTTCGGGCGGAGGCGTGGTCACGCGCCTCGATCGCCGCAGCAACCAGGAGCAGGACATCACGGTCTGGCCGGTGGATACCTCGGGCCACGGCGTCGGCGATCTGAAATATCGCCTGGGATGGACGCAGCCGATCGTGATCTCGCCGCATGATCCCAATGTGATCTACACCACCGCGGAGCGCGTCTTCAAGACGACCGACGAAGGCAAGACGCTGGACGGCGATCAGTCCCGACCTGACGCGCAACGACAAGAGCAAGCAGGTTTCTTCCGGCGGCCCGCTGACCAAGGACAACACTTCGGTCGAGTACTACGACACCGTGTTTACGATCGCGGAGTCGCCCGTGCAGAAAGACCTGCTGTGGGCGGGAACCGACGATGGCTTGATTCACGTTTCGCGCGATGGCGGCAAGAACTGGACGAACGTGACGCCCAAGGGAATTCCGGAGTGGAGCCTGGTGAGCCTGATTGAGGCTTCGCCGCACGATGCGGGCACGGCGTATGCGGCGGTCGATACGCACAAGCTCGACGACTTCAAACCGTACATTTTCAAGACCACGGATTTCGGCAAAGTCGTGGACGAAGATCACGAACGGCATTCCGGATGGCGCCTACACGCACGCGGTGCGCGAAGATCCAGTGCGGAAGAACCTGTTGTACGCGGGCACGGAGACGGGGATTTACGTTTCGTTCGATGGCGGCGCGAACTGGCAATCGCTGCAACTGAATTTGCCGAATTCTCCGATCCATGACCTGATCGTGAAGAATGACGATCTGGTGGTGGCGACGCATGGGCGCTCTTTCTGGATTCTCGACGACCTCACACCGCTGCGCGCGGCGACCGCGCAGGCGGCGACCGAGGCCGTGCTCTACAAGCCGCGGCTGACCTATCGTCTGCGCTGGCCCGATTTCTTCGAGCGGCGGCAACCGGTGGGCGAGAATCCGCCGAACGGCGCGATTGTCTATTACTACTTCCCTACCGCGCCGAAGGGCGTAGTGGCGCTTGAATTTCTGGATGCGTCGGGGAAAGTTGTGCGGCGCTACTCGAATGAAGAAAAGAAGGAAGCGGAGACGCCGCCGGAGTGGCCCGACCAAACGCCTCCCGTCGAGAAGATTCCGGCCGAGGTGGGCGTGAACCGCTTTGCCTGGGATCTGCGTTTGCAGGGGCCGACTCCGCTGGCGGGAGAGCCGGGAGCGGAATTCCGCAATCGTGGGCCGATGGTGCCGCCGGGCGCATACCAGGTGCGGCTGACGGCGGAAGGCAAGTCGTACACGGAGCCGCTGGAGTTGAAAGTGGATCCGCGGGTGAAAGTGTCGAGCGACGATCTCGAAAAGCAGAGTGAATTGGGACGCAAGATCGTGGCGCAAGTGTCGGAGATTCACGAAGCGGTGGCGACGATCCGCGAAGTGCGCACCCAGACTCGCGGACTGCAAAAGCGTTTCGGTGACGACTCGCATTATGCTGCGCTCGTTTCGGCCACCAAGGACTTCGACAAGAAGAGCCTCGATCTGGAGTCGCAGTTGCTCCAGGTAAACTCGAAGAGTTCGGAATCGAACCTGAACTACCCGGTGCTGATCGATGAGCGGCTGCACTCGCTGCTCTGCAGCGTGGAGTCCGCCGATGCCGCGCCCACGAAGCAGCAGTACGAGGTCTTCGACGATCTGGAAAAAGAGGCGCAACCGCTGCTGGCGCAGTATCGCGAGCTGATGTCGAAGGACCTGCCGGCGTTGAATGAGATGGTCAATAAGCAGAATATTCCCGCGCTGTACGTGCCGGCGGGGAAGTAAGACAATAACAAACGATGGAGCGCCGGGCGCCCCCGCCCGGCGTTTCGTCGGTGACAGGACACGATTTCCGTAGAGACGCGGCTTGGCGCGTCTCCTGCGTCCGTGGAGACGGGGCAAGCCCCGTCTCTACAGAGACGAAACTTCCGCATCTGCTTCGTGATTACGCCTCTGGCGCGGAATGCGGAGCAATGTGACAATAGACAAATGCAAAGATCTCTCACGCCAGCGCTCCTATTGGCCGCGGGGATGATGTTGGCCGCATCTGGCTACGCTCAGCAGACTCCAGCAGCAACCACTCCGTCGGCAACGACACCAGCAGCCACAACTCCGAAAGCGGCGACCACGGCGAAAGCTCCGGTCAAGAAGACGGGAACAGCGACGAAAAGCGCGGCGGCGGCTCCGGCGCTTACCACGCGCAAAGACAAGTTTAGCTATGCACTGGGAATGAATATCGGGAACGGTTATAAGCAAGGCCTGGAAAAGCAGTCGGTGGAGTTTGACGCGAATCTCATAGCCCAGGGAGTAAAGGACGCCCTGTCTGGCACTAAGACGCGTCTGACCGAGGAGGAAGCGAAGACCGTGCTGACCGAAGTGCAAACCGAGGTTAACAAGCAGCGGCAGGAGAAGATGCAAGAGGCGGCGGCCAAGAACAAGGCCGAAGGCGAAGCATTTCTGGCCGACAACAAAAGTAAGGAAGGCGTCGTCACGTTGCCGAGCGGCTTGCAGTACAAGATTCTGACCGCCGGCATCGGACCGAAGCCCACGGCCAGCGATCAGGTTGTTTGTAATTACCGCGGCACGCTCCTCGATGGCACGGAATTTGACAGCTCCTACAAGCGCGGGAAGCCGGCGACGTTTGGAGTCGGTCAAGTGATCAAAGGGTGGACCGAGGCGCTGCAGCTCATGCCGATAGGATCGAAGTGGCAGCTCTTTATTCCTTCGAGCCTGGCGTACGGTGAGCGGGGAGGTCCCGGCAGCGCAATTGGACCCAACGAGGCGCTGATCTTTGAGGTCGAGTTGCTCTCGATCGTCGACAAGGCGAAAGACGACAAGAGTAAGGGCGAAGAAGACAAGAAGGTCGAACCGAAGCAAGACGACCAGAAGAAGTAGACAGAATCTTGGCTGGTGGAGTGCCGGGCGCCCGCGCCCGGCCTCCGCCAGAGTATTGCATCAAAGCATTCTCGCCGCGCTACCTTCCCAGATACATCACATGGACGTAGGTTCCGAGCCTGACGTTATAGGCGAGGTACCAGCCGATGTGATCGGGATCGTCGTAGATGACGATGTCGTCCGTGTCCCACAGCCAGCCGTCACAGTAGCCAACATCGTAGGGAGCCACGTTGAAGAAGAAACCGCCGAACCAGAAGCGGCCGGGGCCACCGCCTCCGAGGCGCCAGATGTGACTGCGGCCGAAACCGCCGGTGAAGCGGCCATGCTCCCACGGATGATCCAGATGGTAGTGAGCGTCGCCGCGGCCGGTATCATGGCCCACCCACTCTCTGCCGTTGTGTACGTGGGGGGCGTTGGGATGCCCTTCCTTGTCGCTGAAGTGACGGTTTTCCTCGGCCGGATGCGGATTGTTTACTCTCGCAGGGCCGTGCTTAGGAATGTTCTGACGGCCGCCACCGACCTCCGGCCGGCCCTCCGCCTTCGTGGCCGCCGTGTTGTGCCAGCGCTGAGACAGAAAATACGAAACATACCACGAGCAATCCAATCAGCTTTTTCATTTGTTGCCATCCTCCTCCTAATTAGCGATAACACGCCTGCGGGTTAGATGTTTCTGTGAATTTCCAGGACTCCAGACAGCATTGTAGAGACGCGGCTTGCCGCGTCTCCCCAGCGGCCCAAGCGGCCCAAGCGGAGACGGGGCAAGCCCCGTCTCTACAAGACATTCTATTCGTAGCGCAGGGCTTCGATGGGGTCAAGGCGCGAGGCGCGGATGGCCGGCACCATCCCGCTGACGAGGCCGACGGCAGTCAGAATAAGAACGGCGACGATCAGGGTGACGGGGTTGATCATCAGCGGATGTCGCCAGCTTCGGCGTGTTTGGCCATGGCGCTGTAGAGCGTCAGCCGGCCCACGGTAAGGGCGACAACGTAAGCCAGGATGATGCCGAGCAGTCCGCCGATGAAAGTGATGGTGAGCGCCTCGGCCAGAAACTGAAAAAAGATGTGGCGGCGGCGCGCGCCCAGCGCCTTCTCCACTCCGATTTCGCGCGTGCGCTGGGTGACCGAGACGAGCATGATGTTCATCAGCCCGACGCCGCCGATACCCAGAGTGAGGGTGCCGATGAAACCGAGCAGGATCTTGAGGCCGAGCGTGACGACCTCGAGCTGGTGAACCTGCTCCATAAGATTAAAGACGTAGAGGGCGCGGCGGTCGGCGGGATTGAATTTGTGCTGCGCACCTATGATGTAGCGCACCGATTGCTCGATCCGCTCGTAGTCAGTGGTCTCGTAATTGAACCAGATGGAGCCGAGGTAGTGGGTGTCCTTGAGGTCGCTCATGGTGGTGAAGGGGACGTAGACGACGCGGTTGATATTATCGTCGCCGGCTTGCATCTTGGGGGTGAGCACGCCGACGACTTCAAAGCTGATGCCATCGATGCGGAGATGCTCGCCGATGGCGTTGCGTCCGGAGAATAGTTTTTCTTTGGTGTCGGAACCGATGACGGCCACGCGCGCGTGCTGCATCTGATCCTCGAGGTTGTAGAAGCGTCCCTGCGCGAGAGTCAAAGCGCGGATGTCGAACGTGTTGGGGTATTCGCCGTTGACGCCGATGGTGTACGAGCGAGTGTCGTACTGTACGGTCGCCTGCTTGTCGCAACTGGGAGTGATGTGGGTGATCTGCGGGATGTTGGTGGTGAGCAGATCGACGTCGTCCAGTGTAATGCGAATTTGCTCGCCGGCTTTCTGGCCACCGGCCTGCATGGTGGAGCGGCCGGGAACCACGATGAAAAGCTTGGTTCCGAAGTTGGCAAAGATGTTGGCGCAGGCGCGGCCGAAGCCATCACCGTAAGCCAGAAGCATGACGACCGTGGCGATGCCCCAGGCCATGCCCAGCATGGTGAGGGCGGTGCGCCGCCGGTTGTGGCGCATCGCGTTGTAGGATTCCTGGAGCAGATCGCGAATCATTTGTAATTTGTGATTGCTAATTTGTAATTTGCAATTTCAACGTTCCAAAACGCGGTTGCAAATTACAAATTACAAATTGCCAATTACAAATTCTCATTCCTGCCTCAGCGCTTCGACCGGTTCCAGGCGAGCGGCTTTGCGCGCGGGATAGAGTCCAGCGGCGACGCCCGCGAGAGTCAGGCTGGCGATGGCGAGGATGGCAGTTTTCAGAACCAGCCGCGGCGGATCGAAGCCTTCGGGACCGTTGATATTGCTGAGCAGCGCCATGAAGCCGCCGGCCAGTCCCATGCCGATGAGTCCGCTGACCAGCGTGAGTAGAATGCCTTCGGCGAAAAATTGCAGCATGATGCTGCGGTTGGTCGCGCCGAGAGCTTTGCGCAACCCGATTTCGCGCGTGCGCTCGGTGACGGCGACGAGCATGATGTTGATGACTCCGATGGCGCCCAGCGCGAGCGTGACCAGCCCGACCGTGCCCAGGAATTCGTTCATCGCATCGAAGATGGTGCCCATCATTTGCGCTTGCTGGACGGTGTCCATGCCTTCGAAGGCGTCTTCATCGTGATAGTCGAAGTGGTGATTGCGGCCGATGACGCGGTGAGCCTCAGTCTGCGTGAGCAGGTGTTCGTCGGCGACGCGAGGCTGATAGTAGATCATTGAAATTGCGTCGTAGGACTCTGCGCCCTTGAGCGGGAAATCGCTGCGCATGACCTGGAAGGGAATATAGGCAGCGGGTGTTGGTCATGTTGTCGTCGCCGCGGCCGACGCGCTTCAGAGTGCCGATGACTTCGAAGCGATGGCCATTGAGCAAAATGAACGAGCCGATGGCGGGACGACCCGGGAAGAGGTGGTGCGTCATCTCATCGCCGAGAACGACCACGTTGCGTTTCTGAGTTTCGTCGAGGTCGTTGAGCCAGCGTCCCTCTTTCAGCGGGAGAAAACGGATTCCGTTGTACTGCGGTTCGGCGCCGTTGAGTTGGCCGCTGGCGCTGGCGAACTCGCTGACGGCGTGCACGTCGTCGGAGGCGAGCACGGGAGTGATGGCCCGAATATGCGGGGATTCCTTGCGGATGTCGAGGTAATCCTGGTACGTGAGCCGGTACTGGCGGGCGGAGTTCATGCTGCCCGGAACGGCCGGAGCGCGGCCGGGGAAGATCATGATGATGTTTTCGCCGTACTCCGCGAGGTTGCGCTGGTTGCCGGTTCGGAAGCCCTCGCCCAGTCCGACCAGCAGCAGCAGGGAACCGACGCCCCAGGCGATGCCGAACATGGTGAGAAACGAACGAAGCTTGTGCGCCCAGAGGGTGCCGAAAATCTGCGCGAAAACGTCGATCGCCATTTGCATGAATCAGTACCCAGTATCCGGTACCTAGTGGTTACGGTTATTAGGATAGCAAGTGAGCGGGGCGGGGTGCCAAGTTATTACGCTATCTGTGTTCATCGTGTCGTTCATGGTGTCGTTCATGGTGTCTTCATCGTCCATCGGGCTGGGGCGATTTGAGTCCTCGAAAGCCTAGGGCGGCAAGAGAATACAAGATTGCGGCTACCACCAGGAGCGCCTTCATGCCGACGATCAGCGACAGGTTCTCAAGCAGGCCACCGACGACGGCTCCGAGCATGTTGGCGCCGAGGGCGGCGGCGGGGGACGGGGCGGCGCGGAATTCCGAGGCGAACAACAATCCGGCAAAGAAAACCGGGATGGCGAAGACAATGGCGGCGAAGGTACCGACCAGAGCCGCCGAACCGGGAATGCGCTGGAAGGGAACGAAGTAGGCGCAGGCGATGCCGGCGAGAATTCCGGTGAGAGTCCAGGCACGCGGCCACGCGCGCTGTTTTTTCTCGATGACAAAGTTGGCCAGGAGAAGCGCGGAAAGAATGGCGGCGATCACGATGCCATTGACTTGCCACGTCGTTCCAAAATACAGAGCCAGCCGGCTGACCACTTGCGTTTCGAGCAGCAGGAAGCCCGCGCCCATGCTGAAGAAAAACAGAGAAGGAACACGGGTGCGGGCTTCGGGAATCTGCAAATAGAACAGAGCCGCGAGCAAAATCACGAGCACGCTGAGCAGGTAGAAGATGCCCGGAATCCAGTGTCCCTGGTGATAGAGATAGGGCCAGTCGTCGGTGGTGACGGCGACTTTGGGCAAGGCGAGAAAAGCAGGCTGGCGGGCATCGACAAACTCACGCAAGCGAGGATCGGCGGCGAGTCTTGCTTCCACCTGTCCCGAGGGCGAGATGGCAAAGCAGGTGGCGCCCGCGGTGTAGCTGGAAGGCGCGAGGAAAACCACTGGAGCTTTCCCGAAGGTGCGGGTCAGCATTTCGGCCAGGCGCCGTCCCACCAACGGATGATTGATCTGGAACTTGATGAACAAAACGCCGTCGGGCGCGAGCAGCGCGCGCGCTTCGCGGAACGACTCCTCGGTGTAGACGAAGTTGTCGAGGCGCATGTTGGAGTAATCGGAAAGCTGGGTGTGGGAATCGAGCAATCCGAAAAGGATGAGGTCGTAACGGGCCGGTGGCGCGCTTCATGAAGGCGCGGGCATCGGTGAGGTGAGCAGAGACGCGCGGGTCGTCGTAGGGATGTTCGGGGTGGCGACGGCGGCCGAGATCGAGAATCGCAGGATCGATCTCCACCGCATCGACGGCGCGGCTCTGGTGGCGCAAAGCGGCGGCCACGTCATTTCCGGTGCCCGAGCCGACGATCAGCACGCTCGGATTCGGAGGCGTGAAACGGAAGGGAAGATTGTAGGGATTCTCGTCCGGCGCCTCTTTCAGCAGTTGCGGGTGACGCTCCAGAAAATCGGGAGAAAGATTCGCAATGATCTGGTAGCCGGTGTGATTGACGCGAATCTCGGTGCGCAAGAGTTCGCCATCCGGAAAAGTTTCGTCTTCGAGTTCGATCTGCTGGTAAGGAGTCCAGAGGTTGAAGTGATGCGGAGTGGCCGGATCGACGAGCAGGAACACCACGGGCACAAGGGCGGCGGCGAGTCTGAGGGTATCGCCGCGATTGGATTGCAGCAGCGCCATCCCGGCCAGAACGATCGTGAACCATACCGGCGGGGGCAGAGCCAACCACGACACGGCAAAAAACGCGAGAATCCCAACCAGGCTGCCGGCGAGATTCCACGAGTAGCCATAAAGCGGGCGCGGGGCCAGTTCGATCTGGCGGCTTACGGTCTGTCCGATGGGGATAAAAATGTAGGTGATGAGCAAGAGCAGGATGGCAGTCACCGCCACCGCCAGCAGCAAGCCGGTGGCGTCATGCGCGGCGTGGGTAGCCCATATCTCGATGTCCTGCGAAGCGCCCAGGTATTGCGAGAGGCTCTCCATGATCTGGGGGCCGCGCCAGGGCAGACGAACAATGACGATCAATCCGACCAGAGCGGTGACGGCCGTCTGCCAGCGGGGACGTTGGCGGGCCAGAGCGCAGCCCAGTCCGAAGCCGAGAAAACAGAGCAGCAGCGCCAGGTTTTTTACATAGGCAAATACCCGGACTTCGGTGGCGACCCAGCGGATGAGCGCGAGTTCCGCGAACAGGGTGAGGGCGCTGGCCAGAAACAGCGTAGAGAGATTCCAGCGTTCGGGCTTGTCGGAGGCTTGAGCGCGCGGTTTGATGACGCGGTAGCCGACGAAGCAGCAGGGCGGCCAGGATGAAACCGGGGATGCGAAAGGACATGGGGAAATCCGTTGAGATAAGAGCGCAACAGGATAACACGCGGTGATGCGAAGGGGGCGGCGCTCGGATGATTCGCGCCTCAGGGTCGCATTCCGCAGATTCGCAAGATAATTCCAAAATTTGTCATCCTGAGCGAAGCGAAGGACCTGCTGTCTCTTGCTCTAACAAGACAGCAGGTCCTTCGCTTCGCTCAGGATGACAATGTTGATCTGGGGCTGCGGCTCTACGCGCGGCCACGCTCAGCAAGCTCAGCTGGTCGCGGGTTAGCTTCAAGCCGGTCAGGTTGCCGAGGATGGTGACGGCGATCTGCTCGGTGCGGAAAAATTCTTCGGCGGTTTGCTGCAGATCGTCTGACGGTGACGGCTTCGATGCGTTCGATGAGTTCGTCGAGGCCGTAGAAGCGGTCGTAGTACATTTCCTGGCGGGCCAGGTTCGACATGCGGGCGGTCGAGGATTCGAGCGACAGCATCAGGCTGCCCTTGAGCTGGTCCTTGGAGCGGCGCAGTTCTTCTTCGGGGACGGGCGTGGTTTTCAGGTTGCGGAATTCCGCGACGACGCACTCCACAACTTTGATGGCCGACTCGCGCGAGGTGCCCGCATACACGCACATCGAGCCGGTATCGCGATAGGGGTTCAGGTCGCTGTAGATGGAGTAGGCGAGCCCCTGGCGCTCGCGGATGTTCTGGAACAGGCGCGAGCTCATGCCGCCTCCGAGCAGCGTATTCAGGATGTACGAAGCGTAGCGGCGTTCATGCGCCATGGGATGCGACGGAACGCCGATGCAGATCTGCACCTGCTCCAGCGATTTTTTGTTGCGCAGGTTGATGCGCGAATAAGTTTTGGGCTGGGGAGAGTGCAGGCCGTTTTTCGCCGGCTTCACGTGTTCGAAGTGCTTGGCGACGAGGTCGACAAAGTGCTTGTGGTCGAGATTGCCGGCGGCGCTGACGATGAGATTGCCGGGAGCGAAGTGGTGTCCGTAGAAGCGGGAGACCACGGGGCGCTCGAATTTCTTCACCGTATCGCGCGTGCCCAGGATCGGCAGACCGAGGGAGTGGTCCTTCCAGAAGCTTTGCGTGAAGATTTCGTGGACGAGGTAGTCGGGTTGTCCTGGTCCATTTTAATTTCTTCGAGGATGACGCCGCGCTCGCGGCGCAATATCGCCGGCATCGAAGACAGGATGAAGCACGAGATCGCTGAGGACATCCATGGCGAGCGGCAGGTGCTCATCGAGAACTTTGATGTTGAAGCAGATGCATTCCTTCGCGGTGAACGCATCCATGTTGCCGCCGATCGAATCGACCTGGCGGGCGATGGCTTCGGCGGAGCGCGTCTCCGTTCCCTTGAACACCATGTGCTCGATGAAGTGGGAGATGCCGTTCCATTCGGAATCTTCGTCGCGCGAGCCCGACTTGAGCCAGATGCCGATCGCGACCGAGCGGATGTGGGGCATCTGCTCGGTGATGACGGTCAGGCCGTTCGGCAGGATCTGACGACGAATGTTGCGGGTTTCTTTTACCATTTAAGTTTGCGCCATCACACTCTTATGATGACGTCCTTTACCATAATGTTCGGATCCAAGTATGAATTCCGGGGCGGGTGGCTGCTACTATTCTGCCACAATCCGGGGATGGGCGAAGGCTGCAGAACTTCGTCCTTTCGTTTGTTAAACTTACGGGCAATTCTTGGGCTCATAATTTCAGTATTATTAAGAGATGGGCGAAAGCCCCGTCGCTCCACCCGGCCCCATGCCAAGCCAGCCCTCCAATTCGCTCTTAGGACTTGACCTGCAGGAACTCACGAATCTTGCGCTGGGGTCGGCGCAGCCTGCCTACCGGGGCCAGCAACTGTTTGATGCGCTGTATCGGCAAAGGATCGACCGGCTGGACCAGGTTTCGACGCTGCCGCTCGACTATCGCGCTCGCTTGGCGGAGGAGGGCTGGGGAGTAGGGCTTCCGGACATCGCGCGCCAGTTTGTTTCCAGTGACGGCACGATACGGTATTTGGTGGAACTCTCCGACGGCGAGACGGTGGAAACGGTCTGGATGCCGGAGGGAGATGGCGGAGAGAGCGGCGACGGCAGCGAAGCGGGTGACGAGATAGAAACGGGCGGCGACATGGAACGCGTGGTGGAACGTGGCGGTGCGCCGCTCGACCATCTGCGTATCGAGCCAGGTGGGATGCGCGGTGAATTGCAAGTTCTGCTTCACGGCATTGCTTGGGGTCAAGCGCAATTTGGAGGCGGGAGAAATCGTGGGGCAGATCGCGGCCGTGCTGCGGGATCAGGGAGTCGATCCGCCGCTGCAACGCGTCAACCTCGTGTTCATGGGAATGGGTGAGCCCTTTCTGAACTACGACAACTTCATGAAGTCGGTGCGGCTGCTGGTGGAGGGCGTGGGGATTCCGGAGTCGCGGATGACGGTGTCGACGGCGGGGATCGTGCCGCGGATCCGCGATTTCGGGCGGGAGCCGGTGCGTCCAAAGTTGGCGATCTCGCTGAATGGATCGAATGACGCCTTGCGCAGCGAAGTGATGCCGCTGAACCGTAAGTGGAACCTCGCGGAGCTGATGAAGGCGGCGCGCGAGTTTCCCCTGCGGACGCGGGAGCGGATGACGTTTGAGTATGTGCTGATCGAAGGCGTGAACGACGCTCCGGAGCAGGCGCGCGAGGTGGTCGAGTTGGTGCGGGGGATGCGCGCGCGAATCAATTTGATTGCGCTGAATCCGGGAACGGAGTTGCCCTACCGCACGCCGGAGCAGGAGCGGGTGCGTGGCGTTCCGGCAGATCCTGGTGGCAGCGGGAATTCCGGCGTTCGTGCGCAGGCCGCGTGGGCGCGACATTTTCGCGGCCTGCGGCCAGTTGAAGAAGACGATGGAGGTGGCGCCAAGTTCCACGTAGGGACAGCCGCCCTCGTGTCAAGTTCCACGACATGGTTTACATTTTGTTCCGGCACATCCTTTACAGATTTTGGATTGAACTCAATCCGCCAGCGAGATCGAGTTCGCGGACCACGGTGCGGCAGTGATACACCAGCATCCGCTCTTCGACTCTGACTAATTGCACCCCCTGTCCCGCGAAGGCAAGGCTGATGTCCCAGCGGCGCTCCGCCCAGATCTGGCCCTGGATGCCGACTTTCACCACCGTGGTTCCTTCCGGATATTGCCAAGGCTGTGGGTTCGGGTCATAGCGGCGCTCGCTCGGCCGCCACCGGCTGGCGGGAGTCTCCATCCCCAGGGCTTCGTGCGGACGCACCTGGTTGTATTCGTGGCGATACTCATCCAGCCACCGTTGCCGCTCTTGCTCGGGCACGCCCCGCCGCCCTTGCGTCCGTTGCAACGATCCATGAAAACGCTCCACCTTGCCCTGGGTTTGCGGATGCCGGTATCCGCTCCCGTGCAACTCGATGCCTTGCCGCGTCAGCCACACCGTCAGCCAAGTCGCTCCGCTGGGCGCGCGTTTGCGTTCCACCACGGCGTGCCGTGATCCATGAGCATCGCCTCCGGCACGCCACACTCCGAAAAAGCCGATTCCAGGTGCTCCCGCACCGGTTCCGCTTTGGTCGTCCAAGTCCCGCGCAGTGCGATCAGATAGCGGCTGTGATCGTCGAGCACCGACCACGGACCCACCGCCGTTTCCCAGCCCGTGGAGCCTTTGCAATCCATCTGCCAGAGCTGGTTGGGCTCGGCCCGCTCGAAGCGCTGCAGCGCCGCCGCATGCCGATCCTCGATCCGCACCAACCCTCGCCGCAACAGAATGCGATGAATGGTGCTCAGCGGTAAGCCCACTCCCGCCGCGCCCGAGCAGCACCTGCAGCTTGCGCGCTCCCCAGTCCGGATAGCGTTGCCGCAGTTGGACGACTTGCTCTTCCCACACGCCTCCGGTCTGTCGCGGACTGAGATGCGGACGGCGGCTGCGTTCGGCGATGCCCGCCAAACCCTGTTCCTGATACCGCCGCAGCCACATATATCCAGTGGGCCGGGACACCTCGAACTCCCGACAGAGGGCCTGGAAACTCTTCTCCCGCCGACTCGCCGCCACCACAAAACACACCCGCTGTTCCTGAATATCCACACTTTCCCATGTCATCCCGGATCGCCCTCCCGCGCTCGCTACGCTCGCGCCGGAGTGTAAAGGATGTCCCGGAACAATGTGTAAAGGATGTCATGGAACTGAACACGAGGGCGGCTGTCCCTACGTGATGGTTGGCGAGGGCTGTCCTTAGGGCAAAATCTTCCCCTTTTCCCAAAATTTTCCCTTCCCGAAATAGGAAAAATCTTGCAGGTGCCCTCTTTCGATCTGATACGATCAACTATTCCCTATGTAAATGGCGCCTTAGCAGCATCTTAATTGTGGAGTGCGGATGTCGAAAATGGCCTTCGGCGTGCATTTCACAGATCGAAGTGTCGTTCTTCGGACCACATCCCGCGGTCTTTGAGGAGTGCCGGTTCGGGGGATTGGCCACTTCTTTTGGCAAGCGCTAAGCAGCTCGCGACATGAGGTACCGTACATGGATTCCCAGGCTTCTGAGTTGACCCTAGGCCTTCTCCCCGAGCCTCGCACGCGTTGGGGGAGGTTCGTTCTCGGCTATGGCATGCAGTCGGTGGTGATGGCTTTCTTTGTGATCGCCGCTATCGCGCACCCCGAAGTTCTGGTGTTGCCGGTGCGCGACTACCACTTTGTCGGCCTGGTCAGCATCCCGCCTCCGGTTCCACAGGACTCCGGCGCCGGTCAAGCATTTTCCGTGTTCCGGAGCCAAAGATCACCGAGCCGGTAACGCCGCGACCCGAAGCCCTGCGGGTTCCGTCCGAATTGGTACGGAAGAAAACGCCCCTGCCCGACGAGCAAGCCCCCAAGGTGACGCTGGCGGCCAGCAAAGAACTTCTGCCCGATGTGAAGCCGATGATCCCGCGGCCGCCGGTCAAGACCAATGTGTTTTCCACGGGAAGCTCGGCGACGCCAACCATGGCGGCCGCACCGCAGAAAGTGCAGACGGGCGGATTCGGCGATCCGAACGGCGTACCCGCATCGCAGAATCACGGCCGTCCGGTCACGATCGCGCAGGCGGGCTCGTTCGACATGCCCTCTGGCCCAGGCTATGGCAACGGCACGGGCGGATCGCACGGCGTACGGGGGTGGTCGCGAGCACCGGGTTTGGCAACGGCGTGGCTACCGGCAATAGTTCCGGGCCGGTTTCCGGCTCGCGAGGCGCGGTTCGCCAGGGCGGCTTTGGAGATGCGGATGTCGTCGCTGCCAATTCTCAGCCCAAAGCGAAGTCCGCCGAACCCGTCGTCAAGACCTTGCCGGCTGAGATCACATTCAAGCCCCGTCCGGTTTACACTGAGGAGGGGCGACAGCTTAAGATCGAGGGTGAGGTTCTGCTCGAGGTTGTCTTTTCCGCGACCGGGCAGATTCGCATCGTGAAAGTGATGCGCGGTCTCGGCCATGGGCTGGACGAATCGGCGGTTCGCGCCGCGGAAAAAATTCAGTTCAAGCCCGCCCTGAGAGATGGTCAGCCCGCCGATTCCGAGGCGGTGATACACATCGTGTTTCAACTCGCATCGTAGATAGCTAAAACTGGTTCTCATAAATTGTTTTCAGAGCAAGCGGCGAGGCCCTCAGGGGCTAAAGCCCTAGTTTTGATGGCTGGGTAGCGGCACGGCTGAAGCCGTGCCCTTCCCAAAACCCTTTATGAGACGAGTTCTAGTATCCTAGGTACACTAGTATCCTAGGTCGCATCAAACGTGAAATGAAACAAGCAAAATGTTGCGCTCCCCACTCGCACTGCTTGCGCTCTTCCTGGTCTGCTGCGCTGCGTCCGTGTTCTGCCAGACTTCACCCGCCCAGACTTCGCCCGGGCAAGTTCCGCAGGAAGCCCCAACTCCAGACCCGCGACGCCGCCGCTCAACAGGCGAGCTCCTCCGCCGCCAGCTTCGACCAGGTTGTCGATCGTGCCATTGAGCGCGAGCACTTCTTCATGGCGCAGATGAAGCAGCTTCATCCCGCTGGTGGAAACCTATCTTCAGAATCTGAAGGAAGACAAAGATCTGAACGCGCCCGTTCCCGCCAGCGACGTCTACTTCCTGGGCCGGCTGGATATGAGCGAGGGCACCGACGACCGCACTTTCATCTCGCCCACCACGGCCGGGCTCGGCAAGCGCATGCTCAGCAAACTGAGCAACGTGTACGCCATGAAGTTCCTGCCGCTGGGCTTTGCCCAGATGGTGATCCTCGATCAGGATTTTCAGCGCAAGTATTACGACTTCACTTTCGTGCGCCGCGAGTTCCTCGGCGAAGTGCGCTGCGTCGTCATGGACGTCGCCCCCAAGAAAGACGCGGGCAAAGGCCGGTTCCTGGGCCGCATCTGGATCGAAGACCAGGACTACAACATCGTCCGCTTCAACGGCACCTACTATCCTCATCCGCGCGCCAGTTATTACCTGCACTTTGACAGCTGGCGGCAGAACCTGCGCCCCGGCCTCTGGCTGCCTTCGCTGATTTATTCCGAGGAGTCCGATCTCAAATACGTCTGGGTCAGACGCTGCACTACAAGGCGCAGACCCGGCTGTGGGGCTATAACCTGAAGGACCTGCGCCGCAACTCCGAGTTCACCGAGATCACGGTCGACGCGCCGCAGTCGGTCCAGGACCAGAGCCAGAAGGCCCAGGACGCTTCGCCCATCGAAGCGCAGCGCGCGTGGGAACGCCAGGCGGAAATCAACGTGATTGACCGCCTGCAGCAGATCGGGCTGCTCGCGCCGGAAGGCGAAATCGACAAGGTTCTGCAGACCGTCGTCAACAACGTGATGGTCACCAATAACCTCGACATTCAGCCCGAGGTCAACTGCCGCGTGCTGCTGACCACGCCGCTCGAGTCTTTCACCATTGGCCATACCATCGTGGTGAGCCGCGGCATGATTGACGTGCTGCCCGACGAAGCCTCCCTGGCCATGATTCTGACCCACGAACTGGCGCACATCGTGCTCGGCCATCACCTCAACACCAAGCTCGCCTTCAACGACCGCATGTTCTTCCCCGATGAGCGCACTTTCGAGCGCATGGATTTCGCTCGCGATCGCAGCGAAGAAGAAGCCGCCGACAAGAAAGCCATCGAACTGCTCAACAACTCGCCCTACAAGGACAAACTCGGCAACGCCGGCCTGTTCCTCAAAGCGGTGCAGGCGCGCGCTCCGGCGCTGAAGAACCTGATCCGCGCCCACCTGGGCGACAGCCTGCTCAATGGCGACGCCACCCGGATGTCGTCTCTGATGACCGCCTCGCCGCAGTTCGACCCGAAGAAGGCCGACCAGATCGCGGCGCTTCCTCTGGGTGGCCGGGTCAAGGTCGACCCGTGGAACAATCAACTGGAATTGATCAAGACCAAGCCGGTGGCGATCACGGCCGCAGCCGAGAAGATGCCGTTCGAAGTCACGCCCTTCTTCCCGTTCCTCACCCGGCTGGGCAGCGCCGCTCCAGGAAAAACGGCTCCGGCCCCGGAGAACACGGCGGCCGCTCCGGCTCCATCAGGGCAGTAGGACAGCTTTTGGTTTCGGTCTAGCTTCAGGCGGCGCATGACGAACGCGCCGGCTCTCACTCCTGCGATCGTCGAACAGCGTCGCTGACAGCCAAGAGCTCCTACGCTTCGATCATGGCACAAGGTCGTCTGTAAGCGGGAGAGATCAGCAGAAAAATCAGGGGAAGCCCCTCGCCGGTCAGCAGTGGGGCAGTGGTCGTGCGGCTATGCGCCATCTGGCTTCCAACTTGCGAAAATACGGTGTTGGCGTTGGTGCCGATCAGTCGCACCGTGCCAATCACGATCACCAGGATTACCGCCAGCATCACCGCGTATTCGGCAACGTCCTGGCCGCTCTCCTCAGTCCACAGTTGACGGATTGCTTGCATCACTGTTTGCCCCCAGTCGACGACTCATCCACACTTCACGCCTTGCGCGGAACCCTAAGTCGCCGTCTTAACAATGTAATAATTGTAAAATACTCCTCACTACCCCTTCCACCCAATAGCACACCAGTGACCCGGTATGGCACTTTCGTGCCATCCCCCATCCTCTAGAGGATTCCCCGCCGGCCACCGGGTCATATCGGGGCCTGCGCCAAGATGCGAAAAACTCGGCTTAGGCCGCTTCGTATCAGGTCAAGCTTCGTATCAAGTCATCGCTTTAGCGATGACGCAACTCTTTGAAGTCAGACGCCCCTTTAGGGGCTGAGGTGCAGCAGCCTTTAAAGCGGTCTTTTCTCCTGCCGAGATTGGACGTCTTCGCCCCGTTTAGCCCGCGGTTTGCCGGATTACACGATCGTCTTCAGCGGAAGTCCCTGGTTGACCGCGAACAGCGCCAGTTCCAGACGGGTGGAAACGCCCAGTTTGTCGAAGATATTGCTGAGGTGGTGCTTCACCGTGTCCTCGCTGATCTTGAAGTACTCGGCGATTTCCCGGTTGGCATAGCCCGCGACCACCGCCGACACAATCTCCAGTTCCCGCGGCGTCAACCCGAATTTCTTCTGTTTCGATTCCTCGCTCGTGCTCTGCATCAGGTTGCGCAGGTACTGCACCAGGTTCGAAACGCTGTCCCGCCCCACCCAGTACTCGCCGGCCATCACCGCATGAATGCTCTTGAGCAGCAGTTGGGTCGCGGAATCCTTCATCACCACGCCGCGCGCTCCCAATTGCAAGCGCCTCGACGATCTGCTTCTTCTCCACCGCCGCCGTGAGCAGGATGATGCGCACCGCCGCCGCCCGCTCCGCCGCTCGCGTTCAGGTCGCGCAGCGCATCCAGGCCGGTGTGGTGCGGCATGGCCAGATCGAGCAGAAGGATGTCGGGCTTGATCTCGGTCGCCAGTTTCACGGCCTCGTGGCCGTCGCAGGCTTCGCCCACCACTTTCATATCGCCTTCCGATTCCAGCAGGCGCCGCAGCCCATCGCGGAAAATGGGGTGATCGTCGGCAATCACAATGCGTATGGGATGACGTTTCTCCATCGTTGGCCTATCCACTTGCATCGTGTGGCCTATCCATGATTGGTCTTTCTCGCCTGGCGGAATCCGTACCTCCAGCCGTGCGCCGTGTCCCGGGGTCGATTCTATCGCGAGTTCGCCCGCCAGCAAGCGTACCCGTTCCCGGATCACCGCCGGCCCTTTCCTGTCGTCTCCAGTTCCGCATCCGACAGCCTTCCCGAAAACGAAAACCCTTTGCCATCGTCCTCCACCGTCAATTGCAAGACCCCGCCCTGGTGCGCCAGCCGCACCAGGACATTGTGCGCGCCGCTGTGCTTGCGCACGTTCACCAGACTCTCCTGCACAATGCGCGCCAGTTCCCGGCACGCCTTCTGCGCCAGATCCACCCGCTCCAATTCGCTGACAAACTCGGCTGCGATTCCCGTCTCCCGCCGAAAGCGCTCCACCGTGTCGGAAATGAAACCGAGGAGCCGGTCGGCATTCACCTCGAACGACTTCATCGCCTGCATCAGTTCGCGCAACTTCAGAACTTCTTCGCGCAGCAGTTTCTGGATCCGCCCCAGTTCCGCGTTCACTACCGGCGCCTGCGTTCCCGACTGGCGCCGGAGCACATCCAACTGCATTTCCACTGCGATCAGCGATTGAATCGCTCCATCGTGAAGTTCGCGCGCGAACCGCCCCCGCTCCACCGCCCCCGCCCGCTCCCGCAAGCGCCGCATCAGGTACACGTTGTAGATCGCCGGCCCCACCTGCTGCGCGAATTCCTGCAAGAAACGCAATTCCTCTTCCGGGTTCCCCATCATCTCGGAATCGAACAGGAACACCCGACCCGCCCACTCGGTCCCGAACACCAACGCCACCGAAACCACCGCGTTAAACTTTTCCACTTGCGCCAGCGCATCGAGAAATCCCGTGCTGGCGTCGCGCAGCCGCATGCCGTCGCGATCAAGCAGCACGGTGGAAAAACCGTTGGCGCCGCGCGACGCGTAAATCGCGTCCGCCGGCGATTCGAACAGGTACACCTTTTGGCTTTCCGGCAAAGCCTCGCGCCAACGCAGCGCTCCGCTGCCCTCGGCGCCACGGCCCACTTCCGCTAGAAATACCCGGTAACTGTTCCTTTCCTGCGAGGCGCTCAGCACCCGGCGCGCGCCGTAGATGCTCATGACCTCCCCAAGAATCTGCTGCATGGTCCCAGTCAGTCCCGCCTCGACCCGCGTCGAACTGAGAACGCGCGTGATTACGGCGCGCTCGGCCCGCACTTTCTTCTGGTTCTCCGACATGTAGCCCAGCAGGAATCCGAGGACAATCAGATACACCGAACTCATGAACAGCTGTTGCGGATCCAGTTCCCGCACGCTCACGCCGAGCCGCGGCAGATGGACCACCCGCAGCCACCGGTCCGCCGCCGGTTCCAGCCCGGCCCGCACCACGAACGCTTCGGTCCACAGCAGTGCCACCGCTGCCGCCGCCGTGCCTACGGTCTCCCACAACCCCCAGCGATAGGCGGCCGCCGCCATCACGAACACGAAGAACAGAAAGAACGGCCCGCGCTGCGCCGTCGCGAACAAGGAAATCAGCACCGGCCAGAGGATGTCGACCGCGTGCACCACCAGACGAAAAGCTCTGGTGGACTGGGGCCGGAAGCGCACCAGCAACATCACCACCACCGCATGCACCAGATATCCCGTCAAGAGCCAGTACAGCCAGCGCGAATAGGCGAATCCGCGCACCGGCTCCATCCAAAGAGTGAGCACCGCGGCAATCGTCAGCGCCACCCGTGCCGTCGCCAGCCAGCGTTCGGTGCGGCGGATTTCGCCGGCACTGAGCGGCGCCCGGAAGCGCCATAGATCGCGGTATCGAGGAATCATCCAGGACAAGGCAGTCCCGTCGTCAAGCGATTCTTTCTAACGTTAAGCGCCTAATTCTAAAGGCAATCGCCGCCAAACTCCATCTGCTTCTTATTCCTTCCCCAAAACCTCGCTTATCCTGTACCGTTCGCAGCAAGGTTACCGAAGTAACAAAGTCAATCCTCCAGCACCCTCTAGAATGGAGGTCGGAGTCGTCTGCCTTGGCCGTATCCACTAAACTCTGGGTCTCGGTACTGATCGCGCTGGTGCTCGCCCAGACGGCGGCGTCGGTGTTGATGCCACGAGGCTACGCCCTCACCGCTACCAACGACCTCATCCAAGGTGCGCTCCTGCTGGTTGCCACCGCCGCTTTCCTGCTCAATACCGGGCGCTCGCGCTGCCCCACTCGCCACCTCCGGTTCTTCTGGATTCTGATGAGCGTGGGCATGCTCTTCTGGCTCACCTACCAGGGAATGTGGAACTACTTCGAAGTCCTGAAACGCCAGGAGGTGCCCGACCCCTACCTGGGGGATATCGTCCTGTTCCTGCATCTGGTGCCGATGATCGCCGCTCTTGCCGTGCTTCCACATCTCCGGGAAGACGAGCGGGATGAACGCATCCGCATGCTCGACTTTACCCTCCTACTCATCTGGTGGGTTTTCGTTTACGTATACATCGTCATCCCATGGCAAACCGTGCAGGTCGATGAAGCGGTTTACGACACCAATCTAAACCGCGCGTTTATGACGGAAAAGGTCGCGTTAATATTCGCACTCGCCGTCCTCGCCTATACCGCTCACGGTGGATGGCGGCACGTTTACGGACACTTGCTTGGCGCCAATACGCTCTACGCGTCCACTTCCTATCTCGCCAACCATGCAATCCTTCAGAAGGTTTACTTCAGCGGCAGCTTCTACGATATTCCGCTGGCTATTTCGATGGCCTGGATGGCCGCGGTTCCCTTGCTTGCGCGGCGCCTCGATCTCTCCGACTCCGAGCCGTCGCGACCGGTGCTCGGGGTCTGGGTCACACGGCTCAGCATGCTAGCTCTTTTCAGCCTTATCTGGGCGGCCCTGCACGCCGAACTAAACCCGGCGCTTCCGCGACCGGTCAAGGCTTTCCGCATTAACGTGAGTCTTTTCACCCTGGTCGTGATGGGCATCGTGATTTTCTGGCGGCAACGCCTGCTCCGAGCCGAGCTTTCCCTGTTTCTCGAACGATCCCGCCGCTCGGTAAGCGACCTCAAGGCCTTGCAGGAAAAGCTCATTCAATCCGAGAAACTGGCCTCGCTCGGGCAGCTAGTGGGAGGAGCCGCTCACGAACTCAACAACCCGCTCACCGCCATGCTGGGATACTCCGACCTGCTGAGCGCGTCGACGTTGGCGCCCCAGGAACAATTCCAGGCCGGGCAAATCGGAGAGCAGGTCCGCCGCACCACCTCGCTGGTGGCGAGCCTGCTCACCTTTGCCCGGCAAGCTCCTGCTCAGCTTGCGGCCGTCGACGTCAACTCCGTGCTGCAAACCGCTGTCCGCCTGTTGGTTCCACAAATGGAGGCGGAAGCCAGTTCGATCCACCTCGAACTCGCTCCCGACCTTCCGCCCGTGCTTGCCGACTCCAACCAGATTCTCCACGTTTGCCTGCACCTTGCGGGACAGATCGGCGCCCAACTACCTCGAGAAAATCACTCCACCCTGTTCGTTCGCACGCGGAGCCATGGCAACTTCGTGCTGGTTGATTTCTCGTCGTACGATCCTTCCGGCGATTCTTCCCCGCCGTCGGGCTCGTTTCAGCCGGTGTTGAACTCCGAGGGCGGGGACAAACCGGTCACCCTTTCGCTGAGCGCTTGTTGCCGCATCGTCGAAGAGCACGGTGGCCGTCTGCTGCAGCCGTCGGCTCCCGGCCGCGCCGCTTTCCGAATGGAGCTCGGGGTCCTGGCTAATTCCGCGACTCGCGCCTCGCTCGCCCCCACCAACCGCGCCGCGGCCCGCGGCAGCTCGTAGGGTCAAGGCAAGGTTCAAGGTTTCAAGCTAGCGCTTAAGAACACACGGTTTCCCCGCGAAACTGCTCTTGCTTGCAGTTTATAGCAAATATTGTATAATTAAGGTCACCCTAAAGGAGGCCCGTACACGAAACGAGCCTGCTCCACAATGCCCCTGCCCAACTACGTTCGGCGTACACCGGCAGAGATTCACTGGGAGGGTGATTCGAAGGAAGTTCTGAGCGGATTCTCGAGAGCCGTGAAACTGAGCTTTGGCTACTCTTTGCGCAGGTTGCAGAGCGGTGAGTTTCCGGCGTGTGAAACGCGATCGATGGCGTCGATTGGAAAAGGTGTCTGGGAACTCAAGGAATCGGACGAGCGGGCCTGGTACCGGGTAGTTTACTTGACGAGGATTGGCGGCGTGATTCACGTGCTGCACTGCTTCGAAAAAGAGAGCCGCAAGACGGACAAGCGAGATGTCGCGACTGCGCGCCAGACTGAAAAGGGTTCTAGAACGTATCCAAGAGGAGAAGAACAGGTGAAGTCAGAAAACAGGCCGAGCCACGTCACGAAGGGAGATGTGTTCGACGATCTGGGATTGTCTCGTTCCGAGGCGTCGGCGCTGAAAGTAAAGGCGACGCTGCTCGATGCAATTCTCCGGGAGATCGAGAAGCAGGGCTACACGCAGAGCCAACTGGTTGAGATTCTCGACGAATATCAGCCTTCGGTCAGTAACCTGACGCGAGGAAAGATAGCCAAGGTGAGCGTGGAGAAGCTGCTGACCTATTCCGACCGGCTGAAGATGCGGACCACGCTCACGGTACAGCTTAGCTCCAAAACGCACCGCAAGGCCCGAGTTCATACCGGCTTGCATGCTCGTTCCAGCGCGCGAGCCAGTTCGGACTCGCCGAGCGCCCGTCGGGATGCCGCAGCGATTGGATAGGTTAAAGCGAATCCAGACTTGCCGTGGCCGCAGGCACCTTGCCGAGCGAAGCTCGGCAGAACTGAGAACTGAACCCTACTCGTCGTCGGCGTCGTCGATCTTGATGCGAAGCGATTTGAGAAACTTCAAATCCTGATCGCTGATCTTGAGTTCGGAATTCGTGCTGAGGGTGGAAACCAGGGAAGTCTTGTCGCTGGCGCGTTCGCCCTGTTTGCTGACGCCGATCGTGGCTTCGAGGACGAGGAAAATATCGTAGCCCCCTTCCTTAATGCGGGAAACGACCTCGGCGATCTGCTCGGAATCGGACAGCGACCCGTTGATCGCTTCCCCGAGTTCTTTCATGAGCTGCTTCAGTTGCTGATCCACGAGTCCCCCTCGAAACGGACGCCGCTGACGGGAAACATGACCGTCACTAATGCCACTAATCGCCATTGTACCCTCGCCCGCTGCTAAAATCGACTGATGGCGACCCGCTATGGCGAGCGACGGATTCAGGGTCTGGCGATCGGCCAAGCGGCGAGAAAAATCAGGCGGGCCTTCCGTGTCGCCGTCGAGTTGCTTGAGCACAGCCGGATGGGTAGAGCAGTGCTGGCCGCGATCCGCGCGACCACGTACTCGGTTGGGCGAGTTCTGCACCAACTCTGGCTGGAAGTTACCGGATTCATGTTCCTGGCAATTGCCGCGATCGGAGCCATGGCTGGCGTACGCGAGTACGGCAAGTACCAGTCTGGCCACGCGGCGGGCCCGGGCCGGCTGGCACTTGCGGTATGCTTCACGGTTTCATTCGCCTGGTTTGGTGTGAGTTCGTTCTGGCGGGTACGGCGAAAAGCCAAAAGAGAAAATTGCCCGTAGAGACGGGGCTTGCCCCGTCTCCGCTGCGGGAGACGCGGCAAGCCGCGTCTCTACGGCGAGAAGAAGGGCGGTAGGACATGACGGATCTTAAGACGGCCGATTCGGCAACCCAGCGCGCAGCCTCGCTTCCGACCGAAGAGACGTCTTCTCACATCCCCGTACGCTCCCTCTACACGCCCGCCGATCTTGCGGCCTGGGACTACGACCGCGATGTGGCCTATCCCGGCGAGTTTCCCTACACGCGCGGCGTGCAGGCCACCATGTACCGCGGCCGCCTCTGGACCATGCGCCAGTATGCGGGCATGGGCGATGCCGAGGAGTCGAACAAACGCTACAAGTATCTGCTCGCCAACGGCACCACGGGCCTCTCGGTGGCATTTGATTTGCCAACGCAGATTGGACTCGATTCCGACAACCCGCTGGCGGTGGGCGAAGTCGGCAAAGTGGGCGTGGCGATTGATTCCGTCGAAGACATGCAGCGCCTGTTCGAGGGCATTGACCTGACCGCGATTTCAACCTCGATGACCATCAATGCCACGGCGTCAATTCTGCTGGCGCTATACGTGGCCGTGGCACGGCGGCAGGGAAGAGATATTCGCAAGCTTTCCGGCACCGTGCAGAACGATGTGCTCAAGGAATACATCGCCCGCGGAACCTATATTTATCCGCCCCAGCAGGCGATGCGTATCATCACCGACCTCTTTGCCTGGACGAACGAGAATGTGCCCGACTGGAACACGATTTCGATCTCCGGCTATCACATGCGCGAGGCGGGATCGACGGCGGTGCAGGAAGTCGCCTTCACGCTGGGCAACGGCATCGCTTATGTGGAAGCGGCGATAAGGGCGGGCCTGGATGTGGACAAGTTCGCGCCGCGGCTTTCATTCTTCTTTAACGCGCACAGCAATTTTCTGGAGGAGGTAGCAAAGTTCCGCGCCGCCCGCCGCATGTGGGCGAAGATCATGCGCGACAAGTTCAAGGCGAAGAATCCAAAATCGTGGATGCTGCGCTTTCACGCCCAGACCGCCGGTTCCACGCTAACCGCGCAGCAACCGGAGAACAACATTGTGCGAACGGCGATCCAGGCCATGGCGGCGGTGCTCGGCGGAACCCAGTCTCTGCACACCAATTCCTATGATGAGGCGCTGGCCTTGCCCACGGAGGCGTCGGCGCGAATCGCGCTGCGCACCCAGCAGGTGATCGCGTTCGAGTCAGGCGCGCCGCAGACGGTCGATCCGCTGGCCGGGTCGTATTACGTCGAATCGCTGACCAGCGAGATCGAAAAGCGAGCCGCCGATTATCTGGAAAAAATCGAAGCCATGGGAGGCATGCTCAAAGCCATCGAACGCGGATACGTGCAGCAGGAGATCCAGAACGCAGCCTACGAATATCAGCAAGCGGTCGATCGGCAGGAGGCGGTGGTGGTTGGCGTGAACCGGTTCCATGCAGAAGAAGGAAAAGCGGTGCCCATCCAGCGCATCGACCCGGCGCTGGAGCCAAAACAAGTGGAACGTCTGCGAGCGCTGCGCGCGAAGCGCAATGCCGGGACCTGGCAAGCCGCGATCCAAGCGGTCGAAGACACGGCCCGCTCGGGAGAAAATCTAATGCCACGCATCCTGGCCGCCGTAGAGGCGAATGCCACGGTGGGCGAAATTTCCGACGCGATGCGCAAGGTGTACGGGGAGTACAAAGAAGCGGTGGTGATCTGAGTCCCTGTAGAGACGGGGCTTGCCCCGTCTCCGCCAGAGACGCGGCAAGCCGTCTCTCTACCGGAAATCATGAACGATTTTGGGAAGGGCAGGGATCTTAGGCCCTGCCGCTCATAGACGGTTTTGGGAAGGGCACGGCTTCAGCCCCGCCGCTCAGAGGCGAAGGAATGCGGGCCTCAGCCCCAGAGGGCCAAGGACCCCAGCTTCAGTTTGCCAGTTTATACTCGCAAGCGCTACGGCAGGCTTCGCAGTACATGAGCCCGTCGGTGCAGAGGCGCACGTCGAGCTGGGACTGGCAGTACACGCAGAATTTGTCGCACGAGCAGGTTTCTTCCGGACGCTCGCATTGGGCGCAAACGATGCGGCTCATACCTGGTCTAGAGGACATGGTTGAAGTTTAGTTCCAGCAAGGCAGGGAAGGAACGTAACGGAAGTCACCGAAAGCAGGTCTCAGGTGTCCGGTCTCAGGTTTCAGGAAACGCGACCCCGTCCTTCAGGCGGTGTTTGTCGTTGTGATTTTGGTTTTCCTGAGACCCGACACCTAAGACCTGAGACCTGAAATTTGCGTCCTTCCCGCCTCAGTGTTAAGTTAATCAGTTCCAGATTCCGGCAGGCCAGCCACTGTCTGAACGATTCTCCCTGTAGAGACGGGGCTTGCCCCGTCTCCGCCGCGGCAGGAGACGCGGCAAGCCGCGTCTCTACAGGACATCATCCGAGGTTCTTCGTGTCGGTTGCTGAAGCCACTCCGCCCGTCGCCCCAAAGAACGTCCGCAAGACTGCCTTGAATGCCGTCCATCGCCAGATGGGCGCGAAGATGGTGGAGTTTAACGGCTGGGACATGCCGGTCGAATACCCAGCGTCGATCGGCTGCGGCATTGTCGCCGAGCACATGGCGGTGCGCAAGGGCGTCGGAATTTTTGACGTCAGCCACATGGGCGATATCCGCTTGGCCGGGCGCGATGCGCTCGCCGCCGTGCAGCATATTTCGATGAATGACGCGTCACGCCTAGCGGTCGGCCAGGCGCAGTATTCGGCGTTGCTCTATCCCCAGGGAACATTCGTGGATGATGTCATCGTTCACCGTCTGGGCGAGGACGAGTACTTGCTCGTAATCAATGCGGGCACGCGCGAAAAGGATTTCAACTGGGTGCACGACAATACCCGCCAGTTCGACTGCGCGGTTGAGCATCTGTCGGATGACTTCACCCAGATTGCGATCCAGGGTCCGAAGGGCGTCGACGTGCTTCAGAAGTTGACCGATGCCAACCTGAGCGCGGTGAAGTTCTACTGGCTGACGCGTGGCACCGTGTGCGGCCTGAAGAATATCCTGATGGGCCGCACCGGTTACACGGCCGAAGACGGATTCGAGATTTACGTTCCACCGGACGAGAAAACGAGCGCGCGGGTGTGGTACGAGATTCTGGCGGCGGGAAAAGAGTTTGGCATAGTCCCCTGCGGTCTGGGTGCGCGCAATACGCTGCGGCTCGAAGGCAAGCTCCCACTCTACGGCCACGAAATCTCCGACACGATCAATGTTTGGGAAGCGGGACTGGATCGTTTCTGCAAGATGGAGAAGCCGGAGTTCATTGGACACGCCGCACTGGAGAAAGCAAAAGCCGAAGGCGTAAAGAAAACGCTGGTTGGACTCGAGATGGTCGAGCGCGGCATCGCCCGCGACGGATATAAGATTCTGGACGAGGCCGGGCGCGAGATTGGCTATGTAACCAGCGGTTCACCGGCGCCGTTCCTGAAAAAGAATATTGCGTTGGCCTACGTTCCGCCCGAGCAGTCCGCGGTGGGAACGACGGTGAAAGTAGATATCCGAGGGCAAGGCGTGAAAGCCCAAGTGATCCCGACGCCGTTTTATAAGCGTCCGAAAAAAGCTTGAACCACAGAGGACACAGGGGAACACGGAGTAAAAGCTAAAAGTCAAGAGCCAAGAGCTGAGAGCTAAAAGCTAGAAGCCAGAAGCCAGGAGCGAGAAGCCGATGTCCTACCCATCCGACCGCAAATACACAAAAGAACATGAGTGGATAACCGCCGACGGCACGGTCGGCATCACGCACCATGCGCAAGACTCGCTCGGCGATATCGTGTTCGTCGAACTGCCCAAGGTGGGGACGGAACTCACCGTGGGAAAGGCCTTCGGCACGGTAGAGTCGGTGAAGGCCGTCTCCGATTTGTACGCTCCCGCTTCGGGGACGGTGACGGCCGTGAATGAAGCTCTGGCGACGGCCCCGGAGCAAGTGAACAAAGATGCGCACGGAGCCTGGATGATCAAGGTCAAAGTGAAAGATCCGGCGGAGATGAACGCGCTGCTCTCAGCCGCCGACTATGAGAAGTTTGTAAGCGAAGAGGCGGGACATTAAAAACATTGCAGAAGTTAGAAGTCAGATTGCAGAAGTGAACCCCTTGGCTCCCACTAATATCACCGGAAGCGCAGGGTTTTACTTCTGCAGTCTGACTTCTGACTTCTGCAATCGTAATCAAAGGTTCTTATGAGATATCTGCCTAAGTCTCCCGCGGATCGCGTCGCCATGCTGCAGGCGATCGGCATCCGCTCCGTGGACGAACTTTTTTCGCCGATTCCGGCCGGGTTTCGTCTGACGCGCGATCTCGCCATCCCCCGGCAAATGGCGGAGTCGGAAATTGTCGACTGGTTCAAGCAACGGGCCAAAGAAAACGGCGAAGGCTACGCCAGTTTTCTCGGAGCCGGAGCTTACTTCCATTACCGGCCCGTGGTCATCGACGCGCTGGTGCAGCGCGGAGAATTCCTCACGTCCTACACGCCGTACCAGGCAGAGTTTGCGCAGGGAACGCTGCAGGCCATCTTCGAGTTCCAGACGATGATCTCCGAACTCACCGGCATGGACCTGGCGAATGCCTCGATGTACGACGGCTCAACCGGAGCGGCCGAGGCGGTGATGATGGCGTGCCGCATCACGGGAAGGCATTCGGCGATCGTCGCGCGCAGCCTGCATCCCGAGTATCGCGAAGTGCTCAACACGTACGCGACGCACCAGGCGATTCCGGTGAAGACGGTCTCGTTTACGGACGCGGGACAAATCGATCTTAAGGAACTCGAAAATGCGATAGGCGATGACACGGCTTGTGTCCTGATTCAGTCGCCGAATTTCTTCGGCACGATTGAAGGCGTCGAAGCCATCGCCGAGATCGCGCATAAACGCGGAGCTCTGCTGATCGTCTCAATCGCCGAAGCGGCCTCGCTCGGAATTGTCGAACCGCCACGCACCGCCGACATCGTAGCCATGGAAGCGCAGTCGTTCGGAGTGCCGCTAGGATTCGGCGGTCCCTACTGCGGCGTGCTGGCCACGAAAGAAAAATTCGTCCGGCAAATGCCGGGCCGCCTGGCCGGTCAGACCGTCGACAGGAACGGCAAGCGCGGTTTCGTGCTGACGCTCGCCACCCGCGAGCAGCACATCCGCCGCGAGAAAGCGACTTCGAATATCTGCACCAACCAGGCTCTGGTCGCGCTCATGGTGAATATCTTCATGACCGTTTACGGCAAAGTTGGGCTGCGGGAGCTGGCGAAGCAGAACCTGGCGAAGGCCGTGTACGCAGCCGGCCAGTTCGGCAAACATGCCAAAGTGCTGTTTGCGGGAGCGCCACGATTCAACGAATTCGTGGTCCAGTCGAGCGAAGATCCTTACGCCATCAACTCACGGCTGCTGGGACACAAGATCGTCGGCGGTCTGCCGCTGAAGAAGTTTTATCCCGAATTGAAGAATGCGGCTCTGTGGTGCTGCACGGAATTGACGACCCGGTCCATGATTGATAAAGCGATCGATACCGCGGTGGGCCTGGTCGCCGAGAGCGAGCGCTCAGATCCAAGTATGAAAGAAACAGAAGAACACGAGGTGGCGCGATGAATACGAAACACATGACTCGCAAAGCGACGCGCCACATCAGCCAGAACGAAGGATTGATCTTCGAGAAGTCGTCGCCAGGCAAGGCGGCCTGGAAGTTGCCGCCGCTCGATGTCCCGGAAGTGGATACGGCGAAGCTGCTGGGCAAGCAGGAGCGCAAGGATCTTGGATATATGCCCGAGGTGAGCGAGATTGAAATCATCCGCCACTTCACCCGCCTCTCGACGTGGAATTACGCCATCGATCTGGGCATGTATCCGCTCGGCTCTTGCACCATGAAGTACAACCCGCGCGTGAATGAGTTTGTGGCGCGGGTCGAAGGTCTGGCCAACGGGCATCCCTATCAGCCGGAGAGAATTTCGCAGGGCGCGATGCGCATCATGAAGACGCTGAGCGATTGCCTGCTCGAGATCACCGGCATGGACGCAATCACCTTGCAACCGGCCGCAGGCGCGCATGGCGAGCTGACCGGAATGCTGCTGGTGCGCGCCTATCACCAGTCCAAAGGCAATGCGCGCAAGAAGATTCTGATTCCCGACTCGGCGCATGGAACGAACCCGGCGACGGCGGCCACGGTGGGCTATGCGGTCGAGAATTTGAAATCGAACGAACGCGGCATGGTGGATGTGGCGGCTCTGGCGGCGCAGATGAACGAAGACGTCGCCGCGCTCATGGTGACCAATCCGAATACGCTGGGCGTGTTCGAGCAGGAGATTCACAAGATCGCCGAACTCATGCACGCCAAAGGCGGCCTGCTCTACATGGACGGCGCCAACATGAACGCGCTGGTTGCGAAGACGCGCCCGGGGGATTTCGGCGTTGATGTCATGCACATGAACCTGCACAAAACTTTCTCGACGCCGCATGGCGGAGGCGGTCCGGGGTCGGGCCCGGTCGCGGTGAAGAAAATTCTCGAGCCCTTCCTGCCGACGCCGGTCGTCATCACCAAGCCGGATGGCGCGCTGGGCTTCGAATACAACCGTCCTCAGTCGGTGGGCCGCGTGCGCGCGTTCTATGGGAATTTCGGCATGTTCATCCGCGCGCTCGCCTACATCTTCGCCAACGGCCCCGACGGCCTGCGCCAAACCACGGAAGACGCGGTGCTCAACGCGAACTACATTCGCAAAGGACTCGAAGGAGTTTACGATCTACCCTACTCAACACCGTCGATGCATGAAGTGGTCTTCAGCGATAAGATCCAGGCGACAAAGGGCGTGAAGACCGTCGACCTGGCCAAACGCCTGATCGATTACGGATTCCATCCCTACACCATGGCCTTCCCGCTGATTGTTCATGGCGCGCTCATGATCGAGCCGACCGAGAGCGAGCCGAAAGAAGAACTGGATCTGTTCATCGAGGCCATGAAGTCGATCGCGGAAGAGGTGGAAGAAGATCCCCAGTTCGTTCTCGACGCCCCGCACAACGCGCGCATTTCCCGTCTTGACGATACCTTAGCGGCGCGGAAGCCGGTGCTCAAGTGGAAGCCGGAGAACGCGTAGGGACAGCCGCCCTCGGCTGTCCAGCCGAGCGTAGCTCGGCCGCGCAGACGGCACCCAGCCCCTAAAGGGGCGTCTGATCCAAGAAGCGTTGGCATCGCTGAAGCGACGCCCTGATACAAATCCCCAGTTCTCCGCAGCGCCTTGCTAGAATCGCTTGAGTCCAACCCTATGCCCGACGATCCGGCTAGCTCCGCAACCGCGCGCCAACTGGCCGAGCATCACTACTACGCCGCGCTCGATCTGGTGCTCGAAGGCCACCACGAGCAAGCGGTCGAAGAGTATCGGCAGGCGTTGGCAGCCGATCCCAAATTCACCGACGCGCTGCATGGCCTGAGCCGGGCGCTGCAGGACCTCAACCGCCTCGACGACGCCATTGAAGTCGCCAAGCAAATTTCAGATGTCGATCCCGACGACATTCTGGCGCACACCAGCCTCTCGATCCTCTATCAGAAAAAGGGACTGGTCCCCGAGGCCGAGGCGGAAGGCAACAAGGCGCGGGTGCTGGGGTGGAAGCAGCAGTTGAAGAAGGGCAGTGGATAGGTGGGCGGCTACCGCAGGTCTGCTGCTGACGGGGCTGCTGAACGCTCAACCATGGCGATCTCCTCGTCGCTCAGGCCGTAGAGTTGGTAGACGAGCGTGTCGATATCCTTGTCGGTCGCTTCGATCTGGCTCTTGAGCGCATCCCTCTTCTGGTCGACTCTTGTAGCGGAAACATCCGCATGAAGTGAAATCATTCGATGCCCGAGTTCAGCAAGCTTCTCTTCAATCCCGAGTGTTTCCGGCCTCAGGCTATCGGCCGATGCGATTGGCAGCTTCTCAAGGTAAGTGCCCTTTATTTTGGGGAAGGTGCGCCTCTGGTCGTAGAAGCGGTCGGTCCAGTACCGCCGGATCAGTCGCGAGTTCAAGACAGCCAACAGGAACAGTGGCTCTGTCTGACCACGAACATTGAGCATAAAGATGGTGTTCAGACATTGGTATCCTAGAGTATCCAACCCGAACTCTGGATACCTGCCGATTTGCCGGGTGAGTATTTTATCCTTGGCGTTCTGTCTTGCTTCGTCCCAGCAGCCACCCCGGCGGGCCTTTTCGAGGTCCAGGCATGCCAGCCGGCCCCAGCTCACCTCGTATCGGCTGATGTCTTTTCCTGTATAGCAGGGGCGATAGGGCTCACGGACAGCAGTCAGGTTCTTGACTGTTACTACCTCTTGTTTGTAGATTTTACGATCTCGAAGTTGCTTGCCGAAGTTGACATAGGCCAGCGATTTCAGTTGACGGCTCTGCCGATCAATTCTGTCCCAGAGCATTTGCAGTTTTTTCTCGCCAGAGCCGACTAAGAGGGCTAGGCTGTCCTCCGCAGCAGCAACCGCGACCGGCGCCGATTTCAGCAAACGCGTAACTGTACATTCAGCATGGACAAGGTTGAAGGTATGCTTGGTTTTCTTGCCGGGAACCACGACAAAAATTGCATTATCCACACTAACTTTAGGGAAAACCCCTCCATCAATGACCACAATGTGCTCGATCTTGGTTTGGTCGAGGAGGAAGCGGCGCAGGATTGCTAGATAGTTGTTGGTTAGGAAGTTGGCGGGCGTAATCATTGAGAACCGCCCGCCCAGCTTTGTTAGCGTGGCTCCCTGCTCAATGAAAAGATGGTAGGTGTCTAGTTTGTAGGAGGCGACTCGGAACCGGCGCCGGAAGTATGAGAGCTGCTGTTCGTCCCGGAATTTGCCCTGCAACAGGACGTAAGGCGGGTTCCCGATGACCAAATCGAACCCGCCGGACCGCATAATTTCGGGGAACTGTAAGTCCCAATCGAAGGCATTGACATGGATCAACTCTTCGTCGTCAAGGAGGCTTAGCTGGGTGCCTGTGTAAAAATCGCTGCCGATCAGGGAATTACCGCATTTGATGTTTCTACCGAGGTCCGGAAGGGCGCGTTCGTGGAAGAGCCGGAGGTTCGTGTTGATGGTTTGGTCAGATTCGCCTTCCAAGACTTTCAACAGCAAGGATAGCTTGGTTACCTCTACCGCTTGGGAGTCAATGTCGACACCGTAGATATTGTTTAGCAAGATTCGTTTCTTCTCGCCAATTGTAAGCCGCCATTCTCCACCGGCACCTTGGTACAGTTCCTTCGTGTGCTTGGACGGACCGTCCTGAATGTACCAATCTCGGTGCCAATTGATTAGGTACTGGAATGCGCCAATTAGAAAAGACCCGGAACCGCAGGCGGGGTCGAGAATGCGGAGTTTGGAAGCTTGCTTTGGCGTGGCGCCTACTGGCGTACCCTCCGTTAGAACCGGTCCAAGGGCCCGGCCAACGGTATTTTCGACGATGTAGTCTACGATAAACGTGGGAGTGTAGTAAACTCCACCCGCCTTTTTGACTTCGGGTTTGTCCTCGACCCTAGCCTGATGTCCTACGGTCAGGCGGATAACTTTGCCCAGAAACTGCTCATAGACCTGACCGAGAATGTCTGCCGGGAGCACGGAAAATTCGTACGGACTATCCGGGTAGTAGAGGCGCTTGAGGATGCGCTTAAGGCGGTCGTCGTCAACGTGGAGAGCTAGCGTCAGGGAGTCAGGCTCCTCGCTGCGCTCCTTCTCCTTTTGGAATTGAAAAAGGCCCGAATTGTACTTGTCGTCGGCCTGACGAAAGATAACGCACAGCCGCTGGTAGATGCCTTCTTTACTTTGAAGGTCACGGAGCTGGCCGTAGGATTCGATACCGCGGTCCTCGCAGATGCGCAGGAAAATGATCCGGTCAATGGTGCGCTGAACAGCGAAGTTCAGTTTGCGTGAGCTGAGGCCGGGATTGCGGAGGGCGACGTTGGAAGCAAGTTCTTTGCGCCAGCTTTCGATTTCGTGAAGAAAAGCGGCATCCACTTGTGCAGTGCCGCGTTTTAGCTTGGCAGTTTCAACGTACTTGTCGAAGGAGCCCTTGAGAACTGCGTCCTTGGAAAACCGCCCCGCGATTTCGTCCCATTGCTCAACATAGTCGCGATATGAGAAGTAAAGAGTGCGAGCGGTGGAAGCCTTCTCGGACTTTGACGGCGGGCCGATCCGGGTGTCATATACCGCGAGTTCGGCAAAGTTGCAAAGCAGCGATAGAGGTAGCTTGCGCGACCAAGCGTAACGACGAAGCTGGAACGCGGCCGGTTGGTCCAGTTTCAGATTGACTGACGGTTTCTTGGCCTCTAGGAAGAACTTCGGTGTCCCGCCAATTCGGAAACAATAATCCGGCGCCTTCGTGTCAGCGCCCACCTTGATGGAAAGCTCGCGGACCACGTCTTTGTAGGCCTCCGCCATACCGTTGCGATTGGCCACGTCCCATCCGAGTGCTTCGAACAAAGGATCAATGAACTCGGTTCGGACCTGAGCTTCGTTGTAGTGGGGTGAGTGGTAGGCATCGGTATTTCGCTCAAAACGCTCGGCAAGATCGGTAACAGACTGAGGTGCGGGCATTGAGTCCAAGATACCTCGCGCCTCGGATGAAAGTCGAGTGAAAGTACTGGTGCCGGATGGTTAGGCTCGAGGTCTGTGTCTTGGAGTTCGTCTAGCGAATGCTTCATTGACTAATCTTCTCCGCGCATTCCGCGCCCGCTGCGATTAGAATTGCCCCATGCGTGAAGTCGTCGTGGTATCTTCCGTCCGCACTCCGGTGGGCCGCGCGTATAAGGGCACGCTGCGGGCTACGCGTCCTGATGAACTGGCTGCTGTTGCGATCAAGGGCGCGCTCGCCCGCGTGCCTCAACTTGATCCCAAGGAAATTGAAGACGTCATCCTGGGCTGCGCCATGCCTGAGGCTGAGCAGGGGATGAACGTGGCCCGCATCGCATCGCTGCGCGCGGGGCTGCCGGTTGAGGTCTCAGCGGTGACGATCAATCGCTTCTGCTCGTCCGGCTTGCAGGCGATTGCCATGGCCGCCGAGCGCATCATGAGCGGCGGCGCCGAGGCGATGGTGGCGGGCGGGACGGAATCGATGTCGATGATCCCGATGGGCGGCAACAAGATTTCACCGAACCCGTGGCTGGTGGATCATTATCCTGACGCCTATCTCTCGATGGGCCTGACGGCGGAGCGGGTGGCGGCGCGCTTCGGCATCACGCGTGACGAGTGCGACCAGTTTTCCTTGCGCAGCCATCAGAAAGCCTTGGCGGCGATTGCGGCGGGCAAGTTCGAGGAAGAAATTGTCGCCGTGCCCGTGAGCTTTACCACTCCGAATGGATCGAAACCAAAGAAGCAGGAAATTTCTTTCCAAGTGGACGAGGGTCCGCGTGCCGATACTTCACTCGAGGCTCTGGGCGCGCTGAGAGCCGCGTTTCACGTGAAGGGCGTGACCACGGCGGGAAATTCTTCGCAGATGTCGGATGGCGCCGCGGCCGCTGTAGTGATGTTGGCCGAGCGGGCGAAGGCTTTGGGCATTACTCCGCTGGCGCGCTATGTGGCATTTGCCACCGCTGGATACAAGCCGGAAGAAATGGGCCTCGGGCCGGTGTTCGCCATCCCAAAGGCGCTGAAGCTGGCCGGATTGAAACTCTCGGACATCGACGTGATCGAACTGAACGAGGCGTTCGCGGCGCAGTCGCTAGCGGTGATCAAAGAATCGGGGCTTGATCCCGAGCGCGTAAATCCGAACGGAGGCGCGATCGCGCTCGGTCATCCGCTGGGATGCACGGGAGCAAAGCTAACGGCCAGCGTCATTCGCGAACTGAAGCGCCGCAAGGGCCGCTACGGCATGGTGACGATGTGCGTTGGCGGAGGGATGGGTGCTGCAGGGATTTTCGAAAGTCTGGATTGACCGCAGTGCCCTATGCGAATCATTGACCGCCGCGAAAGTTAATGCACTCCCCGGGCATTGAGAAAACTGCTGTAGGCTTTGTCGGTTTTCCGGATGTGCCCCTTCAACCAGTCCTGCAGGAACAGCAGGAGCGAGACGGGAACTCCCGGCTTGCCGGCGTGGTAGTCTTCCAGAAACTTTGTGACCGCTTGGCCAAACTTCTGGTGCTCCATGCGGTGCGTGTCGAGTCCGGGGAATTTGTACTCGGTCATCAGCGCTTCTTCGGCGGCGAAGTGGGTCTGTACATATTGGACGAGTTTCTGCAGAACCGGGTCGGCGACTCTTGCGCCTTCGCCGCTGGCAAGTGCTTGGTTGAGTTCATTGATGGTATCGAACAAACCTTGATGCTGATGATCGAGGGCCGCGATGTTCACGCTGTAGCTTTCCGTCCAGCGAAAAGCCGAGGTTGCAGTGGCCATGATGGTCTCGCCTCCAACTTGTAATGCTCGTTGTCGACGGGATGGTCGTGACATCGGCAACAGAGAATTTTACACCCCGCATTGTGGGCTGCATTGTGCCGGAGGGCATTACTCTCGTAACCTCAGTGGACGCCCGCCCAGACTTCTCATACACTTCTAATGATCCAAACCTTCCCGTCCGGCTTGCCGGTTTCTACTCAAAAGGGGCTTGAAATGGCGACGACAGCAATCCCTAGAACCAAGATTTCCGGCGGCAGCTTTCTGCTCGAAGAGCGGCAGACTGCCGATGTCTTCACTCCCGAAGATTTTTCCGAGCAGCAACAGATGATCGGGCAGACCACCGAAGAGTTTGCCAACAACGAGATTCTTCCCCAGGCCGATAAGATCGAACACAAGGATTTCTCGATTTCGCGCGACCTGCTGAAAAAAGCCGGCGACCTCGGCCTGAGCGGAGTTGAAATTCCCGAAGCCTACGGCGGCCTCGAAATGGACAAAGTCACCGCCGCCATCATCGCCGATCACATCGCCAAGTACGCCGGGTTTGCCACCACCTGGGGCGCGCACAGCGGCATCGGCTTGTTGCCCATCGTTTATTTCGGCACCGAAGAGCAGAAGAAGAAATACCTGCCGCGCCTCGCCACGGGAGAAATTGTGGGCGCGTACGCCTTGTCGGAAGCGAGTTCCGGCTCCGACGCCCTCAATTGCCGCGCCCGTGCCGTGCTATCGACCGACGGCAAGCACTACATCCTCAACGGCGAGAAGATGTGGATCACCAACGCGGGCTTTGCCGACCTGTTCACGGTGTTCGCAAAAGTTGACGGCGAAAAGTTTTCCGCGTTCCTGGTCGAAAGAACTTTTCCGGGATTTTCCGTCGGCGCGGAAGAGCACAAAATGGGCATTCGCGGATCTTCCACCTGCCCTCTCATCCTGAACGATTGCAAGGTACCGGTCGAGAACTTGCTCGGCGAAGTTGGCAAGGGCCATATCATCGCCTTCAACATTCTGAACATCGGACGGTTCAAACTTTGCGCCATGTGCGTGGGCGGGGCGCGGGTTTCCATCGAACATGCCGTGGCCTACGCCAAGCAGCGCAAGGCATTCGGGAAGACGATCGGCGAATTCGGCCTGATACGGGAAAAGATCGCGAACATGGCGACGCTGATCTATGTCGGTGAGTCGCTCGTCTATCGCACCGTCGGGATGATGGACGCGCTGCTTTCCGAAATCGACTCGGCGAGCCCTGATGCTGCGAAAGAACGGCGCAAGGCGATCGAGGAATATGCCGTCGAGTGCTCGATCCTCAAAGTCTGGGGCTCGGAGATGATCGACTACGTCGTCGACGAATCGCTCCAGATCCATGGCGGGTACGGCTTCGTGGAAGAGTATCCGGCGGAAGGCGCCTACCGCGACGCGCGCATCAATCGTATTTTCGAAGGCACCAACGAAATCAACCGGCTGATCATCACCGGATTCCTGCTGAAACGCGCCATGAGCGGCCAGTTGCCGCTGATGCCGGCGATCAAGAAGTTGATGGACGAAGTGCTGAGCGGGCCGTCCGTCGGCGAAGAGATCGAGGGTCCGCTGGCGGAAGAACGCAAACTGGTCGCGCAGGCAAAGAAGCTAGGCCTGTTCGTCTCCGGTGCGGCTACACAGAAATATATGCAGGCGATCCAGGAGCAGCAGGAAGTAATGGGCGCGATCGCCGATATGACCATCGAGATTTACGCCATGGAATCGGCCGTGCTGCGCGCGCAAAAAATGGTCGAACAAAAAGGAGAAACCTCGGCGGCGTTGGCGGTTGCGATGGCGCGGGTGTATTTAACGCAGGGGTTCGAAAAAGTCGAAGCGGCGGCGAAGAAAGTCATTGCCGACGTAGCCGAAGGCGACATGCTGCGGACGCAGTTGGCGATTGTGCGCCGCTTGTCCAAGCACGAACCGTTCAACACGATTGCGTTGTGCCAGCACATTGCCCAGAAGACGATCGAGACAGGGAAGTACACGCTGGCGTAGGCCCGGCGAGATCGCGCATCGCACGCTAACAGGCTACAAGTATCTCGGAGCTCAACAATGCCAATCGGCACGTTCACCGCGGTTCTGCACAAGGAGGGCGACCTCTACGTTGCCGACTGCCCGAAGGTGGGTACGGTCAGTCAGGGGGAGACGATTGAGGAAGCGGCCGATAATCTGAAAGAGGCTACTGAGTTGTACCTGGAAGAGTTTTTCCCCGCTCACTCAAACCAGTCGCTGCGGTAAGCCACCCACCACGAGGCATACGCGATAGGAATGGTCGCGCCCAGCGCCCACCAGAGGGGCAGAACGAAATCAGCCGCGAGCCCAAGCACGGTGAAGGAGATCCAGAAGATCTTGCGCTCCATAGGTTGGATTGTAAGTCTTTCCCGCGAGTTGCGATCCCGCATAACAGGTTGTGGAAAAACTTCAGTTTCGTATCGAGAGTTTCTTCCGTCGGCAGTTCCGTCGGCAGGAGACGCGGCAAGCCGCGTCTCTACGATCAGGTTTTGGGCCGGAGCTCTTCCATCACACTCTGAATCAGCTCCTTAGCGTCGGCAAGGTTTTTCATGATGAGTTGTACGTCCATAACCGGCTTGCCCGGCCAGCGCTGGCTTTGGCAGTAGACACCGTGCTGCCCGGCCAGGGCCATGGCGTCGTTGACCAAGTCCATGGTGACCGCGAGGCGTCCGCGAGGCACGCCCATGCGCAATTCGAAGTGCTCGAGCTCTTCCCGCTTTTCGTTGAAGACGGCCATGGACAGATTGTAGCGGGGATGTGGGTATAATTCTCGCGTGCAGCTCTTGGCTCTTAGCCTTTAGCTCTTAGCCAAAAGCCAAAAGCCAACAGCTAAGAGCCAATCGTCAGTGCCATCTCAGGAGGAAATAAATCATGAAGAAATTCTCATTACTCACAGCCGCGCTCTTTGCCATCGCAGCTCTCGCCTCGGCGCAGATGGGTATGTCGCGCGACAAATCGAAGCGGCCCAGCCCGCCGGCCAGTGCGGCGTGCAAGTTTTCAGACAGCAAAACCATCAAGGTAGATTATTCCAGTCCGCGTGCGAAAGGCCGGAAGATTTTCGGCGAGGCGAGCGAGAAGGCGCTTGTGCCGTATGGACAGGTTTGGCGGACAGGCGCGAATGAAGCGACGACGTTCGTCACCGACACGAATCTGACGGTGGGCGGCAAGGCTGTGCCCGCGGGCAGTTACACGATCTTTACGATTCCAAAGGCGGATGCGTGGACACTCGTCATCAGCAAGAAAACGGGTGAGTGGGGAACGGACTATCCCGGCGAGAAGGAAGATCTGGTGCGCGTGCCGATGAGTGTTTCCAAAGCCAGTGCGCGGGTGGAAAATTTCACCATCGCGTTCGATGAGGCGAGCGGCAAATGCACGCTCCGCATGGAGTGGGAAAACACCCGCGCCAGCGTCGAGATTACAAAGTAAGAGTCGGTCTGTAGAGACGGGGCTTGCCCCGTCTCCTTAGGATTGCGGCAAGAGACCCGGCAAGCCGCGTCTCTACGGAAGATCACGCCTTCGCGCGGCGCGTCTGCGCGCTATACTGGAACCCGATGCGGCCGATGCTGCGCTTTCTTTGGAACTCCACCCGTGGCCACCGGATTGCCCCCTGGCGCAGTCCCTATCTTCTGTGGCGCATCGAGACCTACACCGGCGTCAAGATGACCCAGATTGGATTCCTGGAATTCTGGGAATTCTTGTGGACAGAACGCGGGAATCTGTGGCGTTTCCTGAAGTGGACGGCGGAGATGGACCGCTACGTCCATCCAGTGGCAAAGAACACGTAGGGACAGCCGCCCTCGGCTGTCCAGCGGGGCGAATCCCCGCCACGCTCTTGATCGTCAGTAATGAACGGACGAAACCCGGCGAGCTGGTGCTCGCCTGGACAGCCGAGGGCGGCTGTCCCTACGCGCGCCCTTCCATCACCACATTGACTTCGCTGCCCTTGCCCGCGCCAAGCAACTGAAAGGCGGACCCCCGATTGGCGGCGACTTCCAAAAAACCCATGCTGCCCAGGATCCCGAACACTTCGCCCGGAGCGCCGTCGGCGTAGCTTGTGCACATGCGCGTTGCCTGCAACTTGGTTCCAATCGCAATCTTGAAAGCGGGCGGCGTGGCCTCGAAAAGTTGGGGCGCATCCTGCGGCGTGATGTTGGTGATGAGATTGCCAAAACGATCCACTTTCAGCACCACTCCTCGCAGTGTGCGCTCATCGACCGGCTTAGGCCGGGGCGCGCCAAAGCGGACGTAGTCGGTGATCTCTTCGCCAAAGCGGTCGGGTTCGATTCCCTTGGCGAGATAGGCTGCGACGGGCGAGAAGATATCGCGCGCGTGGAAGGTGTTGCTGCGCGGCTGCAGGAAATAATGCTCGGCCGTGACGTGGCGGACCGAAAGCCGCTCTTCGCGGTCATACATCAGAGACAGCACGCCGTTGTCGGGAGCCACAAACAGGTGGCGGTCGCCGGTAAGTATTATGGGCCGCCGCGCCGTCCCCACTCCCGGATCGACGATCACCATGTGCACGGTGCCGGAAGGGAAGTAGGAGTAGGCCTGTGAAATGGTCAGCGCGCCATCCAGAATGTCGAACGGCTGCACCGCATGGCTGATGTCGATGATCTGCGCCTCGGGGGCAATCTCCAGCATGACCCCCTTCATGGCGCCGATGAAATGATCGTTGAGTCCGAAATCGGTGGTGAGCGTGATGATCGGGATGCGTGCCAATCCGTTGCCTCGTCGAGCCTGAATGTTTCAGGAACTCCAACGAAGTATCGGACGCGGCACGACGGCACGTCAAGGACCAGTCAGCAGTTAGCACTTAGGATTTAGCATCTAGCCAAACCAGTCTCGACCCCGTCTTGGCTAAATGCTAAGTGCTAATTGCTGTTTTTAGTCCACTGCGACGTCGCCCGAGCCAGTATGAACGGAAACAATCGGCCCGCCGCCACGCACCTTGCCAACCACACTCTTCCGCGACTCCTGTATGCGGCCCTGGACGGTCGTAGTTACCGGATGGCCGAGCGTGACGGTTCCGGAACTCGAAGAGATGTCGACATCGAAGGCGGCGTCGGATGGCACTCGCAGGGTCACGTTTCCCGAGCCGGTGCGGACGCTCCACATGTTCTTGGGCGAGCCGTTGCCGTGAATGTCGCCGCTGCCCGCTTCGGCGTGAAATCCGCCATTGATGCCGTTGACCGTGATGTTACCGGAGCCGGTGCGGATGTCCACGTCGCCCGCACCCATTTCCTCGATTTCAATGTCGCCGCTGCCGGCTTTGACCTTCGCGGGACCGGAGAGTTCGCGCCCGCGGACGTTTCCCGATCCCGTCTGGAAGCGCATTTCACCGGCAAGGCGCGCCAGCCGCAGATCGCCTGACCCGCTCTCGAGATCGATATTGCCCTTAAGGCCTTCGACCGTCTGATCGCCGCTGCCGGAATGGGCGCGAATCGCGGTGTTCTCCGGGACAGTAATTTCGTAGTCGATCGAAATGTTGTTGTAGTTCACGTAGTCGATGCGGATGCTGTTGCCGTTCTGGCGAATCGGAGGATTCGTTCTGCAGCTCCTGCACCTCGGCCTTGTGGTCGCCGCCAGACCAGGAATTCCCCGATTGAATCTTGGCATGAATCGAGACCGTGCCCGCCGCGCCGTTGCGGACGGTGATGTCGCCGGAGCGAGTCAGCACTTCGAGGTCGACGGGTCCGCTGACCTGGAACGAACGGTCAAAGGTTCCGATGGTCGAGGCGAAGCCGGCAAGCGACGTGGCCAAAACAAAAACCAGCGTACGAATGGCGCGATGAAAAACAATCTGTGTCATGGAATTCGCCTCTGTTCTCTACTCACATAGCGTCTCATTACCCGAAATTGTCATCCTGAGCGAAGCAAGGACCTGCTGTCTCCTGCGCGCAAAACAAAGCAGGTCTTTCGCTGCGCTCAGGATGACAAACGATTGCTGCGAACACCTAACACCTGCCCTTCTCACTGCAGCACCACCTGGTCGCCTTCCTTCAGCCCTTGCAGCAACTCAGTCTTTGCGCCGTTCGAGATGCCGATGTTGACGGCGATCTTCCGCTTGCCTTCTTTGCCTTTCGGGTCCGGCACTTCGACCGATGCCTTCTTATCCTTGTCGTAAATGATCGAGCCTTCGGGAATCTGGAGCACGTTCTTGTGCTCTTCGAGAATGATCTCGGCGTTAGCCGTCATCATGGCCTTGAGCACGCCCTCGGGATTATTGATCGAGACGCGCACTTCGAAAGTCGTGACGTTGTCTTTCTCGACTCCCATGGGAGAAATCTTCGTCACCTTGCCGGTGAAGGTCTTGTCCTTGAATGACTCGACTTTGATCCGCGCGGGTTGTCCCAGATAAACCTTGCCGATATCGCTCTCGTCCACTTTGCCTTTGACGTAAACTTCGCTGGTGTCGCCGAGCGTCATCACCAGCGTGGCCGACGACCCCAGCACCAGGATGGAGCTGACCGCGTCGCCAATTTCCACATCGCGCGAAAGCACGATCCCGTCCAGCGGAGACTCAATCGTGGTGTAACCCAGCTGTTCTTCCAATTGTTTCAAAGTGGCCCGGTCCTGCGACAGCTGCCCCTGGGCCTGCCCAATCTTGGCCTGCAACACCTGCAACTGCGCCTTAGCCACGTTTTGCTTGTTCAGCGCCATCTCGTAATTCTTTTCCGCATCGTCGAGCGCGGAGGCGGAAACCACGCCGTCCTTCGCCATGCCCTGGGCGCGATCATAAGCGCGTTTCAGCAACGGAACGTCGGGGCCCTCGGCGTCCACCTTGGCGCGCACCAGGTCGGCTCGCGTGCTGTTCAGGCTGGCGATGGAGGCCTCCAATTGCGCGCGCGCCTGGTCAACCTGGGCCTGCATCTCGTCCCGATCGAGTTCGGCGAGCAATTGTCCCTTCTTCACTTTGTCGCCGTATTCGACGTAGAGCTTCTTCACGATGCCAGTGGCCTTGGACTTGATTTCGACCTTCGTGATGGGCCAGATCTTGCCCGTGGCCACCACGCTTTTTGCCAAGTCTCCTTTTTCGACCTTCGCCAGCTTCGAGGGATCGATCTTGGTCCCGCTGCTGGATGCGATCAGCGCTCCGGCAACGACCAGAGCCACAACGGCTGCTGCTATCGAGCTCCAGATGATGATTCGCTTACGCCGTTTTTTCCTGCCATTGCCATTACCGTTGCCTTCCACGACCGCCTCCTGCTTCACTCAAATCTTAGAACTGACCTTCACCTGTTGTTACGAGAGAACCGTGGTAATAGTTCCCCAAGAACTCCTGAGCTTCGTATCAGGGTATCGCTTTGGCGATACCGGAAGTACCGAAGATCAGATACCCCTTTAGGGGCTGGCCTCGGCATCCGCTCTCTGACATGCACTTAGACCGCCGGACAACGAAAAAGAAAGCGACCAGTTTCGGAAAGCAATCAAGGGATCATTTGATTGTACTGCCGGCCGCTCTCAATAGCGGGGCAGTATCCCTTTGGAATGTTAGAATTAGACCTCCATGATTGCATCCGTGCTGCTGCGGGTGTTCGTCGTCCTGCTCCTGGTGGCGGTCAATGCCTTCTTTGCCGCAGCCGAGTTCGCGCTGGTCAGCGTGCGCGAGACCCGCATCCAGCAGTTAATCGAAACTCACCGCGTGGGCGCCCGCACGGTTCTCAAACTTCACCAGCAACTCAGCCGCGTCGTCAACGGCGTGCAACTGGGAATCACCATTACCAGCCTGACCCTGGGCTGGCTGGGCGAGCCGGTTCTGGCCCGATTGTTCGAAGGCTGGATTGGAAGCGTGCCGCATGCGCTGGTCTATGCCCATGCCATCGCCGTAGCCGTGGCCTTCGTGATGATCACCAGCCTGCACGTAATTCTCGGCGAACTGGTTCCGAAGTCGCTCGCCCTGCAACGGGCCGAGCGGGTTGCACTGGCAGTCGCCGCGCCCATGGACGTTTTCCTCACCATTACCGCCCCCCTGACCATGGTCATGAGCCGCGCCGCCGGTTTTGTTCTGCGCGCATTCGGCACCCGCGAAATCCGCCACGGTTCGGTGCATTCTCCCGACGAACTCAAGCTCATCGTGACCGCCGCGCATCACTCGGGCCAACTCTCTCCCGCCCAGGAAGAGATGCTGCTGAATGCGCTCGAACTCGACAGCATCACGGCGCGTCAAGTGATGGTGCCGCGGACCAAAATCTTTTCCTTGCCTTCTGACCTGAGCCTGGACGAGGCCCTGGCGCGAGTGGCCGATGAACAGCACTCGCGCATTCCCGTCTATGATCCGCAACGCGGCCCCGAACATATTGTCGGAGTGCTTTACGCCAAGGACTTGATGCGTTGGACGTGCCTGCGCCTCGGCCACAGCGCCGATCCTCTCGCCGCCGCGCGCATTTCCCAGATGAAGATCGGCCAGGTGATGCACGATGTGCTGGTGGTGCCGGAAACCAAGTTATTGCTCGACCTGCTCGGCGAATTCCAGCAACACAAACGCCACCTGGCGGTAGTGGTCGACGAATTCGGCTCGACGGCGGGAGTAATCAGCGTGGAAGACGTGCTCGAGCAACTGGTAGGCGAACTGGAAGACGAATTCGACGTAGCCTCCACGCAGCCGGCGGTCGCGGACGCGAACGCGCCCCTGGTGCTTGACGGAACCATCAACATCCGCGACCTCGAAGCTCAATATGAACTGAAACTTCCCCAGGACGAGGGCTACGAGACTCTGGCAGGCTTCCTGCTTTCGCGTTTGCAGAAGCTGCCCACTGGTGGCGAGGCGTTCGACTATGAAGGCCGGCGCTTTGTAGTAGAAAAAATGGACGGCCATCGCATCGCGACGGTTCGTATCGAACCGGTGGCGATGCCCGCAGTGTCGACGCCTGCCGTGCAGAAGGCCGGAGACTAAAGTCGGTTACGGTAAATTGGCAATTATGATATGAGTTGTCATCCTGAGCGAAGCGAAGGACCTAGGGATTCGATTGCGGCGCCCAACTGCACAGATCCTTCGCTTCGCTCAGGATGACAGCTTAGTTCTGATCACCGATGCCGCGTTACATCATCTCCCGCGTCCTCTACACACTGCCAGTAATCTGGCTGGTCGTCTCCACTGTCTTCCTCCTGATCCACTTCGTACCCGGCGATCCCGTTCAACAAATGCTCGGCGAAGGCGCCGCCGCCGGAGACATTCAGGCGGCAAGACACGCTTACGGCCTGGACGTCCCGTTAGGCGAACAATACCTGAATTACTGGCGAGGCGTGCTCCACGGAGACTTAGGCAAGTCGCTGCGCTTCAACCAGGGAGTAACAACGCTGATAGCGCAGCGCTATCCCTTCACCTTGCAGCTAACGCTGGCCTCCTTATTCGTCGCCATCGTGTTAGCCATTCCCGCAGGCGTGCGCTCGGCCCAGCGCCGCAATCAATGGGATGACCGCGCGCTAAGCGTAGTTAGCCTCTTCGGTCTGTCGTTTCCAAACTTCGCGCTAGGCCCAGTGCTGATCCTGTTCTTCGCGGTCAAGCTAGGATGGCTGCCTGTCTCCGGCTCCGGCACTCTGGCGCATCTAGTGCTGCCCGCGATCACCATGGGCGGAGCGCTAGCCGCGATCCTGACCCGCATGGTGCGAACCTCAATGCTGGAAGAGTTAGGCCAAGACTACATTCGCACCGCGCGCGCCAAAGGCTTGCCCGAGCGCACCGTCGTCTATCGTCACGCGCTGCGCAATGCCATGATCCCCATCCTAACTGTCCTCGGACTACAATTCGGCGCGCTGCTCGCGGGAACAATCGTGACGGAGACGATCTTCTCCTGGCCGGGAATTGGCCGGCTTACGATTCAGGCCATTGCTAACCGCGATTACTATCTGGTACAGGGATGCATTCTGGCGATTGGATTAACTTATGTAGCCGTGAACTTTCTGACTGACTTGCTGTACTCGGCGGTGAATCCGAGAATAAGACAATAGTCCAGTTGGGGTTGGAATTTCCGGAGCGGTCGATGTTTGCCGGTTCGTCCCCCCTCCCTGCGGTCTTTTGGAATCAAAGACTTAGAGGCGCGTTCCCGCCAGGTCTTTGAGATTAAAGGGGTTACTCGTAAAGTCTTTATTTCTTAATGAGTTACGAAGCTGCTCCTGGCTTTCGTGACTCTGTCAGCTTTGGGTACCCCCCCTCGCCCGGTCTTTTGGAATCAAAGACTTGGAAGCGAGTCCCGCCAGGTCTTTGAGATTAAAGGGGTTACTCGTAAAGTCTTTATTCCTTAATGAGTTACGGACGCTCTTGCCAAGTTGGTCAGATTCTCCCCCACGGTGCAGGTGCGCGAGCCTCGACTTAGTGGCCGGGCGGTCGCGGGCTTGCAATTCATTGTGGCGATACTTTTATTATAAGAGAGGGTGTCAAGGACTTTGATGTGCGGTGAGCGCGACAAAGCCTACTCATCGCAAAGAGCGCGATGAGTGGGGCACGCGCTTGTGCAATAACGACTTTGAGCTTACCTTTCGTACTTATGATGATCTGGAGCGGTGCTGCCGAAGTGAGTGCGGTTATTGCGGCTGCGGCTGGAATCATCGGTGCAGCGGTCGGAGCTTCAGTTGCTGGATGGATTTCCTCGAAAAACAACAAGCATGAAAGGCGACATCGCTTGTTACAGCGCAAGCTGGAAGAATTCTATGGCCCTTTGTTAGCCATACGCAGTCAGATCAAAGCCAAGTCGGAGCTGCGCTTGAAGATTTCCCAATTAGCTGGCGAGGAGTGGCCCAAACTGATAGCTACCGCAAGGGAGAGTGGTGTCGAAAGAGTAATGCAGGTTGAAAAAGAGAGATTCCCTGAGTACGAAAAGCTCATAGAGTACGAGAACAAGCAACTCAGAGAAGAGACTCTGCCTGCGTACAGAGATATGGTTAGCCTATTCATTTCCAAAATGCATTTAGCTGAATCCGCTACTCGTGACCCTTTGGTGGAGCTGATCAATTTTGTCGAAGTCTGGGATCGTTGGACAGATGGCTCTCTGCCCAGGGAAGTACTGCCCAGGCTCGATCACAGCGAGAAGCGTCTCTACCCGCTCTACGATGACTTGGAGAAGCAGTTTGCCGTTCTCCAACACGCTATGTCGACATTGTAGTTTGTGTTTCAGTCAAACCAATTCGATCACGACCCGCTAACCGACTAAGGCTGCGGCCCGCTGCAAACTCGACAGCGTCATGTCGCGCTTCGGATCGAGAATGCGATTCGACGTGGGAGCGGCTCGTCTTCAGCGCGTGGCGATCAGACTATTCGGTGAGCCATTTGCTAAAGCGACTCTCCATTTCCTCTTGCGAGAGAGTACCGTTCACGCGGGCATCATCCAGACTGCGACGCACCTTGTCGATAACGTAGAGATGGCCCTGGATCTCTTCAATCGTTACGTTGTCCGGCAGGTTTCGTAACAACTTCTCGACATCCTGTTTTACGGTGTTCATGTGACGTTTAGAATACCACGCTGCCAAGCATGCACCAAACTGGTGTATAATGATGCCATGCCGGTGACAAAACATGTGCGACGGAGTGTGTCCCTTCCTGCTCCCATTGCTAAGCAAGTAGATCGCATGGCCAAGAGCCAGCGCCTGAGCGAGAACCGTGTTCTGGTCGAGCTCGTGGAACTGGGCATCGAAGCGCGAAAACAGAAAGAGAAGGCATTTTTCGAACTCGCCGAACGCTTTCGAAGCGCGAATGATCCCGAAGAAGCGAAACAATTAGGCGACCAGTTGGGCCGATTGGTCTTCGGTGAGTAATGCCGCAGATTGAAAGCTGGGCGCGCATTCCCGCCGCGATCCGCGATCATCTGATCGAGCGCATGCACGACCGCAACATCAGCCTTAACGATCTCAACCAACTTCGCGTTTGGCTGGAGACTAAACCGATTGTTCCATCGGGACCGTGGTATAAGGATTTCGGCTCCTTCAAACTGTGCGGCGATGGCAAGTATCCCAAGACGTTCCTACTTGCTGGCCAGATAGCCACAGGCGAAGCAGTCTAGAAAAATGTCCACCCTCGCCATCTCGCCCCCCCGTGTCGCGCGCCACAATCCGCTGGCGGCGATCGGAGTCGTGCTGGTCGCCATCTTCGTGTTCGCGGCAATCTTCGCGCCTTGGATTGCTCCGCAAGATCCCGCGCACATCGATCTTCCCAACCGCCTGCAATCGCCCTCGACGCAGCATTGGTGCGGCACGGACGAACTGGGACGCGATATCCTCTCGCGCCTGATCTGGGGAGCGCGAATTTCGCTCTTCGTCGGCAGCAGCGTTGTGGCCTGTTCGCTGCTGCTCGGGCTCATCGTTGGCAGCCTTGCGGGATACTACGGCGGCGGCATCGACCGCTTTGTCAATGTCGTGCTGATGAACGCGTTTCTTTCGTTCCCCGGCATTCTCATCGCCATCGCGTTCGTGGCCTTCCGCGGGCCTGGCATTTTCAATCTTGTCCTGGCCTTGTCGCTGGGAGGTTGGGTCGGCTACGCCCGCCTGGTGCGCGGACAGGTGCTGGCGGTCCGCGAACGTGAATTTGTCGAAGCCGCGCGGGCGCTCGGCGCGGGAGATCTCCACATTATTGTCAGACACATTCTGCCCAACATTATTCAGCCCGTCATTGTGCAGGCGGCCATCGGGATGGCAGGCGCGGTTCTGGCCGAGGCGACGATGAGCTTCCTGGGATTAGGCGTCCCGCCGCCCACCGCGAGTTGGGGGTCGATGCTCAACGACGGGCGCTCGCATCTGTTCGACGCTCCTCATCTCGTGCTCTTCCCGGCGGTGACGGTGATGTTCGCGGTCCTCGCCTTCAACTTTATCGGCGATGCGTTGCGCGATCTTTTGGACCCACGATCGCGAATTGAGGCGGGATTATAAGTTTGTACAATCCATAGTGTTATACGAGCGAAGCTAGCAGGCTGCGGAAAGAAGTCGCCCCTGAGCAAGAAGGCTGCCCTCAGCGGCTAAAGCCGAATTCAAAGCAAAGGACTTACCGCAGCGGTAAACCGCTGCGCCACCCAAAATCAAGTGCAAGACTGGCTTTTTCCGCAGCCTGTTAGGGAACTATGGATTTGACTTCGTCGCATGCACAGATCCTTCGCTGCGCACAAGATGACAACCGGTAGCTCCCCAGATTGATCAGGCCGCTTTGGCTGGTTGCGCCGCTTTACGGATCATCGCCATGCGCTCCTGCGTCTGCTTCAAGCGCTCGATCGCTCCCGGTGAGGTTGCAATCAGCTTTTCTACGTTGCCGAAAATGTTGGGGTTCTGCATTTTTTCGCGCACTTCTTTCACAAAGGGCTCAACCTTTCCGTAAAAGACAAACATCTCACCGGAAAAGCTGGGCTCGAGGAATAACTCTCGATTCAGCGTGCCATGCAGCACGAAGGAAGCAGCCATCTCCCAGTATCCGCCAACCTGGCGCAGCCATGCGTTCTCCTGGCTTCCCAGTGCGGTGGCGATTTTGAGGATGTCGTCCGCGGACTCCGGCCAAAAGCCGAGCCACCAGTTTCGCGCTTTTCGTATTTCAGCTTCACGGCGGAGGTCGTAGAGTTTCACGATCAGTTCAGAATCAGCGGTCGTCGGTGTGCTGGACATATCTCTTCTCCTGTCAAATGTTAAGGATTTGTGAATCGCGCAGGTCCCAACTTGGGCGCGTCGAGAACATGGATGATCCAACGGCAAAAGAGATTCAACGAATTTGAAACTTGGATGCGGTCCGCCGGTCCTCCCCCGCTTACGTTTTCCCTTCTCCCACGTCTAACGCGGTGACAACAGATCAATGGAACTTTTTCCCCGGTAGGTTCGTAGGAATAGACATCAGGCAGGTTCGTATGAATCGACACATGGAACTCCAATTTCAAATTGAATGCTCGCAGGACGTGGCGGTTGTGAACTGCTCGGGACGCATGGTGCGCGGGGCGGCGCTCGACGAGTTCGAGCGCCGGATCGAGCAACTGGAGCGTGTCCGCGTGCTGGTGCTGGATGTCTCGGAAGTCACGCAACTGGATGCAGGCGGTTTGGGGACCCTGCTGCTGGTGCGCCGTTGGGCGATGCAAAAATCGGCAAAGATGAAACTGGTGAACCCGCCGGTCTTCTTCCGCAGAATGCTGGAGGCGACGCATCTTACGTCGGTGTTTGAGATTTCTTCCGTGAAAGAAGCGATCTGCATCTTGCGATCGACGGAAATCCCGCAGCGCCTCGCCGTCGCCTAAGCAGCCCGGCTCGCGGGCGCGATACGATATAATTCGCGCCCATGAGCCAACCCTTCCAATGTACACGTAGGGACGGCCGCCCTCGGCTGTCCGCCGAGCGAAGCTTGGCAGCTGTCCGGCTCCCGACGAAGAACCTCGGATGACCGAGCTCGCCCGCAAATTGCGTGTCACCGATTACTTCTCTCTCGGCTGGGGAACGATGGTCGGCGTGGGCTGGCTGGTCGTGATGGACGACTGGCTGCTGCGCGGCGGCCCGCTCGGCGGCATTCTTGGCTTCGCGATTGGCGGCATTCTTTTGCTGCCCATCGGCTACGTGTACAGCAAACTGGTCATGGCCATGCCCGACGCATCGGGCGAAGTGGCCTATACCGCTAAAGTTTTCCCGCGTCCGGTCAGTTTCTACACCGGATGGATGATGATGCTCGCCTACTTCATCGTCTGCCCGTGGGAAGCGGTGGCCGCCGGCCGCATCGCCGGTTATATTTTTCCCGCGCTCGATTCCATCGAGTTATACCGCGTGGCGGGAAAGCCGGTTTACTTGCCGCACCTGACAATCGGGCTGGCGCTCACGGTGCTGGTGACGGTGGTGAACTATCGTGGCGTCCGGCTGAGCGCCACGTTTCAAAATTGGAGCACGTTCGGCACGCTGGCGCTCTTCGTGATCTTTGTCGGCGTAGGTGTTACGCGCGGATCGCCGGCGAATTTTCAGCCCCTGTTCACGCATACTTCGTTCGTCTCCGTTTTGCTGGTGCTGCAGATCGTCCCTTACTTCATGACGGGATTTGAATCGGTGACCAAGGCGGCCGAGGAAGCCCATCTCCAATTTCGAGCGCAGGGGTTTTCTCGCGCCATCTTTGCGGCGATCATCGTCGGCGCCGTGTTCTACATGATTGTGATCGCAGCGGTGGGCTACGTCGCGCCGTGGCGCCGGCTGACCGGCGCACCCTTTATGACGGCGGTCGCTTTCGAACATGCCGTCGGCTCACGCTGGATCGTGAGTGTCATTCTGAGTACCGCGCTGCTTTCGCTCTTCAAGGTATTCAATGGGAATTTTATCGCCGCCAGCCGGTTGTTGTTTGCCATGGGGCGGCGCGGGCTGGTGGATGCGAGACTGGCCAGAGTGCATCCGCGGAATCAAACGCCTGCCGCGGCGGTCGCCGGTGTTGGCATCGCCACGGCTTCCTGCATGTTTCTGGGCACTGCGATTCTGGTTCCGATCTCTGAAGTTGGATCGGTCGCTGCCGCTGCCGGGTGGTTCGCGGTGTGCGCGGCCTATTTGTGGATGAGACCCCGGGTCCGGGACCGCTTGATCGCTGTGCTGGGCGCATGGGTTGCTCTGGCGATGGTGGTAATGAAGTTCGCGCCGTTTGTGCCCGGCCATTTTTCCGGCTGGGAGTGGCTCGTGCTTGGGTTGTGGATTATCCTGGGCACGTCAATCGGCCATCCGCGCCGCACGCCGCTTGTCACCGGAAAATCCGACCAGGGAAGAGACTTATGACTGCAGCTCGCCGTCTCACGCTGACCTTCTTGCTGATCCTCTCCGTCTTTAGTTTCGCCGCCGATTCGCCCTTCGACCTCGTCATCAGCAACGGGCACATTGTGGACGGCACGGGATCTCCCTGGTACTCGGGCGACATCGGAATCCGCGATGGGCGCATCGCCGCCATTGGCAATCTTTCTGCTGCCGCGCGCAAGCGTACGGTTGACGCCCACGGCAAAATTGTCGCTCCCGGCTTCATCGACATGCTGGGCCAGTCGGAATTGACGATCCTCGTCGATCCGCGCCTGCCTTCGAAGATTTACCAGGGCATTACCACCGAGATCACGGGAGAGGGTGGGTCCGCGGCTCCGCTCAACGACGCCATCATCGCTGCCGACCGGGCCGGCTACGAACATTACAAGATCAATCCCGATTGGCGGACGTTTCGTCAATATTTCTCGCGCCTGGAAAAGCAAGGCATGGGGATCAATCTGGCCAGCTACGTGGGCGCGACCGAGGTGCGGCGCATGGTGCTGGGCGACGTCGACGTGCAGCCCATGCCCGAGCAACTCGAAAAGATGAAAGCGTTGGTGCGCGAGGCCATGCGCGCCGGCGCCGCCGGAGTCTCGACTTCGCTGGAGTACGCGCCCGCGCCTTACGCGAAGACCGAAGAAATCATTGCGCTGGCTTCGGAGGCTTCGAAATTCGGCGGAATCTACGCCACGCATATGCGGAACGAGAGCGACAGCGTACTCGAAGCGTTCGACGAAGCCGTTCGGATCGGGCGCGAGGCACGCATTCCGGTGGAGATATGGCATTTCAAAGTGGCGGGCAAAGCCAACTGGGGACGCATGCCCGAGCTGATAGCGCACGTCAACCGGGCGCGCGCCGAAGGGGTTGATGTGGAAGCCGACACCTACGCCTATACCGCATGGGCGAACGGCATGTCGGCCTTTGTTCCGGCGTGGGCGCATGATGGCGGCGATGCCAAGTTGATCGAGCGCCTCAAGGATCCCGTAACGCGCGCCCGCATCCGCAAAGACATGGAGACGCCTTCCAAAGGCTGGGACAACGAGTGGCAGGAGATCCGCGGTCCGGAGGATGTGATGATCACCGCGGTTCAAAATCCGGCGCTGAAAAAGTTTCAGGGCAAGCGGCTCTCCGAAATTGCTAAGACGTTGAACAAAGATCCGATGGACGCGCTCCTCGATCTGCTCATCGAAGATAAAGCGTTTACCGAATGCGCCGTTTTCGGTATGGCAGAGCCTGACGTAGCTCTGGCGTTGCAGCAGCCATGGGTTTCCATCGACAACGACTATCCCGGGGTGTCACCCGAAGGCATTCTCGGCGAGGAGCATGCGCACCCTCGAGCCTACGGCACATTTCCGCGCATCCTGCGAAAGTATGTTCGCGAAGAGAAAAAGCTGGCGCTGGAAGAGGCGATCCGCAAGTTCTCGGCGTTGCCCGCTCAGCGCATGAGGCTCACCGATCGTGGCGTGTTGAAGCAGGGGATGTGGGCCGATGTAGTGGTGTTCGATCCGGAAACGGTGCGTGACTTGGCAACTTTCGACGATCCTAACCGGCTGTCGGAAGGCATGGAGTATGTGCTGGTCAACGGAGTGCCCGTGATCGAGGAGGGAAAGATGACTGGCGCGCTGCCGGGAAAGGTGTTGCGAGGGGCGGGCTACACACCTTAGGTTCGGAGTTTGCAATTCGCAGCGTAAATCCAAATTGTTAATCTCCAACTCAATTGTCATCCTGAGCGAAGCGAAGGACCTGCTGTCTCTTGCAGTGAGAAGAAAGCAGGTCCTTCGCTTCGCTCAGGATGACAATTCAATTTGATGACGAGTCAATTTGGTGACGAGTCACTTTACGGTTTGACGGTTTTTGCGTCTGTTTCTGCACGCTTGGCTTCGGACGGATAAACCGGTGCAACGCGCGGTTTCGCGAGCGTTCCGGTCACGTTCCACGACCGCTCGTCGCCACGCGTCAAGACGAAGTCGAACCCGTTCGCCGGGGACGCGGTTCCGCGTACCCGATAAAAGCCGTCGCGCGATTCGAGCCGGCCTGCGGAGAGTTCCCATGCGCCTTCTTGCAAGCGCAGGTCACCCGAGAACCGGTGCACCGGCAGAGGCGCGGGCGATCCCGGAATCCTGATGTGGGGCAGACTGCCGTTGCGCATCACGAACTGCAACTTGCCGTCGGAGCGCGTCAGCAGCTCACGAAAGCCGTCTGCGGATCCTTCCAGATCGAACTTCCCATCGGCCGTTCCCGTAATCCAAGCATCGTTTGCCGATGTCAATGTCAATGCACTTACCTGCGCCAGCGAAATGTCATGCAGTGTGCCGGTGCCGTGATACCGCACTGGCCGACTCGACGCGTCGTGAGCCGACACATCGCGATTTGATAGATCGATGATCCAGTTGCCCTGATGTGTGCCCTGCAGCAATTGCCCGCGCAGGGCCGTCAGGGTGATTTTGCCGCGATCCACGTCCACTTGCGTAGCAACCTGGGTGGCGACCACCTTCTTCAATCCAAACCGGCCAACCTGAAGGTTGCCATGCGCCTGAACCGCGAGCAGGGGCGAAAGGCCCCGCGCGTTGTCGGAATTGGAACTGGAACTGGGATTCAAGATGCGGTACCAGGGACGTTTGGCGGGATGCAGCGTGAACCATTCGGCGAGATCTCCGGCGGAAAGCTGGTCGGCCGTGAGATCGAACTGAAATGCACAAGGTGGAACGGCGCAATGACGGGACGCTGTAACCTCGCCGCTCCAGTGCGTGCTGCCGGTGCGAGCGGAAATCTTATCCACTCTTACCGCGTCTGGAACCAGAGTCATGGTCGCGGAACCGATTTCAATCGGCGTGTTCAAGCCGCGCATCTCGGCGCGCACGTTTCGCAGTTGAGCGGTTCCAAGGGTGGTGAGGGGTGCAAATCCCTGCCAGGGGCCGGAGACGCTCACATCGAGCTTGGCCGCGCCTTCCGCCGCCGGGCGCGCTGCCGGCAAGCCCAGGTCGTTCTCCAGGCGGAACAGATCTTTCAGTTCCATATCCCCGCGCAGAAAGAACCGATAACCGGCGGCGGAAATCCACCCGCCGGCGTTCATCGGCGCGGAGGTGTTCATCGTCAGCGCGACTGGGCCGATCCGCAGATGCGGCTCCGCGGGCTCCTGCTCCTTGTCTTGGGTCCTCGGACGGCGAATCTTGGCCCCGAGAGAATCGGTCAGGGTCAATGGAACGGTCCCCAAGGCAACCTCATCCGCAGCATTCGGGGACAAGCGCACGTTTGTCGCCGAGCCGTTCCCGGTCCATCGCGTCGTGAAGGCGTGACGTCGGTCGGCGGGAAAGCCGCGCGTGGCGCGGAATTCCGCGTTTAGCGATCCAGTTGCCGTGAGATCGGCGGGGATCTGTTTTTTCGCCTGGCGCAGCAATCGCACCAGAGAGGCCAGAGGCACTTTGTCTGCCTCGAGCGTTAGATCATAGGTCGTCAGGTCGTAGGTCGTCAGATCATGGGTCGTCAGATCATAGGCCGGCGCGGGCGCGACAATGTTCAAGTTCCCGCGCAGGCGGACGGTCCCACCGCTTACGGGCGATTCGCACAGCAGACCGGCCAGAGTGCTGGTAACTGTGTTGTACTGCCCCGAGCAAACGGTTGCCAGGCGCACGTTTTCGCTGCCCGCAATGTCGTAGCGGCGGAAACCTTCGATCGCGGTCTGGCTCTCGATCCGCAGCGCTTCGGGAGTGCCGGATAGGTTCGCCGTGAACGTGATTCCGCCACGCCATCCCCGATCTTTTCCGGTCAACAAGGTCGTGATCTGTCCAAGTTGTCCATTCTTCCATTGTGCGGCGATCCGCAGAGGAGTCGACTGCAGGCTGGAAGCACGCTGCCACGTTGCGTTGATTTGGACGAGGCCGGTATCGGTGAGATTGAAATCGGTGCGCACGGGCTCGGCCTTGATGCGCGCGGCCCATGAATTCTCGGAGTCCTGCCAAAGGGCTACGTCGGCATCCATCAGCGCGTAGGATTTCTTGGTCTGCCCCAGTTTGAAATTGATGCGCGCGCCGGTGGCTTCGAGGTAAGGGAATGCCGGACGGCGCTCGGAAGCGGGCTTTCCGGTCGGAGCCGCGGGAATCTGCGCGTTGCGCTCGACGAGGCTCGCCAGATTCCAGCGGCCATTGTTGCTGCGGCCGTTATCGCTGCGGCCTTCATTGCTTCGCACCAGGTTAATGCTGGGGTCGGTTGCGCTGAGAGTGGCAATCTCGAGCCGCCGTGGAGCAGGGAACGAACGCGGATCGCGGCGGAAACTTCCGGCGCGCGGATCATCGGCTCCGCGCCAAATTCCGGATCGTCGTAGACGACGAGTCCCTCAAGAGCGAATCCCGGCCGCGGCAGAAGATGGAAATGCACGCTGTCGATCGAAACCCTCCGTCCCAGAGCGCTTCCGATGGAATTCGAAATCCGGTTTCGCAACTTGTAAACGCCTGGCCGGAACAGAAACAGGATCAGCATGAGAGCCACGACCGCAGCCACACCGCGCCGCGATCGCAGAAAGTTGGAACGAAAAAACTTCACCGCACGATCCTGAGGGTTCGCGACCAGCGCGTTTCATCGAAGAAGTGAATGACGATGTGGGCCAGAAATCCCAACCGGTCGCCCGCGCTGCGCATCTGGTACTGGTCCGCCGGAGTGATGAACGACCAGTAGATGAACATGGGCCTCCCGACCACGTTCGCGCGCGGGAAAAATCCGTAGTAACGGCTGTCGTAGCTCACGTCGCGGTTGTCGCCCATGCCGAAGAAGCTGTCGGGAGGCACCACCAGGTCGTCGCCTTCAAGATACTGCGGAAGTGAAAGCGCCCACTCCTGGTTTCTGACGCCGTACATCTCCGAGGGCGGCACGGCGGGAAAGTTGTCCCGATAGGGATTGAAATCGGCAAATTTGTGCCGTACATAGGGTTCGTCCTGCTTCACGCCATTGCGATATACCACGCCGTCGCGTAGATGGAGCCTGTCCCCGGGAATGCCGATGATGCGCCTCACGACGTAAAGACGCTGGTCCTCCGGAGAAAGAAATACCACGACGTCGCCTCGCCGGATTTCGCCGTAAGGCAGCAGCGGTGCCAGCCAACGTGTTGCAGGAGCGGATTGCGCGCGGTTCACGAAGATGTGATCCCCGATCAGTAACGTATCTTCCATCGAACTGGAGGGGATTTCAAATGCTTGCAGGACTAAGGCCATAACAAGCACGACGATGATCACAAATCCCCATAGCAAAGCGCGTGCCAACCTCCTTGTCTTGCGCGGTTTTTCTTGCTCGATCTTGACAGTGTTGGCCACGTTGGGTATCCGTTTCAGAAGATTGCCACTTCAGTCACTAGCAGGACCGCCGCGATGACGGCCAGCCCACGCCTGGAACGCAAGAACTTCACCGCACGATTCTGAGCGTGCGCGACCAGCGCGTTTCGTCAAAGAAGTGAATGACGATGTGCGCGAGGAACCCCAGCCGGTCACCCGCGCTGCGCATCTGGTACTGGTCCGCCGGAGTGATGAACGACCAATACACGAACATGGGGCGTCCGATCACGTTCTTGCGCGGAATGAAGCCCCAGTAGCGGCTGTCGTAGCTCACGTCACGGTTGTCACCCATGGCAAAGTAACTATTCGGAGGCACGACGATGTCCCCACCCTCCAGATGCGAAGGCAGTTCCTGTATCCATTTTTCGTTTCTCACCCCATACATGTCCGAAGGTGGCACTGCCGGGAAGTTGTCGCGGTAAGGGTTGTAATCCCCGAGTTTGTGCTGGGCGTACTTCTCCTCGAGCTTCTCGCCATTGCGATAAACGACGCCATCGCGCAAGTGGATGCGATCTCCCGGTACGCCCATGATCCGCTTCACCACGAACAATCCTTGCTCCTCCGGCGACAGGAACACGACAATGTCGTTGCGGTGGATATCGCGATACGGCAGCAGCGGCCCCATCCAACGTGTCGGCTTGGCGAACTGTTCCCGGTTCACGAATACGTGGTCGCCGATCAGCAGCGTGTCCTCCATGGAACTGGAGGGAATCTCAAACGCCTGCAGCACGAACGTGATGATGAACAGTCCGGTGACCAGCACTCCGGCCAGGGAGGCCAGAAATTCAACCGTCGTCTCGCGCGGTTTTTCTTCCACTGCCACTTCTTCTTTTTCTTTTTTCGGCACGTTTGGTATCCGTTCAACAGGATTTCTTCTCACTGCACCTCATCACCGCATCTTCCGATGTCGTTAGTCGCTTGTCGTTGGTCGGTCGCGAGCCTTCCTTGCTAACGACTAGCGACCAACGACGATCGACTTTCAGCGTACTCGCCGGAAAGTGCGTTCCCAGCGCGTCATCTGGTACACGTGAGTTACCGCATAGGCAAGGTGATAAAGTCTATCACCCACGGTCGGCGCTCCGGGAAGATCGTTGTTCAAATTGCCCGACGACCAGTAAATCAAAAGCGGCCGCCCGATGATATTTGCGCGCGGCACGAAGCCCCAGTAGCGGCTGTCCTGGCTGTCGTCGCGATTGTCTCCCAACACAAAATAATAGCCCTCGGGAATGATCAACTGGTGGTTGTCCACCAGCTTCGGCATTTCTTTCCACCATTTCGCATCCACTCCATAGTCGGGAGTATCGGTGCGCGGAAAGTCATCGCGATAATAATTGCGCAGCGTGGTGATGTACTGCACATAGGGCTCCTCGACCGGAGCGCCGTTGATGTAAACGCGCTTGTTGATGAGGCGCAGGCGGTCTCCCGGCAAAGCCACCACTCGCTTCACAAAGTCTTGCGCAGGATTCACGGGGTAATGAAAGACGACGATGTCACCGCGCCGGACGTTGCGGTAAGGCATCAGATGGTTCCATGCCGCGCCGCCGCCGTAGCAAAATTTGTCCACCAGCAGGTAGTCGCCGATGAGCAGCGTTTGCTCCATAGACTCCGAAGGGATGGTGAACGCCTGCAAGAGGAAGGTAACCACAAAAACGGCAATCACCACCGTTCCCGCAACCGACTGGATGGTCGCGGGCCAATCGCCGACGGAGATCTTCTCGCTCCAAGACATAAATCTTCTGTAGAGACGGGGCTTGCCCCGTCTCCCGCGTGCAGCGCCGCGAATGTTGCCGTCGGCCCGAGACGCGGCAAGCCGCGTCTCTACAGGAAATCGAATACCGCCCTTACTACCCCGCCGCGCCGTTCTTCCCAGCACTTGGCGGCCGCGCACCGGGCAACGCTGCCAGGTGCTCCAGCGCCTGTCTTGCCGCCTCCTGCTCGGCCCGTTTCTTGGTCGCGCCCTGCGCCCGGCCTACAAATTGTCCCATCTCGGCTGCCGGCAAGCGCACCTCGACCGTAAACGTCTTCTTGTGTTCGGGGCCTTCCTCTTTCACCAGCGCGTAAACCGGCTGCGACCCACCTCTGGCCTGCAGCGCTTCCTGCAGGGCGGACTTGAAATCCATCACCGGCATGGCGCTGGTCTCCAGCTTCATTTGGGCCAATTCCGGCTCCACAATTACGCGCACAATAAAGTCTCGCGCCACCGACCAGCCGCCATCGAGATAAAGCGCTGCCAGGATAGCTTCGAGTGCGTCGACTTGCAGGCTCGCCTTGTTGCGGCCCCCGCTTTTTTCTTCGCCGCGGCCGAGACGCATGTAATGCCCGATCTGCAACTGCTCGGCTACGCGCAGCAGATGCCGTTGCCCTACCAGATGAGCGCGCAGCTTCGAAAGTTGCCCTTCCTGGAATTCAGGAAAGCGATGGAACAGCGTCTCACTGGTGACCAGGCCGAGCACGGCATCTCCGAGAAACTCGAGCATCTCGTTATCGCCGTTAGGCGAACTGCCGCCAGACGCACCGCTGCCTGTGCCCAGCGCCTCCACCTCGCGCGCTTGCGAGCTGTGGGTCAGCGCCTGTTCGAGGAGTTCCCGGCGCTGGAACTGGTGACCCAGGCTTTCTTCCAGCGCCATGATTTGGCTTTCGCGTGATTTCATCGGGTGGAGACGCGGCTTGCTGCGTCCGAGACTGCTGAAAAACTCAAACGTCATTCTTCGTTCTTCGTTGCGAAAAGGGAAGGGCACGAGCTCCACCCGTGCCCCTAAGTCGCTGACATGCACACGCGCTTTAGCGCCTTAGGCGCGCTTTTACTCCCTCGACTAATTTTCCCGCGCCGGAGACGAGGCAAGCCTCGTCTCTACCACGCGGCGGTTAGTTCTTGGGCGGGCTCTGCGGTTGGGCCGGAGCCGCACCTCCGGTGAGCTGTTGCAGGCGGTCGCGCTCCTGGCGCGCCGGGGTTCCAATCACCGTGTTGTCCTGCGTCAGTTCGACGGCGCGGTTTGCCACCTTAAGCGCCTCCGGATATTTTCCCTGTTTATCGAGCGCCAGCGCCAGACGGAGAATGTCCACGGCCACCGGGCTGCTCGGGTACGCGTCGATCGACTTCTGCAGATTCTCCTGCGCGCCCGCGTAATTCTCCTTCTTAAAATCAATCGTGCCGATAATCGAATACGCGTTCGAGCGCAGGCCCGCCTTGTAGGCGTCGATCTTCTCCTGCGGAGTGCCCGCAGGCACGCTGATGTCGGTGTCTACCGTCTGCATCGCCTTCTGCGCCATGTCGATGGCTTCGCCGAAGCGCTGATCCTTGTCGAGATCCGAGTCGTGGGTTCGCTCGGCGATCACCTCGGCGACGATGACCAGAGCCTCGGGATCGTCCCCGTCAAGGCCGAGCACTTTGCGGCCCATGGCTTCGGTCTTCTCGGCGTTGTTGGCATTCTGGTAGAGTCGCATCGCGTTCTGATAGAGCAACACGCGAAGTTCGCTGTCGGGGAACTTCGTGGCAAAATCGTCCGCTGCCTTTTCCAGGTCGGCAACGGCGGTGCTTGCCACCGCCAGTTTGTAGGCATCGAACTCGGGCTGGGTCTTGGCTTGCGGTGGACGCTTGCGCCAGTGGCGCCGGCGCCGCCTGACCTGCTGCCGGAGGATTCTGCTTCGCCGGCTGTGCGCTGGCCTGAGCCGCCGCCCCAACCGGGAAACTCAGTATCCCGCAGACTCAGTATTCCTAGAATGACTGCTGCTCGCTTCATGCTGTCTCCCATAGTGCAAGATTTCAAACCTTGGATTCTACCTCGACTGCGGTCCTGAGCGAAGCGAAAGAACTAGTTTCATAGATGCCTTTCCACCCGGGAGGCACATCCCTCAGGGGCTAAAGCCCGCGTCTTTATTGGCTCTGCGGCGTCCACGGCTGAAGCCGTGCGCCTTCCCAAAACCGTTTATGAAACCAGCTCGATGGATCTTGAATTTCTAAACTTCGCCAACTTGCTCACTCCGGCTGCTTCGCCACCGGCGGCTCATAGGGCTGTTCCAGACCCTGTTGCGCCGCCAGCTTCGCTTCGGGAAGCCGTGCCCGCCGCGTTCATCGCCGCCCGATACTGGTCCAGGGCGGCGAACCGGTCCTCCTTCAAATCGAAAATGCGCCCCAGGTAAATATGCGACCAGGCAATCACCTTGGGTTCATGGGCGGTCTCGAGCGCTCGTTCAAAGTAGGTGCGCGCCCCTTCCATATCCCGGTTGGCGGTGGCGATTTCCGCCAGAATGAAGAGCGCGCGTCCCGCATCCTCTTCCTGCTCATCGAGGGCCTGCTGCGCCAGTTTCTGCGCCGTCTCGGGATCGCCCGCCGCCAGCCGCCGCTCCGCGTTCAGCAGCAGGTGCTTATTCGGCCGGCCCGCCAGGTGCAGAAGTTCCGGCGCCGCCTCGCTCGAGAACTGGAATCAGCGATGCCCGTTTCATTTCTTTGCCCACGTCAATCGAACCGACCAGGTCCGGATAGGCATTGCGCATGCTCGCAGGATCTTTTTCGAACTTGGCCAGCGCGTCGTAGAAATACCGCGTCAGCACGTACCCTTCCTTGTCGGCTTCGTCGATGGCCTGGGCCCGCTCCGCCTCGGGAATCTTGGCCAAGCGCTCTTCAATCGCCCGGATCAGGCATTCGGTTACCAGCAGCGAAATGTTGCTCTTGAACGCCTCATCCATCGGCGCCATCTTCACGTCGTCGAGCAACGGCGCGAGGCGCTTGAACGAGCTACCGTTCTTCATCGCCAGCGGATCCAGAAGGTAGTGCAGATAGGTATGCCGGATCTGCTGCAGCTTGATCGCCGTGCCCGAGCTCGGTGAAATCACAACGTAATAATCCGCCGCGTAGTTGCGCGCGTTGGTCTGGCCGGGCGCGCCCATCGCATCCAGATAGACGGTGAACTGGCGCCCCAGATAGCCCGCCGACGCCATCTTCAGATAGATCTCGGTGTCGAACGTCATTTTGGCCAGCGGATCGTGATAGATGCCGGTCAATTCGGCATAGCGCGCGCGGTTCCGCTCCCAGATCGCGTGCAAGCCGATCTTCTGATAGAAGGCCTGCATCAGCGGCACGACCTCCGCCAGCGGTGCGGCGTCGGGGGGCAATTCCGCCTGCTTCACTTTCGGCGTGAACGACGGCGGTTCCTCGAGATAAAGCGCCAGTGATACATACTGCGACAGGTCCCGCGCCTCATCCGCCACCTGGTGCTGGCGGTAGAACGCGCACAGGGGAGCGATCGCATCCTGAGCGCCGGCGGTATTCTCGACCGACTTCGCCACTTCCGCCCGAATCTGTGCCCGAAGCGGATCGGAGGCGTTGAGTTCCTGGTCATAGCCGCATGTGTTGATGGCGGTCAGCACCGTAAACAGCGTCTCGCTGGTTTCCAGAGACACCTGCGGCCGGTTCTGCGCCCAGCCGGGCGCCGTCACCAGCACGATCGCTAGGGTGAGCGCGAACGTCAGGCGAAACGCAAGTCGAATGCGTCGTCCCGGGAAGTCCCTTTGGAATTCAGGCATAGGCGGATGAGCTAGAAGTAGTGTACGAACTGGTCAATTCGCGGTCAAACGTAGAAACGCTCACGTAGGGACAGCCGCCCTCGGCTGTCCAGGCGAGCGCAGCTCGCCGAGGCTCTCGAATGCTGCCGCCAACGATCTACGTGGCCCGAGATTGCAGGCGTGGTCAATCTGCGGCGGCAATCTCACAAACGAGCGGTGACTGCCGTCACCGCGCTAGCAGAACAGTTGTTGCATCCTGAATCCGGCCGTCCCAAAACCGGCGAGCTGCGCTCGCCTGGACAGCCGAGGGCGGCTGTCCCTACGTGTTCTCTTATGCCTAAGCTGTTCTACCGCCGCAATCTTCCCCATCTTCAACGCGATTACAAGCCCCACTTCGTGACCTTCTGCACCTACCAGCGATGGACACTTCCAGAACCGGCTCGCGATCTGGCGATCGAATGCTGTCTCCATGATAACGAGCAAAAGATTCGCGTTCATGCGGTTGTGGTCATGCCCGATCACGTGCACATGATTTTCACTCCCCTGGTAAACGAACAAGCCAGCGAGGTCTATTCTCTGGCAGAAATCATGGACGCAATCAAAGGCGCTTCGGCACGCAAAATTAACCGGCAGTTGGGTCACGCTGGGAGAGTGTGGCAGACGGAATCGTTTGATCGGGTGCTGCGGTCCTCAGAGAGCCTGGGACGCAAAGATCCAGTACATCCTCGACAACCCGGTTCGCAAAGGGCTGGCTTCACTGTGGACTGAATACCGCTGGCTGTGGCATCGCCCGGCAGACAACCCATTCAAACCCGACCTACCCGCGTAGGGTCGCATCCACATCTAGTCTGGAATGCGGGCGGCCAAAACCGTGGCGAGCTGCGCTCGCCTGGACAGCCGAGGGCGGCTGTCCCTACGCGTTATCCCTTCACGCTGATCTTCGAAAACGACAGCACAGCCGTCCCCGTCGTGGGCCGTCCCATGGACAGCGCCGGATGGAAGGTCGTGAAAATCAGCAGGTTCTTCAACTGCGGCAGCACCGCCTTCGCTTCGTCCGGTTGCGACAGGATGCGATAGTCCTCGACGCGGCCGTTGGCATCCACATAGGCTTCAATCACCAACGCCTCGTCGCCCATGGTGCCGAGCGACGTGCCAAACGCCGACCGTTCGAGTTGAGGCCCGGTATAGAGCATGAGCGGAACGTCTCCGCTGCTCGCCCGCAGTTGTGCGGGCAAGGCGAAGAAGCCCAGCAGCAGTCCGAAACACAACACCGCGCTGACCAGCCCCGCCGTGGCCGGAACCATGAACGCGTTGAGCGTATTTTCCAGCCGTACCAGCACACCTTCATACCGCGGACGGCGCGCCATGGCCGCCTCGCGCGAAATCGCAACGCGCAACTTCAATGCCAGGTCCGCCGGAGCCTTCTTCCGGCCCAAACTGGCCAGCAACTGCTGCGTGCGCTGCAGCGCGGCATATTCCCGCGCGCAACCCGCGCACTGTTCCACATGGCGCGTGAGCGCGCGCATCTCGGTTCCGCTCACCTGGCCGTCGAGATACGGCGAGAACAATTTCTTGATCGCAGAGCAGTTCCTCTCAGCGTACTTCATGGCGTCACCTCAACTTCAACGTCAACCTTTCTGCCGGCACGCGAACCTCGCGGCGAACTTTGGGCAGCGAGCAGCCCTAACTCCGGACCCACTTCCCGGACATATCCCGCTAATATTCTTGCGCAGGGCGTCGCGGCCCCGCGTGATGCGCGATTTCACCGTGCCCAGTGAAATCGCCAAAACCTCCGCAATCTCCTCGTACGACATTTCTTCCAAGTCGCGCAGGATCAACGCCGTCCGATAGGGTTCGGGCACCTGTTGCAGCGCCTGATCCACTGCGGCCCGCACTTCAGTGTGCGCGAACTTTTCAAACGGCGACTCGCCGGGATCGACCAGCCGGTCTTCTCCCGAAAATTCTCCGGAAAATTCGCATCCGCCTGCCATGACCGGATCGATCGGTGTTTCCTGTGCCTTGTGCCGGAACCACCAACGCTTCCGGTTGGCGGCCTCGTGCAGCGCGATGCGGTAAATCCACGTTTTCAGGCACGACTCGCCGTGGAAATGCTTCATGCCGCGGAAGACTTTCAGAAACACCTCTTGCGTCGTGTCGGCCGCGTCGGATGGGTCATTCACCATCCGGTAGATGAGGCTGTAGATCGGCTGATGAAACTCGCCGATCAGCCAGGAGTATGCTTGTTCCGAACCCGCCTTCAGTTCAGCGATGACGGCGGATTCCTCAGTTCGGGTCCCGATAGCGCTGGCAAAATCGCCCAATGTCGTAGCTCCCGCCATGATGGCGTTGCCCCCCAATTATAGAGTGACTCGAGCTCCAGCGGCGGGAATCTTCACGATGCTGAAACCACGCCCGGCGACCTCTGCCGCTTGATTACTTAGACTCCGAAACGGGCAGAAGAGTTCCAGTAGTAAGCCTTGTATTTGCAGCAAATTGGGCAGAGAAAAGGAAAGGGGTGCCCCACTTCTCGCGCTTCTCGAGAAGGGGGCAACTGGATAGCTGGCACCGGAGTGGATTCGGGTCTTACCGGGGGTTACTTCGCCGGCGCCGCGCTCGGCGAAGGGTTCGCAGGGGTTGCCGGCGGTTTCGGCTTCGTAACCTTCTTCTTCACCGGCTTCTTCGGAGGCTCGGTGTCGTCCACAATGATTTTCTTGGGTGGCGGAGGCGGCACCGCGGTCAGCGTTTTGATCTGGGCGCGCAAACGCGTCAATTCCGCTTCCTTGCTTGCCGTCAGTTTCTGCATGCGGACGGCAAACTCACGCCGCGCGCTCTCTAATCCGGTCAGGTCGTTGTCCAGGTTCTGGAACTCATCCTTGGATCCCAAGGCTCCGGCCATGTTCACCACCGAACCAAAGTAGTCATAGAGCACGACCAGGTTGCGGTAGAGTTTGAAACTCGCTTCCAGGTCCTCGGGCGCGTTGTTCAATTGCGCGATCGTCTCCGGCAGCGCCGACTGGAGGTTGCGCTGGATGGACTCTACGTTCGCCAGGGTTTGCCGCTTGGTCGCGCCGTCGGTCTTCCATTTCTCGATGCGCATGCTTCCCAGATCGGATTGCATGTTCTTCGCGGTCTGCTGCAATTGCGAAAGGATGCCGTTCAATTCGTTGACCGAAGCGTAAGCCACCGGCGGTTGTCCCGCGGGTGCCGCGCCGGTTGCCTCCTGCGCACCCGCCGCCGGGACCGTCAGCATCGCAAGGAGAAGGAGAATGAGACCGAAAAGTGACCGAACCAGAATGTTCCGCGAGTTCGACATAGGGCTCCAGTTGTTTCCGTGTGGTTTTGCCAACTCCATCCTAGTTGAGGTTCGGCGCCGGAGTCGAGTTTGACGCGGCGGCCCAGCTAAGCGAAAATGAAAACAGCGGGCCTGTGGCGCAGCTGGGAGCGCGCTTCCATGGCATGGAAGAGGTCGTCGGTTCGATCCCGACCAGGTCCACCAAATCTCTCAACGCTTTAGCAGCCGTTGCCATTTTGATCCCCGTTGTCCTTACCTGCGATTTCTTACCTGTGTTTACCTGCTAGTTCACCAGCCGTGACTCAAACTTCTCCAGCGCCGCCGCTTGGCAGGGTCCTGAGCATGCGTGTAGATGTTCATGGTCAGCCCAGCGTCCGTGTGGCGGAGGATACCCTGAGCCGTCTTGGGGTGTCCGACGGTTGAACGTTGCTTCGCTCAGGGTCTCTGATCTGCACTGCTCAACATCGTCAGGGAGTTGCGACTTGAAAAGACTCCACGAGGCGGAGCGCGTCGGTGCGAGCTTCGCGTTTATGGCCGAGCAGAGTATGGGGCAAGGTACACTGCCGCGATTTCTTCCTCTGTGAAATACGGGTAGGCGGGCATCGTATCCCCTCCCGTCATTCTCATCGTGGCGCAGGAGCCGTAGTGCACCTGATGAACGACGCCGCTGAGAGAGTGATCTCTGGGGATGCTGGCCAGCGACGGAATGGTCCCTTGCGCCATGGCCGTCTGCCCGCTTCCCGGACCAGTCGCGTCGTGACAGACATGGCAAGTCCCCCTCACGATGTGCTCGCCGACGCGGGCCGCGGATTCGGGGACCCGAAGACCATCGCGCTTTGTGGGAGGGACCGACGCCAGCTTCTCCAAATATCCGAACAAAGCTTCCACCTCATCGGCGCGCAGGTATTCGAACGACGGCATGTTCTTTCCACCGTGTTGAAAGCGATCACGCAGAGAGGATTCCGCCAGTTCCGTCGTCTGTTGGATCACGTCATCATCCACGTCGAGTCCTCTCGCCTCCATGCGCTTTCGCGACATTGCGGGGGAAGTTCCTTGCACCGGGCCAAGCACGGAGTTGATTTCTGGCGGCGCCCCTTGCCCATCGGGCCCATGACACGACTGGCAATTCCAGCGGTACAGATCGGCGCCCGATACTGGGAATTTTTCATTCATGATTGCCCCAGCCTTTTCCGGGCTGGAGCGGAAGGTTGACAGGGCGCGTTGAATGACCGAGTTCAAGTCGGCTGGCCCAGGGGGATCTCCGCTGGGCGGTTGCGGATTCCCTTGCGGGTTGGCGGAAAGGGCGCCGGTTGCCCCCATCTGGCCCATGCGAGTTTGTGAGACCGTGAGCCCGAGATGTTTGATGCAGCTTGGTCCCTGGCCGAAGGGAATGGGATACTCACGAACGGTTGCTTCCGAGACGGCTGTGGCCGTGGGCTGGAGCGCAATCCCGTGTTCCTTATTGGTGGTTACGTTCTGGGCGTAAGCCGAAGCCAGTAACCCAGCAACCGCCAGCGTTGCCGCGACTGCGAAAGCAGCAATTATCCGTTTCATGACTCGCCCCTCATCGGAATTGGAATTATGAAATCACCCTCGAAAATTGGACCGCGAACTCTGGTGAACATTAAGCACCCGACACGGCTGGTGCTGTCCTCGTCCGAGCCACAGTCGCTCCTTGGGAGAGCTTGCGCATCTTAAACAAAATGAGATATCCAAAAGCATAGACAAACGCCGCCCACATCGTGCCGTAAAACAACAAGAACGGAGCGGCAATATACGGAGTGGCGTAGGGCGTGATCAACACACCGGCCCTGGGCAGCGAGGGTGCCGGGCGAGTGCCAAAATCGACCGACACATTGAAGGTTGCCGGAGCATACTCGTCGTCGCCGCGGAAGACGGCCTGGACGGGATACGTGCCGTAGCGACGGTCCTTGATGACCAGTTGCGCTTTGCCATCCGCCAAGGTGGGACGGCTGCCGAAGGCCAGAGTGCCGAGTGGTGTCTTGGCCGAAAACTCTACGGGCTTGAAGCTGATGGGTGCGCCGCCGGAGTCGCGCAGGGTGGCAGTGACGGCAACCGGAGACGACGGTTTCAAGCCGCCCTCAGCGGGGTCGTCCGGGGACGTTTCCAGAGTGAAGAGCCGGCCGGTGTACATGAAGACGCGCGCGCGCGGAAGAAGAGGCGCGCTTTCGTCGGCGGCAGATTCGCGGCTTGCTTGCGCCGCCGGAACGGTTTTCCATTCCACGGTAATCGCGGTTGGCTTCGGCGTTTTGGGCTTGGCCGCGCCGGCAGCGTTCGCGGGTTTGCCATACAGCAACAGCGCCGCGACAGCCAGGATTGGAAACACCGCGCCTGGTTTCCACCAGCGCGAAGGCACGGACTCGTCGGGTAGTTCGGACACGGCAACCTCCTCGGGCTGTTCACGCGTCTCCCAGATCGAAACGATGGGGAACAGCTTGACCATCAAGGTGTAGATCAGGGCAAAGCCAGCGACCGCAGCCGCGGTAATGGACCACTCCACCCAGGTGGGATGGTAATGCGTCCACTCCCAAGGCAATCTCTGTCCCGAGGGCAGATAAGGACTGCGCAGGGTGGGAACAACAATGATGTAGCGCTTAGCCCAAGCGCCCACGATCACCAGTGCCGAAGAGAGCACCACGCCGGGGATGGTGTAGCGGTGATAGCGCTTGAGGCCGAGCACAGCGATCATGAGGACTAACGGAATAAACACGCACAGGCTCTGCGCTACCCAGAACAACACGGCATAGTCGCCGACGAAGAGCCGTTGCATCAGCATGCGCTCGCTGCCTTCCAGCTTGTAGCCGGCAGTTAGGTATTCATTGATATTGAAGTACAGGTACATGAGCGAGAAGGCCAGAAGCAGCAGGCCAAGCTTGCGGAAGTGCAACTCTTCGACATAGTCCTGCAGGTGAAAGACGCGCCGCAGCACGTACATGGAGAAGATCACACCCGCGGTTCCGGAGTAGATGGCGCCGATCACAAAGTAAGGACCAAAGATGCTGCTGTTCCATCCCGGACGGAGGGTCATGGCGAAGATCCACGAGACCACGGTGTGAACCGAGACGGCCAGCGGGATGATGAAGATGGCCATGAAAGAAATGGCTTTCTCCAGCAAAGCTTTCTGCTGCGGGGTTCCGGTCCAGCCGATGGCCAGCGTGCTGTAGAGGCGGCGGCGCCACGAAGCGAGCCGGGGTTGCTCGGCCAGGAAGGCCAGATCCGGGATCATGGGGATATAGAAATAGAGGATGCAGCCGGTCAGATAAGTGGTTACGCCCAACACGTCCCAGATGATGGGCGATTGGATACGGCCGTAGCGGAACAGGTTGAGCATGCGGTCGGGCCGTCCCATGTCAATCATGACCATGGGGCCGCCGATGCAGAGGGCAAACACGGTGATGGCCTCGGCCATGCGCGTAATCGGGGTGCGCCACGCGGTATCGGTGACGCGCAGGATGGCCGAGATCAAAGTACCGGCGTGGCTGATGCCGATGAAGAAAACGAAATTAGTGATGTACAGTCCCCAGGAAATCTGGTCGCGCATGCCGGTGACGATGAGCCCGTTCCGCAGTTGCTGGACGTAGGCGTAGAGTCCCCAGAGGAGCACGACAACCAGGAATCCCACCCAGACATAGAACCGCCAGGTGTTTTCCAACACAGAACGCAACAGGTTCTGCTCACGAGCTTCCATGCTCACCTCTCATCATGAGTATCAGTGCTCCATTCCCGGCATTGCGGCTTGGGCGGTTTCGGTTTGCGCCTTCTCGTCCGGAGACGGGTATTTGCGGCTGGCGGGAGGCAGATAGTAAACGCTTGGTTCCGTTCCCAATTCCTCCATCAGCCGGAAGCTGGCCCCGCGCTTGGCGATCTTAGTGAACTGGATGGTCTCGCCCTTGCCGTTGGTCACCGCATCATCGAATTTGTCGCCGAAATAAATCGCACCCATCTTGCAGGTCGCGGCACAGGCGGGAAGCTTGCCCATGCGGAGGTGTTCGGGGCAGAAGATGCACTTTTCCACTGTGCCTTTGCGGTGCGGGTAGTTGTATTCCACGTTGTAGGGGCGGGCGAGTTCCTCGTGCGTGTGGGGTGGTTCTCCCCAGTTGAACGAGCGCGCGGAGTAAGGGCATTGCGCGATGCAATTACGGCAGCCGATGCAGCGATCGTCATCCTGGATGACAACGCCGTCGGTGCGTTTGTAGGTGGCGCCCACGGGGCAGCCGCGTACGCACGGCGGGTTGTCGCACTGCATGCAGGGACGAGGCAGAAAGTAAGGCCCTGCCGCTTCGTTATCGGTGATTTCAAAAACCTTGATCCACTCCTGCATGGGTGGAACGAAGTGCATCGCGGTGCAGGCTTTGGTGCAGTCCCGGCAGCCGTCGCACTTGGCCAGGTCAATGACCATCACCCACTTCTGGTTGCCGGGAGCAAGCGACCGGGAAGGAAGCACCTCGCGAAACACCTTCGAGACGCTTGCCTTCCAGACCACTCCCACCGCCACGGCGGCCCCGGTCCCCCTAGCCAAAAAATGCACGAAACCACGCCGCGTTATTGCCACGCTTCACTCCCCGAAATCTCGCGCTGGTTCACGGTATGACGACCAGCCTCATCTTCATGTCGTCGTGGCCTTGGCCGCATTTGACCGTGCACTCCACCACGTAGCTGCCCGGCTCCGCAGGCGCCACCAAGGTGAAGTCCTGCGTGCCTTCCTTGAGGCGCAGATCCCAACCCTGATCCTTGAGCGCATTGACGGTGAAGGTATGGACGGTGCCATCTTTGTCCCACTCGGTGCCCTTGACGGCGGTGATCCGCAGGTGCACCACCTCGTTGACCTTCAAGGTGATCGACGGCAGCTTCTGGCCGGCGATCTTGTACCGGTTGTCCTTGTCGGCGATCACAGTGATCAGCCGCGGTGGGGCGCCCGCGATGGCGAGCGGAGACAAGATGCCCAACACCAACGCAAGCAGGACTGGCAGCAGAATTCGATTTGTTTTTGACAAGGCCCACCTCTCCTTCACATTCAATCCGCCTATCCTGGTGCAATCTGGAATCCAGTCCGATGCCGGGAACGCCTCCTTCGTCCGGAACGGCGCTAAATGCCTGCAAACTCAGACCGGGACGACGCTGGCAGGGTGGAGTTCGGGGGCACTGGGATGAGTTTGTGCAAATTACCGCGCGCTGCTGCTAAAGGGGATCGGACAGTTTGTGTCCGATATTCGGACACCTCAGTGGTGTTGTTCCGAGGGCGAATTCAGGAAGGCAAGCAAGTCGCCGACATCGCTTTCAACTAATGTGGGCCAGCCAACGCCGACCGACTGAGTCTCCGTGTACATCTCGTGGCCGTGGCGCCAGAGCGCAACCGACAGACTGATGGAGTTGTAAGTGCGTCCGCGGAGTCCGGGCGCGCGCCCGGTCCCTTCGGCGTTTTCACCATGACAGCGGCTGCAACCTCGCCACTTGAACACGCTGGCTCCAACATGGGGCGAACCGGCGGGATCAACGTAGCGAAGGCTGTAGAGGAACGCAAAAACATCGGTCATCTCTTGTGCTGACAGTTGCGGGCGCGCGATGCCCTGCCGCGTCATCGCCTGTTCCATCAGCGGAGAATGGCTGACCATGGTGCCGCCCAGTTCGGTAAAGGTCTCGGGCAAGGGCTGCTCGGGCCCAAGGTTTGGTCCCTCCATCTGGTCAGCGGCGCGAATGGAGTGACACCCGGTGCAGGACTTCTGCTGAAATACCTGCCATCCGCGCGCGGGATCGCCATGGGGAACCGGGCCGTGCGGGCTGTTTTGCCGCACGAACGCGTAGAGGTCCCGCAGTTCATGACCCTGAAATTGCGGCCAGGCAATGCCTTCGCGCTCGGCGGCCTGACGCATGCCCGAGGCGTGATTCCAGAGGGCTTGGGTCCACTCCATGGGCCCGGTCAGATCGCTGGCCGCCGCCAGATCGGGCCCGATCTTCCCACCTACCCCGTCCACGGCATGGCAACGTATGCAGCCTTTGCTGGTAAAGAGCTCGTGCCCTCGCGCCGGATCACCCGGATCATCCACGTGGCGCGACATGTAAAGGTAGGCGAGCAACTGGGCGACGTCGTCGTAGCTGAGATCGGGGTAGGAAACCCCGTCGGCGTGCATGCGTTCCCACATCCGGGGAGCGTGATTCCACATGGCCGTGACGAGCTGGGGCAGACTCGATTGCGCGGGCCTTTTGCGGCCGAGGTCGGGCCCCACTTTGCCGCCCTCGCCATTGACCGAGTGGCATCGCACGCAGCCTTTGTCGCGGAACACCACGCTGCCCTGTTGGGGGCTGCCCTCCAGAAAAGCGGACCAGCGTTCGCGCGCGCGCCGGCTTTGGGTAACGACGGCTCCGGTGAAGGCGAGGACAGCGACCGTAGCCAGCAGCGTCCACACCATCAAGGGAAGCGGCAGGCGCCCATCGGAACCCTGGCTACGTGACACGGTCGTCCTCCGGCTGGAAACTCCCGCAATCGCCGGGCCACAGCGGGGGGCCAACGTATTCGCAACCTCTGATCATGGCGGCACTTAGTGGTAGCGCTGTGAACCGCAGCTGGCCCGGCCCTGGTACCTGTCAGAAAATCGGACAGTCTCCGGGCCCGTGCTACGTCTCGGTACGATACTCCTTTAGCTTCCGATAAAGCGTGTCGCGAGAAATGCCCAGCAGGGTCGCGGCCTTGCTCCGGTTTCCTTCCGCGATCCGGAGCGCCCGCTCGATGGCCATCCGCTCCAGCGGTTCAATCGCTAAGGTCTGCTCGACGCCCTTGGCGGGTGATTGGTCTGCCAGCCCAGCCGGATCGAGCAGAGGCCACAGATCTTTTTCCGTGATGGTCTGCGGATCGTCGTGCGACAACGCGGCGAGGCTTTCGAGCAAATTCTCCAGTTCGCGGACGTTGCCTGGGAACGAATACCTCAACAGCAATTCCATGGCACCACGGTGGAGGGTGATCGGCCGTTCGTAGCGTTGTTCGAGCTTCTGCAACGTGTGTTGAGTCAACACCAGAACGTCCTCGGGACGAGCGCGCAAGGGAGGGATCTCGATGACCACAGTGGCGATTCGAAAATAAAAATCCTGGCGAAGCTGATCGCCGCGAAGCTCGGCGTTGGTGTGATTAGTAGCGGCGACGATGCGCACGTCCACGGGAATCGCCCGAGTGCCGCCCACCGGCCGCACCTCTTTATCTTGCAACACGCGCAACAACTTCGCCTGAACTTCTTTCGGCATTTCGCCGACCTCGTCGAGGAAGAGCGTTCCCCGTGCCGCGGAAGCAAAGATGCCCACCCCGTCGGCGAATGCGCCGGTGAAAGCGCCGCGGCGATAGCCAAACAGTTCGCTCTCGACTAACTCTCTGGGCAAGGCCGCGCAATTCACCGGAACAAACTGGTTTGCCGCGCGGCCACTGGCGGCATGAATGGCGCGCGCCAGCAGTTCTTTCCCGGTGCCGGTCTCTCCCAATACGAGGACCGGCGAATCAGACTCCGCAACGGTTCGCGCCTTCTCTACCACCCGCTGCATCACCGGTGACACGTACACGAGGGAGTCGAAGGAGGGGCAGTAGCGATGCAGATTGCTCTCCAGTTGCGAGACGCGGCCTCGCAGCCGGAATACCTCCAGGATTCGCCCCACCTTCTTCTTCACCGCATCGGGCTCGAGCGGCTTGGTCAGGTAGTCTTCGGCGCCGCGCTTGATGGCCTCGACTGCGGTTTCAATCGTGCCAAAGCCGGTCATGATCATCACCGGCAAATCGGGATTGTGGCGGCGCAACTGCTCCATCAGCGTAATTCCGTCGGTCGCGGGCATCATCAGATCCAACAGCGCCAGGCAAATGCCGGGGTTCCTCTGCTGGAGAGCCAACGCCTGTTCGCCATCATGCGCGGTTTCGACCTCGTATCCCTCTTCCACCAGGAACTCCTTCAGCGTCCGGGTGAGGCTGGGATCGTCGTCCACCACCAGCACCGTACATTTTGTCGCGGCTTCGCTCATGCCATAACCTTCTCTGTGGCCGCCGCTTGCTGCGAGAGTGGCAACTCGATTCGCACGACCGTTCCCTGGTTCGGCGCGCTGTCGATACGAATGGAGCCTTCGTGCTCCTGCAAGATGGTAGCGGCAATCGACAGGCCCAACCCCGTGCCTTTGCCCACTGGCTTGGTCGTGAAAAACGGTTCGAAAATGTGCGGCAAGTTTGTCGCCTCAATGCCGCAGCCGTCGTCTTCAATGGAGATATGAATGCGATCGTCTGCCCGGTGGCAGCGAACCGTAATATGTCCCTTGGGCGGAACGGCATCCAAGGCGTTCGTGATAAGGATGAGGAACAAAGCCTCAATCTGGTTCCGATCAGCCATGACCGCAGACCCGTTCGCCGGATCCATATCGAGCGTCAGATGGATCTGCTTCGCAACCAGTTGCGGGCTTAAGAAACTTAAGACCGAATCAATCGTGTCCTTGATTGCTTCCACCCGCCGCGTAAGCTGTGGCCGGCGGCTGAAGTCCAACAACCGGCGAACAAACTGCTGGCAGTAACGAATGCTGCCTTCCAGATCGCCGAGATCGGCGTCCACGTTCGCGTTCTGCGCATGCTTGCGGGCGAGCTGTATGCGCAAGAGCATGGAGGCCAGCGGCGTGTTCAGATGGTGCGCCGTGCCTGCCGCCATCTGGCCCATGGTGGTCAGTTTCTCGACCTGCAGCAACGTTTGCCGCAGACGGATGCGTTCCCGAATATCCGTGCTCACTTCCAGGAAGTAACGTCCGGGCTCTTCTTCGTGGTAGGGAAGCACATTGGTTTGCACGTCAACCAGGGTGCCCTGCTTGGTGCAGTGGCGCGTCTCGACATCCAGCACCGCCTTGCCTTGGGAGGCCTGCGCCAGAAACGCCTGCATCTCGCTTTGCTTTTCGGCGGGGATGGTCGGCAGCTTGCTCCCCAACACTTCCGCGCGCATGTATCCGTACAGGTCCTCCGCGGCGGCATTCCATTCCACGACCATGAGGTCGGAGTCGAAAAGTGCAATGGCCGCGGGAGAGCAGTTGAGAATCCCGCGGTAACGCGCCCGCGACTGCCGGAGTTGGCGCTCACTGGCGCGGCGCGCCCGCAACACGAACCAGGCGGCCCAGAAGGCCAGCAGTAACGAGGAAACCACACCGCGGCTCACGTACAGGTAGTGAAGAGTGAGGTAATCAACATCGCGAAAGAAATGGGATTCGAGCAATTCCCAGACGGCGAACACAAGCCCGATAATGCTGATGCTGGAAAGCGCCAGCGTGGCCCAAAACCACCGCCGCTCGGGAAAGTCGTCGCTCATGGATCCACCGCGTCGCGGCGGCCTCAGGTCCCCATCCGATAGCTGAAATCGTATCCGGGCCGGAAACATCTTGCTGTGATCCTGATCACAATGGCCGGTTGGGTGGGGCGCCGAGTTACCTCCGCATTGCTGGTTTTAATAATGGTGGTGCATACATGTTGAGTTTTGGTATTGAGGACATAGCATCGCTTCCCATCGCCCCTGTTTGCAGATTCTGAGTTCAGTGAACCGTGCATGTCGCAGTCGACTATCGGTCCCAGTGGAATCGAGTTCGAAGTCGATTTTTGATTGGAAGTCTCCCAGTGTTATCGTGGGGCAGACAATTTTCCGATCGTGGGATTCTCAGTGCGTAAAGCTTTTCCTGGCGTGAAGAGTCCGTGGAACACCGTCGCTCATGAACATACTCGACCTCGTTGTCGGTAAGCCCATCCGGACAAGCGACGAACGCGCCGAGCAGATCGGTCCTGCGCAGGGCATTCCGATCTTTGGTCTCGATGCGCTGAGTTCGGCTGCTTACGGCCCGGAAGCGGCCCTCAGCCTTCTGATCCCCCTTGGCCTTCTCGGGGTTCGTTATCTCGTACCCGTCAGCGCCGCTATCATCACTCTGCTAGTAATCGTGTACTTTTCCTACCGCCAGACCATCGCCGCCTATCCCTCTGGCGGTGGCTCCTATACCGTAGCGCGCTTCAATCTTGGCGCACCTGCCAGCCTGCTCAGCGCGGCCGCACTCCTCGCCGATTACATCCTGACGGCCGCAGTGGGCATCTCCGCGGGAGTGGGTGCTTTGGTCTCCGCCGTTCCATCTTTGCTCCCGCACACTGTTTCTCTTTGCGTGGGTATTCTCATTGTCATCACCATCCTCAATCTCCGCGGCGTACGTGAAGCGGGCACCGCTTTCGCGGCTCCTACCTATCTGTTTGTTGGCACACTTCTGATAACCATCGTCGCCGGCGTTCTCCGTGTTCTCTTCAGCGGAGGGCATCCGACACCGGCAGTTCCCCTTCCGCCTCCGGTGCCCATGACGGAAACAGTCAGCTACTGGCTGCTGCTGAAAGTGTTCGCCAGCGGTTGCACGGCCTTGACTGGCGTAGAGGCGGTCAGCAACGGGGTGAAGGCGTTCCGGGAGCCTACCGTGAAAAACGCCCAGCGCACTCTCACGGTGATTATTTTCCTCCTGGCGGTGCTACTGGCGGGAATTTCGTATCTCGTGAAGACTTACGGAATTGCTGCCACCGATCCGGGCCAGCCCGGCTACCAGAGCGTTCTCTCCATGCTCACCGCAGCAGTTTTTGGCAAAGGCTTTTTCTATTATCTGACCATCGGCTCAATTCTTGTCGTTCTCTCTCTGTCCGCCAATACCGCCTTCGCCGATTTCCCACGCCTCTGCCGCGCCATCGCACAAAATAACTACCTCCCGCATGCCTTTGGGTACCGCGGGCGGCGGCTCGTTTACACCTATGGCATCGTCGTCCTGGCGGTACTCTGTGGCGGCGTTCTCATCCTTTTCGGCGGCATCACCGACCGGCTAATCCCGCTCTATGCCGTCGGCGCTTTTCTGGCCTTCACGCTTTCGCAATCCGGCATGGTAATGCATTGGTGGAAAAATCGCGGGCCGAACTGGCTGAAGAGCACACTCGTGAATGGGCTCGGTGCCCTCGTCACCGGCATCACCACCGGCGTCGTGCTGGTTGCTAAATTCGTGGAAGGCGCCTGGATCACCCTGCTTTTCATTCCGTTGACCATTGTTTTCTTTACCCTTGTCCGCCGCCACTATCACTCCGTGAAACTGCTAACCACATGCAAGGTTCCGGTCGACGCGGCAGGTCTCAGCCAGCATCCCATTGCGATCATTGCCATCGATCGCTGGAGCAACATCACCCGCCAGGGAATTGAATTTGCTGCCCGGCTTTCCCCGGAAGTGATCGCCTTGCACGTCGAGCCCAACGAACATTCCGAATTGCTGCAAGACGACTGGGAGCAGTATGTTGCGCAACCCTTCCGCGCCGCGGGCAAGGAACCGCCCCAGCTTCAGGTCCTGCCTTCACCTTATCGCTTTATCATCATTCCCATCGTTCAGTTCATTCTCGACCTTTCGAAAAGACATCCCGATCGCAGCATCATCGTGGTCATACCCGAGCTGGTGGAAGACAAATGGTATGAATACTTCCTTCACAATCAACGTGGCCGGCTTCTGGAATGGGTGCTTCTCGTCCGCGGTAATGAGCGTGTCTTTGCGGTGACCGCGCCCTGGTACGTCGGGGAACGGACCTAATTCCATCTGGAACGGCGCACGGCGGTTCTCGACGGAACCAGAAACGTTGTGAAACTGCTCGCGGATGGTGTCGAGTACGACCTGCCGCAGGGGTTCGGTCAGCGCCTTTACAGCAAGCTAAAGGTCTAAGTCCAGGCCTGTGCGGCATCTTCATGGTTTCGCAGGATCCGGTCCTCCGCATTTCTTCCCCCGATCGGTGAGCGGAGGCACGAGCCCCTGCCGGTCCTGTGATCACTTTGAGGTGTGTCGCTCGTCACAGACCCCCTTAACAAAGCAAGAGTCTACTCTGCCGAGGAGAGCTGCCGTGTGCCTCGCGATACCGGGGAAAATCCTTGAAATTCAAGAGCAGGGCAACCTGCGCGCCGCTCGCGGCCAAGGACACCATTCTTCTCGGGCACGGCAGCGGCGGCAAATTGAGCGCCGAGTTGATTCGCGACATCTTCCTGCCGGCATTCCAGAATCCGGTGCTGGCGCGTCTGGATGATCAGGCCATCGTGAATGTGAACGGGCAGCGTCTCGCCATCACCACGGATTCCTTCGTAGTGAAGCCGCGGTTCTTTCCCGGCGGCGACATCGGTTCTCTCGCGGTTCACGGCACGGTGAACGATTTGGCGATGGGCGGTGCGACGCCGCTGTTCTTGAGCGCCGCTTTCATCATCGAAGAGGGCTTCTCGATGGACGAACTCCGGCGCGTGGTGAATTCGCTGCGTCAGGCGGCGGAAGCGGGCGTGCAGGTGGTTACTGGCGATACCAAGGTCGTTGAAAAAGGCAAGGGCGACGGGCTGTTCATCAACACGACAGGAATTGGGCTGGTGCCCGAAGGAGTCGACCTTTCCGCCGACCGTGCCCGTCCCGGCGACAAAGTGCTTCTGAGCGGTTCGATCGGCGATCACGGCATCGCGATTCTGGCGCAGCGCGCAGGGCTGGAATTCGAGACACGGATTCAAAGCGACAGTGCCGCCCTGCACACGCTGGTGGCCGACATGCTGGGCGTAACTCGCGACATTCGCTGCATGCGCGATCCGACGCGAGGCGGCGTTTCCAGCACGCTGAACGAAATCGCGGAGCGCTCTCGGGTTGGGATCGAACTGGAGGAACGTTCGCTTCCCATCCACGAAGAGGTTCGAGGCGCGTGCGAGCTGCTCGGACTCGATCCTTTGTATGTGGCAAACGAAGGCAAGTTGATCGCAATCGTCGCGCCCGAGGCCGCCGATGCGGTGCTGCAGACTGTGCGGCGCCATTCCCTGGGAGCGGAAGCGCAGATTGTTGGGACGGTAAAGAAAGAGAAGCCGGGGCTGGTAACGATGAGAACGCCGTTCGGCACGACCCGCATCGTGGACATGCTGGCAGGCGATCAATTGCCGCGCATCTGCTGATATCTTCTGTAGAGACGGGGCTTGCCCCGTCTCCTTTGGACGCGGTGGGAGACGCGGCAAGCCGCGTCTCTACGAGAAATTATGCACGAGATGGGAATCGCGAATTCGGTGCTGGAAGCGGTCCGAACCGAGATGGGCCTCCATCCCGGAACCTATCCGTGTAAAGTCGGAGTCCGGATTGGCGAAATGGCAGCCATCGATCCGGAAGCATTGCGCTTCTGTTTTGAAGCGATCATTCAAGATACCGATCTGAAGTCGCTTGAGCTTGGGATCGAGGTCTGTCCTCGCCGCCATCGTTGTCAGCTCTGCGGACGTGAGTTCATCGTGCGCGATTACGATTCACGGTGTCCGCAATGCGCGAGCCTGGAAACCACATGCATCAGTGGAGATGAGTTGGAGTTGGCCTATTTGGAGGTGGAAGACTATGGACCGAGTGCCGTTGGAGCGAAAAGTACTCAGTGAGAACGACCGCGTCGCGGCGGAGTTGCGTGCCCGATTTCAGGAGCACGGGGTTTTGTGCCTGAACCTCATCAGTTCTCCTGGCTCCGGCAAAACCAGTCTTCTGGAACGCACCCTGGAAGCGCTTCCGCCGCGTGATCGCGTGGCCGTATTGACGGGCGACATTCAGACGGAGAACGATGCCAACCGGCTGAAATGTTTTCACTTCCCCGTAAAGCAGATCACGACCGGCGGCACTTGCCACCTGGATGCTCGCATGATCGAACGTCACTTGGCCGACTGGCGTCTCGAGGACCTGGATCTTCTGCTGATCGAAAACGTGGGCAACCTGGTTTGTCCTTCCAGTTATGACCTGGGCGAAGCGGCCAAGGTTGTGGTGTTGAGCGTCACCGAAGGCGAAGACAAGCCGCTGAAGTATCCTTCCATATTCTTCAAGTCCGACTTGCTTGTGCTGAGCAAAATCGATCTGCTTCCCTACGTGCCGTTTGACATCGAAGTGGCGGCGGAGAATGCCCGCAAGGTGCATCCGGGGATGGAGATTGTGAAAGTGTCTTGCCTGACCGGAAACGGTTTGCACGAATGGATGATGTGGCTGGGAGAGCGACGCCAAGCCCACAAATCGCTGCTACAGAAGACTGCGAACTGACAATGTATGGACGTGCGGCGCCGGATCGACGTTTGCGGCATTGTGCAGGGAGTTGGATTCCGGCCGTATGTCTATCGTCTCGCCACCGGCAGGCGCCTTAGGGGCACGATTCGCAATACCTCCGCCGGAGTCACCATCGAAATCCAGGGTCCAGCGGAAACCGTACAGGATTTCGTTGAGCACTTGCCCAACGAAGCGCCGCCCCTGGCGCGGATCACCGGCTTCACGGTAAATGAAATCCCGTGCGTTGCTGTGCCCATCGGCGGCGATCTGGGCTTCCGCATTGTTCATAGCCAGGAAGGCGAAGAAGTTCGCACGCTGATTTCACCGGACGTCGCGATATGTCCGGATTGCTTGCGCGAAATGTTCGACTCGAATGACCGGCGTTATCGTTATCCGTTTATTAATTGCACCAACTGCGGGCCGCGCTTCACCATTATTCGCGACATTCCTTACGACCGGCCGAGCACGTCGATGGCGATGTTTCCCATGTGCCCGGCATGTCTTGCCGAATACGAGAATCCGCTGGACCGCCGCTTTCACGCCCAGCCCAACGCCTGTTGGGAGTGTGGACCCCGAGTAGAACTCTGGGATAAATCTGGAGGGCGGGTCGAATGCCGCGATCCCATCGGCGAAGCGGTCTCCGGCCTGCATGCGGGACTTGTCGTTGCGGTAAAAGGTCTGGGCGGTTTCCACTTGGCCGTCGATGCAACGAACGCGGCCGCGGTAGCTCTGCTGCGCCAGCGGAAGCGCCGGGTGGAGAAGCCGTTCGCCGTGATGGTTCCGGATTTGCAAGCTGCCCAGGAAATCTGCGAATTCGATGGTGCGGCGCGAACGGTTCTGCAGTCGATGCAGCGGCCCATTGTTTTGCTGCCGAAGGTTCTTCTGCCCAAGAAAACGCCCAGCACGCTTTCCGATGAGGTTGCGCCCTTCAACCGCTACCTGGGAATTTTTCTGCCCTACACACCGCTTCATTACCTGCTGCTCGCCGAAGGAGGGTTTAAGGCTTTGGTGATGACCAGCGGCAACCTGAGCGAGGAACCGATCGCAATTGATAATCGAGAAGCAGTGAATCGATTGAACGGACTCGCCGACTACTTCCTGGTGCATAACCGTGACATCCTGCTGCGCTGCGACGATTCCGTGGTCCGAGTTGGAGGCGGCGTCACACGGCAGTTGCGGCGCTCCCGCGGTTTTGTTCCGGTACCGGTTTTCCTGAAAGACGATCAGCCTGCGGTGCTGGCCGTCGGCGGCGAACTCAAGAACACCATCTGCCTCACCAAAGGAAATCACGCTTTCCTGAGCCAGCACGTCGGAGATTTGGAGAACGTGGAAAGTTACAGTTTCTTCCACGAAGCTGTCGAGCATCTGGAGCGGATTCTCGAAATCCAGCCGGAGATCATCGCCTACGATCTTCATCCCGACTACTTCTCCACCCAATGGGCGCTGCAACAAAGTGGAGCGAAGTTGGTTGGCGTGCAGCACCACCACGCGCACATCGCCAGTTGCATGGCGGAGAATCATCTTGAAGGCCGGGTGATCGGATTCGCGCTGGATGGGACTGGCTACGGCGCCGACGGACATATTTGGGGCGGTGAAGTGCTTATCGCCGGGTTTGAAGACTTCAAGCGCGTCGCTCATTTCGAGTATGTTCCCTTGCCCGGTGGAGCTGCCGCGATCCGCGAGCCGTGGCGGATGGCAGTAAGTTACTTGGCCCATCATTTCGGGCGTGAGTTTCTGGCGCTTGATTTTCTGAATCTCGATATTCCGTTTGTGCGCCAACTGAATCTGCGCAAAGTGGACCTCCTACTGCGCATGATGGAACAGGACGTGAATTCCCCTCTCACGTCCAGCTGCGGGCGTCTGTTCGATGCCGTCGCCGCGTTAATCGGAATCCGTCAACAGGTCAATTACGAGGCCCAGGCGGCGATCGAATTGGAGATGGTGATGGCATCATCAGAGATGGCGTCGTCCGAGGAAGGCGCTGCCTATCCGATCAGGCTCGTGCCGGAAGGCGACAACTGGATCATCGGCACTCGTCCGCTGTTTGAAGCGCTGCTGGATGATCTCGGCCGAAACCTTCCTGTGGCTGCGATCAGCCGGCGTTTTCACAACGGGTTGGTCGAGGGGTTCGTCGAGCTGGCAACGCTCCTGCGAAAGAAAACAGCTCACAACCGTGTGTGCCTGAGTGGCGGGACGTTTCACAACATCTACCTGTCTGAACGGCTCGAGGCGCGACTATCCGAAAGTGGATTTGAGGTGATCACCCAGAAAGAAGTGCCGTCCGGGGATGGTGGCCTGAGCCTGGGACAGGCGTTGGTAGCGGCAGCAACACTTCATACTTCATAGAATGGATAGGTCACAGTGATGAGTGACTTAAATCGCTGAATCAGGATAGCGCTAAAGGCGACGGCGCACTCATGCGGGCTTGGCCGATTCTCTCGGTAACGGCTTCGGTCGGCGCTCTCGGGCTGCTTCCGGTGTTCCCGCGATGCAGTGGTATGAGGTTCACCACTTGAGGTTGTGGACCTATTCGGAAGCACCCCGCCAGTTGGAGTTGTGACCGGGCCGGTCGCGCATAGGCAAGGACTGTGTGAGTAGTGAGGCCGCAGGCGAACCCAGCAAATGGTTGCCTTGTGTGCGCCGTAGTTCGCCTGCCCCTCAAATGGTGAGGGGCCTTCGGAACTCTTGCGCACTATTCTTTCGTCCCGATGTTATCCGTTATTGGCCAACATGCTATGGGCAGACGCCGGACGGGCACGACGGACTGGCCGGAGGTTCGGACCTCGTCAGTACCCAAACTGTAACGCCGCCCGCTACTGCCAAACTGCCGTAGACCACCGCGGGGGAACTCATGATTCCGCCGCCAGCCGCAGGTGCCGCACCCGCAGAGCGCCGGCGTTTCTTCTTCTTTTTCTCGGTGTCGCTCGTGTCATCGCGCGTAGTCTGCTGCCCTTGCGCTACGGTTGTGGTTCCCTGGTCATCTTGCACTGCCACGTCGCCCTTGTTGGCGGCAATCAGCACCCGTCCATCGACGTCGGTAACCTGAAACTCGGTCCGGGAATTGGACACTGGTTTCACCGTCACGTCGCCCACATGCGCGGCCATTTCGCGCGAGGTGGCGACCCGCACAGCGCCATGCTCAATCTCCACCACCGTCGGCCCTTCAAACTTCACGAGCGAACTCGCCAGGACCATTACGTTCGACCCATTGGATTGAATGCTGGCGGAGGATTCGGGCTGCGTTTGCAGCAGGTCTCCCGAGAACACGGCCGCCGACTTCGGCGCCAGGCTCCCGTTCAACCAAGCCGAGCCATGGGTATACAGCATGGCCGACGGCACCTCTTGTGCCAACATCATTTGCGTCGGCAATAGGATCGCCAGCAAGCAGAACACCGCAGATCCAAATCTTGGCCGCGACATAGACTCAGACACTCCCGAATGCGAGGATTGGGTTGAGTCTAAACGTGTAAATGGCAAGGGGTCAATAGTGTTTAACGGGGTCCCCGGAAGTTTGGTTCGGGCGAACCCTGGACTGAACACAGCCCCGCGTGCCTGGCGTCCGAGCGACGCAGTGCGGACCTTCCATGCGTGCGCTCCCGGAGAGAATCCACGCCCTGCTTCGCTTTTGGCAACCATGTCGCTTCGCGGTTTCAGTCCGCTGGCATGGTCGCTGGTTTCGCCACCAGAGCAGGCGCTTGCAGAGGGGCGGGCGCTTCCGCCGGAGCCGCCAGCCATTTGCGCACTTCCGGCAGCGCGCGGCGCATCGCCAGTTCGCCCACGTGGATCAACTCGTCGGCGCGTTTGAAGTCGTCATAGTCAAAACCGGCAACGTCGGGCTCGATCACGACGTCGGCTGCGCTTCTCCACATGGAACTCATCATCTCCTGCGCGATGGCGAACGACTGCCCGATCACGTCAAAGTAATGCCGGGGCGCGCTCGTCTTCGACCACTGACCTTTCAGTTGCACGGCCAGCACGCGCTCCGCGCCCATTTCGCGCAGCGGAACCGTGGGCACGGGATAGGAGAGCATGCCATCCACCAGCCAGCTGCCCCGAATCTCAACCGGCAGAAACATCCCGGGATAAGCGCAACTCGCCCGCACCGGCTCGATGATCGAGCCGCGGGTAAAGACGACTCCCTTGCCGGTATTGAAATCAGTAGCCGTCACACCGAGAGGAATACGCAACTCTTCAAAGGTCTGCACCTTCAAAGTTTGCTTCAGAAACGCGACCATGCGGTCGTTCGAGGCAAAGCCGTAGCGCGAGAGGGTCCAGCGGGCGAAGGTTGTGAAGCGAACTTTGTGGGCGAGTTCTTCCAGTTCCGCGATGGTGAGTCCGCTGCAATACGCGGCGCCCATGATTGCGCCTACACTGGTGCCCGCAATCATGCGAATCGGGATGCCTTCTTCTTCGAGGACTTTGAGAACCCCAATGTGTGCGATGCCGCGAGCAAAGCCTCCGCCCAAGGCGACGCCAATGGCGGGAATGCGCTTCGCTACATCGTCATTCGACCTGCGGGAAAGTCCGCGGCCGAAGGCTTGCACAGACCGGATAACCCTGCCCAGACTCTTCATCGGAACCCCACGTTCCCGGTTTGCCAGGGACGCAAACCCTACATCTGTGGATGTTAGGATGCTCCGAAATCGCTTCTGGATACAAGGCACCTTTGTGCTATCTGGGTGTTACGGGAGATTCCGCCGGCTAGTACCCGACGTAATCTCCCGATCTACAGTTATGACTAATGCCCTGTAATGCTGCTAACTTACGATCCTAACCCGCCGCGGACGCCCGGCCGCCAAGTAAGGGGTATTATTCGGGGCAGCACGAAACAGGTGGAACAAGGATCATGGGCCAGAGCGGAGCTATGAATAGAACCGACATGTGGCGTCGCGTCGAAGCCCATCCCGAAAGATGGGACATGCTTGTTGTTGGCGGGGGTGCGACCGGCGTAGGGGTTGCGATCGATGCCGCGGCGCGCGGCTACGATGTGCTGCTGCTCGAGCAGAGCGACTTCGGCAAAGGCACCTCCAGTCGCAGCACCAAGCTGGCACACGGCGGCGTGCGCTACCTGGAGCAGGGCAATATTGGGCTGGTCATGGAAGCGCTCAAGGAGCGTGGGTTACTTCTGCAAAACGCGCCACACATCGTGCACGATCGTGCGTTCGTGGTGCCGAATTACGATTGGTGGGAAGCTCCATTCTATGGTCTCGGCCTGAAGCTCTATGAGTTGCTGGCCGGCAAATACGGGTTTGGCGCATCACGCATTCTTTCCCGAGAAGAGACGCTCGAACATTTGCCAACCCTGAAGACCGAAGGCCTGCGCGGCGGCGCCGTCTACTACGACGGGCAATTCGACGACGCGCGCCTGCTCATCCACATGGTGGCCACGGCGTTCGAGCAGGGCGCCACGTTGCTGAACTATGTTGAAGTCACGGGACTGACGAAGGACGCTCAGGGATTTGTCGACGGCGTCAGAGCACGCGATGTAGAAACCGGCAACGAGTTTCGCGCCGCCGCCAAAGTTGTGGTCAACGCCACGGGCGCTTTCAGCGACCTGCTTCGGCTCCAGGCCGAGCCCGGCGCCACGCCGCTGATAGCGCCCAGCCAAGGCATTCACTTGGTCTTCGATTCGAGCTTTCTGCGGGGTGAAAGCGCGGTCATGGTTCCGCACACCAGCGATGGCCGCGTGTTATTTGCAATTCCGTGGCACGGCCACACACTGGTGGGAACCACGGACACGCCGATTGTGGCCGCAACGCTGGAGCCGGTTGCCATGGACGAGGAAATCGAGTTTATTCTTGCGACTGCGGGGCAATACCTGACCAAAGCACCTACGCGCGACGATGTCTTGAGCGTGTTCGCCGGCGTCCGGCCGCTAGTGCGCAGCACGGGCGCCGCCAGCGGCGTCGTCCGGTCGGCGGCGCTGGCGCGCGATCACGTGATCCACATCGACCGCTCCGGTCTGGTCACCGTCTGCGGCGGGAAATGGACGACCTACCGGCATATGGCGGAGGATTGCGTCGATCAGGCGGCAACGCTCGCGCAGTTACCGGACAAGCCATGCACGACCCACGACCTGCGCATCCACGGCTTTCACGATGCCGCGACACAATTCGGCGCGCTCGGAGTCTATGGTTCGGACGCGTACGAGATTCGCAAGCTGATCGAGGCTAATCCTGGACTCAGCGAACCGCTGCATGCGGCGTTGCCCTGCGTGAAGGCGGAGGTCGTCTGGGCGGCACGGCACGAAATGGCGCGCACCGTGGAAGACACGCTCGCCAGGCGCACACGCGCGCTGTTCTTGAATGCGCGCGCAGCCCTGGCGATGGCTCCTGCCGTCGCGGACTTGATGGCTGCGGAACTGGGTTGGGACGAGGCTACCCGGGCAAAACAGTTGGCTGCGTTTCGCGACGTCGCTTCGAACTACGTGCTTCATCCCTGAAAGCTGGCCCGAGAGCCATAGTAATTGGCCCCCCAACCCTTGGATTGACAAGGTCGGAACCTAGCGGCCGGCAGCCCGCCTGACGGAGCGCAGTTCAGCCGATTGCGCCACGCCTAACCCCGCGGTCGGGCGAATCACCGTGTGGGCGGAGTCAAGCCGCTCTACTTGGCTCGGGCCGAACGAGAAGGCGAAAGATGAGGACATGCGTGACCAGGAGTGCTGGCACGACCGCTGTCACTAAGAAGAACGAAGCCCCGAACGCTCCAGGGTAAATCCGTAGGTGCCCGCCTTGATAAAACGCGAGTACGAGATCGGCAGCGCCCCAGATATTGAACAGCCATACGGCGGCAAGGGCCCAGGATGCACGCTTTGCAAGAGTGACCGTAGCGACAATGGCCAGGATGCCCGCGACAAGATCTCCATATCCTGCGGGAATCGCGAATGCAGCCGGTAGCGAGGGAGAGACCACCCCCGGCACCAAAAAGCTGAGTCCGATGAATCGAAGAAACATATGGGGCGCCACCAACGGAGCGAGCGCGCGGTTCCGTTCCATGATCCGAAGATGCGGCCAGACGTAGAGCTTGGCTGCGACGCTGGAACTCACAAAACTCATCAACACACTGATTCCGAAAATCGCTTGAATATTCATCAGTTTCCTCCTGAGCCGGTTCGTGATCGAATCGCCGTGACCAAAACCATCCTCATGAATGGGACGCCTCCGCGTCGTTCTGCGTCTGCGCCTTGAGTTGTTCAAGCCGCGAACGGACGGACTGCATGCGACCATCAAAGCTGGTGAGCGGGGTGACGGTCGTTTCCATCCGCGGCCACACCGGGATACCCGTAATGAGGTCATCCAGTTCCTGGACTGATTCAGCACTGATGATCAGTGAGAGCGCCACGGCCCCGCTCATCGGCCCTCCGGCAAGGATCTTTCTCTCCGCTTCCAGCTTCTTGCAGAGTTCCAGTGTGGGCAGGATGAATTGTTCGATGAAAACAATGCCTTCCTGCGGAGTAGCGGGGCGGCTGGGATTGGCAAGTTTCATTTGGACCAAGTACTTCATGGAAAGCCTCCTAGCAGGAATAGATGTATATGCATATAATTGGATGCAGCAAATTTGAAGCGTCTGGGAGTGGAGATAAATGCAGGTACATCGATTATGAAGCGGCCCGCTACCGATACATCCTCTACTGGAAAGCCTGTCGTGTCTCTGCCGTGTGCTTGTGCGAATCTGCGCCGCGCTGCCCGGGTTGTTACGCAGCTCTACGACCAGGAATTGCGGCGTGCTGGCCTGCACGTGACCCAGTTCACGCTGTTGCAGGCGTTAGTACGCGCAAGAAACATCTCGCAGGGGAGCCTGGCTGACGTACTGGGGCTTGATAGCACGACGCTGACAAGGACACTGGCGCTACTGCGAAGGAAGGGCTGGATTCAGGCGAAACCGGGAGAGGACCGGCGGCAGGTTCGGCTGACACTCACGGCGGAGGGGGCTGGAGTATACCGGCGTGCTAGGCCCTACTGGCTGTCTGCCCAGGCACGGTTGCGAAGAGCTCTGGGCAAAGTCCACTGGAACCAGGTCATGGAGGCGACGATTCGCACTGCGGCACTTGCTCTGGAACGCTGATCCCATGCGGAAGTCTGTGACTCAGAGCGAGCGTCGCCTTCCGGTGCTAAGGCTGGAGCCTCCATTGACGAAGTTTGAATCGTCGACTGGGGAGGCGGTCTGGACGGGTGGACAATGCATCGGGGACGACGTAAAGTCTGGCGTGTGATCGGCCCCAGCAGTCAACTTCCGATAATTGCTCGAGCCGGCGGGCATGGCGGACGGACCGCTGTCGTCGAGGCGCAGGGGGCGTTCACCTACAACGATTTGCTGGATGCTTCGTCGCGCGTGGCGGCGATCCTGCTCGCCGGCCGCCGTGACCTCCACGAGGACCGCGTGGCGTTTCTGGTGACTCCGGGATTCCCGTGGGTTGCGGTGCAGTGGGGTATCTGGCGAGCCGGTGGCGTTGCCGTCCCGTTACCGCTCAACTCCACCGGGCCTGAGTTCGAATATTTTATCGACGACACCGAGGCGTCGGCATTGGTGTTGGATGTTCAAGCCGCCCCTGTTCTGGCGCCCATCGCCGCTGCCCGTGGTATCCGCGCATTGTTCTATGAGCAGCTTCCTGCTTTCGAGCCAGCGGAATTAGCTGACGTCAACCTCGATCGCGAGCGGCGCGCCATGATTCTCTACACCAGTGGCACGACCAGCAGGCCGAAGGGCGTGGTTACAACCCATGCCAATATTGCGGCGCAAATCGTGAGCCTGGTGGAGGCTTGGGAGTGGGCGGCCGACGATAGCATTGTGCTGTGTTTGCCGCTGCACCACGTGCACGGAATCATCAACGTGGTCTCCTGTGCGCTGTGGTCGGGCGCAACCTGCCAGATGCTGCCGCGCTTCGACGCGAATGCGGTTTGGGACGCCATCGCCGGCGGCAGCGTAACTCTGTTCATGGCGGTGCCGACGGTTTACGTGAAGCTTATCGCCGCCTGGGACAAGGCTTCGCCGGAGCGCCGTGCGCGGCTAAGCCAAGGGTGCATCAAATTGCGCTTGATGGTGTCCGGTTCGGCAGCACTGCCGGTGAGCACTCTAAAACGCTGGAAGGAAATCAGCGGCCACACTCTGCTGGAGCGCTACGGCATGACGGAGATTGGCATGGCGCTGTCAAACCCGTTCCGGGGCGAACGCGTGCCGGGCAGCGTCGGGAGACCGCTGCCGAGCGTCGAAGTGCAGCTTGTCGGAGAAGACGGCGAGGCGGTTGCAGCGGGCACTCTGGGCGAGATCGAAGTCCGTGGTCCGAGCGTGTTTTTAGAATACTGGGGCCAGCCTGAGGCAACGCGCGCCGCTTTCCGCGATGGCTGGTTTCGCACTGGCGATACTGCGGTCATTGAGAATGAAGACGGTGTCTATCGCATTCTTGGCCGGACGAACATGGACATTCTCAAGACGGGTGGACACAAGGTATCCGCGTTGGAGATTGAGGATGCGCTGCGCGAACATCCCGCAGTTGCAGACTGTGCCGTGGTCGGTGTGCCCGATCCGGAGTGGGGCGAGCGCGTCGCTGCGGCCATCGTTCTGAAAGAAGCGCTGAAAGAAGGGCTGAACGACGGCGATGTCCTGGATCTGCCGTCGCTTCGTACCTGGGCCAAAGAGTTGCTCGCGGCTCACAAAGTGCCTTCCCGGCTTCTGGTGCTGGATGCGCTTCCGCGCAATGCGATGGGTAAGGTGATGAAGCCCGCGGTGGTGGCGCTGTTTCAATCCACGCCGTTTCAATCGACGGGCGGGGGCGATTCCGCCGCCTAGCACGCTGCGGAAAAACCCGCCGAGCGCGCAAGAAGCTCACCTCAGGCGCTGAAGCGCGACACAGTTTTAAGGACTTAACGGCACGAGTAAACTCGTGCCCTTCCCAAAACCTGCTTGAAAGGGAGTTTTTCCGCAGCCTGCTAGGGCCGGCCATCGGGTGATTTAACTTCAAAGGCCTTTGAACTTCGATGACCCGATGACCCGATGGTCAGATGACCCGATCAACTCAGCATCCTTTTGAATTCTTTCAGAAAGAACTGCACGTTATCTTCGGTGGCCAGCGGCCCCATCACGCCGATGCGGAAAACTTTGCCGGCGAGCGGACCGAAACCGCCGGCGATCTCGATGCCCGGCTCGTCCAGCAGGCGTTTTCGCACTTTTGCCTCGTCAACTCCTTCGGGGACGCACACGGTATTCAGCGTCGCAATGCGATGCTCTTCGGGAACGTGCATGCGCAGGCCCATCGCTTCTATGCCCTGGACAAAAAGCTTATGGCAACGGCGATGCCGCTCCCAGCGCTTCTCGATTCCTTCCTCCGCGATGACCATGAGCGCCTCACGCAGGGCGTAGAACATGGAAATCGGCGCCGTGTGATGGTAGCGGTGCGATACCGCTGCATAGTCGTGAATAAGCTTGAGGTCAAAATACCAGCTGCGTACCGGAGAAGTGCGTGCGCGCAGCCAGTCCATGGCTCTGGGAGACATGGCCATGGGAGATAACCCCGGCGGGCAACTTAGTCCTTTTTGGGTGCAACTATAGGCAACATCGATGGCGGTCTGATCGAATTGCACCGGCACTCCACCGAGCGAGGTCACGCAGTCCGCGATCACCAGAGCGCCCGCATCGTGAGCCGCAGCACAGATGGCTTGGCCCGATTGCAAGGCTCCGGTCGAAGTCTCGGCGTGAACATAGGCGACGACCTTGGGCTTTTCGCGACGGATGAACTCTGTCGCTTCCTCTTCTGTATAGGTCTCACCCCAAAGCTTCTCCAAGCGAACGACGTTTGCGCCGTGGCGCTTGGCCATCTCCGTAAGCCGATCGGAGAAGTATCCATTGGCAAACACGGCGACCTTGGTTCCGGGCTCCACGAAATTGGCAACGGCAGCCTCCATGCCCGCGCTGCCGGTGCCGGAAACTACCAGCGTGACGCCGTCGCTGGTACCGAAGGCAGTCTTCAGCAATTGCTGGACGTCTCCCATTACCTGAATGAAGTAGGGGTCGAGGTGCCCGACAATCGGCTTCGCTAGGGCCTCGTAGACCCGCGGGTGAACCATGCTGGGTCCTGGTCCGAACAGATAGCGGCGAGGCGGTTGCAGGGCGGGGAAGTGAGGTGAGGGTTTTTCCTCTTTGTTCTGTGCGATGGGGGTCATAGTCCTCGCTTTTGGTCAAACGTAACTTTAGATGTTACGGGATGGAACTGACAATCGCCAGAAGGGGAAGCCCAGATGCGATTTGAGTCAGTCCGCTCGAGTTAAAGTCCGAGGTAAGCTTGCCGCACCTCATCCATTCTCGCCACCTCGTCCGAATCGCCGCGGATGTTGATTCGACCTTCGGCAAACACGTACGTGTAATCGCTGATGGCCAGTGCGAGGTGCACATTTTGTTCCACCAGGACGATGGTGAGGCCCTCTCTCCGTAGTTTGCCCAAGGTCAGGAAGAGCTGCTGCGCCAGCACCGGCGCCAGGCCGAGCGAGAGCTCGTCGATCATCAAAACCTCCGGCTCCTGCATCAAGCCGCGGCCCAGGGCCAGCATCTGCTGCTCGCCACCGGAGAGAGTGGAAGACTTCTGCTTGCGCCGTTCTTTCAAGCGCGGGAACAGCTCGTAAACGCGTTCCAGATTCTGTTTTTCCCGCTTGCGTGCCCGTCTCGAGTACCCGCCCATCTCCAGGTTCTCTTCCACCGACATGTCCGGGAAAAGCTGCCGGCCCTCGGGCACCAGCACCAGGCCGCGATTGGCCTTGGCATGAGGCGAGAGCCGGGTCACGTCTTCTCCATGGAACAGCACGCGGCCTTTCCAGGCGCGCACACTGCCCATGATGGTGCGCAGGGTGGTGGTTTTGCCGGCGCCATTGGTTCCGATGATCGCAGTAAAATTCTCGCGCGCAACCTCGAGCGAGATGCCCCACAGGACCTGTACTTCCCCGTATCCCGACTCGACGTTCTCCAGTTGAAGGACCGGGCCCATCATTTTCTCCTCGTCAATTTGTCGACCCTGCTCCATTCGTGAACCTTATCGGGGAAGCCCAGGTAGGCTTCCACGACTTCCGAATTGTGCACCACTTCATCGGGCCGGCCTTCGGCCAGCTTGCGGCCCAGATTCAGCACCACGATGCGATCGGAAAGACTCATGATCGCCTGCATCAGGTGTTCGATCATAAGCACGGAGACCCCGCTGTCGCGGATCTTGCGAACCAGTTCGATCATCTTCACCACTTCGGTGGGATTCAGTCCCGCCAGCACCTCGTCCAGCAACAAGAGCTTGGGTTTTGCCGCCAGCGCCCGGGCGACTTCCAAACGCTTCTTGCCGGCGATGGTCAGCGAGCGCGCCATCAGGCCGGCGCGGTCCCCCAATCCAACCTGCTGCAGCACATCGGAAGCTACCTTGCGGGCGGCAGCCAAATCGAGATATTCACGGCCGAAGCACGCACCCACGGTGACATTGTCGAGCACCGTCAGGTCGTTCAAAGGCTTCACGACCTGGTGTGTCCGCGCCAGGCCAAAGTGGACCACCTTATCCGGCGAACAGCGGGTAATGTCTTTTCCGGCAAAAGTGATGGTTCCTTCGTTGGCCTTGTAGACCCCATTCACGACGTTGAATAAGGTGGTCTTCCCGGCGCCGTTGGGACCGATCAGGCCCAGGATCTCGCCCTCAGCGATGCTGAAACTGACGTCGGAAACCGCTACCAGGCCGCCGAAACGCTTGGTGACGCCGCCCACTTCGAGGATGGTGTTCATTCGATCACCTTGCGCGCGCGCGGCATCAGGCGATACAGCCAGCCGATCAGGCCTCCCGGCGCGAACAGGACCACTAAGAGCAGCAGGGCGCCAGAGATCACCAGGTGAAAGTTGGAAAGGGCGGGAGAAGTCAGCAGGTAGGAGCGAAGCTTCTCGTAAAGGGTTGCGCCCAGAGCCGCGCCGATGACGGAGCCCTGACCGCCGAGCATCAGCATGACGATGCCTTCGAGCGACAACATATACTCGAAGGCGATCGAGGGGTCGATCATGCCATTTTTGTAAAACATCAGCGCGCCAGCGATCGCCGGCAGAAACGCGGACACGCTGTAGACGATCGCCTTGTACACGGTGGCGTTGACGCCCAGCACGACGGCGGCATCTTCATCCTCACGGATGGCGAACAAGCCCAGTCCGAACTTGGAATTCTTGATGGCCAGGCTCAGGATCATCGAGAGAGCCATGACCGCAATGACGAGGAAGTAGGTGATCCAGAGGGCGTGCATCGCGCCGCCGAGCGGCTGGTAGGATTCGAACGAAAGGTACATGCCTGTCGACCTGCCCCAGGGATCGAAGTTGGAGACGAAGGCCTGCACGGCCTCGAGAATGCCAATGGTGGCCAGCGCAAAATAAGCTCCACGCAGGCGCAGCACGGCCAGTCCGAACAAGAAGGCGCAGAGACTGACCACGAGACCCGCCACCAGCGCCGACAGCACCAGGTTCCAGCCGCGCACCGTCGTCAGGTAGAGTCCGACATAACCCCCCAGCCCGTAAAAAACGATGTGGCCGAAGTTCACGTAGCCGGTATAGCCGATCGTCAGGTTCAGGTTGCTGGCCAGGATGATGGCGATGGCGATGAGGATGAGATCTTCGCGCAGGGATACGTTGTTGCCGTGCAGCGGGGCGTAGATGAAGCCGGCGGCGATGAGCAGAATGATCCAGAAGAAGGGCCGGCGCAGGATCATCATGCCGATGCCCTCTTGCCGAAGATGCCCTGCGGGAACGCGACCAGCACCACCACAAACAGCGCGAACTCGATCAGCGGGATCCAACTGACGGCGATGAAGGGAGTGACTACTCCCTCCAGCAGGCCCAGGAGCACTCCGGCGACCAAAGCTCCGAAGGGCTTGCCCAGTCCCGCCAGAATGGTCACCACGAAACTTTTCAACTGGTACACCCCGCCGGAAAGAATGGTGAAGGGAAACAAGGTGGAGACCAGAGCCCCGGAGGTGCACGCCAAGGCGATGCCGATGGCGAAGGCGATACTCAGCACGGTGGTCGAGGAAATGCCCATCAACTCGGCGGCTTCGCGGTTATCGGCGACGGCGCGAATGGCTTTGCCCGTGCGCGTGCGATAGAGGAAGAATTGCAGCGCCAGGGCGATGACCACCGCGGAGACGGCGGCGGCCATGTGATTCCCGGTGAAAGTGTAGGCTCCGATGGTGATGCCGGGCAGGACGAAGTTGACGTTGTACGGACTGGTGCTCCACACCGCCGTGCCGATGCCGATGACTATCATGTTCACGGCGAAGGTGGAGAGCAGGCTCATCAACATGGAGCGGCCCACCACCCAGTGCACCGCCATCCAGTAGACGACGAGTCCAATGACAAGGCCGGCGCCGATCGTGGGCAGCAACAGCACATAAGCGTTGATGTGGGTGGCGGCGAACAGCAGATACATCGAGAACATGCCCAGCGCGATCATGGCGCCGTGGGTGAGATTGATGACGTCCATCACTCCCCAAATCAGACTCAAGCCCATGGCCGCGAGCCCGTAGACGGCGCCGACGAGCAGGCCGTCGATCATGGAAGCGAGGACACCCGACATCGTTTCACCGTCCCGTTCAGAGCTTTTGAAAACCGCACGACCGTTGCCGCTGTTGACAATCGGGTGATCGAGTCATCGGGCCATCGGGCGATCTGAAGTCATCCGAAGTCAAGGGCTTTCGGTTTTTCGATGACCCGATGGCCCGATCACCCGATGACCCGATCGCCCGATCTTCTTCAGTGCATCGGATACGTCAGGTTGGCGCTCTTGCCGGCCAGAGGCCACACGACTTCTTTTACCGGTTTGCCGGACTTGTCTTTCTGCCATTGCGCCAGAACCATGGAATGGCCTGCCTGCAATCCGTGATCGCTGGCGGCGGTTGAGAATTTGGTACGCCCGTAAAAGGTAGTGACATCGGTCGAGTTCAGCGCGTTCGCAACCTTCGCCGAGTCAATCCCGCCCGCCTGTTCGATGGCGCGCTGCAGGATCAGCCCGCACGCGTAGCCGCCGGCGGACTCGTAGCTAGGCGGAGTATTGTATTTCGCGGTATACGCCTTGGCAAAATCGGAGCCGCTGGGGCCGTACTGCGCCTTAAACGCCGACTGCGGTTCCCACTGCGACGGCACCATGACACCCAGCGCCGCATCTCCCAGTTCGACCCATTGCGGGCTGTCGGGCGCTACCAGCAACGTCAGCATCTTGAGAGGAACCTTGTGGCCGTAGAGCTGCCGGGCCAGGGTCGAACCGTCGGCGTAGTGGCCGCCGCCCAGAAGCACGGTTGCCTTGGACGCGATCACTTTGTCGATGATGGCGCTGAAGTCGGTGGTATTGGGAGCATAGGCTTCGGTGAACACCACGTTGAACCCGAGCTGCTGCGCATAGGCCTTGGCCGGGGTCACGACCGCGACCGAGAACGAGGAATCCTCATAGACGAAGGCGACCGTGGCTTTGGGGTCCTTGGTCTTCAAAGCGTCGAGGGCAACCTTCAGATACTGGGGAGCGGGCGCGAACATCTGGAACAAGTTGTGGTTGCCCAGGGTGTAGGTTTTTGGCTCGGCGGCGCCGGTGGTGAGCATGATCTTGCCATACTGCTCGGTCACGACGGCGGCGGTGGCGGTCAGCGGGGACGAGTAGGGACTGAAAAGGAAATCCGCTTTGTCCTCGAGGATCATGCGGCTGTAGAACTGCTGCACGCGCTTGGAGTTGGATTCGTCGTCGTAGTTGGCGAACTGTATCTTGTAGCTTTTGCCGCCGGCCTTGATGCCGCCAGCAGCGTTGACCTGGTCGCGCCACAGCTCAAACCCGCGGGACTGTTCCACGGAATCGACGTTCAGGGCGCCGGTTTTGGAGACGGTGAATCCGATGGTGATAGGTGATTGAGCGAATCCCGGGATAACCAAAAGAACGAGAGCCACTGCTAACAGAGCCAATTGCTTCATAATCCACCTCGCCGGTAAGAAATTTTCAAAGCATATCGCTAAAGACTCAAGGGGCCGTCTGGATTGCACGGAGTCACGGTTTATGAAACACATTCTGGGGTACTGAGCAGGCGCGCCGCACGCAGCCACAGGTTGCTAGAGGTAGCACATCTGCGAGCAGCGCGATTGTGGCCTGGGTCACACTTAGCTGTGATCGCGAGCACCGGGACGACGAGCAGGTTCGTGCTTTCGAATCCAGTTCCCGCATAGAGGTCGCTCTCCGCCGAGAGATTCTGATTCACTGCCTACGAAAAGCGTAAAACCACGGGGTACACGGGGGTGCACGGAGGACCCCGGAAACTTTTACCAGAACTGCCCTCGCTATTTCATGGGCGGCAGATACGGAATGTAGCGGGCAAACAACCAGCACAAAAAGAACACGACTGGTATGTGAACCATCAACTGCAGCACGCCGTATCCCACAATGTCCCTGGCCTTCAATTTCAAAATGCCCAGCAGGGGCAGCATCCAGAAGGGATTGATCAGATTGGGCAGCGCTTCCGATGCGTTGTAGATCTGCACCACCCAGCCCAGATGCACCTGGTGCAGATTGGCGGCCTGCAGCACATACGGCGCTTCGATGACCCATTTACTGCCGCCGGAGGGAATGAAAACGCCGAGCACCGCCGAATACATCGCCACCAGCAAGGGATAGGTGTTGTGGGTGCTGATGTGGGCGAAAAGTTTCGCTAGCGCATCGGCGATGCCGGTTCCGATGATCATTCCGAAGATCACCGCGTAAAACGGGAACTGGATGATGACGCCGCCGGTGGCGGGAATGCACTCGGCTACGGCACGCATAAAGCGCTTCGGACGCCAGTGCAATAAGAGCCCAACCGTGATGAACATGAGGTTGTAAGTATTAAGATCAAGCGCGGCCAGTGCGCCTTGCGGCGACGTGCGAAATACATCGACCAGATACCAGCACAACAGCGCGGCCACCAGAATTGTCAGCAGCGGACTGTATTCCAGCCATTCGCCGGGTTTCGTCTTGGCCTCGAGACTGGAGCGAATCGGTGCGTATTGGATGCCGTAGGATTCGGCGGTTCTGGCATTCTCCGGCGAAGGCGTGGACAAGTAGGCGATCAGCACCGAGAGCACGATCAGGACTACCGTGGTCGCGATGCTTTGCCATAAGAAGAGAGTTTGAGTGAGCGGGATCAGGCCGCTAATGTTGAACAAGGACGGCGGTATGGCGGACTTGGTTGCCATCAGCATGGCGGCGGAAGAAGACAGCCCCATCGCCCAGACGGCTCCCAGCCCCAGATACGCCGCCGCGCCCGCCGCGCGGTAGTCCAGTCCCTTGACGCGATGCGCCAGTTCGCGAACAAAAAGTCCGCTAAAAATCAGGCTCAAGCCCCAGGAGATCAGCGAAGTCAGCATGGAGAACAACGCCACCAGGGCAACCGCCTGCCGCGGCGTCTTTGGGATGCCGGCCAAGGCTCGGATGGCGCGATACACGATGGGCGTCGAGGCGACGACATATCCACCAACGATGATCATCACCATCTGCATGGTGAAGGGGACCAGGGACCAGAAGTTCTTCCCACCCTGGATGGCCAGTTTCGCCGGGCTCTGGCGAAGCAACAGACCGACGACAAAGACCACCACGATTCCCAGCAGCGCAAAAATCAGCGGATCCGGAAACCACCGCTCACTCCAGTTGGCGAGCCCCAGGCCAAAGCGGACCAGGGGTTGTTCCTGAGTTGCCGCTTCCTTCTCTCGTGGCATGTGCATACTCGATCCTTTCGGCTCGGCAGCGACGATCCGCGCAATGATGATGAAAGGCCCTAACCGTCGCGAAGACAGATGAACCTGCCGCGGGTTGACGGAATCATGCCGGAAATATGCCCGACATTGTAACGCTTGTTTGCCGGCGCAAGGGAAATCGTTGTGCCGCTTTCCACGATGGGTGTAGGATGTCGTTCCATCAGGCTGGCAGGATCGGTGGTTACTGCCGGTTGGGAGCGGCTCATGAATACCTTCCCGGTTCTGTTGGCGGCGCTGTGCGTGTATGCCCTTGCCTACCGTTACTACAGTGCGTTCATTGCCGCGAAGGCCCTGGCGCTCGACGATCGCCGCACCACTCCGGGGCACACTTACGCGGACGGACATAACTATGTCGCTTCGCCACGCTGGGTGCTCTTCGGACATCACTTCGCCGCCATCGCCGGAGCAGGGCCGCTGGTGGGGCCGACTCTGGCGGCGCAGTTCGGATTCGCGCCGGGCTTCCTCTGGCTGCTGATCGGCGCGGTGCTGGCCGGGTGCGTACAGGACTTCACCGTGCTGGTGGCTTCCATACGTCACCGCGGCCGCTCGCTGGCCGATATCGCCCGCACCGAAATCAGTCCCTTTGCCGGCCTGGTGGCGATGATCGCCGTGCTCTTTATTCTTCTGGTCACGCTCGCCGGCCTCGGCATCGTGGTGGTCAACGCGCTCTCCAACAGTCCGTGGGGCGTCTTCACCATTGGCATGACCATCCCCATTGCCGTCATCATGGGGTTGTGGATGTTCAAGAGCCATGCCGGAAAGATTACCGTCACCGGCCCCAGTATCTTTGGTGTCGTCCTTTTGATCGGCAGCGTGATCGCCGGACACTGGGTAGCTCAAAGCGGAGCTGCCTCGGCGCTCACGTTCACGCCCCATCAGATCACGATCCTCATGGCCATTTACGGACTGGTCGCTTCGGTTCTTCCCGTCTGGCTGGTACTGGAGCCGCGCGACTATCTCTCGACCTACGTCAAGCTGGGCACGATTGCCGTTCTGATCGTCGGCGTTTTCGTAGTTCATCCCAACATCCAATTTCCGAACTTCACGCAGTTCGTTCATGGCGGCGGACCGATCATCAAAGGGAACCTGTTCCCGTTTCTTTTCGTGACCATTGCCTGCGGCGCGATCTCGGGCTTTCACTCGCTGGTGTCGTCCGGAACGACGCCGAAGATGCTGGACAAGGAAACTGACGCTCGCTTCATCGGATATGGCGCCATGATCGCCGAGTCGCTGGTGGGTGTACTGGCTCTGATTGCGGCCTGCTCCATGTATCCGGGCGACTACTTTGCCATCAACACCACGCCCGCGGTCTTCAGCCACCTGGGCTTGACCACGGTCAATCTGGATATGTTCTCCCGCGAAGTCGGCGAAAAACTGGCGGGGCGCACGGGAGGCGCAGTCTCGCTGGCGATCGGCATGGCACAAATCTTCAAGGGCCTGCCCGGTATGGCTCGTCTGATGGGGTACTGGTATCACTACGCCATCATGTTTGAAGCCCTTTTCATCCTGACTACGGTGGACACGGGAACCCGCGTGGCCCGCTACGTACTGCAGGAACTCATGGGCAAAGTGCACAAGCCCTTCGGCAACAATGCCTGGCTGCCCGGAAATCTGATCACCAGTTCCGTGGTGGTGCTGGGCTGGGGATATCTGATCTACACGGGAAACATTTCCACGATATGGCCGCTGTTCGGAACCGGGAACCAATTGCTGGCGACCATCGCGCTGGCCGTCACCACGACCTTCCTGATTAACATGGGCAAACAACAATATGCGTGGATTACCGGGGTTCCGATGTGTCTTCGTAGGCGTGACTACGGTTACGGCGGGAGTCCTGGGGATCAAGAACATCTTCTGGCCACTGACCTCGCAAGCCCGGTCAGGTATTCACCGGCTACCTGGATTCAATCCTTATGACCATCTTTATTGTGGGCGTGGTTCTCGTCGTATTCGATGCGATTCGACGTTGGATCATGACGCTGAACGGCGCTCCCGCGCCGCAGGAGGCTTTCGGTCCTCCGCTCACCGCTGCCGGCGAAGTGAAGATGGGTTGCTGTTAGACCTCACAAGGGGTGTTGCTAAACCTCACAACGAGTGCTGCTAAAACTCACAAGGGGCGCGGCCAATCGCTACTTGGAAGGGTGACCAACATCACGGTGAGGTTGCCTGTGCCGACCTATGCTCATCTTTTGGAGTGAGCTAGGAAGTGAGCTTGATGCCGACCGGCAATCTGGGCACATCCGACGCACCATTAGCCCTAATCGCCTCGCCGGAAGCTCCTCTCGGTACTAGAAGTTCTGATGGGTGGCCGAGGTTTCAACGACGCCCCAATCGCCAGTCTTCGCGACCTTTCTTGTTTCCCGTAAGTAATCTCAGGAGGATGCAATGTATTACCCCCGTTATGCGGCAGCGATTCTCTTGCTAGTCACCGGCTTGGCCTCTGCACAGTCCACCGGTACCCAATCGACTTCCGATGTGAACTCGACTCAGCCGGCCGTGCAGCCGGCGGAGAAGCCCGACGTCCAAGCGCGCCTCGACGCGTTAGAGCGCAAGTTGGATCAACTTGAAAAACGAGTGGATGCAGCATTGCCGGCCACCAGCGTTCCTGCCGCCGCCTCGGTCGCCGACCGTTTCGACGCCCTTGACCAGAAACTCCAGCTCATCGAGCACAATGCGAACGTCAAGGAGTCACTAACTACGACCGCGGGACGCGATACGTTCTCGATCACCAGCCCCGACAAGACGTTTCGTTTGAGAGTCGGCGGCCACTTGCAACTGGATGGCAAGACGTTTTCCGACGATAGCGCCCACCTGGTCACGGATTCCTTTAACATTCGCCGCGCCCGGCCCGTCTTCGAAGGCAGTCTCGGCAAATTTGTGGATTTCCGTTTCATGCCTGACTTCGGCAACGGCCAATCGTTGGTGTACGACGCGTACGCCGATATCAAGATCGCGCCCTTTGCTTCTCTACGGGGCGGCAAATTCAAGACGCCACTCGGATTGGAAGTGCTGCAAAACGACGCAGACCGTACCTTTATCGAGAGCGCCTTGCCCAGCGATCTGGTGCCGAACCGCGATGAAGGGTTCCAAGTGCATGGCGATGTCGCCGCACGCGTCAACTATCGTCTGGCCATTATCAACGGCGCGCCCGACGGCACGAACATCGATGGTGCCAATCATAATGGCAAGGATGTGGTGACACGCATCTTCGCCACTCCGTTCGCGCCTTCCGGTCTGACGGCGCTGAAAGGTCTCGGGTTTGGCGTTGGGGCATCCACCGGCCACCAGGATGAAGGCGCGGTGCTGCCCACGTTTAAGAGCACGGGCGGGCAGGCGGTATTCTTTACCTATGGCACCAAGACGGTCACTCCCTTCGCGGATGGGCGGCGGCTGACTTATATCCCACAACTCTATTATTACGTCGGCCCATTTGGTCTGATGGCGGAGTATGTGGACACTGCCCAGAAAGTCGCGGCCACGATCAGCAGCGTAACGACAGTGCACGACTTCGACAATCATGCATGGCAAATGGCGGGCTCATGGGTTCTTACTGGTGAGAAGAAAACATACCGGAGCGTAGTTCCGCGCAGAAGTCTTGAGATTGACGGCGACCGTGGTCCAGGCGCGTGGGAACTGGTCGGACGTTACACCGTACTCAACGTGGACAAGACAGCTTTCGCCGATGGTTTTGCGGACCCAACCAAATCGGCCAGGGCCGCGCGCGCCTGGAACCTAGGCGTGAATTGGTATTTGAACTACTTCACGAAGCTGCAGTTCGAGTACGAGCAGACGCGCTTTGAGCAAGGCGCGGCAGCGGGCAACCGTCCTACGGAACATGCGTTCATGGAGCGGCTGCAGATCGCTTTCTAATTCTAATGGCCTGAGGTGCCAGTGCGATTCCTGCGCTCACCTTTTGACCACAGGGTAACGGGGGGAACACGCGGAAAAGAGGGGGGTTCCCCCGTGTTCCTCTGTGTACCCCGTGGTTAAAGAATTGTTGGGGGCCAACATCCCAGCGACGCCTCCCTCCGCGTACCCCGAAGCGTCCGCCTGTGACATCGTCGTACCAGTGAAAAGAACTGCAGCGTTGGAAATCCTTATCGGACCCAACGAAAATCGCCTTTAGCAGAAGTTTCGCCCATCGAGTCCCGACCCTTTCCTGTTTACCCTCTTCGATTGCCCACCATCGTTGCGCGGCGGCTGCATTCACGTGCGATTCACGGAATATTCAACAAACTGTAACCCGCTATTAACAGACGGAAGTCTACGCTCAAAGGTCACTCAACAACGATTACGCGGTGAATATCCGTGGTCATTGCTTTGTATGGAGTCTTGAACGCTTATTCCTCAGGAGACGGAACGATGAAACGAATTATGGCTGTGGTGCTGTCGATTGCATTCGCAGGGAGCGTGATCGCGGCGCAGGCCCAGCAGGATACGGCCACCGCAACAACCACAAAGGTCGCTAAGAGAAAACCGGCGGCCAAGAAATCAGGGCCGAATGTTTCAGAGCAGCTGAGTGAGATGAAGGCGGCGATTGACGCTCAGCAGCAGCAGATCAAGCAGTTGAGCAATCTGGTCGAAACCCGCGAGCAAAAGATTCAGCAACTGGAACAGCGGCTGGACCAGAGCCAGGCCGTTGCCACCCAAGCACAGACAAAAGCAGACACGGCCGCGGCTCAAACTGCGGAGGAACAGCAGACCGTGATGGCGCTCAAGAGCGACGTCACGGACCTGAAGACAGGCGCCACGAGCACGGCCTTGAATCTGCAGGAGACCCAGAAAAGAATCGGAGGACTGGAGAGCCCCCTCGCCCTCCACTTCAAGGGAATCACGATCACGCCCGGCGGCTTTCTGGCGGCAGAATCGACTTACCGCACGCGCGCACTCGGAGCGGACGTCAATACTCCGTTCAACGGCTTGAACATGCCGGGCAGCGGCCAGAACGCGATCTCCGAATTTTTTGGCTCCGGGCGCCAGTCGCGCATTTCGATGCTGGCGGAGGGCAAGTTCAACAACACCAAGCTCACCGGTTACTACGAAACTGACTTTCTTTCGGCGGGCGTGACCTCCAACAACAACGAGAGCAACAGCTACACCCTGCGCCAAAGGCAACTCTGGGGTCAGGCGGCCTTTAGCAATGGCTGGAGCTTCACGGGCGGGCAGATGTGGAGCCTGCTGACGGAAACCAAGACGGGCATGGACAACCGCACCGAAACCTTGCCCATGACCATCGATGCACAGTACCACGTCGGTTTCAGCTGGGCACGGCAGTATGGCCTCCGAGTGGTCAAGAATTTCAACAATCATTTCTGGCTGGGGGCATCGCTGGAGAATCCGCAGACCACCTTTGCGGCTCGCGGCAATGCTTCGAACTTCGCCTTCGGCAGTCCCGGAAATGGCGGCGGATTGTATAACGGCGGCGGGAGTCCCACCGGATCAGCGCTCGCCAACTATTCGTTCAACGCCACACCGGATGTGGTTCTCAAGGCGGTCGCTGAACCCGGCTTTGGACACTATGAAGTTTTCGGCGTTTTCAGCCGGTTCCGTGACCGCGTCTATCCTTGCGTGGAGCCGGTTCCGGGTTTGACCTGCGACACTACTGCGCAAGGAGCCTATAACTTTTCGCGGAATGCCGGTGGAGTGGGAGGCAACGCGCGCTTCACCATCGCCAAGCACGTGGATTTCGGACTTCACGCTCTCTATGGCAGGGGCGTAGGCCGGTATGGTTCGTCGGGTTTGCCGGATGCGACGGTAAATCCCGATGGCACCTTGTCGCCTCTGCGCAGCTATCAGGGTCTGGCGACGCTGGAATATCACACGCCCAAGATTGATATCTACCTCAATGGCGGCGAGGAGTATGTCGGGCGCCACTCTCAAATTGACCCTGTCTCCGGTAACACGGTAGGGTATGGAGACCCGACGTTTGCCGATAGCGGCTGTTACACCGAAACCGCGCCAGGATCGGGCAACGGCTTCGGGTTCGGCGGGCTTTCGAAGTGCACTGCCGATACCCAAAGGGTCATTGAGGGCACATTCGGGTTCTGGTACCGTTTATACAACGGCCCCAAGGGAAAACTGCAAATTGGTCCGCAGTATTCCTACATAACCCGAGGAGCGTGGACAGGCACCGGTGCCACCACGGGAACCTTCGTTGCGCCGCATGGGATCGACAATATGGTCTTTACTTCTTTCCGCTACTATTTGCCGTAGCGCGGAACGCAAACCCCTGAATCGCTCCAATGCGGAGTCCGCATTGGAGCGATTTTCTTTTGCGCGAAACGGCTTACGCCGGTTGTGCCCTGTACGAGGACATGGGTAAGTTGACAAACCGTCTGGCAAGTCCTAGCCTTAATAGCGAACAAAAGGCGAATATACCATGCCATCCGCAACCGCCATCCGAGAGCAGATCGAGTCCGTGTTGGCAATGCGGATTCCCGCGGCCCTCTCCGTGCTCCCGCGCAGCGCCCCCGAACTGCTGCCCACCGGCATCGCCGAGGTGGACACCATGCTGGGCGGCGGGTTGCCACTCGGCGGCGTGACGGAAATCATTGGTCCGGTGTGTTCGGGCAGAAGCACCCTCGTCCTTTCCGTTCTCGCGGGCGTCACTGGGCAAGGAGCGGCGGGGCAAGGGGCGGCTGCGGCCTATGTGGACGTTTCGGATGCCCTGGATCCATTCTCCGCCGCCGCGATGGGAGTCGATCTCGGCCGCCTGCTCTGGGTGCGTGCCGGAGGCGCGGAGGCAGTACCGAGTCTGCCCGTTACCGGCAAGCGGCCTCTGGAAGTGAGAACGCGCTCCATGCAAGACGAGAAGTATGGCCGCGGAGGTTCGCATCCGCGTACGGAAATGCGCGGCATCGAGCACGCAGTAGAAGAATTGTTTCAGCCGAATGACAATCCTGAGAACGCTGAAATTCCTCTGTTTGATTATTCGCCTCGCTGTGCCGAATCCGTTCGAGGGAGACGGGTTGCCCAGTCCCCGATGGATCGTCAAGAGATGGATCGTCAAACTGCGCAGTTCGCAGAACCCGTGATACAGCAGAAGAACACCGCAACCGAGAGATCACCCGATCCCAGGCTCCGGCCATTCCATAAGTCCCTGCGCCATTCGACAGCGAAAGAAGTCTGGGACCGTCTGGACCAAGGTCTACGAGCGACGGACCTGTTGCTCAACACGGGAGGTTTTCGCGCGATCGTGATCGACATGGGCGATGTCGGCCCGGAACAGGTGCGTCGTGTGCCCTTGGCGTCGTGGTATCGCTTTCGGCTACAGGCGGAGAAGTCGCAAGCCATTCTCCTACTCGTGACGCAAGCGGCCTGTGCCAGCAGTTGCGCTTCTGTAGTTCTACGTTGCCTGGAAGCGGATGAACGATGGCAATACGCGAATGAGTCGCCGATCGGCTTGCCGCTTTTGACAGGGTTCCGCTACCAGGTCGGTGCCGACCGCAAGCGTGGAAGCGCGCAAGCGTCGTTTCATCCCTGCAAAAAGAAACCAGTGTCCGCCGCCGAAGCCTCGTGGAATAGTACGACCCTATGGACGCGATGAGCCATGTCTCGACCGTTGTATCTCTGTCTGCACGTGCGCGATTTTCCGGTGCAGGCAGAGGTGCGAGTTCATCCTGAACTGCGCGGATATGCCGTAGCAGTTCTCGATGGCGACCCACCGCTCGAAACTGTTTTCTCGCTGAACGGCCCAGCACGCAGGCTCGGACTTCGGTTGGGAATGAGCCGGGTGCAGGCAAAATCCTTCGACGGCATTTCACTGCGCTCAAGAGTGAGAGTTCAGGAAGATTCGGCTTTTCACGTCCTGATGCAATGTGCGGAGCGGTTCTCGCCCAGGATCGAGGTATTGGCATCTCCGGCGGATAGTGTTTCCGGTGCCACGCTCGTCCTGGACATTGCTGCCTGCGAACGGCTCTTCGGAACACCAAAGCAGATTGCCGTGGCGCTGCGGCGAACCGCTGAGGCTGCGGGATTTGAAGCCAGCGCCGCCACGTCCAGCAATGTTTATGCCGCGGTGGTAGCGGCACGCGGCTTTCCTGGAATCACGATCGTTCCCACTGGCTACGAGGCCGACGTCTTGGCCCCGCTTCCGCTCAGAGTGCTGGAACTCGAACCGGAACAGCGGGAAACATTCGCTTCCTGGGGAATTCGGACGCTTGGCCAACTGGCTGGTTTGCCGCAGAAGGCGCTCATTGCACGGGTTGGGGAGGTTGGGCGCCGGCTTCAATCCTTGTCGCGCGGCGACTACGACCACTTACTAACTCCGGTTGAGCCGGCGGCAGATGCTGTTCTTAGCGAAAGCACGGAGCTGGAGCATCCCGTTGATCTGCTGGAGCCACTTTTGTTTTTGATCAGCAGAATGCTCGAGCAGATTGTCAGACGCGCCGCGCCGCGCGCTCTGGCGATTGCGCAAGTGGAGACGAAGCTCGTACTGGATGGCCCAGCAGGCAGAGAAGTACGCGGAGAAGCATGCAGAGAACATCGGCGCATCATCCGCCCCGCGCTGCCGGAATGGAGCTATCAGACACTGCTGAAGCTGGTCCAACTGGATCTGGAACTGCATCCCCCGGAAGCCGCAGTGATCGCTCTGCACCTAGTGGCCCAACCGGCGCGTTCCCAAACCGTGCAGCAAGGATTGTTCACGCCGCAAACACCAGAGGCCGGACGATTGGAAATCTTGCTGGCACGGCTGCGCAAGCTGGTCGGGGAGGACCGTGCCGGCGCGGCGGAGTTACTGGACAGCCATCGCCCGGAAGCATTCCGAATGGTTCCCTTCGTACCCGGCACGAGTAACACTACGCGCGCCTCTGTTACTCGATCTTGCCCATCGGTACTGCGTATCTTGCGGCCGCCCCGCGCGATTCGCGTGGAAATGAGTATTGCGCGCTTAGCCGCCTTCTTTCTGGAAGGTCAAAAGTTTGTCGTGCGAAAAGACTCGGGTCCCTGGAAGGCCAGTGGGGCATGGTGGACCTATCCGGATTGGGCTCGCGAAGAGTGGGACGTGGCGCTTGGCGGACAGGATAAAGATAAGAAATGCTGCCGCGTAGCCCGCGATCTGGCCTCGAACTGCTGGTACCTGATCGGAATCTACGACTGAGATCACGCGATGTATGTGGAACTCCATGCCCGCTCGGCCTTCAGTTTTCTGGAAGGCGCTTCTCTGCCGGAAATGCTGATGGCCCGCTGCGCCGAACTTCAGATGCCCGCGATGGCGCTGCTCGACCGCAACGGCCTCTACGGAGCGCCGCGCTTTCACATCACGGCGGAAAAGGCCGGTACACGCGCACACATTGGAGCCGAAATCGCGGTGCGTGATGCCGGGGAGAGGGTGCGTCCACCCGAGTGGGTGCCCCATCGCGTGCCGATTGAGCCCGTGCGCTTTCCAGTGCTCGTCGAGTCAGCCCTTGGATATCAGAATCTCTGCCGCTTGATCACTCGCTACAAATTGCGGGAGGGTACGAAGGCTGAAGGCGCTGCAACCCTTGCCGACATCGAAGAACACTCCGAAGGTTTGATCTGCCTGACCGGCGGCGACGAAGGCCCACTGGCGGCAGCCCTCGCGCGCGGCGGATTCGACGAAGCCCGGCGCGAAGTTGAAAGACTCGTGAATCTGTTCGGCCCGCAAAATGTTTATGTCGAATTGCAGCGCCACTTCGACCGCACGGAGGAACACCGCAACCAGGCAGCCGTCCGAATTGCGCGTGCTTTGAAGTTGCCACTCGTCGCCACCAATGGCGTCAACTACGCCAAGGCCTACGAGCGTGAAGTCATGGACGTGCTAACCAGCATCCGCCACCACTCGACGCTCGACACCGCAGGCCGCTTGCTTTCATTGAATGCCGAACGCCACCTGCGCTCTCCCCGTGAGATGCAGGAGTTGTTTCGCGATCTTCCCGAGGCAGTTACTAACACCACGGAGCTTTCCGCGCGCCTGACGTACAAGATGAGCGATCTGGGATATCGCTTCCCCAGCTATCCCGTGCCCGATGGCGGCACCATGCAAGCGTTTCTGGAGAAGCGTACGGAAGAAGGCGTGCGCGACCGATATCTGCCGAAGCGCGACCCGAAACTCTTCGAGAAGGCCCAGCAGCAAGCGCGCCGTGAACTGGCGCTGATCGGGCAACTGGAACTCGCGGGTTATTTCCTGATCGTTTGGGACATCGTGCAGTTCTGCCGGCGCGAGGGCATTCTCGTTCAAGGCCGCGGATCGGCGGCGAATAGCGTGGTGTGCTATGCGCTCGGGATCACGGCGATTGATCCGGTGGGCATGGAGTTGCTCTTTGAGCGCTTCCTCTCGGCCGAACGTGGCGAGTGGCCGGATATCGATCTCGATCTGCCCAGCGGCGACCGCCGTGAACGCGCCATTCAATACGTGTACCAGCGCTATGGCGAACTGGGCGCGGCGATGACCGCCAATGTCATTACCTATCGAGGAAGGTCCGCCGCGCGCGAGGCGGGGAAGGCGCTCGGTTTCGACGCGGAGACGTTGGGCCGCCTCACCAAGTTGGTGGGCGCATGGGAATGGAAGGGACCAACGGACACCTTGGACGCCAGTTTCCGCACCGCAGGTTTCGACATCCAGCATCGCCGTATCGCCAAATATCTCGAAATCTGCGAGCGCATGCAGGATATTCCGCGCCACCTCGGGCAACACTCCGGCGGCATGGTGATTTGCGCTGGCCAGCTCAATGCCGTCGTTCCCATAGAGCCGGCGTCCATGCCGGGGCGCACCGTTATTCAGTGGGACAAGGAAGATTGCGCCGACATGAAGATCATCAAGGTTGATCTGCTGGGGTTGGGTATGATGGCCGTCCTCGAAGACTGCATCGATCTGGTCCCCAGACATTACCAAGAGCCACTCGATCTCGCTCAACTTCCGCAAGACGACCCGGAAGTTTATCGCGCGCTGCAACGGGCCGACACCGTGGGGATGTTCCAGGTCGAAAGCCGCGCACAGATGTCGGCGTTGCCGCGCAATCGCCCGGTGCGTTTTTACGACTTGGTGGTGCAGGTCGCCATCATCCGTCCTGGGCCGATCGTAGGCAAGATGATGAACCCTTATATGAAGCGGCGGCAGGGAAAAGAATTGGTAACCTATGCGCATCCGCTGCTGGAGCCGGTGTTGAAACGAACGCTCGGAGTGCCGCTCTTTCAAGAACAGTTGATTCGCATGTCGATGATCGTCGCCAACTTCAGTGGCGGAGAAGCGGAAGAACTGCGGCGGGCCATGGGAATGCGCCGTTCGCAGGCCCGAATGCGAGAGCTGGAGATAAAGCTGCGCCAGGGGATGACTGCCAACGGTATTCGCTCCGACGCGCAAGAGCAGATCATTCAGTCGATCGCGTCCTTCGCGCTCTACGGATTCCCGGAATCGCACGCGGCCAGCTTCGCGCTGATTGCCTATGCCAGCGCCTATCTCAAGTGCCACTATTTGGCGGCGTTCACGGCGGCCCTGCTGAACAACCAGCCCATGGGTTTTTACAATCCTTCGACGCTGGTGAAAGACGCGCAGCGTCATGGACTGAGAGTGAAACCGATCGACGTGCAGCGCTCCGATTGGTTCTGCACGCTGGAGCCGGAGAGCGGCATCGGGGCCGAACGTTTCGCGCTCCGGCTCGGATTGCTCTATGCGCGAGGAATGCGGCGAGCGCCTGGAGAGGCACTGATTCGAGCACGCACGAGTCATCCCTTCGACTCCATTCACGATCTCGTGTTGCGCGTGCCCGAGTTGCGCAAGAACGATCTCACCATGCTGGCCAAGATTGGCGCGCTGAATTCACTGGGGGAAAACATCCATCGCCGCGATGCGCTCTGGCAAGTGGAATACGCCGGCCGTCCCACAGGGCCGCTATTGCAGAACTTGCCGGAGCAGGGCGAAGTTACAGACGTGGTTACGGACAACGAGTCGCCACTCGCACGAATGACCGTGGAAGAGCGCCTGGCGGCTGACTTCCACGGCACGGGCGTTACCACCGGGCCGCATCCCATGGCCTATCACCGGAATGCGCTATCCCGCATGGGCATCGTGTGTGCGCGCGATCTCGAGAAGTTCGAAGACGGACGAAAGACTCGGATTGCAGGATGCGTGATCGCCCGGCAGAGGCCGGGAACCGCCAAGGGATTCGTGTTTTTGAGCCTGGAAGATGAGACGGGAATCTCCAACGCAATCGTTACTCCCGCCGTCTATGAGCAGTACCGCCGCGTTGTCACCTACGGCAAATTCCTGTTAGTCGAAGGCAAGCTGCAAAACCAGGAGAATGTGATCTCGGTGAAGGCGGATGTCGTGCGTTCACTGGAGATCGGCGACGTCGATGTTCGGTCTCACGATTTCCACTGACCGGCCTCGCAAAACATGTCTCTCAAAACACGCCACTCAAAACAAAAGACTGTCCGGAACATATTCTTCGGCGCAAGCAGGATCGTCGTTCTTCACCGAATTCACCCGCGTGCTCACGCGGTAGTGACGCATGGCGTCGGCGGGAAATGGCCTGAGCAAGTCGAGAAGATCGTCCACCTTTTTGAAGCCCGGATCGAGCCAGAGGTCGTAGTGATCGCGCTTCAAGATGACAGGCATGCGGTCATGAATGCCGGACAGGAGCGCGTTCGCCGCAGTGGTGATGATGGAACAGGTCTCGACCCGCTCCTTGTTTGGGCTCCTCCATCGATCCCAGATCCCAGCGAAGGCGAAGATCGAATCATCGGCCATCGAAAAGCAGAAGGGAGATTTCTGCGTGCCCTGCTTCGACCATTCATAAAAGCCGTCGGCGGGAATCAGGCAGCGGCGAGACCGGAAGGGATCGCGGAACGCGGGCATGTCGGCAACCGTCTCCGCCCTAGCGTTAATCATCTTGTATCCGGCCTTGGCGTCTTTCGACCAGGACGGGATCAGTCCCCAGCGCACCAGCGAAATCGAGCGCGTGGGTCGGGCCGCATCCTGCCGGACTAATACCACGTCTTGTCCGGGAGCGACGTTATAGCGAGGGCTCCACTCAACGGCACTCTCTTCATCGACCACATCAAATGTCTCCGCCAGAATCTCTTTCTTCCGGGCGAGGCGATAGCGTCCACACATGGGGAAAGTATAAGGCGAGGACAAACTTAAGAGAGGAAAGACAGTCGGATCAAGATGTTGAGGAAACGGCAAGCGCCACGATTTGGCGGGCAACATCCTCCACCGCCAGTTTCACTTCTGGGGACGCTTCGGTTCCAGGCTCGAATCGCCGTCCTTCGATTCCGTAGATTTGCAGCCGCTCGGGCAGGCGGCCGAGAACACGAGCCAGGGTGATGGCCTCCGCTAAACCCAATCCATGGGTGGAGGTACACGAGCGAACTGGAAAGCGGGCTTGCCGGCGGTCCCATCGCCACACCGTACCGACAGGCGCGCCCGTCTCGACCGCGTCGACCACCGCGACCTGGTCGGCCCCACTCCATGCCTCCAGCAGTTCGAAAGCTTCTCCGGTGCGCGTCTCAGCTTCTACTCCCAGCTCCCGCAGGCGCGCCGCCACCAGCGCCCCGGCGCTGTCGTCGCCTCGTTCCGGATTTCCGCAACAGATGATGCGCATGGATATTGGATCAGAAGCCGTCCGCCTTGCCTCGCTCGGCCTCGCCTCGCTCCACCGTGAGTTTTAGAAAGTGTGTGGCACAGGAAATGCACGGGTCGTAGTTGCGAATCGCCTGCTCACACTTCCACGTGGCTTCTTCCTCCGGCCACGCCACCAGGCGCGCGGCGTACTCCCGCAGATCATCCTCGATGCGCTTCTGATTTTGCGAAGTGGGCGGGACGATCTTGGCGGCGATGATCAGGCCCTGGTCGTCGAAAGCGTAACGGTGATAGAGGATGCCGCGGGGAGCCTCGGTGATGGCCTGGCCTACGGCGGCGCGGTTTGGGACCTCGACTCGCGGAAGGGCCGGCGGCTCATACTCTTTGATAACGCGCAGGGCCTCGGCGCAGGCAAAGACCAACTCGACCGCGCGCACCGAGATGCTGCGGAAGGGATTCTTGACCGGCGGCCGGAGTTGGGCTTCGGTGGCCGCCTGCTGTGCGACCGCTGGCAGCTTGTCGAAGTTGAGGTTGAAGCGCGCCAACGGCCCGACCAGATACGAGCCCCTTCCGCGGACGACCGAGTGCAGCGCGTTCGAGTGTTTGACGTGCTGCTCGACAAAGTGGTCTTCGTATTCGGCGGCGTCGATATCGAGGCCTCGGTTTGAGACCAGGCGTCCTTCGTTAAACGGATACTCGTCGGGATGGCGCAGGGCCACGAATTCGTAGTCCTGGTCGAAATCCGGGAACTCCAGAGTGCCGGTCCAGCGGACGGTTTCGAGCGATGCCTCCAACGCCCACTCGAGGTCCTCCACCATTTCGCGCAACTGATATTTCGTGGGTACTTTATAGAAGCCACCCACGGCTGCCGATATGGGGTGAATCTCTCGCCCGCCCAGCACCTGGACAATGCGGTTTCCGATCTTCTTCAGCCGCAGCGCCCGCTCCACTACCTCCCGATGATCGCGGGCCATAGCGATCACGTCCTGACAGCCCAAAAAATCAGGCGCGTGCAGCATGTACACGTGCAGGGTATGGCTCTCGATCCACTCTCCGCAGTAGAACAGGCGGCGCAGTAAGCGAACTGCGGGGTCAATGCGAATGCCGAGCGCGCGCTCGATGGCGTGAACCGCGCTCATCTGGTAAGCAATGGGACAGATGCCGCAGATGCGGGCGGTGATGTCAGGCGCTTCCGAGAAGTGCCGGCCGCGTAGCAAGGCTTCGAAGAAGCGGGGCGGCTCGTAAATCTTCAACTTCACGTCGGTCACGCGATCGCCGGTCAGCTTGATGTAGAGAGAGCCTTCGCCTTCCACTCGGGCGAGTGTTTCCACATGAATCGTCTTTGAGGCGCGTCCAGTCATTTTCGCTCGCACTCCTCGCTCGCCTTGCGGAACTGCCAAGCCCAGGCATTGAATCCGCGGAACGCTTGAGAGATCTGATCGTCGGTGCGTCCGAGAATCCGGAACTGGCTGGTCAAGGAATCGGTATTGGGCGTTTCCATCGGTCCGTAACAGCCATAGCAGCCGCGGTCATAGCTGGGGCAGAGGGCTCCGCAGCCGGCCTGGGTCACGGGGCCGAGGCAGGCGATGCCGCGGGCCACCGCGACACATACATTGGCCTTGCGCTTGCATTCGAGGCACACACTGTAGGCGGGAACGTTGGGCTTTCGTCCGATGAGAGTGGCGGTGATCAGCTCGATCAACTGGTACTTGTTGATGGGGCAGCCGCGCAGTTCGAAGTCCACCGGCACGTGTTCGGCGATGGGCGTGGAGAGTTTGAGCGTGCTGATGTACTGCGGCGTGGCGTACACGACGCGGATAAACTCATCGACATCCTTCCAGTTCCGCAGCGCCTGGATGCCGCCGGCGGTGGCGCAAGCGCCGATGGCAATCAGCGTCTTGCACTGGCGGCGCACTTCCTGAATGCGCTGGGCATCCCCGTGGGTGGTGACCGATCCTTCCACCAGGCCGATGTCGTAGGGCCCCTTCAGCATGGCGCGCGACACTTCGGGAAAATAGGCGATGTCGACCGCTCCGACCACGCCCAGGAGTTCGTCCTCGGCGTCGATCAGGCTCAACTGGCATCCGTCGCAGGAGGCGAACTTGAAGACCGCGATCTTCGGCTTGGACTTCGCGTTGGGCTTCTGTTTCGTTTTAGAGCTCATGCTTCTCCAGCAGCGGCCGGAGCTGCTCGTAGGTGAAAATCGGCCCATCCTTGCAAATGAAGTGTGGCCCGTACTGGCAATGCCCGCAGAATCCGATGCCGCACTTCATGTTTCGTTCCATGGAGAGATAGATGTCCGGACGGGCGAGTCCATGGGCTTCCAGTTCGCGGGCGACAAAACGCATCATGATCTCAGGCCCGCAGACCATGGCCGTGGAACGCGACGGCTGGAGCCGGGCGTACTTGAAAAGCGTGGTCACCACGCCGACGTGTCCGCGCCAAGCCAGACCGCCGTAGTCGACCGTGACCAGTACCTGAGTGTCACGCTGGCGTGCCCAGGCAGTTAATTCCTTGCGGTAAAGCAGATCACGCGGGCTGCGCGCACCGTAGAGGATCACTAAACGCCCGTAGGCGTCGCGGTTGTTCAGGACTTCGTAGATCAGAGGACGGAGCGGCGCCAATCCAATTCCGCCCGCCACCACGATGACGTCCCGCCCCTTGGCCTTTTCCGCCGGCCAGCCGGTCCCGTAGGGACCACGCACGCCGACGCAGCCGTCCGCGGTCTGGCTCACGAGTGCGTGAGTTGCCTGACCCACCGACCGCACGGTGTACACCAGCCGGTCGCGCTCGGAAGGGTGGCCACTGATGGAGATCGGCAACTCACCCACTCCGAATACCCACAACATGCTGAACTGGCCGGGCTGGAACGAGGTTCCGTTGGCGTTGTCCTCAGGCACCAGCGTCAGGGTGAACGTGTCGTACGTCTCCTTGACGACCTTGCGTACAAGGTAGGGCTGCGACGCCATCGGGTTGATTGTGGCAGCGGTAGTCATCGTCGGGTCAGTCATTGTCTGGTAATCATCGCCGGACCGCGTACACATCGAGTAACTGGAGACGAGTGGCCTCCAGCCGATGCACCATGATTTGGCCGAAGCGCTTCAAGACTTCGTAGCCGAGGTCGTGGTTCTCTTCGCACTTGGTGCGCAAACACTTGCCGTCGAGAGCCAGGGCGCGCACATCGGCGACCGCACGGGCGTGGAATTTCCACTGAAAAGGCGGCAGCAGCCACGACCACCCCAGGACCTCTCCCACTTCGAGCGTTTGTACGATGATCGGCTGGTGTTGAGGCGCGACGACTTCCACCGCCACCTTGCCGGAACGAATCAGGTAGAAGGTGTCAGCTTGGCTGCCTTCTTTCAAGATGTAGCTGCCGGCCTTGAAGTGAACGTTGGAGGCGCAGCCCACCAGCAGGGTCATGAACTCCTTATCGAGACCAGCGAAAAAAGAATGCTCGGCGATGATGCGCTCAAGGTTTTCCATGAGTGTTCTCCTCCCCCCGTATGGCCCGGACTTCCTCCGTGATGTCGATTCCCACCGGGCACCAGGTAATGCAGCGTCCGCAGCCCACACATCCCGAAGTACCGAACTGATCGATCCACGACGCCAGCTTGTGGGTCATCCACTGGCGGTAACGAGCTTTGCTGGAAGTGCGGATGCTGCCTCCGTGGATATAGGAAAAACTCTGCGTGAAGCACGAATCCAAACGGCGCCAGCGCTCGGCATGGTCGCCAGTAACATCGGTTATGTCTTCGACCGCGGTACAGAAACAGGTGGGGCAGACCATGGTGCAGTTGGCGCAGGTCAGGCAGCGGGCGGCAACGTTGTCCCAGCGCGGATGCTCGAAGTTCTGATAGAGCAGATCTTTGATGCCTTGAGTGTCGAGGCTCCGCACCTGCTGGCCTGCTGCCCGGTCTACCGCGGCTTCGGCCTCATGCCAATCCGCGTCGGTTGCTGGAGCGGTCTGCAATTCGGCTAGCACTTCGGCACCGCGCTTGCTCCCGGTCTCGACTACAAAGCGGTGGCCGCCCGGCGAGACCAGTTCCGTCAGAGCCAGGTCAAAGCCGGCTTTCGCTCGCGGTCCTGTTCCCATGGACGCACAAAAACAGGTTGCCGACGCCTGGATGCATTGCACCACGATGACCAACGCACGCGAACGGCGCTCTTGGTAGATGGGGTCACGATACTTATCCTCGAGCAGCACGCGGTCCTGAATTGCGATAGCCGCCAACTCACAGGCGCGCACTCCCAGGAACGCATAGGGGCGCTTGGGCTTTGTCTCGTTGTTTAAAATTCGGAAGGTAGCGCCCTGACGGTCGGCCGCCCACAACTTCACCTCGGAAGGGTGCAGATACTTTTTCCAGCTCTGCGGTCCCACGGCATAGCCGAACACGGCTTGATCTTCGCGCCGCTGCAGGCGATAACGGCCGGGTTCCTGCTCATCGGTCCACCCGGCGGGCAGCTCCTCGGCCGATTCCATGCGGTCGTAAATAATTGCCCCATCGCGCACGGTGGGTCCAAGGATCTCGTAACCTTTGCTGGATACCGCTTCGATCAGCTTTTCCAGTTGGTTTGCTTGCAGGATCGCGTGCTGTTCCTGGGCCACCGTGATCACTCCCGACGCCCTCTTGTAACCGAGACCCCAGAAGCCCTGGGGGCCCTGCGCCCGCACATCTCAGGCAACCGCGGGCACAGCTAGTGAAACTGAAGAGCCCCTATGGGATGGGGCCGAATTGAATAGGAAAGACCACGGTGTGGATTCTCCTCTACGCCCATATACTTTGCAGTGATTCTGGTCACCGCGCAAAGTGACTTTTGCAAAGGACATGCGATCAGAGATCATAGACACGTGTGATCGCAGATCGTAGACAGAAGACCGCCCAAGTCGGAAAATATAGAAGGGCTGGAAAAGCCTCTGCACGGGGGAAGCGCTTATGAAAAGGACCATTTCGCTGTTTGTCGTAGTAACGTTTGTCGTAGTAACCGCGGCATTCGTCATCCTGGCTGCCGAACACGCGTTCGCACAGGATAAAACGCCAGTCAAAGTGAAAAACTCGGTGGTGGTAAACGGAGTGGTCGTCGTTCACGTTCTGAAGGACGGGAAACCTCTTGACCTGCAGTGCAACGAGGGAGCGACCACCTGCAAAGTTCTGCCCAGCGGCAACTACCTGATGCTGCAACTTCCCGAAAACCACGGGATGTACGATTGCAAGAACGTGGAGATGTATCGAGGCGATCAAGACAAACCGGAAGACGAGGCGATTGGCGCCTACTGTCTGGTTGAGAATTGATAGGCGAGAAGTGATCGTCGAGAAGTAATCGTGGAGCGTGCTGTATCCAGGCCGCCGCGGTGATTCCGGTCACAGCATTGTGGAACTCGGCGCGCTAGATTGCAGAGTGGTCCACAAGGTCGGACCCGAGGGGCAGCCGTGGACGGTTCACTGCACCGCCACGTGAATCCGTGGATCGTCACCATCTCCGTGATGATGGCGACGTTCATGGAATTACTCGACACCACCGTCGTCAACGTCTCGATTCCGCATATTGCCGGCAATCTGGCGGCGACGGTTGAAGAAGGCACCTGGGTCGTCACGTCCTACCTGGTTGCGAACGCCATCATTCTTCCCATGTCGGGCTGGCTGGCCCGTTACCTGGGGCGCAAGAAGCTGTTGCTGATCTGCGTTAGCGGCTTCACCGTAACTTCCCTGTTGTGCGGCTTCGCGACCACTCTCCCCAGCCTCATCCTCTTCCGTGTGCTGCAGGGTCTGACGGGCGGAGGACTCCAGCCGCTCGCGCAAGCCATTCTTCTGGAGACGTTCCCGCGAGAAAAGCATGGACACGCCATGGCCGCCTTCGGCATCGGCATCCTGTTCGCACCCATTGTTGGCCCGACGCTGGGCGGGTGGATCACCGACAACTACTCCTGGCGCTGGATCTTCTATCTGAATCTTCCGGTGGGAGTTTTCTCGATCGCGATGATCAGCCGGTTCGTCTCCGATCCGCCCTACATCAAGCGCGGCGCAGGGCGCATCGATCTGTGGGGAATCGGGCTGCTGGCGCTCGGTCTCGGCACGCTTCAGGTGGTTCTCGATACCGGCCAGAGGAAGGACTGGTTCTCTTCCGATTACATCCGCTTCTTTGCCATTCTCAGCGTAGTCGGCCTGGTGTCGCTGGTGATTCGCGAGTTGATGGTAAAAGAGCCTATTGTGGATCTTCGCGCCCTCGCCAATCGTACCTTCGGCGCTGGAGTCTTTCTGATCACCCAGGTCGGGTTTGTGCTCTATGCCAGCCTGGTCCTGCTCCCCATTTATCTGCAGACGCTGCTGGGATATCCCGCCTACAATGCCGGGACTCGCTTTGTCTCCGCGCGGGATCGGCTCCCTGGTCACCATGCCCTTGACAGGATACCTGACCAGCAAGATCGATCCGCGCAAGATCATCGTCGTCGGTCTCATCCTGGGCGGCCATCACCATGTTCGATTTATCCCACCTGAACCTGAATGCGGGTTACTGGGATATTTTCTGGCCGCAAGTGTTGCAGGGAGTCGCGCTGGCGTTCTTGTTTATTCCGCTCATGGCGCTGAGCATGTCCAGCATCCCCAAAGAAAAGATGGGGAATGCCACCAGCATCTTCAATCTGATGCGCAATATCGGGGGCAGCTTCGGCATTGCCATCATGACCACATTTCTCGCTCGTCGCACCCAGTTCCATCAATCACGCCTGGTGGCCAACATCACACCGGGGAATCTGAAAACGCAAGCGATGATTGCGGGGATGCAGGGGTGGTTTCACTCCCATGGGATCGATGCCGTCTCCGCTCAGCGGAAGGCACTGGCGGCGGCTTACGGAATGGTGCAGGCACACGCGGCCATGCTTTCTTTCGTCGAGGCATTTTGGGTCATGGGGGTCATCTTTCTGGCCATGTTGCCGTTTCTGCTGCTCCTGCGGCGCCCGCCACGAACGAGTCGCGCGAAGGCCTCCCTTTCCACAGACGCAGTGAGTGGTCCAGAGCTAGCGTCCGAGATGCAAGAACAGGAGGCACAACATGAGGCAGAACTTGTGATGCACTGAGCTTCGTATAGCTGCAGACAGCAAAACTCGGCAACCCAACTCCTGCGCTCCCGGGTCCGGGGATCACGGCAGCCGGTGACCCATGTCCTTCCCAGTTATGAAGGAGCGCGGTACCTTCGATGTGAGAGATTCACTGTCGTTCTGCGAGGGAAGCCTATGACCGTTGTGCTGGACGAAGTGCTGTCGAACCAAGCAGGAATCAGTCTGGTATTGGACGGGCATTCGTTGAAGATTGAGGATGTCGCCGCTGTCGCCCGTCATCGTCAGCCCATCCAGTTACATCCGGACGCCGTGGCACGGATCAACAAGTGCCGCGGACCTTCTCGAGCGCAAGATCCGTGCCGGCGAAATCATGTACGGGGTCAACACCGGCATTGGCGAACTTGCCGAAGTGGTGCTGACTCCAGAGCAGGTCGAAAAATTCCAGAGATACCTGCTCTACTCTCATGCCGCTGGTTGTGGAGAACCTTGCAGCGAAGAAGACGTGCGCGCGGGCATGCTTTCGCGCCTGAACACGCATTGCTGGGGTCATTCCGGGATTCGCCGCGAGGTCGTGGAAATCCAGATCGAGATGCTCAACCGGGGCGTCACTCCGGTGGTGTGCCAAAAGGGATCGGTGGGCGCGTGCGGAGATCTCTCGCCGATGGCGCAAATGGCCATCACGCTCATGGGCGAGGGCGAGGTGTTCTACAAGGGCAGTCGATTGCCGGCGAAAGAGGGCCTGGCAGCCGCTGGCATTTCGCCGATTACGTTCCGCGAACGGGATGGCTTGGCCACCATCAATGGCTCCGATCTCACCACCGGCATGGGCTGCCTGGAACTCTACGATGCCGAGAGGTGGCTCAAGACGCAGGAAGTCGTGCTGGCGATGACTCTGGAAGCGCTCAACGCCAACATGGTCGCCTACGATCCGCGAATTCACATCGTGCGCGGTTATCCGGGAGCGCAGGCCTGCGCCGAAAACGTTCGGCGGCTGACCGCGGGCTCCGAACTCCTCAAGCGGCCCGGCAAGAAAGTGCAGGACGCCTACTCGCTCCGTTCCAGCCCGCAAGTCATCGGCGCCGCCAAAGACGCATTCCAGTGGAGCCGGTACATGCTGGAGATCGAACTCAACCATGCCGCCGACAACCCGGTTTTCTTCCCGGACGAAGATCTCGTGCTCACAGGCGCCAACTTCCAAGGCACTCCGTTGGCGTTCGCGCTCGAACTGGTGGGCATGTCGGTGACCACGGTGGCAGCGCTTTCCGAGCGCAGGCTGAATCGGCTCATGAATCCTCATTTGTCGATGGGGCTGCCGGCTTTCCTGACCAAAGGCGCCGGAATGTTTTCGGGCCTCATGCTCACGCAGTACACCGCCGGAGCGTTGGTTTGCGAGAACCGTGTGCTGAGTCACCCGGCGGCGACCGGCTCGATTCCAGCCGCCGCCGACCAGGAGGACTTTGTCTCCATGAGCATGACTACGGCCATCAAGACCCGGCAGATTCTGGAGAACGCATGGCACGTCGCCGCGATCGAACTGATGGCGGCTGCTCAGGCCTTCGATCTGCGGGCGCCGGTCAAACCCTCGCCTGCCTCGGAGGCGGCGTACCAGGTTGTCCGCAGTCATGTGAAGAGGCTCGATGAAGACCGGCCGCTCTTCGACGACATCAACACCCTCGCCCGGGTGGCCAAGGACGGCAAGATACTGGAGGCTGCGGAAAAGGCCATCGGAAGACTCAATTGAACAGGGAAGGTATCGACCTGTGACGAAACTCGCTCCCCAACGCAGCGCCTAAAGGCGCGCTCATAGTGCGGCACATGCGGTATGCCTGAAGGCATACGCGGATACGAATCGTTTTTCATGCCGGCGGTAACGACGTACTGGTTCGTCAGCGCCCGGCCTCGAATCGGTAGCCGATTCCGCGCAGCGTTTTCAAATAGCGGGGATGCCGTGGGTCCGGCTCGATTTTCTCCCGCAGGCGACGCACAAAGACGTCAATCGATCGCGGGGTGACGAAGGAGCCTTCTTTCCACACCGCGTCAAGCAATTGGTCGCGGGTAAAAACGCGTCCCCGGTGCCGGGCCAGGTATTCCAGCAGCCGGAACTCGCGGACCGTGGTGACTACGGTCATGCCGTGCACGCGGACGGTCATCGAAGCGATATCGATTTCCAAATCTCCCAACTGAATGATTTCGTGATTGGGCGCGTCCGGCGGAACGCGGAGAACGTTGCGGACTCGCGCAATCAACTCGCGAGGGCTGAAGGGCTTGGTGATGTATCCGTCGCCGCCAGCGTCGAAGGCATGAAGGCGGTCCGGTTCCTGAGTCTTGGCGGAAAGAAAAATGACGGGCGTCTTGCCCAGCCGTTCATGCTGGCGGATCTGGCGGCAGAGATCGAAGCCGCTGATCCCCGGCAACATAATATCGAGAAGAAACAGCGCGGGCTGCGCCATGGCTGCCATGGGAACCACCGGCGCCCCGGAGAAAAATGTGGAGACCTCGTAGCCAGCGGTTCGCAGGTTGTGCTCGATGAGGCGAGACACATCGGGATCGTCTTCCACGACGTAGATCAGATCGCTGTAGCGCGGCTTGCCGGTAAGCTCCAAAGGTTCCATGCCCAAACGAGAGCCTCACGCGCTCTCCAAAACTTGCTTACAAAAGACTTGCCTGCAGAGAGTTTTGCCTCGATAGTCCCACTCGAACACTAGAGGGGCCCTGTTGCGGCAATGTTGCACCAGTGTTAAAGGAGAGTTAATTTGCTGGCTCGCGCCGAGCGCGGCGGCCGCGAAAGTGTTAAGCATGGCCGGCCTTCGCCGAGCAAGCACTCACAGTTTGGCGACGGCTTCTTGAGCTAGCTTCTTCTCCATCGCCTTGTAGGGCCGAGAACGGCGGCTGGGAACCCCTCTCCCACGGTCTTTTGGAATCAAAGACTTGGAGAGTTGGCTTGGTTCAGGTCTTTGAGAAATAAAGACTTACTCGTAAAGTATTTATTATTCAACAAGTTGGCATAGATTCTTAAGTAAAGTACTTATTTGTCAATGACTTACGCGTCTGTGCGATTGCGAGATCTGGTTCGCGTACCCTCAGGTCTTTGGATGATAAGGACTTAGTGGTGACCGGGGGTGGGTTGGGAGGGCCGCCTGTCCCAAATCCCCCTTCTTGGAAATCCAGAGATTGTGACGTACTACGCACCCTGGTTTCGGCTCATTTTGTGCAAGTCGCGCCGAGCCACTTCGAGGTGACGTTGGTATTTATCTTCATCGTGTTCCCGTTGGCGGTCACAGTTGCCTGTCCCGAACCTTTGGCGCTCCCCTCTCACTGTTTCGGGCAGAGTTTCGTGCCCAAACCTTCCAACAGAGGACGCCTGCTTTTTCGTTCCAGTCGAGCCATTCGATGCTCGAATCTCGCTCGGAACTCTTGATATGCGCGTGGAGCGAGTGTGCCAGCGTAGTTTGACCGGCGGAGTTCATCGAGTGCTTGGCGAACAATCTCCTGGGCCTGACGCGGGTCGCGGGCCTCATGTTCGTGGTAGATCGCCAGTTGCTCGTAAGCCTCATACCCCCGACGGGAATTTCCGAGCGTGCTTTTCCAAAGGTCGCAGGCCAAGGCGAAATCGCCATCGCGTTTCGCCAGGCGCGCAAGCGAACGCCGCGCGGCGCGCTCGGTCTCGACCGGCAGCACGGACGCGATGGATTGTTCGTAGAGCTTCCGTGCGCGAGTGGCATCGCCGCGCCGCTCGCAAATGCGGGAGACTCCAAATAGTTCGAGTCCATCTTGTCCCAGGGTTTCCGCATCGCTGAGCAGCGAAAAAATCCGGCTGGAAAGTCCGGCGAGACCGCGCAGGTCCATCTGGTTGTGGTGGAAAATCGGAATCAGGCGCTCGGCCGGCCCGCCGCGAATGAAATCCAAATAGATTTGCGGGATCAGACCCGACATTAGATCTGCCCCTCGATCCCATCCCAGGACGTGCCGTTCGAGCTCTGATAATCGTACCGACCCCAGCCGCAGCCGCCACAGGTTTCGCGCGGGATGAAGGAAATCGAGATGTGCACGAGAGCAGGGAAGAGGAATCTTCCGGCTCATGCGGTAGCGGGTTTCGAGCAACGGCCAATCGAACGACTTGCCATTGAAGGTGACCAGCACCCGGCGTTCGGCGAGCCGCTCGGCGAGCGTGAAAAGCAACGAGCGTTCCTCGCTGTAGTCGCGCATGAACAGTTGTTCGACTTCGAGTCCGCCACCCTCCCACCACGCGAGGCCGACGAGAAACGCATAGGTACCGCTCCCGCCGGCAAGTCCCGTAGTTTCCGTGTCGAGAAATATCCACTGCTCGGGGTCCGCAACCTCCTCCGGTGCGTCGGGCATCAGCAGTTGCAGGGCCCGGACATCGGGCGTAAATTGCGCTGGTTCGCCGAACCAGCAATGCAAGGAAAGATGTTCGCCGGATGGATTTGTCTTGGCCGTCGCCCCCAGTAGCTGCTCCAGCCTGTCCGATCCATCCGGACCTGAATGCTCCCGGGGGCGCAGTTCGGCCGGAGTGCGGGGCACGGCGGCTTCCGATTCAAGCGCCGAGCGTGCCGAGGGAGAAGGGAACTGGAGTGCTTTCAGTCGTCGGAATCGGTCCTGCATCAGTTGGCTCACTGTTGTTTCGTTTCCTTGTCCTCGGATTCGAGGCGCGAGTTCATGCGCACAAGCGTCCAAGGATCGCAAGCGCCACGTTCGTTGTTCGTTCGCTGCGGTCCCCGGCCGGCCCAACACACGAGGGGCATCCGTTCTCGCATGGGCAAGCGCTGATCAGTTCGCGCGTTCGTGCCAGCAGCACATTCGAGATTTTGTAGAGGGGCTCGCTGAATCCAATCCCACCTGGGTACGCGTCGTAGAGATAAAGGTTGGGTTCGAAGAACTCTGGCATGTCCGATGGGGTGCGTGGTGCCGCAAAATCTTCCCAGTTGATTTCGGAAGCGGCACTGGGTGGCCGCTCCCCGACCGCTGTGCCAAGATCCCGCCGGTCGCACATCAGCAGAAGCGTCGCCATCGACTCGAGGGCATACAGCAATCCCAAGATGCCGCTTTGTCGCTCGGAAAGCGTGAAAGGCAATTCCTTCAGAAGATTGTGCCCGAGCGTCAGCCAGAACGCCGTCGTGTGCATCTCGTTCTCCGGCAATTCGAGCTTTCCCGAGCCGACGTTCTCGTTCGTGAAGAACTTGATTTTCTTGAAACCGACGACTTGCGAACGCACCAGCACGTCGCCGTAGGCCCGCGCTGCGGGACCTGGAATGCTTTGCTCCTGCGCGATTTCGAGTACCCGCACTTGCGTGTAGCGGATGGCATCCGTGTAGTAGTCCACGTTCACCGGTTTGACGTAGGCTTTGCGCTTGTCGAAGTCCAGCCGCTCCACGTGGTATTGCTGACCTTGGTGGATGATAGATCGCTTTCGGATGAACGGTGGTGAGCGCGGAGGAAAAGTCGACCTCACCGATCACTTCCGGCTCTCCATCGCGATCTCCGCTCGTATTCATAATGATGAAATTGTCGGAGGTCACCGATCGCAGACTGACGGTGTCTGCCGGATACGACCTCCTGCACCCAGTGCCAGTTCTCGCCGCTCTTGTGCAAAAAACCCGCTTCGCCCAGCCGTTCGCACAGGTCCGGCAGATCGACATTGCCGAAATGTTCCTCGGGCGAAAGTGGCAGCTCGAAGGCCGCACACTTCAAATGGTTCACAAGAATTTCGAGGTTATCTGGCTGGATAAGGGCGTGCTCGGGCGAGCTTCCGAAGAAGTAATCGGGATGCTGCACGATGAACTGGTCGAGCGGAGCAGAAGACGCGACCAATACCGCGCATGAGCTTCCACTGCGGCGTCCAGCACGGCCGACCCGTTGCCAGGTCGATGCGATCGAGCCCGCATAGCCTGCCATCACGCAAGCATCGAGCGAGCCAATATCGATTCCCAACTCGAGTGCATTCGTGGTCACGACTCCCAGAATGCGGCCATCGCGCAACCCGCGTTCAATCTCGCGTCGTTCGGAGGGCAGATAGCCTCCTCGATAGCCGCGAATCGGTTCTGGTTGGCCCGGCTTCGGCGGATTCGCCTTTTGCAGGTACGTGAGCAGGATCTCGGTATGCAATCGGCTGTTGGCGAAGACAATCGTCTGCAGCTTGCGACTGCAGCACCTCTTTGGCCACGCGAGTCGCTTCATTGATATAGCTGCGCCGGATGCCGAGATTACGGTTCACCATCGGAGGGTTGTAGAAAACGAAAAGCTTCTCCCCGGACGGGGCGCCATTCTCCTCGACAACTTCGACTTCCTTTTCGGTGAGTTGTGAGGCCAGTTCGCCGGGATTCGCGATCGTCGCGGAACAGCAGATGAACTGCGGATTCGAACCATAGAACTGCGCGACGCGTCTCAACCGCCGTAGCACATTCGCGAGATGACTTCCGAAGACTCCCCGATAGGAGTGCAATTCGTCGATCACGATGTAGCGCAGATTTTCAAACAGCCGCATCCACTTGGTATGGTGCGGCAGGATTCCGGTGTGCAGCATGTCCGGATTTGTCAGGACAATATGTCCGCGCTCTCGAATTGCTTTCCGCGCGTCGCTCGGCTGTATCTCCGTCGTAGGTGAACACCCCAAAGCGATCATCGAGCCGCTTCGACAGGTCATGCAATTCGGCGAGTTGGTCCTGGGCCAGTGCTTTGGTTGGAAACAGGTAAAGGGCGCGGGTATCGGGATTCTCCAGCACCGCATTCAAGACTGGCAGGTTGTAGCAGAGGGTCTTGCCCGATGCCGTTGGCGTCACCACGACAACGTTTTTTCCGTCGTGTACCAGTTCGGCCGTGGCGGCCTGGTGCGAGTACAGTTCTTGGATTCCCTTTGCCCGATACGCCTCACGTAAGGTACTTGTCACCCAGCTGGGCACAGGACGAAACTTAGCCTCTCGGGCCGGAATCTGCCGCACCGAGGTCAGCACTTCGTCCTGGCGATAGCGCGCGACCAGAGTCCCAAGAATGTCGTGAACGGTATCGAGGGTTGTCACGGATCGCGGAGCGAGGGATTGGGACGGGGGCATGCAGCACTCCTGAATAATATTCGCCTTTTGTTCGCCAACAGCCTAGCACTTGGCCGCCTGGTGCGCAACCCCCAGAAGCAGACGTGTCGTACCACATTAGAAATGTCCCCGTCTTGTCCACAATAGAAATGTCCCCTGGTTTTGGTTTCATGCAGCCCCGGAAAAGAGGGCGCGTGCCTTGGCGGAAAAGCCTTTTCTCCAAGGATGATTCGAAGCGGGAGGAAGGCTGCGCCGTAGGATCGGGGATGGGGGCGCGGGGGAAGGGGCAGCGCCCCTTCCCTCGCCCAGCGCTTTAGAAGCCGCCTTCAGTTCGCGGAACCGCAGACGCTGATCGCGATAGTGAATCGCGACTTCTCCGGCTTCGTTCTCCCGCACCAGCACGCGACTCTTGGCCGGAGCCCAGTGCTGGCTTTGCCGTTCCAGTTGCAGCAGTCGGTTGTTGTAGCGCACCACCCAGTCCTCACTCACCACTCGTTCCTCCTCCAGCCAGAAGACTTCATCCAGTTGTCGCGCCGTGGGCCGTCGCCGGTGATAGTCGGCTTCCTCCGCCGCCGGGCGCGCGTAACGCCGGTTGTGCTCGGCGAGATAGTGCTCGTCCAGATAGGCATTGGCTTGCTCGTAGTTCCCGATCCCGGCCAGCCGCAGTTTCTTTACCAGCCGATCCTGGTGCGTGCCATGCGCCCGCTCTACGCGCCCTTTGGCTTGCGGCGAACTGGCCGCGATGATGCGAATGCCCAGCTTCGCGCACATCCGTCCAAACTGCGTCACCGCCGGTTCTCCGCGCAGCCGCTCCTCGGCATTCGGCGGCCGCACGTACACGTTCTTCCAGTCGGTGTACAACGCTCCCGGCACTCCGTAGCGCTCGATCCAGCGTCGCAACACGCCCGCCGCCGCCCACGTCGTTTCCTGCTCGGAGAACCGCCCCAGTCCCTTCGTGGTGGCGTCGTCGACCATGTGCATGAAACAGCCCTGCGGCCCCCGCTTTTCTAGCCACTCATGAAAACTTCCGTCTAACTGCACCAACTCGCCAAAGTGGGCTTTCGCTTCCCGCCGTTGCCGATACGGTTTGCGCCGCCGTTGTCTCCGCCACAGCCCGGCCTCCTTCCTCCATCGCCGCAGCGTCTCGGCGTGCACTTTCAACCCGTCATCGCTGCCCAGGTGCTCCGCCGCCAGCGTCGGCCCGAAATCTTCATAGCGTGCCTTCACCCGTTCCAGCACCGCCGCTCGAAACTTCGCCGCATAGGCCCGGTTCGATCCCCGCCCGCAGTTGCCATGTTGCAGGGCCTTCGCTCCTCCGCCCCGATACCGTGCCCAGATCCGTTTGCTCTGCCGATAACTCACCCCCAGCAACTCCGCCGCTTCGCACAACCGCAAACTCCGCGCCTTCACCCGCCCCATCACTTCCACCCGGATCAGCTCTTTCCTGCTCAATTCCGTTCTCCCCAATCTGAGTCCCTCCTCGCAACAGGAACTCTAAAAGGGGACACTTCTATTGTGGTTTCAAGGGGACATTTTTAATGTGGTTCAACACCCCCAGAAGCAGACGCTGCTGAAAAGGCACCTGGAAGGTCATCCCGGCAATGTCAGCGCCCTCGCGTAGCGATTGCTGTTCCAACCAAAAGCTACCGCGGCATTCAATACGTTTTGTGTTCTTGGGCAAGAGAAGAGCGTAGACGCAGTCGCTGCGGCGTTTTGCGAGAACCTTCAGCGGCAGAGCGAGGAGTTCGGTACCGTCACTGGCTCGCCACCAGGAAAGCTTCCGCTTGACCTCTCGGACATAGAGATCGAATCCGTGGCGGCACCGGCCCGCTGTGGCCTACCCTACGTGTCCGACCCGGTAATCGATAACGGATTCAAACCATTCGCCTTCATCGTCGCATTGTCTCAGGCGCGTTCCTATATTTCGCTGCGACCGCCCTCAGCAATTCGTCATCTAACATCGGCGGGCGGGGAAATCGCTGAGGGGTCGCCTTTGATCGTATTGGCCGCGAAAGCTTCCACTTCTTAGGCACGTCGGCGAATTTCCGTCGTCCGGGCATTGGGGTGACCCGGGCCAGGCCAAACCGCTCAAGGCAACTTTTGCTGGACTCGCGACGCTTCGGTCGCGCGGGAGAGCCAGGCAGTTTCGATCACCTCTGAGCGTTGGGGCGCCAACGCTTCGTCCGGCCGTCAGGGCCAGGTGGGAGGCCAAAATGATTGTTGCGCAAAATGGCGTTGCGGTCCGTCATGAACTCATGGAGCGGGTCAACGACGCACGCCGGCGAAGCGATGCACTGTTCCGTGTGGTCCGCGCGGGTTCCCTCTATGAGCGGCCGATTCCGGAGCGTCATCGCATCATCTTCTATGTGGGGCACCTGGAGGCGTTCGATTGGAATTTGCTCCACGAAAACATCTTCGGCCTGAAGAGTTTTCATCCCGAATTTGACCGCTTGTTTGCCTTTGGCATCGACCCAGTCAGCGGCGGACTGCCCAGTGATCAACCGTCCGACTGGCCTTCTTTGGATGCGGTGCACGATTACGTAGCCAGGGTCCGGGACGCTCTGGACGAGAAGTTGGGCGATGGAGCGCTCGAATCTCGCGCCCAGACGCGCGGCGGCTTTCCGGTGGACCGTTTACTCAACGTGACAGTTGAGCATCGGCTGATGCATGTCGAGACATTGGCCTACATGCTGCATCAGTTGTCACTCGACAAGAAGGTGCGGCAAGAAGATCGACAGAATCTTGACAGCGCTCCGGTGGTTCACCGGATGGTTGAGGTGCCTGCGGGTGTGGCGACACTTGGCCTTCGCCGGGGCTCCGAAAACTTCGGCTGGGACAATGAGTATGAAGCCAACATAGTGGATGTCCCTGCATTCGTCATCGATCAGTACAAAGTGACCAACCGGCAGTATCTCGAGTTTGTGGCGGCTGGCGGGTATGACACGCGCAGTTTCTGGAGCGATGACGACTGGAACTGGAGAGCCGCCCACGGGATTTCTCATCCGGCGTTCTGGAAGAAAGCGGGAGATGGTTGGACAGGAGATCGTTCGACAGGAGAGCGTTGGCTTTACCGGACGATGTTCGACGAAGTACCGCTCCCGCTCGACTGGCCTGTCTATGTGAGCCATGCGGAAGCGAGCGCGTACGCGCGGTGGGCGGGGAAGTCGCTCCCTACGGAAGCGGAGTGGCATCGCGCCGCGTACGGCGCGGCGGGTGGAAGCGAAAAAATCTACCCGTGGGGGAGTGAAGCGTGGGGGAGTGAAGCGTGGGGGAGTGAAGGGTCGAGTGCGAGGTTCGGCAATTTCGATTTTCAGCGCTGGGACCCCACCCCGGTGAACGCGTTTCCCGATGGCCAGAGCGCTTTCGGCATCGACGACATGCTGGGGAATGGGTGGGAATGGACGTCCACCGTGTTTGCGCCGTTTCCGGGTTTTGAGCCATTTCCGTTTTACCCAGGGTACTCGGCCGATTTCTTCGACGGCAAGCACTTCGTGATGAAGGGAGGGTCGGCGCGCACGGCCGCGTGCATGCTCCGGCCCACTTTTCGCAACTGGTTCCAGGCCCACTACCAATATGTGTACGCGGGTTTCCGCTGTGTAAACCGCTGATCGGAGGGATTTGGGAAATGCTTGTCCACGCGATTACGAGCGACCTCAACTACGAATTCGCCTCTGACGTCCGTGCCGGACTTGCGCGACCGGGACAGAAGGAACTTCCTTCGAAGTACCTTTACGACGACGTGGGCTCGGCTCTTTTTGAAGTGATCAGCCACCTGCCAGAGTACGGACTCACGCGGGCGGATGAGCGTTTGCTGCGGCGGCATGCGGGCCAGATCGTCGATCGCCTTGCCATGCCGGTCGCCGTCGCCGAGTTGGGAAGCGGCAGTGGCAAGAAGTCTCGCTGGGTGCTCGAAGCGCTTTGCCGAAAGCAACGTACGTTCTACTATCCCGTCGAAATATCCCGCTCGGCCCTGGCGATGTGTGAGCGGGAACTCCGCGATATTGATTCGATCAGCATTCTGGGTTTTGAGCGTGAATACCTCGATGGACTGCTGGAGGTGGCGGCGCAGCGGAAAGACGGACAACATCTCCTGGTGTTGTTCCTGGGGAGCACGATCGGGAACTTCGATCGTCCCGCGGGTGTGGAGTTTCTGGCTGAGGTCCGGCGGATTCTGGAGCCCGGCGACTCACTGCTGCTGGGCACGGACTTGGAAAAGCCGAGCGCGCAGGTACTCGCGGCGTACGACGATGAACTCGGAGTGACGGCGGCTTTTAATCTCAACCTTCTGGCTCGCGTCAATCGCGAACTCGATGCCGACTTTGACCTGGGACAGTTTTCACACGTGGCGAGGATCAATCCCCAGGCTCGGAGCGTCGAGATGCACCTGCGGTCCAGGCGGCGGCAGAGGGTAAGCATCCCGGCAGCGGACCTTCAGGTCGAGTTCCTGGAGGGGGAGACGATCTGGACGGAAAGCAGCCATAAGTATTTGACGGAGGAGATCTTCCAGATGGCACGCGATGCCGGCTTCCGTTGCGAGGCACAGTGGATCGACGGGCAGTGGCCTTTCGCGGAGAACCTGCTCACTGCGGCGTGAAGCGTTTGGCCGGTCGCGCCTGTGCGGGATTTGGGTGTTAAGAAGACGATGCTCCTGCTCTGCGCCAAGTGCGCAGGTTGATGATGCTGATCACGATGCAGAATACGTTGGCTGGAATAAAACCCAATTGGGCGGTCTTGATGCCAATAATGCACATGATGACGCAATTAACGGTTGCCAGGAGCCAGCCTTCCCAGCACCGGCGTCCGACCAAAATTGTAGAGATGATGGTCAGCACGCAAGAAAGATAGTCGAGCCTGAACACGTATGAAATACCTCCGAATATCATTCTGAGCTCGTGCAGTGTCTGATTCAGTGATATAGGCCCATTGGTGACATGACCAAGGTCACCGGAGTGAAAAATGCATTTTCATGCTGCCGATGCCGGCGGGGAGTGGCAGCAACGAAACATTTACTCATAAACACAGGAGGAACCGATGCCAGAAGCATGCACCCATCTTGATCAGATCAAGATAAGAGAAACGAATAAACACGTGTGTGAGGAGTGTGCCAAGACCGGCGATACGTGGGTACATTTGCGTCTGTGCCTGACGTGTGGGCACGTTGGCTGCTGCGACTCGTCCAAGAACAAACATGCCACCAAGCACTTTCACAAAACCCAACATCCTTTGATTCGCTCCATCGAGCCGGGAGAAAGCTGGGTCTGGTGTTACGTGGACGAGATCGAGCCGGGTGAACTGGTAGCCTGAATTTCATCCGCGTGGAAATTGGCAGCTTGGCGCTCGACCGGACGCCCGTCCGCTCGTCCCTGATGATTGCGCGACGATAATTGCGCGACCGGGACACAACGTTCGGTATCTAATGCAGTTAATCGGGTGGGGTTCTATCGGCGAACGTAAAACTACTTTTTCATCTTTTATCCGTAGGGCTGAGACCAACATGGCGAAACCGATTCTGTTGAGTGTGGACGACGACTCCGACGTTTTGCGTGCGATCGAACGCGATTTGCGTTCGCAGTACGGTGCTGAGTATCGCGTGATCGGAAGTGATTCCCCGACAGGGGCACTGGAGCTTTTGAAGCAGTTGAAGGTGCGCAACGACGGTGTGGCCCTTCTCCTGGCCGACCAGCGGATGCCGAACCTGGACGGGGTCGGGTTTTTGCAGGAGGCGAGGCAGATTTATCCCGAGGCGAAGCGAGCCCTGCTCACTGCCTATGCCGACACCAACGCCGCGATCAGCGCCATCAATCAAGCCAACATCGATTACTTTTTCATGAAGCCGTGGGACCCGCCAGCCGAACATCTGTATCCCCAACTGAATGACTTGCTCGATGATTGGCAAGCTTCGTATCGTCCGGCATTCGAGGGAATCCGAGTGTTGGGCACGCGGTGGTCGCCCCGGTCATATGATCTGCGGGATTTTCTGGCGCGAAACCACGTGCCCTATCAGTGGATCGATGTTGAACTCTCGGCCAACGACCCGGAAACCAAGCGCCTGTTGGAGGCGTTGGGTCCGGAAGCGAGCAGTCTTCCGGTCGTGCTCTTCTCGGACGGGACAAAACTGCTGGAGAGCGTGCCGGCGGACGTCGCACAAAAAGTCGGCTTGCGGACGCGCGCGCAAACCGACTTTTATGATTTGGCCATCATCGGCGGAGGGCCGGCCGGCCTGGCTGCGGCGGTTTATGGCGCGTCAGAAGGCCTGCACACGGTGATGATTGAGCGGGAAGCACCGGGGGGCCAGGCTGGAATGAGCTCGCGGATCGAAAATTATCTTGGCTTTCCCGCCGGGCTTAGCGGCGCTGATCTGGCGCGGCGCGCGATGGTACAGGCGCAGCGTTTCGGGGTGGAAATCCTTTCGCAGGAAGCTGTCGGCGTCCGGACCGAGGGGCCTTACCGGATCATCAAGTTTGCCGACAACAACGAGATCTCTTGCCACGCCCTGATGATCGCTACTGGAGTGCAGTGGCGGCGCCTGGAAGCTCCGGGAATCGACCGGTTGCGCGGTGCTGGCGTCTACTACGGAGGAGGCGCCACGGAAGCGCTCTCCTGTAAGGGCGAAATCATCTACGTGGTAGGCGGCGCGAATTCAGCCGGGCAAGCCGCCATGAATTTTGCCAAGTATGCGGAGCGGGTCGTGATCCTGGTGCGCGGGAGAATCCCTGTCTAGCACGATGTCGCAGTACTTGATCGACCAGATTAAGGAGATGGCCAACATTCAACTGTGGACGCATGCCAGCGTGGCCGAGGCGCATGGCGAGACACATCTGGAAGAAATTTCGGTGCTTTGTTCGGATACCGGCAAAGTGGAGCGCGTCCCGGCGAGCGCCATGTTTATCTTTATTGGGGCGCTGCCGCGAACCGACTGGCTGGCGAGCGTTGTCGAGCGGGATGAACGGGGATTTATCCTGACGGGCCCCGACCTTATCCGTGACGGACAACGCCCCAAGGGGTGGGCGCTCGACCGGGATCCGTTCCTGCTCGAGACCAATGTTCCAGGCTTGTTTGCGGTGGGCGATGTGCGGCACGGTTCGGTGAAGCGGGTCGCTTCGGGAGTCGGCGAAGGATCGGTGGCGGTGCAGTTCATCCATCAGTACTTGAGCAAGGTTTAAATGGCCGAGAAATCGGAATTACTTCGCGTTCCGGCATTTGCAGGCTTGCCGGACGATCAGATCGCCTGGTTCCTCAGCCAGTCGCAAGAACTCCGAATCAAGGCGGGCGATGCCTACGTGCGCCAGGGTGATCCCGCGGATGCCATGTTTGTGGTTCTCGATGGGCAACTGGAGGCGCGGGGAGAGTTCGCCGGCGAAACGTTTGTATTTTCCACGAAGCCGGGCGACGTCACCGGGGTGCTGCCTTTTTCGCGAATGAAGCAGTTTATGGTGACCGGGAGAGCCGTCACCGACGGCCGCGTCCTGCGATTTCCGGCAGCCCTGTTTCCTGATCTCGTGCAGAAGATGCCGGAGTTGACTCAGCGACTCGTGGGTCTGATGTCGGACCGCATCCGTGAAACCACGCGGATCGAACAACAGCGGGACCGGCTGGCTTCGTTAGGGAAGCTTTCCGCGGGTCTGGCTCATGAACTCAATAACCCCGCCTCAGCGGCAAAGCGCGCCGCCAGCCAATTGCGCGACATTCTGAAGCGAATCAAGGACGCGAGTCACGAACTCGGGAGGCGCGATCTCACCTCAGCCCAGAAATCGGAAATCGAGAAGCTGGAAGTTTTGCTAACGCAAGTGGACGGTCCTCCTCCGGACGCGTTGACCGTCAGCGACCTGGAAGACAGAATCGACTCCCTGCTGCGAAGTCACGGCCAGAACGATTTGTGGCAACTCTCGGCTGGTCTTGCCCGGAGGAACGTCAAGCCAGAGGTGCTGGAAACTTTGTTCGGCGCGCTCGAGGCGGGCACGGCCCGTGCGGCGCTGGTAAGGATTGCGGCTTCGGTGGAGGTCGCAGACCTGTTGGACGAAATAGAAAGCAGCGCCTCGCGGATCTCAGATCTGGTCGGGGCAATCAAGGAATACACCTACATGGATCAGGCGAAGATCCAGAACGTCGATGTCGTGAAGAGCCTGGAAACCACGCTGACCATCCTGAACCACAAGCTGAAACGCGGCGTAACTGTGCAGCGCGATTATCGGGGCGCCCCTCTTCTGGTGAATTCGTTCGGAAGCGAGTTGAACCAGGTGTGGACCAACATTATCGACAATGCCATCGACGCGATGAGCGGAAAAGGCGAGCTGCGAGTGCGGACTTATCGCGACGATGGTTGCGCCGTGGTGGAGATCGGGGACAACGGCCCGGGGATTTCGCCCGAGATCGAGTCCCATATCTTCGAACCCTTTTTCACGACCAAGGGAGTCGGCGAAGGAACTGGGCTCGGCCTTGACACTGTGCAGCGCATTGTAAGGAAGCACAGGGGGAATATTCAGCTGAACTCAAAACCAGGGGATACACGCTTTCAAGTATGGCTTCCGTTGGCGGAAGCTCCGGCCTAGCGGTCTAACGTTTTGTCTGCATAACATTTGAGGCATATGACCACTCGGGAGCGTAAGCTGCTCGCAATGAGACGGGATTTCCGGGTGCTGCTCAGAAACAAGATGCGAAGCGTCCCTACCATGCCCGCCCTTGCAAAGCGTACGTAATCGCGGTGAGAGCGAGAAGCGCCTACCGCATGAAGAGTATGCAACGAAGCTCTGGGGATTGACGCGTATTAGCACGTCGGCACCGCAGTAGCTGGTATCCGCCACAATAAGTTCGTGCGGCGTAACAGGCAGCCGGCTCAATGACTCACCGCTGCCCTCGCCAATTGTTGGCGTTACTTCGAAAAGGCACCTACCAAGCTCGGCGTTCGAATACCGTAAAGAATCCTCCATTGGCTTCCAGTCTTGCCGGGCTTTTTGACAATCGTACCGTCTACGATCCGGACCTTACGACTACTACCCTTTTCGAGTTTGCACGCGACTGTCTTCCCGAAGTAGTGCGCTGCACAACAAACGCAGCTACTCCTCGCTACCGCGCAAACGTTTGAGCGAAGAGACATCGGAAATGTCAGTCCAGTTCGCCAGCCTGGAGCATACAACCGTCTCGCGCAAAGAGTAAGTTGTCTGTTCCGCCACGGTGCTCACGCGGTGTCGGCAACGACATCGGCATCAATCTCGACTTTCTGCGGCAGATCGATAACAACGTGCCGCCGGGCTTAGACGTGCACGCGATCGTGGACAATTACGCGACCACAAACATCCGCGTGTGAAGCGCTGGCTGGCGACGCGACCGCTTTCATGTGCACTTCACACCCACCTACGCCTCCTGGCTCAATTAGGTGAAGATCTGGTTCAACCGGGTCATCTAACGAGCCATCCGGCGCGGAACTTTCCGCAGTGTGAAGGAACTGGTGAGCAAGATCGATCAATTCGTGGAGCATGACAAACCAAAGACGGCGTGGATTTGCATATCGACTCGAGCGTTCTGCTGGGCAAGATCATTCTCGCCACTTGGCCTTCACCACGAACTCAGACTCGAATCTGGTATAAATGTCTGGCAGATCAATTTCGCCAGATATGCCTGAGTGCCACAATTCCCTGCATCCGCGAATGCAAATTGATGACCTTCTGCAACACTTTGGTACAGACCTGCGGTTTTGTGGACGAATGAAACAGCTTAAAGAGGATTTTTCGACCATGGGTGAGCCGCAATGACCGCTCCTCGGGAGTCTGCAGCAAGAAAAGCCGAAAGCAATGGGCTCGAAAGCGGCGGGATTGGAAAACCTTGGACAACAATGCTAGAAAATCGTGTGGCAGCCAGGGAATCCAATCTCAGTGCCAGTCGCATGAGACTGATTCGCGCGGTATTAGACCATCCCGAAGACACCTATTTCTTGTCGTCCCGTGCCCTTGCGAAGCACTACGAGGTAGATACTGCAACGATTGTGCGGACCGTTCAGGCACTCGGCTACGGCCGCTTCGCCGATTTCGCTGCCGACCTGAGGTCGCATTTCGTCAGCCGGATCACTCCTTATACAGTGATGAAGTCCATGACCCGCGAGAAACGGAGTATCTCTGACCGCATTCACCACAGTCTCGAAATGGACGAGCGCAATCTACACGCCTTGCGTTCGAATATGGATGTTTCCCGTGTAGCGGAATTGGCCCGACGGCTTCATCGAGCGCGGCGAGTTATGGTGGTGGGAATTGACTTTGCTGCTTTCCTCTCCAATATTTTGGCCTACGCCTTGGTTTCGATCGGGTTGGATGCGGAGGCCCCAATCGGATCCTCAGGGAACCTGCATCAGAAGGTCCTTCTACTCGGACCCAAGGACCTGCTCCTCGCCATAAGCTTTGGCCGGTGCCTGCAAGACACTGTAGACGCGGTGCTGGTCGCGCATAAGAACGGTGTGCCGACGTTCGGAATCACCGACAGTGAGAAGAGTCCGATTGCCCGCTTCTGTGATTCCTTTTGGATTGCGTCGATTGCCAATCCTTCGTTTCACGGTTCCTATGTAGCACCATTGGCTTTCATCAATACGCTCATCATGGCTTGCGCGCAAATCAAGCCGCAGAGATCTCTCGCTGCCTTGCGCCGGAAAGAGCAGGGATTCAGGACGCGATGGTACTCTCCGAAGTCGACGGAAGAAGAGCAAGCCGGAAACAAGCGCGGGAAACCGTCGTGAGGTCGCGCTCGGGAGAGGAACTCAGAGGTCCCTATGGCTTCGCCCGCCCTTCTACCTCAATCTGGTTGTTTCCACCCACGGCCGCGCAAAGCTCTGCCGCCTGCGGCTCCGGTTAGCCGTCCATTTTCGAATTCGAGCTGGCCGTTCACGAATACATACTTCACCCCCTCCGATATCTGTGCGGGATTTTGATAAGTTGCCCGATCCCGGATACTACCCGGATCGAAAATCGTAATATCGGCAAAGTATCCTTCTTTCAAGAGGCCTCGCTCTTGCAGGCGTTCTCGTTGTGCAGGAAGTGAAGTCATTTTTCGAATCGCTTGTTCCAGAGAAAGCAGGTGAAGATCGCGGACATAATGGCCCAGAAAACGCGGCATCGATCCATAGGCGCGCGGATGGTTATGTGGTTCAAACAAGGGTCCATCCAGCGATTCCTCGCTGGCATCAAGGCAAAGGCTGGTCCAAGGTTGCTTGAGGCCGTACTGTAGATCGTCTTCACCGGCAATAAAGTAAATGGCTCCAGTTTGAGCTCGGTCCTCTTCGACAAGATCCACTAGCGCATCCAGAGGTTGCTTCTTCTGCTCACTGGCAATCTGCGCGATTGTCTGACCGTCAAACTTCTTGAGTTGCGCATTTTCGATACCCGCTACGAGAACTCCGGTCGCGCCGCCGCTGTCCAGGAAGAGATTTTCCCAGGCAAGCTGCTCGACACTCATTTCACGCTTGATCTTTGAGCGCGTGGCAGGATCGTGCAGTCTTTCGAGAAGTTTGTTGAGCCCTCCTTCTGCCACCCAGGGTGGCAAACTGGCCGCCAGCGAGGTGCCGCCGGCAACGTAGGGGTACATGTCCGCGGATACGTCCTGCCCCGAGTCTCGTGCTGCTTGGATTATGGCTACTAACTTTGGCATCGACCCCCATCGGCGCTTTCCAATTACTTTCAGGTGAAAGATTTCAACTGGCAAATGTGCTTCCCGGCCTATGCGCAGCGCTTCCTCGATTGCGGCGATTTCAGCCTGGCCCTCACTGCGCATATGAGTGCCATAGATGCCGCCGTACTGCGCGGCTACTTTTGCCAGTTCAACTAGTTCCTCGGTTTTGGCGTAGTGGCCTGGCGGATAGATGAGGGCGGTGGAGATTCCGAAGGCTCCTTGCTGCATTGCCTGAGCTACCAAGCCTTTCATCGTCTCGAGTTCCTCAGAGGTCGGCGCCCGATCCGCATGGCCCAGAACTGCCTCTCGAATCTGAGCTGCACCAACATAGGTACCAATATTCAGCGGCGTACCTGTTTTTTCCAGTCTTGCGAAGTAGCCATCAAGAGTCGTCCAGTCAATTTTCAGGTGGTAGCGATCGAGATCTGGCGCGAGCGAGGAGAGAGTGAGAGCATCTTGAGGAGCAATCGAGGCCCCTTCCCCGGTAATCTCGGTCGTGATTCCTTGCGACAGCTTACTCAACGCGCGATTGTCGATCAGCAGCGCCATTTCCGATTGCCCGAGCATGTCAATGAAACCTGGGGAAACCACCAAACCTGAGGCATCTATAACTCGCTTGGCTTTGACACCGTCTAAGCGTCCTATCGCTGCGATCCGATCCCCCTGGATGGCCAAATCGCCTGAGACCCAGGGATTCCCGGCCCCGTCGATGATCCTTCCATTCTTGATGATCACATCATAAGTGCTGCTGGTCAGGCTCTGAGGCTCCGTTTCCAGTGGTTTAACTTGCGTAGGGAAAGACGAACTCGACAAATTCGCCTTCATCGGTGGCATGGTTATGCCGACCAATAGCAGGATTGGTGCTGCGGTGGCGAACCTCTGGAACCGATTGCCCAGCATGGCTTCTCCTTAGTCTTCGGCGTGTGTCAAAGCTGTGTCTTCGTCGGTTTCTCTTTGAGTATCCTTCAAACCATCGTAGTCTGCTAGACGCGGAAAGCAGAATCCGTTGGCGCTTGCTGCCGAGGACGGCTAGGTCGGGTTAGGACTCGATCGGAACAGTTCCGAAAGAGGTCTTGTCAGATGCGCCTATTGACGCCGCGTGATTTTCCTTCCAACTCTTGGACCGGGCCGTCAGTTGATCGATAAAGGCTCGTTTTACTGTGAATCCCAGGCCGGGAACGCGCGGTACCCGGATGGTCCCATTCGGTGTTACCTCAACCTCCGGATCTATTATGTCTTCGTGCCAGTATCGCTGGCTGGCCGACACGTCTCCGGGCAGAGTAAAGTTTGGCAGAGTCGACATCGCGATGTTATGGGCGCGGCCAATTCCGGATTCCAGCATTCCCCCACACCACACCGGAATCGCGTGTTCCCGGCACACGTCATGTACCTGCTGGGCGCTGTACTGCCCTCCGACCCGTCCCAGCTTGATATTGATAATGCGACACGCCCCCAGTTCAATGGCAGTGTTAGCATGTCTGGAATTAGTAATACACTCATCGAGACAAATCGCTGTGCCAATCATGCGCTGCAATTTTGCATGGGCGTGGATCTCATCCCATTGCAGCGGCTGCTCCATCATCAGCAGATTGAACCGATCGAAAGTTTTCAGGTAGGCGCTGTCTCCGAGGGCGTAGGCGGAGTTGGCATCGACCGAGAGGAGAATGTCAGGAAACTCCTTTCGAACTTCGGCGACGAACGCAAAGTCCTTTCCCGGCTTGATTTTCAGCTTAATACGTTGGTATCCGGAGCGAACTTCTTTCTCCACCTTCCTGGTCAACGATTGCGGAGTCTCGCAGATACCCATCGAGACGCCGCAAGTAATTTCCTCGCGCCTACCGCCCAGCAACGTGGACAAAGGCAATCCCTTATGTTGGGCTTCGACATCCCAAAGGGCGTTCTCGACGCCGGCCTTGGCCATTTCGTGTCCACGGACCCCAGCCCACCGTGCGGGCACTTCGGCGGCGCTGGCCAGTTCCCTGCCAATCAACTGTGGCGCCAGGAAATCGCTAATGATGTGCCATGCCGTATCGGTGGTTTCGGAATTGAAAAACGGGCTTTCCATCGCGGTGACCTCGCCCCAGCCACTGATCCCGTCGGCAACAAGCTCAACCAGCAGAATTCTGCGCTCTTGCGTGACGCCAAAGCTGGTCTCGAACGGCGATCTAAGACACATGCGGAGCTCGCGTAGCGTGATCCTCTCAATTTTCATAGCTCTCCCATACATGTGTCGCGAATTCGAAATGCAACTCGAACCGCTCGCCGCGAAAGAACCCTTCAAAGACCTTTCGAACTCATCCCGAACTCGCAGTTGAATGTGATGTGCCCGCTCGGCATTCCGTGTTGCAAATATCATGAACGCGAACGGTAGCCGCGAATACGCCACCGATCCCAAGGTGGGGCCGGGCCACCGCGTTCGGTTCTTCATCCCTCAGACTCGGCGCGGATCGGGCCGTGAGGTCCGACCCGCGACCTGCAGACAAGTTCCGCCGGAACCTGGAATTCCGTCGCTAGAAAGCCAGTCGCAGGCTGAACTGTAAAATCCTTGGGTTTGGACCGGTAGTCGTTATGGTGCCAAAGCCTGCGTTGGGCGCGCTTGCTCCGAATGCCGGAAAGCTTAGACCGAGATTGAGATCTGGATTCGAGAACTGCGGGTGATTGAACGCATTGAAGAAGTCCGACCGGAACTGCAGCTGCACTCTTTCACTCAGCGCAGTAGCCTTCTGCAAGCTCAGGTCCCAGTTGTTCTGATCCGGACCTTTGACCTCGCCAATTCCGCTATTGCCGAAGTCGGTTCCTATTCCATCGTCTCCAATAACGGCGTAATTGTTGAGATCAAAACATGATGCGTTAATGTAGTCGCTAAGCTTGCTTTGCACGGTGCCGGAATTGACGAAGTGGGTACCGCATCCCGCTGCGGAGGCAGGCGCGCGGTCAGAAAGCGTTCCAAACACGTTTTGCGCGTTCGTAGCGGTCACAGTGAGGCGTTGCCCAGACTGAATCGTGGTCACACCGGCCACCGACCATCCTCCCAAAACCTTCCGCATCGCAAAGGAACGATGATCGAATGCTGGGAACTGGTATACCCAACTGAGAATAAAACGCTGCGGTCGAACAAACGCATCCCAACCGTATCTTGCACCGGGATGATTCTGATCGCCGGTGGCCACGCCTCCCAATTGGGTCCCGGTGGCGAAATTCTGGCTGGTTCCTAACGAACTCGACCAAGTGTAAGAAGCAAGGAATTGGAGGCCTTTGCTGATCCGCTTGTTCAGACTCACTGCGAGTCCGTTGTACCAGAAAGCGCCGCTGGAGCCCTCGCTCAACACATCGGGAGAAACACCCGGCACCGGGGTGCGCTGCGTGACATTAAAGATGTTGTCGTCCGTCGCCCCGTTGACCGGATTGGAAACGCTTGCCGGGAGGGCCTGATTGAACGAACGCGCTTCCAGCAGCCTGGTGCCGCGAGAGCCTTGATAGCCGATTTCCAGCGAAAGATCACGCGCCAGAGCAACCTGGGCCTCCAGACTGTACTGCTGGATGGCTGGGGGCTTGACATTGATCCCAACGTTGGCGAAAAAAACACAACCACCAGAGAAAGCGAAAGGACAGGTCGCCAGGGAGTAGCTTGGGAATGAAGGCAGCACCGGCGCCGCGGGGAAGGGATTGGCGAATGGAATCCCAATCTGCAGTTCGCGGATCTGCCCGAATGGCGGCGAGGTTAATTCCTGAAAAATGGGCTGCGCCGTCGTTCGTGAATAGAAGATGCCATAGCCTCCACGAAGTACGACCCGGTCTGAGCGGGGCATCTGCCAGGAGAAACCGACCCGCGGTCCCCAGGTGTTTTGGCCGAGGCCGTTCGTGGCTGCTTCATTGGACGCTCGTATAACTCCAGGCGGGAGAGCTCCGCCGGAGAAATTCGAGGCCACTACGTACCCTGCCTGGCTGCCGGCGCCGGTGTGGTCCGCCTGAAGCGGATCGAAACTCGAATTTCTTCCCAGCGTATCGCCCAGGTCGCCGAGGCGCTCATACCTAAGTCCGAGATTCACGGTAAACTTCGGCGTTATCTTGATATTGTCCTGCGCATAGAGATTGCCGTCCCAGGTGCGATAATATCGATCGAAGAGGCCGGGAAGATCGAGCGCAAAACTCGCAGTTCCGAGCAGGAACTGCTCATAATCCGGAAACTGTACGCCCGCTATAAAATGAAAACCCGTTTGGTTGACCTGCGAGCGTTCAATGCCGCCACCGAAGCGCAGTGAATGCCGCCCGTGGGTCCAGGAAATAGCATCGCTGAAGTTGTAGGCGTTTTGGGCCAGGTTGAGTCCTTGTCCGTTGCCACCGATTTGGAAAGATGAAGACACGCCAATGTTAGGGAAAGAGTCTTCAAACGCGGGCACCGTCACACCGATATCGGAGAACTTAAAGGGCACGGTCTGTGATAGATCTCCGACCAACCGGTGAAAGCCAAGGCTCGCCTGGTTGATCAAATTGGAAGAAAAGGTGTAGCGATGGATCAGCGAAAAAACTCGATATTGGTTAAGGGTTGTCCCTGGAGCACCCGGTACGGCGGAGCCCGCGATATTCCCATTGATGGCCAAGGTCTGGGTCGTACTCGTGTTGGAGAACAAGAAACTGCCGGAGAGGCTGCTCTTTTCCGATTGCAAATAATCGACATCGACCAGGAACTGATTTTCCGTGAAGGGACAGGATTCGCTGAACGCGGACTGGCCCTGCAGGAAGAAGTTAGGATTATCGGGATTGACGGTCTGAGGCGTCGGAATCGCGAATTTTCCATTCGGCAACTTCAGATTGAGAAGAGCGAACGCCTGGTCGCTAATATTGGAGCCGTCGGCAGCGATGGCACCCCCGGTCGGGCCGTTGAAGAGCGCGCCCAATGTCAGGCGGTCACGAGTGTCGGTCAGTGGAGGTGAGCTCACGGTGCTGGCACAGAGGCCGGCCGCAATGCCATTCCGTTGGCGGGTGCCCTGGTAGGAACCAAAATAGAACAACTTGTCCTTGACAATGGGTCCGCCCAAACTGCCACCGAACTGGTTCTGTTTGAAAACTCCCCTTGGTTCTTGGTCGAGATTCCGGAAATAAGTATTCGCGTTGAGATCTTCGTTGCGGAAAAACTCGAACAGCGAGCCGTGGACTTGATTGCCGCCGGACTTGGTCACCAGATCTACGTTGGCGCCCGCATTGCGCCCATAGGAGGCGTCATACTGCCCCGTCTGAACTTTGAATTCCTGAATGGAATCCGGATTGGGGACCGCGACGCCGCCGCTGAGAGAGCCGGATCCCATAAGATCGTTCACTTCGACGCCATTGACCTGATAGTTATTGTCGTTGGTGCTGGCACCGTGAGAGGAGAACCCATGATCCCCCGCGGCCTCACTCCCGGTCCCGCGCCCCAGCGCCGATGCGTCGGTGACTTCCGAGGAGACACCCGGAGACAGACCGATAATCTGGGTATAGTTGCGCGTGGCCAAGGGCAGCGACAAAACGGCGCGCGCGTTCGTCACATCTCCTAGAGCGGAATCCTCCGTCTTCAACAATTCCCCTTCGGCGGTCACCGTAACGGATTCCGACACCTTGCCAATTTGGAGCTGCAAATTGACCCGCACCGTCTCGGTGACCGTGACCACCACCCCCATCCGGACCATTTCCTTAAACCCGGCCCTGGAGGCTCTGAGCGTGTAGGACCCAGGGGACAAGAGCGGGAACAGAAAAGCGCCACTGGACGTAGTGACGGCGGTACGCGTATCTCCAGTTGCATCGTTGGTTAGCGTAATCTCCGCCCCAACGACCACCGCGCCTGAGGGATCGATCGCGCTGCCCGTGATGGCGCCCGTAGTCGCACTCTGAGCGAGGCTGGCAGGGGCGAGCGATGCAAGCAGAATTAGAAGAGATGCAACGAAATAAACGACGGGAGATTTCATGAGTCCTGCTCCTCTCAAGTCCAAGACTTCAACCCGCGCGTTCAAGTCAAAGCCAGGGCGAACTCGCGACTTTCGCATGCCATTAAAGCTCCCGCGACAAAGCATGTCAAGAGAAATGTCACTACATGATGCGAATGCCATTAGCCATGCATCACTCGTTGCATACACTCTGTTGAATGTTTCGCATCGTTCCTCGTCCGCAAACGGCGCCTCCTCCGCGGCTCGTCGTCCCACGCCTGCCGACCAGGGGTGTATGCATCATCTAATGACTTGTATTGACATTATGCATCATGTGTTGTACACGTGAAGCGTCGGGTTTACGCGCCCGGCGGCTCCTTAAGTTTTTACGAGCCGAATTCTCAGCCTTTCTGGGCAGGAGTTCCCATGACCATGAACCGCAAATCATTTCTAAAGTCCTTCGCGGGCGCGATCGGCGCTGCCGCGCTCTGCGATTTCTCGCTTCCTTCCTTGGCGGCGGCCCAGGAGAAGTCCCGCGTGCCAGGCAAGTCGACGCGAATTCGGGACATCGACATGTTTCCCTACTCACTGCCCATGAAAGAGCCCTTCAAGGTCGCCCTCTCGACCGAGATCGGTTGCGATAACATCCTCGTTCGTCTTCGCACCGAAGATGGCGTTATCGGCTATGGCGAGGCGTCTCCTTATTCTCCTGTTACCGGCGAGACGCAGCAGTCGGACATCGCGATGGGCAAGAGTCTTGAGCAGTTCATCAAGGGGAAAGACGCGTTTTCACTGGCGCGGATCGTTGCCGAGATGGAGAGTTTTGCTCCCGGCAATGGCAGCATCAAGGCCGCGTTCGAGATGGCGTTGTGGGATGTCTGCGGAAAGGTGACGGGACAGCCGGTCTACCACCTGTTGGGCGCCTATCGGGACTCGTTCGAAACCGATCTGACGGTGGGGATAGACACTCCCCAGGTGATGGCCGAGAAGGCGCGAGGCGTGGTGCAGCAAGGCTTCAAGGCGGTGAAGATCAAGGTTGGCGAAGCGCCGGCACTGGATATCGAGCGGATCCGAGCCGTACGTGACGCGATCGGACCCAAGATTAAATTACGCATCGATGCGAACCAGGGCTGGTCGCCTGCGGACTGTGTGCACGTATTGCGCGCGGTTGCGGAACAGCAACTGCAGGTCTGCGAGCAGCCTGTCCTCTATTGGGATTGGGCCGGTCTGCGATTTATCCGCGAGAGTGTCGGCACGCCCATCATGGTCGATGAATCGGTTCATGTCGCACACGACGCGATCGTCGGGATTCGCGAAAACGCGATGGACATGATCAACATCAAGCTGATGAAGTGCGGTGGTATTCTCCAGGCGGCGCGAATCGCGCAGGTCGCCGACGCGGCGAATATCAAGTGCATGTTGGGATGCATGGATGAGACACGGCTAGGGCTCACGGCAGCGGCGCATGTGGTGGCCTCGCAGAAAAACGTCGAGTTTGCCGATCTCGACGCCTTTCTTTTCCTCGCCACCGATCCTGTAATCGGCGGCATGGAAGTCCGGGATGGCACCGTTTACATGCCGACAGGGCCCGGGCCTTGGACTGGATGTCGATCCCGCCTTCATCGCGAAGCTACGGGCTGCATAATCCACACGGCGCTGTTGCCGGCGATTCGGGAGACGCAGAATGACGCGACGAGTGTTGCTACTTGTCTTGGCCTTTGGAATTCTGGCGGGCGCTTCAGCGCCCGCACAACTGGCGGAGCAGGCGTCGGACAAGACCGTTCCGTTCAAGATCTATTTCGATCAGCGGATTCGGATGCGAGACGGGGTCGAACTCGCGGCAGATGTCTACCGCCCCGACTTGCCCGGCAAGTTTAATTGCATTCTGAACCGCACTCCTTATCTGAAGAGCAGCGAAAACGCGCTCACCTTTGGACGCTACTTCGCAGAGCACGGCTATGCCTTTGTTGCGGTCGATGTGCGCGGTCGCGGAGACTCGCCCGGCAGCTTCGTTCCTTATCGCCACGAAGGACAAGGACGGCTACGACTCGGTGGAGTGGTGTGCCGGGCAACCATGGTCCACCGGCAAGGTGGGGACCATCGGCGGCTCTTACAACGGCAAGACGCAATGGCTAACAGCCATCGAGCAACCCCCGCACCTCACGACGATGATTGCGCTGGTGAGCCCGTCGGATCCTTTTGTCGAGTTCCCAACCGGCGACCCGCTCCCGCTCGACGTGAGTTGGTACTACCTCACTTCAGGTCACGTGCTGCAAAACATGGATGCTGTCGATTGGGACGCAGTCTTCAGCATCTGCCGCTGTCTGACCATGGACGAGGCCACTGGCCGTGTTATGCCGGCGTGGCGCGAGCAATTCGAACACACGCGGCTGGATAATTTCTGGGAGCCGGAGCGCTACCAGAACAAGTTCGAGCGGGTCCAAACACCCGGTGTTGCACATCTCCGGTTGGTACGACGATGAGCAGATCGGCACACCACTCAATTTCATTGGGATGACTACGAAGGCTGTGCCGTCGGTTCGCAACCACCAGAAACTGCTGATGGGGCCGTGGCCGCACGCAGTGAACTCGACGTCGAAGCTGGGGCGACGTGGACTTTGGTCCCAGCGCGAGAATCGACCTCAACGCGAACGATGCTGCGCTGGTTCGACGCATGGCTGAAAGGAATCGACAACGGCGTTGAATCGGAGCCTCCTGTACGCATCTTCGTGATGGGTTCTAACCAATGGGTAGACGAGCACGAGTGGCCGATCGCCCGTACACGATATACAGAGTTCTATCTGCACAGCTCGGGACGCGCAAACACGCTGTATGGAGATGGGAAGCTCTCGACGGATAAACCGCAGAGCGAGAAGTCGGATCTGTTCACCTACGATCCGCAGGACCCAGTGCCGTTCATCACGGAGCCCTCGTTCGCACAGATCGGCGGGCCGGATGACTATCGTCCATCGAACGGCGCGACGATGTGCTCGTCTACACTGGCGATCCCGTCACCAGCGCCACCGAGGTCTGCGGTCCGATCAACGTCACGCTTTACGCCTCGACTACAGCTGACCGATACCGACTTCACCGCGAAACTCATCGACGTGTGGCCGACCGGTTTCGCCGAGCGGCTCTCGGATGGCATCGTCCGGGCACGCTTTCGGGACGGAATGGAGAAGGAAAACCTGATTCACCCCGGGACCGTCTACGAATACAAGATCGACGCCTGGAACACGTGCCAGATGTTCAAGACCGGCCACAGTATTCGACTGGAGATATCATCCTCCGCATTTCCCAAATACTCGCGAAATCTGAACACCGGCGAACCGTTGGGTCGCGAGCACGAATATGGTAGCCGCTCATCAAACGATCTACCATGACGCGCAACACCCTTCGCACGTCACCCTTCCCATCGTTCCGGAAAGAGCAAAGTAGGGGATTGTCCTGTGATTTGCCATCGGTCAACGCGGAAGAAGGCGATGCTGGGTAGGGAGCCAGTCTTTGAGGAACCATTGCGATGGTTCTCGCGTAACGACGGGTATCGACACGGGATGCGTATCGGGCGCCGGGTTTGCCGAAGAAAGACTTTGAAGAGTTGGCCGGTTGCGTCGCTAAGATACCCGAAAGAGGCACTGATTTCATTCGGAGACGGACTCCAATCTCTTCGATGAGGAGGAATGATGATTTCTAACCGGATCTTTTCTGACCGCCATGCACGCGGATACCTGACGATTCTCACACGCCTGCTGTTTCTGGTGGCATTGGTCTGCGTCGGAATGTGGGCGCAGCCATCGCGTCCGGCATCTCCATCCGTGAAGCCGTCAGCGCCAGCAGCGGTTGCGCCAGCCCAGTCGGGCACCAACCACGAGTTGACCTCGGTCGACCTCGAAGCTTTTCTCGATGGCCTGATGCCCGCTCAGCTTGAACGGGAAGATGTCGCCGGCGCCGTGATAGCGGTGGTCAAAGACGGGCAGGTTATTTTCGCCAAAGGCTACGGATACTCGGACATGGCCAAGCGCACGCCCGTCACCCCGGACAGTACGCTGTTTCGTCCTGGCTCAACATCGAAGCTCTTTACCTGGACCTCGGTGATGCAACTGGTCGAACAGGGCAAACTCGATCTAAACCGGGACGTCAACGATTACCTGGATTTCAAGATTCCACCGGCGTTCGGAAAGCCCATCACCCTGCGGAACATCATGACGCACACCGCGGGCTTTGAAGAAGTTGTCAAGGACCTGTTCGTTGCGGACGCAGAACACATGGGCAGCCTGGAGTATTACGTGAAGAATCACATTCCAGAGCGTATCTTCCCTCCCGGTACGGTCCCCGCCTATTCGAACTACGCGACCGCACTCGCGGGCTATATCGTGCAGCGCGTTTCCGGCAAGCCTTTCGAACAATATGTTGCCGAAAATATTTACACTCCCTTGGAAATGAAGCGAAGCACCTTTGTTCAACCTCTGCCCGAAGACCTGAAGCCCATGATGTCCAAGGGCTATGATCGGGCCTCGTCAGACCCCAAACCGTTCGAATTCGTCGAAGCGTTTCCCGCGGGCAGCGTCTCCACCACTGCGCGGGACATGTGTAACTTCATGATTGCCCATCTGCAGAATGGACAATTTGGGAGTGTGCAGATTCTGCGCCCGGAAACCGCCACGCTGATGCACTCCCGGCTCTTTGGTAGCGACGACCGCATGAACGGGATGGCGCATGGTTTTTATGAAGAATCGAAGAACGGACACCGCATTATTGGCCACGCCGGCGATACCGAGCTTTTTCACAGCGACCTGCACCTGATTCCCGATTCCAATGTGGGGTTCTTTGTTTCTTACAACAGTGCGGGGAAAGGCGAGCTTAGGCCGCGGGAGATCCTCTTTGAAAAGTTTCTGGACCGGTATTTTCCCTACACGGAGCCTCCTGCCGGCAAGATCGAAAACGCGCAATGCGGACGCGGCCAGCGTCGCTGGGCTTTATCTAACCAGCCGCCGTATTGAAAGCTCATTCCTGAAGTTGCTTTCCTTGGTCGGCCAAGAAAAAATCTCTGCGAATCCCGATGGGACCATCACTACTCCATTAAAAGGGCCCAATGGCCAACCGCTGAAGTTCGAAGAGATCAGTCCGCTGCTCTATCGCGAAGTCCACGGACGGGCCCACATGGGTTTCAAGAAGGATGAAAGTGGGCAGATGCAATTCCAGATGGACTTTCCGTTTTTCATTTTCCAGAAGGTTGGCTTTTGGGAAAACAAGTACTTCAACTACACGCTTGCGATTTTCGGCTTGACTATGGTCGTGCTGACGGTGGTGCTGTGGCCCGTGGGAGCGTTGATTCGCAAACACTATGGCCGTCCGCTGGATCTCAGTCCGCTGGAGCGGAAGCTGCGGCTTGGTGTGCGCTTGGTGTGCATCCTCTTCATCTGTTTCTTCGGAGGCTGGCTGGCGGTTCTGGCAACGGCCATGTCCTCTCCTAGTGCCGATTAATACCCTTGCTCCCTGGATCATTTGTTTTGGAATCCTCGGTGTGTTGTGCGCGTTTGGCGCCGTCCTCGCTTTGCGCGAATGCATTCCGGAGTTGGAAGACGCCCAACCGGTGGCTCTGGATCAAATTGCACGACACGGCACTGGCGCTTGCCTGCCTGGGCCTGGTCTGGTTCGCGATCACTTGGAATCTCATGAACTTCAACATCCACTACTAAGCCGAATTGGGAGCCCGGGCGTACTCCGCAATCCACGCCTCGTTCCAGGACAGATAGATTGCGGGCGCGCACGGGACTGTTCGACGAGGTCAAAGGAAACTAAAGGGATAGTCATGTCAGCGTATCGAACTGCTCTGGTAGTCCTCCTGGCACTCATGACCTTTGCGCACATTTTGGGGTACGTTCCAATACTCGCTGTGGCCGTTCCTGCCGCGGCGGAGAAGGTGCAGCCCAATCCTCTAGCTCCTCAACCCTCTGCTTCTGCCAAAGCACCTTCTGCCAGCAACACCGGAACTCACGAGCTCTCGCGTGCCGACCTCGAAGCCTTTCTCGACGGCTTCGTCCCTTATGCACTAAAGAATGCCGACATCGCCGGCCTCACATTGGTAGTCGTGAAAGATGGCCAGATCCTGTTCGAGAAAGGCTATGGATACGCCGATGTGAAGACGAAGCGAGCCATGGATCCGGGTCTCACGCTGGTTCGGCCGGGTTCGACTTCAAAGCTTTTCACCTGGACCGCGGTCATGCAACTGGTCGAACTGGGCAAACTCGATCTCGACCGTGATATCAATGACTACCTGGATTTCAAGGTAAGCAGCAGTTTCTCGAAGCCGATCACCCTGCGCAATCTGATGACGCACCGCGCCGGTTTCGAAGAGGGCCTGAAGTCGATCCTGACGTACGACCCGAAGCGGTTCACCACGACCGAAGACTATCTCAAGCACCATCAGCGCCCGACGTTGTATCCACCGGGAGAAGTTCCCGCCTACTCCAACTACGGCTGTGCTCTCGCCGGCTACATTGTCCAGCGCGTGTCCGGTGAGCCCTTTGAAAGTTACGTCGAACGCCACATCTACGCGCCTCTGGGCATGACTCGCTCGACCTTCCGGCAGCCCGCGCCGGAGCAGTTCAAGGCAGACCTCTCGCAAGGCTACATGACCGCTTCCGAGCCACCCCGGCCGTTCGAGCTGATTTCTACCGGGCCCGCAGGAGGCATGAGCACCACCGCCGATGACATGGCGAAGTTCATGATCGCCTACCTGCAAGAAGGTCGTTATCAGGAAAATCGCATCCTGAAACCGGAAACCGTGCGCCAGATGTTCGAGCCGGCCGTCCACCAGATCGATGACCTAAATGTCATGGCTTTGGGATTTTTTGAGGAAAACCGCAATGGCCATCGCGTTCGCGGGCATGGCGGCGACACCATCGTCTTCCACACCGACTTGGATTTGTTCGTTGACGACGGTGTTGGCATCTTCTTTTCGCTCAATAGCCGCGGCGAAAACGACGCCGTCTATGGAATCCGGCAATCGCTGTTCGATGCTTTCGCGGATCGCTACTATCCCAGCAGCGGGCAACCATCCGCGGTTCCAGCTAGCTCGGTCGTGCCTAACGCAAGAGAACATGCCCAGCTCATCACCGGGAGATATCAAAGCTCGCGGAGAGTCGAGTCTGCATTCATCGGCGTTCTTTATCTTCTCAGTCAAACGGTGATTAGTGCGAACGACGATGGCACCATCAATGTGCCTACATTCCCCGCGAACAAGCCGAAACGCTACCGTGAAATCTCGCCTTTCGTCTGGATCGAAGAGGGTGGTCAACGCAAAGTTGCCTTGGTCGGAGAAGGCAGCAGCAGAGCGGTTTACAGCAGCGACGACCCCAGCTCGATTTTGCAGCCGGTACCCGCTTGGAAATCGTCCCTCTGGAATCTTTCGTTACTCTGTGCATCAATCGCGATACTGCTGATCGTGGTGGTTCTGTGGCCGGTCTCGGCGTTGCTGCGCCGGAAGTATCGCCAGCCTTCAACGCTCGCAGGAAAAGAGCTGCTGGTCACCAGAGTTCTTCGCGTCGCAGCACTGATTGATGTCGTCTATCTTTTGGCCTGGATTGTTCCTGTATCCCCGATTTTGAGCAACCACATCGAGGCCTATAGTGACAGCCTCGACCTGTACATTCGGCTGTTGCAAATCGGAGGTCTTCTGGTGATTGCGGCTGCCGTAGCGGGCATCTGGGCTGCATGTCAGAAAAGCCACAAGTGGACGGCCGCGGTTTGGCATGTTCTGAGCGCCGGTGCTTTGGTCGGCATAGTTTGGATCGCGGTCATCACCAAGCTGATCAGCTTCAACCTGAACTATTAGCAAACGGCGAGCGATAAGGAGCCCAACAGTGAATGACGCAGCCATCGTAAATGCGGGTATGGCCCCATGTTGTTCCCCATCGGTTGAGAAAGCATTGCGAGAATTGGCGCAAATGCCGGCGACCGAAGCCTGTGTGTCAGGTCTTTGTGACATGTGTCTTTACCAGACAGGGCTCTGCAATATCGTCGGCAGGCAAGCGACGATTTCGCACCCGTCCATGCGTTCAAGGAAGCAAGAAACTAAATCAGGAGCAATCCAGTGAAGGACGTAGCCATAGTAGGCGCGGGCATGACCCCATGTCGTTCCCGGTGGGTTGAAAAAACTTTTTGGGAATTGGCTCAAATGGCGGTCAGTGAGGCGGTTCGCGACGCGGGCATCCACATCCAGGAAGTCGACGCCGGCGTGGCGGGAATCTACAACGACATCTTTGAGTTCCAGGCAATTCCCGAGAGTGGATTCCAGGGGATTATTGGGCTTCAAAATAAGCCGTTGATGAGGGTCACCAATGGCGGCGCGACCGGCGCCTATGCCATGCTGGCGGCCCGCAACATGGTCGCGAGTGGACAGCACGATCTCGTGCTTGTCTTGGGCGTGGAAAAGGCGCTCGATTGTTACGACTATGAGGCCGAGAGCAGCACGCCGGCTGTGGTTCAGACTATTGGTTATTCCTGGGATCCGTGGTTTGAACGGCCGCTGGGGGCGCATGCCTCGGAGAGTTATGCCGAGGTCATCCAGGCCTACATGGACGAGCATCCGGGGGACCTGGCGCCCATGGCGCGCGCCAAAATCGTGGAACTCCTCTGCGAACAGGCGCAAAACAATCCCTACGCCCAGCGCCTCGGCGAGAAAGTGACCGCGGAGCAGGTCCTCCATTCCCGCTACGTGGTTTATCCGGTTCGTGTCTTGGAAACCTGCGTCTACACGGAGGGGGCGTGCGCGTTGATTTTTGCTTCCGCGGAAATGGCAAAGAAGATCAAAGAGCGTACCGGCCGCGAACCTATTTGGCTGACCGGGGTCGGCGCTGCCAACGAGCCCTACTTCGTGGGCAACGACATCACCCGTTACAAGGTCCTCCATCGCATCTATTCGGACCACGTGGCGACGAAGACGGCATTGCAGATGGCGGGCATCGCCATCGAAGACGTACAAGTGATCGAATTGCACGACGCTTTCATTCCGCAGTTGATGATTACACTGGCCGAGATGGGCGTGGTGCCGCTGGGGCGGGCCAACGATCTGGTGGAGGAAGGCATCATCCTGCCCGGCGGAAGACTGTTGGTGAATCCCTCGGGCGGGCTCGTGTTCGGCGGACATTTCGTCGGCGGGTCCAACATGATGTCAACCTGGAGCGCCATGCGCGAAATGAGAGCCAGGAACCTGGAACACGGCCTGATTCATGGCACGGGTGCATCGCTTTCGATGTATGGCGTGGCCATCGTACTCGAGAGGAGAGCTTGATCATGGTACGGATAGGGAAAGCAGTGGCTTCCGCGAAAAGCAAAACCAAGCCGGTGATCTCCCCTGCGATGCTCCCCATGGAGGGCATCACCGATGTCCAAGGAGCGGACGGCGTGTACCTCCAGCGGAACGACGTGATGTTCACGGCCATGAAGCACACCCAGGGCGAATTCTCGGATTTCTTCCGGGCGCTGCGCGACGAGGGCAGAGTGTTCGGCCATCGTTGTCCCGAGTGCCGGCACCTGATTATCCCGCCGTTCATGCGGCGCTGCCCGGCATGTAATTTCGTGGAGATGAAGAAGGAGTACGTACACGACACCGGCATCATGGCCGCGACGCCGGTGATCACCGTTTTTGCGCCCAGCCGTTTTAAGGGCCAGGAACCCTTCGGCACGGGCCGGGTGTTTCTTGAAACCGGGAACGGCAAGCTCAGTGAGACTGCGATGTTGGTTCGCGTCCGCACCACGCGGGGAACCATACGGCCGGGGATTTATAAGAAAGGCACACCGGTGAAGATCGCCTTCTGTGATTCACGACATGGCGAGATGCTGGACATTTTTGCCGTGCCGCAGAATGAACTGACGCGGCGGCAACTCCGCAAGAGTCCGCTTTTGGAGAGCGAAATAAAGTGGGGGCGGCTCTCGGAAATGGGATTTGGCAAACCTACTGCTCAACTGCAGAAAACCTTGCAGGAAGTGAGAGTTCATTTCCAGAAACTTGCTGCAATGATCCCCCACAGCCCGCGAGCGACGGCCAATCTTGCCAACTGGCGCCGCACGGTCACGGTCCGCACGAGCGGCGGGGCGTTCGGCTTAGTGGTAAACAAGGGAAAATTGTCGATGCGGAAGGAAGGCGTGAAGACCCCGGATCTGGTCGTGGCAGTACAGGATCCAGCCATTCTGCTCGCCTGGCTGCACGACAGCACGGAACCAGTCGGGGACAGTGTGAAGAGCCCCGCGTTAACGGATTTGGTTATTGAAGGAACCCTCGTGCTCAACAAACCCGAGTTGGAGACCATTACGCGTCTGGATCGCGTTCCCCGCTCGCTTCGTCGGGATAATGTGGTGGTAGCAGGGTCAGCCAAGGCCGACTAGGATGCCCATCGCTTACGCACAAGCGGTGGTACCGGAAAGTATTGCCGGAAGGACGTGCTGCCGCATGAGTTGCTTGAGGGTTTCGATCGATTCTGGGAATGGAAGGCGCACTCACAATAGGTTACTGATTTACCTGGAACGACTGTAGAGGCTATGGGGATTCCTCACATCTTAAGGTCTAGCTTTCTATCTTCTTGATGTACAGCCGAAGCCCAGCTAACACGATCCCGATCGCGAGGAGCGAAATTCCGAGCCCGAAACGGCGATGGTTGCGCTCAACCATGGCTTCGTTCCCAGCTTGCAGGTCCTTGGCGGCGATTTTCAGGCCGGATTGTATATCCTGATCCACCAAGTCCGTCCGGAAGCTATGAATCGTGACTCGCGCCTTGGTCAGTGAATCCCGTGCCTGATCCTGTCCCAGCCGGGCCTCGCTCACCTCCATGCCGGAAGACTCGGCAACCTGGAGGACTGAGTCTGCTCTCTTAACGGCCTCGTCCAATCGACTCAAGCTACTCAGTAATCCTGCCCTTGCTTGATCACATGCGTCACCTGGGGTATGACACCGCATGCAGACGGCGTCAGGACCAGTGCCTAGATACGCGTCCGTGGGATGGCGGATGCCATGGTTGCTATGACACACGACGCATCCTGGAAGAGAAGCCGCTTCAAAGGCCTTTTTGTGCGAACTTTTTTCGTACATCTGGGCTTGGAAGGCGTGACAGTTCGAGCAAACGTTTTGAACCTTGTCTACTCCTGGGGGCGCCGCGCCATGATTTCCATGACACGTTGTACAGGTTGGCGCGCTTAGATCGCCTCGCAACGCCAGCGCTTCGTGGTGCACGCTGGTGCTGTACTTTGCGAACTGATCCGTGGGAATGGAATATCCCTTCATGTAACTTGCGTCGGCATGGCAGCGAGCGCAGGTGTTCGCCACGTTGACCGGGTTCACCGTGGAACGGGGATCGCTCGGCGCCCTTAGGTCGTGGACACTATGACAATCCGTGCACACAGCAACCTTCGTGTCTCCAGCCGCGAAGCGCTTGCCGTGCACACTGGTGCGGTATTGGCCCAACTGGTCCGTGCGCAAGCTGGGGTTGAACTGCCGAATATAGGCGGGATCCGAATGGCAACTTCCGCACAACTGCGGGATCTGCTTGCGATCGATCTTGCCTTTCCAGCCCGCCTTTCGGCTCATGGCCTTGTCTGGATCGTCGCTGGTGGGGTCGCCGCCGTGGCAACTAGCGCAAGTCAAACCCTTTTGTGCGTGTATGTCCTGGCTGAACTTCTCCTGGCTCACTCCCAAGGGTTCAGGCAAGGCGGCGTGACAATCCAGGCAGGAGTTGGTGGTTTGCCCGTAACTTTGTCCACAACCCAGGCATGCCGCCAGCACAACGAAGCCGGCCAACAGGACATGGGCCGCGCGAACCGGTCGGAACTTATTTCGCCAGAAGGCCATAAACGCTCATACCCGCGATATACGCGAGTGCAAAGACTGAAAGTCCAGTGATCCACCGTTTCGTGCGTGAGGGTTGATCACTCTCAAGAAAAGGCAGCAGAATCCACAGCAAGCCGACCAGGCCGAAAGCCAGTACACCGAGAATCTCGCCGTCGATGAACCACACTTTGGACGGGATGAGCTTCAGCGTTTGAAACATGAAGAGGAAGTACCACTCGGGCTTGATTCCCGCTGGGGCCGACACAAAAGGATCTGCCTTGACGCCGAGGTTCCACGGGAAGACTGCTGCCAACGCGCCCAGCACTCCCAGGGCCACGTACCAGGCCATCAATTCCCGCAGCAAGAAGTTAGGCAGGAACTTCATTTCGCGCTTGGCCGACGGATTCGCGGTCCACTGCGCTTCCAGTTTCGGGGGAATGCTGATGCCAAGACGTTGCACCAGTAACAGGTGCAGCAGGAGCAGCAAGGTTGCAATTCCGGGAAGCACGGCGACATGGAATCCAAAGAACCTCGTCAGCGTGGCCCCCGTCACATCTTCACCACCCCTTAGAAAGATCATCATGGGCTTACCGACGATCGGAACCTGCCCGGTAATCTCGGTGCCTACCTTGGTGGCGAAGAAGGCCAGCGTGTTCCAGGGCAGCAGATACCCGCTGAAGCCAAAGCCCATGACAAGAAATAGAAGAAGCACACCGCTCACCCAGGTCAGCTCCCTGGGTTTGCGGTAGGCCTTGAGAAACAGCACGCTGAACATGTGCGCAAAAGCAGTAAAAATCATGAGATTGGCCGACCAGGAGTGGATCGACCGAATCAGCCAGCCAAACTGCACACGGGTCATGATGTACTGCACGCTCTCGAAGGCTTCGTTCGCTCCCGGCCGGTAATACAGAAGCAGCAGGATCCCGGTCAGCACCTGGATGACGAACAAGAAGAGGGTGATACCCCCGAGAAAGTACCAATAAGAGAGGCGGTGGAGAGGAACCGTTTTTTCCCGCAACGGGGCGATCAGGTCATCCCAGCCGAAGCGCTGGTCCAGCCAACTGCGCACGTTGCGGAGAGGACTCATCTTATTTTTATTAAGCCTCCCGCCGGCGCCTTACGAAGATCTCGTCGCCTCGCACCTGCACCTCAAAGCCTTCCAGCGGGCGCGGCGGAGGGCCCGAAATATTTCGGCCGTTGAGATCGTACTTACCGTTGTGGCAGGCACACCAGACCTGACGCAGATCGTCGCGGTACTGCACGGTGCAGGATAGATGCGTGCAGGTCGCTGACATAGCACGGTACTCTCCGCTGGAGGTGCGGATCAGCAGACCGGGGCGATTACCAAACCGGAAAATCTTTCCGCTGTTCGGCTTTAGCTCCGTGAGCTTGGCGGCGACGATCTCGTCCCCACCGAGATCTGCCACCGCCGGAGGGACAAGATAGCGAAGCACGGGATAGAGGAAAGAAGCAAAAGAGGCGAGTAGGCCGCCGCCGAGGAAGATTCCAATCACACGGCGGCGCGTAGGTTCGGGTTGGGAAAGTTGATCAGCGGTCATTCACTGCGCCTCCTGCGGCAGGCACCACTCAGCATCCGGAACGTCATTGTCACAATCACGGGCCGATTCACCAGGTCAAACCGAACGCACTTCGACGGTACGCTGCATCTCGCGCACCCACATCGTCTGGAACAATTGCAGGCGATGTCCAATGACGACTGCCAGATTCAGGGCGATTTTGTACCCAGCCGCTGGATTCGCAGCAAAATACTCACGCAATCCCTCCCGCGGCAAGACGATCACTTCCGCTTCGAGCAGCGCCGCCGTGGCTGTAAGGGTGAACCGGTAGGGCGGAATCAGGGCCGACCAGCCCACGGTCTGACCAGGAGACCTTTCTTCCACGAAAACATCTTCTTCCCGGCCGCGGACCTGCATGGGCAGGGTAAGCCGGATGCGGCCGCGTTCGGTCAGGAACAGACGATCGGCTGGGTCTCCCAGCCCGAACAGTTTGGTTCCGGCGGGAACGACCAGCCTGGTGCCAAGTCCCAGAACCTGCTTGGCCTCGGCCGACGTGAGGCCGTTCAGCAGTTCATGCGTCATGAGCTACTCTCTCAGTTCACAAACGGCGAAGTGGTCTTGCTGTGCAACCGGGCCTGCGAGGGGAACGCCAGGAACATCTCCGCGGCCGCCTGCTCCATCCGAACATGATTTTCAATTTGGAGCAGCAGGACCTCGATGGGCACCTGCTGGGGCGGGATACCCGGCGGCATAGTTGGCATGGCCGCAGCACGGTCTGAGAAGAAGCGGGCCGGGACAACCGGCTTGACCAACGAAGGCTGCGGCTGCACAGGTGAATCGGAGGACTCCGAACGCGTGGCGGCTCCAAACGCAAGAGCCGCGATGCCCAGCCCAAATACGGCCATGCACAATCCCATCAAGAGCATTTCCATGGCAGAAACCCTCCTACAACTTTTCTTATCGCACGTGCCATGCCAGCGTTGGCCGGGGCCTAAGTCCTCTTCCTTCAGACAAAGTGGGAATGTGCGAAACATCGGACTGCCACTATGTCAGGTCGAGCCTGACTATTTGTCAGTCGTAGTTGTCAGTTGTTGACGCCTGTCTGCGCGTGTGCCATGATCCCGCCATCTCCGTGGCAGCATGATCAAGCTGCGTTTTGCCAGCATGACGGTCGGCCTCGCGCTCGGTGTCACCGCAGCGGTGGTGGTGGCGTGCACGGTCGCCGCCTACATCTTTTCGGTTCATCATTTTCAAAGCCTTCTCGAAACCGCACACAGCAGTGCGCTTGCCGAAGGCGAATTGATCCGCACCGCGCTCGAGCACCAGATGGTGGGGAATGACCGCACCCTGATCGCGCAAATGGTCGAGAGCTTCGGGAAACAGTCGCGCGTCGAACAACTGGTAGTGCTGGACCGCAATGGCGTGGAACGCTATTCGAGTAAGCCGGGGAACGTGGGGAACGATTTCCGCATCGACTCTCCCACCTGCCAGGCCTGCCATCGCGATCCTCCGGAACGCCGCGGATCCAGCCGCGTGATCGAAACCCGGGGCGGAACGATTCTGAGAACCGTCGTGCCGATTCGTAACCGCGAGGAGTGTCACCGCTGCCACGATCCCGGCCAGAAGATCAACGGCATCCTGATTCTGGACTACAACGCCGGAGAGGTCCGCGCGGCGATGACGCGGGACCTGCGCTGGATGGTCGCCGGCACTGGCGCTTTGACCTTCGTCATAGTGGGGGCTATCGCGCTGGTGATCCGGGTGTCGGTGTTGCGGCGCTTACAGCGTTTTGAAACCACGGCGCGCCTGATTTCCAAGGGCGACCTCGAGCGGCGCGTGCCCGCGGAAGGCTCGGACACGCTGGCGTGGCTGGCAACGGAGTTCAACGCCATGGCGGACTCGGTGTCAGGCCTTGTAGGCGAAGTCCGCACCCAGCGGGAGCGCCTGGAAACGGTGATCAACAGCATTGATGACGGGATCGTAGTGCTCGACCCGGAACGAAAGATCATGGCGGCCAACGACGCCTTTCTGCAGCGGGCCGCCAACTCGCGCGAGCAGGTTCTGGGCTGCTGCTGCTACGAACTTGGACCAGGGCCTTGCAACCTGTCCGACTGCCCTACGCTTGCCTGCCTGCGGTCGGGTGCGCGCCAGGTCCGGATCTGCGAACGCAAAACCGGCAACGACACAGTGGCCTGGGAAGAAATCCACGCTTCCCCGATTCTGGATGCCTCGGGGCGGCTGGTTCAAGTCGTGGAAGTCTGGCGCGACATTTCCGAGCGGCGCGCCGCCGAGGCGAAGCTGGCCGAGTCTTACCGCCTGGCATCGGTCGGAGTTCTGGCCTCCGGGTTCTCGCACGAGATGAACACCCCGCTGGCAACGACCCTGATGTGCGTGGAGGGAATCCTCCGCGAGAGTCCTCTCGGGCAGAGCGGGCAAATGGATCAGGCCAGAATCCGTGAGAATGCGACGATCGCGCGCGAACAGATCCTGCGCTGCCGCGGCATCACCCAGCACTTCCTGCGCCTGTCGCGCGGACAGCCGCATGCCGGAGATATCGTGGACCTGGGTGCGGCCATCGCTGGCGCCCAGAGGCTCGTCGATCCCACGGCGCGCGCCGGCTCCGTGGAAGTCGCAGTGCGGCCGTCCGCGACGACCCTGCACGTCCGGGCCGACGATGCCGAGCTGCAGAACCTGCTGGTCAATCTTCTGCTCAACGCGATTCAGGCTTCGAAACCGGGCGGCAAGGTCGTCGTTGCCACCGAAGGCGGGGATGCTGTGCACATTCGCGTCACGGATGACGGATGCGGGATTGCCCCGGAATACCGGCAAAAGATCTTCGAGCCTTTTTTCAGCCTCCGCCAGGGCGGCACTGGTCTCGGTCTGTTTCTGTCGCTGAACGCGGTCCGGAGTTGGGGAGGGAACATCGTGGTCGAGAGTACTCCTGGAAAGGGGTCTATATTCGAAGTCGTGATCCCGGCAATCGATTCCGGTCCGCAAACGAAGGACGGACTATGAAGCCCCCGTCGCTCCTTCTGGTGGATGACGATACCGCATTCCGGCAGGTGATGGCGGGCGAACTGAGTCGTCTCGGCTACGAAGTTGACGCGGTGGGTACGGGTGAGGAGGCAATCCGGCGCGTCGCGGCGGCGGAACCCGAAGTTGTCTTGCTCGACCTGCGCTTGCCCGGAATGGGCGGGCTTGAGGCGCTGAAGGCCATCCAGGCCGCTACGCCGGCAACCGAGGTCATCATGTTGACCGGACACGGGTCCATCGATACCGCCATCGAATCGATCCGTATCGGCGCCTTCGATTACGTGGTGAAGCCTTGCCCGCTGGATGAACTCCAAATTCGCATTCAAAGGGCGCTTGAACGGCGAGCACTGCGCCAGCGAGCGAATCTCCTCGATCGGGTTCTGACTCCCCCGCATCTCGGCAATTCTTTCATCGGCGACAGCCCGGAATTCCGCCGCTTGCTGAATCTGATCGATCGGGTGGCCCCCAGCGATTCGACCGTGCTCATAACGGGCGAGACGGGCGCGGGAAAGGAATGGGTGGCCAAGCTGATTCACGCTCGCAGCTCCCGCCGGTCGCGACCGTTCGTGGTGGTCGAGTGTGCCGCGCTGCAGGAAAGCCTGCTGCAGAGCGAACTGTTCGGCCACGAGCGTGGCGCATTCACCGGAGCAGACCGCGCCAAGCCCGGATTGTTCGAAGTCGCCAACGGCGGAACCATCTTCCTCGACGAGATCGGAGAAGTGAGCCCAGCGACCCAGACCAAGCTACTGCGCGTGCTCGATACCTCCACGTTCCGCCATGTCGGCAGCACCCGGGAAATTCGAGTGGATGTCCGGATTCTGACCGCGACCAATCGCGATGTGCCCTCGATGGTGCGGCAGGGCCTTTTCCGCGAGGACCTGTTTTACCGCCTGAGCACGATCACAGTGGAGGTGCCGCCCCTGCGCGCCCGAGGGGCGGACGTGGATCTGCTGGCACAACACTTCGTGACCGTCCTCAACGAGCGCTTCGGCTCCAGCAAACAGATCGGCGAAGAGGCCCTGCAACTCCTGCGACGGCACAACTGGCCTGGGAACGTGCGCGAACTCCTGCACGTAGTCGAAGCGGCCCTGGTGCTCTGTGAGGGCTCTATTGTTCTGCCGGAGCACCTCCCCGCCGCCTTGCGGAATTCGAAGCCTGCTCCGCCGGCCAGTCCCTTTGCGCAGGACGCTCCGCTGCCGACGCTCGAAGAAGCGGAGCTCACACACATCCGATTGGCGATCGAAGCCAGCAAGGGTCACCGCGGAAACGCGGCCAGAATTCTCGGAATCAGCGAGCGGAATTTGTACCGAAAACTGCGCGAGCACGGCCTGCTGTCGTGATCCGGTAGCGGGCTCAGCCCGGCGAATGTCCCGAGTGACGGGCAAACCAGAAACTGGCGCAGCCACGATTCCGGAAGCGAACCGCTCGTGGGGCCAAAATTGTCTAGGCGGGTTTCGGGCTTGGCCTTTCACTTCGAGGAAATGTCGTTCCTCGACGTCGGCGCCGATGCCGAAAAGAAACAGCTTCCAAAATTGTTCGTGGATAACCCTGGCGTTGATCGCGAAGCGGTGCACAATCAGGTCGCCGAAATGGCAGCCGAATTCTTCGAAAAAGAGCTCGCGCCGCCCAACAAGAAACGCTGATCACAAGCCCGTGCTCTGTTGAGCGAAGCCTCAAAGTCAAATCCATTTTCGAAGGAACAGCCTTGAAAAGAGCCAGCGGGCCTGTTGTGTGCCGGGATTCTGCAGTTCCGCTATTCGGCGGGGCGTCTGACCAATAGTTAGTGGGCGGGTGACGGTGACGCAACCATCAGATCAAGAGAAGCCGAGCGGCTGACAATCACTGAGGGCTTCGTCGCTACGAAACGGAGTGGAATCTACGTTTCCATTTATCGTGAGCGGCTGAAGGGAGGTCGAAAAGAAGCCTGTGGTTGCCCCCACTTTTGCGCTTCCTGCCCGGCCGTTAGTAATCGTGATCTCTCGTGACTCACGAGGAGCCAAGTGAAACACAGATATCGAAAACACAGGACGCTGATAACTGTCGTGGCAAAGAAAACCCTGAATGCCGGCGAAACGTTGCGCCCCGACAACACCCTCGCCGTATGCTTCACGACTTGCAGGCGGGATATGTATCAGGAAATCCTTGCCGGACAGTGTCCGACTATGGATGCGAAACTTCAGTTGAGAAGCATAAAGGTCTTTGTCAGATCGATTAGTGAACCGAAAGCTGTAGGTCTGACCAGCAGCACCTCTGCTTGCAAATCTGACATTGGTCGGACTGACATTCAACGAATAGGGCCAAAGTATCCACCCCAATGCTGCTATTCCAACTGCAACGAAACACAAAACAATTCTGCGAGTGACATCGCTGTGCAGCCAAGGTGAATGCAGCGTCGGCTGGATGCTACATGCAAAGATAGCCACAGATATCACCACGGTGACCACCCTGCCCGTGTTATCAGCGCTTAACTGCGGAGCCAATAGAAAGAGCAGGAGAGCCATGACAGCGGCCGAACACCACAGCGCAACATCCTCTCTCGATGTTCGGCCCTCTGGCATCGCGCACACCGCCTTGATCTCCGAACGATATTGGGGCCAGTCGGGGCGTCTTAACGAGCGTCACCTGCGACCAGCCCCGCCGACCCGCCAGCCGCTTTTGAGGACTGCCGGTAGCTATGCCGCTTTTGCCTGCATGCCCTTTATCTCGCACCCGGCTTGGAGCCAATCGTCCAAATCGTGACCGTGTGTCCTTCCGCGTTGCTCGTAAATACCAAGCTTCTGATCCAGGGATACAGAGCGTGCCAATCCGTTTCGTACACACCGACGGGATGTGCATTATACCAGCGCTCGCCAATCGGCAATGATCTTTTGTCGTACCTAGATGTTGTGCTGGATCTTCTCTCTCATGACCATTGGGACGCGCTCTTCCCAACGCGTCCTCTCCAGATTCCTCGCTGAAGCCGTATTCTTGAGCGCAGCGGTGGCCTCACAGGAATCGCCATGGACCTGGTGTTTTGCTGCAGGCATCTCGGTCCTCTTTGACTGCTACCCGGTGCGGGAAGGCCTGCCTCGATCCCATTGAGCCGTTGCACTACGAGTGCGGATGGGCTGACGGCCAGCGTGCTAGTATTTGGCGCATGTTCCTATCCCTGCGCTCCGCCGCAACTGCGTTCGTCTTCATCCTGGCTCTCGCCACTGTATATGCGTGCCAGGCTCAATCTCCCGCCGCTCCCACCGGCACTCCCGCTAACGACGCCATCGTGCTCCACGCAGCCCACATCCTTGATGTGGAGCATGGCACCCTGGTTAGCCCCGGCGAGGTGCTCGTGCGCGGCAATCGCATTGTTGAAGCCGGTTCCTCGGTTGCCCATCGCGACGGTGCCACGGTGATCGATTTGGGCGCGGCAACTCTGATGCCCGGGCTCATCGACGTCCACGTCCATCTTTTCCTTCATCCTGGAGCTGAGGACCTCCAGACCGTCGCTGAATCCGTACCCGAGCGCACGATCCTCGCCGAAATCGCGGCCCGCGAAGATCTGATGGCGGGCTTCACGGCCGAGCGCGACATGGGAACCGAGGGCGCGGGATCGGCGGACTCCGCCGTGCGCAATGCCATCGACTCCGGACTGATTCCCGGCCCGCGCATGAGCGTCAGCGGCAACGCCATCAGCATTCTTGGGGGCCATGAAGACGCAATCCACTTCAATCCCGCCGAGCACATTTCCTCCAATGCCACTTACGCCAACCATGCCGGCGAACTGGTCTCCGTGATACGGCAGCAGCTCAAGGAGGGCGCCGACTTCATCAAGATTTATCAAACCGGCGCCGATCACTTTGCCGATGGCAAATTCACCACGCCTTACCAGTACACCGAGGCCCAGCTCGAAGCCGCCGTCCAGGAAACGGCGCGCGTGGGAAAGCGCGTGGGCGTCCATTGCACCGGGGAGCCCGGAGCTCTCTACGCGGCCCAGGCAGGCGTCGCCTCTATCGATCACGCCGACCAGCTCAGCCCTGAAACCATGCGCATCATGCGGGAGAAGCAGATCTACGCTGTACCCACCTTTGCCATCTCCGAGTACTTCGCTGCCCATGCCGACTCGCCCGCCCTGGCCGAGCGTGAGCGCGCCATGCTGGCCTTCCATGCCGGCGAGTTTCGCAAGCAACTGGCGGCTGGCGTTCCCATGGCGGTAGGCTCCGATGTCGGCCCCTTTCCGCACGGTACCCAGGCGCGCGAGTTTGAGTTGATGGTGAAGTACGGAATGCCCGCCGCTGATGTGCTCCGCGCCAGCCTGTTGAACGGTGCGCGTCTCCTGGGACGGCAGGACGTAATCGGCCAGCTCAAGCCTGGCTTCTACGCCGATATGATCGCAGTCCCCGGCGATCCGCTGCAGGACATCTCCGTGCTCCAGCGCGTCAGCTTCGTCATGAAGAATGGCGTCGTGTACCGGAAATAGCGCGGCGAAGGCTGGACGCCCCGAAGCCGCGGCTTGCCTCCGTTGCTCTTGTCAGCGCATTTTTCTTTTCCGCAGCGCTGGCCGAGAACACTCCCGCGCCTGCGTCGCAGCCCGCCTCCGTACAGCAATAGTCCCGTCGTGTGTGACCTCCGTCCTTGCTGTACCACCGCACCATATGTTTGACTTACTGACGAATAAATAGCGCCCTCTTTCTCCCGAAGGAAACCGCGATGGGGCAACGATGACGGCCGAACGTTTCGCCCCCCGGTCAGGAGGCTCGTTCCTGCATGGCCGAAGTCGAAAGCAAGTCGCTTCCCGCGAACGCCTATCAGCCGTTGAAGGACGGCGAAATCTACATGCCGCTGGTGCCCGCCAGCATGGTGCCACCAGAGGTGACCTGGCGCGCGGTGCTGTGGGGCACGTTGTTGTGCGTCATCTTTAGCGTAGCGTCGGCCTATTCCGCCCTCAAGGTCGGGCAGGGGATGGAGGCGGCGATCCCCATCTCCATCCTCGCCATCGGCTTGGCGCGCGTCTACCAGCGGCGCTCCACCGTGCTGGAGAACATGATCATCACCGGCATGGGCGGTGCCTCCGCGGCCGTGGTCTCCGGTGCTGTTTTCACCGTGCCGGCGCTTTACGCTCTCCACCTCGACCCGCATCCGGTGCAAACCATTTTCATCTGCCTGGCCGGCGGCTGCCTGGGCATCCTCTTCGTCATTCCGCTGCGGCGCTACTTTGTGCGCGAAATGCACGGCAAGTTTCCCTTCCCGGAGGCCACCGCCATCACCGAAGTCCTCGTCACCGGCGAGAAGGGCGGTTCCCAGGCCAAACTGCTGCTGCAGGCCACCGTCATCGCCGCGGTTTACGACTTTTTTGTCACCACCTTCCACGTCTGGAGGGAGTACCTGAACTTCCAGTTCTTGCCCGCAGTGCGATCGCTGGCCGATCGTGGGCGCATGGTCTTCAATTTCGATGCGATCAGCTTCATCCTCGGCCTGGGCTACGTGATGGGCCTGCGCATTGCCCTCATCTTTTGCGCGGGCGGCATTCTGGTGAACTTTGTGCTCGTCCCGCTGATCTGGTTCATCGGCAGCCACATGGGCGACGTGACGGTGTATCCGGCCACCATCCCCATTTCGCACATGGCGGCCTCGGACATCTACCGCAATTACGTGCGCCTCATCGCTGTGGGCGCCATCGCGAGTGCCGGGATCGCCGGCCTCCTTAAGTCGCTGCGCGTGGTGGCCGGATCGTTCGGCATCGCGCTGCACGCCTTCCGCCACGGCGAAGCGCCGCACATGGAACGCACGGACCGTGACATTCCCATCACCACCATCCTCCTCGGCGTGGTGCTGGGGGCAATCGCAGTGGCCGTCTTCTTCGGACAACTTCATGTTTCGTGGACCGTGGTGGCGTTAGGCTTGGTGCTGACGTTGCTCTTCTCATTCTTCTTCACCACGGTGGCTGCCAACGCCATTGCCACCACCGCCAACAACCCGGCCAGCGGCATGACCTTGCTGACCGTCATCGTATCCGCCCTGGTGTTGCTGAAGTTCGGACTCTCCGGAACCACCGGCATGTTCTTCGTGATGGCCCTGGCCGGCATGGTTTGTGTAGCCCTGTGCGCTTCGGGACAATTTATTACCGACCTGAAAGCCGGCTACTGGATCGGTTCCACGCCTTCGGCGCAGGAGAAGGTGAAGTTCATCGGAGTCACCGCGGCGGCCATCACTGCCGGGTTAACCATTATCCTGCTGGCCAAGGCCTTCCAGTTCGGAGAAGCCGTGCCCGGCGACCCGCGCCAAGTCCTGGTGGCGCCGCAGGCCTCCGCCCTGAAAGCGGTGGTGTCGGGATTCATGAGCGGCCAGCCGGTCGCCTATATGTTGTTCGGCATCGGCGCCATGGTCACCGTAGTGCTGGAGATGCTCGGCCTCTCTTCCATGGTGTTCGCGCTGGGCATCTATTTGCCGCTGCAACTCACCACGCCGATCCTGAGCGGTGGATTTCTCTCGCACCTGGTGAACAAGCGCGGGGTGAAGACCGGCGGCGAGCACGGCAGCACCATCCGCGAGCGCGGTATCGTCCTTGCCAGCGGCTTGATGGCGGGCGGCGCACTCGGCGGCGTGATTGGGGCGGCGCTGCGCGTGCTGCCGAACTTCAAGGAAGAGTGGATTCAAACGTCTTTCTACTCCAACAACGCCGTATCCCAAATCGTTTCCGCGCTGCTGTTTGTTGGGCTTTGTCTGTACGTATGGTTCGGCTCGCTAAAGAAAGTTTCCGCTGAGAAAGAATGAGGAGGTTCGCATGGATTCGCTAGGACGATTTGTCGCAGATGCAGTTCTCGGTATTGACACGCTTTGGGGTGGCGACGTCATGTGCCCCTCAGGCACAGGACGCTTCATCGCCGATTGCTGGTTTTCCGACGAACCCCTGCCCGTTGCCTACACGCATCCAGCCGCGAAACGGCTGCGCGACTGCGGAGGTGTCTCGGGCAAAAACGTAGATCGCGATGCGGTAGAGCAGTATCTTCGGGAAGTGAATCTTCCCAAAGCTATCGCGGGAATCCGCGAAGAAGCAGGAAAGCTCGCAGGAACCGCCGGCGCCCTGCGCAAGCCTTATCTCATCAGCCTGGCGGATTGCCTCGACGTCATGTGGGACCTGGCGATGGAAGTCCTGGGCAAAGGCGAGCCGGTTCCCTACTCTCGCTGTGTGGAAGCCGCGACGGGCAAGCCGCCCGAGCCTTCCAAGCCGGAGAAAAAACGCGCTCGCGTTGCCGAATTGCTCGGGCGGGCTGGCTATGCATCGTCGGACTCGAACGCGCTGTTAAAGGCGGTCGACGGCTGGCGCCGTGAGCGCGTGGCCCCGTTGGCATCGGTGCGCGCTCTGAGCGCGGCGGTGATCGCGCAGCTTGACCACCTCTGCGCCAAGAATCTGCTGCCCTACCTCCCGAAAGAACTGGCGCCGGTGCCGCGCGCGAACATCGACTTTCTGCCCATCAAAGATGCCTGGTTCTCCGGCTCCATGAATTACATTGGGCGGGCCCGCAATGCGGACGGCTCGCCCCAATATGAAGCCACCTACGAGATCAATGCCTCGCTGCAGATTTCGTTTCCCGAGTTTGAACATCTTGTCAGTCACGAGGTTGTGCCCGGCCACGTCACCACCTTCGCCTATCTGCAGGACTTGTACGTGCGCGGGAAGGCCGGCTTTGAGACGACCGTGCTGACGATGAACACCCGCGCTGCGACGCTGTTCGAGGGCATTGCCAATAACGCGATTTTGATCGCGCACGGCGTCACCGAAGTCGAGCAATTGCCCGACGAAGATTTGCAGATCGGAGTGCTGCTGGCCCTGTTGCAAGACGATGCCAAGAACCAGTCGTCGTATCTAACCTGGGGTGAGGGAAGGCCACAGGCGGAAGTCGCGGCCACGCTGCGTCGCGACTTTCTCGTCACCGAGGAGCGCGCCGACAAACTCTCTGGCGCTTGGGGACGCCATCCCTTACTCGGCCGAATGTATCTTCCGGCTTATCGGGCGGGAACGGAGCGAGTCGCACAATTGCGACGCATCCACCCGGCGGATCGCATTCTACCGGCGATCTACGGCTGCTCCGGGCTAACTGATATCGTGACTATCGACGAGATGTTGAAATAAGAGCAGCTCAGCCCCGCCTCGCCGCTGGAGTCAGAGATTCTGTGTGCATTGTGCCCCGGATCACGGGCAACTCTTCCCTAATCCGGTAAGGGGAGGGTTGCCGACAATACGGACGAAACCAGATCTGACCCGGTTGCGAGTTGCCAACTCTGCGTCAGGGACAGGTTTGAGACCAGACCCGCCGTCTTGGTGATCGGGCGAAGGGTCTGTGCTCTATCGTCAGATTAATCGTTGCACTCTTCGCCCTCGCGCCTAGACTGGCTCAGCCGTGGGGGGAACCACAGATGTCTCTACCCCCGTGTGCGACGCAGCGCTACTGTTGCCTGTGTGGGGGAGACGGCGGGGTTGATCCGCCTGTTCCCCCTTTTTCTTGCGCGAGGACGGCCTCGCAGGCAAGAACGTATTCTCCATGCTGCGTGGGTCGATCGCGGGAGCTTCGGCGCGATGCAGCGTTATGTTTGCATCCATTGTCATTTCTACCAGCCGCCTCGGGAAAATCCGTGGCTCGAAGCGGTCGAGCTACAAGATTCCGCTTCTCCCTACCATGATTGGAACGAGCGGGTCACGGCGGAGTGCTACCTGCCCAACGGGGCCGCGCGGATTCTAGACGGACAGTCCAGAATTGCGAAAATCGTCAACAACTACGCCCGCATCAGCTTCAACTTTGGTCCGACGCTGCTTTCCTGGATGGAGCAGAACGCGCCCCAGGCTTATGATCGGATCCTTGCGGCGGACCGGCAGAGCCAGGAGCTTTTCTCCGGTCACGGATCAGCGCTAGCCCAAGCCTACAACCACATCATTCTGCCGCTGGCCAACACTCGCGACAAGCGCACCCAGATCAAGTGGGGGATCCGCGACTTCCAGCGCCGCTTCGGACGCGATCCGGAGGGCATGTGGCTGCCGGAGACTGCCGTTGATGTGGAAAGCCTCGAACTTCTCAGCGAAGCCGGAATCAAGTTCACCGTGCTGGCTCCTCACCAGGCTCGCCGGATGCGTAACCGGCTTTGGGAAGAATGGCAGAGTGTGGAAGGAAGCAGGATCGATCCCACCCGTGCTTACCAGTGCTACCTTCCTTCGGGACGCACACTCAGCTTGTTCTTCTACGACGGACCCATCTCGCATGCCGTCGCTTTCGAGAACCTTCTCGCGGATGGGGAACGATTTGCACACCGACTGCTGAGCGGTTTCAACGCGGAGCGCCACTGGCCGCAGATCGTGCACATTGCCACCGATGGCGAAACCTACGGCCATCATCATCCGCATGGCGAGATGGCCTTGGCGTACACCCTCGATTACCTGGAACGCAACCAACTTGCCCAAATCACCAACTATGGCGAATACCTGGCCATGCATCCGCCGGCACAGGAAGTGGAGATCCTCGAGAAGACTTCCTGGAGTTGTCTGCACGGCGTTGCACGATGGGTAAACGATTGCGGCTGCAGATCAGGCGATGGCAATTCATGGAATCAGCAATGGCGCCGTCCTTTGCGAAGTGCACTGGACTGGCTTCGCGACGACCTGTGCGCCGTGTACGAGGCGAGAGGCGCCAGACTGTTCATCGATCCTTGGGACGCGCGCAACGACTACATCCAGGTGGTGCTCGATCGTACCTCCCAAAACAAAGACGCTTTCTTCGCGCAGCACACCCTACGGCCGCTCTCCCCGGCTGAGCAGGTGGAAGCTTTGCGCCTGCTGGAAATGCAGCGCCACCTCATGCTGATGTACACCAGTTGCGGCTGGTTTTTCGATGATCTGACCGGTCCGGCCACGTTGCAGATCCTGCAGTATGCGGCCCGGGCTTTGCAGTTGAGCCGGCAGGTCACAAGCGAGGATCGGGAAGAGGCCTTCCTGCAGCGCTTGCAGGAAGCCTGGAGCAACGTGCCCGGTTGCGGAAATGGCCGGCACGCCTACGAGCGGTTCATCAAACCCACCATGCTGGATCTGGTTGGGGTGGGCGCGCATTACGCCATCAGCTCGATCTTCGGCGAATACCACGGACGAGACTCCATCTTCTGTTATCAGGTCGCACTGGAAAAGTCCCAGGTTTTGCAGTCCGGCAAAACGAAGTTTGCGGCGGGCGTGGCTCTGCTCACATCGGATACGACGGACACTTCCTTGAGAGTGGGCTTCGGAGTGCTTCACTTTGGCGATCACAATCTGAGCGCGGGCGTGCGTCCGCTCGGTGACGACCCATTGTTCGAAGAATTTGTGGATCAGGCCTGTAAAGCGTTTTCCGGGGCTGATCTCCCCGCGTGCCTGCGCCTGATTGACCGTTACTTCTACGGCTCAACCTATTCACTGAAATCGCTGTTTCAAGACGAACGCAGAAAGATTGTCAGCCAGATCGTTGATTCGACGCTGAGCGATGCCGAGGCGCTGTACCGCCGCGCGTACGAGGACCACGCGCCGCTGATGTGCTTCTTGTCAGAGCTGCAGTTTCCCCTCCCGCCAATTTTGCGGCTTACTACCGAGTTTGTGCTGGCCACTGCCGTGCGCCGCGCTTTGGCAGATCAAGGAACGGAGTTGGAAGCGGTCCGGTCACTCTTGGATGTGGTCCAGCGAAGTGGGTTTAGCCTGGATGCCTCCCACCTGGAACCTGCACTGCGACAGCGATTGAACGGACTTATGGACCGCTGGATGCGGAACCCCGGTAATCTGGAAACTCTGGAAGAGGTGGAAAACGTGATCGCGCTGTCGCGAGTCCACCCCTTCGAACTGAATCTCTGGAAGTCGCAGAACGCGTATTACGAACTTTCGCAGGCGGTCGCAGGCAACGGAGAGGGAGTGGTAAATGAGGCCTGGCTCAACCATTTTCGCGGGTTGGGGCAGTGGTTGGGGGTCGCGCTGCCTGAATTGCCGGCACCTCGGCCGCGCATGGAAGAGGGTCCGGCGGCTTAGAACTCCTCCGCGGATCGACGAGGACATTGGTCTTTATGGCAACGTTGCCGTGGGCGAGAACAGCAGTTCCGGAGGTTCAATATGCGATCATTTCGCCACTTCTTTCCGAACTTTAATCGCGTATTACTGAAGACAAGAGCAATTGGAGACATCGACTGCCACCCGGATCTGCGTGCATCACCGTCCTGGCGAGCGCTCTATGTGGCCGCACTCTTTGAGACGGACGAGGGACGCATGGCGCAGCGGATTGACGAAGCCAAGAAAGCATTGGTGGTGCGTGCCCGTGAGCTTTTCCAGACTGCGGGGGATCATCTGCAGGAGGAGAGCGCCATTGAGGACACTTTCCAGTCTTTACACGCGCTGGAGCGCTGCATGGTGCATCTGCGTCCAAAAGCGCCGAGTGGCGAGACTGACGGACGTGCTTTCCGCTGTCCAGTTGTGTAGAAAACTTGGCCAGCCAACTTTCTTACTGATCGAACACTTGCCCAAACGGATCACGGTCGGATGACGGGCAAACCCTACATAATCCGGCAAAGGAAAAGTGGCCGACAAACCGGGAATTGGCTGAGCGTGGGCGCGACAGGATTTGCTGACCATCCACCCGGAAGCGCAGGTCAACACTACCAGGGCGTTTATCGTTATTCATCCTCTCGATTTGCGGAATTGTGAACACGCGGTTTGGAGAGCCAGACCTTCGAGGCTGGGAAGCACAAGCACCTCCTCTCCGGCTCTTAAACTCGTGGGCGGCGAGTCATTGCTGGGCAGTCCCTTTCACTATGAGCGCGAAGGGGAGTTCTTCGCCTGGCGCGAGCTTCAAAGAAGCCGAGAAAATCCAGTGGTCCTGATCATCTTTATTCACGGTTCCGGGTACGGGCTTGTCTGCAGGAGGCAAGCTGAGGGGACTGGGGTGTTTTGTGCCCGCCGTCTTTGCACTCATGTTCACCAGTTCTTGAAACTTGAATGCGGCGTTAGCGTCGGGGTCTGATTGCGCAGGAATGAGTAGCACGAAGTCCCGATTGGGAGCGACTCCGAGGTGATTGCCGTCATCGGGAAGAAGTTCGTAGCGCATCGTGTAGAAGCCGGCAGGAATTGGATGTCCTCGAAAATCGGCTGCCGCCTGGGGGAAGTGTATTACCCCCAGCAACGTAGACTCAGCGAACTGTGGGTAGGCCAGCTCGGTGCTTTTGTTAGCTTGCGCCGGAACACTTTTTCGAAGCCAGAGCTCGCAGGAAGGTTTGGGATCATCCAGCGTGAGCCGATAACCTCTTGGTTCCAGACTCTGCCGCACCTGCTCGGAAACGGCGCTCTCGGTCAATGGGCCGACGCTCTCCACTTTGCCGTTCTGCGCAGAGCACAGCAAGGAGAGCGTCATCAGCACAGCAGTCGTAGCCAGCGACGCTTTACGATTTTGCAATTTGCTTCCTATTTGCTATCGAGCGAATGTGCCCACGAATGCGCTGCGCTTGCCGTGAAGGTCCCACGACACACCCAGGCCGGGACCGGAAAAAGAATCGGTCAAGGCCACAGCCGGCATGGAGTGCGCAGTTTCAGTCAAGGGCGGATAGAAGGTCACTTCATTGCCGCAAAGATGATCCTTGTCGCCGATGCCTCGCGTTTGAATCGTAGCGAACCTGCCGGCCCGCAGCATGGCGGTTCCATGGTGCTCGGCGTTCACTACCAGTTCCATTTGGGTGGGAATCACTTGCGCCACGTTCTTCAAGAGTTCCCCGCCCATGTGCTGGGCAAAATGCACTAGCGCCGCCCGTTGCTGTGCGGAGGCTTGATCGTCCACCAGCAGCACTGCCTTGGCGGGATACGGGCTCTCATAGGGATCGCCTAGCGTTCCATTCGCCCGAACGGCTGCAGCCACCGTCAATCCTTCAAGCGAAACACCGTCCCAGCTTCCACTGCGAACATGCCATGCCAGAATAGCTTCATTGCCGACCAGGTTTACCTCGCCATTGGCAAAACATTGGCCAGTGTAAACATCGGCGCTCCGCGTCTCCAAGTAATCGCCGCGAATCCCTTGCGCCGCCATGGAGATCGAAAACAACCCCACGAGGCAGGCAACCATTAACAAATTTGCGAATCGCATAATGAACCCCTCAGAAGTTGCACTCAGCACTCAACATTCAGCATTCAGCGAGCACTGGCCTGAACTGGCTAAATGCCGAGGGCTGAACGCCGAGTGCTCCTGTTTCTGATGCGAACCCCAAACAAAAGGACGCGCAAAACCTCGGTCCGATTTACCCGCATTTCCCGGTGCCATGACAGGAGCGGTTCTTCGAGCCGCAATTGCCCGGCTCGGCCAGTTCGCCATCGGGACCAATGCAGGTCTGTGTGTGCAAGCACCAGAACAGGCCCTCATTGCAAGCGGGTACCGTGGCATCGGGTTCGGCAAGGATGAATTGGCCCTTCCAGCGCAACGCTGAACAGAGGTTCAGATTATTGGTGTTGAAGCGTTCCGATTCTTTGATCAAGCGGCACCTCCCGCGGCTTTCAAGATGGCTCGAACAACGGCAACTTTGGCAAGCTTCACCTTGTACGCGTTGTGACTGAGTGGAAAGGCTTTCGCAAGGGCAGCGTCGGCCGCTTTTTGCGCAATCTCCTTACTTACCGGTTTGCCGGATATTGCCTGCTGCGCTTCTGTAGAGGGCCACGGCACGGGGGCGACATGTCCCAGAACAATCCTGGAGGATTGCACGTTCGAGCCCTGCAGTCTGAGCGTCACTGCGGCGACGGCGAGCGGCCAATCAAAAGCTTCCCTCTGCCGGATTTCGTAATGGGCGGCCTTCAAATCCGACGCGGGAGGGATTACGAGTTCGGTCACGATCTCGTTCGGCCGCAAATCGTGTTCGCGCTCGTTCTCGGTCTTGGGAATCACGAAGAATTTTTCCAGCGGAAGCTCACGTTTTCCCTTCGGTCCTTCCAGATGGATCTTGGCGCCATAGGCAATCAGGATCGGCACCACCGTCGAAGGGCTGACAAACTTGGCGGGACCCTGGTTGCCTAGAATTGCGTGATAGCGGTTCTCGCCGATTGCCACCAATTCTTTTCCGCTCTCGTCTTTGGGCAAGAGACCCAATCCATTGCGGAAATACCAGCAACGCGGACGTTGGCAGACGTTCCCGCCAATGGTGGCCATATTGCGAATCTGCGGGCTGGCAGCTTCGAGCAATGCTTCTGACAAAGCGGGATAGTTCTTCTTCACGTTCTCATCGTCGGCCAGTTCGCCGAGGTTGGTGAGCGCGCCGATGCGCAAGCCTTGCGCACTGGAAGAAATCCCCCGGAGATCCGCGACGTCTTTAATATTGACGAGCCGTTTGGGTGCGACTACATCGTCCTTCATCAGCGCCAGCAGATCGGTGCCGCCGGCGAGGACCTCAGTATTTCCCCAGGTTGCACCGAGCAAGCTGATCGCCTGGCTCCTGCTGTTTGGACTTACATATTCAAAAGGCCGCATCATGCACGTCCTTTCTGCTCGATCGCCGTGAGAACACGGTCGGGCGTGAGCGGAAGGAATGGAACTCTTACTCCGATGGCATTGGCGACAGCGTTAGAGATCGCGGCCCCGGGCGAAATGACCGGGGGCTCGCCCAGCCCAATTACGCCGCGTTCGTCATATCCCTTGCCGGTCATCATGTGCACCAGCAATTCAGGGATGTCGCTTAAACCGGCCAGGCGATAGAACTCCATGTCGGCATTCAACATGCGCCCCGTAGTCGGATCCATGACTTTCTCTTCGAAAAGCGAGTAGCTGATGCCCATGATCAAGGCACCATAACACTGCGACTCAGCTGTTTTGAGATCGATGATCAAGCCGCAATCCTGCACCGCGACCATTTTCTTAACCTTGACGATGCCAGTGTCGGAGTCCACTTCCACTTCCGCCATCTGCACGCCGCCCACGCCACTGTTGGTGAGGTCAGGCGGCTTGGTACGGTCGGGATTCTTGCCTCGCACTGTGACCGGCATCGCGCCGAGTTTGGAACAAGCCTCCTTCCAACTCAGCGCCCGGCTGGAATCTCCCTTCACGCTCACCTGGCCGTTCTTGCATTCCAACTGATCGGGCTGAGCGTTCAATGCGGGCGCAACCTTGGCAAAGAGCGCGTCGCGAGCATCCACAGCCGCGCGACGAGTCGACGAGCTCACGCCGCCAATCGTCGTAGAGCCGCCCGATCCTCCAGAGGGCGGGTAATTCGTGTCGCCGATCAAAAGCTGGATCGCCTCCATCGGGATTCCAAGAGTGTCTGCCGCGACGACGAGAATGCAGGTGCGCGTCCCAGTGCCTAGATCCTGCGTGCCCATCTTGAGTTCGACAGAGCCATCAGGATGGATGGTCAGATCGCAATCACTGGCGTGGCCGCGGCCTCCCCAAGTATGAAATGACACGCCAACGCCACGCACAACGCCATCAGCCTTCTGGGGGCGGGGGTGCCACTTCTCTTTCCAACCCATCAGTTCTGTGGCGATGGCCAACTCTTCCCGATATGTGTTCTCACGAGCTTTGGTGAGATTCAGGTTCTTGCCAAAGAACTCCACCGGATCCATGTTCAACTTGGCGGCGAGGTCATCGAGCGCACACATGGTGAGCACGGCCGCTTGCGGGTGGTTGGGAGCGCGCCAAGCTCGCGCGGGGCCGATGTTATTGCGGATCGCGGTATGTTCCAGGCGCGAATTGGGAACGCTAAAGACGTAAGGGATCGGTGGCATTCCGCCGCCACCAGGACCGCCGGTTCCCCAGGAGTTGGATTGCCAGGCGGTCACCGTGCCGTCCTTCTTGGCGGCCACCTTGACGCGAGCGTAGGCGGAAGGCCGGGCCCCGGCGACCTTCAGCTCCGCGTCGCGCTCCAGCATGTAGCGAACCGGCTTACCATTCGCTTTCTTGGAAATTTCGGCGGTGAAGATTCCCCAGCGATCGGGAGAAAACTTGCTGCCGAACCCCCCGCCGATATGGTCCTGATGAACGCGAATATTTGTTGCGGGAACTTTCAAGGGCTCGGCCATCTGTCCCGCGATGCCGGAAACGTTCTGCGTGGAGATGTGCGTGAACACATGATCCTGATCGGTCCACTCCGAAATCGAGCCGTGGCTTTCGAGGCAACAATGCGTAATGACCGGAATTCCGTACAATCCCTCGGATACAACCTCGGCTTCCGAGAACGATTTGTCCGGATCCCCCGTCGTTTGTGTAGCCGCTTTCTGGTAATTCGATGGCGGCCTCTTTCCGGCCTCGGGATGTTCGGTGGCACTGCGCAGAGCCGCCAATACTTCATCCGGGGCGCCATCGTCTTTCAATTCCTTCAGCACATCTTCGCTGGGCTCTTGCGTGACGCCATACCGCTGAATCTGGCTGACCATTTCCCGCGTGGGCACCTGATTGTCGAGCATGTCGCCGATATCGTCCATGCTGAGCGGGCCCTGTTCCTGCGCGCTGCCTGCGGGCGGTTCGGCATCTTTGACCAGGTGCGGCAATTGTTGATATTTCACCGTGATGGCGCGGATTGCATCTTCGGCGACGCCTTCGTCAACCGCGGCGACGGCCGCAATCTCGTCTCCAGCCCAGTGAATGTTGGAGCCAGGCCCCTGCACGATCTGCACCGCTCTGACCCCGGGCATTTTTTCCGCAGCACTGGTATCAATGCTCACGACCTTGGCATGCGCGTAAGGACAACGCAGCACCTTGCCATAAAGCATCCCGGGACGATGCACATCGTACGTATACTTCGCTTCTCCGGAGACCTTGACGGGAGAATCCACGCGCGTCGTGCGTTTGCCGATTAAGGTGCGGTGTTCAGCATCAGGCCATGCGTAATCTGGCATAAGTCAGGCTCCCTTCTGCGCAACCTGCGCGATGGCTTGGCGGATGCCCGCATACGTTCCGCAGCGACAAAGATTGCCGCTGAGTCCGCGGCGAATGTCCTCGGGCGTGGGATGCGGATGCGCATCCAGAAGCGCTTTGCAGGAGACGACGAATCCGGGCGTGCAGAAGCCGCATTGGGAAGCGTCATTGTCAACAAATGCCTGCTGGATCGGATGCAATTTCCCACCTGCCACCAGAGATTCAACGGTAGTAATCGGCTTGTACTGCGCCTCAATGGCAAGCACGGAACAGGCATAAACTGGTTTGTTGTCCATCAGCACCGTGCAGGCGCCGCACTCGGCGCGATCGCAGACCCGCTTTGCGCCGGTCAGTTCGAATTGATCACGCAGTGCATCAAGCAGCATGACCCGGGGCTCCAGTTCCGCCTTGTAGCTCTTGCCATTAATAGAGAACTCCATCGGAACTTTGCCCGGGCCATGCACGGGAACTTCTTGCCCCGAGGCCATGACCATCTTGGGCCGAGTCACCAGCGGAACCGCTACAGAGATACCGGAGATTTTGAGGAAGTCGCGTCGCGAGACGCCGGAATGATGTGAATTGTCTTTTTCTTTGGGAGTGTCACCAACTTGGGTCTTTCGCGGATCGTCGTCACGCATTTCGTAACCTCCACGGGGATGGGAGATTGAGGTTGTGCCAAACTAAGGCAAGTGATCCAAACCGTTAGTGGATAGTATAGCGAAGCCGACGTTGATTGGGGCTAGCATCCCACAGATGCCTTGGCCTACCGAGCATCTACTCCCGAAACGTTGGAATAAAATTGGTGAGAGAGGTGGAGGCATGGGTCACCTCGTCGGCAAGGATCTTTATCGGCGACTCGGGAAGAAGATCGACGGCCTGACGATCCGGGCGCCATGGAACGGGACCTTCTACGCCATTCTGAAAGAGCTCTACTCCGAAGAAGACGCGGAGCTCGTGGTTAAGATGCCGTACAGCCTCTCCACGCTCGAGCGCCTCGAGAGCGTGACCCGCATCCCGCGGGCGAAGCTCGAAGAGCAGCTCGAAGGTGTCTGCGAACGCGGCCTGGTGATCGACATCTGCCTCCAGGACCGCTACTACTACATGCCGTCGCCGATGGCGATCGGCATCTTCGAGTACACGATGATGCGCACGCGCGGCGGCGTCGATCACAAGAAGGTGGCGAAGCTCTTCCACGAGTATCTCCAGGAGAGCCCCTTCTACGAGGTCAACGCCAGCGGTGGCGACAAGATCGCCCTCATGCGAGCGCTCCCGCACGACGGATCGGTTGCCGCAGACGAGTACGTCGAGGTCCTCGACTACGAGAAGGCGAGTGCGCTCGTCGAGCAGGCCGGGCGCTGCTCGCTCGGCATCTGCTCCTGCCGCCACGAGAAGGAGCACGTCGGCGAGCGGCGCTGCAAGGCGCCGCTCGACAACTGCTCGACGCTCGGACCCGTTGCAGTGGACTTCATGGTGCGCCACGGGTTCGCGCGCGAGGTCTCGAAGACCGAAATGCTCGAGAACATCGCCCGCTCCCGCGAGCTCGGGCTGATGATTAACGCAGACAACGTGCAGCGGAACGTGGCCTTCATGTGCCATTGCTGCGGCTGCTGTTGCAACGTGCTCCTCGGCATCACTCAGCACGGCTACCCGAACATGGTGATGACCTCGAGCTACGTCGCGCGCTCTGATCGGGAGCGATGCAAGGGGTGCGGCGTCTGCTCAAAGCGCTGCCCGATACAGGCGATTCCCCGCGTCCCCGATCCCGATTCGCGCTTCCGGAAGCACGGCCGCCCAGCGGTGGACGAGTCGCTCTGCGTCGGCTGCGGCGTGTGCACGGTGAAGTGCACGTCGGGGGCGATGAAACTCCATCCGCGGAAGCAGCGCGTGATCCACCCGGAGAACACGTTCGCGCGGGTGATCCTGCAGTGCCTGGAGAAGGAGACGCTGCAGAATCAGCTCTTCGACGATCCCGGGAGCAAGACGCACGCGTTCATGCGCGGTGTAGTGGGCGGGTTTCTGAGGCTTTCGCCGGTCAAGCAGGCGCTCATGAGCGACCAGCTCCGCTCGCGGTTCCTCCGCGCGATGATGATGGGCGCCGCCCGACGCGGGAACCAACCCGTTACCGAGATGTGATGCCGCAATGACGCGTCCGGAGTACCCGGCCGCCACAGTTCGGGGTCTACGCTCACAGTTGCAGAAGGGGCTGACCGAGTTGCGGAAAGATTTCGCGAGAGAAAAGGGAAATCCGAGCCTCCGTCTGGCTCGCCTTTTTCACGTCCCAAGATTCGCACTGAGCGTCAGGCCACACGGCAGCTTCCAACCTGCCACGCGCAGAATTCCCACCGGTACTGATCCGTCACGTTGAAGATGGGAGTACGATAACGCTGTTCGCCAATATGGCTTCATCCTACGCTAATATCAATGGGCAGTTCCTTTCTCGAGTGTCTGTCACTCGACTGCGAATTTGCAGTGAGGCATCGTCTGCCACTTAGAAATGGAAGTCGGACCTTTATTTTGCTTTCTAGTTCGGCGATTCACCACGATCAACCCGGGCCAGAAAGTGACGGCATGAGGAGGTTTCTTGACTTTACTACGCTCTTTTGTCGCAGGTGTCGCAATCATCAGCGCCGCTCACCTCACGTGTGCGCAATCGGCTCAGACCCCGCCCGCCGAGACTTCCCGTCTGGCTGGCTACTCGTCGCAATCCTCCACCACAGAGCGCGATTGGGAGAAGAAACTCCAGGCCGGCATCGTCCCGGAGAACTTGCGTCAGAACATGCAGCGCTTGACTGCCCGTCCGCACCACGTGGGTTCTCCCTACGACAAGGACAATGCGGACTGGATTCTCTCCAAGTTCAAAGAGTGGGGATTTGACGCCCATATTGAAACCTTCCAAGTGCTCTTCCCGACACCCAAAGAGCGCATTGTCGAAATGATCGAGCCGACCAGGTTCCGAGCCAAGCTGCAGGAACCTGCGGTCCCTGGCGATCCGACCTCCAATCAAATCACTGAGCAGTTGCCGACCTATAACGCCTACTCCATCGACGGAGACGTGACCGCCCCTCTGGTGTACGTGAACTACGGCAACCGTGAAGATTACGAGCAACTCGACCGTCTGGGGATCTCCGTTAAGGGCGCCATCGTGATCGCGAGATACGGCGAAGGCTGGCGCGGCATCAAGCCCAAAGTTGCCGCCGAGCATGAGGCGATCGGTTGCATCATTTATTCTGATCCCAAGGACGACGGCTTCTTCAACGGTGACGACTATCCCAAGGGTGGATGGCGCCCGCGAGAAGGCGTGCAACGCGGCAGCGTCATGGACACGGACTATCCCGGTGATCCTCTGACCCCCGGAGTCGGCGCCACGGCCGAAGCTAAGCGGCTCGATATCAAGGACGCGAAGACCATCACCAAGATTCCCGTGCTGCCGATTTCCTGGGGCGATGCGCTGCCGCTGCTTACCGCCTTGCAGGGACAGGTTGCGCCGGACGCATGGCGAGGAGCCTTGCCCATCACCTATCACGTCGGCCCCGGTCCCGCGAAAGTTCATCTGAAGGTGGTTTCGAACTGGGACCTGAAGCCGGTCAACGACGTCATCGCCACCATGCGCGGATCGGATGCACCCGAGCAGTGGGTAATCCGTGGAAATCACTACGATGCCTGGGTCAATGGCGCCGACGACCCAATCTCGGGCATGGTAACGGTTTTAGAGGAAGCTCGCGTGCTTGGCGATCTGCGTAAACAAGGGTGGAATCCGAAGCGGACGATCATTTTCTGCGCGTGGGACGGTGAAGAGCCCGGGCTGCTGGGCTCGACCGAGTGGGTTGAAACCCATCGTGACGAACTTCAGAAGCGCGCCGTCGCTTACATTAACTCCGATAGCAATGGCAGGGGCTTCTTCCACGCCGGTGGTACGCACGACTTGCAACACCTGATTAACGATGTAACTCATGACATTCAAGATCCGGAGAAACACATCTCCGTCCAGCAACGAGCGCGTCTGCAGCGCATTGCCCGGGCACCCAATGCCGAGGAGCGAGCCGAGATCAGAAAAAGCGACGATGTGCGCATCGGTGCGCTCGGAGACGGTTCGGACTACACCGCGTTTATGGATCATGCCGGCATCTCCGCTCTGAACATCGGTTACGGCGGCGAGAACGATGCCGACGCCTACCATTCCATCTATGACGACTTCTACTGGTACACCAAGTTTGTGGATACCGATTTCTCTTATGGCCGAGCGCTGGCACAGACTGGGGGGACTGCGGTCATGCGGCTGGCGGATGCCGACGTGATTCCCTACGAGTACAACGCGGAGGCAGAGACCATCGGACGGTATGTGAAAGAGCTGGAGAAACTGCTCAAAGACAAGCAGGATGAAATCACCGAGCGCAACCTGGAGTTGAAGGAAGGCGTGTTCACGGCGACATCCGATCCACGTAAAACGTCGGTCCCTCCTCCCGCGAAGTCGGTTCCGCCGTTCCTGAATTTTGCGCCGCTAAAGAACGGAGTTGAAGCAATCAAGAAGAGCGCGGAACGTTACCAGTCGGCGTTTGCCAAATGGCAGACTGGCGGAAGCGATTTACCGGCCCAGACCGCCACCGCTCTGAACGCGGAACTAATACAGATTCAGAGAACGTTTCTAACCGAGAAAGGCTTACCGGAGCGCCCGTGGTTCAAGCATCAGGTTTATGCCCCCGGTGCCTACACCGGTTACGGCGCCAAGCCGATTGCGGCAGTTCGTGAATACATGGATCAGGAAAAATGGAAGGAAGCTGATGCCCAGGTTCCCGTAGTTGGCCAAGTGCTGGAAAACGTCGCGGTCGCGATTGGCAATGCCGCGGATCATCTGGAGAAGGCGATGGAGCAGGGGCAGTAAAGTGCCGGAGTTGCACAGATAGCGCTGCTGAAGTGCTTCCACCATTGGAAAACGCAGCAGCGTGTTGCCCTACTTGCTGATGTGTCCCAGCCGTTAGTGTCAGCCATCTCCAGCAAGGGCAGCCGTCAGCCATCAACCGTCAACCCTCAGCCATGTCATCCGTGCACTTCCTGACAGCAAAAATGAAGGGGCGGCCACCGGCCGCCCCTAAGCGAGTCTACAGAAGATCAGAAGACCAAGCGCAATGCAAGTTGGATTTCGCGCGCGTCGTAAGTTTGGGTGATTTCGCCGAACAAACCACTGTCCGGGCTCGATACGTTCGGGTTATAGAACTGGGTGGAGTTGAGGATGTTGAAGAAGTCGGCATGGAACTCGAGCTTGATACGCTCGCTCCACAGCGGAGTCGATTTTGCGAACGAGAAATCGACGTTGGTGCGCCCGGGCCCGCGGAAGAAGTCGCGCGGCAGGGTGCCGTAGGTCCGCTGGTTGGCAGTAGGCACGATCCCTGATCCGTTCAGGGCTTGCAGGCTCGCCCACTCGAAGTTGGAGCGATTGAAGTAAATGGCGCCAAGGGTTTTGGGGTCGGTATGAGCGTAAGGGTCAAAGGTGGTGACGGAGCTGCCCACCAGGTTCACGTGTACCAGTTCCGAGTCTCCCGCGCCGGACGGACCCGGATACGTCCCTCTTTGCGGCAGATGGGCAGTGATGTCGATTGGGAACCCGTCACGCCAAGTGACGATAGGATACAAACTCCAGCCTTTGGTGAACCGTTTGGGTGCTGACGGCCAGAAATCCGCAAAGGGCAGGTCCCAGCCGCCGCTCGCGGTGATCGAGTGCGCAATGTCGGCATCCGACAGGGCATAGAAGAGGTTCGGTTGATAGGACGGCACGCTGTTCGAGGACTGCCGATAGCCCGAGGCGTTGTCCAGGTTCTTCGCCCAGCTGTAGCCAATCGTAAAGTAGCTTGATCCGAAATACTTGTGCTCTGACGTTTGCTTCTTCAGGCTGGCCTGGAAGGCGTTGTAGTTCGCATGGCCGACATTGGCGAAGGTGGGCGTGAGGCTCCAGTCGCCGGAGGTAGCGCCGGGCTGGGTCCAGAGGACGCGGTTTGCCGTCCCCAGGATGAACGGGTTGGTATCGATTAAATCGCTCAGCTTGCGCGAGATGCTTCCCAGGTAGGAAACATCGGCCCTGAAACTGTGGCCAATCTCGCGCTGTATGCTGAGGTTGTACTGGTAACTGTAGGGTGTCTTCATGTGCGGATTGACAAAATAAACTCCGCCTCCCCCGAAGGGCAGGAAGCCGGCCGCGCCAAAATCAAGGTTGGATGCCGGGGGCTTCGACGGGAATGGGTTCACAGTGCCGGTTGAACCGAAAGGATCGCTCAGGAAATTCGGCCCGGGCTTGCTATCCAGGGGATTAATGTACCCCACTTGGTACCCCCCTGTGGGCGGCGAGGGGGGGTAGAGATCAGTGTAGCCGAAAAAGGGCGCCTGGCCATTGAACTGCAAATTGGCTTCGCCCTTCAGGATGTCGTAGAACATGCCAAAGCCGCCGCGGACACTGGTCTTGCCCGAACCGCTCGGGTCCCAGGCAAAGCCAAAGCGCGGCCCGAAGTTCTTCGTGTCGGGATAATTAGCTCCGCTCGGCGCGCCCGGGTCGCCGGGGAACAGCAATCCCACCGGCGCATTGACGAACCGAGTCGAATGTGCGTCCGGCACGATGGTGAACGAGCGCCCCTTGGTGTCGTACATCGGTGAGCTGTATTCGTACCGCAGCCCGTAGCTCAGCACCAGGTTCCGGGTGATGTGCCATTCATCCTGGGCGAAAGCCGCAAAGTACTTGCTGCGGATATTGGAGGGAGCTTTGGGCCACTGATAGTACTCGTCGGGCAGTCCCATCAGGAAATCGGCGAAATCCGAGCCGCTGCCGGTGGTGGTGCTCAATCCATAAAAATCGAACTCGCCGTTGACGTAGTAGTCGTAAACCGTGTTGTTCTCAAAGGGCGAGAAGGCGCCGCCAAACTTCATGCTGTGCTTGCCCTTGACCCAGGAGATTGTGTCCGTCAACCCAAACGTATTGTTGACCTCCGTGGTCGGGCCGCGATAGCTGAATCCCAGCCAGTCGACTTCATTGTAGAAGTAGATCTCGGGCGGGCCGGTGGCCTGGTCGGGTGTGTTTCCGACTCCCAGAGCGGTGTTGTTGGGCAGGGTCACTGCCGGCTTGCCCATCAGCATATTCAGCCGTTGTGCCGTCAACCGCACCTCGTTCAACAGGGTGGAAGAAAACGAACGGGTGTAGGCAAGGTTCAGAAAATACGCATTGCTGCCCCAGTTGTCCGGGAACGGGATGGTGGTGTTTGTACTTGTGCAACCGTCCTGCGCGAAGGGGCAGAGTTGGGTGTCCCGTTTCATGCCCAGAGAAGCGGAAATCTTGTCCTTCTCGGTCAGATTAAAATCGACCTTGCCCGTATATTCGTTGAAGTTATCTTTGAAAGTAGATTGTGGATTCAAGGTGCCGCTGGCGCTGTGTGGAACAATGCCGGCTGCGATGTAATTCTTCGCCACCGGATCGATCATGGTGGGGTCGATGATGCCCTGCGCTGCTTTCGTAGCATCGGGCTGGAAGTAAGGGTTGGCCTGCAGGAAGGCTGCCACGGTAGAAGCGTCGGGCGAATTCGAGAAGTTCCCGTTCAGTTCATCGTCCGTGAACACGGTCTTTACGCCCGGAGTCATCCCCTGCGTGAGCCGCTGTCCCTGGTACGAGAAAAAGAAGAACGCCTTGTCTTTATAGACGGGGCCGCCGAGGGTGCCGCCGAACTGGTTGCGTTTGAGGATGCTCTTCGGCACGCCCTCACGGTTGTTAAAGAAAGTGTTGGCGGCCATAGCATCGTTGCGCAGGAATTCAAAGGCGGTGCCATGCCAGTCATTGGTGCCTGACTTGGTGACCACGCTGACAATGCCACCGGCGTTGCGGCCGTATTCGGCGCTGTAGTTGTTCTCCAGGATGCGGAACTCGGCGATCGCGTCAGGGTTGGGGTTGTACACGACATTGTTATCCAGCAGGTTGTTGTTATCGCCGCCGTCCAGAAGGTAGGTGACCGAGTCAATGCGCCCCCCGGCTACGCTGAAGTTTTGGCCGGAGTAGTTCTTATCGCTCGTCTGGTTGACGTCGGTCACCCCGGGTTCGAGGCGGGCGAGGTCGAACACGTTGCGCCCGTTCAGCGGCATATCGACAATTGGCCGGCTGGTAACCGAATCGCCGACCGTCGCGCTCTGGGTTTCAACGGCGAGACCGCTGGCGGTGACCTCGATGACTTCACTCACCGCGCCGACCCGCAGCGCGACGTCAATCTTTAGGTTCTGGTTGATCTCCAGTTGGCCGGTGTTGACCACCATCTTGCGAAAACCCTGGTGCTCTGCGGTGACCGTGTAGGCTCCGATCGGCAAGTTCAGGGCCTGATAGGCGCCGTCCTTGTCGGTGGTGGTCTTGAACTTGATGCCAGTGGCGACGTTGGTGACGGTAATGGCGACTCCCGGCACCACCGCGCCCTGTGGGTCGGTGACGACGCCGAGAATCCTGCCCGTTGGCTGCTGTGCGTAGGTGAAGGGTCGCAGCACGAGCAAGCAGGCTGCAACACCAGCCACAAGCAGTAGCGTGCTGAAGCGCTTGGACATATATCCTCCCATTTAGACACTATGTCTTTGACTAGTTTTGCGGAAACCGGCTCGCCTCAGGGGGTGCTGCGTCTCAACTGGCGGGAACTGCTCTTCGGGGAGGCGGGACGACTTAATGCGAGCACAAATGCGCTCGTCCCGTCAGTGAGAAAGGTCACATCTTGATGTGCGGTGATGGCCAACAGCCACAGCGTAAAGCCAAGGCCAGCCGAATAGTTGTTGAAACATCGCCATTGCGCTCATTGACGAAGGCCTGGCTCTTCAATTTGTTGTGGCACAGTTTGTTCAAGGCACGAATTGTCGATTCGCCGGTCGGTGACCTAGGTTGGCGCCCCCGGTGAGACTAGCTGGGCGGGCAGACAGCTATTGAAGGCCAGATGCAGAATCATCGACAGCAACAACAGGTGCGGTGCCGAGCTTCGTTGTCCGCTCGGTCGAGGGCACGATTCTGACGCCATCACGAAAGTTGAATTTGAGAGAGTGCTTCGATGAGCACTGCTCACATAACCAGAAAAAGACAGTTGCGTGTAATGGCTTCAAACTACAGATGGCGTTGGAGACATCGATACAGGGCGTACTCGGATTCCTGATATCGAACCGGTACAAACGCCCGCCCCTCAGGTAATGAAACGGCCGCGCACAATCCGGGTTGGCACAGTGAGAAATCATGGCAACGGCTCCTGCGGCGGTTGACGAACCGCCTAGCCCTATTTGGCACTCGTTGCGCCACGATCGCAATGGGACAACTGTACCGGTCGTGTGAAATGTGTGTGATGGGGCGCGCCAGGCCGGTAGATCAGTCAGAGAGAACTCAATTAGGAGTCCAAAAGTTGCGGAAGGGACGGAGATTTCTCCACAGGCAACTTCAAAAGTGGGGCATCGCGCAGCACAGTAGCACGCCCAAGTCCTTCAACCGCAAAAAGAGAAGCCGAGCCTCAGGAGCACACTTAGAAGAGCTGAGAGAGTCGTCTCTCGGTCGCCAGGAGGGAAGGCGGCACTATCGGCCGAGTCACAATTTCAGAAGAGTCTTCTCGTCAGCCAGTTCACCACATCGCTACCGGGCGATTATGAGATAGCGACAGTTTCGAGATTCAGATCAGTTTCCGCTGAATGGCATTCATGACCGCTTCCAGGCGATTGTGAGTTCGCAATTTCTGGTTGATGTGGTGGAGGTGGTTGCGGAGGGTCTGCGGGCTGATGCCCAGGATGCGGGCGACGTCATCGCTGTCCTTGCCCTCGGCGAACAGGCGCAGGATGTGTTTTTCTTGTTCGGACAGTGGGGATATCGGTGCTGCACGAACCGAAGCTTCACCGACTGAACTGAGTTGCTTCGAAAGATCGAGCACCTTGTGCATCAATTCCTCGCTCTTCTTCTGTTCTGTGACGTCATGAGCAAGGTGGATTAAAAGGTGGCGGCCGGTGCGCTGGTTATCGAACACCAGAGTGGACATGTTGATCCATACTCGCTGCCCGGAACGAGTCTTCACACTCATGTCGAAGTTGGGAATGTCGGTACTCCCACCCGCGCACTCAGCCACACTGCAGTGCTGATGGCACACGCGCGTGCCCAAAGGCCCCATACCTTCCAGAATGTCATGGCACGTCTTGTGGACTGCCTCTGCAGCCGTGTAGCCAAAAAGCCTCTCAGCGGCTTTGTTCCAGGACATGATTTCGCCATCTTCGGTAACTGAGAATGCCGCGTCCGAAGTGTGCTGGAGCAGGGTAAATAGCTCACTTTCCAGCATTTGACCGTCTCTGTGACAACTGCCTACCTGAGTAGTACGAATGCTCCATTGAGATCTATCGTCTCCCGATACAAGTATAGATCACGCGGCCAACCACGGCACCCGGTGGGAATGTGGGGTGTTGGAACCGAAGGGTGACCCTGGGGCCGTGACAGAAGTCGTCGCGATAGCAGACCGTTTCTATGATGTTAGTGGCAGCACGATGTAAGGCGAGGTGGAATATATGAAAACAAGAGCTTATTACAAATTCTTAAATGCGCAAGTATTTCTGAGTCTCCTGCTGATTCTGTTTCTGATTGCTGGAACGAACACTGCAATCGCAGAAGCAGCCACGCACACAGGCCATCCTAACAGCGCAGCCAAGCCGATCGACGTGGTTCGCGACCCGAGCGATGTTCCTCCGGTTGTTGGAAACCGAAAACCAACTGTAGTCCACGTAACCCTCACGGCCGAGGAGGTGCTGGGCACACTGGACCCCTCAGCCGGCACGATGTACCGCTACTGGACCTTCAATGGAAAGGTGCCGGGACCGATGATTCGGGTCAGGCAGGGAGACTCGGTGGAGGTTACTCTTCGCAACGATGCCGGCAGCCACATGGCCCACTCGGTCGATTTCCATGCTGCGCTCGGTCCTGGTGGAGGCGCGGCATTTACTCAGGTGATTCCTGGACAGTCGAAAACGTTCACCTTTCAGGCCACCACCCCAGGCCTCTTTGTCTATCACTGCGGCACTCCCATGGTTGCCGAACACATCGCAAACGGCATGTATGGATTGATACTGGTTGAGCCGGAGGGGGGACTTGTTCCTGTGGATCACGAGTACTACGTGATGCAGGGGGAAATTTACACTACGGCGGCCAAAGGCAAAACGGGGTTGCAGCAATTCAGCGATGCGAAGCTCATGGAGGAAAGCCCCGAGTACTTCGTATTCAACGGAGCGGTTGATGCTCTCACGAAGGCCCGCGCGATGCAGGCGAAAGTTGGCGAAACCGTCCGCGTCTTCTTCGGTGACGCAGGGCCAAATGACACATCATCGTTACATGTTGTTGGCGAGATCTTCACTCGCGATTACCTGTTGGGGTCTCTGACGTCTCCTCCGTTGACTGGCGTCCAAACCGCTAGTGTGCCGCCAGGTGCAGCCGTGATTCTCGAATTCAAGGCTAGCGTTCCGGGGCAGTTCACCATGATGGACCACGCCATGGCGCGTATGGCTAAGGGGCTGATGGCAACCTTTGAGATTTCCGGGGCAGAGAACGCAGCCCTGATGCACGCAGGACCAGTGCCTGACTCAATCGCACTCGAATCTCCTCACGTATCAGGCATGACACAGGCCGACACGTCGGCAGGCCTCATCGAGGTCGAAAATGCTCCTGCAGCAACCAGGAATACGGCAATCGTGAAGACGACAGCAAACGAGTCAGCTTCGGGGATGCGCATGCAAGACATGATGGCGCATGCCGGTGAGGATCGACAGGCGCTTCGCACAAATCATGCACATGGACCGCAGGCCGCGACGGGGGAGGCTGCTCCCACTGCACTCAATGGGTGCCTCACGTTGTCCGATGACGGCAAGGCGATGCTGCGATTACTTCAATCATCGAAGGTCTATCGCGTGGAAGCAAGACCGTTGTTGTTTTCGGAAAACGCCAATCGTCTTGTCCATGTGATTGGGCACTTCGGCAGCGTGGTCGAAGTGGAGGATCCGCGGATTCCCAGTTTTGTGGTGGATACCGTAGATACACTCGCTTCCAACTGCTCCGTCAAATTATCCGCGGCGGCGATCCGCAAAGCCTTGGCCAAGCCTGTCGTGGCGGCCGCCCGAGGAACAGTCGGCATGAGTGACATGGGATTCCTGCCGCCAACCATAACCGTGAATGCTGGTGAAAAGGTGGTTTGGCGGAATTCCTCGCAGGCTATCCACAATGTGGTGGACGATGCCGGTAAGGCCTTGACCCTAGCAGACGTAAAACTTCCTTCGGGTGTCAACCCATTTGATTCCGGCTTACTGCAGCCCGGTCAAACGTTTTCCCGTGTATTCACCGTGCCCGGAGTCTACCGTTATGTCTGCACTCTGCACGAGGCGAACGGCATGAAAGGAGTCGTCATTGTCCGGTCCTTGCCATTGCTGGCATCGCAGAAATGACTCCGCAAAATGCATGCGAGCTGCTTCGCGCGGAACACTGCCAGATCGAAACGCAGATTGATTGCCTGCTGGCGACGGTGAAGCATCCAGACGGGAAGTTCCCTTGGCAGTCCGAGTATTATCCAATGCCGAGAGAGTGGCCATCGCTGAGACCGCAGAGAGAGAGAGAGAGAGAGAGAGGCAGGAATGATCACAGCAAATAAAGAATCGGAAATCCGAGAGGCGCTCGCATGGCGAGCCAAGGACTTGGTCAGCTACCAGGAGGGCTCGATCGTCAGTAGGACGCTCCTCAAACGCCAGACGGGGAACGTAACGCTGTTTGCCTTCGACAACGCACAGGGTCTTAGCGAACATACGTCCCCGTTCGATGCCTTGGTTCAAGTGCTGGAAGGAGAGATGGAGATCTCAATTGATGGGAAGCCGCTGAAGGCGGAATCGGGCGATATCGTGTTAATGCCAGCCAACCACCCCCATGCCCTGAAGGCCCTGGTCAAGGTCAAAATGCTGCTTACCATGATCCGTTCCTGAACGACAGGATTCTCCGCGAGCCGCCTTTGCCTTGCTCGGAGATTAAGATTCGTGGGAGCGCGAAACGGGGCGTAGTTCGAAGACATTGGCAAAGTATCCAGACTTCCGAATCGTCTTGGTTCTCATGAAGACTGGTACGCATATGAATGATCACAAAGCAGACGCTAGGATCTCGATTCAGGCTGTGCGCGGCAAACTACTTCTCCACGTGCCTGATCAGAAATCGCTGGAACTCTCGACGGGGCAACTGCTAACGCTCGACTGTGGCATGCATCATGACGTCGAGGCACTGGAAGAGAGTGCGTTTTTGCTTACGGTGGCGTGGCCGAAGAGCTCAATAAAGTCCTGACGGATCGTCTTGTGTCGTACTCCTACTCTTTGTGTCTCCGAGCCATTGCGAGACAGCACGTTTGCATATCGGCAGTGGACGAATGAGTTCTTCTGACCTGCAGCGGGAGAAGGGCGGCCGGTGCTGGCAGGTTGATGTTAGCCACCACAATCGGTTTCCAATGTTTTGAGAATTTTAACGGTCGGTTCACATTTCTGTCACCTTAATTCAACATTTGCTGGTTACATTCCTCACTTGGCTGCATTCCTCCCCTTTGCCATGCGACAAACTTGCGCTTGTTTTCTGTGATTCCCGAGTTTTCTGTGCTGTGGCATCGGTCACTCGGCTCAAGGGAACTTGGAAAGCGGAACTACCAGGCGAAACACAAAGTCGAGTGACAGAACAGATTTCCAAATACGGAAGGTCGGTGGGTGGTCCGATGGATATGGAATTAGTTCAAAGCCGGAGAGCCCTCAACTATCGGGAACGAGTCTCGAATGCCAGAGTACCCATCCCCCTAGTCCGTATTATCGAACGCGAACCTGGTATGGGGAAAGCCGCTCTGGACCAATTGGAACGCCAAGGCTTCGGGATTCCACTTTCGATGGCGACCGATGTGGTTCAACATTTGGAGCGACTCCATCCACCTTTGGTCATCATTGAAACTGCCACCGGGAAGGGGCCGGCACTGTCGCTGTGCCGGGCCATTCGATGCGCCGACTCCCTTGCTTGGACGCCGCTGGTTCTTCTGGCTGCGAACCCTTCGGAGGAAGAACGCATTCTTGCCCTGGAATCGGGCGCTGATGACTACATTGCGGCATCGTCCAGCGGGCGCGAACTCGTAGCCCGCGTGCGAGCGGTCATTCGTCGCATGGTGCGACAACAGCAGCGCGCTTGGATGCCTCACATCTCACCTCCGTTTCTAATGTCTCTGGCGGGAACACTCAACCCCGCGTTAAGGACGGGAGAAATCGAGATCGATCCCACGGCAATGAAAGTTTCGGTTCGGGGCAGCGAGGTCGTGACCACCGACCTTGAGTTCCGCTTTCTGCACTATCTGGTGCAGAATCAGGCGCGAGTGTTTACCCGCGAGCAGTTGCTGGATGCAATTTGGGGCAGTCAGTATGTGGAATTGCGCAGCGTGGACGCATGTGTGCGCCGCCTTCGCCGCAAAATCGAGCGGGATCCGAAGAACCCGGGTCACCTGAAGACCATCCGCGGAGCAGGGTACTCTTTGTTGGTGGGCCACGCCTGATCGTTCCGGCGTGGCGCGGACAGCGTGCGACCACTCGAACCCTCATTTATCGCTGCCGGAGGGCAGCAGTCCTCGCTGCTAACGGCGGCTCCGCAAGCATTCTCAATTCGTGCTCCATCCATTCCAGGTTCACGCTGTTTTGTTGGAACACAGCGCTGAACTCCGGCTCAGTTTTATAGAATACAAAAGTTGTGCCAGGTGGGACCGCCGCTCGCAACTTCTCTTTGGCGGCTTTGGGCGTCTTGGTCTCAAAGACCGCATCCTGAAAGCGAAATTTCCTCGCCTGAATTTTAGGCAGCCACTCGACGGGCTCCACTGCGGCTGCTTTCTGCAAGAATTCCGGTTTGACGTAATTCGCCCGTTCGTCCTCCGGCACAAAGGGCGAAGTTGCCATCCAGGTTGGCCAATCGCCCCACGGATCCAGCACATCCAACACTCGAATGCGCGGATCGACCGCGGAAGCGAGGATCCCGATACTGGCGCCCGACCCTTGCGCGAACATCCCCACGCGGCTCATGTCGAGATCGCCGCGGGCGTTCAGATAGGTCAGCACCATCTGCACGTCGTGCGCCGACTTCCCCAGTGACTCCTGCAGTTCGCTCAAGAACCACTCCCTCATCGGCCGGTCGTGATAGCGATGTCCGGTGAGCGCGGACACAAAGCAGACCGCGGCAAAACCGTCCTTGGTCACGGAGCTTTCAAAATTCGGGTCCTTGAAGAGGTCCGTGTCCTCGGGATAAGTCAAAAGATACAGGATCACCGGAGGTCTCTTGACTCCCTTCGGCTTCATCACGTAAAGATCCAGCGCATCATTCCAGCGCCACTGCACCTGGAGGAGTTCTACGGTATAGCCGGGATGGCTGTCGTCGACAAGGTCGACCGGCGGAACCGCCCTCAGATGGCTGGCGGACAACGAGGGCGTAGTCCAGTCCTCCGTCACGCCGTCAAACCGCCGGTCAGAGAGACTCTGAATCAACGGAGTCGCCTCCGACGGAGCGTCACCCACCGGAACCGGCTTCGATTGCGCGACTCCAGCCGGTGCCAGAGAAACGAGCGCAATTCCAAGAGCCATCATTCGCGTGAATATCGTTCGCATGAATAAGGATGACAAACACTTCAACATTATGATTTCCGCAGATTTGGAATTTGTTTTACCAACGGAGTCGACTGCGAAGTGCAGTGAAAAACTCCCTGCTTCAAACCTCGAACGCTGTCTTGCAACTTTATTGTCGGCACGTCCGCGAGGCAAAGCCCTTCAACAAGCCTACCCCCGGTCGATTAAGAATTGATTAAAAAAGGGCGGGCTGAATGAAGCTCGCCCGCCCTTCTGGTTGGTTGAAATGCTTAGGTCCAGTTAAGTCCGCTTACGGACGAATCTGGTAACCAAGCGTGCCCTGAACGTTCTGAGTGATTGACTTCTGATTCGCCGATGCGCTCGAGAGGATTCGACCACCCATGTCGCCGCCGCACTCCGTGGATCCGGAGTTAACCGCGGTTGGACAACCGATCACCGCGCCAGCTCCATCTTTCTGCACGTAGTGCGAGCGCAGAAGCGTCATGCCCGGATCCGCTGGAACCTGGTGTTCCCCCGTCGGGCAAGGAAGGACAGTACTACCTGACGGAGAGCAGAAGGTGGGCACAGCCGCGAGGGGAACGTAGTCTGGAACGAAGCCCACCGCAGTCTTGTTCGATGCCTTGATGAGCGTGGAGAGGGCGGCATACTGACCACCCATGCCGCTGTCGCTGATTACGCGCAAGACCCCCCAAGCCGGGTAATGGCCGTTGCGGAGGTTCGGGAACGACAAACCTGTGGGGGGATTCTTCGTTTGTGCCGTGGGATTGGGTGCCCACATAACGTCCTCGGAACAGGGGAACCCGGAGGTTCCAGACTCGCAGCCAGCAGGCAGGTTCGCGGAGCCCGGTAAAATTCCGGGGCCGCCGACTGCACCGTCCGCCGGTTGAGATGGATCGAACGGGGTGCCCGTGCTCACCTGGTTTCCATAGCTACTGAAAATGGGATCAATCCCATCCAGTGTGAGATAGCCGTACTCGTCCTGGTTGGCTTCCTTGCTGACGTTCCCAAAACTGAAGAACGTGTAGGCGATGCCGTCTTGCGGGTTGGGGTATGTTCCGGTGTGCTTGCACTGGGAGCCATTGTCGTTGTTGCTCGCGCACACGCCATTGTCGACCACTTCGCCACTACCGACACCGCGATAGCGGGCGCCCTTACCTGAGGGATTGAGGATGCAGGTTCCCGACTGCGCCTGGAGCGGGTTGTTGAGACCCACATTGGTTTCCTGGCTGATGCCGATCGCCGGAGATCCACTGGCCCCATTGGCTGTGGGGCGCCGGAATACCGTAGCTTCGACGGTGTTCATGGTGCCCGAGAGAGGCTCGCGCAGGAAAATGTTGATCCCGCCCGAGAACTGCCCACCAAATGCGCTCGCATCGCAGACGGCGCCCGAGAACGCCTGCTGTAGTGCGTAGGATGTCACATTATGCACGCCCATCAGGCTGTTTTTGCGAGAGACCATGAAAATCATGGGCTCTCCGCCCACGCTGATTTGCTTGTAGGCCGGTTCCGCCGTGCCGCTGAACGGATCTGTGCCTTTGATGTTGAAAGCAATTGGGTTGGCTACGGCTCCGGTTGCCGGCAACACGCCGCTCTGGATCGAGTTTCCGACAAGGTGAGCCACATCTTTTGCGGTTGCGCAAGCGCCCGCCGGGTTGTTTGCGTTGAATCCAAGGCCGTCGAGAGCATCGCCGGTATTGACGGTGCCCGCACCGAGCGCCGAATTGGACCGGCAAACAGCGAACTGCGCGTCTTCAGCACGGATATCGCTAGCGGCCGCGCCGACGTGATTTAGCGTGCCCTCGCTACCGGTGAAAATGCCGATCACACCCGATGTCGTAGTTCCTGGCAGGGCCACGTCAGCGTTGCTTCCCCAAGCCGTGTTCGGCAAATTGATCTGATTGGCACCCGCGCCGTCGAGAGAACCGGTGCTGCCATTGGAGGTGCCGACTTCCGTGCATGCCGGCCGTGCAAAATAGCAGCGGGCTCCGACCACGGAGTCAACCTTGGTCATGGCCCACACGTGCGGAGTGGCCGCGCTGTCCCACACCACCCACATCGTGCCGTTGTCGACCGCAGCGGTGCCCCCAGGAAGGAGGGCCGGACGCGAGTCGGTCAGGCTGATTTTGTTGGACCCGCTCGTCCAGTGGTGAGTAGCACCACCACCGGCGATGATGCTGGTGCCGTTGTTGAAGGCCGCGATAGCCGCTGTCTGCCAAAACGCCGACGAGCCAGCCATCATAACTTGTACCGAAGGGTTCGCAGCAAAGGCTTGAGGCACAATACACACAATCGCGGCCACTACGAGCACCGCGAAAATCGATTTCATACGCGACATAATTTATTCCTTTCGCAGGGATTCGGACATTGTTTGGGTCGCACGTGAGGCGCCTCGCCACACGCAAGGAAGAAGAAGAGGCAAAAACTCTGAGATAACCAACTAAGATTTCTTGGCAAGCAATCCGCCGTCGTTAACCGGGTGAGTTGACGGTGCTTTCTCCACGAACTCACCGCAGCGATGTTTGGATTTCAGGACGCACTATATCTGTCGCTCGTCACGCCGGTGTTAAAAGTCTGTGATAAGTCAATGAAATTTCCTAACGTGTCGCGCCGGGGGAAGCGCCCTTCAACATTCGGAAATCCTTTGCGCTACCGTCGTTGTAATCTCGAAACGAACCGGCCTGAGTCTACTGGTTGACTTGCCAGGGCGATATTAAATAACCGTGAAAAGTTTGTTAACGCAGAGTTACAAGTGCCGCTTCTTGCCAGAAAACTTAAGAAAGTGTGCAACCGAATTTCACATTCCTTTAATCATTAGGTCTGGCGCGCCCTATATAATCCGCATTTGCCTTTGTATCCCTCAAACGCATATACAGCTCGGGAGTGATAAGTGTGAGACCCTCTGCGCCCTACGGTTCTGTCCGCTTCGTCAGTGTTCTCGCGCTGGTGCTTCTCATCTTGCTGTTGAGTCCGGGTCGTAGCATCGCTCAGGGAGAATCGAGCGCGGCTACGGATAAGTGCGTCATTAACGGAACGGCGACCGACCAAACCCAAGCCGTCGTGGCGGGTGCGAGAGCGGTCCTGACGAGCGAGGCGGGCGAGAAGCTTGAAACCCAAGCCAATGAAAAAGGTGTGTATTCGTTTACCGGACTTAAGCCAGGGACTTACACACTCGTCGTAACTGCTCCCAATTTCGCCCAACATCCATTGACAACATCACGCTTACGGCGGGGCTGGAATTAACCCTGGACGCTTCGCTGGTGCCAGCCAGCCAGAAGACCGAGGTCAATGTCGAATCCGGCGACGTCGGGCAAGTGGAAACCGAGACCTCCACGCGTCTCCGGCACGATCACGCAAAAGAAGTGGTTTCGATCGGACTCAATGGACGCAATTTCACGCAGCTCATCGCGCTCGCGCCCGGCGTAAGCAATCAGACCGGGCAGGACGAAGCCAAGGTGGGAGTGGTGGGCAGCGTGAAATACAGCGTGAATGGCGGCCGCGTCGAGTACAACAGCTTCGAAGTCGACGGCAGCGACGTGCTGAATACCGGACTGAACGGCGCGTCCAGCACGCTGATGGTCTATCCCAGCCTGGATGCCATTCAGGAAGTGAAGGTCCTGACCTCCAACTACGGCGCTCAGTACGGGCGAACCGCGTCCGGTACGGTGCAGGTGACCACGAAGTCCGGGAGCCCCAAGTGGCACGGAAACCTCTACGACTTCATCCGCAACGAGGCATTCAACTCGCGCAATTACTTCGACGTCGTATATACGACTCACGCCCCTCCTGGGCAAACTGTCGGCGACAGACCATTGGCGGCAAAGCTCCGCTCTATCGGCGGCAGGATTTCGGGGGCACGATCGGCGGCCCGCTCTTCATTCCCGGCGTTTTCAACACCAAGAAGGACAAGACGTTCTTCTTTCTTCTCCGAGGAATTCCGTCTCGAGAAAACTCCCATCGACTACAACCAGGCAGTTCCTGGGTTGAAAGAGCGTGGTTTGCCTGTCATCCTGCGGTCAGGCACGAGATCGCAGAAGAATCTGCAGAACCTTCCGAGACGTCGGCGGTCGTTTTCCAGGACTTCGATTTTAGCGACGTTTGCCCGATCGAACGTCGGGTCGGAGCTTTCACGCGTGCGCAGTATCCGGACTGCCCGAGCATCCTACCAGGGAACGGACTCAACACCATCCCCTGTAACCACGTTGGAAGGCGTCGGTCGACCGGCCGGCTACTTCGGCGTGGATAAGAACGCCAATGGCCATCTTGAACTCGAATCTCATCCCTTGCCCAACGCTCCGTTTCGGCTGCAACTTCAGCCTGGCCAATTTCAACGCCGATCCAGCCCCTGACCCGCAACGACCCGAATCACTGTTACGTCGCCGCCGTTTCCCCTTCCACCTACTGGCGCGAGGAATTGTTTCGCATCGATCAAACATTGAACAACAAGGGGGCGAAGCTGTCGTTTCGCTACATCCACGATGCCTGGGACACGACCGTGCTGACGCCGCAGTGGGGCGTCGTGCAAAACAGCATTCCCCACCGTGCAGAACCGCTTCTTTGGGCCGGGCACAAGCCTGGTGGCGCGACTGACCCAACCAATATCGAACACGCTGCTAAACGATCTGGTCGTGAGCTACGTCAACTCGAACATTACTTTGGCGGATCAGAACGGGCCGGGTGGCGCCCGCTTCCAGCGCGACCCCACGCTGGATCAGCCGTTGGTGACCGACCCGTCGGCTCCCGGACATGTGCAATCCTGCCCTCAGCGTTGACCCCGCGACCTTCTTCCGCAATGCGCCATCGGCCACATTTTCAATAACGGCTTTGGCGGCAAGATGCCGGGAGTTCAGTTTCTCGGCACCAATGCCGCTTATGGCGGCAGAGGTTTTGCGGCCGATCCCTCCTACATGCCGTGGGGCCACACCAATCCGACTTACTCCCTGCGCGACGATGTCGGTAAGTCGGTGGGCAAACACACGCTGCAATTCGGGGCGCAATATGTGTACTCCCAGCGCAATCAAACAACAACGCGATCGGCGCAGCTTCTGGCGACTTACAGGGCCTGCTGACTTTCAGCAATCTCGCGCACAGTACGGGAAATGCTTTCGCCGACTTCCTGATTCAGTATAACTCAAATACCGGAGACCCACAACCTTGCCACCTGGGATTCATTCAAAGCTTTACCCAGGATTCCGCGCAGCGCCGCTACTACCAGCGTTTCCAGATCGCCGAGCCCTATTTCCAGGACGACTGGAAAGTAACGCGCAGACTTACCGTGAATCTTGGTTTGCAGGATCAGTCTGTTTGGCACTTATAGCGAGAAGAACCGCAACGCGTGGAACTGGGAAGCCTCGACGATTCAATGCAACGCGATTTGCGGTAGACCCGGTCTACGGTGAGCTTCTGGATAAAACTGCCGGTCGCTCCTGTGTCGGCTTCGAACCCGTCACCTTTCAGTTGGACCCCATGGCGTGGTGCGCGACTTTAGGCTTGGTTCGGTGCGGTCTTCAACGGCACGCCGGAAAGCTGCATGCAAGGACATCTGTTCAATCCTGCGCCCCGCATTGGTTTTGCCTGGGACCCGAGGGGGCGATGGCAAAACCTCAATTCGCGGCGGCTACGGCATTTTCTTTGAGCACGGCACGGGCAACGAAGCCAACACCGGTTCGCTCGAAGCGAGCGCGCCGATCGTGCTCAGCATGACGCAACCGCTCCCCGTCAACTACGCATGCATCGGCAACGTCGGGTATGGGACAGCCTTCGATCCGCCAACCCCGCTTGCGTCAAGCCCTTGTGGGCCACGGCCTGGGCGTTTCTGCCGCCCCCTGCCGGCACCGCCTTTCCTCTCGACGTCACCTCGATTCCGACCAAGGCAATTTGGCCCTACGCGCAGCAGTGGAGTTTCGGGGTTCAGCGGGAACTTCCGAAAGCCACCGGTCGTCAACCTGGCGTATGTCGGGAGCAGGGGAACGCACTTGACAGTCGAGCGCCAACTCAACCAGTTGCGGCCGTTGCCGGTCAAGCGAGAATCCCTTCGGTCCGAACGAACCCCTGACCATCGCGGACTGCACCGTGCCTCCCCACGGCTGCCGAGCCGGGAATACCCGGGGGACGGTACCGTCCCGTTCCTGCTGCAGAACGGAACACTGGTGACGCCGCAAAATCCCGCCTACATGTATTTGCAGGCAGCGTGCACGAATCCGAACATCCCGAACGTGAATTCCCTCCCGGGCCGGCCCTACCCGGGTCTAGGAAGAGTTCTCTCCTTGCAGAATGTGGCCAATTCGACGTATCACGCATTTCAGGGCACGCTGCGACACACCAGCGGGCCGCTGACGGCCGGACTCTCGTATTCTTACAGCCACTCGATTGACGATGCCTCGGATCGCAGCGATCCCGTCCTCGCCAATTCTTACGATCTGCGTGAGAACCAGGCCAGTTCGAGTTTTGACGAACGTCATCTGCTCAACATCAGCTACGTGTATCGGCTTCCGCTCAAGGATTTCCTCGGCGCTTCATCGACTGGGCCAACGAACGACCGAAGGACACGGCCGCGCCCCAAGCAAATTGTTGTTCCGCACTGGGGAATGCTGCTTCTCGATGGCTGGGAGCTTTCGGGAGTAACGCTCGTCTCAGTCGGGCACACCGTTCACGGTGATCAACAGCGCCGGCAACACCGGCATTTCCCTGACCGACAACGCCGGGGTTTCCAGCGGGCTCGGCATCGCGGCCTCATATCCCGACGTTATGAAGGGGTTGCCCGCGCCCTTCAACAACTCCCAGAGCTTTGGGCCGCTCATCGGCAATCCTTCGCAGTTTGTGGCTCCACGCGGGCTCACCTTCGGGGACGCGGGCCGGAACTTCCTGAATAATCCGAGCCGCACTGAACTTCGACGTGTCGCTGCTGAAACATTTCAAGCTCCGGGAGTCCGGCGACCTTGAGTTTCGCGCGGAGGCCTTCAATGTTTTCAATCACACTCAGTTCCGGATCTACGATCCCGGATAATCCCGGGCAGCACGGGAAACAACGTCATCAGTTGCTATGCCGGCCCCGCGTATTCCGCTGGGTTTAAGGGTAACGGAGCCGATTGCGTCACCGGGGCTTCCTTCTTGCACCCGCTCGATGCGCACCGGCCGCGCACCATACAGTTTGGTTTCAAGCTAGGTTTCTAGGACGGGTAACACATGCCGATATTGACCAACTATTCGATGCCGTGTCGAATGAATCGCCGACCGCTCCCACCCCAGGCTCACGGAGGGTGCGAGCAGAGTCTACTGTTGTTTCTGTTACTAGCCGCTACCATGATGCTCACAGCGTGTGGCGGTTCTTCTTCCGGCGTCGCGACCGTTCCCTTAATACTTTCCGGCAACTGGCAGTTCACGATGCAGCAGCAGACGGACGGGAATCCCAGCGATCCCGCATTCCAAGGTGGCCTGCAAGGCGGATTTCTGTCGCAGATGACCGGAACAACGAGCGGCACGGCGACCGGAACGGCGGCCTACTCCGTGATGTCGTCAACGTCCACGACAGGGCCGTGCAACGCTGGATCCGCGGCGGTCACCGGAAGCATTTCCGGCCAGAACGTGACCCTTACCGCAGTCGCTGGCACCGAAACCTTTTCCCTCACCGGCACGTTAAGTCTGGATAGCATGAGCATGGGCGGCACCTATACGTCGGTGGCGGGACCGCTCCCCGACGGCTCCACTTGCGGCTACTCTGAAAGCACCTCCATCGGCCCCCTGCCCCAATGGTACGCGACCCTGGTGCCGCCCCTCACCGGACCGATTCAAGGAAGCTTCCATAGCAGTGACGTCGTCGCTCCCCTGTTGTATGAGCAAGACTTTCTGGTGTCCGGGGGACTTTCGCAAGGGGAGAATACTGGGGCGAGCGCACCCGTTACAGGCAGTTTGAGCTTTGTAAACCCGGCGACAACTCTAAGCGACTACCCATGCGTCACTTCTGCTGCCGCAGTTACCGGCACCATCAGTGGCAGTTCTGTGGTCCTGCAAATTGTCAGCGCTGACGGATCAATTTTGGGGAAGATCGGCGATTCGGGGGCGGGACTCAGCCCTGTTACGCTCGGCTCAGCCCAGGGTGGATACATTCTGCAAGGGGTTGCGCCGTCTTATTCGGTGGGAACGGGAACGGCCGCGGGGACGCCCTGCCCAGGCGACCCTGGCAGCACAAAGACCGCCGGAGACTACGGAAACATCTGCCTGGCGTTGGGAAGTTCGAATGCTTGTCAGCAACCGATTACGCTGACTCCGTCGGCTTTAACTTTCGCTACTCAAGCAGTGTCTTCTTCTCCGACGACGCAGCCCATCACGCTGACAAATACTACCTCCTCTGCCTTGGGCGGTCTGATATTGACGCTAGCTGAAACCGACCAGAGCGGCACAGTCAGTTTTACGGAGACGGACAATTGCGGTCCGAACGGCACTCCTGCGGGGACGAACAATCCTTTTTCTTTGGGAGGGCCAGGAAACCCAGCGTCTTGTATCGTGACGATCGGCTTTTCCCCGCAACTAGCCTGCACCGGGGCTCCCGACTGTCTGACCGCGACGCTGTCGGTTAGCAGCCCCAGCAACAATACGATTTATACCGCGCCCATCGTGGGTACTGGAGCCAGCCCGGGCGGCAGCGCGGCTTCGAATCGTCAACTCGATATCGATAAGGAGAGGGTTGCAGAAGCCCACCTTCTCCAACTGCCGGCGTTCACCAATAAACATCCGGTGCAGAGCCTGCGTGGCTCAAGCCAATCCCGCTTTCAGGACGTGGAACACCATGCAGAGATTGACTAACAATCCAATTCCATGTCGGACGAACCGGGAAGCTCTTTCGCCCCGTTCCTTTGGTAGTTACGCGCGAAGTTACGCGCGAGGTTACGCGAACGGTCCGTGGGTGATTTTGTTGCTGGCTGGCACGATTATGCTTTCCGCCTGTGGGGGTAGTTCTTCCCACGATCCGCAGCAGGGCCCAAGCTTTTCCGGCAACTGGCAGTTCTCGATGACGAATCCCGATTCCGACCCGACCATCCCCCAGGGTACTCAGTATGGTTTGCAGGGTGGTTTCCTTCTTCAGAAGAATGGCGTGATGACGGGCCAAGCGGTTTACTCGATCTCGGGAAAGAACCAAAATGGTCAGTGGGCGGTATGCGACAGCGGATCCGCTCCGATCACTGGAACGGTCAGCGGTCAGACTGTGAACCTCACTGCGACTGCCGGCTCGCAGATCTTTGCGCTGGCGAATGGCACGCTGGGGTCCGACGGCAAGGTAACCGGCGGGACCTTTACGACACTCGGCGGTACGGCAACTGGCTTTAGCAGTTGTGGGCTGCCGGCAACAACAGCGATGAACCTGCCATGGAATGCAATCCCCGTGCCGCCCCTGTCCGGATCGATCACAGGCAGCTTCCATACCTACCAGGTATCCCCGTCAGGTTTGTACAATCAGGCTTATGCGGTGACCGGCTCCCTAACCCAGGGCGAGAACATCGGAGCCAGCAGCGCGACCGTCACCGGCACGTTGAGCTTCCTCGACCCGACGACGGGTCTTAGCGACTACCCTTGCATTCCCTCTGGTAACGTTTCCGTCAATGGCCAAATCAGCGGCAATACCGTCATTCTCCAGCTTATAGGAATTGACGGATCGAATTCGGGCCAGATTGGGATTCCGGCGAGCCAAGCTGGGTTGAATGGCTTACAACCTGTTACTTTCGAGCCTTCGGCATCGAACGGGTCCTATATCCTTCACTCCGTTGGACTCGGGTATTTGGTGAACACGAAGGCCTGCCCCAGCCCCCTCTCCGAAGATACGGGGTATCTGTGCCTGGCCTTGAATGGCTCAACCCCTTGCCAGTTGCCGATCACCTTGACTCCGGCCCTTCTAACCTTCCCGCCTCAGCTCCTTGTGGCTTGTGCGACGCAAGGCTCGACATCAGATTGCGCGCAAATCATCCAGGGTTCTCCGGCCACGCAGACTATCACGCTGACCAACAATGCCAACCAAGAACTGGATGGTCTGAAGTTAAATTTCACACAAAATCAATCCGACTTCAGCCTTATCAACAATTTCGCGGAGACCAGCACGTGCGTTCCTTCCGGTTCGCCGCCGCAGACTCCCTTCAATCTGTCGGCAGGACAGTCCTGCACCATCACCATTTCCTTCTCCCCGCAGCAAAGCTGCCCGTGGGGGCCGACCCCCGGCAACACGCAACATGCCGGGTGTCTGAATGCTCTGACCTCCAAGTTAACCGTTACAACCCCAGCTAATATCGGCGTTATCGCCGAGAGCGATAATCAGTTTGCCGTCCCTATCACAGGCACCGGCCTCAGTTATCTTCAGCCCTCTACCGACGAACTCGATTTTGGCGCAGAAGGAGCGGGGGAAGCCAGCCTTCCTCAATTGCTGTCCTTCACCAACCACGGCCCGAATTCTGTGCAGATCTTGCCCCCACGAGACCAGAACCACCCCTGCCAATATATCTACAACTATCAGTTCCAGTTTCAGCTCCCGCTAACGACGGCAAACTTCGGCCAGGTCGCCGGCCTGCAGGTTGCGGCCAACGGTGGTGGAGAAAATATTAGTGTCGGTAGCGGAGTAGCGAATTACCCCTGCGACGTCGATCCGCCACCACCCCTTGGCAGCGGGCTGCCCAACTTCCAAATCTCCTCGGATACGTGCTCTGGCGCGGTTATCCAACCTGGGGCCTCGTGCGGCCTGGAAATCACGTTCGTGCCCCAGCCATTCACCTTCAAACCTGGAACCGCTCCGGGCGTGGACTATTCTCTCGCACTTAACACGCTGACGTGCACGAACAGCCAAGCAAACGATTGCGAAGTCGATAGCGGACGTTTCCCGGTGGAGTTAACGGCGAATAATCCGAGCCCGCTCCGAATGCTTCCAGCGGCGGGGCTGGATTTCGGCGGCCAGACGGTCGGCAAGGCGAGTACCCCACAGACGATTACGCTCTTCAACGACCCAAACGACCCGGCCTTCCCGGGCTCCCTGGCGGTGAACTTCGTGGGCAAGATACAGGTGTCAGGCAATTACTCGGAGTCCGACGATTGTCCCTTCAGCCTGGCCGCGGGCTCATCCTGCACTCTAACCATAACTTTCAAACCCAAGGCTGCGGGATTCAATGGAGGGAAGGTCAGCATTGTTTACACGCTCGGATCGGGTGGCACGAGTGCTAACCCTCAATTTGCATATCTGCGTGGCGCGGGGCAATAGCTTTGGTCGCCCCGAACACCTTCGTTCATCCGGGAGGTGGCTCTGCGAGGAAGGTGGTCAGCCCAGATTCGCGTACCTGATTCCATCCTGATTCGGGATGAAACAACTCAAGGAGGTTGGCCGTGGTAACTAGACGGTGGATTCTTTTTCTTCTGGCGGCGGCGATGGCTTCGCTATTTGCAGGGTGCGGCAACAACTCGTTCAATGTAACGAATCCGCCACCGCCACCGCAGAAGCAAGTCCAGATTGCTTTTACGTCAACGCCGCCCGCGCCGCCCAGCACCATCTCCATCACCCAAACCCCTCCGCCCACGATCACGGTTGCCGTCACCAACGATCCCTTCCCGCACGGCGCCGGGGTGGACTGGGAGTTGGCGTCGTGCCAGAACGGCCCGAATGGTTTCAGCAACTGCGACACCACGGTGTGCGGCCAGAACAGTAACAACGCCTGCGGCTACCTCTATCTCTCCAGTGACTCAACTAAGACGCCAGTGACGTCCTCGGGCGACTCCGCTACGCTGACCTACCAGCCCCCTTCGAGCTTCCCCGTGGTCGGGAACAATATGTATCTGGAAATTGTGGCCATCGCCGTCGCGGATCCCACCAAGAACCAACTTGCTCCCGTCCAAATCACGGCCTTCGGCAGCAGCCTCCAGGCGGGCAACTATGTTCTCCAAGCCCAGGGAGTTGAAAATAACCTCAGCTACCAGTTTGCCGGCGTGATCACGCTCGACGGCAATGGCGGAATTACGGGCGGCGAACAAACGATCAACTTCTTCGATACAAACCCCGGCGCCTTGGTGTCCCAGACGGACTCTGTCATTCCTGCGGGAAGCGGTTATTTCCTCGGTCCTGACGGACGGGGAAGCATTACCCTCAACACCGGGAACAATGACATTGGCGGAAACGGTATTGAGACTTTTGCTTTCGCATACCTAAACCGTTCGCATGCGCTGATTGCCCAAGGCGATCTCGGCACTGCGGCCACCCTGGCCTCAGCCTCCGGAACCCTGGATTTGCAGACCAGCACTACGGCGCCTGTGGGCGGCTATGCCTTCCTGACAAGCGGCACGGACAATACGGGCTCGATCCCCATGGCTTTGGGCGGCATTCTCGACATCGGTTCGTCCTCTAACATCGTGGCAGCGAGCAGCGTGATCGACGAGGTTCTGCCGGGCACATCTGCGCCGGTCGTGCACAGCGCAAAACCTTCTTCTGGAATGATCTCGAGTCCCCCGACTCGTTCGGCATGGTCACATTGAATCTCACCGTCGGCTATGCCTCTGCCCCGATCCAGTTCACCGGCTATATTGTGGATGCCACTCACATAAGGTTGATCGAGAGCGACAACACACCCAGCAACCCAAACCCTCCGTTTGCTTCGACCGCCGGAGTCGCGATCGCCCAGTCAACTGCCACCGCCACGTTCTCCGGAACCTACGTGTTCGGTGTCACTGGGACAGACCTCTACGGTGGCAACGTCGCTCCGGCCACCCTGACATCGGCTGGTGTGTTCACCGCCAACGACAACGGCAACGGAACCGGCATCGTACCGAATGGGTTCACCGACACGCTTCTGCAAGTCAACAACTCCGCAGGCCCAACCGGCGCATGCCCCGACCCGACATTTGGTGCCCAGGTCAGCTCGACGTTCAATGCAACATTTTCCTACAAGCCAGGAATCGGTCGCGTCACTGCGCCTGTTCCCTCGACCAGCTATTCCTCACAGCCGCCATGCAAGGGTTTTGGCTCCCATTTCATTCTTTATCTCACCGGCAATGGGAGCCTGGGAAGCTGCCCGGCGGATACGGCGGATAATGGCAACTGCCCGGCGCTGGTTCTCTCCTACGGGAATGGCAGCTATCCATTTATTGGCACGGGAATCGCTTATCCGCAGGCGACGTCGTCTCTGACGTTCAACGGCAATTACGGCTCTACCTTCACCCAGTTTAGTAGTGGGGGCGAGATCGACGCCTCCGCCGAGGTGACGGTGGACTCGACCGGAAACTTGTCTGGGGTCGCAGATACGTTTGTTAGTGCAACGGACGTACCCGCACCCTTTGCCGGTAGTCCCGCAAACCCGACAGATTGTTTAGCAGGGACGCCCATCACCGGCTGTTTCGCGGAATTTCTCTCAGGCAATCCGCCCTTCGTTAGCCCCAACCAACCATTCAGTGCAGATTTCTATGAAATTGACTCCGATCACGGCTTCTTCGTGGAGACTGACTTAACGAACTCAAACAGTCCTTCTGGTGTGGTCTCCTTCGGATACTACGCCCGGGGCAGCCTGCCCGTGCCGCCTGCCAGTAGCTCAGCGAAACGACGCCGGCGGTAGCGACCGGCCGAAGTGATCTTCCAGGATGGAGACAGCTTATAGCTCAGCAATTCGGGTTCCGTGAGAGTGGGTCATCCGCGCGCCTTCAGATTACAAAATATCTCGACTGTAATATCGCACCGTCGTCGGAAGCAGCGCGGCTACCGGACGGCACCCGCCCGTGACAGCCAGTTGGCGGCGACCTTAAGGCGGCAATCGAAGCGCAGAAACAGAAGCGGGCGTACTTCGACGCCCCTAGTCAAATTCCTTGCGCGGCGCCGCCTGATCCGCGCCGACGCGTCCCACGGTGATATCGGCGACATAATAGTTTTCTCCCTTGATCGGAACGCCGGCCATCCGCCGCAGCATCGCGATCTGGCCGATGTGGGTGAGCGCGTCGGCGAGCGCGCTCTGAAACAATTTTTCGGCGGAGACTTGCAGCGGCTTCTCCGACGCCAGGTAGTCGTCGAATTTTTTCAAGGCGGTGAAGAAGCGCTCGCATTCTCTTTCCCACGCCAGCGGAGCGGAGTCGTGCCATTCGCGGCGGCCTTCGGACATAGCGAGGCCCCAGTCCATCAGGTCGCCGACGTGCGCGAGAATTTTCGCCGGCGTGCGCGAAGTTTCGGCGGGGCGGTAGTCGGCAAAGTTAGGCCCAGCGTTGCGGATGGCTTTCCCTCCACGATAGGCGATGGTAGCGAGGGTATGGCGCAGGAAGGCGCGGGAGTCGGACATGATGAGTCTACTTTCTTGTTGTCGTTTCTAGTCTCTGTCATCCTTCGCTTCGCTCGGGATGACAAACATTTTAGGGGCCTTTCCAGTTCTTACAGTTTCTTTCGCCACAGCGCTCCCGCCGAGCGCACTCCCGCTATCAGTTTTTCTCGCAACGGGCGCGCAAACAGCAGGTCGAGGAAGCCTTCCATCTCGCCTGCAAATCCTCCGCCGTAGCCGAACCACCAGATTTTTTTCATACGCGGAGCCAGGTCGCTGTCGACGTACTTCACGCGCACCATTTCTTCCAGGCCCCAGCGCCCATGCGTGCGCCCCAAGCCGCTCGCCTTCACGCCGCCGTGCGGAGCTTCGCTGATGCTGAAACATGACACGGCGTCGTTCACCATCACCGTGCCGGCATGGATCTGGCGCGCCAGGCGTTCGCCGCGATCGCGATCGCGCGTCCAAACGCTGGCGGCTAGTCCGAAGTCGGAATCGTTGGCCAGGCGCACGGCCTCGGCATCGTCACTGAACGGCACAATCGGCAGCACCGGGCCAAAGGTTTCTTCCTGCATCACGCGCATGGTGTGATCGACGTCGGCCAACACGGTGGGCGCAAAAAAGGTTGGGCCGAGCTCGTGCAACCGCGTGCCTCCGGCCAGCACGCGGGCGCCGCGCTGCCGTGCATCCTCCACCTGCGATTCCACCACGCGCACCTGGCGTTCGTGGATCATGGGCCCGATTTCGGTGGCCGGGTCCATGCCGTTGCCGACGCGCAACTTCCGCGCCTTCTCGCAGCACGCGTCCAAGAACGCGGGATACAAACTCCGATGCACGTAGCAGCGCTCGACCGACAAGCAGGTCTGGCCCGCGTTGACGAACGCTCCCCAGACAGCGCCGCTCGATGCGACATCGATGTCGGCGTCTTCGAGCACGAGCATGGGATCTTTGCCGCCCAGTTCCAGCACCACCGGGAGCAGGCGTTCGGCGGCGATCTGCGCGATGCGTCGGCCGGTGGCGACGCTTCCCGTGAAAACCAGTTTGTCGATTTCGCCAGCGACCAGCGCCGCGCCGGTCGCGCCTTCGCCGGGGAGGACCTGGAAAACGTCATCGGGAACTCCGGCCTCGCCAAGCAGCGCCAGCAGTTCGAGCGCAATCAGCGGCGTCAACTCGGAAGGCTTGAGCACCACGGCATTTCCCGCAACCAGCGCCGCCATGGCCTCCGTCGCGGGAATCGAGAAAGGATAGTTCCAGGGCGAGATGATTCCGACGACACCATACGGTTCGTGCAGAATGCGGCCGGACTTGGCTTTGAGCGCGGGATTTCCGTGGGGCAGCTTCTCTTCGCACAAAATTGCGAAGGCGTTGCCGATCAGGAATCGCGCCGCGTCGAGCACGACCAGAACTTCGGTGACGAGCGCTTCGACCTGCGGCTTCCCTGCTTCCTGCGTGATGCGCCGCGCGATGTCGGTTTTATGCGCGAGAACAATCTGCTGGAAGCGGCGCAGTACCCGCACGCGATTGCGGATGCCCCAGGCGTTCCACTCCGGCTGTGCGGCGCGCGCGCGGGCCACGGCGGCGCGCACTTCGGTCGGTCCGGCGCTATCCAGTTCGCCCAGAACTTCGCCGGTCGCCGGGTTCACCGAAGCGAGGCGGGAGACGGCGAATTCGAGGTTCGTGGCCATCTGCGAAGAAGTGTACGCGGGAGGGAAGGGGCGCGCCAGAGCCTTCATCCTTCGTGCGAATTGTCAGACTGTTCGTGTAGCGCGGACACTCTTGTCCGCGAACGGCGGCGGGATTGGGGCGAGCACGCGGACAGGAGTGTCGACGCTACACTAGTATTCCACCCTGACCAGATACAGCCCGCTGGCGGGCGCGGTAGGCCCAGCCGCGGTGCGCTCGCGCGCGTCGAGAATGCGGCGCAAATCTTCCAGGCTGACCGTTCCTTTTCCCATCAGCAGGAAGGTGCCGACCAAATTGCGCACCATGTGATGAAGAAATCCGCTGCCGCGAACCGTGTAGATGAGTTCGTCGCCTTCGCGGGTCCAGGTGGAGGAGAAGATCGTCCGAATGTTCGTGGTGTGAGTATTTTCCGCGGCTGCCATTCGTTCGACGCGCTCCGGGTCCACTGCTGCGAACGACGTGAAATCGTGTTCGCCGACGACCACGCCGGCGGCCGCGATCATCGCCGATTCCTCCAGCGGATACGGGTAATGCCACACATAGCGCGCCAGAAACGGCGGGCAGATCGCGGTACGGTGAATGCGATAGCGATACGTCTTGGCGCGCGCTGACTTGCGCGCGTGGAATTCAGGCGCGGCCTCGGTCACCTCGACTACGCGGATCGACGCCGGCAGGACGTCGTTCAGGGCCCGCACCCAGTTTTCGGCCGGAATCGCCGACGCGGTTCGAAAACTCGCCACCTGGGCCAGTGCGTGCACGCCCGCGTCGGTGCGGCCGGAGCCCTGAGGCAGTACATTTTCCGCGCTCAACCGTCCAATGGCTGAGGCCAGCACGCCTTGTACGGTCGTCTGGCCGGGCTGCACCTGCCAGCCGGCGAAGTCCGCGCCATCATAAGAAAGGATCAGTTTGAGATTGCGCACGTTCTTTTTCGAGTCCTAAACGGCCTGAGCATCATCGTTAGTATTTACAAAGTTTTACGGCCGCAGTCACCGGGTGTGCGGCGACGCGTCAGCTATACTATTTCACTTACGATCACTTTTACTTGCAAATGAAGAAGATTGCCTTTCTCCGTCATGGCAAGGAGAGACCTGCACCGGAAAGATTGCAAGGAACTCTTGCCCGCCGTTCTACGTAGTAACAGAGTGTTAGCAAGAATGCGTACCACTACGTCCTCATGAACCTAAGCGCTCGAGTGGGATCACTTTAGTGTCACCAATGGAGATGATGCGAATGCAACGTTCTACAGTGTTGACTGCGTTTCAGCGGGTCGCCGCCCTTTTTATTGCCGCCGTCTTCCTTGCCGTAATCATGGTACCTGCCGCGGGGGCGCAGGATGCCACGTCCGTGCCCAGCGCGCCGTCCGCGCAGATGCAGGAGCAAAAGGCAGTGCCGTCAGCGTCACGGCCGTTCGACGCGAAGGAGTACGCGAATCCGCAGTCCCAGTTTCCCAACCCGCTTAGCCCGTACAAGGCGCGCCATATAGCGCCGCCGAATCTGGCCAACACTCCGCGCATCGACCAGCTCATGCGCGATGGCAAACTCTATATTTCGATGAACGACGCGGTCGCGCTGGCGCTCGAGAACAACCTCGATATCGCAATTGCGCGGTACAACCTGAACATTGCCGATACCGACGTTTGGCGCGCTAAGGCTGGCTACAATACCATTCTCGGCGTCAACAACGGAGTCGTGCAGAACACGCCCGGTGGCGGCGTCGGCGGACTCGGCACACAGGTTGGCTCGGGTCAGGGCGGAACCTCGGTCGCGGCAGGTGGCGCCGGTGCTGGATCGAGCGGCTTGGTCCAATCGACGCTGGGCAGCGGCCCGTTGATCACCAGCTTTGACCCTATACTCACGAGCACACTGCAATTGGATCAGAACCGTGTCCAAACTGTGAGCCCGTTCGCAGCCCCTTTTTCGGATAGTCATACGGCTACCTGGGGTTTTGGATACCAGCAAGGGTTCCATTGGGGTACGAATCTTTCCGTCGGCTTCAACAACACCCGGGGCACGGCAAGTCCGCTTTCTCAATATCAAGCTTTCGCGACGCAGTACAACTCGAATTTTCGCGCCCAAATCACACAACACTTGTTGCAAGGCTTCGGATTCGCGGCCAATACCCGCTTCATCCAAATCGCCAAGAACGACCGCGAACTTTCAGATGTGGCGTTCCGCCTGCAAATCACTACCACCGTCGACCAGATCGAAAACATGTACTGGGATTTGGTATTCGCTTACGAGAACGTCAGGGTTCAGCAGGAACAACTGGCTTTCGCTCAGAAGACCCTCTCTGACAATCAGAAGCAGGTGGAAATCGGGACCCTCGCGCCGATCGAGGTGGTCCGGGCACAGAGCACAGTCGCTTCCAATCAGCAGACGCTGACCGTGGCGCTGACCAATCTTCAACTGCAGCAGTTGCTCATGAAGAACGCACTCAGCCGCACGCTGGTTGATCCGGTACTGGCTGATGCCGAAGTGATTCCCACGTCAACTATGGAATTGCCCGCGCAGGAACCGGTTGTCCCTATCCAGGACCTGGTGAATGATGCACTCGCTCATCGCCCGGAGTTGGCGGAATCACGTATCAATCTTTCCAATACTGCGATCAGCAATAAGGCCATTCGCAGTGCGCTGTTGCCGACTCTGGACGCGTTCGCCTACTACCAAGGAACCGGGTTGGGCGGCGATCTAAATACCGCTTACATTTGCAAGACGACCCCGTTGCAATGCACCCCTGGCCAAATAAGCCCCACTACCTCTTATTCCGGGGCCTTAAGTCAACTGATCGATTCGACGGCTCCTGACAAGGGCGTGGGATTGCAGCTCACCATCCCGCTTCGCAACCGTGCGGCGCAATCGATACAGGTGCGCGGGGAGTTGGAATACCGGCAATCGCAGTTGCTATTGCAGCAGACCGAGAACAGGGTGCGCATCGAAGTGCGCAACGCGCAGTTTGGAGTGCAGCAGAATCGCGCCAGTGTCGCTTCCGCGCAGGCCGCCGTGGATTTGGCACGCCAGTCTCTCGACGCGGAACAAAAGAAGTATGCGCTGGGCGCATCCACATCAACACTGGTGTTGCAGAACCAGGCAGCCATGACGCAGGCTGAAGTCACGCTCGTCTCCGCCAAAGCTGCGTACGAAAAGGCGGAAGTTGAACTGGATCGCGCCATCGGTCTGCTGCTCGACCACGCCGGCATCGTGATCGCCGACGCCGAGCGGGGCGAAGTCACACACGCGCCGAACATCCCGCATGTGGTGGCGCGGCCCATCGACCAGCCAATGCCGGCGAACCCTCCGGCCCAACCGCAACAGTAGCGAAGAATTCTTTCAATGGGTGCCGGGCGTCCCCCGCCCGGCGTTTCCCTTTTGCGGCAAGCCGCCTCTCGCGTATCCTCTCTGAGTGAAGCTCTTGATCCTCACCAAGGCTAGAGTGGGCAACGGTAGCGTAGGGACGGCCGCCCCTTCGGCAAGTTCAGGGCAAGCCCTCGCCCGTCCAATCCGAGCACAGTTCAGCAGGCTCTTGGCCTGCAATGGCAGGAGCCCCGCGTGATCCTTCCCGTTGTCCTCATCACCCACAACGAAGAAGCCAACCTCAGACGTACGTTGCAAAGCGTCCCGCCCCGCGTTCGCGACGGTCAGGGAGAAACCATGGTCGCGGATTCCCGCTCGACTGGCTACTGTGGCTCGCGATGAATGTCCTCATATTGTTTTCCCACCGCTGGCGCGGAGGCAGAGCGGGCGGCGCCGAAACCCACGCCATAGGCTTGATCAAGGGCCTGGCTGCGAAGGGCCACGACATCGTCTTCGTAACCGGCAAGGCCGATGACGGATGCCACCCCGGCCTCAGTGACGGTGTCTCTGCACACTTCGAGCTACCCTTCCAAACCATCAACCCGCTCGACAAGTTCAAGACCTATCGCCGCCTGGCGCAGATTGTCGCCGAACATCAGATCGAAATCATCCACGCACACCACCGCAACGCAGGCTACTTTGCCGAACTACTTTGCCGAAGGAAACACATCCCGTACGTCGTCACCGTCCACGACCCCTGGCACGCCACTCCCTTCAAGAAATCGCACAGTAAGGTATTCCGCCGCCTGATCGCGGTCAGCGACTTCCTGAAGCAGCTTTTGATCACCCGCTTCCATGTTCCACCCGAACGCATACGTACGATCCGCAATGGGGTCGATCCGAGCCGGTTTGAAGGGATTGCGCGCGCCGAGGCAGCGCGCTTCCGCTCCGCATGCAGCGTGGGCGCCGATGAAATCGTGCTCAGCCAGATTAGCCGCATCTCGAAAGTAAAAGGACAGTTCGATCTGCTCCACGCACTGCAGTTGCTTCCGCCGGACCTTCCCTATCGGTGCCTCATCGTCGGCGAAGGCAAAGAGCGGCCTCGCCTCGAACGTCTTGCCGAATCCCTCGGGTTAAGCCGCAAAGTTACATTCTGCGGCTACCAGTCGAACATTCCAGTCGTGCTCGGGGCAACGGACGTCATGCTGCTGCCCTCGCACCGTGAACCTCTGGGACTATCGATCATCGAAGCCATGCTCTCCAATGTTCCCGTGATCGCAACCAATGCCGGAGGTGTTCCAGAGATCATCACTCACGGCAAGGATGGACTCCTGTTCCCGTCCCGCGACATCCCAGCGCTGGCCGGGCTAATCATGCAGATGGTCCGCGACACGAACTTGAGGCAGCAACTCGCGCAAGCAGGACACCACACCGCCATCGAGCGCTTCCTGGTCGGCAGAATGGTCGATGAAACCGAAGCGTATTACCAGCGCATCCTCAATGAGTCGACAACAACCGCCAACTTCTCATCGGCGCATTCTCCGCGCAAACAGTAGAATAAATATATGTCTCGATTGGTGCGCCGTCTGCTGGGCGAGCGCGTGTATATCAAGTTCAAATCTCTGGGCCATTATCCCGACTACTTTTGGTGGGTGCTCCGGGGCAGGCCGGTTCGCTCCCCTCATCTCCTCAAGCAAATGACGGTCGCCAAATACGGCCGCCGCTATCACCTGCGCTGCCTGGTGGAAACCGGCACCTATTACGGCGAGATGGTCGCAGCGCTGCGTAAACAATTCGATCGTGTTTATTCCATTGAGCTCGACCCCAAACTGGCCGAGTACTCGCGACAGCGCTTCAAGAATGATCCGCAGGTCAAGATTCTCGAGGGCGACAGTGGCGTCTTGGTGCCGGAAGTTGTGGCGCAACTCGATCGTCCCGCTGTCTTCTGGCTCGACGCCGGCTACTACGGAGTTGACCTCACAAAAGGCGATCTCAGTCGGCTGCTAACCGAACTGCGAGCCATTCTCTCCAGTTCCGTCCGCGAACACATAGTGCTGATGGATGACGCCCGGATGTTTGTAGGAACGGACCGCAAGTTCACTGCAAGCCAACTGGTCGCATGGATAGAGCGGGAGTTCCCTGACCGCAAAGTCGAAATCGCTCGCGACATCTTCAGGGTCACGCGCAGATAGGGTCGCGGCTGTTTTGTCCGGAAGGAATGAAGTTGCTTTCTGCCGCCTTGCTCCAGTCTCGAAGTTTTCCTATCATCGGTAGTAAGGGGTAGGCATGTCCTCAAAACAACCGAACAAACCGCGGGCAGTGGAGTCACCGATGACAGACGTTTTCGCCGGACGCGACCCATCCACCAGCGAACAGGAATGGGCGGAAAACACGCTTGCCCCCACGCTCGACAAGGCCCCCGAAAAACCGATTGGCGCTCCCACCGGTACCAATCTCGACGAGCACGGCCACGCGCGTTTCAGCACCATCTCGAACCGGCCTATTCGCCGCCTCTACACCCAGGCCGATCTGCCCGCCGACTGGAATTACGATCAGTACCTCGGCTATCCCGGCCAACCGCCCTACACGCGCGGCATTCACTCGACTGGCTACCGCGGCAAGCTGTGGACGATGCGCATGTTCTCCGGCTTCGCGTCGCCCGAGGAGACCAACCAGCGCTACAAATATCTTCTCGAACACGGCGGAGGAGGGCTGTCGGTCGCCTTTGACCTGCCCACGCTCATGGGCTATGACTCCGATCACGCGGCCAGCGAAGGCGAGGTCGGCAAGTGCGGCGTAGCCATCGACTCGCTCGAAGATATGGAGATTTTGTTTGACGGCATTCCGCTCGACAAAATCACTACATCGATGACCATCAATTCACCGGCCAGCGCGCTCTGGGCGATGTACCTGGTGGTGGCGGAAAAGCAAGGCGCCGACTGGAAAAAGATTTCCGGCACGATTCAGAACGACATTCTCAAGGAATACATCGCGCAGAAGGAGTACATCTATCCGCCCGCGCCCTCGATGCGGCTGGTAATTGACACATTCGAGTTCGGAGCGAAGTTTACGCCGCGCTTCAACACCATCTCCATCTCCGGCTACCACATTCGCGAGGCCGGATCGACCGCGCTGCAGGAACTTGCGTTCACCATTTACGACGGCGTCGAATACGTGGAATGGGCGCGCCGCCGTGGACTCGAGGTTGACGACTTCGGACCGCGTCTCAGCTTCTTCTTCAACGCGCACAACGATTTCTTCGAAGAGATCGCCAAATACCGTGCTGCGCGCAAGATCTGGTATCGGCTGATGAAAGACCGTTTCGGCGCGAAAAACGACCGGACCCGCCTGATGCGCTTCCACAGCCAGACCGCCGGCGTCTCGCTGCCCGCGCAGCAACCGATGAACAACATCGCGCGGGTCGCTCTGCAGGCGTTGGCGGCCGTGCTCGGCGGCACGCAGTCGTTGCACACCGACGCCTACGACGAAGCGCTCGCCTTGCCCACGGAAGAGGCTGCGCGCATCGCCTTGCGCACGCAGCAGATTATTGCCTTCGAGTCGGGCGTGGCCCAGACTGTCGATCCGCTCGGCGGGAGCTATTTCGTCGAAAAGCAAACTCTCGACATGGAAAACGGCGCCTTCGATTATTTCGAGAAGCTCGACCAGATGGGCGGAATGGTTAAAGCCATCGAGCGCGGATATCCCCAGAAAGAAATCGCCGAGGCCAGCTACCAGTACCAGCGAGCGGTTGAAGCCAACGAGAAAATCACGGTCGGCGTGAATGATTTCGTCATTGCAGAGGAGTCGCCCAACATTCTCTATATCGGCGAATCGGTGGCGCGCGCTCAAGAGAAGAAACTGAAGGCCCTGCGCGCCCGCCGCTCGAATGAAGAGGTGCAGCGCCGGCTCGATGCGCTGAAGAGGGCCGCCGCCAAGACTCCCACTGCGGGCAGCAACGGCAACATTTCCGAAGTCAACACCATGCCGTATATCGTCGACGCCGTACGCGCCTACGCTACCGTCGGCGAAATCTGCGAAGCGCTGCGGCAGGTGTACGGCACGTATACGGAAGTGAGCGTCACATAAATCTTGTTTGAGGTCGCAAACTGCGACCTCAAAGATTCCTTCCCGAGTTTCGTGCGCCTCCTCGGCAGAAGATCGCACGACCGACCTCCGTTTTCGTCACAATCGGACCGCCCATCGGTCACAGCCTGACCAGTCTGCGATCGCTAGTATGACAGGATGCAAATCCATTCGCTGAAACCGAAACCAGAGCGGCAGGCACTTGGGATCCGACGAAAGGCAGCTGCGGTCTCGATTGATCTCCGCATCCTTATTCTGCGCCGCCAGCGGGTCATTCTCGACACCGCGTTGGCGGAACTCTACAACGTGCCGGTAAAGCGTTTGAATGAACAAACAAAACGCAACCGCAAGAAATTTCCTGCGGATTTCATGTTCCAGCTTACTCCCAGAGAGAACCGATCTTTGCGGTCGCAATTTGCGACCTCAAACATGGGTCGAGGTGGGCGCCGCTCACTTCCTTACGCCTTCACCGAACATGGCGCCATCATGGCAGCAACTGTGCTGAACTCGGAACAGGCAGTAGAAATGAGTGTCTTTGTAGTGCGCGCCTTTGTCCGCTTGCGGGAGGTGCTAGCCGCAAACAAAGAACTCGCCGCCAGGGTGGAAGAATTGGAAGAACGGCTCGGGACACACGATGGGGCGATCCAGGGAATTCTTCACGTCATCAAGAGGCTGATGAACCCGCCATCTCGTCGCCGAAGCAAGATTGGATTCACGCTCCCGCCGGTCCGGACGGGGTAGTTGCCCTCTGAGTTTCCCGTCCGCATTCCCGCCCATCGGGAGCAGCGCTGGAAAGTTCCCGCGTTCCGTGGAACAACCAGGGATTTATCCAGTACATTGTTAACGTATGGTATCTCGGAACATCGAGATCAAAGCCTTTCTGAAGGACCGTGCCGCTGCCCTGGCCACCGCCGCGCGGCTGAGCGGCTCTGCTCCGGAAATTATTCACCAGCAAGATGTCTTTTTCCGCTGCGCCGGCGCACGCCTGAAGCTTCGCATCTTCGCGCCCGACCGAGGAGAATTAATCCGCTATGAACGAGCCAACGTTGCCGGCGCACGCAGCTCGCGCTACTCGATCGCCCGGACCACCGACCCGCAAGTTCTGCTCGACATTCTCACGCAAACGCTGGGCGTAACCGGAACAGTTGAGAAAATACGCACCCTCTATTTGGCCGGCCCAACGCGTATCCACATCGACCACGTGCAGGGGTTGGGAGATTTTCTCGAACTGGAGGTGGTGCTGGGGCCAGGACAAAGCACACCGCAAAGCGAGCAGGAAGCCAAGAGCATCGCGGCAGAGCTGCTCCGCAAATTCGACATTGGCCCCGAGGACCTGATCGCGGAAGCCTACGTCGATCTCCTGGCCGTCGCGCAGGCACGGCACAACTTCACGCCCGAAATCGGGTAAACTTCAGCGCATGTCCGGACCCGAATAGCAGGCGGGTCCCCACGCCGCTCTACTTCAGGCGATTGCGATACAGCGTCGCATCCACTTGCCGGACCATGGCGTCGATATTGAGCGGGAATTGCAAGAATGCGGCGATTTCTTAGGCGACGGGTCTCGGTTCACGCACCACTCGGCGATAATGCACCCGCGCGACCTGCATGTTCACCTGGCCCGCGAGCCACTGGTTTACTTCGATCAGGTGGCGTTGAAAGGCCTCTTCCAGGGCGGATGTGTCGGCGATCGAAGCTGCGTTGCCCCGGCGTTGCAGCATTTTGTCCTGTGACTGTAGCACTTCGGGCAGCGGACGCTGCATGAAGACGACGCGGTAGTCATGGCCCGCCGGCAGCGACAGAATCAATTGCGAGATGACCTTCACAACCTTGCCTTCAGCCTCCGCGATCAGGCTGGGATCCTTCGGAAGCTGCTTGATGCGCTCCCACTCGAAGTAGCCCTTGGGGTTGTCGGTGTCGGCCTGGCGTTCGCCGTCGCAGAGAACCGGCAGGCCGCCCGATTCCAGCATCTGCATCATCAGGGATGTGCCCGAACGCGGTAATCCCGAAACGATGGTGATCATCAGTGCCTTTCAAGAGACGGAAACAACGGGGCGTTTCCTGGCTCCGCCGAATTCAGTATTCCGAACTTGAAATGATAGTGGGAACGCAGCCATTGGGGAAAGACGAATTCCCGGCCGAGCGCCATTGCGCTTGGGCGAGCGTTCTGATAACTTGCCTGTCGTCTTGCAAAGGAGGCCCACCGTGGCATTCTGTCCAAGCTGTGGAACCCAGATCGCGGATGGAGCAAGCTGTCCGAAATGTGCCGGCGCCGCCCCGCAAGGTGCGGGCGCGAGCACAACTGCACCCGCTGCCGCCGGACTCGCCGATAACGTGGCGGGCGCGCTCGCCTATGTGACCATCATCCCGGCGATTCTGTTTCTGGTGCTGGAACCGTTCAACAAGAAGCGCTTCGTCCGCTTCCATTCCTTTCAATGCCTCTTCTTTGCGGCCGCCTGGATCGTGCTTGAGATCGGTCTGGCATTCATCGGCCACATCCCGTTCCTCGGTTGGGCAACGATCTTCCTGTGGCCACTGATCGGTTTGGCCGGATTTGTGATCTGGCTGATTCTGGTCATCAAGGCCTACCAGGGACAGATGTTCAAACTGCCGGTGATCGGCGACATGGCCGAACAGCAAGCCGGGAAGTAGGCTCTCCCGCATACAACTCGTGGCCGGAGACGCAATCGGACAGTGAGCGGAAGGCAATGCCTGTCCCGAGAAACCTTCTCTCTCTTTGCACGTCAATCGGGTAAGGTGGTAGTGCATGTTTCATGGTTCTCAACCCGCAAACCTTGAACCGACGACGTCGTGGTTCCAGCGCCATCGTGCAGTAGGGGTGTCAGTGGCCGCACACCTGGCGGTGTTGGCGGTGCTTGCCTTCCATAATCCCAGGGTCATCGACATGGCCCCCGCATGGCTAGCCTATGGCGAAGGCGCCCACAGCTCCAAACTGGTTTACCTTGCTCCTGGCGCAAACGAGAACGTGCTCCCAGACGCGGCCAAGCTGCGGTTCCCGCCACGGACGAGCAAGGCGCGCCCGAACCCGCAGTCCCAACCGCTGAAGGCCGCGATCGAGCCTCGTCCGGTGACGGCCGATGCGGAAGGCGGCGACCACAACTCTCGCGCCGGATCTCCGCTGGGCACGATGATTGACGGACCAATTACCGGACATGAAGTCCACGTCGCGTATCCCGTCGTATATCCAGATCCTCCCGTGGACCGCGCCGAACTTCCCCGCGACCTGCAAGGAGATGTAGTCATCGAAGTCACCATCGACTCCCAGGGAAATGTGGTCGAGACGAAGATCGTGCAGGCGATCGGCCACGGGATCGACGAAAAGATCGAAGCCACCCTTCGCCGCTGGCGCTACCAACCGGCAACGCTCGACGGCATGCCCGTCTCCTCCAGGCACGACGTGTACTTCCATTTTCCGTCGTGAATACGCCCCACCCGCTCCATCCATGATTCCCTGCGGGATCTGGCATCAGTCCCAGCGGAACCTGTGCGCGGCGGCGCACGTATATGTGTGCTATGGACAGTTCCGCTTCATCCATATCCAACCGTCCTGACACATACGTGGGAGCTTACTTCGCGCTTTGGGCGGCGGTTCTTATTCTGCTGCGGACCTTCGAGGGATTCGACGCTGGCGACGCCATCGCCGCACTGGTGATTCTCGGTGTGATATTCCCTGCGCTTTCCTTGCTGGTCACGCATCGCGTGCCGGCAGTCCCGAGTGTAGTGCACGAACCCGGGACCGAAACTGTGGTTCTGGCAGCGTATTTGGTAGCGATCGCCTGGGTACTCGTATCGGGATTCGGTCTTGTGGCGCGCATTGGGGCTGAACCGTTGCACTCGGTTGTGCTGCTGAGCGTGAAGGTGCTGACATTTGTAGCCTTACCCGCGGCGATCCTATCGGCATTGGGGCACTACAAGATCGCTGAACTCATGCCGACTTCACTGGCGTGGCGCGGACTCCGTCCTGCGCTGTGGATGTCGCTTGCGACCATCCTTATGCAATCGTTCCTGGGCCGCGGCCTGCGCGACATTCGCGGAGCCCATCTGCCGGTGTGGGTGCTAGTCGTCGCTGCGCCCCTCAGCTTTGTCTGGCTGGCGATTGAAGTTGGAATTGTTGAGGAATTCTTCTTTCGCGTGTTGCTGCAGGAGCGGCTTGCCGTGGCTTTGCGGTCGCCGTGGGGCGGACTGGTCGTAGCAGCCGTGCTCTTCGGGTTGGTACATGCACCCGGTTTCTTCCTGCGTCCGGCAGCCACCCAGGAAGGTCTAGGCTCACATCCTTCTCTATTCATGGCGGTCGGATACTCGATCGTACTGACCTCGCTGGGGGGTCTGTTTCTCGGCGTCTTGTGGATGCGCACGAAAAACTTCGCTGTGCTGGTTATCGTGCACGCTGCCGGGGACCTCCTGCCCAATCTATTGCCCTGGGTCAAGGTGTTTCACTTGACGCGATAGCGGTCGCCTGCCAGTACCCACAAATTCGCTGTTTGTTCGCCTGTGTGTTAAACTTGTTTCCCTTCCGGCAAGGAGCCATTCGAGGAGGCATCAGGCGATGCGCAAAGCGAACCACCAGTTAGCCGTCAACCATCTGAAGAAATCCGATCCCGTGATGGCTGCGATCATCGAGAGCGTGGGGCCATTCCGCATGCAGTTTGGCGAGCCCACGTTTCACTCCTTGGCTGAATCCATCCTCTATCAGCAGTTGAATGGGAAGGCGGCGGCGACGATCTTCGATCGCTTCGCCGCTCTGGCCGGCGATCCGCTGACGCCGAAAGGCATTCTAAAACTGACGGATGCCGAAATGCGCGGCGTAGGACTGTCGCGGCAGAAAACCGCGTATCTCCGCGATCTCGCCGGAAAGACCAAGGCTGGCCTGCTGGAGTTCGAGCGCTTGCCAGAATTGCCGGAAGAAGAAGTGATCGCGCATCTCACCCAGGTAAAAGGCGTCGGCGTTTGGACGGCGCACATGTTCCTGATGTTCACCTTGCGCCGTCCGGATATTCTGCCCGTCGGCGATTACGGCGTGCAGGCTGCCATCAAGAAGCACTACAAGAAACGCAAGTGGCCGAGGCCGGCGGTGATGGAGAAGATCGCGAAACCGTGGGCCCCCTATCGCTCGATCGCCTGCTGGTATCTGTGGAAGAGCCTGGATATGAAGACGGTCGAAAAATAGGCAAGCGATCGTGATGGGTCAGTTTCCCCCGCTTTCGCGGAATCCCCACTCAAGCAAAACGCCGTAAGTCCGGCCCCGACATGAACCAGGAGGGGGCAGGGGGCCGGAGCTCGGTTGTTCCCCGTGGATATCCAGGCCGTCAAGAGAAGAAACTCCAGGCAGACTGCTGGCACACTCCCGATCTAATTCCAGGGGAATTTTCAGCAGCGTCGAGCGATCGGCCGTCAGTCCGGAAGCGCGAAATTAGACCACTACCGGCTACTCTGGGTCCTTGGTCGAAAGCCCGCTGCTGAGTAAAATAACGGGACGCGGCCTTTACAATGGCGCGCAGGAGATGGAATGGCTTCCGGCGAAACGGCAACTGCTGTCACCAGCACGATTCCGCAGCTTCCTAAACACAAAGTCAAGATCAAGAAGACGGGCCAGCGCGCCTGCAACGAGAAAAACGATAAGGGCAAGTTCTGCGGCGGACACCTGAAACGTTGGTTCTACGCCGTCGACGTGCTGGAACAGGAGTGCGGTGACGTGGAGAAAGCCTGGGGAGCGGACGCCGAAGTGTATCGCTGCGAATTTTGCCAGACGCTCTACCTGCCCAGTCCCGAAGATCCGCGTGGGGTGAACGTCGCGGGGCGAGGCCAGCTTTCGGTGTTCGGGCTGACGGTTCCTCCGAAGGAAGAGAAGAAGGTGTAGAGACGCGGCTTGCCGCGTCTCGGGTACAGGGAGACGGGGCAAGCCCGCGTCTCTACAAAGGCTATTCGACAGCCGGAGGGGTGCCGGCTATCCCTGTGAACATTTCTGAACTCATCTACGACTGGAATCTTCTGTATCCGAAGTCGCTGCATCCGCCGGGCCCGGTGCGCCTGACCGACGAAACGCTGCGCGACGGCCTGCAATCGCCTTCCGTCCGCGATCCTTCCATTGAACAGAAGATCGAAATTCTGCACTTGATGGAAGCGCTCGGCATTAACACGCTCGACCTCGGCCTTCCCGGAGCCGGGCCACGCGCGGTTGAGCATGTCACGGCGCTGGCGCGCGAGATCGTCGCCCACAAAATGAAGATCACGGCGTACTGCGCCGCGCGCACGCACGCCAACGATATTCGCCCGATCGCCGAGATCGTCCAGAAAACCGGCCTGCCCATCGAGGTCGCTGCGTTTCTCGGAACCAGCCCTATCCGCCGCTACACCGAGGGCTGGAACGGAGACTTCCTGCTGCAAACCACGGAAAAGGCCGTCCGATACGCGGTTTCGCTGGGCCTCGAAGTCATGTACGTCACCGAAGACACCACCCGCTGCGATCCGGAAACGGTGAGGCTGCTCAACTCGGTGGCCATCAACTGTGGCGCGCACGCCCTGGTGCTCTGCGACACGGCCGGACACGCTACGCCCATGGGCACGGTGGCGCTGGTCAAGTTTGTGGTTGAGCAAGTGATCAAGCCAACAGGCCAGAAAATTCGCCTTGACTGGCACGGGCACTGCGACCGGGGATTGGCAACCGCGAACGCCATGGCGGCTCTGGTGGCCGGTGTGGACTGCGTGCACGCGACGGCACTCGGCATCGGAGAGCGCGTCGGGAACACGCAGATGGATCAGATGCTGGTCAACCTGAAGCTCATGGGCATCGCGCCCTGGGACAAGCAGGACCTGACCAAACTCAAGCGCTACTGCGAGGCCGTCTCCGCCGCCACCGGCATTCCGATTCCAGCGAACTATCCCGTGGTGGGCGAGGACGCGTTCCGCACCGCCACCGGAGTTCACGCCGCTGCCGTCATCAAGGCGTACAAGAAAAATGATATTGAACTGGCCAACACGGTCTATTCCGGAGTGCCCGCGCAATACTTCGGCCTGGAACAGATTATCGACATCGGCCCCATGAGCGGGAAATCCAATGTCCTGTTCTGGCTGGAACACCGTGGTATTGCAGCGAATGACGACGTGGTAGAACGCATCTACAAGTGCGCCAAGTCAAGCGACCACACGCTCACCGAGGCTGAGATCATGGAGTGCGTGCAGAGCTTGTGAGTGCTACGGGGATCCTTCCACAGTTGACCGTCTAAACCATCGCTGGCGTGTGTCGCGGGTGTAGCCAGTGTGCCTCCTTGAGCAAGCACAGATGCTTGACACTCGATTCATCGTCCTGTAGTGTCCGCCAGCAAGAGGCTAAAACTCAAGGCGCCCATGGAATCCTCCGATTCGAAACCAACGCGAAGTGCCTCGTCGTCGAAATCCCACGGCAAATCCGAGCCTTCCAGCAAACGCTCGCATCCGGCCGCGATTACCATCCGCGACGTCGCCGAGCGCAGCGGATTTTCTTCCGCCACCGTTTCCATCGTTCTGAACAACGCTCCGCTGGCCCGCTACATTCCCGACACTACCAAAGGAAAAATTCATCGCGCCGCGCAGCAGCTCGGATACCGTCCCAATCTGTTTGCGCGCTCGCTGCGCGGCCGCCGCAGCCATACCGTGGGCGTCATGGTTTTCGACATGACCGACCCCTACTGCACGCTGGTTCTGCGTGGCATCGAGAACACGCTCTTTCAGTCCTCGTATCTTCCCATCCTCACCGATGTCCACAACGAGCGCAGCCGCTTCGAACGCTATCTGGAAATGCTGCTCGACCGCCGCATCGAGGGCCTGGTCGTCCTCGCCAACTGGCTGTTTGTGGATATCAACGTTCTAGCCGATCTGGAGAAGAACAACATTCCGACCGCAACCGTGGGCCGCGAGCTCAAGAATGACAACATCAGCTCCGTGCTCGTCGACAATACCGCCGGCGCCCGCGCCGCCCTCGAACATCTGCATTCGCTCGGCCATCGCAAGATCGCCTTCATCCGCGGCCCGCGCCAGTTGTCCGACACCGAACCGCGCTGGCGTGGCGTTAAAACCCTGGCCCGCGAACGTGACCTCGAACTCGATTCGCGGCTGATCGTCGATCTACCAGAATCGGGAGACCCGTTTTCAAGTTTTGAACAAGGATACAAATTAACGGAGGAATTGCTGCACCGCCGCCGTCCCTTCACCGCGCTCATGGCCTTTGACGACATGACAGCCTTTGGCGCCATTCGCGCGCTCACGAAAGCGGGAATTCATGTTCCCGAGCAATGTTCGGTGGTGGGTTTTGACGACGTCGCGACCGCTGCCATCTATTCTCCCGCGCTGACCACCGTGCGCCAGCCCATGGAAGTGATGGGGACGGCGGCGGCCACCATTGTGCTCGAAGCCATTAACGCCGGCCTGGAGAAGAAACCGATCCGCACCATCCACCGCCAAATCGTTCCCGGAGCTGATCGTGCGCGAATCCACCCGCAGTCTGAAGTAGCTTTCCGGGGCGCAATCCGACATTTTCCCTTGACAGGGAGAAATCCCTGACGCAGTATTGATACGATTTAATAGCGGCATTTACCCGTTTTCTGGGACGGGCGGCAGCGCTGGGAAGAAATTTGGGATGGAATGCAGGTCAAGCCCGGCAGAAAATTCGGAGCACAACATCGGCGGGACAACCCGGCGGTCCCGTGCTTCCGTCGTTTGTTTCGTTCCAAATCGGTGAGGAGCCCGTTATGAAAATTCGTCTGCTTTTCGGAATCGTAGTGGGAGTATTGGTTCTTTCGGCGGCACTCGCGCTTGCCCAGGCGGGCAGGGGCAGCATCAGCGGCCTGGTCTCCGATCCTTCGGGCGCGATCGTCAATGGCGCCCAAGTCACCGCACTCAACCATGCCACCGGAGTCGCGCTGCACACCGTTACCAGCGCGGCGGGCTTGTACAGTTTTGTATCGCTGACCCCTGGCATCTATGTAGTCACGGCCAGTCAAAAGGGCTTTGAAAGCGTCGCTCAGAACAATGTGCTGGTAACTGTGGACCAAGCCACCACCGTGAATATCGCTCTGCGAGTCGGCAGCGTGACCGAGACGGTTACGGTGTCGGGAACATCCGAACTGGTGGAGACCAGCAACTCCACCGTAGGCCAGTTAATTGACTCAGCCGCCATCGATCGCGTCCCGTTGCTCACACGCAATGTCTTTGATCTGGTACAACTGAGCGCCGGCGTGACCCCGGCCAATGGAGCGCCCAACTCCTCCAGTTCGCAGGCCATCAGTCAACATCTCGAGCGGACGCCCGGGAATCGATGTCTCGTCGTACACCATCAACGGCGCCATCCTGGGATCGGTTTACTACATGCTCGACGGCAGCCCGCTGGGCGTTGCTGAAAACAACACCGCCGCCATCCTGCCGGCTATGGAGATTCCCGAGGATGGCGTGGAAGAGTTCCGCGTCGAAACCCAGAACACTCCGGCCTCCTATCAGAGCGGCGGCGCGGGCGTCATCAGCCTGGCCAGCAAATCCGGCGGCGACCAGTTCCATGGCGATGCCTTCGTGGTTCTCCGCCCGGATATCCTGGCCGCCAACGAATACTTCAACAAGCAAGGCCAGTTATTGGCCGGCCTGTCCAACCAGCCGCCTGCCTTTCATCGCTACCAGGAAGGCGGCGCCATCGGCGGCCCCATCCTGCACAAGAAGCTCTTCTTCTTTGGCGGATTATGAAGCCACGCAAGAGAAACTGTATCGATAATACCAGCATCTTTACTGTTCCCACCACCGCGGAAGCGGACGGGCGATTTTTCCGCCGACAACTACACGATCTATAACCCGCTGGTTGCCGATAATCCCGACGGAACGCGGCAGGAGTTTCCCGTCCACAACGTAATTACCAGCTATACACTCACCGGTCCTGCCCTCAATCCAACCGCAGCGGCGTTTCTATCCCATTTCCCCAAGTGCAACTATCCCAATCCCGCGACTTGCGATACAGTCGCGGACCCAAACAACCCCTATCCACCTCAACAACTTTCAGCTTCCGGGTCTGGATCCCATAACCGCGCAGAGATTCGACATTCGCCTGGACTACTACAAGAGCGAAAAGCAGCGCCTCTTCTCCCGCTTCTCGTTTGACCGCCTGTCCACCGCGGGGGTCAACGCCTTCAGCAACGATTGGGATCCGTACTACGCCCAGAACGTCACCAATGCGCGTAACTTCATCATTGGGGACGACTACACCATCAATCCCACTACGGTCCTGCAGCTACGCTACTCCTTTACGCGCCACTATGAAGATCAGGGGGGCGATCCTCGACAGAACTGGCTTCGACATCACCACGCTGGGATTTCCCGCGTCGCTGGCCGCGGCCCAGGCGTACAAAACCCTCCCCTATCGTGTTTTTTAACGACTTGATGGCGAGGCGGCACTCCAGCGCCGTGGCGGCACCGCGAACTACAATACCTTCCTCTATGCCAGCATGAACCACGACTTCAGCGCGACCCTCACGAAGGTAGTGGGCAAGCACGAACTCAGCTTCGGCTGCGGAATATATGAAGAGGTTCTTGAATGTGGGCCAGCCGCCCGCACTCCTCCGGCTGGTACTATTTCGATAACACCGCTACAACCCAAACCACCAGCCGGGGGATGCGGCCGCGAGCGGCAGTGACTTCGCTTCGTTCCTCCTGGGCATGGGGAGCTATCCCTGGCAACGAATCGGTGAATTTCACGCAGGATCTCTTCGTCCGCGGACGCCAATCCCGTATTACGCGGCCTTCGTCCAGGACACCTATCCATATCCGGCCAAATCTCACCATCACCGCCGGGCTTCGCTGGGACATCTTCGGCGGCAAGACGGAGCGCCATAACCGCCTGGAATACTTCGATCCGACGGCCGTGGGAACATCGCGCTCCCGCGGGACTTTACCGGGGGCACTTTCACCGGCGGCGAAGTATTCGCCACCAGCGGCCATCGCTCTCCGTTCACTACCAATCTGACGAACTTTGCTCCGCGCCTGGGCTTCTCCTGGCAGCCAACGAAGCACCTGGTAGTTCGCGGCGGCGCCGGCTTCTACTTTGGGCCGAGCGCACAGAGGTCAGCCTGGCACCTGGACAACAGCGATGGATACTCCACGAGCATATAACTGGAACGCTACCTGTCTTGACTGCCCACGGCAATACGGTGATCAACGGCGTAACCACGTGCGGCGCCATGTGGCGGGGAGCGGCCAGTGTGACCGGCCCCTATTCGCTGAGCAATCCGTTCCCATCGCGGTCTTGTTCCACCATCCCAATTGCATCCCGAACGGATTGGACGACCGGCCTTGGCGCGAATCTGAACACCATGCTGCACTCGCAGCGTACGCCGGAAACCTATAACTTCAACTTCGGCCTGGAGTACGAATTTCCACACCAGATCGTTCTCAGCGTCGGCTATGTGGGCAGCCGGGGTCTCTTCCTTCCGCTTGGCACCGCTGTCGATCTGAACCAGCTCACCCTGAGCCAGATCTATCAGATCGGTAGCATCGCCTGGCGCAACCACTCAGGATCAATTTATATGCGGCCGAGCCTTTCCCGCAATTCAACACCGGCGCCATCAGCATCACCGGCCAAACCAATGGCGTCATCGTGCATGGCTATCCCGGCGGAGATTCCGAGTACAGCTCCCTGCAGACGAAGGTGCAGAAGCGCATGACCAATCACTTCACCACCCTGGCCTCCTTTACCTGGGCCAAGCTGATGACCGACGACAGCCAATCCTCCGCTGGGCTTTGTCGGTTTTCATAACGGCTCACTTCAGGACTGGAGGAACATGAGCTACGAGCATTCCGTCAGCCCGCAGGACGTGAAGTATCAATTCACATGGCAGGCATCTTACGACCTGCCCGTGGGCAAGGGCAGGGCACTGAATCTTAACGGAGTATCGAATGCCATCCTGGGCGACTGGACGGCCAACGGGATTTTCTACCTGAGCAGCGGTGTTCCCATCGCTTCGCCGGATATGGAGGGGGAAATAGCTACCTCAATCAGCGGGCCGATATGACCTGCGATCCCAGCAAGGGCGCGCCACATACAGCAACGGCAGTGGTTCACCCCCGACTGCTTTGCAGTGCCTGCCAGCCAGTTCGTTCCGGGAAATGCGCCAGCGTATCTTGATCACGTCCGCACGATGGGAGCCAACAATCTGGATCTCACCCTCTCCAAGAGTTTCAAACTGGGCGAGAAGCGGAATCTCCGCTTTGATATCTCTTCCTATAACGTCGCCAACAAGGCGCAGTTTTCGGCGCCGAGTGTACCCACGAACAGTAGCGGCGGATGGGCGCCTGGTAACGGTTTTGGCCTGATCACGACAACTTCCAACTCACCGCGTCAATTCCAGTTTGGGGCGAGATTTACGTTCTGATCTATTGGCGGGTGCCCCACTCATCACGTTGTTTGCGATGAGTGGGGCTTGCTGCGAGTATTCAACCACTTGCCGGCGTCAGTCCGCCACACCCACTTGTTCGCGCTTGCGCGTGAGCACCGCCAGCCCCTTCTCCAGATCGGCAATCAGGTCCTCGACATGCTCAAGGCCCACAGACAGGCGGATCATCTGCTCGGTCACGCCCATCTTTATCCGCAACTCGGGATCGATCATGTAATGCGAGGTCAGCACTGGGATGGTCACCAGCGAATCCACTCCACCGAGGCTCGGCGCCAGGGTAAACAGATTCAGCGACTCGGCCACGCGGCAGGCGTCGGCGCCGCTGCCTTCCACCTCGAAGGTCAGCACTCCGCCCGCTCCCGCCATTTGTTTCTTCGCGATCGCGTAGTCGGGATGCCCCTGCAACAGCGGATAGTGCACCCGCGCCACCTTGGGATGCCGGCTCAGGAACTCGGCAATCCGCAGCGCGCTTTCATTTTGGCGCTCAACCCGGACAGCCAATGTCTTGATGCCGCGCAGCAGTAGAAACGCCGCGTGCGGATCCATGCAGCAGCCGAGCGTCGTGCGCGTGTGATGGATCTGCTCGATCAAATCGCGCCGTCCGGCCGCGACGCCGCACATCAGGTCGGAATGTCCGCCAAAATATTTTGTCCCCGAATGGAGCACCAGATCGATGTCCCACTCCGCCGGACGGCAATTGATGGGCGTGGAGAAAGTGGAATCAATGGTCGTGATCAGGCCGTGTTTGCGCGCCAGGGCTGCAATCTTCTCCAGATCGACGACCCGCACCCTCGGATTCGTCGGCGACTCAATGTGCAGGATCTTCGTATTAGGCCGGATGGCACGCTCGTGCTGCGCAATGTCATTGGTGTCGGCGAACGTGGTTTCGATTCCGAGTTTCGGCAGCCACTGCGACAGGAATTTGATCACGCCGCCATAAATATCGCGCTGTGCGACGATATGGTCTCCCGCCTTCACCAGCGCCAGAATCGAAGTGGTGATCGCGGCCATGCCCGACGAGAACACGAGCGCCGCATCCGTGCCTTCGAGTTCGGCGATGGCATTCTCGGCAACCGTACTCGTGGGATTGCCGTAGCGCGTGTAGTAGCTGTCGCTGGGAGTGACGCGCAACTGCTCCTGCATGTCGGCGACTTCGAAGGTCGAGGTCTGATAGATCGGCGTGGAGAGCGGCCCGTTCTTTTTGTCGAGGCTCGTGCCGCCGCGGACCGCCTCGGTTTCCTGGCGAAATTGATGCTTCTTCATTTCGAAATCTCCTGTAGAGACGCGGCTTGCCGCGTCTCCCGCTGCGGCCAAAGCAGACGGAGCAAGCCCCGTCTCTACACGAAGCCTACTAGGTTAGCACCGCCGCCGCATTCAGCGCGGGCACGGGCGCCAGCCACTCCGCCGAGCGAGCGTGCCTTCCGCTCACCACTTTGTCGAACTCCTGTTGCAGAGCGCGGGTTACGGGACCAGTCTTGCCGTCGCCGATGACGCGGAAATCAATTTCGCGCAGCGCCACGACTTCCGCCGCCGTACCGCTCACAAACACTTCGTCGGCAATATAAAGCTGATCGCGCGAGATGGGCTCCTCGATCACGGAGTAGCCCAAGTCCCGAGCCAGTGCGATCACGGTGTCGCGAGTGATGCCCTCGAGAATCCCCGCCCGCGGCGAGGTGTAGACAATCCTATTTCGCACGACGAAGAGATTTTCGCCGGTGCACTCCGCCACGTATCCATCGGGGCCCAGCATGATGGCCTCATCGAAGCCGGCGCGGTGCGACTCGGTCTTGGCCAGAATCGAACTCACATAGTTTCCGGAGACCTTGGCCTTGGTCATCATGATGTTCGGATGCAGCCGCGTGAACGACGCAATATTGGCGCAAATGCCATGTTCCTTCGCCTCGGCCCCCAGAAACGCCTTCCACTCCCACACCGCGACCACGAAGTGCGGCTGGCCGGCTTCGACGGTCAGGCTCATTGCGCCGTCGAGGTAAATCATCGGACGGATGTAGCAGGATGAAAACTCGTTGGCCGCAATCGTCCGGTGGATGGCCGTCTTCACCTGGTCGGCCGTAACCGGCAACTCGCGAAAGCCCACGATGTGAGCGGAGTCCAGCAGGCGTTCCACATGTTCGTCCATCCGGAACACGGCCGGCCCCTTATCGGTCGAGTAACAGCGGATCCCTTCAAACACGCTGAAGCCGTACTGCACGGCGGCGCTCACAAACGGGACCACGCCTTCGCTGGCGGGCCTTAAAGAATCGTCAATCCATATGTAGCGAGCGGCTCCCATGTTCTCCCCAAAATCAAGCTGGAATCTCTTAAGATTACCTTTGCCGCCTAGCCGCGGCAAGGCGTAGGCCCCGAAGGAACCTGGCACTCGGGATCATGCCCCGCGGCACGCGACCCAGTGTTTGTTGTATCTTTCATGGAGCCACTCCTATGAAAAAGAAGAAACTGAAAACGACCTCCCGAAAAAGATCCGCGACCGGGAAGGGGACGAAAAGGGCGCGCACGGCAAATGAAGTCGCCGTCGCCCTTAAAGCCACCGTTCTGAAAGGCAAGCCACCGAAGGCCGAGTTGCGCCATATCCCGTGGAGCTCGGTCGAAGTCGAGACCCTGAATCCCTTGCTTGGCCGCCACTTTGTGGTCGGGCAAAACGTAATGCTCGCCCGTGTCCTGCTGAAAAAGGGATGTGTTGTCCCTGAACACAGCCACCACAACGAGCAGATCACCTACATCCTGGAAGGTGCGCTGAAGTTCGGGATCGACGGCAGAGAGATCGTGGTGAATGCGGGCGAGGTCCTGACCATTCCTCCCAACATGCCCCACTGGGCTGAGGCGCTCGCGGATACAGTCGACCTCGATATCTTTCACCCGCCCCGTGCCGACTGGATGAACAAGACCGACGCTTATTTGCGGTGAAGAAAAAAGTCCAACCGCAGAGTGCGCCGAGATCGCAGAGGGAATTCGAAAAGCAAAAGAAAACAAGAACGTTGCGAACGGGCGAGATGGGTGTAAACTGAGTCGCTTTTTGGAAGTCAGAAAGGAGGTTCCGAATGAAGAGCAGCAAGATTTTCGCCGGTGTGACGATGGCTCTCCTCAGCGTCGGCTTGTGCACTGTCGCCGTTGGGCAGGACCACGCAACCGCTCAGGAGGTCGTCGCCAAGGTAAGGGAAGCGGCCAGCACCCTGTCGAAGACGGGTGACTTGGCACAGTTTAACCAGAGGCAGGGTCCGTGGGTGTGGAAAGACACTTATATCTTCATCCACGATTGCGACAAGAAGGTCATGGCGGCTCACCCCATCAAGCCGGAGCTGATAGGCCAAGAGCTCAAGTCGATTAAGGACGCGAAATCGGGAAAAAGCATCTTCCCAGACCCAGAAGGCTACTGCAAGACAGTGAAGGATTCGCCTTCCGGCGTCTGGAAAGAGTTTTGGTGGCCAAAGCCCGGCGAGAAGGAGGCCTCCCGCAAGCTTGCCTATTTCTTGAGTGCAAAAGGGACTCCCTACGTGGTTTCCGCCGGGGTGTACGACGACAAGGCAACCATCAAGGAAGTGTTAAAGCTGAGCAGCATGAAGTAACCGCCGGCTACCCGCCCCACGCTCATTCACCTTACAAGAATGCCCTTCCTCCCAGCGAAGGAGGAAGGGCATTGCCATTTACCCCATCCTTTTTGCTTCGGCGACTGGAGTGAACCCCGTAGACTAAACAGTTTCAAACAGGAGATTGGACTTTAGTGCAGAATTAAGAGAAAACCTTCGCGTACTCTGCGATCTCTGCGGTCAGCTCGTATGATGTACTTATCTTTTCTTTCTGCGCTGATCTGGCTGCGCTGATCTGGTGACAAGGCAAAGTGTCGATCGCCCAAAACACGGAAACCACTGCGAAACTCCGCTGCATTTCCTGCGGCGCCACGCCCGATTCCGCCGGCCAGGATTTCCGTTGCACCGCTTGCGGCGACCTTTTGGAATTCTTTTTCCCCGGATGGATTTCTGCCTCACCTGCGTTTGATCCGGCGGCCCTGAAGTCGCTCTGGATCGGCCGCCGCACCTCGCGCGATGCGCTCGACCAGAGCGGCGTCTGGCGCTTCCGCGAACTTCTTCCACACATTCCCGCGGAACACGCCATCACGCTCGGCGAAGGAAACACGCCGCTGTACCACCTGCCACGGTGTGCGCGCGCGGCCGGGGTTGAGAATCTCCGCGCCAAGCACCAGGGCATGAACCCGACCGCGTCGTTCAAAGACACGGGCATGACGTTCGCCGCCTCGTCGGCACATGAGCGAAAATTTCGCTGGGTGGCCTGCGCCTCCACCGGCAACACTTCGGCATCCATGGCCGCCTACGCCGCGCGCGGCAACATGCACAGCCTGGTGCTCATCCCGGAAGGCAAAATTTCCTGGGGCAAGCTCTCGCAAGCGCTCGACTACGGAGCCCTCACCTGCCAGCTCCGCACCGATTTCGACGGATGCGTCCGCATCCTCACCGACCTCGTCCGGCAGAAGCCGGTTTATCTTTTGAACTCGGTGAATCCTTATCGCATCGAAGGCCAGAAGACCGCCGCTATCGAACTCATGGAGCAACTCGCGTGGGAGCCGCCCGACCACATCATCGTCCCCGGAGGCAATCTCGGAAACAGTTCTGCGATCGGCAAGGCGCTCATCGAAATGCGTGAGCTCAAACTGATCTCGCGCCTGCCGAAGCTCTCGATCATCCAGGCGCAGGGCGCGAATCCGTTCTACCGCAGCGTGCGAGAGTTCGGCGGAAAGAAGCTCGAACCCATGACGGCTGACACGCTCGCGACTGCCATACAGATTGGCAATCCGGCTTCGTGGAAGAAAGCCCTGCGAGTACTGCAAGCGACCGGCGGCGAGATCGAACAGGTCACGGAAGTCGAGATCGCCGCCGCCAAGGCCGAAATCGGCGCCGATGGCATCGGTTGCGAACCGGCCTCGGCCGTCACGCTCGCGGGGCTCAAGAAGCTGCGGAGGAGCGGCTTCGTCAAACCCGGTGATGCGGTTGTGCTAATCCTGACCGGCCATCCGCTCAAAGACCCAGATTTCACCATCAAGTTCCATCGCGGCGAACTTTTTTCCGGAACCCCTGCTGAGACCGAGGCTGCCCAGGCGAAATCTCTGCAGCGCGCCCCGGTTGTGCTCGATGCCGATTTGGGGGCCGTCATTGCCGCCCTCGACGTGGCCGAGAGAAATTCAAAATGCTAAAAGTTGAATGGAATCCGTGCTGTTTCTGTGGACTTGATGTGCAGCCCTCCGACGTTGACCCATGCCGAGTGCAGGTATCAACGCCAGCGGTAAGTGGCAGGTGTGGATTTGCCATGCGGCTTGCTTCAAGCGACGGATCGTCAATCCCCCGGACACTCCCGGATTGCTTGATCCGGCCCATTTTTGAGCTCTGGGGTATGTCAAGGGCGCAATCCCACAGAAATTCGTAGCAGTTCGCCTCCAATTCGTGTATAAAACACAGTTCAACGTCTTGACGACTGTAAGGGACTCTGCTTAGTCCCTATCTGGCTAACGTCTTTCATCTCTATCGTTTCGGATGGCCTTCGCCGTCGAGGAGCGTGTTCTCTAATCTATGCCGTCACGTCCCACATCGTTAGATCGCTCGTTGCGCTTGGTGCTCCCGGCGACCTCCGCCAACTTGGGCCCTGCCTTTGACGCGGCTGCCCTCGCCCTGGATTTTCATCTCCGTTTGCGCGCCGAGCGTGCGCCCGATTTCTTCGTCACCGCCGAGGGCCGCGATGCGCAGATCTGCGCCCGCATGGAGAATCACCTCATTGTCACCACGTATTGCGAGGTCCTCGAATCGGAGAATCGCAAGATCGCGCCGCTGCGCATTCACATTGAAAACGAGATTCCCATTGGCCGAGGTTGCGGATCGTCCGCCGCCGCCCGCCTGGCTGGCATCGCGCTCGCTGTACATTTCGGACATCTGCGCTGGAAAAATGACCGCATCGTCGGCGAAGCTTCCATGCGCGAGCACCATCCCGACAACGCCTCCGCCTGCTGGATGGGCGCGCTCACGGTGGCTCGCATGGCCAATCAGGTGCAGGCGCAGGTGGTCGAAGTGAAGCCGAAAGGGAAGTGGCCGCTGCTGCTGGCTGTGCCCGACGCTCCGCTTTCGACCGAACAAGCCCGGCGCGTCCTGCCCTTCCAGTACTCGCGCGCCGACGCCGTCACTAACATCCAGAACTCGATGCTCCTGCTGTCGGCGTTCACGCAGGACCGTCCCGACCTGCTTTCGTCGGCGCTCGAAGACCGGATCCATCAGCCTTATCGCGCGCCGCTCTGTCCGCTGCTGCCCGCGCTCAAGGAACTCAAGGGAGATTCCGGGATCCTCGGTGCTGCCCTCAGCGGAGCGGGCCCGTCGGTGCTGGTGTTCCTCGATCCCAAGGTTCCGGCGAAGAAGGCGAAACAGAGAATCGCCGCCCACCTCACCAAGCGCCACCTCACCGCTGAACTCATCCTCACCCAGATCTCCCAGCACGGTGGACGTGACGGAGTCGACTGGAAGAAGCATCACGGCAACGGAAGAAAGTAGGGCCAGGTCCGTTATCCAGCTATTTGCGGCTGGCCGGAGGCACAATGCCGTTCATGCGCAGATATTCCACCATTTGTCCGTAGTGATCGTACCCGTGCCATGCGAACAGCATAGCCAGGCTAAGTCGCGTGGTCGTTGACTTGCCGTCGAAAGAGGGAATCGGTTCCACAACATTTGCTTCGGTAATGGTTGCTACCGCCTTGTGCGCATAGGCGAAGGAGTCTTTCAGGAATTTGAGGATGTCGGCCTTCGACTTCACGCTGTCGGGGCCCTTTTCGTCGTTAACATCGACGGGCGGCTTTTCGCCAAGAATCATGGACGCGACCAAGTAGTTGGTGGCGGCATAATGCTTGATCTGTTCAGCGAAAGTACGAACACCCTTGAACTCTCCGTTCGTTGGCGCGAAGCTGTATTTATCCTCGGGCATGGCTTCGGCCGCGGAAACAAAATCGCGTTCCAGTCTTTGGGTCGCACTGTCGACGACCTGGCTGAGGGTTTTCTTTTCGTCTTTCGTTTGCGCTTGCGCCAGCCCAAAACTGCATAGGAGCAGCACGGTTGCCAAGATCGGGGTGATCGTTTTCATTTTGCCTCCAAGAAAAGATGATGCATCAATCTCTCACAACCGCGGGCGTCAGTTCCAGTTCACTGGCCGTGATGCGATGCCCGCGCAGCGCGAATACTCCTAACGCCAATGCAACCGCGGCCACGGCGAGCGCGTCCGGAACCCCAATCCTTTTTGCCATGGCGCCCCAGAGCGTCGCTCCCACCGCCATGCCTCCCTGCAACACCAGCAAGTAAAACGACAGCGCCCGAGCGCGAACATAGGCCGGACACATGGTCTGCGCCGCCACATTCAAGCAAGCTAGAATTCCGATCCACGCCGCGCCCGCCAACAGCAGCACCGCACATAGAAGCGCAAACGTCTGCGCTCGTCCCGCGGCAAAAGTCATCCCCGCAAAAATCAGGATGGCGACGCCCACCACACCATCCACTGACAGACTTTCTCGCAATCGCGGTAGCGCTAACGCTCCCAACAGGGCGCCCAGCCCAAAGCAGCCGAGCAGCACGCCGTAGCCCCTCGCCCCATAGGGACGAGCGATGATCGGCAGCAGCGCGAGCATGGCCACGGCCGACACGCTGAACGTTCCCGTTCGCAGCAGCACTGACTTCGCCAGTCCGCTCTCGCGCACATAGCTGAAGCCGTCGCCGATGGCCGACCACACGCGCTGAGTTTTCGGTCGAACCGCCATCGGCCGCTTCCAGTGGTAAAGAAACAAGATCACGCCCAGGAACGAAAACGCATTCAGCAGAAATGTTGTACCGCAACCGACTGCCGCCACGATGATGCCGCCCAAGGCCGGTCCAACCGCCCGCGCGACATTAAACCCGGCTGAGTTCAGAGCCACTGCCGAAGCGTGTTGCTCGGCCGGGACCAACTCCGGCGTAATCGCCTGCCACGCCGGATCGTTCATCACCGCACCCAGCCCCAGCAGGAACGTGAACAGCAACAGCACCCAAGGCCCCACGCAACTGGTCAGCGTCATGATGCCGAGCGTTCCAGAAGCCAGCACCATCCATCCCTGGGTCAGCAAAAGAAAACGTCGACGGTCTACCATGTCCGCCAGCGCGCCGGCGGGAAGGATTACCAGAAACACCGGCAGGGCCGCGGCCGCCTGCACCAGGCCAACCATCAGCGGATTCAGGGTCATCTGCGTCATCAGCCAGCCCGCGCCCACGTTCTGCATCCACGTGCCGGTGTAGGAAATAACCGATGCAATCCAAAGCGAACGAAACAGCGGCTCCCCGAGCGGAGCCCAGGCCGAAACCGGGCGCCTCCCCACGATCGATTCAGCCATCGGCATTTTGATCATTTCCGCTATGAGCAACCACAAGCCCCGGAGGGGCGACCGAACTTAGCCCAGCGCTTCAGCGCTGGGCACATCGCAAAATGAGATCAAGTCCCGGAGGGACGGCCGAACTCCGCGAAGTATCGCCCGAACGACTAACGACCAACGACCAACGACCGCTCCCCAAACGGCCAATCACTTCTTCGCCAAGCTCGCACTCCGTAAATCAGCAGCCCCACCACAAGAACGACTCCCGCGTACCGAACCTCGCGGAGAAAATCTCGGCGCGAAACCAGAATAAAAAGAAAACTTGCCGCCGCCACCAGCGCCGGGATCGGATAGAGCCACATGCGAAACGGTCGCGGCAGGTCCGGGCGCCGCACCCGCAACACGATCACACCTATGCTCTGCACCAGAAACTGCAGCACGATGCGAATCACAATCAGCGCGGCAATCAAATCCGCCAGACGCAGGAAACAAAACAGCGCCGCAACACCAGTCAGAGCCAGCAGCGAAACATACGGAAACTTGTGGACCGGATGCACGCGCGCAAACGCCCGGAAATAGTTCCCATCAAGCGCCGCCGCGTAGGGCACACGCGAATACCCTAACGTCAGCGAAAATACCGACGCGAACGCCGTCCACATGACCAGCACCGAAATCATCGAAGCCGCGCCGTGCCCATACACGCGCTGCATCAACGTCGAAACGACATACAGCTTGCTGTTCGATGCCCCCGACTGCGCCAGTTCCCGCCATGGCACCACGCCGAGAATGCTGACGTTCATTACTACATATAGACACGCCACCGCCAGAATGGATAGCAAGAGTGCCCGCGGAATATTTTTCCCCGGCTCCTTGACCTCGTCCCCGAGGAAACAGACGTTGTAGTACCCGCCAATGTCATAGGCGGCGATCAGCATCGCCCCGCCCAGTCCGTGAAAGAAGTCTCGCGAAAATGAAAACGCCCCCGGAGGTAAATCAAATGCCTGATGGGCGTTGAAGTGCGTCAGGCCGGCGAAGATGATCCACCCGATGGTTGCCATCACCCCGGCCCATAACACCTTGGTAAGCCGCGCGATCGCGGTGATCCGCCGATACAAGAGAAACGCCGTCAACGCGCAGACGCCAATCGCCAGAAACGTGGCTGGCATCGCGACCCACGTCAACTGCAGAGTTCCAAGGAGAGGGAGATGCAATGCCCAGGTGCGGGTCGACCAGACCACTTCCAAGCGCGGCCAAAAGAAAGCGGCGTACTGCGAGAGCCCCACCGCGCCCGACGCGATCGAAAGTGGAGCACTGAAGGACAATTGCCAGATAAAGAGAAACGAGATCAGGCGCCCCAGTTTCTGCGGCCCGTAGATTTCTTTCAAATAGCGATAGGAGCCGCCCGATCCCGGCATGGCAGCGCCTAGTTCCGCCCAAACCAGCCCATCGCAAATGGCCAGTACGGCGCCGAATATCCACCCCAGCATCGCCTGCGGACCGCCCATCGCGGTGACGATCAGCGGGATGGTGATGAACGGTCCCACGCCGATCATGTCAATCATGTTCAGCGCAGTAGCGGAGCCGAGGCCGATGCCGCGGACAAGTTGCGGCTTGGCGTCGGCGTCGGCTTCGCGCGGAATTGTCATGAAATAAAACGACTAACGACTAACGACCACGACGTCCTGCGAACGCCTAACGGCTGCCGATCAGATTCACAAACAACCGCACCGCTCCCGGCACGCCCGCCGGCAATTGCCGGAAGAACGCATATCCCGTGTAGATATACGTCCCCTTGCCGTAATGCGCTACCAGCAGTCCGCCCTTTTGTTCGCGTTCGCCCGGATCGTGCGATTCGAGCAGCGGAGTAAAGTTCGCATCCCACTGCGACATGAAATACAGCCCGCGCTCCTGCACCCATCCCTCAAAATCTTTCTGCGTAATTTCATTCGGAGAATGAAAGATCGGGTTCGCCGGATCGAGAATCGCAACCGGAGCCTCTTCCACCGAGACCCGCGCCCGGCTCAGCGTCGCCGGAAACGGCGTGTATTTGCCCGCATTAAAATCGATCGGCACCCCAAACGATCCCAGCGTGTTGTATTGCACGACCAAGCGCCCACCCGCCTGTACGTAGTCGAGCAGCCGTTTGTTATTCGCAATCACATCCTTCTGCGTGTCGTAAGCGCGAATTCCCAGAACGATGGTTTGATACCGGCTCAAGTCTTCTGAACTAAGCTTTTCCGCCGGAATCAGCGTCACATCCATCCCGATCTGCTGCAGCACGGTGGGAATCTCATCCCCCGCACCCATGATGTAGCCGACCTTCATGTCTTTCGGAAGCTTCACATCCACGACGCTGACGTGCTGCACGGCCGGCTGGTAATAGTAAAACGTGCCTAGGTCTTCGCGGGTGACAACCGAATAACCTTCCGCATAATTCCCGTGCCCGCTCTTCAGCACGGCGCGTATTTCCTTTCGTCCTTCCGTCCGATTCCCTGGAACCACCTTGAAGTCAACGGTCTGCCGTTCGCCGCGCTCGTGAAACTCCAGCGGCCTTTCCGCCGGTTCGACGCGCCAGCTCTCAGGTCCCTCCGCTCGCAACACACCTTCATCCTTCTCCGGATCGCCCACCCAGCGCGTGTCCTGCATCGTCTTCGAATCCAGATTGCTTGACACATCCAACTTGACTGTTGACTGCGGGCCGTCATCGGTGGGAATCACTTGCTCGCCCGGATCCAGCATGACGGAAAACGCCGGCGCCACCGCCAGCGGCCGCTCGGCAATCGCGCCTGAAGCATCCTTATATCGAACCATGCAATCGGCGACGATCCCTACAGGCCCACCCTCCCCAATCTTGCCAATCGCTTTAACTGGAGGAGGCGGAAGGGGAAGCCCTTGGTACTGTGAGTCGTCAATTGTGTTGAGCGCCTCAGTCTCAGGATCGTTCCTATGCCAATACGGTCTCGTGGGCGGGGCTGTCTGGGGAACAGAGAGCTCGAATCGGATGACGATGGCGTTCCCCTCAGTCTCTTTCGCCAAAACCTTTGAATCCCATCCCGACGGGAGCTTGAAAGTGACGTCGCTCGCGCCCTTCACGTCTTTCGCAGTAGATAATCTGGCCGTGACATGAAACGTCCGCCCTGGTACTGCCATGAACGCATCGTCAGGGTTTGATCCAATCGGAGCGTCGACTACCACGTGCAGACTCGCCCCCTCGGCGAGTGCCTGCGCTTGCTCCACTTCACCCGCAAATCCTTGTTCTCCGCTTGAAAAGTCCTGCAGCATTCGGGCTTTGAAATCATCCTTCGCGGGTGCCGAGAGTGGGGAGTTGGCTATATCAATGAAAGCTTGGACGACCATTCGATAAGCTTCGCCCAGAGTAGGACCCGCCGAGGAGGGATCTTCGTCCGCTGCCGCGGTTGCCTCATCGATTTTTGCCTTGATTGCGAGCAAAGCCGGTCTCAGCCACGGCACCTTTTTCTCTTCATCCCCGAGCCGCGACGCCAGCCCCGGCAGCGAGGTATCAATGCCATCAAAGAAGTCCTGCTCGTGGCCGTCGCTGTCCTTTGGAGATTCAACGACCGAATCCACCAGCTTGTAATAAGCAAATCGATCGCCCTTGGGAATCGAGACGCCGCCCAGCGCTTGGGATCGCTGATGCCGCAATCCCTCGACCGCAAACTGCACGTACGATTCGCCCAACAGCGAATCTTCTTTTCCCGTGTTCAGCTTGACCGTGTAGTTTCCCGCATCGCAAGTAGAAGCCCCGAAGCCGCACACGTTCCCGATGTACAGCTTCTTCGGCTGCCATGGCTGCAGTCCCTCTTTGATCTGCTCCGGAAAACGGTTCGGATCGGCAGCCGCGCGAAACGCTTCTTTCGTCAATATCGCGGATGCCTGGTGATGCCCGTGGCCGTCGCGCTCCGTGCCCGAAAATCGCGCGATCAGCACGTCAGGGCGAAACGTCCGGATCACCCTCACGATATCGCCCAGCGGAATGTCATGGCCCTGCCACTTCTGAAAAGTCTCTTCGGGCGTCTTCGAATATCCGAAATCCGCCACCCGTGAGAATCGCTGCTCCACCCCGTAGTAGCGGTCCGCTGCCAGCACCTCCAGCGTCCGCACCACGCCCAGCACGTCGAACAGATTGCTGCCCAGTTCGTTCTGCCCACCTTCGCCTCGCGTCAGCGTCATCAGCAGAGTCGAAACGCCTCGACCTCGCGCTTCCAGCGTCAGCATGCCCCCATCCTCATCGTCCGGATGAGCGTCCACCTGCATCAGGCGCCCCGTGGTCCGCAAGCGTCGCAGCATCAGCTTCAGTCCCGCGGCGCCGGTTTCCTGCGGCAGCGCATCATAATAATGATCGACGGCGCGATTGGCGTTGTGGTCGACCAGGGCCGGTTCGGCGCGCTGCGCCGCTGCGGGTATCACGATTGAAGCCGCCAGCAGGATCAGCGGCATTGCGGTTGCAAGTCTTTGGCACACCACTCCAGGCCCGAACTTCTTCAAGATCGCAAACATGACCATCTGATGGATCTTCCCCAAAGAAAGGAGCAATTATATTCAGTTTGGTGTGGCGCGGGCACTCCTGCCCGCGAGCCGTTGCCAGCGAACAATTGCCGCCGGAGTTGCCTGTGCTGTTCGTTTCGTAGCCAGCTCTCTTTGACTACCCGCCCTGACGTTGGTGAGCAACTTCCGGCCTTACCGCCCCATCCCCTGCGCGGCCGCGAACTTCTGCTGGCATTCCGCCGCCGCTTGCACGATGTGCCGGAACTCCGCATCCTCGCGCACAGCCGCCAGCAGCGGATCGGATTCCAACGCCTGGCGCGCGCAATAATTCCCGGCCACAGCCTGGCGCAGAAACGCGAATGCAATTTGTTTTTCGCCGCAAGCCGCCAGGATCGTGCCCTGGTGATACTTCATTTCAGGATTCTGTTTCGCTAATAATTCGTTTTCTGCCTGCTCCGCCAACCGGTGAATCTCCGTTGCTGGTGCCTTGTCCAGACAGGCCTCTGCCAGTCCCCGCATCCACATGGGATTTTCCGTCAACTGCGGCGCGACATGCTGCGCTTCCGTCATTTTCCCCTGCCGCATCAGCACTGAAACCCGCACCGCATTCGACCACTCTGAGCCCGTATCGTGTTCAATATACTTCATTGCACTCGCGGCCTTCCCGGCCTCCGCAAAAGCGAGCGCGCACGTTCGCCAGCTGTCGTTCGCATCGATCGCCCAGGCCCTGTCGCACTCGCTCTGCGCCTCATCCAGCCGCCCGATATAGCGCAGCACATACGCCAGCGAATAATGCGCAAATGCCGTATCCGGACGCTTCTGCACCAATGTCCGTGCGTCGTCATAAGCCCGGTCGAGGTTTCCGCCCTCGGCTTCATTCGCCGCCAGTAATCCGGCCGCGCTGACGCGTCCCGGTTCCAGCGCAAGCGCCCGCCTATACGCGGCGTTGGAGCGCTGATATCCCGCCTCGCCTCCGTCCGAATAAATCGCGTCGAAGTAATACCGGTGTCCCAGCACCTCCCACGCCGGCGCGTAATTCGGATCCAGACTAACCACCTTCTCCAGTATTGCGATCTCTTCCTTATTCGATTTGACCTCGTGTGGAATGGCCAGCGTTCGCAGATACGCCTCATAGGCATCGCGATTTGCGGGAGTGCTGCCCGTTTCCACCGACCCACCTGTGATCCCCAACGCCGGCACCAGTGCCTGCCGCACCTCTTTCGCCATCTGGTTTCGCAGTGCGATCAAGTTATCGACCGGTGCGGTTAGTGTGCTCGTCCAGATCAGCTTGTTTTTTTTCACTTCCACGGCTTCCAGGGTCACCATCACCGTCTTGTTCTGCCGCAGAAAGTGCCCCACTACCACCGTGCCCACGCCTAACTCGCGCCCTGCTTTTGCCGGGTCCGCTTCGGCGTTGGCGTATTTCTGGGTCGCGGTCGAGGGGCGGATTTCCAGCGAATGCGCATAGGTCAGCGCATTCGAAATCTCGTCGGCCAGCGCGAACCGCAGAAAGTCGCTTTCCGCATCGTTACTAATATTCTGCAGGGGCAGCACCGCGATCGTCCGGCTACTCGCTTCCGCGGTTGGCATCCGATGTTTCAGGAACCACGCTCCCACCGCCGCCACGGCCACCAGCAACAGGGCCGCCACTCCAACCAAAATCCATCGCAGCTTCGAACTCGGCTTCTGGAACGTGTGTGGCACCGCGTGCAGTCCGGTCACCTGGCGAAGCCCGCTCCGCAGCGTCGGATCCGTTCCTTTCTTCAATCGAACCAGGTCGGCCTTCATCTCCGCCGCGTTCTGGTAGCGCTGGTTACGGTCTTTCTCCATCGCTTTTCCAATGATGGCTTCAAGTTCCCCCGGTACCGCCGGATTCATCGACCGCGGGGACGCCGGCTTCGAGTTGATCACAGCATGCAGCGTCGTAACCACGTTCGATCCGGTGAACGGTTTCTTGCCGGTTGCCATCTCGAACAGCACCACGCCAAATGAAAATATGTCGCTGCGCGCGTCCAGAACTTCCGACCGCGCCTGCTCCGGCGACATGTACACCGCGGTCCCCGGAATCACTCCCACCTGGGTCAGCGATTCCTCCAGCGACGAGTCCGTCGACGTGCCCACACTCCCATCCTTGGCCAGCTTGGCCAAGCCAAAGTCCAGAATCTTCACCTGTCCATTCGGAGTCAGAAAAATGTTTGCCGGCTTGATGTCGCGGTGCACGATCCCCTTGGCATGCGATGCCGCCAGCGCGTCCGCTACCTGCACTGCGATGTCCAGCAGATCGTCAAGCTCGATTGCCTTGCCGTGGATGCGCTGTTTCAGGCTTTCGCCTTCCAGCTTTTCCATGACGATGAACGGGTGTCCGTTGTTGTCGTCGATGTCGTGGATGGTGCAGATATTGGGGTGGTTGAGCTGCGATGCGGCGCGCGCCTCGCGCGTAAATCGCTCCAGGGAGCGTTGATCCTTCGACAGATGTTCGGGAATGAATTTCAGCGCGACATGCCGGCCCAGGCGGATGTCTTCCGCTTCGTAAACCACTCCCATTCCGCCGACGCCCAGCTTCGACAGCACGCGGTAATGGGACACCGTCTGCCCAACGAGTTCCATAGAAGGGTGGCTCGAGCAGGTGAAGGCGTAATGGTAGGCTGTCATCCCGGCCGGGTCAACCAAGTTTGGGAAGAGTTCGGGCAGACCAAAGTAGAAGCAGGAAGTTCAGGGCTGAGAATTATGACCAACCATCCACCGGCCACCGACCTAGCGTCCCGACGGTATCGTCCGCGGATTGATCCCCAACTGCTTCAGCTTCGATTGCAGAGTTGTCCGCTTTAATCCCAACCGCATGGCCGCGCCTCGCGGGCCGCCGATTTGTCCGTGGCTCTCCCGCAAAGCGCGCAGAATATGCTCGCGTTCCGCCGCCTCCAGACTTTCATCCACGACTTCTTCTTCCGTCGGGGTCATGGGCTTCAGTTCGCTTAACGGCGACACCAACACCGAACCTTGCGTCAGAATCACCGAGCGCTCGATAAAATTCTCCAACTCCCGCACGTTCCCCGGCCACTCCCAACCCATGAGGGCATCCACGGTTCTCTTGGGTATGCTCGTGATCGACTTGTTCATCCGCCGGGCGCACTTCTGCACAAAATGTTCCACCAGCAACCGGATGTCCTCCCGCCGTTCCCGTAAGGGTGGCAAGCGGATGGGAAACACGTTCAGGCGGTAATACAAATCGCTGCGGAACTCTTTCTCACGCACGGCATCAGCCAAATCGCGGTTCGTCGCCGCAATCAAACGAAAGTCCACCTTCAGCGTATGGATTCCGCCCAGCCGCTCGAACTCCTGATCCTGCAATACCCGCAGCAGCTTCGGCTGCAACGCCAGCGGAATCTCCCCAATCTCGTCCAGAAACAGCGTACCCTTGTCGGCCAGTTCGAGTCGTCCAATTTTCTTGCTCACCGCCCCGGTGAATGCGCCCTTCTCATTGCCGAACAACTCACTTTCCAGCAGCCCCGACGGAATCGCCGCGCAATTCATCTTGATGAAACTCTTGTCGGCGCGGCGGCTCTGCTGGTGGATGGCTCGCGCCACCAGTTCCTTGCCGGTTCCCGTTTCGCCCAGCAGCAGCACGGTGGCATCGCTGGCCGCCACTTTCCCCACCTGCTCCATCATCGCTTGCAAGGCCTTGCTCTCTCCGATGATTTCTCCGAGCCCCAGTTGCGTATCGATTTCCTGCTCCAGATAAAGCTTTTCTTCCGTGAGCTTTCTCTTGGCTTCGCGTAACGCTTCATTTGCTTCTCGGAGTTCGGTGACGTCCATACTGGCGCCGGTGAGTCCAATCACCGTGCCAGTCGGGTCCAGACCGGTTCGATCGTCGTATCGAAGTAGTGCTTCTCGGCCGTCGCCAATGATCTGTGTTTCATGACGCGTTCCCACCCCGGTTTCCAGCACCCGCCGCCGGATTTCCGTGATGCGCTCACCGTCCTCCGGGCGGTAGAACTCGCCCAGCGTCCTTCCCAGATTATCGCTCATCCGCCCCGGAAGTTGAGGATTGTACGCCCAGGTGTAGCGCAAATCCCGGTCCTGGTTGAACACCGCAATCGGAGAATGCTTCAGTGCCACCCGGAACCTTTCCTCGCTTTGCCGCAAGGCCTCGTCGGTGCGCTTGCGCTCGGTGATGTCGTTTCCAAACGAAATCGTGGCCACGACCGTACCGTTCACTTTCACATCACTGCTCCGCCACGCGATGTAGCGCTCTTCACCTGTTCTGGTGAGAATCGGGTTCTCGAAAGTCTTGCCCGCTGTACCAGTCAAAATCTTGCCAAACTCTTCCCAGACATAGGGATATCGAGCTTTGGGTACGAGAGTCTCGAACCAGCTCTTGCCTTTTAGCTCTGCGAAGGTGTAGCCAGTGATTTCTTCGGCAGCGCGGTTAAACAGAGTGATATTTCCGTCAGCATCCAAACCGAGGATGATTGCATTCGCGGTCTGAATCAGGTTCTCAGAAAACTGCTTGGCATCTCGCAAGCCCTCTTCCGCCCGCTTGCGCTCCGTGATGTCGCTCAAAACGCACGCCACGCGGTCGATCCCCGTCGAACCTTCGACCGGTAGATATGTGAGCGATAGGTCCCTCTCCCCTATGCCCGGATATTTATACTTGAGCTCGTAGCTGACGACCTTCCCCCGGAAACACTCATCCAGTTTTTCCTTGACCACTGTTTCAAACACCCCTGGGTTCAATAATTCCACTGCCAAACGTCCTACAACCTGTTCTTTCGTTAACCTCCGATAGCTCAGGAACGCCCGGTTCGCGATCACATACCGGTACTCCCGGTTCACCACCACGATCATCTCTTCCAGACTCTCCACCACTCTTTCGAACTCTTGCAGCCTCTCCTCCGACCGCTTCCGTACCGTAATGTCGCGCGACACGGCCACGATATATTCCCGGTCTAGTTGCACCTTTCGCATATTCACTTCCACCGGGAACGTCGTTCCATCTTTTCGCCGGTGCACTCTCTCCATGATTGCGAACCCCGGCTCCCGCAACTGCTGCCCCACCCGCGCGCGCAAACTTTCGTCGACGCCCAGGTCGATGTCACAAACCGCCATCGACAAAAGCTCTTCCCGGCTATACCCAAGCTCTACGCAAGCCCTCTCATTCACGTCGAGAAAACGCAGCGTCTCGGGATCGATCACCTGAATGGCATCGTTCGATTGGTCTAGCAGCGTCCGGAACAGCGTCAGGTCGCCGAGCATCCGCTCCCGTTCCCGCGCCGTCTGCAGCAGCTTTTCGTTGGTCGCGCGCAGCGCCTTCGCCACCTGCACCTGTTCCGTGACGTCGTGTGCGATCCCGCGCACAATCGGCGTTTCCACACCCTCGGTTCGGAGCGTGTTGTGATACTCCCAGATCCGCTGCTCTCCCGATCGGGTCAACAGCGCCAACAGGCCGTCAGCTTGGCCCACGCGCGCGATCTCGCGTAGATAGGCATCAAACTGAGCACGGAATTGCGGATCAATAAAATCCCGCATCGGTTTCTGTAGCACTTCTTCTACGCTGTAACCCAGCAGACGCGCTGGAGCGGGATTGATCGACAGGAATCGGCCTTCGAGGTCGTGGACACACAGCAGGTCTTGGCTGTGCTCGACCAGATCGCGGCACCAGTCTTCGTTTTCTTCCAGGGCCCGCCGGATCGGGTCCCACGCGACTGGCGATTCCTCTGCCGAATGGCGCATCTGTTGCCCAGGGTGTAATGCCATGGCTGCACCCCTAAGCGCGCCGCTTGGAATCCAAAGGTCTCGATCGGCCAGATCAGGTTCCCGCGGCGGCCTCGAATTATATTCCCCCGAGGCTTCGCAAAGCTCCCCTAGAATGGGCCCATGGAGTCGTCCGAGTCCAGGACCCCTGTCCTCGGACTTCACAGAATTCTATCAGAGCCCGATGGCCACGAATCGGCTGGTGGGAATATTTTCTTGTAACCCTTGTGGCTGCTATGCCTTAGACGTCTTCAAGGTTAGGAGCTGCCACCTTCGGCGTATTCCGCGGACACTTGGGATTGGGTGCGGGAGTGCTCTCGAACGATCAGCAGTCCCACCAGAACGGCACTGACGAGCATGACCACCCTGACGTAGAGGCCGGCGTGAAACGCCTGGTCGCCGACAGCGGTTCGCAGCAGGCCCGACGAGGCGCTGACGGTGCAGAGTCCGAAATAGAATTTTTCCATCCATCCGCGGGAAATTACGAGAAGCCACAAGAGAATGGCGGAAACGATGGTGAAGATTCCGCAGAGAATCCACGTGCCTCGGGAAACCGTGGATGCTACCCAGATGCCGGCGGCGGGATTTGCGGCGACCATCTGCCGGACCGCAATCATAAGGAACACGACGGAATGCACCAGAGCAACGATGGCGCGCTTGCGGTTGGTCAGAATGGAAAATCCACCCATGCGTGTGACCACACTGTAGCGGAAGCAGCGGACATGAGGCTGTGATCCAGATCACGGACCCGCGTCTCGAGACGCGCGAGTCGTGGCGCCCGCGCTCCGGACACAGAGATCAAAGGCAGAGTCAAAGGCTGCGAGGGCGCCCGCGCCACGCGAACCTGTCGTTACACTGGGATGCGCTGATTTCGTTTTGACAGGAGTTGGGCGGTCGGGCAAAATGGCGGTATCCCTGAGTGTCGAAAAAACTAATCCACAACTTTGAGAGGGAAAAACTATGACGAAAGCGATTGCAGTTGCCGTTATTTCTGTGTGCCTGTCGTTTGTGGCCGGAATCGCGGTTGCCGATAAGGTGCGTGACTGGCGCGACCTGGAAGAGGCCCATAACCATGTGCAAGAAGCGATCCATGCGATGGACCGTGCCCGCGCCGCCAACCACTACGATATGGCCGGGCATGGCGTGAAGGCGGAAGAGCATCTGCGGGCGGCGGAGCGAGAACTGCACGAGGCGGTCGAGGCGGCCAAGGCAGCGCGGTAGGGGCCTTTGGCGGTTACAAACAACGGCCATCCGCCGTCGGGTGGGTTCCCTCCTGACGGCAGATGGCCGTTGTGTTTCTTGCGGACAAGAGTGTCCGCCCCACGCGAGCCGATCAGGCTTCCAGCGAGACGGGTGACTCGGTGGCGAGGGCTCCGCCGCCAAGGGCGAACTGTTGCAGTTGTTGCTGCAGTATGGCGTAGGCCTGTTGGGCGCCGCTAAGGTTGCTAGACGTAAGGCTCTGGCCGAGTTGGTTGAGGTCCTGGAGCAGAGGATTCTGGCTGCTTGAGTCTTCGACCCCGCCGGCGCTGATACGGTGATGATTGTGCACGTGGTGGCCCATGCCGCTTTGGTTCTGAAGGTCCTGCTGCAAGGTGGAGTAATCCTTCTGTGCGGCCGCGAGGTTGCCGGACTGAAGATCGGAGGCGAGCTGGTTGAAGGCTTGAGTGATGGGGTTGGAAGTAGCCGTGGAAGTGGTGGCAGCGGCGGTTCCAGAAGTGGTGGAGGGCTGCGCAAAGGCTTGTGCCAAGGTGGCGAAATCAGACTGCGCCGACGATAGGTTGCCCGACTGGAGATCCTGTCCGAGCTTCTGGAAGTTCTGCCGGTAAATGTTGGCAGGGGTACCGAGCTGGTATGGACTGAACGTGCTGCTGGGAATCCCGGAGATCGACATGGATGTACCTCGATGCAAGAGTTGAAGAAGCGCTCGCCCGGGAATTCGCTGGCGGCGGATTGAGCTGTTTGCCGGCGAAGGCCCGAGTGAACCTGATGGGGTTAGAGCATGCTCGATTCCATTGGCGCTGGAAATGGCGCGGAAGGATCGTTGGTGCATTTTGTGGCGGTTGCGAGCCACAGTGCGCCGCGAGATGGCGCGGTGCGGGGCGGACGGGCAAACTGTGCAGGGGTGGCGGGGGCAAGAGCTGCCGGGGGCGGTATCTAAACCGCAATCTTGAAACTGAATTCAGAAACCGTACACTGGTCGCATGGCGCGAAACTTCAAAGATTTGACGGAGCGCGAAATTCTGGCGCTGGCCGTTTCCCTGGAAGAAGAAGATGGCCGGGTGTATGCGGATTTTGCCGACGGCCTGCGCGAGACGTATCCGGCCACGGCGAAGCTGTTCGATGACATGGGCGCGGAGGAATCGGGGCATCGGGCGTCGCTGATCGCGACGTATCGGGAGCGTTTTGGGGAACACATTCCGCTGATCCGGCGGCAGGATGTGAAGGGGTTTGTGCAGCGGAGGCCGTTCTGGCTGACGCGTCCCTTGAAGATTTCGGAGGTGCGGAAGCAGGCCGAGATCATGGAACTGGAGACGCGCCAGTTCTATCAAAAGGCGATTGGACAGGTGACAGATGCGGGGATCCGCAAGCTTCTGGGCGATCTGGAGGAGGTCGAGCGCAAGCACCAGGTGGCGGCGGAAGCGATGTCGGAGAGCATTACTCCGACGGTGAAGAAGACCGAGGAGGAAGCGCAGCGGCGTCTGTTTGTATTGCAGATTGTGCAACCAGGGCTGGCCGGGCTAATGGATGGGTCGGTGTCGACGCTGGCACCGGTGTTCGCGGCGGCCTTTGCCACGAGAAATAGCCATGATGCGTTCCTGGTGGGATTGGCGGCATCGATCGGAGCGGGCATCTCGATGGCGTTTGCGGAGGCGCTGTCGGACGACGGATCATTGACCGGGCGCGGGCGTCCGGTGCTGCGCGGCGCGGTGACGGGATTGATGACGGCGGCGGGCGGGATTGGACATACCCTTCCGTTTTTGCTGACGAATTTCCATGTGGCGTTTATTGCGGCGGTAATTATCGTGGCAGCAGAGTTAGCCACGATTGCATGGATTCGAAACCGGTATATGGATACTCCGCTGCTGTCGGCGGCGTTTCAGGTGGTGGTGGGAGGAGTGCTGGTGTTTGCGGTGGGGATTTGGATTGGAAGCTCGTGAGGGAGTCGGTAATCGTGCGGTTTGTAATTTGATAATTTGACGGCTGGCGGTCTAGGGTGGCGCAGACCGTCGGACCTAGGAATCCCGTTCCCGGGCATTCCCGAGGTTACGTTTGCAGTCGTCGGTTTTACAATCCGGCCAATGAGTGCAAGCGATGTTACCAAGTACCGACGCAACCCCGCCTTTACCCGACAGGTCCTCTTACCGAAACGCTTGCCCTCACTTGAGATAATAAGATTGTGCGGAGATAACCTGACCATCCCGTTTCAAAATCTTGACGGTCGGGTTAGTGCCAACACACCAACTTTTGCAGCGTCTCCTAACGGTCCACACATCTTCGTACAATGACGCCTCAAATGGTCTTAGTGAGCAAGTCGTCTTCTCGCCGAATTGTGTCCTCATCACAGCTTCGGCAAGTTTTATGGCTTTCGCCGAATTGGGGACAGCTTCGCCATCGCCGATGGTCCGTTCCACTTTTGCCGGGTCGAGAACTACCTTCAACACGGCTGGCGTGGAGGCTTCAACCGCGAAATCGGCCACCTTGATTGCTTTGAATCCGCGGATGTAAACCGTCACCAAATAGGGACCGGATGGTAATCTCAGGTGCATCGATCCATCTGTTCCTGTTTGTGCCGTAAAGATCTCCGAGCTGTACTTCGAGCTGCTGAAGACAACAATAGCTGTGGCAATGACCGCTCCTGTCACATCGGTGACGATTCCTTTGACATCGTAGGTCGGTACGGGAGCAGAAGGGCGACCTTGGCTGAACGCAACCACAACCAGCAGCATCAGTAATATCGTGCCGCAAGCAAGTGGCTTCCAATGTGTTTGTTCCGTCATCGAGATGAGCACTTCACGCCCGATTGTACGCCCGCTGGCTCGTGTTGCTGACGTTAACAGGCGTTTTCACGAACTGAGAATCGCCGGGGCCAGCCGGGAGGCCCAGCCGACCCGTGCCCACCGGAAAAACTCTGCGTCCCCGCAGCCCTGCCCGCGATCTATTTCCTATGGAACGTACGGTTCGTCCGCCGGCATGGAAGACCCTGCTGGCGTTCTCCATCATTTATTTCGTCTGGGGCTCGACCTTCCTGGCCATTCGCGTGGGTGTGCGCGAGGTTCCGCCACTTCTTCTCGCCAGCATGCGTTTCTTCATTGCGGGAATCGTGCTCTTTGCATGGTTGCGGCTGAAGGGTACCCCATCGCCGTCACGCCGCGAGTGGATCTCCGCTTCCGTTCTCGCGGTTTGCATCTTCGTGCTCGATTACGGGCTGTTGTTCTGGGCCGAACAACGCGTGCCTTCGGGAATTGCCGCCGTCATGCTGGCGACCATCCCGGCTTTCATGGCACTTTCGGAGATACTTTTCTTGCGCTCGCAGCGCCTTACGTTGCGGCTTGCGTTCGCCCTTTTGGTCGGAATCGGCGGGGTATCGGTTCTGGTCAGCCGCTCGCTGGGCTTTGGCGAAGTCCCGATCGATCCTCGCGGCGCTGTGGCTCTGGTGGTCGCGGCCATGAGTTGGTCGATCGCTTCCGTTCTCACTCGGAAGCTGACGCTGCCATCTTCAAAAGCGATGAGTTCCGCAGCGCAGATGCTGGCGGGAGGAATTTTGCTTGCCTTGGCCGCGACCATCTTCAGAGAGTTTCGCGGATTCCACATGCGAGCGGTTTCTCGCGGCGCGTGGTTCGCGCTCGCCTACTTGATTGTCGCGGGCTCCATCGTCGGATTCACCGCCTACGTCTGGCTCATTCATCACGAATCGCCCACTAAGGTTGGTACCTACGCTTACGTCAACCCTGTGGTCGCAGTGATCGTCGGATATTTCCTCGGCGGCGAAACCGTGGGTTCGCGAACCCTACTCGGAACGCTTCTGGTGCTGGTCGGCGTGGTCGTGATCACCACTGCCCGCGCCCCGAAGCCCGCCGCACCGTCCCTGGTGAACCCCCTGCCAGAACTGGCCGACCGCTAGTTCCGCGATCGCAAGGTGGAGCGCCGGGCGGGTTTCCACCTCTGCAATTTGACCTCTGCCATCTGCCCTCACTTCGATCCCAGGATCCGCTCGATTTGCTGGATATGGTTGACGTCGTGTCCGGCCACCATGCGGACGATGTGTTCGATGGATTCCTGTCCGCGTTCGGCATGCTGCCCGTAGTGCTTCCATTGATCGGGGGAAAGCGATTTGAGGAGCGCAAGATTCGCTTCGCGCACGGCGCGGTGCAGTTCGAGGGACTCACGCGGGTCGCGTTTTTCGTAATGTCCGGTCGTGACCCACGCGTTTTGATCGTAGGCTTGGACGGGGGTTCCGGGGGCTCCGAGAATGGAGCGCATGCGCCATCCGATCACGATTTCGCCGTCGGCGAGATGGGCGAGGATTTCGGCAACCGACCACTTGTCGGGCGCGGGGCGCTTGCGGAGTTTTGCGGTGGAAACGCCTTTGACCAGGCGAGTCAATTTCTTATTGGTGGCCGATTGGAGTTTGATCGGGTCTTGTCCCTGGGCGTTGGCCACGAGGCGTTGGGTGTACTGCTGAGCGGTTTCGGACATTTGGAATTTCCTTTCGCTTTTCTTAGAGGCCTGCCCTTCCTTTTGGGACGAAATATTTTTGGCACCGGTAAATTGGCGTCTGGATACGAAAAACGTGTTGTCACGATTCGGGGCGGCTGGGCCTTGGTCTGACCGATGGTCAAAACAGAACCGAGCCCCGGGTGAAGAAAGTATCGAAAGCCCATGGAAAAAGCCATTGAAAAATGCTTCGTTACTGCTGTATCTTTTGTTGACCGGCGGTCAATAAATCGGAGAGGAGTTGCGCCATGGAAGGAATCACAACCAGTCTGGCGAAACCGACGCAGATGAGGCGGGACGGCAAGCCCCGACCGCGCTCGGAAGCGAAACGGGCGCTCATTGTGGAGGCCGCGATCCGGCATTTTGCCGAGCGCGGGTACAGCTCGGCGCGGGTGGAAGATATCGCGGCGCAGTTGGGCATTGCCAAGGGATCGGTGTTCCAGCACTTCAAGAGCAAGGACGGATTGTTCTTCGAGGCATACAAGAAGGCGGTGCAAACGTTTCCGAAATATATGCAGGCTCCGGCAGCGGCGCAGGAGCGCGGATTTTTTGAAGTGCTGCGCTACTGGCTGGGGCGCACGGAGAATATGGTGCGGGATAACTGGTCGTCCTACCGAATCTATCTGGTGGGCAATTATGGGACGGATCTGGCGCTGCGGCGCGAGATCAACCGGTTCCTGGTGGCGGAGGATCCTTACGGCTGGCGCGACTTCGTGAGCTTCGGAGTCAAGCGGGGAGAGTTGCGCTCGGACCTGGACGTGGACCTGATCGGATCGATTCTGGAATGGACGATCGACCGGTTTCAGGATGCGCTGCTGACCGAGGAACTGGATCCGGGATTGTTCCGGAAATCGGGGCCGGTGCCCGAAGAGAAAGAAGCGCGCATCGAACAGTTTGTGGAATTGTTACGGCGGGCGATTGGGTCGGAGAAAGCACAAGTTAAGGGGAAGAAAGCATGAAGGCTGGGATGGGCGTGCACCAGATTGTCGCCAGTTACGACGACGCGGCGCCGTTGGCCGAGGCGTCGACCATCCCCGCGCCATGGTATGTGGACGAGCGGATTGCGGAACTGGAACGGCAGACGGTTTTCTCGCGCACGTGGCAGGTGCTGGGGCGAGTGGACCAGGTGGAAAAGCCGGGGCAGTTTGTGGCCGCGACGGTGGCGGGAGAGCCGCTGCTGGCGGTGCGCGGAAACGATGGCGTGCTGCGGGCGTTCTATAACGTGTGCCGGCATCATGCGGCGGCGGTGGTGACCGAACCGTGCGGGCAGGCCTCGATTTTGCATTGTCCTTATCACGGATGGAATTACGGCTTGGATGGGACGCTCAAGGGAATGCCGGAGTTCGATGGGGTGAAGAACTTCGACCGCAAGGACCACGGGCTGGTTCCGGTGAAGGTCGAGACCTGGGAGAAGTTTGTGTTTGTGAATCTGGATGCGGACGCGCCTCCGCTGGCGGAGTTTCTTGGCGGATTGGTGAAGCGCGTGGCTCCGCTGGAATTGACTAAGCTGCACTACTTTACGAGTAAGAGTTATGACATCCACTGTAACTGGAAAGTGTTTGTCGATAACTACCTTGACGGCGGATATCACGTGCCGCATCTGCATAAGGGACTTAGTTCGGTTCTGGATTACAAACAGTACACGATTGAGAATGAAGACCGGTATTGCTTGCAGTCCAGTCCGATGGTGAGCTCGGCGGAAGATGCCGCCACCGGAACGACGCGGCGTGGCGACCGGGCCTGGTATTTCTGGCTGCATCCGAATTTCATGTTCAATTGCTACGAAGGTTATCTGGATACGAATCTGGTGATCCCGATTGATGTGGATCATTGCCGGGTGGTTTTCGATTTCTACTTCAGCGATGTGAGCGAAGCGGCGCGCGCTTATAACGAGCAGAGCGTCGCGGTGGGGAACCGGGTGCAAGATGAGGATTTGGGGATTTGCGAGGCGGTGCAGAGAGGCCTGAAGTCGCGGGCCTACGGAGCGGGACGGCTTTCGGTGCGGCGCGAAGCGGGGGAGCAGTTGTTTCACCGCTTGCTGGCGGCGGATTTGAAGAGTGGGCTGGGACCGGCGGCGGGCGCCCGCGGTGAGACCTAACCGCAGAGGTCGCGGAGTGCGCAGAGCCGAAGCTTAGGGATGGAAGTTAAGTTCTATGATCTCTCTCGATTCCTGAGGGGCCGGTGCCCATTTCCATTTGTCGATGGCTTCGACGGCGGCGGCCACCAACACCGGACTGCCGCCAAGCACGGTAGTGAACTTCAATTTCCCGTTGGGCGCCACGACGGCTTCCACCCTCACGGTTCCGCTCATTCGCATTTTGCGGGCCAGCTCTGGATACACCGGCACCACCTGGCTCACAATCTTCCGCTTCGCGTCGGGCTGGTCTTGCGGGAGAGCGAAAGATGGCGAAAATACAACCACTCCCAAGAGCAGGGACAGCAGCGCGGCTGCGGCACGATGTCGCATGGTTAACTTCCTCACGCGACTAGCCTACCTCGGCATCGAAAACGAGGGAAAGTAACCGAAGTAACGAGACCAATTCGCTTTTGGTATCAAGTGCAAAAATGGCGCTCAGGCGGCGGTGATTCGGGACACCAGGAGACAGCGGAAACGCGACGTTCGCCGCACAGCCCCGCAAGGGGTGTTTAATTTCGAAAGAATTGCGCTATCGCGGAAGCGATACCACGATACGAAACTTGGGTTCTTCCCCAACCTGCTAGGGGTGAAAACTGAGTTCGACGAGTTCTTGGGTTTCTTGCGGAGCCGGTGTCCACTTCCATTGTCCGATGGCATCCACCGCGGATTGCGCCAACACAGGGTTGCCGCCAATCACATGCGTCATCTTCACTTTTCCGCTGGGCGCAATTACAACTTCCACCCTGACGATGCCCCGGATTTGCATCTTGCGGGCCAGTTCTGGATACACGGGGACCACTTTGTTCACAACCTTCCGCTTGGTTTCCGTCTGTTCTTGAGCGGAAGAATCTTGAGCAAGAACCAAGGATGGGGAGAATGCGGCCGCTCCCAAAAGTAGCGCCAGGAGCGGGACGGCAGCACGGCGATGCATTATGAACCTCCGCCAACAGCCTACCTCGCCATCCAGAACGACCGGAAGGTAACCGAGGTAACGGGACGAGTTCGCTTTTGGCGCACGGTGCGAAAACAGGAATTCCTCAGCGGGCTAGTGCGGTTTCTTCGGTGCCGGGAGTTCGGCTAAGAGAGCTTCGAGGGCGCGAGTGCGATGGCGATCTTTCGCCCACAACCGCAGCCTCGTGCTAGACTCTCCTGAATTTCTAGGGCGCTATGAGAGAGCATCTTGCGCTCGTATCTTGCCCGCTATTGTTGCAGGAAGGGCGACGATGGAAAGGCGTCGCTCCGGCTACAATAAGGAGGAGAATTCACAAGTATGTTCCAAGCCAAATACATTCCGATTTCTGTTTTGTTTCTTGCCATCGCCGGCGCTTCCTTTGCAATCCCAACCCAAGACCAGAGTGCAAAACAGGACATGAAAAATGCCGGGCGCTCCACCAAGGAGGCTGCCAAGGATGCCGCACGAGCGACCAAGAAAACTGCCAAAAAGGTCACACACAAAGTGGCGCAAAAGACTAAAAAGGGTGCTCAGAAAGTTGAAGATAAAACAAAGCCGAACTAAGTGCCCCACTGTGACGGCGGCGTCTCACTGATGGTCGCGCGGAATCGGTTCCTGCCAGGTCTTCTGCTTGATCTCGACGCCGTCTTTGAATAGCTGGCGGGTGTATTTGTAGTAGAAGTTTTGGGCGTCGCTGGTTAGGGTCAGGTGGCCTTGCCAGGTTAGGGTTTGCTGCTTCAGGGCCATCACGATTTGGGCTTCGGCTTCGACCGAACTGGCTTCGGGGTGGTTGTCATCGGCAACATAGGTCAGGCCTTCTAAGTCGGTTTCTTTGCCCCAAGGGTAAGTTTCTTCGGACTTTCCCGTCCACGTCACTTTTGTTTTTCCATTGAGTTCGTCGCGCTCGGTTTTCCAATCGCCGGGCCAGGGGAAACCCACGGACTGAAAGCCGCTGAGTTGCTCGGAGGGCTCGGGAGGCGCGAATTGCGGGAGCGGCGTACATGGACGGCGGGACGAGCGGCAGGGTCAGGCGTGATCCGGTGTCGCCGCCCAGTTGCAGGGTGGTCGTCATCGCATAGGGAGTGGGCCAGACCATGGGCCAGAGCGCATTCGAGACGGCCAGGCGAATGCGATGGCCTTTGGGGAAGGTCCAGGTCGTGAGGTGCATTTCGATATCGAGCGAGTAAGTCTGACTCGGGCACTAAGTCTTTGGGGTCGGAGGCGTTGTCGCGCTGCGCTCCGTTGAGTCCGGCTCCGGTAACTTGGGTCGACGGTGCCGTCGGGAGCTACGTCGGAGAGGCGGACGAACCAGTCGGCTTGCGGAGCGGACGAACTTGCCTGAAGCAGGGCGTGCGGGCGTCCGAGGATGGTGAGGTCCGTTTTCAGCGGGGCGGAATCGTAGGTCGAGGCTGAAGGCGTCGGCGGGGCGCTGGTCGGTGAGCAACTCTCCCCACCAGAATCCGGCCTCTACGCCAACGCTTGGTACGTAGCGGAGTTGGTGGACGGCGGGCTTGGCGGGTCCGGTGTAGAGGGCGTGAGTATCGTAGAGATAGAGCGTCGCATTCGCCACGTTCCTGGGCGGCCAGCCAATTTCACCGCGCCATTTTCCCGGCACGGTTTTGAGGTGCGCGTCGGGGGCGTGCCAGTCTTGCATATAAATGGATAGCGGCGGCTCTTCCATGATTCCGGTGTTGCGGCTCTTGAGCCAGTAATCCCACCAGCGGAGGGCTTGATCTCGCCATTCAATTTGGGGGCCGGGCTCGGCGTCGTGGGGGAAGGTGTGATTCCAGGGGCCGATGATCGCTTTCAGCGGCGCCTTGACTTGCTCGAACATGCGGGGAATGGAATCGCGATAGCCATCGAGCAGGCCTCCGATTAGGAAGCAAGGAATTTTGATTTCGCTGAGCGGGCGGACGGGGGCGCGCCAGAACTCGCCGTCGCGCTGATGCTTGAGATAGAGCAGGGACCAGGGCGCGGATTCGAAGCGCGGGCCGAGAACTTTTTCGTCGAGCGAGTAGTCGGGGGCTCCGGTCATCGACGGGAGCGAGGTCCATGTTGAGTTCGAACTCGTCGAAGTGCATCATGCCGTCGATGTAGTGGATGTCGTCGTGGAAGAGTTGCTCGGTGGCATCGACAGCCAGGATGGCTTTGAGCGCGGGCGGATGACGCATGGCCATCTGGATGGAGTTGAAGCCTCCCCAGGAAATGCCGAACATTCCCACTTTGCCGGTGGACCAGGGCTGAGCGGCCAGCCAGGCGATGACTTGTTCTCCGTCGAGTTGTTCCTGCTCGGAATATTCGCGGTCGGTGGGCGTGCCTTCGCTCGTGCCGAAGCCGCGGATATCTACGCGGACGCTGACGTATCCGCGGGCGGCGAACCAGGCGTGGATGGGATAGTCGCGGGCGGCGGTGGCGTCGTCTTTGCGATAGGGGAGATATTCGAGCAGGGCGGGGAATTTTTCGCCGGGCTTGGCTTCGCCGGGCATGTAGAGAGTGGCGGCGAGGCGGACGCCGTCGGGCATGGGGATCGATTGCTGGACCATGCGGACGGGGCGCAGAGCGGGCGGCGGCGTTTTCGGGGCGGGGAGCGCGTCCGAGGCTCGAGGAAATTGCCAGCAGAGCGAGGATCGCCAGGGCTATTGGAGATAAGAGCGGTTGTGGCTACAGGTCAGCTGCCGAGCTTCGCTCGGTTTGGACGGCCGAGGGCGGCCGTCCCTACGCGAGCTCGCTTGGGGGCCTGTCCTTCCACTTGCCGATACGAACTTCGCAACATGGGCGCGCACATCATAACAGGAGAGAGTGCGAGGTTCCATCTGTCTTGACAGGGTAGGGCTAGCTTCTTATTGTTAGCCGACCATGAACATTGTTAAGGCTACGAAGAAGTTTGAGGATTGGCTGGGGTCGCACATCCGAATTGTTGAGCCCGATCTGCGGTTCAAGCACGAGCAGATGGCGGCGGCCTTTTTCCGTTTTTTCGGGCTACGTTTTATCGCTGGGTGCAGGTATGGCCGGAGGTGTGTGCCGAACTCGACGAGAGCGCCGCATATTTTGTCGGTGGGCGATCTGCACGTGGAGAACTTCGGCACCTGGCGAGACACTGATGGACGTCTGGTGTGGGGAGTCAACGATTTTGATGAAGCCTGTGTGTATCCCTACACCATGGACCTGGTGCGGCTGGCGACGAGCGCGTTGGTGGCCGCTCGGGAAGAGCATCTGACGATGAAGCCGAAAGAGTCGGCGGCGGCGATTTTGGCGGGATACGAGCGAGGGATGGAGGAGGGCGGGCGTCCGTTTGTGTTGGGCGAGAACCATGAGTGGCTGCGGGCGATTGCGGAGAGCAAGCTGCGGGATCCGGTAGTGTTCTGGGGAAAGATGGATCGTCTTCCGACGGTGAAGGGAGAAGTGCCGGAGAGCGCGCGCGAGGCGATTGAGCATCTGCTGCCCGAGCCGGGCCTCCGCTACCGGCTGGCGCGGCGAGTGGCGGGATTGGGAAGCCTGGGGCGGGAGCGGCTGGTAGCGATCGCGGAGTGGAAGGGCGGGCGAGTGGCGCGGGAAGCGAAGGCGCTGTTGCCCTCGGCGTTGCACTGGCTGAATCCGAAGCGAGCATCGGCGGAGATTTTGTACGCGGCGATCCTGCGCCGGGCGGTGCGCTGTCCGGATCCGTATGTGCAGATGCGGGGGCACTGGATCGTGCGGCGGCTGTCGCCGCATTGCTCGCGCATCGAACTGGATGCGCTCGGAACCAGCCGGGGGGAGTGCCGGCTGCTGGAGGCGATGGGCAGAGAGACGGCGAATATTCATCTGGGGACGGCGGAGAAGCGGAAGGCGATCCTGAAAGATTTGCGCGGACGAAAAGGGAACTGGCTGGTAGGAGCGGCGCAGGCGATGGCGGACGCGATGGAGAAAGATTGGCGGGTGTGGAGGGAGCGCCGGCAGAGCTAGATTCCGCCGGCGCCTTATTGGAGGGATAGTTCGTGCCGGGACTTGGTTGGATCGAAGATCGGGCACTGGAATTCCAGCGCGCGGGGTTCGTTTTCACCTCCGGTGGCGCCGAGGGCGTCGAGAATGCATTCGAGGGCGGCAGGGGAACCTGACCAGCCTCTGGAAAAGGCCTCGCGATGAACCGCTAATTCGCCGACCAGACGGCCGAGCGATTGGGGGTCGAGATCGACATCGGTGAGAGCCGGGTCGCTGCCGATGGGCAGAGGAAGACGTTGCGCTGGGGGAAGGCGGAGGCTGGCTTCGGTGAGCCAGTGGGCGATGAGGGTTTTGAGATGCCGCCTGCAGCAGACGCTCTGTACGTCTTTCTGCCGGGCGAGCGAAGGATGCCAGGATAGGATCTTGAGACGGTCAAGCCAGCGGTTCTCGACGACGAGGAACCATCCCGTGTGGCGGAAGCTATCGCGGCCGCAAACCAAGCAAGGAGAATGTTTTCTGATTGGGTTATCCATCACAGGCCTCCTTGGCGATCAGCTGGCGCTGGCAGCGGCGCGAGTGAGGAAGCGTGGAGCTGTGCGGATGCTGATGGGAACGGTCAACATCCCAAGGGTGGTGTCGAAGCGCAGCGTGAAGTGAGCGCAGCAGGCATCGCAGAGCCAGAAATGTTCGCGCCGGCGCAGCTTCCGCCGGTTGCCCTCGAACTCGACGCCAGGGTCGGATGGAAAAGTTTCGGCAAGAAACAGTTTGCCTTCGCGAAGGGAACGGAAGGGAACCGTGCATGCGGGGTTGGCGCATTTATGCAACATCGGCTGGGTCCAATCTTCTCTTCTGTAGAGCTTCGGCCAGAGAGATTCCAACGAAACAGCACGCGAGATGCCGAATGGCTGTTGAAATCATTAGAAGTTTATGACCCAGAGCTACCATGAGTTAGAGGGCGGAGCCGGGGCCTGGATCAGGTTGCGGTGCGTGGTGCTGACGGAGAGCAGGCGCGCTTGACGAATGATCGTCCGTCCTAACCGACCGCGGCGGGTGTGATGTGGATCACTCGGCGATTGGCGATGGCGAGGAAATAATGAGAGAATTCTCGAGGTGAAAATAGCCAAGACTGCTTCGACTCGTGATCGCCAACCTGACTCCTAAAGCCTAAGATATATATAAAGAGAAAAGAGAGAAGAGAGAACCCACATGCCCGTTACCGAAGAAAAGAACCAGACTCAGGAATTCATACAGCTCGAAGAACAATACGGAGCTCATAACTATCATCCGCTCGATGTCGTCATTGACCGCGCCCAAGGCTGCTGGGTCTATGACGTCGAAGGCAAGAAGTATCTGGACTGCCTGGCCGCTTATTCGGCGGTGAACCAGGGCCACTGCCACCCTAAAATCCTCAGCGCGCTGGTGGATCAGGCGCACAAAGTCACGCTGACTTCGCGGGCTTTTCGCAACGACCAGCTGCCGTTGCTCCTCGAGCAACTGCATGAGCTTACCGGCTTCGAGATGACGCTGCCCATGAACTCCGGCGCCGAGGCGGTGGAGACCGCGATCAAGGCCGCCCGCAAGTGGGGGCACAAGGTCAAGGGCATTCCGGACGGCAAGGCCGAGATTATTGTGTGCGCCAACAATTTTCACGGACGCACGGTAACCATTGTCGGCTTCTCCACCGACGAGCAGTACCGCGACGGCTTTGGCCCGTTCACGCCTGGGTTCAAGATTGTTCCGTACGGCGATGCGGCGGCGTTGCGCGCCGCGATGACTCCGAACACCTGTGCGTTCCTGGTCGAGCCCATCCAAGGGGAAGCCGGCATTGTGATTCCGCCCGCGGGATTCTTGAAAGAGGCGGCGGCCATCTGCCGGCAAAATCGCGTGCTCTTGATTGCCGACGAGATCCAGTCCGGCCTCGGCCGCACGGGCAAGCTGTTCGCGTACATGCATGAGGGCATACGGCCTGACGTCATCATCGTCGGCAAAGCGCTTTCTGGCGGCTTTTATCCGGTGTCCGCTGTGCTCGCGTCCAAGGAAATTCTGGGCGTGTTCCATCCTGGCGACCACGGCAGCACCTTCGGCGGTAATCCGCTGGCTTGCGCGGTGGCGCGGGCGGCGCTGCGGGTGCTGATCGACGAAGAACTGCCCGAGCGCTCGGCGGAACTGGGCGGCTACTTCCTGGAAAAACTGCGCACGTTGCGCAGCCCCGATCTGAAAGAGGTGCGCGGCCGCGGCCTCTGGATTGGCATCGAACTGCACAGCCCGGCGCGTCCGTACTGCGAGGCGCTGAAAGAAGAAGGCCTGCTCTGCAAAGAAACGCACGACCACGTAATCCGGATCGCGCCGCCGCTGGTCATTACTCGCGAAGAAATCGACTGGGCGTTCGAGCGGATCAAAAAGGTGATCGAGAAACGGTAGGGCAGGGACCAGATTCCGTCCGGAGTCTTTGTCGTAGCCCGGGACTACCCGGCACTTACGTGCCGGGCTTTCTTGTTCCGCCGCTTCGCGGCTGATCTTTTTTCAGTTCTGCCCCTCGGTCAACTGCTTGATCGTCGAATCCGGCTGTTGATCTCGGTTCGGCGGAGACGGGGCAAGCCCCGTCTCTACAGTGAGGTTTTTCAGGTCGCCGGACTCGTGCACTTCCACTGCCGACCAGGCGGTCGCGCCCAGCGGGCGGTGGGCCACGGATTCCTGATCGACGATCACCTGCGTCGGGTCGGGTTCAAACGACGTATGTTTCAGGTTGGCGGAAGCGATTTGCACGGCGTACAGCAGCAGCCCCGCCGTGCGGTGATCAATCATCTTCGTCAGCAGTTGCCGCATGATCTCGGCCAGTCCGACTTGGATGGAATTCGCGTCCTCGAGGGTGGGGAGAATCAGTATCTCCTGCTCCTGAAGAAAGGCGTTAACCTGCCTTCCTTTCCGATGCCATCGCATGTGAAAGTAACAATAGTTGCGGTCGCGCATGGCGGGCGAACCGCACTGGGTTCCGTTGACCTTGATGTGTTGACATCGACGGATGCTTGCCGAAGATAGAGACATCTTGCGCTCCCGTTAATCAGTTCTCAGCGCTGCCGAGCGTTCGCTCGGCCGTGGGCGGGCGAGGGCGCCCGCCCCATACGAACACGCCCCCCACCCCCCACCTGCTTATTGGAATCATAGAGTTACAGGCTAAAACGGCTTAAATCTTTGGTTTCAAGGGGGTAATATGCAAAATATTCCGGAATAGGGACTTCCGGGGCAATTCTGGGTCGCCTCGCTTACCGGCAGCTGCCGAGCTTCGCTCGGCTGGACGGCCGAGGGCGGCCGTCCCTACGCGAGCGGGCATAGCGACGGTTGTCCCTTGAGCCAACAAAAAAGGGTGCGGGAGTAATCCGCACCCTTACTTACTCTATAGTTCTATTCTATCAAGTTCGACCTATGCGGCGGACAACTTTCGCGAGTTTATTTTCCTCAGCGAATCATCGGCTTACGGCGAAAATCGTCAAAACGGGGGCTTGACAAGATTCTTGGCGTATTTTGCATGCACAATGGCGCGTTTTGCATATCGGAGCGCGCGGTGAGCATCTAGATTAAGTACCATGTACAACGCGAAAGCTTACTCCGCTGCCAGTGCGACTTCGCCGCTGGCCTCCACCACGATCACGCGGCGCGATCCAACCGAACACGACGTGCAGATCGAAATCCTCTTCTGCGGCATCTGCCACTCCGATCTCCACCAGGTCCGCAACGAGTGGAGCGGTGTCATGCCCACCGTCTACCCCTGCGTGCCCGGCCACGAGATCGTCGGCCGCGTCACCAAGGTCGGCTCCGCGGTCACCAAGTTCAAGCCCGGCGACCTCGCCGCGGTCGGCTGCATGGTCGACTCGGACGGCACCTGCCCCGAGTGCAAGGCGGGCCTCGAGCAGTTCTGCCCGAATCCGACCCTCACCTACAACTTTCCCGACAAGCATCTGGGAGGCGTCACCTATGGCGGCTACTCCGACAGCATCGTCGTCGACCAGCGATTCGTCCTGCGCGTTCCCTCGAACCTCAACCTCGCCGGAGCCGCTCCGTTGCTTTGCGCCGGAATCACGACGTACTCGCCGATGCGCCACTGGGGCGTCACCAAGGGCAAGAAAGTTGGCGTGGTCGGTCTCGGCGGACTGGGCCACATGGGCGTGAAGTTTGCCCATGCGCTCGGAGCCCACGTTGTTGTCTTCACGACTTCGCCGAACAAGAAGGAAGACGCGCTCCGCCTCGGAGCGGACGAGGTCGTCCTCTCGCGGAATGCCGACGAGATGCAGAAGCACGCCGGCAGCTTCGACTTCATTCTCGACGCTGTCTCCGCCGATCACGACATCAACGCCTACATCAATCTGCTGCGCCGCGATGGCAACATCACGCTCGTCGGCGCGCCGGAGAAGCCTCTCGCCGGTTGCCGCGTTCGGCCTGATCATGGGCCGCCGCAGCCTCTCCGGTTCGCCCATCGGCGGCATCGCCGAAACCCAGGAGATGCTCGACTTCTGCGGGCAGCACAACATCACCGCCGATGTCGAAGTCATCCCCATCCAGAAGGTCAACGAAGCTTACGAGAGACTGCTCAAGTCGGATGTGAAGTACCGCTTCTCGATCGACATGGCTTCTCTCAAATCTGAGTAAACCGAATGAATAAGCACTTTCGCGTCTCCGGCAGCACTTTTCTCAAGTTGGAAGAACTGGGAGTCCGTGCCTCTGCAGTCCTGCGCAGAGCCGGACTTCCCCAGGGATTCTCCGAGCAACCGCGCGTGCTCCTCAAGCACGGAGGAACTTTTTGCCCTCTGGCGTGCCGTCGGGCGAAGTCAGCACCAACCCCGCGATTGGCCTTCTGCTCGGCACAGAAACGTAAGACCGAACGATTCCACCCCATCGGTCTCGCCGCTCTCTCAACCGAGAACTTCGGCGCGGCCATCGACCAAATGGCTCGCTACAAGCAGCTCACCTGCCCGGAAGAGATCCTGCAGGAAAAGGACGACGAAGAGTGGAGCATCCAGTTCCGCTGGCTTCTGGCCGATGAAGTCGAGCCTCCGGTGCTGAACGAATGCTGCTTCGCTTGGGTGCTCTCGATCGCTCGCCACGGCACCGGCACGCGCCTGTCGCCGCTCCGCGTGGAGTTCGTGCAACCTCGCGCCGCATGCGAAGACCATCGAGCGCCACTTTGGCTGCCCGGTGGTCTGCGGAGGCTCCCGCAATGCGATCGTGTTTCGCGCCGCCGACGCCGAGCGCCCGTTCGTCACCCGAAATGCCGAGCTTCTGGGATGCTTGCGCCGCAGTTTGAGGAAGAGCTGAAGCAGGAGAACGGCGACGAGAACTTCGTCGAGCGCGTCCGCATAGCGATACAGCAAAAACTCACCGGCCGGCGTCCCACCATCGAGGACATCGCCGATGCGCTGCATATCAGCTCCCGGACTTTGCAGCGGCGCTTGCAAGACGAAGGATCCAGCTTCCAGCGCGTCTTGGAAGAAGCTCGTCACCAGCTTGCCCGCCACTATCTCAATAACTCCGTCCTCGAGCTGAATGAAGCTGCCTACCTTCTCGGATACGAGGACGCTAACTCCTTCGTTCGCGCTTTCCGCACTTGGGAAGGAGTTCCACCCGCTCGCTGGCGCGAAGAACAGCGTGCAAGAGCAGCGTCGTAACCGCGCCTCTATTTAGGAAGGAGAAACAATGCAAAAACGCAAACTTGGAAAAAGCAATCTGGAAGTCTCGGCCATCGGGCTCGGCTGCATGGGAATGAGCTTTTCCTACGGCCCGCCCAAAGACAAGCAGGAGATGACCTCTCTTCTCCGTGCCGCCGTGGAACGCGGCATCACCTTCTTTGACACCGCCGAAGTCTACGGCCCGTTCTTGAACGAAGAGCTTGTGGGCGAAGCCCTCGCTCCGTTCCGCGGGCAAGTGGTGATCGCCACCAAGTTCGGGTTCGACCTCAGTCGGCAGTCGATCAATGCGGCCGGGAGCGCGCGGGCCTGAATAGCCGGCCGGAGCACATCAAGCAGGCCGTCGAAGGCTCGCTCAAGCGGCTCAAGGTCGAGACCATCGACCTGCTCTATCAGCACCGGGTTGACCCGAACGTGCCGATCGAAGACGTCGCCGGCGCGGTGAAGGAACTGATTCAAGCAGGGCAAGGTCAAGCACTTCGGCCTTTCCGAAGCAGGCGTGAAGACGATCCGTCGCGCACACGCAGTCCAGCCGGTCACCGCTCTCCAGAGCGAATACTCGCTGTGGACGAGAACCCCCGAGAAGGAAGTGATACCGACCCTCGAGGAACTCGGAATCGGCTTCGTGCCGTACAGCCCTCTGGGCAAGGGCTTCCTCACGGGCAAGATGGACGAAAACACGACGTTCGACAGCTCCGACTTCCGCAGCACCCTCCCTCGCTTCACGCCGGAGGCTCTCAAGGCGAATCAGGCCCTGATTGATCTGCTCGGCAGCATCGCGGAACGGAAGAAGGCGACACCTGCTCAGATCGCACTCGCCTGGCTGCTGGCGCAAAAGCCGTGGATTGTTCCGATCCCAGGCACGACGAAGCTGCACCGCCTGGAAGAGAACATCGGAGCAGCGGCAGTCGAACTGACGCCCGACGACCTCCGTGACATCGATAGCGCCGCCTCAAAGATCAAGGTGGAAGGGGCTCGGTATCCGGAACGCCTGGAGCAAATGACCGGTCTCTGAGCGGCAAGATGAACTGCGACTAGTCTTTATCCAGCAACATGGTCAGCAGTGCCATGCGGACGTACAGGCCGTTGACTGCCTGGCGGAAGTAGTGAGCCCTGGGATCGTCGTCGACGGTCTTATCGAGCTCAACCGTGCGCGGGAGCGGATGAAGGATCATGGCGTCCGGCTTCATGCGCTGCAGGACGGCCGAGTCAATCGCGAAGCGCTTCAGAGCTTTGATGTCGGCCACCCGCTCAGGTTTGACTCGGGTCTGATAAACCACGTCGACCTCGCGGATCACGCGGTCGAGGTCGGACTCCAATTCGTAGCGGACCTCATGTTCGTCGAGGTACTCCAGAATATCGGGCTTCATCTGGAGTTCGGGGGGGCTGACGAAAAAGATCTTCACCCTTTCGAATTTCGCCAACAGGTAGGCGAGCGAGCGGGCGGTTCGCCCCTTGTCCAGTTCGCCGATAATGGCCACGCTTAAGCCATCGAGGGGCCGCTCGCGGTAGATGGTGTAGAGATCGAGCAGAGCCTGCGTGGGATGCTGGCCACCGTTGCCATCTCCCGCGTTGATCACGGGAACCGAGGAAACTTGGGCCGCACGCTTGGCGCCGCCTTCTTCATTGTGGCGAATGACGATCACGTCGCTATAGCTCGAAATGACGCGGATGGAATCCTCGAGCTGCTCGCCTTCAATCTCCGAGGAGAACACACGGGCTTGCTCGGTCGAAAGCACACTGCCGCCCAGGCGATGCATGGCCGCTTCAAAGGAAAAGCGGGTGCGCGTCGACGGTGCGTAGAACACAGTCGCCATGATGCGGTTCTGGTAGTCGAGAGAGCCTCCCCGCGCTACCACTCGTTCCATGCCGCGGGCGCGGGCAAAGAGATCCATGAGCAGCGGGACGGTGAACTGCTGCGACTCCACCAGGTGGTTCAGTTTCATCGGGTCCGGTTCCATGTCTGATAGTAAACGCTGGGGATCAGCTTTTGCAGAAGCGGAATTCGGGGTTCGCATGCGCTACCGTCCTCTCGCCGGGAATTCAGAGGAAAGTTCCGAGGATTTGCCGGTCGCGGCGCCAGCCCCGGCAGGATCGGAAACGATACGAGTGCCCGCGGCGCCGTCCACTGCGTCGCACAGATGCTCGTACGTAGTGATGACTGCTTCTTTTCCACCGCCGCCGAGAAAACGAAGCACGGACTCGATCTTGGGCCCCATGTTGCCCGGCGGGAATTGTCCGGCCTTGTAATGCGCTTCCATCTCGGCGGCACTTACTAACTTAAGGGGCCGCTGCGTGGGCTTCTTGTAATCGAGATAGACGTAATCAGTGTCGGTGGATATGGCGAAAACGTCAGCGCCGAGCTGGGTCGCCAGAAGAGCCGACGCGCGGTCTTTGTCGATCACCGCCTCCACACCTTTTACGACTCCGCCGGAGCGGACGACCGGGATGCCGCCACCTCCGCCCGCAACCACCAACACTCCGTCGTTCACCAGATCGCGAATCACTTCCAACTCGACGATCTCGATGGGCTCGGGGGAAGGCACGACGCGGCGATAGCCGCGAGCGGCATCCTCGACGATTTGCCATCCCAGCAGACGCCTGCGTTCCTCGGCATCGGCCCGAGAATAAAAAGGGCCGATCGGTTTGGTCGGGTGCTGCATGGCCGGATCGTCTTGGGAGACGATGACCTGCGTGACCAGGCTCACCACGGGCACCTGCAGGCCGGCGGCTGAGAGTTCGTTGCTCAGTGCCTGGGACAGCATGTAGCCGATCTCGCCTTGCGTGGCAGCACCGCAGACATCCAGGGTGTGGCCGGGGACCTGGCTGGAAGCGGATTCCGATCGGAGCAGAGCTGCGCCCACTTGAGGACCGTTGCCGTGAGTCACGACCAGCCGATAGTCGCGGCGGATGAGGCCGACGATGGCTGCGGCGGTGCGACGGGCATTGGCCAACTGCTCGTTGACCGTCCCCTTTTCGCCTGCGCGAATCAGGGAGTTGCCGCCAACGGCAATCAGCATGGTCTTCATGGTAGTCAGTCGTTGGTCGTTAGTCGTTCGTCGTTCGGAGTCAGCGAACGATGCAATCTTGCTGCTCCTCTAGAACTTACTCTCTTTACACGTGCACCGATTCCTTGGCGGAAACACTGGGAGTGGTGCGGCTTCCGTGCTCCATCAGTTCCAGCATGATCGCCTTCTGCGAGTGCAAGCGGTTCTCGGCCTCCTGGAAGACGACGGACCGGGGAGAATCGATCACCTCATTGGTGACCTCATCGCCGCGATGGGCGGGCAAGCAGTGGAGGAACAAGGCGTCGGGCTTGGCGCGTCCGAAAAGAGAGCCATTCACCTGGTAAGGCATGAATATCTTGCGGCGTTTTTCGGCCTCCGCTTCCTGGCCCATGCTGGCCCAGACGTCGGTGTAAATCGCGTCGGCGCCCGAGGCTGCGGCAACCGGATCGTTGGTGATGGTGCAAGTGCCGCCCGTCTCGGCGCCCCGCTTCTGGGCCCACTGGATGGCGTCGGCTTTGGGCTCATAGTTGGGCGGAGTCGCCACCCAGACATGGGCTCCCAGTTGCGCGCCGGCGAACATCAGGGAATGGGCTACGTTGTTTCCGTCGCCAATGTAGGCGACCTTCAGCCCCGCTACCTTCCCCTTGATCTCGAGAATGGTCATATAGTCGGCCATCGCCTGGCAGGGGTGACTGTAGTCGGTTAGCCCGTTGATAATCGGAATGCTGGCGTATTCGGCCATTCGGTCCACGATCTCGTGGGCAAAAGTACGGATCATGATGCCCTGCACCATGCGCTCGAGATTCTTGGCCACGTCATAGACCGACTCGCGCTTGCCCAGGTTGATCTCCGCGGGCGAGAGATAGAGGGAAAATCCTCCGAGTTGGTGGATACCGACATCGAAACTGACCCGGGTGCGCAGCGAAGGCTTCTCGAAGATCAAGGCCAGGGTTTTGCCCTTGAGCTTCTGCGTATAATCATCGGGGCGCGCCTTGATGTGGCGGGCGAGGTCGAGGAAACTACGAATCTGCTGGGGTGAAAAATCCTTGATGGAGAGAAAATCGTTCGGGGTCATTGGTTCGTCACCTTGCGGGGCAGCGATTTTTCTTGCGATGAAGGCGGTAAGAATCTCGAACAGTTCGGGCTTGGGCGATTCCTTTGCGTCATGGTCGGTTAAGTGGGGATAGCGGTAGCAGACGCCGCGTATAGGACCAATGATTCTACATCGTGGCCGGACGCCATGTCGACTTGCCCAATGACTGGTGTCATACCACATTAGAAATGTCCCCGTCTTGTCCACAATAGAAATGTCCCCTGGTTTTGGTTTCATGCAGCCCCGGAAAAGAGGGCGCGTGCCTTGGCGGAAAAGCCTTTTCTCCAAGGATGATTCGAAGCGGGAGGAAGGCTGCGCCGTAGGATCGGGGATGGGGGCGCGGGGGAAGGGGCAGCGCCCCTTCCCTCGCCCAGCGCTTTAGAAGCCGCCTTCAGTTCGCGGAACCGCAGACGCTGATCGCGATAGTGAATCGCGACTTCTCCGGCTTCGTTCTCCCGCACCAGCACGCGACTCTTGGCCGGAGCCCAGTGCTGGCTTTGCCGTTCCAGTTGCAGCAGTCGGTTGTTGTAGCGCACCACCCAGTCCTCACTCACCACTCGTTCCTCCTCCAGCCAGAAGACTTCATCCAGTTGTCGCGCCGTGGGCCGTCGCCGGTGATAGTCGGCTTCCTCCGCCGCCGGGCGCGCGTAACGCCGGTTGTGCTCGGCGAGATAGTGCTCGTCCAGATAGGCATTGGCTTGCTCGTAGTTCCCGATCCCGGCCAGCCGCAGTTTCTTTACCAGCCGATCCTGGTGCGTGCCATGCGCCCGCTCTACGCGCCCTTTGGCTTGCGGCGAACTGGCCGCGATGATGCGAATGCCCAGCTTCGCGCACATCCGTCCAAACTGCGTCACCGCCGGTTCTCCGCGCAGCCGCTCCTCGGCATTCGGCGGCCGCACGTACACGTTCTTCCAGTCGGTGTACAACGCTCCCGGCACTCCGTAGCGCTCGATCCAGCGTCGCAACACGCCCGCCGCCGCCCACGTCGTTTCCTGCTCGGAGAACCGCCCCAGTCCCTTCGTGGTGGCGTCGTCGACCATGTGCATGAAACAGCCCTGCGGCCCCCGCTTTTCTAGCCACTCATGAAAACTTCCGTCTAACTGCACCAACTCGCCAAAGTGGGCTTTCGCTTCCCGCCGTTGCCGATACGGTTTGCGCCGCCGTTGTCTCCGCCACAGCCCGGCCTCCTTCCTCCATCGCCGCAGCGTCTCGGCGTGCACTTTCAACCCGTCATCGCTGCCCAGGTGCTCCGCCGCCAGCGTCGGCCCGAAATCTTCATAGCGTGCCTTCACCCGTTCCAGCACCGCCGCTCGAAACTTCGCCGCATAGGCCCGGTTCGATCCCCGCCCGCAGTTGCCATGTTGCAGGGCCTTCGCTCCTCCGCCCCGATACCGTGCCCAGATCCGTTTGCTCTGCCGATAACTCACTCCCAGCAACTCCGCCGCTTCGCACAACCGCAAACTCCGCGCCTTCACCCGCCCCATCACTTCCACCCGGATCAGCTCTTTCCTGCTCAATTCCGTTCTCCCCAATCTGAGTCCCTCCTCGCAACAGGAACTCTAAAAGGGGACACTTCTATTGTGGTTTCAAGGGGACATTTTTAATGTGGTTCAACACTTGCCCAATGACTGGGAAAGTCCGAGTTTGCTCTGGGACAAGATTCCCGATACATTCTACTGTCCAGCAGCAATCGCCTGGCGTCGAGCCTATGACCCGTTTGTCATCTTGTAGAACCTTCTTAGTTTGCTCTTATTTGGCTCTCTTCGCAGCAGCGCTCCAAGGCCAAAGCACAACAACCGCACTCTGGGAGGCAGCAGCGTTCTCCGCTGAACCCAAGGATGTTGTCATGGCGGCCGCGGCAATCAAAGTGCAAAAGTTCGCCAACGTGACCGTACTTTTCGAAGAACGTCGTGTAGTTTTCGATTCTGCCGAGCGGACAACTTCGAGCGTGCGCATCGTCTACCGGGTTGAAACCAAGGACGCCATAAGCAATTGGGGCAATTGGGGCACCGCAAAAGCCACCTGGTCTCCGTGGCGGCAGAAAAGGCCGCAGATTCGCGCCCGCGTCATCGCGCCCGATGGAACGGTGGCAACGCTGGATCCAAAGGTCCTGACGGAGTCTCCCGTGCACGATCAGCGTCCCGAGATCTACGAAGATCAGCGCTCTTACTCCGGGCCGTTGCCGGCGGTTGGCATTGGCTCGATTGTGGAGAAAGAAACGGTCTGGGAAGATACAGCGCCCATGAATAGCTACGGGATCATGCGGCGTTCTTATGTAGGTTACACCGAACCGGTATTGCACGAAGTTGTGGAGCTTCAGGGGCCTTCTTCGGTTCACATTCAGTACAAGCTTCGCGAAGCGCCTGCCTTAAGCGTGACGCGCAGCGAAAAAAGCGGCATCGTCACCTTGCGGTTTGAGCAGGGAGCAACGGACGCACTCGAGAATCAAGAGAGGGACCTGCCCTCGGACCTCGAGAGCTGGCCCAGCATTGACTATTCCACCGGGGAATCCTGGAACACGGTCGCCCAAGGGTATTACAGGGACATCGAAGGTGCGATCCGTCCAGGAGAAGTCAATTCGTTGCTGGAAGGTACGGCGGGATTGAAAGGTACAGATCTCTTGCGTCGTCTAGTTACGAATCTGCACCAGAAAGTCCGCTATACCGGGCTCGAGTTTGGATCCTCTGCACTCATACCCCATCCCGCCGGCGAGACGGTGAAGAGCGGGTACGGTGATTGTAAGGACAAGGCGATTGTGCTTGTCTCGGCACTGAAAGCCGCAGGGATTCCGGCCGAGATCGCCTTGCTGTCTACGCGCGGTGACAGCGATGTCAGTCCCGATCTAGCCGGAATGGGTCTTTTCGACCACGCCATTGTTTACGTTCCCGGGAAACCCGAAACATGGATCGACGCGACCGCGGAGTATTTCGAACCCGGGAACTTGCCGTGGAGCGATCAAGGAAGGCTCGCGCTGCTCATCGGCCCCAGCAGCGCTCGGTTGGTGCGGACGCCGGTGAACCCTCCGGCGGGAAACGCCCAGCACATTCGCCGCGAGTTCTACCTGGCAGAATACGGTCCGGCGCGCATCGTAGAGGTCTTTCAGGCCAGCGGCGAGGAATCCGCCGTTCTCCGTTACCGGTACGGACAGGAGGAGGCGAAAGAGACACGAGAAGGCCTGGAACGCTACGTCAAGAATAACTTTCTTGGTGAAGATCTTACCCGTGAGGAACACTCGTCCGGATCCGATCTGACTAAGCCATTTGAATTGAAGCTCGAAGTCGCAAAAGGAAAACGCGGATTGTCCGATTTGACGAGCGCCGTCGCCGCCATTCGGAACGATGGTCTCTTATGGGGCTATCCCGACTACGTGTTATCGGACGACGGAACGGACAAACCTGACAATCCGGGGTGGAAACCGCGCAAGAATGATATTGAGATACAGCCGTTCGTTACGGAGTGGCACTACACGATCCTGCCGCCTCCAGGCTTCGACGCTCCTGTGCTCCCGAAAGACGTTGAGCAGCCGCTCGGTCCAGCAAAGCTGACGCAGCATTACGAACTCGGGACTGGTGGCGCGGTCACCGCCGTCTGGCGCTTCGACTCCGGCAAGGCTCGCTACAGCCCTTCTGAGCTCAAGGCTCTGCGCCAAGCGGTGCACACGCTGAACAACTCCAGCGCGGTGCTGATCACGTTTCCCCAAAAGGGCGCGGCGCTGCTTGCCCAGGGCAAGGCGCGCGAGGCGCTGGCGTCCTACGCCGATCTGGTCAAACTTCATCCCAACGAGGCTCTTCACCACATCCAGATCGCCAGGGCCTTACTGGATGCGGGTTTCGGTGAGGAAGCCCGCAAGGAGGCACGGCGGGCCACGGAACTCGAGGCCAAGAACGCACTCGGCTGGAGTTCGCTGGGATGGATCGAGGAGCATGACGCCATTGGCCGTCGATTCGGCAAAGGCTTCGACCTCGGCACGGCGGTCGCGGCCTATCGCAAGGCGATTGAACTCGATCCGAAGGAATGGGCCAATCACGTCGACTTAGCGATTCTGTTGGAACACAACGCTTTCGGCGAGCGCTACTCTCCGGAATCCAAGCTCGATGAGGCGGCAGCGGAGTACCGTGCATTGAAGGAAGTCGACAAGGAAAAAGGCGAGAGCTACGACGACAATCTGTTATTTGCCTTGTTCTACGCGCACAAGTGGGATGAAGTTCTCCAGCTTTGCAATTCCCTGCCCCCCAGCACAACCCGCCACGGCGTCGCAGTGGCGACGATTGCCGCGCGTGACGGTTCGCAGGCTGCCATCACCGAGGCCGCACGCCGGGGGTCGAACGAGAGCGACCGAAGCAACATCCTGGTATCGGCCGCCAATGTGCTCATCCGGTTGCGAATGTATCCTCGTGCCGTCGATCTCCTGAATGCCGCGGCCGAGGGGCAGGAAGACAGCTCCAAGCTGCGCGGGCGCATTGAGGTGATGAGCGCGGTACATCCGTATGAGGAAGTCCTACTGCCAGAAACCGATCCGCGAAGAGTGGTGCAACAGTTCTATTTGTATATGCTAGATCCGCGCGCGAAGCCTGAGGAGATGTTCCGTTACACGGAATCGTATCCGGCGGACCAGAAAGACGAAGCCGAAAAAGGGGCCAGGGGCGCAAGCTTGCTACGCAAAGGGATGGAAGGCAACGACGTCACTTTGCCGGTGGCCCGCGACGTGATTTTATCCAACATGCAAATGACGGTCGAGGGCGACGAACGATCGGGATTTCGCATCCGCGCGCGGGGCATGGGAGACAGACCTCAAACCATGCTCGTCGCGCGGCGGCCGGACGGGTACCGGATCGTCGCGTTGGACGCAGACGTGGACATGGTGGGCGAAGAAGTACTGCGGCGGCTGGCTGCCAAAGACCTCAAGGGCGCGAAGGGCTGGCTCGATTGGGCGCGCGAGGAAGTAACGTTGAACTCGGGCGACGATCCGCTGCGCGGCGCGGTCTTCCCGCGTTTCTGGGCGCGCGGCGACGAGGCTGATCCCAAGAAGATGAGGATGGCGGCGCTGGCCCTGCTGGCGGATTCTTCCGCTATCGGCGAGTACATCAACGAAGCGAAATCCGCACAAGCTCAGGCTCAAGACTCCGACGCCACGCGCCTCGATTTGCTGCTCGCCCATGCCGCCGCGAAGTTGCGCGACTGGAATCTATTGCTCGCAGTGTCCTCGCGGCTTGCCGCAGCCAATCCGGCATCGGACACGGCGTTGCGGTTTGTGTCCGAGGCCAGCGTGTTTACCAAGAAGTGGGAGGTGGGCGAAAAGGCAATCGCAGCGCGGTTTGCACGCATCCCCGACGATCTGACAGCGGTGCGTTCCGCCGCACAACTAGCGGAGGGCAAGGCGGATTTTGCCCAGGTGCGGAGCATTCTTCGTCCCTTGATCGACAAGAACCGCGCCGAGATGAACGACTTTAACGAGTACACCTGGAATGCGCTCTTCCTGGGCAAGGTCACCGAGGAAGATGTCTCGCTGCTGCAGCGCGCAATCGCGAATAAGTCAGACAGTTCCTATGCCGAGGTTCACACGCTGGCGTGTCTCTATGCCGAAATCGGCAAGACCAAGGAAGCACGGGAACTGCTGTTGCGAGCCATGGATTCCGGGGGCTTCGAGGAACCTAATGAGGCGATCTGGTATGGCTTTGGGCGCATCGCCGAGGACTACGGCCTGCCTGCGGTCGCGCTCTCACTGTACCAACGCGTCGGCAAGACACCGGAGGCGGATCTCCCCACCTCAACCTACAACCTGGCGCGAATGCGCGAGAGGCTGATTGCCTCAGCAAAGGTGCCTTCGCCGTAGGTCCGCGCGATTGGCATCTCCTCCTTACTAGCGCACGATCCAGGCAGAGGCGGCGACGACAATGCCGGCAGTCGCCATCAGCAGGCCGAGGTGCCAGAACATGCGGCGGCCCGAGAGCAGCGTGATCGAGGTGATCACCAGGGCGATCTCCAGGAAGACTTCGCCGAGATCGAAGCGATCGGCTTTGCGGCGGGTAAGGTCGGCATCCTTTTCCAGTTCGCGGGCCTTGGCGTCGAGTTCCTTCTGATCGTCTTTATAGCGGTCGGCTTCGGCGCGATATTTCTCATGCAGCTTGGCGGCGGCTTCCGCGTCTTTGCTGGCAACGATGGTGGTCAAATCGGCGAATAATTCGTCGGTGTGGCGGCGGATATTTTTGGCCTGGTAGTAGGCCCACTGGTCGGTGACCTTGTTCTGCAAAATGATTTCTTCGGTATGGGTCCGATGGCCGAGCAGCGACACGGTGGCCACCAGAACGGCCAGCACCGCCATGGTGAGGGTTACGGGGGCGAGGTCGGGATGCTCCCGGGCGTGTTCGGCGTGCTCGTGCAATTCGGTTAGTTCTTCGGTCATGGTGCCGGGCTCCTTCACGTTGGCGGTCAGGGGCCCGACCGCGCGGGGTTCTTTGATCTTCTTTCCAAGCCAGCCAGGACTGACGAGCCAGAGGCCGGCCACACAGAGAACAACGCCAACCGGCAAGAACCAGGTGTTATAGGTAATGCCGACCATGGTTTGGGCGATAATGCTCGCCGTGCCCAGACCGCCTCCGACAAGCAAGACCCAACCTAGAATCTTCCTGGCTACACGCACCACATTCTCCGTTCTCGTGACGGGCGAGACGCCCGCCGCTCCACCGCAAAACGTCACGCTAACGACGATCTATGAGGATAACCCAAGTTGCCTATTCTCCCATCACTTTAATGATGACTCGCTTGTCGCGCTGGCCGTCGAATTCGGCGTAGAAAATCTGCTGCCAGGGGCCGAAGTCGAGTTTTCCGTTGGTGACCGGAACGATGACTTCGTGGTGAATGATCAGCGATTTCAGGTGCGCGTCTCCGTTGTCTTCTCCGGTCTGGTGATGCTGGTAGTTCTGGCGGAAGGGCGCTAGCGTTTCCAGCCACTGGTCGATGTCTTTGATCAGGCCGCTCTCGTTGTCGTTGACGTAGACCCCGGCGGTGATGTGCATGGCGGAGACCAGGATCATGCCGTCTTTGATTCCGGACTTTTTCAGGGCGCTCTCGACCTGTGGGGTCAGGTGAACGTAGGCTCGCTTGGTTTTCGTGTGCAGGGTCAGGTATTCGGTGTGGAATTTCATGCGTCTTATCTTAAACACAAAAAGCGATAACCACAGGGGACACAGGGTAACACGGGGGAAATCCTATCTCACCACAGAGACATGGTGAATTGGGTTTCGGCGTGACGCGGTGCTACCGCATCGACTCTTCGATTTCCGAGATCCAATCGGGGCGCTTCAGCACTTCGCGGGGTTTGGGACCGTCGGCGGCGCCTACGATCCCGTCGCGCTCCATGAGGTCGATGAGGTGGGCGGCGCGTCCGTAACCGATGCGCAGGCGGCGCTGCAAGAGCGACGTGGAGGCTTTGCCGAACTCGACCACGAGGCGCACGGCGTCGTTGAACAGCGGGTCATTATCATTAGCATTAGCATTGTCGTCGGCGGAAAGTTCTCCGGCGCCGGCCGACAGCTCGCTGTCTTCTTTCGGGGTTTCGAGGAATTTCTCCTGATACTGCGCCAAGCCCTGCGCCTTCCAGAATTCGACCACCGCTGCGATTTCCTTTTCGGTTACGTAGGGAGCATGCAGGCGGTGGACGCGGGCGGAGCCGGCGGGCAGGTAGAGCATGTCGCCGCGTCCGAGGAGCGATTCGGCGCCGTTGGCGTCAAGAATGGTGCGCGAGTCGACTTTGGTGGCCACGCGGAACGAGACGCGGGCGGGAAAGTTCGCTTTGATTAAGCCAGTTATCACATCGACCGATGGCCGCTGCGTGGCCAGCACTAAGTGAATGCCTACAGCTCGGGCCATCTGCGCGAGGCGAGTTATCGACTCTTCCACGTTGTGGCCGTCGAGCATCATTAGATCGGCTAACTCGTCGATGATGATGACGATTTTGGGAATAGGGCCGTCTTCGGGATTCGTTTGCTCACTAAAGAGGCTGGGCGTGTCGTCGAACAGGCGATTGTAACTGTCGATGTTGCGGACGCCCTTGGCGGCCAGCAGCTTGAGGCGTCGCTCCATTTCGCGGACGGCGTTGCGCAGCGCGTTGGCAGCCAGTTTGGGCTCGGTGATGATGGGCGTGTAGAGGTGCGGGACGCCTTCGTAGTTGCCGAGTTCGAGGCGCTTGGGGTCGACGAGCACGAGCCGCACTTCCTCGGGTGTCGATTTGTAGAGAATCGACATGATCATGGCGTTGATGGCCACGCTCTTGCCCGTGCCGGTCGAGCCGGCGATGAGCAGGTGAGGCATGCCGGCCAGGTCAGCGGCGGCGATGCGTCCGTTGATGTCCTTGCCCATGGCGACCGTGAGCTTCGATTTCGAGCCGAGAAATTCCTGCGACTCGATGTTCTCGCGCAGCCAGATGATTTCGCGCTCGCGGTTCGGCACCTGAATGCCGACCGTGCTCTTGCCGGGCATGCGCTCGACCAGGATGCTTTCGGCGCGCAGCGCGAGGCAGAGATCGTCGCTGAGGCTGACGATGCGGCTGTACTTGATGCCAGCTTCGGGCTTGAATTCGAAGGTGGTAACGACGGGGCCGGGGTTGATCTGCGTGACTTGGCCGTGGACCTCGAATTCCGCGTACTTCGCGGTCAGAACCTGGGCGACAATCTTGAGCTCTTCTTCGTTGACCGATTGCTGCTCGTCGGGACGGTGCAGCAGACTCGACGGCGGCAGCTTGTAACTGCCCGCGATTTTCGGGAAGGTTGTTTTCGGCTTGTGCTCGGCGTCGGCGCGGTCACTAACTTCGACTTCGGCGGTGGTCGCGGGCGCATCCTGCGGCGGCACGGCGGTGGAATGGCCTGGTTCCTCGGCCATCGTTTCCTCGGCCATCATGCGTTCGATGCCGTTGCGGGGGACCGGAGCCGCCGACTGCACGCCGGGAATTTCCTGGCCGGGTTCCAGTTGATGGCGCGGGGCCGGAGCCTCAGAACGCATCGCCACGGCACGCGCGGGCACGAGTTGGGCGGTGACGGTTGGCTTTTCGGCGCGGCGTTTTTCCAGTTCCTCTTGTTGACGCTTGCGCGCGCGCTCGTCCTGCCAGTCTTTGAAGCGGTCTCTCAGCGCCACGATGAAGGCGAAGCGGGTAGGCGCCCAGAGTTCGATCGCGGTCAACGAGAAGGCGGTGGTGAGGTAGAGCGCGATGGCCAAAACCGTGGTGCAGACGATGTAGGCGCCGGCAACATTCAGGTAGCGGATTAAGGCGTCGCCGACGATGCGGCCGGCGAGGCCTTCGACCGGGATCGAGCCCATCCAGCGGAAGTGCCCGGGCAGGATGGCGAGCAGCGCCGGGACGAACATGAGCAGCCAGATTCCGCCCAGAGTCTTGGCGACCGGAGATTGCACGGTTCGCGAGCGGAACCAGCGCACGCCGAGCATGCCCATGAAGATGGGCAGGAGGAACGATCCGACCCCCCAGAATTGCAGGATGAGGTCGGAAAGATAGGCTCCGAAGATGCCGATCCAGTTGCGGGCAGCATGCGATTTGGTCAGGACGGAGGCGCTGTTCAGCGAGGGATCAAGCGGCGAATAGGACGCGAGCGCGAGGAAAAGAAGGAGCGCGGAGACCGACAAGACGAGTCCGACGAGCTCGTTCAGACGCCGGTTCCTGGTGGGCGAAAAAATCTTCGAGAAAAATGTCATGTGGCAGCGACGGCGCCGGGTATTGGTTAAATGATACCCGCAGCGCCCGATCGAAGCCAGAGCTTGATAATTATGACAAGAAGCGGCGGTTCGGGCAATGCGGGAGAGAGGGCGGAGTGGCGAGTTGGGTACGGGCGGGAGGTTCGACGCGTGACGGTCGTAACCGGGTGCTTGAGTAGCCAGCTTTCGCGCTTCCCTGAGCGAGGCCCTAGTGGGCCGAAGACGCCCGTGCTTTTCGAGCCAGTTCCTCAATGGCGGGAATGGATTTCGGTTCGGTTAGAGTGCGAACGGGCGGCATGGTTCCACGCTCCATGGACCGAGCCATCAGTTCGACCGCGATCCCGGCAGTGGGAGGGCTGAAGATGGTGGCCGTCAGAAGTCCGTCGCGAACCCATGCTTGACCTGTTTTGGGCATACCGTCGATGCCCAGGAACGGGATCTTCAGCCAAGACGCGCGCAATTCCTGAGTACACTGCTCGAGAGCCTTGCGGGCGCCGAGAGCCATGGAATCGTCTTGGGCGCACACCGCTTCGAAATCCGTTGCGCGCGAGGTCGAAAGCTGGAGCCAGGAAGAAACGGCCTTGTGTGAACTTGATTCCGTCCAGTGGGCTTTGAGAATGCGCAACTGTGCGTTTCCGGGCTTGGTTTCCAGCAAGCCAGCATGCCTTTGCTTGGCAGCCAGGCTTTGGCTGGGACCCTGAATGTAGAGGACCAATCCTCCCGCCGGCAGCAGCGCAGCAAGTTGGCGTCCCTGGATGCGGCCAATTTCCAAATGGTCGGAGCTGACAACAAAAGCAGGCACGTGATAGACCGAGCGCAGTTCGTTGAGGTACTCGGCGTCGCGGCTCAACAGGGCCCAGCCGATGCCCGCCGCGGCTGCGGCGTTCGCCACCTGAGGAAGCACCGTGGAACCGGCCGGTTCGAGCAGGACGGCGTTGGGGCGAGAAACAGCCGCAGACTGGATTCTGTGGAGGAGTTGCTGGCTTTGCAGGATGCCGTCATCACGGGCAGAGAGAACCTCCAGTTCCACGTCGGCTTGGCTGGCTACCTGGCGTGCAGTTCTCACCTGCTCGATCTGGAAATCGTTATCTTCGTTGGTCACCGAAAGCAAGAAGCGCAACTTGGTCATACGGATGTGGCAGCCTGCTCCGAATATACTCGGAGTGCATTGGGCAGCGTCATTACGTCGGGACGTAGGTTTGCTGTTTCATATCAGCGTCGGGTCCGTTTTGGGAATCCGTCGCTGCCTACCGCGTGCATGATGATATTCGGAAGCAAACCGGGGTGCTGGCGATACCCCCGGAACTCGGCCGTCCCACCCGCGTCCTCGGCGCTCGTGAGTTAGTGATATCGGGAACCCCTTACATTGCCGCCTATCGCTTCGCCGGCGATGTGGTGACGGAGTTGCGTCTGCTGCACGGTGCACGCCCGTGGCCTCGAAAGCTATAAGCGGTCATTTTCATTTCGCCGGAGCGGGTTCCTCGAGTCCCCGATACTTCAGCATGGCCTTCGTGTTGGGTGGCGCGCCACGCCAGTTCGCGTACATTTTGGCGAGATCCTCGGTGTTGCCGCGCGAAAGCACCATCTTACGAAAGCGATCCCCGTTGGCCCGGGTGAGCTTACCGTTTTCATCGAACCACTGATAGGCGTCGTCCGCGAGCATCTCGGTCCAGAGATAGGCGTAGTAACCCGCGCTGTAATCGTTTTGCCAGATGTGACTGAAGTAGCTGGAGCGATAGCGGGGTGGTACATAACTGACGTTGAGGTGGGTCTTATCGAGCGCCTGCTTCTCGAACTCGTCGGGCTGCTGGAGCGGCGCACTGGGCAAAAGGAAGTGCCACTGCATGTCGAGTTCGGCCGCAGCCAGGACTTCCGTCATGCCATAGCCTCGATTGAAGGTTTCGGCTTTCTTGATGCGCGCGGCAAGTTCTTGCGGCATGGGCTCGCCGGTTTTGTAGTGTTTGGCATAGTGAGCAAAGATTGCGGGATAGGTGGCCCAGTGCTCGTTGAATTGCGAGGGAAATTCCACGAAATCGCGAGCGGTTGAGGTACCGGCAAGAGTGGGGTACTCGGCGTCGGAGAACATGCCGTGCAGGGCATGTCCGAACTCATGGAACATGGTGATGACGTCGGTGAAGCTGATCAGGGCGGGTTCCCCGGCGGCGGGCTTGGGCAGGTTGGCAACGTTGTACACGACCGGGGAGTTGCCGAGCAGGCGCGACTGGCCGACGAATTCCGACATCCAGGCTCCGCCATTCTTGTTGTCGCGCTTGAAGTAATCGCAGTAGAAAAGGGCGAGGTGCTTGCCGTCGGCGTCGAAAACTTCGAACACCCTCACATCGGGCTGGTAAACGGGAATGTCGTGGCGTTCCTGGAAAGTGATTCCATAGAGCTGATTGGCCGCGTAAAAGACGCCGTTCTGGAGCACGCTGTCGAGTTCGAAATAGGGTTTTACCTGCGCGTCGTCGATGTCGTAGCGAGCTTTTCGGACCTGCTCCGAATAGAAATCCCAGTCGTAGGCTTGGACCTTGAAACCGCCTTTCTGTGCGTCAATCGCGGCCTGGATATCGGCGGCCTCGCGAGCGGCCTGGGCGGTGGCGGCGGGGACGATGGCATCCATGAACTGCAGCGCGGCTTCGGGCGTCTTGGCCATCTGATCGTCGAGTTTCCACGCGGCGAAGTTGGGGAACCCAAGCAGTTTGGCTTTCTGCGCGCGCAGGTGAGCAAGGCGTGCGACGATGTCGCGAGTGTCGTTGGTGTCGCCGTGCTCGGCGCGGTTCCAGGAGTGTTCGAAGATGGCTTGGCGCGTGGCGCGGTTGCTGAGGGAAGCCAGGTCGGGCTGCTGCGTGGTGTTTTGCAGCGGGATTACGAAGCCTGCAACCTTGCGGTCCTTGGCGCTCTGCGCCGCTGCGGCGATGCGAGCTTCCGAGAGGCCGGCCAGCGCGGTCTTGTCGGTGGTGATGTAAGCGCCGTCTTTCGTGGCGGCCAGCAGTTTGGTGTTGAAGGCGTTGGAAAGTGAAGAAAGCTCTTCGTTGAGCTTGCGCAGTTCCGCCTTGTCGGCTTCCGGCAGATTGGCGCCGGCATGCACGAACTGGTCATAGACGCGCTCGATCAGGCGGAGAGACTCGGGATCGAGCTGGAGCGTGGCCCGTTGCTTGTAGATCGCGCCTACGCGTGCGAAAAGTTTCGTGTTGAGATAGATGAAGTCCTGGTGCGCGGCTTGTTTCGGGGCCTCGACGGTTTCGACATTCTGCAGGGTTGGGTTGGTGTTGGCCCCAGTGACTCCCTCGAAAGCTGCCAGGGCGCGGTTGAATAAGCGACCGCTTTTTTCCATGGCGACGATGGTGTTGTCGAAGGTGGGGGGAGCGGGATTGTCGGCGATCGCCTGAATTTCCGCCTGCTGCTGCGCCATGCCGGCCTCAATCGCGGGCTGGTAGTCTTCATCCTTAATCCTGTCGAAGGGCGGCGCGTGGAACGGCAGGGTACTGGGCGCGTAAAAAGGGTTCGAGGGACCGAATTCGGCGGTGGCGGCGAGTGCGGGATTGGTGGCGCCGAGGGCCACAATTCCGGCAGCGATCAGGTTGCTCATGAATAACACCATTGTCTTTTTCTTTGCAGTGCGGAATCGAATCGAGCGCATCATGGCTGTGAAAATTCCTTTCTGCGTGATTGTAACGAGCAAAAGGGATTATGGAAAATAGCGGGACTGGACGGGCAATTCCCGCGCTATGATCAGCGTCCGATCATTCCCGCCGCCCAAGCCAGCACCGCGATTCCAATTACGATGCGATACACGGCAAACGGCACAAAGCCGCGCTTGCGGACCCAGGCCATGAACCAGGCCACGGCTCCGTAGGCGACGATGAAGGAGACGACGAAGCCGATGGCGAGGACGACCCATTGGTGAGAGTCGATTTGGGCGACGCCAATGGGATTTTCATCGGTGCTGCCGCGGAGCGACTTGTAGAGCGTGTAGAGCGTCGCCATCGCCATGGTGGGCATGGAGAGAAAGAAAGAAAATTCGAGCGCGGCGGCGCGCGACATTCCCATCAGCTGTCCCGCGCCAATTGTTGACATGGAGCGCGAGGTGCCGGGGAAAACGGCGGAGAGAATCTGGCAGGCGCCGATCCAGAGGGCCTGGCCGCCGTGGATGTCGTCCATTTTCCAGGTATGGAGGGGAGAGCCGGACGCGCCCTGGCCCGCTTTTTCCCAGGGCGCTTTCATGGCGTCGATGACCCACATCACGATGCCGCCGACCAGCAGCGATGCGCCCATCACGTTGAGGCTCTCGAGGTTCTTGCCGATCACCTTCGTCAGCAGGTAAGACGGACCGGCCGTTACTACGAACGCGATCATAACCAGGCTCAAGGGGTGAGTCAGGATCGTGCAGTCTTTCTTTTCGCCTTCGGGGAACGTGGAAAAGAGCTTGGCGATGTGGGTCCGGAAATAGATGGGCAACACGAGGATCGCGCCGAGTTGGATGACGATCGAGTACATCTTCCAGTATCCGCTCGAGAGTGGCACGTGCAACAGGGCCTCGGAAATCCGCAGGTGGGCGCTGGAACTGACCGGCAGAAATTCCGTCAGACCTTCGACGATCCCGAGCAGGGTGGACAAAAGATAGTCGTTCAAGTGTTCTCTCCTAAATAGAGACGCGGCTGGCCGCGTCTTTTTGCGAATGACGTTCCTCAGTTGGCGAAGGTTTCTAGGATAGCAGGATGCGGGGCGGAGAGAGGTCGTCTCCTACATGGCTGGCAGCCGTCTAGAAGTGGACCCGGCCCGGCACTCGAGTTCAACGCACCCAGGCCAGCCAAGCCCATCCGACCGCGAGCGTCACCAGCGTGACTGGAATACCGACGCGTGAGTAGTCCCAAAAACCGATGTGCACTTCGCCGTGCGCGCGCTCCACGACGATCAGGTTCGCGACTGAACCTGTGATGGTGAGGTTTCCCGCCAGCGTGCTGGCCATGGCGAGCACCAGCCAACCCGTGTGCGGATCGCGGAAAGCCGGTACAAGGGTTTTGAGCAGCATCACAGCCGGCACATTGCTGACCAGGTTCGACAACACCGCGGTCACCGCCGTAAAGATCCCCGCGTTCTGAAGATTGGAGCGTTCCGCGATCTCGAAGAGGTGGCGGGTCAACCCGGAGTTTTCCGCGCCGCCCACGATCAGGAATAGACCGACGAAGAACACCAGCAGCCCCCAATCGACTTCGTCATAGACCAACCGCGGATTGCGCGTGCGCGTAATCAGCATGAGCGCGGCGCCGATGGCCGCCATCATGGCAGGCGGTACGCCCGCAAGAAAGCCGGCCAGCACGAGGGCAATCACGATGGCAGGCTTGCGCAGCTGGCGAGTCGAGACATGCGGCGCCGCAACTGCGACCACTTCGGCGTCTCCGGCCACAAAGTCGTTGCCACACATTCGGTGGATGATCAGCCAATCCAGCCCCAGGCCGATCAGCGCCACCGGTCCCAGGTGCAAGAGGAAATGGCGGTACGTCAGCCCCGAGAATGAGCCGATCAGCATGTTCTGGGGGTTTCCGGTGATGGTGGCGACGCTGCCGATGTTGGCCGAGGTTGCCACGGCGAGCAGGTACGGCAGCGGTTTCAATCCCATGCGGCGAGTCGCGAGAAGTGCGAACGGCACCATGACCAGGCAGATGATGTCGTTGACGAAAAAGGCCGAGAGCAATCCGGTGATAAAGATGACGGTGGGGAGCAAATGGTGCGGTTTCAAACGTATGACGATTTGCTCGGTTACCCAGTCAAAAAAGCCTGTCAGGTGAAGGCAGCCGACCACCACCATCATGGAGAACAGAAGGACCAGCGTGCCGAAGTCGATGAAGCGCAGCGCTTCGGCGGCGGGCACAATGCGGAAAGCAACCATCAGGACGGCGCCGATGATCGCCATGCCGGGGCGATCGATCTTCATCCCAGGGAGCTTGCCTAAGGCGAACACGAGGTAGCTGACCGCGAAAACTACGTAGCCGGCGGTGACCTGCCACTCGGCAAGAGGGCGAGTTAGAAACGGTACGGCGGCTAGCAGGAGAGCGGGCGAACTCATGACGAATGCAGTGTACCTGAGACTCGGGCGAGACTAAGAGTCATACTTAGTTCGATTTTTAGACACCGCCTCGTGATGCAAATCACCGCCCTGGCGTTAGTAAGAATGCTCCAATGGAGGCACCACTAATCGGTGATGCCAATGAGCACAGGCGGGTGCTGCGAAGTCCCGAACCGCTTTCGATCGGCGCTTGAGCGAGGCGAATTCGTGTGCACGGCCGAACTCGTACTGGGCCGCGATCACAGTGCGCTGGAGGCGGAAATCTTCGTACAAGAAGTGTCCAGGCAGCAGCATGGGATCGAGGCGATCAGTCTGACCGATCTTCCCGGAGGCAATCCCGCGCTGCCGCCGGAAGCTTTTGTTGCCTACGTTCTTGAGCATAAGCTCACGCCGATCGCGCATCTGAGCGGCAAAGACGGAAACCGCTTGTCGTTGGAGGCGCGCATTCACGCGCTGGCGCGCCTCGGCGTGGAGAATATTCTGGCCCTCACCGGCGATGCGCAGAAGGAGGGATTCGCCGGCAAGCCGAAGCCGGTTTACGACTTGGATTCCGTGCTTATTCTTTGGCTGCTTCGCGCCTTGCGCGGCGGTCTGGAATACAATCTGGGGCCGAAAACCGCGCGCACCACGCCCTTCGATTTCTTTGGCGGCGCGGTGGTGAACCCCTTCAAGGTCCGCGAACCGGATCTCATGATGCAGTTTTACAAGCTGCAGCTGAAAATAGCGGCGGGCGCGCAATACATCATCACCCAGCTGGGGTACAACCTACGCAAGCTTTACGAGTTAAAGCAGTACATGGCCCGGGAGGGCTTGGGCCATGTCCCCGTGCTGGCGAACGTCTATGTGCCGACCGCCAAAATCGCGCGGCTGATGCAGACTGGCGAGTTGGCGGGCTGCGTCGTTGCGGACGAACTCATCCAACGCCTGGAGCGAGAAAAGAAACCGCAGAGGCTGGAGCGCGCCGCGCTGATGGTGGCTGCAGTCAAAGACCTCGGCTTTGCCGGCGCCCACATTGGCGGATTCGGACTCACGCACAAAGATTTCATGACTATCCTCGAGGGCGCGGCCGCGATCGGGAAGAACTGGCGCGGGCGGATCGATGACCTCGTGTTCCCGATCCCCAACGAGTTCTACCTCTTGCCCCAGGATGGCGACGGGCTCAGCGACGGCGCAGGCGACTATCGAATCAGCGACGTCAAGCCTCATCCGTCGTGGGTGCAGCGCCTCTCGGCGAGTGTGCACCGGCACTTGATTCGAGAAGGCAGTTTCGGCGCGCGACTCTTCGCAGCGAAATTGAAGACGAGAATGAACGCCGGAGGTCTGCCCGGCAAAAGCAGTTCCTGGCGGCATGGCTTATGGTACGGGCTGCTGGAGCCTGCGACCCTTTACCGGAAGGCAACTTTAGGCTGCGTCAGTTGCGGAGATTGCATCCAGGACCATCTCAACTATGCCGGGTGCTCGATGCGGGGGTGCTATAAGGAATTGCGCAATGGTCCGTGCGGAGGCTCCCGCGTGGACGGCAACTGTGAGGCGCGTGCCGACCTGCCCTGCATCTGGAATGTCATCTACCACGGCGCCCTGGCGATGGGCGATGACCCCAGGAAGTTCGCCCACGTACTTCTTCCTCCGCGCGACTGGTGCCTGGACCGCACCAACGCTTTGGCCAACCGCTTTGCGGGGCTCGATAACCTCCGCAAAAGAATTGATCTCGGGATTCCCGACGCGAAGGGCAACCCGAACAGTTCGGGGTGAAAGTAAGATTTGTATCAGGGTATGCCTTCAGGCATACCGTAAGTGCCTTGTTAAGAAATGCGCTTTTAGGCGCTGGCTCAGGCTGCTAAGGAGACAAAACCATGCTGATTATTGGAGAACTCATCAACTGCACGCGGAAGAAAGTCGGCGAGGCCGCGGAAAAGCGGGACGAGGAGTTCTTCCGGGACCTGGCGCGAAAGCAAGCCAGTGCCGGCGCCCACATGCTGGATGTGAACGGCGGCCTTCCGCAACAGGAGGTGGAACTTCTGAGTTGGCTGGTGGACTTGGTGCAAGCCGCGGTGGACATTCCGCTCTGCCTGGACAGCGCCGACCCGGAAGCCTTGATGCAAGCGCTTCCTCGCTGCAAGCAGAGGCCGATGGTCAACTCGATCAGCGACGAACCCGCACGCTGGAAGATGCTGCCCGTGCTCAAGGAACACCGTCCCAAAGTGATCGCCCTCTGCCTGTCGGAAGGCGGAATGCCGAGCGGTGTGGAGGATCGAGTTGCCACCGCCAGCCGCTTGGTCGATCGGCTCACGGCGGAGGGCTTTGCCTTGGACGATATTTACGTTGACCCTTGCGTGATGCCTCTGGCTACCGGTCCGCATGGCCAGAACCTGATGGCGAGCGTTGCCCAGATTGTGGCGAGGTATCCGGGAGTTCACATCAGCGCCGGGGTCAGCAATGTTTCTTTTGGCCTGCCGGTTCGCAAATTGCTGAACGAGACATTCCTTCTGTTGCTGATGGCGCATGGCCTCGATGCGGCAATCGTCGATCCTCGCGACCAGCAACTGATGATGAACATCATCGCGACCGAAGCGTTGCTGGGTCGCGATGCGCACTGCAAGAATTACGTGCGCGCTTATCGCGAGGGGAAGCTGGGAGAAGCGCCTGCTGCCTTGACCACGCGATGAGTTCCAGGGCGGGGTGAGAGCGTCTCGCGAGCCTGCTCCAGCCGGGCGAGGGCGCCCGGCGCTCCACTACTGCAGCGCGTTTCCGTAGGTCGGGACTCCCTGCTGCAACAGGAACAGCAGGGTTTGTCCGCGCGACGACCAGTCGCTCTGCGGGTACTGGGAGATTAGCTGTTGGGCGAGCGCCATGGCCGAGCCTTTCGACTGCTCGGATTTCTTGGGTTGTTCTTCCACCTTATAAATCTCGATCAAGGCAGCCCGGCGAGAGGCGGCGTTGTAGAGCGCTTCGGGAGCGGCGGGAGATTCGGGGTGTTCCTTTACATATTTTTCGTAGATGTCGGCTTCCTTGTCGGGACACTTGGATGACCCTTGCCAATCTCCGCAGAGTTTGTTGTCGATCAGGTGGAAGGCGGCGAGTTGGGCCCACTTGGTGTTGGGGAACTTCTTCATCACCTGCTTCATGGACTCCTCGTCAATGCCGGAGCGAAGGTAGTTTTCCTTCTCGCGAGCGGAGGGGCGGGACTGCATATCGGCTTTGTCGATCTGCCACTTAATGTCGGCTGCGCGGTAGAGGGCTTCGCCGGCCAGGGGAGCGTTGGGGAACAAATCGAAGACGCGGCGATAGAGGCGTGCGGCATCCTGGGCTGCGCCGCGGCGTCCGCGGCGTCGGCTGGCCTCGTTTTCAGAATCGACGGCGGCGCCGAACAGGATGCGGTCGCCGTTGGGGGTCGACGCCCAGACCACGCCGGTATCCAGGACCCAGCCGCTGATCGTCTTGCCCTCGACGTCTTCGTCTTCGACAAAAGCGGGGTCGGGAGTTTGCGCGAAGCCGAGCAGAGCTTCAACGTGCAGCCAGGTGCGGCTTTTCTCGAGGAGTACCAATTCCCGCCCGCGTTCGGCCTGGCCGAGCTTGCTGGAGCTCGTGTCGGGCGAGAGGTAGATGACGGCCTCGCGCACCAGGACGCCGCGATCGGCGGCCAGCAGCAGGGAGTTTCCCAGCACGATCAGGGCGGTCAAAAGCAGAAGCTTGATAATCGGTTTCACGGCGTTAGTCGTCTCCGGATTCGAGGGTAGCATGTTGGGTAAGATGCGGGGAATGGGCGTGCGGGCTGGAATGGTAGGAGAGGGGAAAGCGATAACCACCAAGGCCACGAAGGGATCACGAAGGAAGCCTTTGGCGGCAAACACCTTCGTGTTCCTTGGTGTCCTTGGTGGTTGAAGAAGTTAGAGTACTAGCCGCATTCGATTGCTGTTGACAAGAAAGCAACCCGTGCTGTACACGATGGGTTCTCTTCAGCGCAGGCGTTGTGCGCGGACCTATGTCTGGGAATATGTCTGGGAAAAAGAACTCAAAGCGCACGAAGGGCCAACCATGATGTCCCGCGGCGTCGCGCAGCAGATTGTAATTCGTGACCTCAAAAGCATCGACGACCTCAGCCAGCTGAAAGCGGTGGAGAAAGAAGTCTGGGGAATGGCGGACGATGACACCTTGCCCCTCACGCTGGGCATTGCCTTGAAGACGGCGGGCAATATTTTTGTCGGGGCGTTTGAAAAAGATAAGCTTGTCGGCTTCGCCTTCGGATTTCTCGGCCGCGAACACGGGCAGACGACCATCCACTCGCACATGCTGGCGGTGCTCGATGCTTATCGGCATCTCGATCTGGGCTCGCGGCTGAAGCAGGCGCAGCGCGAGCGGGCCATGGCCATGGGCGTTCACGAGATGACGTGGACCTTCGATCCGCTGCAAAGTCGCAACGCCCACTTCAACTTTTCGAAGTTGGGCGTGGTTTCCGATACTTATAAGGTGGACTTCTACGGGCCGGAAACCTCCAGCATGCTGCATCGGAACGGAACCGACCGGCTGTGGGTGAGGTGGATGCTGAATTCGCGGCGAGTGCGCGATCGGATGGCAGGCCGCTTGGCGGGTAAAGACGCGAGAGTCGAAACGCTCGATGCCATGAGACTGCTGGCTCCGCTGGTGCGCTTCGATCCCAGCGGGAAACCGGGACGGGCCGATCTGGCCGAGTCGCTGGCCCGGCAGCGCGTGAGCATTGAAATTCCGGGCGACATTCTGGAGGTCGAACGCACCGATATGGGTCTGGCTCGAGAATGGCGCGAGGCCACGCGCTGGGCGTTCCGCGATGCCTTGAAATCAGGGTTTTTTGTGGCCGAGTTCTGCCGTTCGATTCGCGGGCAGCAGGGACCGGGAGCGTATTTGCTGCAGCGTGGGACGGTGAGCGAGTTTATTCCCGAAGCGTAGAAGGGACCAGGATCGTTCTTATCTGTTTCTATGCGTGTGCTGCGTGCTTTCGCCCGGCGGGTCTTGTCGGATTGTCTCCGGCTATTCCGGACAAAACCACCGGGTCGCGATCGGGAAATTCAGCGACCAGAGACAAGCTTCCGCCCATAGCCTCGACCGTCTTCCGCAGTGTGGAAATCAAAAGATCAGTGCGTTTTTCGATCTTCGAGACGCCTTCCTGGCCGATACTAAGAGACTTGGCGATCTTCTGTTGAGTAATTTTGCGCGCGCGACGAAGTTCTTGCAGCGTCATTTCCTCGGCAATAAGCTGGGCGGCGCGAGCCTCGACCTTTCTGCGTTGCACGCGGCCCAATTTGCTGATGATGTCGTTCACGTTCCTCGGCATGATTACTTCCTTCCCTGGTGTTGGAGTCGGTCGAGATGAGCGTCAAATCTTCGATCGGCCTTGGCGATGAGCTGCTTGTAAAATCGTCTTTCGCTTACGCCGGATTTGTCGCCCGCCAGAAGCAGAATGGCTCGGCGCCTGGGATCGAAGGCAAAGGCCACGCGCCAAACGCCATCGGCGGCGTCAAATCTTAGTTCCTTCATATTCTTGTGGCGCGAGTCGTCCAAGGTGTCAACGCGAGGACGCCCCAGCAGCGGACCGAATTGCTGTAACAGGCGCGCGTGCGCCAGAATTTCGTTCCGCACCTCTATGGGCAGATTGTTAAACTCGGGCTCAAACTCATCGCCCATCTCGACAATCCAACTCACAACCATAATTATGCAGTATAGTGCATATGCCGTCAAGTGCATTGTCGAAGGTCAATTCATGCCTGCGCTGTGCCCCGACCGACGATGGGAGGGCGTGGCAAGTGAGCGAACGCAGCGAATTGTATTGTGGAAGAGATAATTCCGGAAAAGTAGTGGTTGGACCGTATTGGGATCGCCGAGAACGCTACGACGACGCCTTCGCGGCCTGCGACTCGATCGCGTGACGCTGTGCCCGCATCTGCTCCAGGAAGACTTCGACCGGCGTCTCGGACTTTTGCCGGAACAGATCTACCAGCGTGTCATCGGCCCTGGAGCTCTCGGTTCCAAAAGACTGGAACATGGCCACGCTCTTGTCGGACGATGATGTTTCCAATCCGTCGGGTTCCACCTGAAGCTGGGGAGATTTGTCTCCGTTGGCGCGCAGAGTCGTGATCATACGCAGGACTTGGTCCCGTTGCTCGGTCGTGGACTGGAGGAACTCTACTCCCATTCCGAATTCCGGATGCGCGACCAGTACGATGCCCCCGGCGCGGATTTCGAGGTCGGCGGTCCTGATCTTAAGGATGACCCGCGTGCGCCTGGGGAAGGGTGAGTTGGTCGCGAGGTAGCAGGCGCCGAGACTGAGGTCGGTAAGCCGGCAGGTCACGGGTGGGTCGTCCTGCTCGGGCTCGGGAAGCTGGCTGTTCAACCACTGGCGAAGGGCGTTGCGCTGGTCGTCGGTGGCGTTCACGAAGCGGACACCGGCGCGGGCGCCGTCGCCTTCCCACGCCAGCTCGCCATGGATTTCGACAATGTGGCCCATGCCTTGCGATATCATGCCCGGCAATTCAAACGAGAAGCGGAGCGAGTTCTCTTTCTTGGCGCGTTCGGAAAACTGGATCGCCATGCCGCCTTCGCAGAGATCGAGGGTCTCGGCTCTGTAGCGGCGCGAGCCCCATCCGAAACACTCGACTGGAATCTGCACCGGAACCCGCAACTGCAGCCGCCGTTCCCGCTTCATCATGGCTCGAACCGCGCGAAAGCTGGCTTTGGCGCGCTCGACCGCAAGGGGTTTATGGAGCACAAAATGGGCGCCCAATTCGAAGCCGCCCTTGAGTCCGACGGGAGCTTCCACCAGCACGACCGTGAGGGCGCGCTTGTTGACGGGAGCGGCTTTGGCCCCTCGCAACAAGCTGCCCGCATCCTCCACATTCGCTCCATCCGCGATGATGGCTTCGAAACGCTGGCGGGTGATGCGGCGGATGGCCTCGTCCACGGCGGTGCAGTGCTCGACGTCAATTTCCAGGTCGCTGAGGACCCGGCGCAGGACGCGCACCGTTTTTTCGTCGGAACTCAGTAGTAGAGACTTCAAGCCCATACTTCGAATCACGCTTCAGATCGGTTCTTGCCTACTCCCCCGCTTTTCCGTGGCAGATCGTGGGGGGAACCCAGGGAGCCGCCTCTGCGGGTGCATGGTCTAGGCAGAGATCGCCAGTCCCTAACTGCCATCGGAACACCCCCACTCGCACTCTAAGTCTATGAGATTCCGTGGTCAACGCCATGGCCCGGTCTTCCGGTTACTCCGGTCACTGTCGTGCTTTGGGCGCCTTCCCCCCCCAGATGATGGTTGGTGCCCTTCCTGGGGCTATCGGCTGGAAGTTCGCTGTTCACTAGTCGGCTGCCGAAATCGGTGTTCGTAGCAAGGTATCGCTTCAGCAATACCGTAAGTGCTTCAAAATCAGTGGCTTCGAATTTTTCCGCAGTCCTTATGCAGGTTTCGTACATAGCCGATATGCCTGATATGGGTTCTTCTGAGCGCTAACTGCAAGTGGCTGTGCACAAAGGGGATAGTAAATTTTTGGGGAAGGGGTCAATTTTTCTATTGACTTACGTAGAAAAACCTATTATTATCAATAGCTTCCATAGGGGTCCGAGGGGGCTAGAATCTGTGGATTAATTTGCTCTTTGCTGGTGAATCCCCTGGGCAATTTTTGGAATCAAACTAATTGAGTTTTAGAATCAGACTAATAGGGATAGAGGGAATAATTTTCATGGCTAAGCGACGCGGAAACCCCAACTGGGGCAAGCCTGAGCCCATCGGGCCGGTGACGCCCACCATCACGGAATTCGAGCAGGTTGTGCACGAGTACAAGCTCTCTCCCGACCAGTATTTGCGCTCTACACGGCTGCGGGAATGGGCGCGCCGGAACAAGAATTCCAAGTACATCCCCGAGCCGTTGCTCGAAGCTTGGGGCTTTGAAATCGAATCCACCCTGTAAGTTCAGGGAATTGACTTGCTGGGAGGGCCGCCTGATGGCGGCCCTTTTCCATTTGCAGAACTATTGGCGGGGAGGCCGAGTCCGGATATGCTGACGGGCATGAAGTTTAGCGGCTACGGCCTCGCTGGCTCCGAACTCGTAGGGCTGATCGTGGCGGTCAGCTTCGCGGCCGGACTCAACGTGTATGCCACGGTGGCCACACTCGGACTGCTGGCCCACGCGGGCCTGCTCGATTTGCCTTCCGGGCTGCACCTGTTGGCCAGTTGGTGGGTGATTGCGGCCTCCGGCGCGCTGTTTGCCGTTGAGTTCTTCGCCGACAAAATCCCGGCGTTCGACTTGTTCTGGAATGCCCTGCATACCTTTGTTCGAGTTCCGGTAGCGGCCTTGATCGCCTACGGCGCGACGTCGCAGCTTTCGCCGGAAAAGCAGTTGCTGGCGGCGCTGGCGGGCGGGGCGATCGCCTTGGCGGCCCACGGCGGCAAGACAGCGGCGCGCGTGGCCGTCACCCCGTCGCCCGAACCGGTTTCAAACATCGCGCTCAGCGCTGGAGAAGACACGCTCGCCGTGTTCCTGACCTGGCTTGCCACCCGGCACCCGATTGCGGCTGCCCTCATCGTTGCCGCTTTTCTGGCCGCGATCGTAGTCGCAATTCGATGGGTGGTGCGGGCGATGACGCGGGCGTTGAAGAATCTGTTCGGTGTTGCTGAAAATGGCATGGAGAACGAGACCAGCCTGGCGCCGTCGAACCGGCGCGATGTAAACGCTGCGTAGATCCTATGACTCCTACTTCACCCTTTACCGACGTTCCCACCGCGATCGAAGAGATCCGCGCCGGGCGAATGATCGTTGTCGTCGACGACGAGGATCGCGAGAACGAAGGCGATCTCACGCTCGCCGCCGAAAAGGTTACTCCCGAAGCCATCAACTTCATGGCCAAGCACGGACGCGGCCTGGTCTGCCTGGCCATGACCGAAGAGCGGCTCGACCACCTCCGCATCGGTCCCATGACCAGCGAGAACACCTCGCAATACGGGACTGCTTTTTGCGAGGCGATTGACGCTCGCGACGGCGTGACCACGGGAATTTCGGCCTATGACCGCTCGTACACCATCAGGACGGCAATCGATCCGGCGACGCGGCCATCGGATTTGGCGCGGCCGGGGCACGTCTTCCCGCTGCGGGCGCGCAAGGGCGGAGTGCTGGTGCGCGCCGGACAGACCGAAGCTTCGGTGGATCTGGCGCGGCTGGCCGGCATGGTTCCGGCCGGGATCATCTGCGAAATCATGAAAGACGACGGCACGATGGCGCGCGTGCCCGACCTGACTGAGTTCTGCCGCCAGCACGAAATGAAAATGCTGACGGTGGCGGAGTTGATCCGCTACCGCATGCAGCACGAGCGCTACGTGCATCGTGTGGGCGAGGCGATGGTCGAAACCAAGCACGGGCAATTCCGCCTGATCGCCTACGAGAGCGAAGTGCATGGCGGCGAATCGCACATGGCGCTGATTCGCGGCGACATCGGCCGCGGCGACATTGGCGATTCGTCAGAGCCGGTCCTGGTCCGCATGCACGCGCATTGCCTGCTGGGCGACGTGTTTGGCGCCACCGGGTGCGACTGCCATCAGACGCTTGAGGCTTCGCTGCAGATCATCGCCGCGGAGAATCGGGGCGCATTGATCTACCTGCACCAGACGTCGAAAGGATTCACGGCGGAAAAGATCGGGGAGCAGTCGTTTCTAACGTTTCACCGCGAACGCCGCCTGCCGTCGCTGCCCGAAAGCGAGCGCAAAATTCAGCGCGAGATTGGGCTGGGAGCGCAGATCCTTTCCGATCTGCACTTGAAGCGCATTCGCCTCTTGACCAATCACCCGCGAAGAGTGGCCGCGCTGGAAGGATTCGACATTGAGATTGTCGAGCAGGTTCCGGTGAAGCTTTCAGTGCCGAAGAATTCACTGTAGAGGACAGCACAGGGGTGGCATCCAGCAAGAATCATTGCCTGGTTACTTTTTCATTGCCTTTGCAAGTTTGTCCATCGCTCGATTTAGTGGCCACGAGAACCCACAGACCTCACTAGTCGACCAAATCGGTGCATCCCCTTCGGAAGGCGCTTTCCCGCCCTTAAACAGCTTGATTTCATCCCCCAAACAAATCGTGTCGTGTGCAACCGCAGTCGTTGTCTGGCCGTAGGTCGTCGCGCTCGCTGTTGCACCACGGTTCTCGTTAAACTCGGTGGCGACCAGAACAATGTCCGCGTCAGCAGGTTCCTCTACTAGTTGCAATTTCTGCTTGGCGAGCTTTTCGCTGATTTGTTTCTTTGCTCGCGCAAAGTCTGGCCGGTACGGAGCAGCAGCGGGTGGCGCAAGGTTTATGAACACAGCAACCTTTTTCGCATTCTTAAGGACCTGTGTTTCATCAACTGCCATGTTTCGGAGTTGCCCAGCGCCACCGCCGACAAGGATTGCCACAAGCAGGAAGGATTTCACTTGGCGCGCCATGCAGGGAAGCATATCAAAAAAGATAGCCTTGGTATCCCTGCCTGCTTTTCATAGCTGGTCTTTCATGCAATCCACGTCAGCGCGTCCCCGGTCCTGACCGTCCGGAATTAGCCGCGTTGTCACGATACTAAAACGGCTTTCGCGGCGTGATCACTTCGTCCTTGATAAAAAATTGCGCGGAGCAAACAGCAGAGCCGCAGATTGTCGGCAGCAGTCCAGCCATCTGCTTGCGCGTAATCAAGCCCAGCGTGCCGCACGAAGGGCAGGAGAGCACCGCCCAATAGGGATCTTCTTTCTCTCCCACTTCGCCTGCGTTCTCCAACACGAACACGGTGCCGGGTTCCATCTGCTCGGGAATCCACTCGTTGATAATGCTCAATTCACCGATCATCATGTGCCTCCCCGCCCTCCGTTTACGCTCCTCTTGCGCCCATTGGGTTACGCCCAATGAGTTAGGCTCTGCGTGCTGGGCGCGACGGCCGAACCCGTTCTGAAGCCGCAGCTTTCTTGCGCGACTGAATTTCCGCTCGAACCCTGCGGACTTCGTCGCTCAGGCAAATATCGAACATCGGCTGCCGCGCGTTTTTTAAAAGATCGACGACCTGCCGCGCCGAGGTGCGCAGATAAAGATGAGTGCCGTCGGTCAGAAGGTGATACTCCTGTTCCGATGACGCGCTGACCGTAGCGGCCAGCGTGGTGCCGAATTCCTGTTGCAGGAACCCAATCACCTTGCGCATGCGCTGCAGGGAGAAGCCCCGCCGGCGGAGCTGGCAGATCACCGCCACGGTGACCAGTTCATCCCAGGTATAGATACGGCGGTGTCCCTGGCGACCGGGCGCCACGATGCCCCGCTCATCCCACCATTGCAGCTGACGGGCGGTGATTCCGGTCAGGGCGATCACTTCGTTGGATGTGAACTCTTGCTGCATTCTGAGCCCGTTCCGTTTCAAACAAGAATGTGGAGAAATGTTTGAAACATTCTAGGCGGCGAAGGCGGAAATCAAGCAACGTTTCATGCTTGGTTGTGTTGACTACGCGGGTACGTGGGAGACGGAGAGCGTCCCAATCAAGAGCGATCTCTCCATGGGTCCGAGCAACGCCCACCACGGAGGCACGGAGACACGGAGAAAGGCAAATTCATGCTCGCTTGCTTGCAGTGCACCTACAACTCGACCATGAGTCATGTAGACAAGACCTTCCTCCGCGTCTCCGTGCTTCCGTGTGAGGTTCTGGTGTGTACGTTTCGCGCTGCAGGCATTACCATTGGGCGAAAGCAAATTCTTTTCTCGGGGCCCATGAATTTATGATCCGTTTCCTGATCCAAAGACTGCGTGTGCGCGGAGCCATGCTTGCCTTGTTCGCCTTGTTTCTCACTACGCTAACTTTCGCCCAGCAAAAACAGCGGAATCGCAAGCTGGATGCCGCGCAAAACGGCGCGCCCGCCGCATCCGCGGCTTCGACGACGTCGGCGGCCGGCGACAAAGACGACAAGAAGGAAGGCGACCCGCTGTTCCGGGGAATGAAGTACCGTTCGATCGGCCCGTTTCGTGGCGGACGCTCGCTTACGGCAGCGGGAATTCCCGGCGATCCGACCACCTACTATTTCGGCGCGACCGGTGGCGGCGTGTGGAAATCGACCGACGGCGCGAATACCTGGTCCCCGATTTTTGACAAGGATGGAGCGCCTTCGATCGGCAGTATCGCGGTCGCCGTGTCCGATCCGAACGTCGTCTATGTGGGGACGGGTGAAGCTTGCATTCGCGGAAACATCTCGCAAGGCGACGGCGTATGGAAATCGCTCGACGCTGGAAAGTCCTGGAAGAGCGTTGGCCTGAAGGATTCGCGCGCGATTGGCAGAGTGATCGTGAATCCGCGCAATGCGGATATTGTCTTTGTCGCCGCGCTCGGTCATCCCTTTGGTCCAAACACGGAGCGGGGTGTTTTCCGTTCCACCGATGGCGGCAAGACCTGGGACAAGGTTCTCTACAAAGACGAGAACACGGGAGCGATCGATGTGGCGTTCGACCCGCAGAATCCCAACATTTTATTTGCCTCGCTCTGGGAAGCGCACCGCACTCCGTGGACCCTCTCCAGTGGCGGGCCGGGCAGCGGCGTGTATCGCTCGACCGACGGCGGCACGACCTGGAAACGACTCGAGGAGCACGGGCTTCCGAAGGGCCCCTACGGGCGCATCGGGCTGGCGGTCGGGGCGAACTCCGAGCGCGTGTATGCGCTGATCGAAGCCAAGGAAGGCGGGCTCTACCGCTCCGATGATGGGGGAGACACCTGGGATCTGGTCAACGGCAGCCACGGACTATGGCAGCGCCCGTGGTACTACATGCACATCATCGCCGATCCGCAGGATGCCAATACGCTCTACGTGTTGGATGTGGAGTTTTTCAAATCCACCGACGGCGGGCGCAACTTCAATAAGATTAAGGTTCCGCACGGCGACAATCACGGTCTGTGGATCGATCCGAAGAATACCCAGCGCATGATCGCTTCGGACGACGGCGGCGTCACGGTCACCCTGGATGGCGGCAAGTCGTGGACGCGCGAAGACAATCAGCCGACGGCGCAGTTTTACCACGTCATCACCGACACGCGGACGCCTTACTACGTGTACGGCTCGCAGCAGGATAATTCCACGGTAGCGATTGCCAGCCGCAGCGATGACGGCGCGATTGGCCGCGACAATTGGTATGAGGTCGGGGGCGGAGAAGCGGGATACATTGCGCCCAATCCGGCTGACCCGAACATTGTGTATGCCGGCGACTATCAGGGCAACCTCACGCGCTTCGACCGGCGCACGAACCAGGTTCAGAACATTGCCGTGTCACCGGAACTTGGCGATGCGCGCGGTGCGGCTGCGCTCGAACACCGTTTTCAGTGGACCGCTCCCATCGTGACTTCTCCGCACGACCCAAACACGATCTACTACGGGGGCGAGCGCGTCTTCAAAACCAGCGACGGCGGCACTCATTGGGAAGCGATCAGCGGCGACCTGACGCGCAACGACAAAACGAAACAGCAGCCTTCGGGCGGCGCGATCACGGTCGACGATACCGGCACCGAATATTACGACACGGTGTTTTCGATTGCTCCCTCGCCGCTGGCGAAAGGCCTGATCTGGGTGGGCACCGACGACGGCTTGATCCAGATCACGCGCGATGAAGGGAAGAAGTGGACCAACGTCACGCCCAAGAACGTCGATCTGGCGGAATGGAGCCGCATCAGCCTGATTGAAGCGTCTCCGCATGATGCCGGCACGGCGTACGTCGCGATTGACCGGCATCAGAATGACGATCTCGCGCCCTACATCTATAAGACGGGCGATTACGGAGCGACCTGGAGCCGGATCACAACCGGAATCCCGGATGGAGCTTTTGTGCGCGCGGTCCGCGAAGACCCGAAAAAGAAAGGCCTGCTCTATGCCGGGACCGAGCGTGGCGTCTTTGTCTCGTTCGACGACGGAGCGCACTGGCGCTCGCTCGAACTCAACCTGCCGATCACGCCGGTCCACGACCTGGTCATTAAGGACGACGATCTGGTCGTGGCCACCCACGGGCGGTCGTTCTGGATCCTGGACGATGTCTCGCCGCTGCGCCAGTTCGCCGACTCGGTGGCCGCGGAAGACATGCATCTCTACCGGCCCGCGACGGCGTACCGCGTGCACACCGGAGAGGCTCCGGCAAAACTGTTCTTTGCAGGAACGAATCCGCCTAATGGCGCGGTGATTTATTACTACCTCAAGCAGGCCCCAAAGCCGGGAATGAAGCAGGAAGTAAAGATTGAAATCCTGGACGCCGCGGGCAGTGTCATCCGCACGTACTCCAGCAATAAAGCCGCGCCGCTCAATGAACCGCTCGATCCCGACGATAAGAAGCCGGAGAAACAGATCAAGCCGGAAGAGGGCTTGAATCGTTTTGTGTGGGACCTGCATTACGAAGAGGCGAATCGCGTCCCGGGCTATTACTTGTGGGAATACAACGAGGGCGCGCGCGGGCCGCTGGCGCTGCCGGGCCACTACCAGGTGCGGCTGACCTTGGTTGCCGACGGATCGGCCGCCACCGGCAAGAGAGCAACGGCTCCGTTCGAAGTGAAGCTGGATCCGCGCGTTACGACTTCCCAGAGCGATCTTGAAAAACAGTTCAAGCTCGAGATGGACTTGCGCGAGCAGGTGAGTCGCGTGCACGACGCGGTGAACCAAATCGAGGATGTACGTGAGCAGTTGGAAGGGCTCAAGAAGCGCCTGGTGCCGGGCGATTCCTCGAAAGCGCTGTTCGATGGGGCAAGGGCGCTGGATGCAAAGTTGATTGCGGTTCGCGATCCGCTGATCAATTTCAAAATCAGCGCCAGTGAAGATTCTCTTGCCTACGCGCCGGGAATCGACACCAGGCTGGCGTTCCTTTCCATGGCCGTGGCGGGCTTCGCCGACTCGGCTCCGACCGAAGCGCAGTACCAGGAATTCGACAAGCTGAAGAAGCAGACCGACGAATTACTGGCGGGCTGGGAGCAGGTCCGGAATGCGGACATCACGGCGTTCCAGAAGTTAGCGGCGGGACAAAACGTCCACTCGATCTATGTGCCCGATGTGAGAAGTGAGCGAGTGGCGGGCGGCGGCGAGGAATAAGGTGTTTGTGTGGAAGCGGGGCTCCGCCCCTTAAGCGCTAAGTCGCGGACAGATTATCGTGATTTTGGGCACAGAAGGGCGTTCAGCTTGGCATGTCCCTTATAAAGACTGAAATCCCGGCTCTACCGTTAAGCCGACAACGTGATTGACTTTCCGAGCGCGGATCACGGACCCGCTCCTAAGCCACGCCTGGCACGTCAACTTGGGCTGTTCGACGCCACCATGCTCGTCATGGGCGGCATCGTGGGTTCCGGCATATTCATAAATCCCTACGTGGTGGCCCAACAGGTGCACACTCCGGCTCTGATTTTGGGAGCCTGGATTTTTGGCGGGGTTGTCGGAGTGGGCGGCGCCTTTATATGGGCTGAATTGGCGGCCACGCTGCCCGAAGTGGGCGGTCAGTACGCTTACTTGCGCGAGGCCTATCACCCAGCGGTCGCATTTCTGTACGGATGGGTGTTGCTGCTCGTCATTCAGACTGGAGGCATGGCGGCTGTGTCGATCACCTTCGCTCGATACTTTGTCGAACTCATGGGTTTGCAGGTGCGCGACTGGGTCGTTGCGACCGCAGCACTCGCTGCCCTAACGCTCATCAACTGTTTTGGCGTAAAAATCGGCGGACGTACGCAGAGCGCGCTCATGGTGATGAAAATCGCTGCCATCTCTGCCCTGGTAATCGCCGGGCTGTTCTTGACCGGCAAGCATGTGACCATAACCACGGCAGCGGAGCGGGCCTCGTCGCTGACATCGTTTGGCGCAGCTATGGTGCCCGTGCTGTTCGCCTACGGAGGATGGCAAACGGCGAATTTCCTTGCGGCAGAAGTGAAAGAGCCAAAGAAGAACCTTCCCCGAGGATTACTGCTCGGAGTTCTCGGCGTAGTGGTGCTGTACATCGCTGTCAACTGGGTCTGTGTCCGCTCGCTCGGGCCGCAGGCGCTGGCTGCAACCAACACCCCCGCCACCGCCGTCATGCGGATGGCATTGGGCCAGCGGGGTGCAATGTTCATTGCGGCGGCCATCGCCATCTCGACTCTGGGGTTTCTAAGCCAGTCGATCTTGACCGCGCCTCGCGTGTACTTTGCCATGGCCGAGGACGGCCTGTTCTTCCGTGCGATAGCGTGGCTCGATCCCCGCACGCGCGTACCCGTAGTCGCCATCGTCCTGCAGAGTGTGTGGACGATGGTAATCGCGCTCTCGGGCCGCTATGACCAGATTTTGAATTACGTTGTTGCGATGGATTTTCTATTTTTCGGGCTGACGGCGACCACCATCTTCGTGTTCCGCCGGCGGGCCGCGCGCGGCGAGATGAGCGCCAGTCACGGTTATCGTATGCCAGGGCACCCGGTGAGCACGACGATGTTCGTCGCGATATGCTGGTGGGTCGTTGGGAATACGATCTACCGCTATCCTCACAACAGCCTCATCGGTTTCGGTCTACTGCTGGCGGGCATTCCCGTGTACTGGTTCTGGAGCCGGCGAGCACGGACGCGATCCGCCAATTCCTGCAATCCGGAGGGCAAGGCATGAATGGTTTGCGATCGGACGCAGTTTCGCACTACCTGGCATGGGCCAAGCTGCATTCGAATGCGCGCTTCAATCTGGCGGCAAGTGGGGTTTTGGACTGTCCGCTGGCTGAGTTGCCTGTGAACCTCGAGGAGCTCGAGATCGGCGGGACCGGACCGTACGGTTATCAGCCGCTGATGGAGCGGTTGGCCGCGAAGGCGGGCGTGCCTAAGGAATGCGTCGTCTACACCCTGGGTGCATCGATGGCAAACTTTGTGGCGCTGACGGCACTCGTCCACCGGGGTGACGAAGTACTGATTGAACGGCCCACGTATGACCCGCTGCTGACCATTCTCGATCACATTGGGGCCAAGGTAAGTCGCTTCGAGCGTCTCGCGGAAAAGGGATTCCAGCTAGGGCTTGGAGAACTCGAGCGCAAACTCACGCCCCAAACGCGTCTGGTGATCCTCTGCAACCTGCACAACCCCAGCAGCGCCCTCACCGACGATAGCTGTATGCGGCAGGCGGGTGAGATGGCGGCTAAGGTTGGAGCGCGCGTCCTAGTGGATGAGGTGTATCTCGAGACCCTGTTTGACCAGCCCTGGCGTTCCGCATTTCATCTGGGAGCGAATTTCGTTATTACCAGCAGCTTGACCAAAGCGTATGGGTTGAGCGGCATTCGCTGTGGATGGATTCTGGCACAGTCGGAACTGGTAAAGCGCATGTGGCAGGTCATTGATTTCACATACGGAAGCCCAGTGCATCCCGCCGAGCTACTCGCAGTGATTGCCCTCGATAATCTCGATCGGGTGCGCAATCGCGCCCGGGCGCTGCTGGAAACGAATCGTGTGCTGGTTAACGAATTTCTGGCTAGACAGCCGGACCTCGATTGTGAGCCAAGCCGCTTGGGCACTACAGTGTTTCCGCGGCTCAGGCTGGGCTGTACGGCCGAATTTGTGGGGATCCTGCGCGAGCAGTTCGAGACCAGCGTAGTGCCCGGAGAGTTCTTCGAGCAACCGCAACACTTCCGAATTGGATTTTGCGGAGCTACAGAGACGGTCCGCGGGGGACTGGAACGGCTGAGCGCCGCGCTCGAAGTATTCCACCAGGCATCCGCTAGGGAGAGCCGGTAGTTGTTTCCTGAGCGGCCTCCGAATCGCGGATGACAATCGCCGGTCCCAAATAACAACCAGTTCCATGAATGCTTGCGGACGATTCTTGGCGGATCACGGTCAAACCGGTAATTCTTAGGTTAGCGCTTATGGGGCTCTGCCCCGCTTGGACGGGGCCCTTCGGCTCGGCTCAGGGCAGGCTCTGCCCCGTCCCTACACCAGAGCTTCTAGATGAACATCTCGTCCTGCGGGACGCCTGCGCCGTTTTTCGGATGGCGCCTTTTCTGGCCGAGGAAGACCTCGACTCCGGTGCTGATCGCGCTCATCAGCCCATTGACCTGGCGCAGCGGAGAGATCACGGTTTTGTGGACGGCATCGCTGGTCTCCTCGACTTTGTCCATGGTGCGGTTCAGCAGTTCATCGGCGCGGATGACTTGCAGCCGGGCACGATCGAGGGCATCGGTGAGCGTGGCATCGAGGCGCCCGAGTTGATTGCGCACCAGCGTGCTGGATTCCGAAAGGTTGACGGTCATGACGTCGAGCTTGGGGCGAATTTCCACCAACATGCTCTGTACCGTTTCCATCGTGGGCAGGGCCTTGTCTGTGACTTGGGTAGCGAGAGCTTCCATCTTCGCCGTGCTCTTGCGGACGGCGAAGTAGAGGCCCACCAGAATTCCCGTCTGGATCACCACCGCGACAGCAGTCACCGCAATAAAAATTCCTAGCAAAGTGTCATTCATGGCTGCTCCTGCTGCGCTGGCAGGCTGCCGCCAGCCAGCCCCTAAAGGGGCTTCCGATTTCCAAGACTTTTCGGTATCGCTAAAGCGATACCCTGATACGAATCTCTTTCGGTATCGCTGAAGCGACACCCTCACACGAAGGCCGAGATGATGCGAAACTCGAGGTCGCTGATACGAATCTCGAGTTGCTCGGGCAGCCTGCTAGAGATTACTTGGGCGGTTCTACTCCGGCCGCGGTCGTCTCGTGATAGGCCTGACGGCCAGCCTCGTAAGCGGAGCGGAACTGCTCTTTCTGCTGGTTGAGCACGTCGCGTCCGCGATCCACCCAGTCGCTGGCCTGTTCGCGTGCGCGACGAGCTTGCGCACGCGCTCGCTCGCTGCCTTCCTGCGCCTTCGCACGAATGGCATCGCGGGTTTCATCGCCGGAGCGTGGCGCGTACAACACGCCAACTACAGCTCCAACACCGAGCCCCGCCAGGAACCACAAGAAGCCGTTGCCTTCACGATCCGCCATAACTACCTCCTCAGTCTCTCTGTGTATCGGATGGTAGCACCCCCGATATGTGAAAGACAATTCACCGGCTAGTGGGTCAATTCGGTGATGCCGAGCAATCAGGCGGCGAGCTACGAGCGAGCTTCGGGCAACTGGTTCACCCGCAGCCCGCAGCCCGCAGCTCATAAAGAACCTCTTGTGCAGGACGCGCCAAAGGCGGAGAATAGGGCGTTTTTCAGGAGGCGTTTTTTGTCCGACCGCAAGTATAGGCAACGCGGATACCAGGATTCCGGCGCGGGACCGAAACGAGAAAAAGGGCCGGAGAAGCCGGCCGCCGCCAAAAGAGAGAATACGTTCGGGCCGCGGCCGATCAACATGCCAGGAACACGGACCGTCTCCCGCTGCGCCGAATGTGGCGCGCTCCTGCAGAATCTCACGGACCCCGTCGGGCAATGCCCGAAGTGCGGGTTCGACCTGCACGCCTGCAAACAGTGCGAACACTTCGACCCGTCCAGCCGCTTCGAATGCAATCAGCCGATTCCCGCCAGAATCTCCCCCAAAGACAAGCGCAACGATTGCTCGCTCTATTCCATCCGCGTAATGATCGAAAAAGAAACTTCCAGCAAAGGCAGCCAGCGTCCGAATGACGCGCGCGCGGCGTTTGACAATCTGTTCAAGGACTGACCAGCGAGCAGCCAGGCAGACTGCGGAAAAGTTGATACATCCCGTAGAGACGCGGCTTGCCGCGTCTCCGGCGGTGGAGGAGACGGGGCAAGCCCCGTCTCTACAGGGAGGTGTTTTGACGGCGAGTTAGCAACCTGCGCGCGGATCCGCAGGCCTGGCCACGATCAGGCTACGGCTTCTGCGTAGGCCGCAGCAGAATTTCGCTGGCGAAGGATTGCGGAGCCTGGGTCACGATCATGGCAACCGCGTGCGCTACGTCTGTGGCCTGCAGCATCTTCTCGGCATTCTTTCCGGGATGCGGGCTGAACTCGGTGTGAACCGAGCCCGGGCAGATGACCGACACGCGAATGTTGTAAGCGCGCAATTCCTCTGCGACCGAGTAGCTCAATCCATTCAACCCCCACTTGGAGGCGGCGTAGGCGGCTCCGTTGGGCAGGGCGTTCTTGCCGGCGAGGGACGAGATGTTGATGATGTGTCCGTTGCGGGCTTTGGAATCGATCATGAGCGGCGCCAGGCTGCGGATGCAGTAAAACACGCCGCGCAGGTTCGTGTTCAGCACGCGGTCCCAATCGCTGGGCGAAAGCTGATGAAGCGGTCCTCCGGCGCCGCCGATGCCGGCATTGTTGACGAGGATGTCCAGCCGGTGGAAGGTGCGCTCGATGTGCTCGGCGAGCGCCTCGACCGATTGCAGATCGGTGACATCGCATTCGATCACGGAACTTCTCCCAGCAGTTCGCTCAGCACTTCTGCCGGAACTCCCACCGCCGCTGCTCTGGATGGCCGCGGCAGTTTGTTCGAGGGCTTCGCGCGAGCGTCCGCATAGGACGATGTGCGAGCCCAGTTCGGCCAGGGTCAGGGCGATCGCCCTGCCAATGCCGCTTCCCGCGCCGGTAACCACCGCGACTTGGCCAGCCAGAGGCAGGTTGGATCGAGCGCTCGTCAAGAGACGGTCCTCCCAAGGAGAATTCGAGAGAAAACTATTCTATTTGGAACTGGGTGGGTTGTGTATCGAATGATGCCGGGTGAGATGCCTTTCGACAGGGCCGGGGTTTTGGGCATCTAAACATTCAGGAGGGGTAAACGGAGCAATCCGCTTGCCTTAGCGGGATTCCATCCTTATAATCCGCTCACCGGAATAATGGTCAAGCTGCGGTACGTCTCGAGGCGGCGCATATTCTCGGGACCAGTCGGTGTGAGTTGCAGAGCGAGTTGCAGAGAGAAAGATTGGTTCATGGTGCAAGCCCGGCACCAGATGAGTGGAATCGGGTAAGAAATCAAACTCCAGCTTCCCCAAGTATTAAGGAGCCACAGTCAATGAAGAAGATTTTTTTCGCGATGTTGTTGGTAGCCGCGGTTACCGCCGTCGCTCAAACCGCTTCGTCACCCGCCCAATCTGCGCCGGCGCAGAATCCCACAGCCACTCCGGCCGCTCCCCAGAAAAAAGAGATCAAAGACCCGGCCGAGTATAACGCGTACGTCGGCGCCGTACAGCAAACCGACGCCGCGGCCAAGGTCAGCGGTCTGGAAGCGTTTCTGACGCAGTATCCCAACAGCGTGATGAAGGAAGATGCGCTGGAAATTTTAATGGGCGCTTACCAGCAGTTGCTCAGTCAGGCGAAGACGCCCGACCAGCAGAAGCTCGATCAGACCAAAGTGCTGGAAACCGCGCAGAAGGTTCTGCTGGCGAACCCGTGCAACCTCCGAGCGTTGGCCCTGCTGGCCTTCACCAAGAACGCGCAACTGAACTATGCGGAGGCGGGCCAGCTCGGCGAAAAAGGCATGCAGTGCCTGCCCACGGTTCCGAAGCCGGATGGCATGTCGGACGCGGATTTTCAGAAACTGAAAGATGGAGCCGCGACCATCTTCAACGGCGCAGTTGGGGTCAGCGCTTTCCAAGCTACCGTCCAAGCCAAGGGGAACGACTACACCAAGGCCGTGAAGTATCTGCGGGCCGCGGTCGAAGCGGATCCGGCGAACCTGCTCAACGTTTATGACCTGGGGCGCGCCTATCTGGAGGTTGGACCGGCGGAAAAAGACGTGGACGGACTTTTCTTCATCGCGCGCGCTTCCAATCTGGCGCAGGGTGCGGGCAAGGCTCAGATCGCGAAGTTCGGCTTGAGCAAGTACAACAAGTACCATGGCAGCGAAGAGGGATGGAGCGATCTGCTGGCGAAGACAGCCACCACCCTGCTGCCTCCAGCCGGCTTCACCATCACGAAGTACGTGCCGCCAACTCCCGCCGAGCAAGCTGCAGCCCTGATCAAGAGCAAGAAGATTGAGGAGATGAGCTTCGCGGAGTGGCAATTGGTTCTTTCCGAAGGCACGCCCGAAGACGCGGAGAAGGTGTGGACCGTGCTCAAAGGGAAGCCGTTGCAGATGGCGGCCCATATCATCAGCATCGACGCCACGAGCAAAACCGCAACCAAACTGCAGTTGGCTGGCAGCGAGGACGATGTGGAAGCCAAGCGCGCCGATATCGATCTGACCATGTTGGCGGCGATCCCCGCGAAACAGATGCCGAAGGAGGATACGGACTTCCAGTTCGAAGGAACGCCGGTCTCCTACGTGGCGAAGCCGTTTGTGATGACCATGAACCAGGGGGCGTTACTAGTGAAGTCAGTGCCGAAGCCGAAGCCGCCTGTCCACAAGAAGCCAGCCGCACACTGAACGTAAGGTATCAGCTCTCAGGAAGACCGCGAGGCTGCAATTTCTGAGACGAAAAAGAAAAGGGCGACCCAATCCGGGCCGCCCTTTTTCTTCGAGATTCTACCCAGCCAATGTTTTCCTGAGATCTAAGACGTGAGACCTGACACCTGACACCTAAGACCTAACCCCTAACCCCTGACCCCCTTATCGCACCAGTCTTCTCTCCAGCGGGACTGGCCGCGCGCTGCGCGGCGGGCGCTTAGCACCTGCGCGCAACGGACGCACATCAATCTTCAGCTCTTGCATAGTCCGGCTCAGCGTGTTCCGGTGCATGCCTAATTGCCGGGCTGCCTTGCACTGATTGCCGCGGTTTTCCTCGAGCACGGTCATGATAAAGCGTTTCTTAAACTCACGAACCGCTTCCGAGTAGAGGATATTGCTTTTGTACATCTGGAGTATGAGTGCTTCCAATTGATCTTTCACCTTGCCTCGTTTCCGCACCTTTGCAGCCTATGAATCACTGACGAATTCTGACAAACGCTACTTGGACTGTCCTGATGATGGCGGTTGAGCCTTCTCCGTTGTCGAACGCTCCAGCCGCATGTAATCCAAGCCCTGGTAAAAGCGGTGGCGCAATTCTGACGGTGCGAGCCAGATCACTGCCCTTCCGCCTACCAGGAAATACGGAGCCAACTGCGATCCCGCCAGCCACTTCGCAGCCGGCGCGAAAGCGGCCATGGCGGTGAGCACAATCGCCACTACCAGGACGCCCCGCAACAAACCCAGGACCGCTCCCAAAATCCGGTCAATCGTGCTTAGACCGGCCTTCTTCATTGCCCAGCGCGCGATCCGTCCGGCCAGGCCGGCAACGATCAGGACCGCGAAAAACACGATCAGGAAACCGGCGATCTCGCCTAACCACGGCGACTTCAAATGCGGCGCGAACCAGTCCGCCACACGGCGATACTGCCAGGCGGCCAGCAGGTATCCCACGACCAAGCCAGCCAGCCTGAAGGCTTCATGAAAGAAGCCTTCGCTGGCTGCCCCAATCACGGAAAACACCAGAAATCCGAGGATGACCCAGTCCGCAATGCTCATGATTCAAGACGAAGTTCAACCATCCGAGCGCACGCGGGCTAAATCTCCAACTCGCGTCCCGTCAACTGACGATACGCCTCGAGGTACTTTTCGCTGGTGCGCTGCGCAACTTCTTGGGGGAGGGCGGGCGCGGGCGGTTGTTTGTTCCAGCGAATTTCTTCGAGGTAGTCCCGTACATACTGCTTGTCGTAAGAATCCTGCGCCTTGCCCGGTTGATAGGTGTCGGCCGGCCAGAAGCGCGAGGAATCCGGTGTGAGCACTTCATCCGCCAGGGTGATGCCCTGGGCGGTTTGTCCAAATTCAAACTTGGTGTCGGCGATGATGATGCCGCGCTGCCGCGCATAATCCGCGGCTTTCTTGTAGATCCGCAACGTGATGTCGCGCAGTTGGCGGCTCAATTCGGGATCGACCCGCGTACACATTTCTTCGAACGAAATGTTGATGTCGTGTCCGGTGCTGGCCTTGGTGGCCGGCGCGAACAGCGGCTCCGGCAGTTGGTCGGATTCCTTCAAACCGGGAGGAAGTTTGATGCCGCAGACCGTGCCCGTCTCTTGGTACTCCTTCCATCCGGAACCGGAAAGGTAGCCGCGCGCGACGCACTCGACCGGGCACATCTCGGCCCGCATCACCACCATGGAGCGGCCGCGCAGTTCGTCGGCATGCTTGCGAATTGCCGCGGGATAGCGATTTACATCGGCCGTGACCACGTGGTTGGGGACAATGTCCTTGAGGAAGTCGAACCAGAACAGAGAGATCTGGGTCAGGATCCGGCCCTTGTTCGGGATGCCGGTTGCCAGGATGTAGTCAAACGCCGAAAGGCGGTCGGTGGCCACGAACAGCAGCTGGTCATGGTCAAGGTTGTAGACGTCGCGGACTTTACCGCTGGCGCGCAGTTTCAATTCGGGGTAGTCCGTTCGCAGCAGAACGGAATCTAAAATTTCGGGGCTCATGGATAAATTCACCGTGGAAAAACTTTGCGTATTCTAATTGTCGTGGGAAATTTGTCAACGATTTCAATCACACCCGGTGGGTTGCGCGGCCGGGCGTTGCACGGAAAAGAGTTGACAGTTCCAGTGTAAGCGAAAAGCCTTGTCCAGGGCCGGTTTTCGAGGGACCGCGATGTGGAAAAACTGAGGAAGCCTCTGGAAAAAAAGATTTAGCGAAGATTTGGCGTTTCGCGAAATACAACCAAGGAATGCGGAGTTCGTCAAGGGTGCTGCGGGAAAAAATTAACGCTTGAAAAAACAAGCCGAGGGACGTGACCGAAAATGTGTCCGGTAGGATATACTTCCGTCAATATGAGTCAGGAACGGGAGCCTCGTTTAACAGCGCAGGAAGATTCGCAGGGTCAGCCGGCGAGCAAAAAGCCTTACAAAAACCGGCTTTCCGCTATGAACGCGTCTTTGAAACCGAGGCTTTGACGTGTGGCAAGTTGGCCAGCAAGTGTCACGGCTCTCCCCACACGTCTTGATTCTCCGCTAAGTGCGTGTCGGATCCCTCCGGTACGTCCCTCCCGTGGTCCCACCGCTCTCACGCTGCTCCGAACCGCACCGATACCAGTTTCGAAACGCCCGGCTCCTGCATGGTCACGCCGTAGAGCACGGGAGCGATGCTCATGGTCCGCGGCAGACATGTCAGCCGCAAAGCGGTGTTCTTACTTTGCCGCCTGAGTCGTCAATCGCGAACCAGTCGTCGTGACCGTTCAAAGCTGGCTGGGCCATTTGCGGGAGGCATGGAAGACACGCAGCAACTCTACCGCGTCGCCGCGCACGCGGTAAGGAACGATATATGGCGTGCCAGAGACCACTAGCTCCCGAGTGCCGGATACCCGCCCCGGCCGGCCTGAAGCTGGAAAGCGCTCGAGATTTTCGACCGCATTCACAATTGCCGCAACGGTGCGGGCGGCAGCGGCGGGATTGTCGCGCGAGATATACTCCGCTACAGCGTTCAAGTTGTCGAGAGCTCCTCGCAGCCACTCAACGCGCACGGCGCATCCAACGCTTCAGCACCTGCTGCACTTCCTTGTCGCTGGCGAAGTCGCCGGCGTCGGCCTCGGCTATGCCTTTCTTGATTTCATTGACCTGCCATTCGTTGACGGTGACAAATTCCTGGATCGCCTGGGCGGCGACGAACGAGCGGCTCCGGTTCATCGATTTCGACAAACGGTCAAGCTGGTTCTTGAGTTTGGCATCCAAGCGGAGAGTGAGGACCGAAGATTCACCCATGATGTATACATTGTACATCAGTTGTGCACATTGCCCTGTTAGGAGCTGCTCGGCAGAACTGACCATAGTCCCTAAGTTTACGCCGCCCCAAACCTAACCGACACTAGTTTCGAAACGCCCGGCTCCTGCATGGTCACGCCGTAGAGCACGGGAGCGATGCTCATGGTCCGCTTGCTGTGCGTGATCAGGATGAACTGAGTCTGGACGCTCATCTCGCGCACCAGTTCGGTGAAGCGCGCGATGTTCGATTCGTCGAGCGGAGCGTCGACTTCGTCGAGAATGCAGAACGGGCTGGGCGTGTACTGAAAGATGCCAACCAGCAGCGCGAGCGCGGTGAGCGCCTTTTCGCCGCCGGAGAGCAGCAGCACGTTCTGCAGTTTCTTTCCCGGAGGCGATGCCACCACGTCAATGCCGCTCTCCGCGCTGTTCTCAATGTCGGTTAGCCGCATAAAGCCGTGCCCGCCGCCGAACAGCTTGCGGAACGTGGCCTGGAAGTTCTCGTTGATCTGGTGGAACGCTTCTTCAAATTTCTGCCGCGAGACTTGATCGATCTCGCGAATGGTGGCGGCGGTGTTTTCAATCGCCTCCATCAGGTCTTTCCTCTGCGTTTCGAGGAACTGGTGGCGCTCCGCCGTTTCCTTGTACTCTTCGAGGGCCATCATGTTGACCGGGTCCATGGCGTCGAGCCGGGCGCGCATTTCACGGTGGGCCTGATCTTCCGCCGCGAGCTCATCGCCGGTGAGCATCGGAATCGGCTTGTCGGACACAGCCTCGGCCATCAGGATGGCGCGCTCCATGCCCAGTTCGTTCAGGCAAGTGTCGGCCAGGTGTTGCAGATCGGATTGCAGCTTGGCGGCCGTGGCCGATAGCTCGCCGCGACGGTCGCGAGCCAGATCGAGCTGCTGACGCGTGCTGCGCAGAAGCTCGTCAATTTCGGCCAATCGCGCCCGCACTTGCTCGGATTCGAGCTGCAGCAAGCCCTCGCGTGCTTCTCCAGCGTGGCGCTCGGCTTCGAACTGCACCAACTGCTCGGCCAGTTGTACGTTCTCGTTTTGCCGTCGCGCGATTTCGGCGCTCGCCGATTCCATTTGAGCCTGCAAAACGCCCGCCCGCTCCCGCATTTCGGAAACCAGCGTTTCGATGCGGTGCAACAGCGTCGTGGCCGAACGGTGGCGTTCTTCGAGAGTGGCGACGCGGGCAGCCCGCTGCGAGGTCGTTTCAGCAGCAGCGTCGCGCTGCCCACGGAGAGCGGCGAGGCGGTCTTGTCCGGCGGCAAGCTGCACTACGAATTGCGCGCGCGCCTCTTCGATTGTGGTCAGCTCCGTCTGCCGCGATGCGATCAAGCTTTCCTGCTCCTGCCGTTCTGAAGCCAGCCGTTGCAGTTCGCGCTGGCTGATGGCGATCCGTTCGCGCACCCGCGTCATCTCGCCGTCCAATTGCTTGAGCAAATGTCCGGAGGTCATCGCCTGCTTCTCCGCCTCGCGCTTTTCTTCTTCCAGGCGGTCGAGCAGGGAAGCGTGCTCCTTGATTTCGCGTCCCAAGGTGAGCGCGAGCATTTCTTTTTCACGCAGAGCCCGCTCCAACTCTTCGAGCAGGCGCAGCACGTCGCGCAACTCGCGCTTCATCGAGAGCGGCCCCTCGCTGCGCTGCTTGCCGCCCGTGACGGTCACGTTGTGGAAGCATTCGCCGGTCTGGGAGAGGAAGAACGCGTCCGGGCTGGAAAGCGCAAGTTCGCGCGCCACGGCGGGGTCCGGCACGATGTAGCCATTGCCCAGCTTCGGCAGGATCACTTCGAGCGACTTGCCGAATCCGTTGAGCACGCGAATCGAGTTCTTCAGCGGCAAAACCGTGTCGTTGAGCGGAGAGTAGTGATGGCTCTCATCCGCGACAAACGAGAACTTCGCCTGCGAGTCCTCCGGATGCACCAGGAACGTGGCGCGCCCGTCGACGCCGGTGCGCAGCAGGCGCAGGCCTTCGTCGGCGGCGTCCCACGACTTAACCACGACGAAGTTCAGTTCGTCGCGCAGGAAGTCTTCGACCACGCGCTCGTAGCGGGGCTCGACTTCGAGGAAATCCGCGAGCACGCCGGCGGGAGCGTTGCCTCCCTGCAGCGCGCCCGATTGAAACAGCCGCCGCACCGACTCGGTGGAGTAGCCGTGCTCGGCGATGACCGCTTCGAGCGATCCCTTCTTGCCGAGCGCAGTTGCGAATTCGGAGCGAATGGAGTCGAGGTGCTTCTTGGTGTCGCTCTCCACCGATCGCTTGGTCTCGAGCGTCTCACGCAGGTTGGCGATCTCGGCGGCGAGGCCGCTGGCTCGCTGCGAAACGCTGTCGAATTCGAGCGCAATCTGGCCGCGTTGTCCGCCGAAAGTCTCCGCTTGCGACGAAGCGGTTGCGATCTCGGCCTGCAGACGCTGCTCCTCGCGGCCGACGCCCGCCAGCCGCTCCTCGGACTGCGTGAGTTGATTGCGAAGATTGGATGCCCCGCCGACTGCCTCCAAGATGGCCGCGCGATGCGATTCCTGCTCCTGTTCGAGCATCGCAAGATTGGTGGCGGCACAGGCCGTTTCCTGCTGGCTGAGCGCCAGTTCCTGCTCGGCCGCCGCGAGATCGGCCGCTGCGGAGTCGAGCACCTGCCGGTGACCATTCCGTTCTTCCTCGAGCGCCGTGAGCCGATTTTGGGCCTGCGCCAGCTCGGCTTCGGCGGAGGCGGTGCGCACCATCAGTTCCGCCGAGCGCTCTTCGTTGGTGCGGATGCGCGCCTTCCCGCGATCGCCTTCAATCGCGATCTGGTTGAGCCGCTCGCGATTTTGCCGCGTCTCGGTCTCGATCGCGTATCCCCGCTCGGTGCGCTCAGAGTGCTCGGCCTCCGACTGCTGCACGCTTTCGGTCTGTAAGCGAATTTCCTCGCCCAGTTGATGAAGCTGGGCATCGAGCGCCACGCTTTCCTGGTCCATCTGGGTGAACTTGCTGGCGAGCACGACCCGCAGTTTGGCGCGCATTTCGTCGCGCAGCCTGCCATAGCGCTCGGCCTTGCTGGCTTGGCGCTTGAGCGAGTTCATCTGCCGCGTGACTTCTTCGAAGATGTCGTTGACGCGGTTGAGATTGGTTCTCGCGTCTTCCAGGCGCGCCTCCGCGAGACGCTTCCTGGTTTTGAATTTCGTAATGCCCGCCGCTTCTTCAATAATGTTGCGGCGGTCGGTGGGACGGCTGCTCAGAATCTGCCCAATGCGCCCCTGCTCGATGAGCGCGTAGGACTCCGGCCCCAGACCCGTTCCCATGAACAGTTCCTGGATATCGCGCAAGCGGCACAGTTTTCCATTCAGCAGGTATTCGCTGTCGCCGCTGCGGAACAGGCGGCGCGTCACCGAAATCTCTCCGGCGTGGTGTTGCTGCTGATTGAATTTGCGGCGGCGGATCTTTAGAACCACCAGCGGCCCGGTCGTTGTCACTGCGACTGCGGCGGCATTAGCAGACGATTCGTTCGCTGGTGCTTCGGCGGCCGGGGCAGCGACCGCAACTTCGCCCTCAACCTCTTCGGTCTTTCCAGGCTGCGCTTCCTCGACGGCGCGCTCCGTTTCCGCCGCAGACCGGGCGCGGACTTCAGCTTCATCCCAGTCTTCTTCGGTAGGAAGTTCGTCTTGAATCTCAACCTCGGTGGGCGCATTCGTGTCCGGCCCAGCGTAAACTTCGGGATCGATCAAAGTCAGGGACACTTCGGCCATTCCGGTGGGATTGCGGTCCCGCGTGCCGGAGAAGATCACGTCTTCCATGCGCGAGCCGCGCAGCGTCTTGGCCGACTGCTCGCCGAGCACCCAGGAGATGGCGTCGGCGATGTTCGACTTGCCGCAGCCGTTTGGGCCGATAATCGCGGCAATGCCTTCGCCATGGAATTTCAGTTCGGTGCGATCGCAGAACGACTTGAACCCCAAAATTTGCAGCTTCTTGAGTTTGAGCAAAATGACTCCTTCGTAGGCGGACAAGTTCATCCGCGGACTCGGTTTGCGCTGGCTGGAGTGCGCTGCAAATCGCGGGGAACTGGCTGTTAACCACCAAGGTTCCTCGCCGGTCGCATCGTAGGATGCAGTCCCCAAGACCCAGGAATGTCATCCCCGCTTTTGACCAACTCTAACGGCGAATACGGGGACGGGTCAAGTAATAAAACACCACGTATAGTGGGCCCCATCGACACACCGCCTTTAGTTGCACACATACTGCAGCTATTACGCGCAAATTGCCGGTGAGGAATAAGGAAGGCGGGAGAAGGCGAGAGCGTATTCACTGTACCGCTGGATGGAGGGAGATTCAAGGGCCGGTTGTGCCGGATGCCAGCAATTTTCTGTAGAGACGCGGCTTGCCGCGTCTCAGGCCGCGGCGCTGTCCGAATTGTCAGGGTCCAGGAGCCAGTTTTGGGGGTTGTGATCGATGTAGTCGCGAACCGCGTTTAGGGAGGCGTTTGATCGCAGGATGTGGCCGTGGAAGCGCGCTTGCCACGCAAAGTCTGAAAGCCCCATCGCGTGGCAGAGCCGGCTGACTCCCGCCTTATAGCCACCCACGATTTGCGGCAATCGCCCATGCCTGCGAGCGAGATCGTACGCAAATAGGAAACCTCAAACAGTGAGCGTCGTCACCGCGCGCTGGGTCGGTTTCGGCGCACGCGGAGACGGGGCAAGCCCCGTCTCTACAGGAGCTATTTCTTGCGTTCTACCAAGTAATGCGCCAGCTCTTTTAAGGTCGACGCGGCCTCACCGTATCCGTCCAGTTCCGCGCATGCCTGATCGACCAGCGCGCCCGCCTTGCGGTTCGATTCCTCAATTCCAAATAACGCCGGATAGGTTGTCTTCTCGGCGGCCATGTCTTTGCCCGCGGTCTTGCCCAGTTGTTCGGAGGTCTGCGTAACGTCGAGCACGTCGTCCACGATCTGAAACGCCAATCCGATCGACTGGCCATAAGTTCGGAGGCGCCCGATGTCGGCATCGGTTGCGCCAGCGTATAGGCCTCCGCTGACCACGCTGGCGGTGATGAGGGCCGCGGTCTTCGAGCGGTGAATGTATTCGAGGGTGGCGAGGTCGGGCTTCTTGTGCTCGGCTTCGAGGTCGACGACCTGGCCGCCGATCATGCCGTCGATGGTGCCGGTGGCATGGGCGACTTCCCGGATGATGGCAACGCGCGCCTCGGCGGGGCACGCGATCTGCGCCAGCACCTCGTAAGCCTGGGTCTGCAAGGCGTCTCCGGCGAGAATCGCGATGGCTTCGCCGAAGGCTTTGTGGCAGGTGGGACGTCCGCGCCGCAGGTCGTCGTTATCGAGCGCGGGCAGGTCGTCGTGGATGAGCGAATACGTATGGAGCATTTCAAGCGCCGCCCCCACCTGCTCGATGCCGGCGGGCGGCGATCCGGTTGTGTGGCTGCTGGTCGTGTGGTTGCGGGGCTCCGCCCCGCCAAGACGGGGCAGAGCCCCGTCACCACACGATGCCGCCGCGATCATGCGCCCAGCTTCCATACAAAGGATGGGCCGCAGGCGCTTTCCCCCCGCAAACACGCTGTGCCGCATGGCCTGATGGATGGAGGTTGGATGTTGCGTGGCCGGGGGCAAGAGTTGTTCGAGCGCGGCGTCCGCGGCGGCGCGCCCCCATTCCAGAACTTGTTTCAGCATGACATCGCAGTATAACAAGCAGGCTGCGCCGAAATGAAAAAGGACGCGCACAGGCGTCCTTCTTAACCCAAAGTCTTCATTCCGGTTTTCATTCCGCAGAGCACGCCGCTCGCCGCGTCTCTACGTTTCATCTTCACTGAGCTAGAGACGGGGCAAGCCCCGTCTCTACATCAAGTACTCACGCGGCCGCACGGTGCATGATCCCGCGCAACAACGAATTCACCACGTCTTGATTGCGTGGTTCACAGATGTCGGACGCGCCCAGATTCAGCGCCTCGGTCCATAGTTTGTCGTCCGCCAGCCGGTGCGTGCCCACGATGCAGAGCTTGGGGTACTCACGATGCAAATGCTCGACCTCGCACGGTCCCGAAGTTTCCAGATCCAGCACCACCGCCTCGGCGCGATGCCGGGCAACCGCGGGACAGACTTCCTGGTACGTGCGAGCCAAATGAACGGAATCAAAGTGCTGAGACAGACTGACCGCCAGAGTTTGTGCAGTTCTGGGGTCATTCTGATAAAGGACTACACAGAGTGGTTCCATAGATCCCCCTGACTTTACCGCGTTTGCGCGGCGGCCTTGGCTGCGACAGCAATCTGCCACCACAGGCGTTATCAGTTCCGAGTCGTGATAGCGTTACTTGCGCAACGCTTTCTCGGTCGGGGGCTCGAACGGTTCAGTTTGCAGCTTTCCGTTCTGTTTTAACAGAATCTCTACTTTCCCTTCCGCTTCCTCCAATTGCTTCCTGCAGGTTGCGGAAAGTTGCATGCCTTCTTCAAATAGCGTCAGAGACTTCTCCAGAGGAACCTCCCCTTTCTCCAGTTCCTGAACAATCTTCTCTAGACGCTCGAGGCACTCTTCAAACTTCACCAATCCATTTGCTCCTACCCTCTATTGTAATGCCGATTCCGGTGCGAAATGTCCAGCGAAATTTTTTAATTCGTATAATTTGTTGGGCACTGTGTTCCCAAAACTACACGGAGGCCGGCCGCTTCGAGCCGAGCGCCTCCAGAACGTCTACGGCGGAGGCATATCGGCCCTGAGGAGCGCTGATCTGCGCACCCTGCACCCGCTCGCGAACCGCCGCCAGCATTTCGCGAGCGATGGCCACCCCTTCCTCGCGCGCCGCCTCCGGACTGGCCGCCCGGCTCATCCGGTTCAGAATTTCATCCGGCACCGAGACCCGCAGCTCGTTCTTCATGAACTCCGCGTTGCGCACACTGACCAGCGGCCAAATTCCGGCAATGACGGGAATGCGGCAGTGCTCGATCCGTTTCAGGAAATTTTCCAGCAGGCTGAGGTCGAACACCGGCTGGGTCACCACATATTCCGCGCCCGCTTGCACCTTGTATTCGAAGCGCCGGATCTCTTCGTCCAGGTTCGGCAACCCAGGGTTGGCACCCACCCCAATGACGAAGCGGGTCCCGGCGCCGATCGGATTTCCGCCCAGGTCGAGTCCCCGGTTCAGGTTGTGGACGATATTCACCAGTCCGATCGCATCCACGTCAAACACCGCCGTAGCATCGGGATAGTTCCCCATCTTCGGCGGATCGCCGGTGATGCAGATCAGGTTGCGGATTCCGGTTGCCGCCGCCCCCAGCAGGTCGGACTGAATGCCGAGTACGTTCCGATCGCGGCAGGTGTAGTGCAGGATGGCTTCAATGCCAACCGCCTGTTGCATGAGCAGCGACAGCGCCTGGTTGCTCATGCGCGCCGAGGCCCGCGGGCTGTCCGGGATGTTGATCGCGTCCACGCCGACCGATTTGACGAACTTCGCGCCCTCAACCTCTTTCCGAATGTCGATTCCCTTGGGCGGCACGATCTCGACCATGGTCACAAATTCCCCGGCCGCAATCTTTGCGCCGAGGCGCGAGCGCTCGGCCAGGGGAACGGTGGCCGGAGCCGACGGCGTTCGACCGGAATGAATCGCCTCGGTAACCGCAGTCTTGCCGCGCGCTTCTCCCACTCGCAACGCCGATTTCATGGCGCGGATATGATCGGGCGTGGTGCCGCAGCATCCGCCGATCAGCTGCACGCCGGCGGCCACGAATTTTCGCGTGTAGCTCGCCATGTATTCCGGCGAACAGAGATAGATATTTCGTCCTTCGACCGAGCGCGGCATGCCGGCGTTCGGCTGCGCGGCCAGGGGCAGGGAAGTCACGGCCCGCACCCGCTCGATCGCGTCCAGCATCGCCACCGGCCCCACGCTGCAGTTGATGCCAAGTACGTCGACGTTCCATTCCGCCAGCCGCGCGGCAAAGGCCTCGGGGTCGGAGCCATCCAGGCAGTTCCCGTCTTCGTCGATCGTGACCTGGGCGACGATGGGAATTTTCGCATTCACGTCGCGGCAGGCCAGCACGGCCTGGTGCAACTCTTCGACGTAGCCGAAGGTTTCCAGCATCAGCAGATCGACGCCGCCTTCGACCAGGGCCGCAACCTGTTCGCGAAACGCCGTGCGCGCCTCCTCAAACGAAGTCTTGCCCAGCGGTTCGATGCGAACGCCGAGCGGGCCAATCGATCCCGCCACCCAGACGTCGAAACTCTTAGCCGCTTCCCGAGCCACGTGAGCGCCCGCTACATTGATGTCGCGCACTCGATCCGCCAGGCTGTGCCGCGCCAGGCGAAAGCTGTTGGCGCCGAAAGTGTTGGTTTCGATAATCTCGGCGCCCGCCTGCAGATAATCGTGGTGGACGCCGCGGATCAGCTCCGGCTGCGACAGATTCAACTCGTCATAGCAGCGGTTGATGAAGATGCCCTTGGCATAGAGGAGCGTTCCCATGGCTCCATCGCAGAGCACGGGCGATTGTTTCAGACGTTCAATAAAGTTCCGAGGCATTTGCTTGAGGATACAAGATGCGGCGAGGTCTGCGCATCCGCCGAAGAATAAGGCGGCTGCGATGGACTTTCTCTCCTGACCGCCGTAAACTGCCGTAGAGCACCTAATAAGGTGCTTTCAATAGGAGCAGGGACCTATGCTTGACATCACTAAGGACATCCAATCGCTGACCACGTTCCGCCGCCAGTCCGGCGACTTCATGAAACAGCTCAAGAAGAGCAAGCGCCCCGTGGTGCTTACGGTGAATGGGAAGGCAGCGGCTGTTGTGCAGGATGCCAAAGCCTACCAGCGCCTGCTCGACATTGCCGCCAGGGCGGATGAGCAGGAAGGCATTCGTCAGGGGCTTGAGGATGTGAAAGCAGGAAGGACACGCCCCGCGAGAGAGGTCTTTGACGAGATTCGCCGCAAGTATGACATACCTCGTTGAGTTTGCCGCTCACGCGGTTCGTGACCTTGAGATCCTCTACGTGGAGAAGCACGCTGCGGAGTCACAAGCTGCCGCGTGCTGGTATAACGGGTTGGAGCAAGCTGTGCATGCGCTGGCGCTGCATCCCCATCGCCGCCCCGTTGCCCCGGAAGCTCGAAGGGCCAAACGGAAGCTGCGGCACCTGCTCTACGTCAAGAAGCCTCACGTCTACCGGGTCATCTATGAAGTCGAAGAAGAGCGGCAAGCGGTGTTGGTGCTCCACATCCGCCACGGTGCAAGGCGGAAGCTCAGGCCCTCCGATCCCATGTAGGCTAACGGTCTCCATGTTCTGCGCTGCCCCCTCAGCGCGATTTCTTCCTTTGCTATAATCCTTATTCTTGCATCCAAGCAATTATCCGGCATGAGGTTGGAGTCCAGGTTTGAGAAAAGCCCTGTTTTTTCTGTTATTCCTGCTGCCCGCCAGTGGGATGTGGCTGAGCTGCGGCGGCGGTCCCTCCAGCAGCACCACCACCAGCGGTATCAAGAACCGCGCCTTCGTCACCAATAACGTGAGTTCGGGGAGCGGAGCCGCGGGCGTCTATATCGTCAACGCGGACACGGATGTGCTTGCGGCCACCTCCCCGATTTCCGTCGGCAACACTCCGACGATGATGGTGCTCACGCCCAACCGGGCCCAGACTCTGGTGTTCAGCGGTAACGGCACGCAATCCTCCGACAACCAGTTCAGTATCGTCAACAACGCCAGCGAAGCGAACGCCGCGCACGTGAGTTTCGGGACAGGGTCGCAGGGAATGACGGAGAGCATCGTTGTTTCCCCGGACAGCTCGACCGCCTATGTTGCTTTGCCCAATGCACAGGTGACGAACCAGTCTCAGGGGATAGTGGAGGCCATCTCGCTGAGCAGCGGCAGCATAATCGGAGTGGCCGACGTTCCCGCGGTTCACTATCTCTCGATCAGCAACACCGGCAACCGGCTTCTTGGCTTCAGCGATAACTTCGACGAGGTGGCGGTGATCACGCCCTCGCTTATTGCGACTGGTAATGCCGTAACCAGCGTCGGCGGTTTCGACCGTCCCGTCGCGGCCTTCTTCAGCAGCGACGACAGTACCGCCTACGTATTGAATTGCGGCGCCGAGTGCGGCGGACAAAAGGCCAGCATACAGCAGCTCAATCTGGCGGATAACACTCTGGGCTCCAAAGCCGCAATCTGCACCGTCGACAGCACTCAAATAACACAGTGTGCCGGCAGCACATTCCTGGTAAGTGGTTCGACCATGTACATAGCGGGCACGCCGTTCTCAGCCGGGGTAGGCCCTTCGCTGCTCTGCCCCGCAGGGACCACGCAGGCAACCTACTGCGGCATGCTTACGACCTTCGACCTCAACACGATGTCTGTTACCAATACCAACAACGCACCGATCTTCATCACCGACGGATATCACACCCGCATGTCGATGGCCGCCAACGGACAGCTCTTTATCGGCGCTCGCACCTGTACCGAAATCTCCACCGCCACCGAGACCCGCGGTTGCCTTTCCATCTACAACACGCTGCCCGCCACGACCGTGGGGAGCGTTCCGCCCGGTGGCGTCTTCATTCCACCTGAGAACGGAGACGTGACCGGCATCCAGCCCATCGCCAAGCGAACCGTCCTGTATGTGATCCAGGGCCAGGGTATCCCCCTGGGTGGATCGCTCTTCATCTACGACGCCACCACCGATGCCTTGGAGAACAACCCGAACGATCCCAATAACCCCGGTCACATCAACGGCCTCGTCGGCAATTTCTTCGACGTCAAGGCCATCGACTTCTAGAACTCGTCTCATAAATGCTTTGGGAAGGGCACGGCTGCCGCGCCGCTACCGGCTAATCGAAACGAGGGCTTTCGCCCCTGAGGGCCGGACGCCCTGCTCTGAGAACCATTTATGAGACCAGTTCTAGAGTTAGTAAGTCATGGACGACGGTGTTGACTTACTAGAGCGTGGTACTCCAACCATCTGCAAGAGCTTCATCTGTACTTCTTAAGACCGTATTTTTCAGCGAGTCGAATCCTCTCATCGCCGGGCAGCGATGTTATGTACGCTTTCCATCCCGGACACCAGTTCGCGTGCCATCTCCAAAGCCGTCCCAAAAAAGACTTGGGAGCGCTATCGTACTTCGCTCGAAACCCGCAATTCTCACAGTTATGGGTTGCCATCGCCCGTCTCCTCCAGAACCGATTAAAAAGATGAACCAAGTCTACTAGGAGCCTGCACCCCACCGCGGCTCCAGCGTCATCTCATGCCCCCGGTGTTGTTCGACCGCGGCCGGTGAGAACGGAAGCGCGAAGGTCGAGCCTCCGTACCACGCGGCCCACTGATCCATGTAATGCGGACTAAGGAAGATTCCGCTTTCTCCCGTCACTAGGTCAAGCGTGCTGGCGTCAAAGTTCGCAAAGTTCCACGTCAGCCTTTCGGAGGGCCCAAGCTCCCCGCTCGCCGCTCTCACCGTGAACGCGCTCCCGCTCAACCGACGCGCTCCCGGCCCCGTGAACTGCCCAATCAACGGAAGCTGGCTGAGCACGGGATGTTCGATTTCAACCGCATGATTTTCTCCCCATTTCCATCGACTGAGGTCGGAAGGAACTTTCGCGGCAAATCTCGAGGAATCTTGCGAACTGGTTCGCGTCAGCTTTACCGCGTTCTCCACCGCCGCCGTCAGCAGGCTCCCGTAATCCGAATATCCCGGCGGCAGCCAGCGCGCCGGCTGCTTGGTGAGCACGTTCTCCAGCCAGACCGACGACATCGCCCACCGATAGCTCTTCCAGCTCAGCGCGCTGGAAGCCGCGTTGGAAGCCGAGTTTGAACTCGGACTTGAATCCGAACTAGCCGCCGCACCCAGCTTCGGCTCCAGCAGCAACCGCGCCAGCTCCAGACGCGCCTTAGTCTCAATCGTCGGCGCCGCCGAATCCGCCGACATCCGCCCATCCCAGTCGCGCAAAATGTCGGCTGCCCGCTTTGCCCGCTCCGAAGCCGTCGCGGCGTGATCGACCGCATACACGAACTTGTCGGCGCAGAACCGGTCGTACGTCGACGACACATCGAGTTGCAGCGCCAGCATATCCGCCGGAGCAAACTTCTTGCCCGATTCGAGCACGCGGTAGATGCGATCCGTTCTCCACGGTGCATCCCATTCCGTGCTGATCGAATATTTGTAGCCATTGGGAGCGATGCGCCCATTGGCCGTCGCCAGAATTCCCGAGGGCGGATCGTAAACATGCGGCATGTCGTCGAAAGGAATCCAGCCTTTCCACTCGTGCGCATCGTCGCTGCCGCTGACTGGCAAGCTGCCATCGCCCGCCGCCCGGATCGGCACTCGCCCCGTCGCCTGATAACCGATGTGGCCCTCCACGTCCGCGTACATCACGTTTTGTCCCGGCGCTCCAAAAGTCGAGAACGCCTTGCGAAACTCATCCCAATTCTGCGCCGAGTTCACGTCGAAGAAGACCTGTCCCATGCCATCCTGCAGCGTCCAACGCAGCGCAATCTTGCGCGTCTCACCTGGAAGCAAGTCGGTAATGATCGGCCCGTGCCGCGTGGTCACCACGTCGAGCGTCACGTCCGGCTTGCCTTTGACGTGGATGGTTTCCCGCCGATGCTGCGGCTCGATCCATCCTGCCGGAGTCTTGTACTGCCCCTCGGCATTGAACTCCTCGATGAAGTCGTCCTCCACCGTCGGCCCCACGTTGGTGAAGCCCCAGCCGATACGCTGGTTGTGGCCGACAATGACGAACGGAATTCCAGGCAGCGTAACGCCCGCGACGTCGAAGCCGCCGCCAGTCGTTCTTAAATGCGCCGCAAACCACAGGTTCGGCATCTGGTGGTCGAGGTGCATATCGTTCGAGAGCAGCGGCTTTCCCGAAACCGTATGCTGACCGGAAACCACCCAGTTGTTCGATCCCGGCCGGAAAGAATCGGCCTCCTCGGGAATGAAACTAGAGGACAACGCGTAAGGCAACACAGAAGTGAACCCTGAAACTTGCGCAGAACAGAAAGTATTGTCATCCTGAGCGAAGCGAAGGACCTGCTTTCGTGTCAGTGCCTGAGAAAGCAGGTCCTTCGCTTCGCTCAGGATGACAACCTGGGCCAGTCCGGAAATCAGTCGGCTGTTTCCACCCTCCGGATCGACCTCTTCGTCGTCATCCTCATCTTCGTCGCTGCCCTTGACCCCAGGTTCCTCTTCCAGTCGCCGCACATCGCCAGGAGGACGGTCGCGCCAGGAAGAATTCACGTACAGGTCGGCGGTGAGTTCCGGCCCCAGCTTCGCCAGAATTTTTTCGCGCGTCAGCGCCGGAGGATTCTTGTAGTGATTCAAATCCTGCACCATGCGCGCGCCCACCAGCAGGGAATCGGTCACCGTCCACGGCCGCGGCGCGTACTTCAGCAGGCGGAACTCCAGCGAAAGCCGGTCGCGATGCGACTCGAGAAATGCATTCACTCCGCGGGCGTAAGCGTCAAAATAAGCCCGGTCGCGCGCGGAGATGTTCTTCTCCGCCGCTTCGGCCGCGATCCGCAGCCCCAGAATCCGCTGCTCGCGGTCCATCTTCACCGTGGCTTCACCGATCACTTCCGAAAGTTCTCCGGCAGCGGCGCGCCGCAGGATGTCCATCTGCCACAACCGGTCTTGCGCGGTCACGTACCCCTGCGCAAAAAATAAGTCTTCGAGCGTAGCCGCCTCGATCGTCGGAACACCCTGCCCATCGCGCACCACACGCACCTGGGAAGAAATTCCAGGTACGGAGACCTTGCCATCGAGTTGCGGCAGGGCAGAATGAGCGATCCAGTAGAGCCACCAGATAGCGATGATCATTGCCGCCAACACCAGGCAAACGGCGTAGTACAGAATTCGGAGCGCGGGATTCCGGCGGCGGACTTCGGGCAGTGTGGCCGTAGCAGACATTACTCAAAGATTGTAGGGATGCGTGGTGTCGGTGACAACCGCGCACTCCGACGGGCGCGATTCGTACCATCGACGGGTGCGTACCATCGGCGGGTGCCCCACGCATTCGCGCTTTTTTGCGAATGTGTGGGCCTGCGCGAATTGTGCAGCCGCGACATACCGGATATAACAACATCGTGGTAGCTCTTCATTTAGAACCATAAGGATCGATTCGCTTGGAGAACGAAAATGGTTGAAATTGACATCGTCTATAAGGGCGAACTGCGTTGCCTGGCAACCCACCAGCCGTCCGGCACTGTGCTGACCACCGATGCCCCGAAAGATAATCACGGCAAGGGAGAAAGTTTCTCCCCAACCGATCTTGTGGCAACCGCTCTGGGCACGTGCATTTTGACCATCATGGGCATCGCCGCGCAAGCGATGCAGATTGACTTGAGCGGCACGAAAGTTGTCGTGCGCAAGGAAATGGTGGCCAAACCGATCCGGCGGATCGGCACTTTGGCGGTGACCATTGACGTTCCCCTATCGCTCGGCGAGGCGCAGCGGCAAAAGCTCATCAATGCCGCCATGACCTGCCCCGTGCATAAAAGCATGCACCCCGATGTCCAGATGCCGATCGACTTCCGTTGGGCGTAAGTCTGGGAACAACCGGGGGGTGGTGTTGGTGACAAGGGAAGTCGATTGGCGCAACCCGATCTCGCCAAGTATCATGTCTGGAACCCTCGGCGCGCATTTATCATCTAGAGTGTCCACGCCGCCCAACATGCTGCAGAAACGAATCGACGATCGGCCGTCCATCTCGCGCGAGAACATCCGCGAAGCCGAGGGAATTTTCCTGCAGCATCTGCGTCGTGTCGGCCTGAAGCAGACTGAACAGCGCAACGCCATTCTGCGGACCTTCCTGGAAACCCGCGAACATCTCTCGACCGACGAGTTGCATCGGCTGGTGAAGAAAACCGACCCGCGCATCGGCTTCACCACCGTCTACCGCACGCTAAAGCTTCTGGCGGGTTGCGGCCTGGCCAGCGAAGTTGCCTTTCACGACGGCATCGCGCGTTACGAACACCAGTACAACCGCCGCAGTCATCACCACATGGTGTGCACCGAGTGCGGCGCATCGGTGGAATTTTTTTCGGAGAAAGTCGGAGAAATCGAACACGAGATTGGACGCAAACACCGCTACGTCACCACCCGCCATACTTTCCAGATTTATGGCGTTTGCGAGCCCTGCCGCAAGAAGACGAATGGACGCCGAATTGTCTAGTCCGCCGAATCGTCCGGGAAATAGTTCCGGAAATAGCCCGGAGAATCGTTCCGCGAATCCGGCGCAGCCTTCGGCCAAGTGTCCGCATTGCGGCACGGCGATGCCGGCGAACGCCGCGTTCTGTCCGGGATGCGGATGGTCGATGACACCGCTTCCTCCGGCGGATCGGGCTGTCGCGGCTCTCGCCTATCTTACGTTCGTCGCTGGCGCGGTGATTTTGTTTCTGCCGGCATTCCGCAGTCAGCGGTTTGTCCGCTTTCACGCCTGGCAAAGCGTGTTGCTCTGGGGAGTGTTTTTCGTTTTGACCATTGCCGCGCTTTTGCTTTCGAATGTCGCGGCTGCCATGCTGTTTCTTCTGTTCGGAATTTTGGCTTCGCTGGCGATGTTGTTCCTATGGATCGTTCTGTCGCTTAAGGCATGGCAAGGCGAACGCTTTGAATTGCCGCTGTTCGGGGAGTTGGCGGCGCGCCTGAAGTAGGGCAGGTCTCAGGTGTTAGGTCTTAGGTCTTAGGAAAAACACAATCATTCCACTCCATCGTGGTTGCAGGTTTTCCTAAGACCTAAGACCTAAGACCTGAGACCTGAGACCTGACACCTGACACCTGGTTTTACATTCTCGCCTTCATCGTTGAAAATAGTCAGTTCACCGGGCATCGCACTTTTATTCCAGGAGACCTCATTGACCCAGCTTCAGCGCGTTAAGATCAGCGCTCTCGGCACCTACGTTCCGCCCCGCCTTCTGACCAACGCCGACCTCGAAAAAATGGTTGATACAACCAATGAATGGATCATGGAGCGCGTCGGAATACGAGAACGTCACCTTGTCGACAAGGGAGTAGCGGCCAGCGACTTGGCTGTCGCTGCAGTGAAGAACCTGCTGGAATCGCATCCCTTCGATTTGCAGGAAGTCGATCTCATCGTGGTGGGCACGGTGACGCCGGACATGATGTATCCCTCGACGGCCTGCCTGGTGCAACATAAATTAGGCATCGCGAATACCTGGGGCTTTGATGTTTCCGCGGGATGTTCGGGGTTTCTGTATGCCCTGAACACGGGCGTGAAGTTCGTCGAGTCGGGGCAGTACAAGAAGGTGCTGGTGATCGGTTCGGACGTGAACTCGTCGATGACGGACTTCACCGATCGAGCGGTATGCATCATCTTTGGCGATGGAGCGGGCGCGGTTTTGCTCGAACCGACGGTGGATCAAGACGGCCTTGGTGTGATCGACCATGTCGCCCAGATCGAAGGCATGGGAGGGCAATACCTCTACATGCCAGCTGGTGGCAGCCTGAACCCAGCGTCGCACGAAACCGTCGATCGCAAGATGCACTACATTCATCAGGATGGCAAGAATGTTTTCAAGTATGCAGTGAAGAAGATGTCGGAGATGACGGAACGCATACTGGCCAAGAACAATCTGACGGGCAAGGATGTGGATTGCTTCATCTCGCACCAGGCAAACCGGCGAATCATTACAGCGACCGCTGACCGGCTGGGACTGCCTATGGAGAAAGTCATCATCAATATTGAGCGCTTCGGCAACACCACAGCCGGCACAATTCCCATCGCGATGCAGACGGCTATGGATGAGGGTCGATTAAAAAAGGGAGATCTGCTGTTGATTGCTGCTGTCGGCGCCGGATTCACTTCTGGAGCGACGTTGCTGCGCTGGGCGTACTAAAGCAGGTCTCAGGAAGAACCTGACACCTAAGACCTGACACCTATTCCCGCTTCCACCATCGACTCAAAGATCTTGCATCCATCGATGCCGCCCAGTTCAGGTTCCGCGGCTCGTTCGGGATGGGGCATCATGCCCAGCACGTTGCGTCCCGGGCTGCAGATGCCGGCTATATTTTCGAGCGAGCCGTTGGGATTCGCTTCCCGCGTGATTTCGCCTTGCGGGTTCGAGTAGCGAAAGACGATGCGATGGTCGCGCTTCAGTTCGGCGAGCGTCGTCTCATCGCAAAAATAATTGCCTTCCATGTGGCCGATGGGGATGGTCAGCACTTCGCCCTGGCGGCAGGCGTTGGTAAACGGCGTCTCGTTGTTTTCAACTCTCACCTGCACCGGCTTGCAGACATATTTCAAGCCGACGTTGCGCATCAATGCTCCGGGCAGCAATCCCGACTCACATAAAATTTGGAAGCCGTTGCAGATTCCGAGGACCAGTCCGCCCCCAGCGGCGAACTTGCGGACGGATTCCATCACGGGCGAGAACTTCGCAATTGCGCCGGTGCGCAGATAGTCGCCGTACGCGAAGCCTCCCGGCACAATCACCACATCGCAATTTTCGAGGTCGTGCGAGTCGTGCCACAGGAGCGTTGCCTCCTGCTTCGCCACCTGCTGGGCCGTCCAGAACGCATCGTGATCGCAGTTTGAACCGGGGAAAATTATGACGCCAAATTTCATCGAAAACCTCGCGTGTACTCTATGGTAATACAAGCGCGTTTTGCGGCGAATGTTTCAGAAGAAGCGGGTGACGCCTTCTTCGAGCACGGCCACTTTGTCTTTCACGCCGGCCTTCCGCGCCGCGCGTTCCAGTAACTGAAGAGGCTCATCGAGGGGCTCATGCGAGAGGCGGAACGTTCCATAATGCATGGGCACCATCCAGCGGGCCTTCAGGTCGAGAAAGGCCTGGGTGGCGTCGGCGGGACTGGTGTGGACGTTGCGGAACTGCGGCGGATTGTAGGCGCCGATGGGCAGCAGCGCGACTTCGGGCGACAAGCGGCGTCCGATCTCGCGAAAGCCGGCGAAGTAGGCGGTGTCTCCGGCGTGGTAGACGGAGTGTTTGCCGGCGCGCAGCACGTATCCGCCATAGCCGCGGTGCGAATCTTTGATCATGCGCGCTCCCCAATGGCGTGAGGGGACGTGGGTAATGTCGAGCGCGCCGTGGCGATAAGTGTTCCACCATTCGAGTTCGACAATTTCTCCGAAGCCGAGATCGTCGACCAGGTCGAACAAATGATGCGGGACAACCAGCGTGGGCGCGGTTCCGGTCTGACGCCGGGTTTGGCGCGCGATGGTGCGCAGGGACTGGCGATGCAGGTGATCGAAGTGCGCGTGCGTTACCAGGACAACATCCACGGCAGGCAGGTCGCGCAGGTTCAACCCCGGCTGGCGCAGGCGTTTGAGAACGAAGAGCCAGCGCGCGAAGTTGGGATCGATGACGACGTTCTGTCCGCCAATTTGCAGAAAAAAGCTGGAGTGTCCGATGAAGGTGACGCCCAGCTCGCCGTTCGTAACCAGTTGCGGTTTGTGAGTCTCTCCGGTGCGAGGTGTGACCGCGGAACGCCGCACCAGGCGCGTGAACTGACTGGCTCGCTTGCGCAGCGCGGGATTTTTCAATGAGGACTTTAACATCAGGTCGACCAGCTTGCTGAAGAACGCGGACTATTCACAGATTATCGGCTTTGTTTTCGTAAGTCTCCAGTCTATTTTGATGCTCCTGAGAGGGGTATCGACACACAGGAGGCCAATTTCTTTGGATCGTTGTTTTGGGTTGTTCCTGCGTAAAGAATTGTGTTTTCCTTGACCGCGACTTTGCCGGTCATATCTAATCCAAGTCTGGTCGAATCGAATTCAGAGTTTCGTATCAGGGCATCGCTTTAGCGATGCCGCAAGTCGTTCGAAAATCAAACGCCCCTTCAGGGGCTGAGCCGCGGGAGGAATCAACGCCGATGCGCGTCGCTTTTCTGGGCATGGGAATTATGGGACGGTCGATGGCCGCGAACCTGGTCAAAGCCGGACACGAGGTCGCGGTGTGGAATCGGACTGGCGGTAAGGACGTGGAAGGCGCGCGCAGCGCAGCTTCTCCTGCGGATGCGGCGACGGGCGCGGAAGTGGTGTGGATGTGCGTCTCCGACACGAAGGCAGTCGAGGCCGTGCTCTTTGGTCCGGACGGCGTGGAGCCAGTTCTGACCTCGGGCATGATGATCGCGGACTCGAGCACGATTTCTCCGTCGGCCACGCGGCGCTTTGCCGAGCGCGTGAAGGCGCGCGGCGTCGACTATGTGGACGCTCCGATGACCGGCTCGAAGATCGCTGCCGAAGCGGGCAGCCTGATCTTTATGGCGGGCGGAGACGACGCCGCGCTCGCCCGCTTGCAGCCGCTTTTTCAGGCGATGGGCAAGCAGGTGTTCCACATGGGCGAAACCGGCAAGGGGCAGGCCACGAAGCTGGTCATGAATCTGCAGATTGCGCTCATCTATGAAGGCTTTGCCGAAGCGCTCACACTAGCCGCGAAATTAGGCGTGGACGTGGAAAAGTTGTTGCCGCTGGTGCAGGCTTCGATGGTGCGATCGGGAGTGGTGGACTACAAAGCTCCGTTCATTCTGAAGCGCGACTTCTCGCCTAATTTTCCGCTGCGGCTGATGCTGAAAGATATTCGCCTGGCGCTCGAAGCGGCCAAGGAATCGCGTGTGCGCCTGCCCGGACTCGAAGCCGTGGAAGAGGTCTACGACGTCGCGGCCGAGGAAGGCCAGCAGGACCTGGACTACGCCTCGACACTTACTTTGCTGGAAAAATGGGCGGGGGTGGAAGTGAAAGCCGCACCCAAGTAGATTGAGACGACGTATCGAATCCTAGAGTTGTTCCGACCGCCACCAACTGCCGAGCTGCGCTCGGCTTGGACAGCCGGGGGCGGCTGTCCCTACGTGGACGGGCGAGGTGCCCGTCCCCACACGAGCCTTGAAGTCTGGCACGTTCTACTTCTTAGCGAACGCGCGGACGTAATTCACCAGATTCCAGATTTCGTCATCCTTGGCGCGGTCGCCTTCGGGGGGCATGTCGCCCTTGCCACGGCGGATCGTGTGGAACAGGTCGCCGTCGGTGCGGTTTTTCAACGCGTCGGGATTGGTGAAGTCGGTGACGTTCTTCATGTCCGACGCCATGTCGCCCTTGCCGTCGCCTTTTTCGCCATGACACATCGCGCAGTCAATCACGTACACTTTCTTGCCCTTGTTGAGCGATTCCTGGGTCGGCTTGACCGGATTTACTCTTCCGGAATCATCGGGCGCGGCCTTGGCTTCGGGGGCAGGCGCTTTGGCGGGAGGCTGGTCCTTCTGCGCCCATAACACAAATACAAAAAAGAACAACGCGAGCGCGACCAATAGAGCTGCCTTCAACGTTTTTCCCTGCTCCCATTTCTCTTTCAACGCACACCTCCTGTTCGCAAACATTGATCGAACTGCTAACGATACTCCACCGCGCCGGAACGTGCACGAACAGTTTGCTGCCCGGGACCGCCGGGGGAATCACGCGCGACATCGCCCGCAGTGACGGTTTTTTTCACCACGGAGACACGGAGACACGGAGAAAACCTGGAACGGGAAAACCCAAAAGATTGCTTTTCTCCGTGTCTCCGTGCCTCCGTGGTGAATTGTTCTGCCCGGGTTCTTTCTTGGAACGGATTACGCTCGTAACCCCTTTATCCAGCGAGGATTACAGAAGTATTACACGGCGGTTCCCTCGACTCTTGCTATTGTCTAATCAAGACTTCAGCAGAACGGGTGTGGGGAGAAAAAACAATGAGTCAGACAGTGCGCGAGACCATGAGCGAAGCTGCGGGCCAAGCCATGAGCGCCGCGGGAGAAGCCTCCAGCCGCAAAGACCGGGCGAGCCGGGATGGATTCAACTGGGTCACGGCGATCTTCATGGGCCTGTTTCATGTGGGCGCGGTTGCGGCGTTATTTTTCTTTACCTGGAAAGCATTCTTCGTCGCCATTTTCTTATGGTGGATTTCGGGCAGCTTGGGAATCGGCATGAGCTATCACCGGCTGCTGACCCATCGTGGATACAAAACGCCGAAGTGGGTGGAGTACTTCCTGACCTGGTGCGCGACCCTGGCGCTCGAAGGCGGACCGATTTTCTGGGTGGCGACCCACCGGATTCATCATCAGTTTTCCGATGAGCAGGGAGATCCGCACTCGCCCATCGACGGCAAGTGGTGGTCGCACATGGGATGGATCCTGATGGGCAAGTCGATGCATCACGACACCACGACCCTGGCCCGTTACGTCCCCGACCTGACCAAAGATAAAGTTCACGTCTGGCTGACCAAGTATCACTACACCTCAAACATTATCGTGGGCGTCATCCTGTTCGCGATTGGCGGATGGCCGTGGCTGTTGTGGGGAGTGTTTGCGCGCGTGGTGGTCGGACTGCATGCCACTTGGATGGTGAACTCGGTCACCCACATGTGGGGAACGCGGCGCTTTGTGACCAAAGACCTTTCCACCAACAACCTGCTCGTCGCCGTTTTGACCTTTGGCGAAGGCTGGCACAACAATCATCATGCGCATCCGGTTTCGGCTCGTCATGGATTGAGGTGGTACGAAGTCGACATGAACTGGTACGGCATCTGGGCGCTCAAGAAACTAGGGCTGGCACGGCACGTGTATAAAGTTACGCTCGATAACCTGCCGCCCAAGCCAGCTCTGGTACGGGATGTGAAGGCGGCGCAAGTGATGGCGGCGGCCGCGGGCAACGACTGAGAAGCAGGTCTCAGGAAAGGTTCTCGAAGCGACTGGGTTTGGTCGCCGTCGAGAGCCTTCTTCGTTCTCTGCTCCACACGCTATTCAGGAACCGTTCACCATCTGGTTCTCACGCGATGGCCACGGGTCGCCGCTCCCACTCTGTCTCCGGCGGCACTTCCCGTATCAAGGCTTCCAGCTTGTGCATGAGGTCGATGCTTCTCTGGTAGTACATCTCAGCTAGGTACTTCTCAATGACGAGTCCCATTTGCGGATTCGCTTCCACGATCCGCTCTAAAGGCGTTTTGCCGATGCTCATGATCTTGCAGTCGGTAAGACACTGGGCGGTTACCATATAGGTCTCTCCCAGCAGCACGCTCGCGCCAATCATCGTGCCCGAACTCGCCTGTTCAACGATAAGGTCGTGGCCGGTCTGCGAGGGCACGCGGAGCAGGACTTCCCCTTCCAGCAGGACGTACGCACGGGATGCCGGCTGTCCCTTGCGGTAAACGATCGCACCCGCCTTGTATTGCTCGGTGGTCGCGTAGTTGCTGAGGAAATCGATCTCCTCCGGTTTGAGGTAGCTGAAGATGTGGTTTGATTTCAGAGTTGTAGTTGACATAATTTCTCCTTTTACGTTCATGAAAGTGAATCGTGCGTTTTGGGTTCTAACGAAGTGCTAAACTCTCCGGCGGCCGGCTGCAGTCCGGTTGCCGGGGTGCGGTTGCGGCCGAATAACGGGGATCCAGTTTCGCGCAGCACCGCGGTTACTCTGGCGGCCACGGCCGCGCCATCGATCATGCAGTTCCGGATCGGTTTCATCCCGGTGGCGCAGCCCGCAAGGAACACACCGTCGCGAGTGGCATCGTGCGGATGGCGGAACCACTCCCGGGAGAGGAAGAACCCATCGGGGCCACAGCCGATACCGAGAATGCGCGCCAATTCGTTTGCGTTTTCGCACGGCCGCATTCCGGTGGAGAGAGAAACCAGGTCGAACTCTCCCGAGAATGGCCGCGAAAGCAGGGTGTTTTCGGCGCGCACCGAGATGGAGCCATCCGCCAGTTGCTTGCACTGGGAGACGCGTCCGCGAACGTACCGGACTCCTCGCTCCTGGGCCAGGGAATACATCTCCTCGAACCCGCGGTCGTAGGTGCGGACGTCCATGTAGAAGCAAACGACCACGGCGCCAGGATTCCGCTCCATGACGGTGCTGGCCTGCTTGGTGCTGTAAGAGCAGCAAATGCGTGAGCAAAAGGGCGCCCCGATCCGCCGGTTGCGGGAACCGACGCAGAACACGATCGCCAGCCTCTCCGCCGGCTTCCCGTCGCGGCGCACGAGCCTGCCGCCGGTGGGGCCGCGCGCATTCAGCATCCACTCCAGTTCACTGGCCGTTACCACGTTGGGATACGTGCCGTATCCGTACTCTTTCAGGCTGGTGGGATCAAAGGGTGTGAAGCCGGTGGCGACAACGATGGAACTGGCGTTGACCATGCTTCCATCGTTCAGTCGAATTCTGAAGTCGGGAAAATCCCCGTCGACGCGGTCGACCGTCGTATTCAGGCGAACTTCGGACACCAGCGCCGAACCAAGCTCCCGTTCCAGCGCATCGGTGAATTCCTTTCCATCGTTGAATCCATCGTTGTTGAAGAACGGAAAAGTCTTGGAGAGCAGCGGAACGCGCCCGCCCAAGGCCGACGATTTTTCCAGCAGCAAGGAAGGGACGCCGAGCGAACTGAGGACGAGCGCCACTTGCATGCCCGCAACCCCGCCTCCGATGATGCATACGCGATTTGCCATTGCCTAAGCTCCTGCACTGTCCGAGAGCCGCTCCTGGAGCCACTCTTTGGATCGGTCGTAGGGAATCCCAATCTTGTCGAGCAGAGGTTCCACCGGCACGGTGTGGGACTGGATGCCAACCACTTCATAGGGATCCCAGCCCAGCAACAAGCCCGCCAGTTCGGTGTAAGAGAGTGTTGGAATGTTGTATTCGACTCCCGTCATCTGCAGGATTGCCCATTGCTCTTTGTCGAGGAAGAGGTTGCAACCGGGACAATTGGTGAGAATCGCATCCGGCTTCCAGGGCTCCATACTCTCCAGTTTTTTCAGCACGCAGGCCATGGTGTAGCCGCGATTGGGTCGAATCGCGCACTGCCGGAACCCCATGCCACAGCAGTGGCGCCGTTCCGGGTAGTCCACGGTTTCGCCGCCCCAAGAGCGAATCGGTCCGGTAAGCACGTCACAGGACTCCGCGCCACCAATGGACTTCTCGGGAAAAACCTTGGCGTAATGGCATCCCACGTGATCCACGATGCGCAAGGCGTGTCCCGTCTTGTGATCGACCAATCGATAGCGGAGCTTCTTCGCCAGCGCCTCGCGATAGCGATACAGGATGTCGCTGCCGTGAACCACGTGTTGGGGAATCCGCAACCGCCGGCCGCAGGCTTGCCGCAGCCACCCGTCCACGCGCTCCTCCAATCCCGGTTCGCGCTCGTACATTTCCAGGCATTCGTTGTGAATCGCGTACGAAGTTACGCAAGCGGTAGTGATGTTCTCCAAGCCCATCTCCGCCGCCACGGACCACAGGCGCGCCGTTACCAGCAGCGTGCTCTCAATCGAAATCAGATCCCCGTGGGACGAAAAGCCCGTGCAGCACGTGCATTGCGAATCCGGCGAATCTCCCGCCGCTTTCCAATGCAGTCCAAGCAAATCGTAGATGCGGCCGATGAGCGCTTCCGTCCCCGGGTTGACGGCGCCGAGAATGCAGCTCGGCGTCAGGAAAAAGTTATTCTCCGGAATTTCTTTGATCTTCTCCGGTGCCATCGTCGCGGTCGCCATCTCGGTTCTTCTTTGGCCTATCCTTCCCGGTGAACCCGATTGTGATATTCCTCAATCGAGACGTCGCTTTTCTTCGCATCTTCGTTGGCGTGGTTCTCCAGCTGATTCCACAACACCAGGGTTCCACCCGAGACCAGGCACGAACGAAATTCCGCCAGCGTCTGGGGTGAGAGTTTGCGTCCGCCAAAATGCCCTGGCCGATCCGGGCTGGCGCCTAGCCGAATCATCTGACCCTCCGCCTCGGACTGATATCTTGCGTAGCGCGGGCCGAAATCCGGGTGACCTTCAGCGGTTACATTCCGGAAGTACAGCGAGAAGCCGCGATTCCACAAGTTTCCGCCGCACAGATGCCGCATGGCATATTGCTGCCGTCCGCGAACGCTCGACAGGTGGTATCCCTTCAATTGCGCCAGGAAGCGCAAGGAAGAGACCAGTCCCATCAGGTTGTTCTCGCGGGGGCACATCGGTATGCACGAACCGCACTGCCCGCAGTACCAGAGAACATCGGATTTCAAAAGTTCAATCAGGCGCTCTTCGTCTTCAGACAGAGCTGCATCGACAATCGTGCGGGGATTGTATTCGGCAAAGTAGTGCGCCGCCGGGCATTCGGAAGTGCACACACCACAGGCGATGCAGGTCTCCAAGGCGTGCTTGGCAACCCGATGGTTCTTCAGCCACCATGTGCAGGGCTGGTTTCGGGCTCGGTCATACCAGGCATGCATCTCCGCATCCGAGCTCTCCGCCTGCGCGCGGATTTCGCGCCGGTCTTTCTCTCGTTCCAACGCGGTTCCATAGAGACGGCCGATGTTCGGATACGACCCGCGGGCGCCGTCTTCCTGATCCCGTAGGGATTGATAGCCGGCCACAAGCTCGTCATCGGCCATGGTTTCAAGTTCCTCGGGCTTTTTCGCAAGCAAGGCGGCGAGAGGAACAATCTGAGTTGCCGAACCGTTGCCGTTCATGCCGCCACCCTCCCCGGCTCCAGGCCGGGCTCTGACGCCGCTGCTTGGTACTCCTCTGCCGTAAGCGCGACCGTTCGGTAGAACACATGCGCGAGTTTGGAATGCGCTGCACCCGCCAGCAAAACGAAAACAAAGGCCAAATGCAAAAAATAAGTTGGATAGGCGAGCGCCGCGATATTGGCACAGCGAAAGACTTCGGCCAGCACGCCCGTCGTGCCCACCAGCAGAAGTTCCACCAGCAACGCCCAGTCAAACCATGAACTGGAGCCGCTCTTCCGCGATTCGCGCTGCCGCTGAACCCAGAAGTACAGACCCCCGCCGATCATCAGCGCGGCGGCAAGATTGCCTGCAATTTTGAGGGGGTGGGAAGCCGGAAGAGGATAGGGAGCGTGAACCGCGATTCGCACCGCCGCCACGCCCGCCAGCGCCAGCAGCGTCAGGAAGCCGTAAGACAGCGAGATATGCGCCCATCGGCTTAAGGGGAATTGCCGGCACTCGGAAAACTGTTGGTGGGTTGCGATCTGGCGACCGACTACGACCAGAGAGCGGAGGAGACGGCCAACGCGGGCCATCCAGAGCGCTTCGCCAGTGAACGCCCTCCACGCGCGAGCAGCGCCGATCGCGGCCGCGATCATTACCATGCCCGCAACCGTGCCAAAGAACAAATTCACCGTGAAATGCGGGAGCATGCTGGCGTAGCGTACCGGGCTGACTTGAGGAGAGAACGAGCCGCCCATCGCGATTGCCGCCAGCAGCAGTGCGATCGCCGCCAGCAGCATGCTCAGAAACCCTCGCGGTTGATTTGCCCACCGGCCCCAACCGCGAGGCACGGAATAGCGCTCCACCGCCAGGCGCCGAATTGCCGCCATGATCCGCCCCGGCCCAGCCTTGGCCGGACAACCCGACGTACAGTCCGCACAATTGAAACAGAGCCATACCGCCGGATCCACCAGCAGTTTGTCCACTTCGCCGAGCTGAAGAAGGGACATCTGGCGCCGGGGAAACAGCAGTCCGTCGGTTTCGGCAAGGTGGCAGTTCACGGTGCAGGCGCCGCACTGCAGGCAGGAGGTCAACGAATTGCCATCGGCGCAATACTGGGTGAGCAACGCTGCGGTGGCGCGTTGGCGAACGGGAAACAGCGACAAGGAAGAGTCCGGAAGCAATCGAATTGGCTTGGCGTGGAAGCGCCATCCAAAGTCGACGGCTCGGCGAGGCAGGCGAGCATTGTCTTCTTCCGTCCGCTGGGAGGGGATCGCTAGGGGGCGTTTCGCTTTGGCGTATTCCAGAACTGCGTGGGCCGCGTTCATGAATACCTAGTAAGTCTATTAAGATAATTATGTATACGTACATTATGGTGTATAGCAACTGCAATGCCATCCCCAACTCGCGCCCGCCCCACCTCCAGCCCTTGAACGTTCAAGTACTTAGGAACCTGCGTGCATTCCGGCGGGCTTTCCTATGCGCAGTTCCTTTGCATAAGACTTCCACCCTTTTGCTCAATCCCCTCTTTTCGCTGGTACTGAATCAGAGTTTCCCTGAGACCTGACACCTAAGGAAACTCTGATTAAGTTTCCGGGGCCTCCGTGCACCCCTGTGTACCCCGTGGTTCAAGGTTTTCGATGGTACTTAATCAGAGCTTCCCTAAGGCCTGACACCTGCCGCGCTACAATCTCCCTGTGCGGATCTCCAGCCGGCGCAAAGCGATTGCGTTCTTTCTCACGCTTGGCGTTTGCCTTGCCGCGGTGGCCTTTGCGGTGGGCAGCGGCTGGATCATCCTCAACTGGCGCGAAGGCATCAAGGTCTTCCTCGGCATCATCTTCTTCGGCGCCATCATCACCGGCCTCGTTCTCAACACGATCTTTCTGGTGCGCGAAATCCGGCGCAACGAGCAGCACGACAGCTTCATCAATGCCGTCACTCACGAACTCAAGACTCCGATTGCCTCCATTCGTCTCTATCTCGAAACGCTGCAGCGGCGCGAAGTGGACGAGAGTCAGCGCCGCGAGTTTTACCAATCGATGCTCGTCGACACCGAGCGCCTCATGGGCACGGTGGAACAGGTGCTGAAAGCCGGCGCCGCCGGACAGAAGAAAAGCAAGGCGCAGCGCTTGCCGGTCGATTTCAATGCCCTGGTCCGCGAGTGCGTGGAACTGGCGCGCACGCGTCATCATCTGCCGCCCCAGGATCTCGACTACCGGGACTCTTTGCCCGAGCCCGGCAGCGCGCGTGTGTTGGGGGACCCCGACGAATTGCACACGGCCGTTACCAACCTGCTCGACAACGCCGTGAAGTACTCGCCTGATGGCGTACACATCGCGGTGGAGTTGAAGGTTCCGGATGAGAAGAAGGTCGTGCTCCGCGTGCGCGACCGGGGCGTCGGCATTCCGCAGAATGAACTCAAGCGCATTTTTAAACGTTTCTACCGCGTGCGCCAGCGCGGCCGTCCGCGCATGAAGGGCACGGGACTGGGATTGTTCATCGTGCGCTCGATTGCGCGCAACCACGGCGGCCGGGTATTTGCCCAGAGCGAAGGCGCAGGGAAGGGAACGACCGTGACCCTGGAATTGCCGCGGAAAGTGACGGAAGCATGAGCCGCGTGCTGGTCGTGGAAGACGAGGCGCATCTGGCGCAGGGTCTGCGCTTCAACCTGCAAGCCGAAGGGCACGAGGTGGAAGTTGCCGCCGATGGCGAGACGGCGTCTGGAGAGGCTGGTTGAAAAAGAGGAACGCTTCGACGCAGTGGTGCTCGACGTGATGCTGCCGGGCAAGAGCGGCTTTGAAGTCGCGGCCTTGCTGCGCGAAAAGAAGAACTATGTGCCGATTCTGATGCTGACGGCGCGCGGGCGTCCGGAAGATGTGCTGCAGGGATTCGCGTCGGGCGCGGATGATTATCTGCCGAAGCCGTTCGAGCTGGCGATTCTGATGGCGCGCTTGGAGGGCCTGCTGCGGCGCAGTGGGTGGATGAAAAACGCCGGGACGAAGGACGACCAGACCAAAGACGCCCGCCCGGCCGGTCGTGGGACGACGGGGACCGCGCGGGTGGGCGAGCGGGAATCTGACGGCGACAGCTTCAGTTTTTGCGGCAAGTCGATCGACTTCGCGGAACTGGAACTGCGCACGCTGGGAAATACGATCCATCTGACGGTGATGGAGGCGGAGTTTCTGCGCTATCTGGTGCGCAGCGAAGGCCGCATGGTGTCGCGCAAAGCGATTTTGGAAGATGTGTGGGGACTGCGCGAAGATACCGACACGCGCGCCATCGATAATTTTGTGGTGCGGCTCAGGCGGTATATTGAAGAAGATCCTTCGCAGCCCAAACACCTGCAGACGGTGCGCGGAGTGGGCTACCGGTTTGTGGCGAAACCGGAGTAGGGGGACAGGGCCGCGTGGCTTCCGCGGTCCGCGGGCAGCGCGAGCGGAAGAGAAGGCTGAACGCAACAGATTTTCGTCGCCTGCAAGAAAAATCGCATTCATGGAGCCGAGATCGTGGGTTCGGATGTGGTCCTTTCCGCCATGACGCCATCCGGCCAAACTCTACGGGTGATCACGATCAAGGCCTGTCCAGCTGACAACCAGATCATCCAGTCGATCGGGGTACGGTACCGGGTCGCATATTGAGCGAAGTAATACACCGCGGGGAAGCTGACCAGGGTGGCAATCCAGAGCTGCCATTGCAGGATTCCGACATATCGTTTCATGACAAACAGGCCGAGCAGGCCCGCAAGCGTATACAGCGTGGTCACAATGAGCTCGAAGGGGTGCTCCAAGGGTCCCCCCCAGAAATAGAGGAAACGGAGCAGCGACAAATCCGCAAACTTGCGCGGATTCTGTCGAATCCATTGCAGCGCCCGCTGCAGATCGTAGCGATCATAGGCCGCTTCGCCCATCTGCCTGACCTTCAACGCCTCCTGCACGGACGTGTACGGATACATGCCTAGCGCGATTGGATCGGCGTTGATAAGTTCGACTGAGGGGTGCGCGTGATCGTTGTTGGAGCACCACAGGTTCTGACCGAAGGCCGTGCGCATAAGCACCAAGCTATGCAGTTCGACACTATTACGGATGACCCATGGAGACATCACGGCTACCGCCGCCAGGACGATGAGCGCGTTATCCCGTACTGTTGCCCAAGATGGACGCACCACGGCGTCCATCAGAATCACGCCTGCCAGAACCGCTGCGAGCGAGAAGCTTATGTAGAACACAGCTCCCCAGGCCACACCAAGTAACACCGCCATTCTGGCTTTTCTACAGGGCGCGCGCCAGTGCCTCAGCGTGAATAGCAAGAGCACAGCAAGGCCCATCGCTGCGTAAGGCTCTTCCCAGCCACGAAAAACCTCGGCTGACCTTTTAACCGGCAGCAAAGCAGCGGAAAAGCCGGCAATTAGACCCACTCCTTTAGAAAAACCGAAGCTGTGCGCCAACCAGATATAAGACGAATAGAGCAATGAATAGGCGCCTATAACCAGCAGCGAGCGAACCAGGTAGCCCATGTTGCCATGGCCGAAAAGGGCATACACGCCGGCAACGACCAAGGGGTAAAACGGCGTGGTATGGGCCGTTGGTCCCGTCGCGACGGCGTAGGGATCGGCAAACTGATGCTTGCTAAGCAGTGCCAGAGCTATGCTGTCGACTTCGCCAGTTCCTCGTCGTTCTATATGCCCTAGGTACATCAGCATGGCAAGGCGCACCGAGAACGACAAAGAGAACACCGTGAGGGCAGCGACGAACTTGTGTTGCAAGAAGAACTGAACCGCCTTTTTGACCTCGAACACGGCACCATTGTATGTCCATCTCGCCGGATCGCGACATTGCGAAACGATCTTTCTATCGGAGTACTCCCAGGGCCTGCCATCCGCACCGGCACGGCCAGAATCGCACCATCTTGCGCCCTTTTTTTGCAAGACTCCTCCTCGCCCAGCCTTCTGGTAAGACCGATTTCCGATGCCGACTCGACCACCCTATCCGTCTATCCCGTCGGTACCGGGAGCAGAGCGATCCGGCCCAGCATCGCCCTGAACCGCCGCCGCGTCGGATGTCCTTCCGCCAGCAGTAGCTAGTAGTAACGCGCATGTTTGATCAGCCGCCCTCCGGTCTTCACCAGCCGTTGCTGCAAGCTGGTCAGGGGCCAGGTCTCAATCCCTCTCGGCAAACCAAGACGCGCGGCTCGCTTGCCATCGGTTCCGCTCGAACCAAGTGCGGCTGGCGCTGAGCCTGCTGGCTGCTTGCCCTCTGGATAGAACGTCTTTCATCCCGCAACTCGACAGCGGCTGCGCTCTATCGTGGCGGGTTTCCTTGCGGTAACATTTGTTTCGGGTTGCCGATATGGAGCGCGCGTTAATCTGGATCGGGGGCGATGCCAAGGGCTGGGCCTGCTCCAAATGTCGCTGGAAATTCCCCGTCCCCACGCTGCTTACCGGAGAAGAGGCGAAGGGCGCTTACGACCGCCTGGCCGCTGCGAAGTTTCGCGAACACAAGTGCGAGGCCGGAACCAGTTTTTTTGCAGCGGAACCGGAAGCAAAACTGGACACCGGCGTTCCTTTCGCCGAGCGTGCCCGGGTGCTCATTAAGCGAGGATACACACCGAAGATTGCTGCCGACCTTGTGCTTCATGAAATGGAATTCGAACACAGCAGCAATTCGACGATGATGGAGAAGGCACGCGCTGATGCCGAGGATTTCCTTCTAAAAGTTCGCAAGGGCCTCATCTAAAGGGCGTGGGGTCCCGTCACGCGCTGGGGTGATGATGATCACAGCGCGCGGGTCGCGCCCCGAATACCCTGATCGCAACATTCGACGCTCGTCGGATGCTTCACGTTTGAGATCGCTACGGTCTTTGGTAGGGACCTTGGGTAGGACATTAGGTAGAACCTTCCGCCTGGCACGAATGCTTCGTGCCAGGAAAGGAGGCACGTCATGCCGCTGCTGTTCGGGTTGTTCCTCTTCCTGGTTGGAGCTTGTCTGATCCTGTTGCTGCCGGTGCTTTGGGGCGAACGGATTTTCCACACATATCGCGAGGGGCGGACGGTGAATTGTCCGGAGACGCAAGCGCCAGTGTCGGTGCGGTTCAACGCCTTGCGGGCCGCGTGGACTGGATTGGCGGGCCCGCCGAAACTGCGGCTGGCCGATTGCACGCGCTGGCCGGAGCGCGCCGATTGCGGACAGGAGTGCATTCCAGATGCGGTCGAGGCCAAGCCCACGCCCTCCTTGAACGAGGTTTCGTTGAACCAGGTTTCGTTGAACCAGGTTCCGTGGCGAACGCGAAGAATCGTGCATTTACCCGTGCTGCTGGCGGGCGCGGCGGCGTGGGTGCTGGGCATGGCTTGGCACTCCCAATATCTGTTCCGGCCGCGATGGACGATGGCACTCGGATTGAGTAAGGCGCAGACGTTAGCGTTGGCGCGGATGTTGGCTCCGCATTTGCTCAGCGTGGGTGCGTGCGTACTGTTCGCCTACGGCGTCGCGGGACTGCTGCGGTGGCTGGGTTCGCGAACGTTGGCCCACGGCGTCGAAGTGGCTGCGGCGCTTTGGCTCGTGATCTTCGCTGCGATCTTCGCAACCGTGACGGCGGTGACCTCGTCGCGCGTCGTGCCCGATCTGCTGTGGATTGAGGGAGGCTATACCTTTTTGGGAGCGCTGCTCATCGGCGCAATCGTGGGCGCGATGCCGCGGTGGGTGATTATCGGCGACCCGCAAGAGCGTGGCAGTAAGAGCGGGGGATGATATCGCCGCGACGTCTATGAGGAATCGCAAACCGCGCATGAATCATGAATCGACCGCCGAATAGGGACCATGCTGGAAATTAAACTCATCCTTTGTCCAATTGATTTCTCAGAGTTCTCGGTAAGGGCGTATCGTCATGCGCTATCGCTGGCCGAACACTATCGAGCCAAGTTGGTGGCGCTCCATATCGTAGAGCCATTCCGATTTCCTTCCGCAGGCTTTACAGCCTCTGCCGGGCTTTATGATGAGTTCTGCCAGGCGGTTTGCGAGAGCGGCAAGGAGCAACTGCAGGAATTCGTGAAGAACCACACCCACGATGAAATTCAGCCGGAGCTCGTGGTGCACCAGGGAATAGCCTCGGACTCGATTCTGTCGTTTGCGCAAGCGCGGAAAACGGACGTGATCGTCATGGGAACGCACGGCCGGCGAGGGTATGACCGCCTGATGCTGGGGTCGGTGACCGACCGAGTGATGCGCAGGGCTTCGTGCCCGCTGCTCGCAGTATGTAAGCCGCCGCACGAGGCTATGGCCGCAGATATGGCCGCGGGGAAAGAGCGGGGCCACGTCCACCACTTGAGCCGAATTCTTTTCTGTACGGATTTCTCGGAGAATTCAGAGCGCGCTTTTAACTATGCGATCTCCGCGACTGCGGAGTACGACGCCGAGCTCACCCTGCTGCACGTGTTGGAGGAGGTCGCAAGTCCGTCCAAGACGGAAGAGGCCAGAGCAGCAGCGACCGAGCGCCTCGATAAACTGATTCCACCGGAGGGACCGAAGACCCTCAAGATTAAGACGGCGGTGCGCCTCGGAAAACCATACCGGCAGATCATTCAACTCGCCCTGGAAACGCAAACCGACGTGGTGGTTATGGGAGTGCATGGCCGCGGCGCCTTGGATCTGGCGGTGTTTGGTTCGACAACCTATCGGGTGATCCAGTTAGGACCCTGCCCGGTTCTCGCCGTCCACGTTTGAACCGACAAGGGGCCGCCTATGCAGACTTTCCTCAGGCCTAAAGCCCACATTTTTCCAGCCTAGCAGCAAGGCTGAAGCCGTGCCCCACCCGAATCCGATCCTGAAACCAGCTCTAGTGTTGTTTAGCGGAGGAACTGGCCGCCAGTTCCCGGAAAAGCCCGAGCAACGCGGCTGCCGATTTTTGATCGGAGAGGTTTTCGAGCGCGACCGTGGCAGTGAAGTGCGGCGAGGTGGAGTTGAAGCGGACGCCCACGAAATCCTTGTCGCGCCACGAGGCCAGCGCATTGACCACGGGGCTGAGCTCCGCCGGCCAGTCTTCCTTGGTGGTCAGAATGACGGGCCCGGGGCGGTGGATGATCCAGGGGCGGGTGTGCGTCGAGCTTTTCGCTCCGCTGTGGCCCGACCAGCGGTGACGAATGACGTCGAGATGGAAGCCCGGGGGAAATCCCATGTCGGCCTCGAAGGTGAGCGTTTCCTCCTGCTGTTGCCAGCGGCTCAGGGCCCACTGCACCGGGAGCGGGCGGGGCAACAGGCGAATGGTGAGGCGAGCGTCCTCAAACCAGCGCGAGGATAGATGCAGAGTGGCTTTCAGCCGCGAGCTGCTGGCCTGCCATCGCAGATCTGCGATGCGGCCTTTTCCCAGGCATGCCGCCTGCACCCACTGCAGCACGCCGGCGGCGCGACGCCGGTTGTAACGCACAAACCAGCCATACCAGAGGAGGAAGAGAGCGAGCGCCACGGCCACGTCGATGAGGATGAAACGCCCCACAGTACCTCTTGGCAGAAATCGTACTTCTAATCGGTGCGGCTGCGCAAGTGGTGGAAAAGGGAAAAAATTCTCAGTTCTCAGTTGTCAGTTCCCAGTAAAACCTAAGAACCAGCCGGTTCCTACTGAGAACTGAGAACTTGTTGCGAATGAGTGGGCGGCCTGCGCCCGGATCTCGGTCGTATTGTGACAGTCGCCGCTCTTTCTCTCTATTCTTCAGCCACTCACCCGCTACAATGGCGGCGTGTCTTTCCGCATCCGGCAATTCCAGAAAGCCGATTTTGAAACGCTGTGGCGGATTGACCAGGCGTGCTTCGATCCGCAATTGGCATACTCGAAACCGGAAATGGCATTTTATATACGCCGGCCAGGGTCGTTTACTCTGGTGGCCGAAGGCGAAGGCGGGGAGGGCAACGGCGGCGCACCGGCCGCGATTACGGGTTGCGGAATTCTAGGTTTTATCGTGGCGGAGACTCGCCGCGCGCGTGGACACATCATCACCATCGATGTGGTCGCCGAGGCGCGGCGATCGGGCGTCGGCTCGGCCTTGCTGCAAGCCGCGGAAGAGCAGTTGCTGCGAGCGGGCGCGGTCGCGGTGGCGCTGGAGACGCCGGTGAATAATGAACCCGCGATTCGTTTCTACAAGCAGAAAGGGTATTTCGTGGAAAAGACGGTTGCGGGGTACTATTCGAACCAGTTGGACGCTCTGGTGATGACAAAGGAGTTGGCGTGGCATCGGGTGATCGGGTGATCGGGTCATCTGGTGATCGAAAGTCAAGAGCATTTGAACTTAGATGACCCGATGACCCGATCACCCGATGACCCGATGCCGCTGAGGGCTTCATGAGAATTGCGATCCAGGGAGAACTCGGATCTTTCAGCCACGAAGCAGCCGAGGCGATGTTGCCGCGGGCGACCGTGGTCCCGTGTGCGCGGTCGCTTGAGGTCTTCGACCGAGTCACGCGAGGAACGGTGGACGGCGCGGTCATCCCGATCGAAAACTCGCTGGCCGGTTCGGTCGCCGAGCATTTCGATCTTCTCCTCAGCCGCAACGTGCACATCGTGCGCGAGTTTCGCCTGCGCATTGTGCACAATCTGATTGCGCTGCCCGGCGCCAAGCTTCGAGATGTGCGGCGAGTGTTCTCGCATCCCGTAGCCCTCGATCAGTGCCGCGACCTGTTCGCGAAGTATCCCAAGCTGGAGCCGGTGCCCTTCTACGACACGGCTGGAAGCGTGAAACACGTGGTGGCGGAGGGCTTGCGCGACGCGGCCGGGATCGCCAGCCGGCGGGCCGCCGAAGTGTATGCGGGGAAGATTCTCAAGGCTGGAATCGAGGATGATAAGAAGAACTTTACGCGCTTCTTTCTGATTCGCCGGGGCAAGCCGCGGGCGGCGCGGAATCCGAATAAGGCGAATGCGGATAGAACGTCGCTGGCCTTCAGCGTAAAGAACATTCCGGGAGCGTTGTTCAAGGCGCTCAGCGTGTTCGCGCTGCGCGATATCAGTTTGAGCAAGATCGAGTCGCGGCCCATGCGCGGGCGTCCGTGGGAATACGTATTCTTCGTGGACCTGCTGCGCGGCGACGATGAAGCCTCGCGCAATGCCCTGCGCCACCTGGGCGAGGTGGCGGAACTGGTGAAAGTGCTGGGAATTTATCCGGAGAGTCGGTCCTAAGTCCTGACTGGATGATTTTGCTCGTTCCGCGGCTTTCTTTTGTGCCTTGCCGATTGACAGCCGGCAAGACGCCGGCGCTACGGTAGTCGGTTGAGGACGCTCTGATTTGCCGAATTAGTCGTGTGCATTAAATGCCTCGTGGTATGAGACAGTGCCGTGGGGCCGAGATGAGTCGAACGAGATTGCCTGGAAGCATCCCGGCGGAACGTGTGGGAGAATGAGGTTCGGATCGACTTGGAAGCCAAATCGGCTATAGTACTCGGGGTCCCCAAGCAATACACAGCCAGCCGCGCCCTGCTCACGAAGGATGCGCAGAGCCTCGCGCATAAGACGGGAGCCCACGCCGCGGCGTTGATGCTCTGGCATTACTGAAATCGGTCCGAGCCCGAACCAAGCAGACGCACCGTCCGATATGGATACTGGAGACACTGCAACATGGCCGATAACCTTGCCGTCAGCATCCGCAACGAGTGAGACCGTAAGTTTTCCGGCCTTACGCAATGCGCTGACGATGAACTGCTCGGTGTGACTTGTGTGTGGCGCATTCAGAAACGCGGAGATCGTCACGGCCTCAATTCCCGGGACATCGGCTGCGGTCTCGTTTCTGATCTCGATCTTCATGAGACTAGGTTACACGTCTCAGGTTTCAGGCAAACATCCGCGCTGTCGTTTCGTCACAACCCCGTGTGAGGCAATGCACAGCGGGAACCGCTCCTTCGTTCTAGCCTGAAGGTGGGTCGCTCTGGCCCGGAGCCTAGGAGGGCTTTATATGCGTCGGATGTTTGCTGGGATTCTTATCGTGATGTGCATCTTCATACTGGGCGCGGTTGCAGCCGCCGAGAACAAGTTGGCAATTGCGGACACCTATCAGGTGAAGTTTTCCGAGAACGTGCGGGTGGCGGACACGCTGTTGCCCAAGGGGAACTATGAGGTCCGTCATGTAATGGAGGGCTCGGACCACATCATGGTGTTCCGCCAGTTGGGGACGAAGAAGCCGGCGGAGGTGCGCGCGAAGTGCACGCTGGTTCCTCTGAGCGCGAAGGCCAGTGAGAGTCAGACGATTTACGTCTTGAATGCAACCAACCAGCGAGTCCTGCAAGAGCTGGTGTTCAAAGGCGAGGACGCGAAGCACGTCTTTTAGGGGGAGGCGGGAAACGCTACAGAGTGTGCATGAGAACTCGTTTTCACAGTCTGGTGGAAACCAAGCACAGGGGAATGCAGCCCCGGAGGGGCGACCTAGCTTAGCCCAGCGCTTCAGCGCTGGGAAAAGCTGCAGCGTTGATTTTGGCTGGGGCGCAGCAGGGAGCACGTCCCTCGGAAGGACCGGACCCAGTGGGGGGCTGTAACCGTTTTGTGTCTTGCAAAAGGCTAAAAAAGGTCTATAGTTCAACAACCTAGCTCGTAGGCTGCATCTTTTTGCGAGTTTAGTTCATCCAAGGTTGAGTGCAAGTCACTCAAGGGAACAGCATGAGCAATCCTAATTCTTCCGAGCACACGCCGTACGAAACTACCGAGCGGTCGCTGCCCATTTTGCCGGTGCGCGACACCGTCCTATTCCCCCATGCGGTGCTGCCGCTGACCGTGGGGCGGGAAAGTTCCGTGCAACTGATCAACTCGCTGGGCGAGGACAAGACCATCGTGGTGGTGGCGCAGCGCGAAGCGCGCGTGGACTCGCCGCAGCCGTCCGATCTGTACGGCATCGGAACGCTGGCGGTGGTGCATAAAGTCGTCAAGATGCCCAACCAGAGCCTGTTCGTTTTTGCCGAAGGACTGGAGCGGGTGCGCCTGGCCGATTTCGCGCAGCTCTCGCCCTTCATGCGCGCGCAGGTGACCACCATTCCCGAGACGATTCCGCCCAAGGATTCCGAGATTGAAGCGCTGCAGCGCAATGTTCTGACCTTGTTCCAGCAGATCGTGGCCGGTTCGCCGACGCTTTCCGACGAGCTTTCGACGGTGGCGATGAACATCGAAGAGCCGGGACGCCTGGTGGACTTTATCGCCTCGTCGCTGCCGTCACTGTCAACAGCGGATAAGCAGGAGGCGCTGGAGACGACCGACGTCAGGGTGCGCCTGGAAAAGATCAATCACCACCTCGCCAAGGAACTGGAAGTGCAGCAACTGCGCAACAAGATCCAGTCGGAAGTGCAGGATCGGGTGCAGCAGACGCAGCGCGAGTACTACTTGCGCGAGCAGATGAAGGCCATCCAGAAAGAACTAGGTGAGCAGGACGAAGGCCAGCGCGATACCGAAGAGCTGAAGCAAAAGATCGAATCGGCGGGCATGCCCGACGACGTCAAGAAAGAAGCGTTGAAGGAACTAGGCCGCTTGGCGCGCATGTCGCCCATGGCGGCGGATTATTCGGTCACGCGCAACTACATTGAGTGGCTGGCGATCCTCCCCTGGGCGAAGACATCGGGGGGAGAGATTGAAATCCCGAAGGCGAAAGAGATTCTCGACACCGACCACTACGACTTGCAGAAAGTGAAAGACCGCATCCTCGACTACCTTTCGGTGCGGCGGTTGAAGCCCAGCATGAAAGGCCCGATTCTGTGTTTCGTCGGGCCTCCAGGCGTGGGCAAAACTTCGCTCGGCAAATCCATCGCCCGCGCGCTGGGACGCAAGTTCACGCGCCTGTCGCTCGGCGGCGTACACGACGAGGCCGAAATTCGCGGCCACCGGCGCACCTACATCGGAGCCTTGCCGGGGCAGATCATTCAAGGTATTCGCCGCGCCGAGACCAAAGACCCGGTCTTCATGCTCGACGAAATCGACAAGGTGGGACGCGACTTCCGCGGCGATCCCGCCTCGGCGTTACTGGAAGCGCTCGATCCCGAGCAGAACGCGAGTTTTCGCGACAACTATCTGGACGTGACTTTCGATCTCTCCAAAGTGTTGTTCATCACCACCGCGAACATGCTCGATCCCATCGCCGAACCGTTGCGCGACCGCATGGAGATTATCGAACTGCAGGGATACACGGAAGAAGAAAAAGTCCACATCGCATTCCAGTACCTGATCCCGCGGCAGATCGAGGAAAACGGAATCACGGCCGAGCAGATTGAATTTTCGGAAGAGATCGTCGGCCACATCATTCGTCATTACACGCGCGAGGCGGGAGTGCGCAACCTGGAGCGCACCATCGGCACCATCTGCCGTAAACAGGCGCGCCGCATCGCGGAAGGGAAAACCGAGAAGCTGGTGATCACCCAGGAGGTCGTGCAAGGGTTCTTGGGCGGCATCAAGGTCCGCAGCGAAGGCGAAATTGCCGAGCGCACGAAACGCGCGGGCGTGGTAGTTGGTTTAGCGTGGACGCCTTCGGGCGGCGACGTGTTGTTCGTCGAAGCCAACCAGATGAAAGGCAAAGGCGGACTGACCATCACCGGCCAGATTCAAGACGTGATGCGCGAGTCCATGCAAGCCGGGTTGAGCTGGGTGCGTTCGAACGCGAAGCAGTTGGGCATCGACGAAGAATTTTTCGCCAACCACGACATCCACATTCACGTGCCGGCGGGAGCGATCCCGAAGGACGGGCCTTCGGCGGGCGTCACCATCGTCACCGCGCTCGTGTCATTGCTGTCGGGCAAGCAGGTGCGTCCGCTGACGGCCATGACGGGCGAAATCACGCTGAGCGGGAACGTGCTGCCGGTGGGCGGCATCAAGGAGAAAGTGCTGGCCGCAAAGCGCGCCGGGGTGCATGACGTGATCCTTCCCGCCGACAACAAAACCAATGTCGAGGAAGACCTGACACCCGAGCAGTTGCTGGGATTGACGACCCACTACGTGAAGACCATCGACGAGGTCCTGGAGTTCGCGCTGCCGAAATCGCCGCACCAGCAACTCCAGGATGCCGAAGAGCGCGAGAAGGTGCTGAGCAACTAGAACCAATTCCCCGTAGAGATGCGGCTCGCCGCGTCTCCCGGCGGTTGGCCCTGCCCAGGGCATCCAAAATACACGCGAGGGTGCTGTCCAAGCTCTGCTTGGGCGGGGTTTTTCCGTTGTCACAGGTCACACCGTCGCAATCAACTGATACTTTTCCGCGCACGGTTCGACGAAGCGGCGCTTGCCATGTCCGGGATTTGCTTTATAACAAGTGCGGAGCAATCCGAACTGTTCCAGCAACTCGACGTCGCGACTTACCGCGCGCGTGTCGCGCTTCAACCCGCTCGCCAGCGCGGAAACCGGCGTTGCGCCCCGCTTCTTTTTGGCGAACTCCAAAACTCGAATCCGCTGCGGAGAGAGAATCAGCATGATGTCGCTCGGATTCTCAAAGGAGATCGTCATCTCCGGCACAAGTCTCTCGCCGCGGTCCAGTTTCCGGGCATGTTCCCGGGCGCGGCCAAAGAAACGCTTCAGACCATCATTCGTGACGCGGACTCTGACGTTCCTGCTCATCTTCATCTCCCATCTTCGGCCCTCCACAGCGCATGTAATTCCCGTTCAAATCTGTTCACCAGTTCCTCGTACCCGTGAAACTCAAATTTCTCGACTTGGCCCATGAAGTGCCTGTGGTGATACTCGTGCGTGTTGTCATAGCCGAGCACGCGGCCATTGTCAGCGGCGCAAATTCGAGCGTTGATGTATGCTAGGCTGTACTTCACCACCCGCTCGCCTTCGTACCAGACCTCTTCCTTGAGCACCGCACCGCTTCGCTTGCCGGAGAGATGCAGCGTCTGATCAATGCGCTTCTCCCGCCGGGTGCGGCTTTTTATTCGTTTTCCGGCCACAATGCCGATGGCAGCGATGACATGTAACATCCTAGCTGATTTCAGTAAGGATGTCAATGATCCTGGCTGCCAGGCGAGAAATAATGTGGAAAAAATAATGCGCAAGAGCAGCTGGCGTCGTCCTACTCCGCGACCCCTACTGCATAAGGGTGGTCCGCCTGGGAGTAGTGGCATATCCGAAATCCGCCTGCTTTGAACTCTGCTTCGATCTCTTCTTTGACGAAACAGTGGTGATAGCCGCGGTCGGTCACGTGGTCGCCGGGTTCCAAGGGCTCTGCGCGCCGGCCTGGTAGAGAGCGAAACCACGTCGCAAGCCGGAAGACTCTGCCTTCATCGGGCGTTCCCTCTCTAACCCAGAATGAGACCAGGATGGGGGCCTCGGGCGGCACCGAGGCGCGGAGCTTTCGAAGAAATGCGGTCCGGCGGGCGCTCCCGGGGATTTGCATGTACGCCGTCCACCCAACGATGAGGCCGTCGTGCGGCGTCAATTCCCGTGGCACTTCATTCGGCGGACAGAGCATGACATTGGAGGAGATGCCGAGTTCCTGCAAGAGCCGTTGGCTGGCCTCGACGAGGCGTGGAGTGCAGTCAAAGCCGTCCGCCTGGAACCCAAGGCGGTGGAGGGCGATGATTTCCCTGCCACCACCGCAAGCGGCGACCAGAATTCTTGAGCTTGGCCGGAAGAAGCGGTCGATAGTCTCCCGCTCCCAGGGGAAAAGTCCAGACTGGTTGTGTTCCCGGCCGCTGTACATGCAGCTCTGCTGAAAGCTTTGGATGGTTATGGCGGTCAGATCTTCGGGGTCGAGACAGCCGAGCCAGAAGCCCTCGTGCAGTATGCCGAGCAGCCGCATCCATCGCTGGAGCCAGCGATCGAGCCCTAAGTACAACCGGACGCGCAAACGAGGTGCTGGTGGCGGCATAGTTTGCGTGAGCTTCGAACGGTCGGAGATGCACAGTGTACACCCGGCAGAAGGAAGCGAAGGCCGATCGTTGACGCGACCCGGCGATGACGCACACAACGCGGTCAATGAGCGCTAGGGCGATTTATCGCCAACTAGTGGCCAAGGTGAAACGGGCTGACAAAGTGCATCACGCCAAACATCGCTGCGTTGAATGCTATGTACAGCCATTCAGTCGAGCTTTGTAGCCGGTGCAAAGCTGCTTCATCAATCTGTTGGCTATACGAGGCAAAGTGCCTCTCTAGCGATACAAAGTGAACAGCAGCAACGACTGTGGCTAGCAAGGCAATCCCAAGGTATACCCATCCCCAAGGCGCTATGAACCGGTGCATTTGAACTGCGCGACGGACAAGAACTGCGCAGGTCACGACACCTAAGATACAGCAAAGCACGAAGTTGTGTCTGCTACGCAGCCGTTCGCTTTCACTCTCGTGAGACATGGTTCACTCCCATCGTGCTTGGCCGGATTCTAGCACTACGGCAAACATGCTCGTAATTGACGTTAGCAAGGCGTTAGCACTCACTGACCCGGTTGTGACCGATGGCGATATCACGGCAACAAGAATTAGATCGAGAATTGCCGCAACCGGCTCCCTTCAAATTGGACAAGCCTGACAATTCAGCGTAGGGTTGAAATTGAGTGAGCACTTTTCCTCCTCTTTCAGGTCTCCTGGACTAAGTCAGCTCATCTGAAGTAAGCCCCCCTTAGTTTCGAACCACCCAGAAGGGTTCCCCCCATGAGCAGTTTCAAGACTCAAAAACAACCGCAGCCCAAGATCGTCGTCGACCCGAAAAGCTCTCCTAGCAAAGTTGCGAGGATGCCAAACATCGTCCCGTCACAAGACAGGATTAGAGAGCGGGCCTATGAGCTGTATGAAAGCCGTGGTTGTAAACCCGGCCAAGACGAACAGGACTGGCTCCACGCCGAGCGCGAGATCCTCAACCGCGAGCGTTAGAGGAGCCACCATGCACCCACACGCGTGAATCTGCTGGAGGGCAGGAGGTATAGGTATGGATTGTACAACGTGTAAGGAGCTGGAACGAGCTTTTGAATCTAGACGCCGCAACTACGTCGCGGCCCGTTTCGCTGCGTATTATCGCGTCAGCACGGAGCTTGCGGCCTACAAGAACGTTGAGATGGAGCGCGCCAAGAGCGACTTGAAAGAGCACCAGTTGGTATGCGTTTTCGCCGCACATGGACTAACGGCCTCATGGCTCAACTCTACGCTCGGGCGGCATGCTGCGAGCATTTAGTTATCGAAGGCGCGTCACTTGTTTTAGGACAGTCTGAAGAAGCCCGGCTCGGGCAAACGCGCTTCCTTTGTGTTTCCCATTACTGGTTGGCGCGAAGGCTGTAGTGCGATGCGATCACTTGCCACCTGCCGTTGAGGTTCATCCAAACGTCGGTGAAACGATCGCGGTATTCGTAAGGTTTACCCTTCTCGGTGCCCTTTTCGTGGTACGCACCCGTGACCACAGCCGTATTGCCGTGCATTCGAACTTGAAGATCCGACATATCGGAAATCTCTACGTGCACGGCAGAGTCTCCGTTATGAGCGATGTATCCAGGTTTGCTGAAGGTGCTCCCATCCTCAACCGTGATGATGAAATCGTCAGCCAGCAGAGAATCCATGGCTGCGATATCCCCTCGCTTGTAAACGTCATTCCATTTCTTCTCGAGGGCAAGAACTTTGGCCGCCGCAGGGTTGCGCTCATTTTGTGCAACCGCGAAATCCAAAGCCCAAACTGCAAGCGATGCAAGGATAAGAACCGAAACTCTGATTTTCATACGCGGGTCCTCCGGAATCTCCCTCCTGGAGCCAACGAGTGTACACCGGCCGCAACCGGCGCTGGGCGGCGAAATCCAATTCCAGGATCCGCGACGTCCCGTTGCCTTCCCGTCCCCACTCAATAAATTTCCGACCGCGCCGCGCGCGTCATCAGCTTTTCGATGGCCTGCTGCGGCGCCTTGCCGTTTTCGAGGATGGCGAACATCTGCTCGGCGATCGGCATCTCAACGTGCTTCTTGCGCGCCAAACCAACCGCGGCTTTGGTGGTGAAAACGCCCTCCGCGACTGCTCCATGCATGTCCGCTATGATGTCGGGCAACTTGCGGCCCTTGCCCAGTTCCACGCCGACGCTGCGGTTGCGCGAAAGATCTCCGGTGCAGGTGAGAACCAGATCGCCCAGCCCAGCCAGTCCAGACATGGTCTCGAGGCGGCCGCCGCAAGCCACCACCAGGCGCGCCACTTCGGCGAGCCCTCGCGTGATCAGCGCCGCGACCGAGTTATGGCCGAGGCCGAGACCATCGCATACGCCGGCGGCGATGGCGATGATGTTCTTCAGCGCGCCGCCTAACTCCACCCCGATCACGTCGTCGTTGGTGTAAACGCGAAAGCGGGAATCGTTGAACGCCTGCTGCACGGCGCGCGTCACTTCTCCATCAACCGATGCCACGGTTACCGCGGTCGGATCGCCGCGCGCCACCTCTTTGGCAAATGACGGGCCGCTGAGCGCCGCCACGCGAGGCGTGAACTTGCGGCTGCGCAAGACATCGCCAATCACTTCCGTCATGCGCAGCAGAGTTCCGTCTTCGAGTCCTTTGGTGCAACTGACGAAAAGCATCTCCGGGCGGAGCGCCGGCGCCATGCGTTCGAACAGAGCTCGACAATGCTGCGAGGGCATCACGCTGACGACGATCTCCGCGGTGTCGAGCGCGGTGTTCAGGTCTCCGGTCGCCGCAATCGATTCGGGGAGCTTAAAGCCGGGCAGGAATCGCTCGTTGATGCGGCTGCGGGCGATGCTCTCCGAAACTTCGGGTTCATTGGCCCAGAGCCGGACCTCGTGCTGAAAATCGCGGTGCTGAAAATCGCGGTGCTGCAAATCGCGTGTCCCTTTGCGTCCGAGGACAATGGCCAGTCCCGTGCCCCAGGCGCCTGCTCCGATGATGGCAATGCGGCTCATCCGCGGGTTGCTCCTGGAGTTCCGGACTTTGTTCCTGGCTTTGTTCCTGACTTTTTGCCTAACTTTGCTTCCGTTCCGGTGGCGAGACGGCCGATGTTTCGGCGGTGTTTCCAGATCACGAGTGCCGCAACCAGGGCGATCAAAACAATTTGCCGCGAATCCGCGTATTCGTGGAGCGCCCACGCCAGCAGTGGGAACGACGCTGCCACCGAGATGGACCCGAGCGAAACGTAGCGGAACGCGACCGCCAGGATCAAGAACAGGCCCACCATGCACAAAATAGATTTCGGGGTGAGCAGAATAAAAGCTCCGAAGGTGGTGGCGACGCCCTTGCCGCCGCGGAACTTCAGCCAGATGGGAAACAGATGGCCGAGCACGGCGAAGCACGCCGCCGTGGTCATGATGAGCGCTTGATGCGGTCCGCTGAACAGCGCCCGCGCCACCAGAACCGCCACTAGACCCTTGGCGGCATCCAGCAGCAGAGTCGCAGCCCCAAGCCCGGGCGAAGTGCGGGCCACGTTCGTCGCGCCGATGTTGCCACTGCCGGTCGCGCGTACGTCCTCGCCCTTGAGAACACGCACCAGCAGATAACCAAATGGAATGCCTCCCAGCAGGTAGCCTACGGCGGCGGCGACGAGGTAAGGATTCATGTTCATCGATCTGAGTGTGAGAAAGGGCTCGGCCTGAATCCAGCCCAGGAGGGGCGACCGAACTTAGCCCAGCGCTTCAGCGCTGGGAAAACTGAAAGAATTGACTCAAGTCCCGGAGGGACGACCGAGTTCTCGCGCGCACCCCTGAACCCCTGAGGGGGCCAGTGGCCTTCGGCAATATGACAGGGTGTAGTGTTCATCGTTTTACTCAACTGTTTCACTAGGCCGCAGCGGAAACCGTTGCAGCTTCGTGTACTTCGATCCTCCCGGTGAAAGCTGACTCTGGTAAAGAATAAACTCGCGTGCCGTCATTTTCCCGAAATCAAGCTCGCCCATCGCGGCCAGCCGCTTTTCGAGCACGGCAAACGTTGTGTTCGGCGCGTCACCTTTGCGCCATTTCGGCGAACCCGAACTTCTCCCGGCGCTGGCCCGCGCCAGTGTCAGATGTGGACTGTAAGGCCGGTCCTCGCGCGGAATGCCGAGTTCGGCCGTGGCCATGTCGATGGTCCCAGCCAGTTCGGCGAGTTGCGGTCCGGCGTGAATCCCGATCCAGAATACGCGCGGAGCCTTCGCCGTAGGGAAGAATCCATAGCCGCCGGAGCGAATTTCGAACTCGCCGCCCTTGACCCGGCGCAAACGTTCGGCAATGGCCTCCACCCGCTCCGGTGTTTGTTCTCCGATGAACTTCAACGTGATGTGCAGCGACTCCGGACGCACCCAGCGCGCATCGGCCGCAAAGCCCTGCACGCCTTCGAGAAAGCGCGAGATCCGCCCGCGGATTTCAGGGTCGAGATCGATGCCAATAAATATTCGCATTTTTGTGTAGACGTGTGGTGACGGGCCTCTGGCCCGTCCGGACGGGGCAAAGCCCCGTCTCCACACATTAATAAAACGCCTTATACCAGCGCGCGGCGGATCATCTCCAGCGCCTGCTGCGTTGAGAACTGGCGGATGCGCTTGCGATCGCCGGGGAAATTACGCTCGACAACCTGCGTGCCTTCCTCGCCCGCAAGCGCGATGTAGACCAGGCCCACGGGTTTCTGTTTGGTCCCACCGCTCGGGCCGGCGACTCCGGTAATTCCGATTCCGTAACTCGCCAGGCAGCGCTTGCGGATGCCTTCCGCCATCGCCGCCGCCACTTCGCGGCTCACCGCTCCGTGCCGGTCGATCATCGCCTTGGGAACGTTCGCAAATTGCGTCTTCAGCTCATTCGAATAAACCACGGCGCCGCCAAGAAAATAACGAGAGCTGCCGCTGAGCGAAGTGATGCGCTCGGCCAGCAAGCCGCCCGTGCAGGATTCGGCCACAGCCAGCGTCATGCCGCGCATTTGTAGCAGATAGCTGACGATCTGCTCGATGGTTTCCCCTTTGCGCGAGAAGATGGCGTCGCCGAGTTCGTCCTCGATTTTCTCGGCAAGTTCCGCGACCCGCGCTTCGGCTTCCGCCGCCGAATCCTTGCGGCAGCGCAACTGCAACTGAATCTCGCCCGCGCCCGCCAGGATGGTCGTCTGCACGTCGGTATAAGTTTTGTAGATCGGCGCCACCCGCGCGTCCACTTGCGATTCCGGCATCATCGCCATCTTGAGCGTGCGAGTCGCGATGTGCTGAGGCGGAATGCGGGCGCGCAGTCGCGGAATACACTCCGCCTCAAACAGCGCCTTCAGTTCGTGCGGAGGCCCGGGGAGCAGCATCAGCAGCCGCTCCTCTCCGTCATACTTTCCGGCGATCCACTGGCCAGGCGCAGTTCCGAGTGGATTCGGCATGACCGTGGCGCTGGTCAGGATGTCGGCCTGCTTGGCGTTGTTGGCCGACATTTTCATGCCGCGCTTAGCAAAGCGCTCTTCAAGCTTCGCGAGGACTGCCGGATCGCGTTGCACCTTCAACCCCAGCCCGTCGGCCACCGCCTCGCGCGTCAGATCGTCTTCGGTGGGGCCGAGGCCGCCACTAAAGATGATGATGTCCGAACGCCGCATGGCAAGTTTGGCGGCCGCGGTCAGTCCTTCGGCGTCGTCGCCCACAATGCACTTGAAGCGCACTTCAACGCCCAGGTCATTCAGTTTTTCGGTGAGGTAGAGCGAATTGGTGTCCTGGCGATGGGGAGTGAGCAACTCAGACCCAACCGCGATGATCTCGGCGTTCACGGGTAAGAGTGTAAATGATGAAGGCGATGCCGCCTGTATAAGTTGTCATCCTGAGCGGAGTGGGGCGTTCGCGAAAGCGAACGGCCCGCGAAGTCGAAGGACCCTACTCAGTGTGTGTGCTATAAGTGCTTCGAGGTCTTCTGGATAGGATCCAGGGCCTCGCAACCATTCACTTCGAGATGACTATGAAAAAGGAAAAACCTGTAGCCAAGTACGCCAAAATGTGGCCGCGAGAACTGTTCGACTGTAAGCGTGGAACACACCCAGTTGTTCGGGAACTAAAAATACTGTCCGAGCCCGGCGTCTACGTACTCTACCGTGACGATCAACCGTACTACGTCGGGAAGGCCAACAAGCTGCTTTCGCGCCTCTGGTCACACGCGAATCAGTCCACTGGTAGGTACTACCATTTCTGGACCCACTTCTCCGCATTCGTGGTAAAAGACGCAACGCTGCGGGGACAGCTTGAAGGCGTGTTGATTGCTGCGATGCCTACCGCGAATGGAGCGAAACCTCGGATCAAAGAAGAAAAATTGCGGTCGGACATTCGGAGAATGGTGTATAAGCGCGACGCTCTACAAATGAAGGTGAAGGAATAGACGGAACGACGAAAGGAAGCCGCGTTCTTCCGAATTTAAGAACCAAGAACTGAGAGTGCAACGCTACGGTCGTTTTCCCGGTTGCTGCTGTGTCATGCAGTGCAGCGCCCCGAATCCCCAGATCAAATCGCCGCAATAGATAGGCACAATTTCGCGCGCCGGGAACAGCTCCGCGAGCGTGTTGAGCGCGATGCGGTCGTTCGGATCGTTGAACACCGGTGCCAGCACCGCACCATTCGCGATATAAAAATTCGCGTAGCTGGCGGGCAACTGCCGGCCTTCGAACACCACCGGACGCGGCATGGGAATCTCGACAATCTCCAGTTTCTGTCCATCGGCGGTGCGAGCGTTCCGCAGACGGCCCAGGTTCGCATGCAGGGCGGCGTAGTTCTCGCTGCGTTCATTCGGCTCGATCATCGTGACCACGGTATTCGGAGCGACGAAGCGGGTGATGTCATCGACGTGGCCGTGAGTGTCGTCGCCGGCGATGCCGCTTTCGAGCCAGATCACGGACGGCGCGCCAAAATAGTCGGCGAACAATTGTTCATAAGCCGCGCGGTCCATGGGCGGGTTGCGCTGCTGCGTGGTCGAGAGCAAGCATTCTTCAGTGGTGAGCAAAGCGCCGCAGCCGTTGACGTCGATCGATCCGCCCTCCAGAACGACGCGATGGTCTTCCTTGAAAGGATCAACGAAAGCCGGACGCACCACGCGCGCGCCGGCGGACTTAGCCATGCGCCCGCCAATCTTCTCATCGAGCTTGTAATTCGAATACTTCGCCCAGCCGTTGAACTGAAAGTGAAGCGCAAGCAGTCCGGAATCGGCGGGACTGGCGTGCGGCGTCAGAAAAATACAGCCGGAATCGCGCGTCCATACCCGGTCTGTGCGCCAGCGGTGAAAGCAAACGTTGTCGGAGAGCGCGTCGGCTTGCTCCAACACGGCCCGTGCTTTCTTCTCGGCCCGCTCGCTGTTGACGACGAGATCGACGCGTTCGTGGCACGCCAGATTCCTGATGATCTCGGCATAGACCCACGGGATGGGCTCAAATTTCCCCGGCCAATCTCCCCTGAGATGCGGCCATGCGAGCCACGTGGATTCGTGCCGTTCCCACTCGGCGGGCATGCGGTAGCCGAGAGCGGAAGGGAGTTTTCGTGCAGAGCGCGATTTTTCCATGTAAATGATTGGATAATAAATACTTTAGCTCTAAGTCCTTATTTCTCAAAGACCTGGCAAAAGACCGCCGCTAAGTCTTTGACTTTAAAAGACCGCGACCAGGGGGGTCAAGACACCAGAGGTCCAAATCAGAGGTTCAAATCAACGACCGTCTGAACCTCACTTTTCATCCAACATGCGGCTCGTGATCGGCGCATAGCTGTCAATCCGCCGATCGCGCAAAAACGGCCAATTCCTCCGCGTCTCCTCCAGATGTCGCAAGTCCACCTCGCCCAGGAGGATCTCTTCGCTATCATGCGAACCCTCCGCGAGCACGCGCCCAAAGGGATCGCAGAAAAACGACCCTCCCCAGAATTCGAGGCCTTTGCCCGGCGCAGAATTGCCGCGAATGTCGCCGGTTTCGAAGCCGACGCGATTCACCACGCCAACATAAACTCCGTTTGCGATCGCGTGCGCCCGCTGGATGGTGCGCCAAGCATCATGTTGCGCCAAGCCGAACTCAGCCTTCTCCGCGGGATGCCATCCGATTGCCGTGGGATAAAATAGAATGCTCGCTCCCTGCAAAGCCGTGAGCCGCGCGCCTTCCGGATACCACTGGTCCCAGCAGACGAGCGTGCCAAGTTTTCCGGCGGAAGTGTCGAAGGCCCTGAAGCCGAGATCGCCGGGCGTGAAATAAAACTTTTCGTAGTAGAGCGGATCGTCGGGGATGTGCATCTTGCGGTAGATGCCGCGCAAGACGCCGTCCGAATCGAAAATCGCGGCCGTGTTGTGATAGAGGCCGGGAGCGCGCTTCTCAAAGAGTGAAGCGATCAGCACAACTTTATTCTTCAGAGCCGCAGCGGCGAGCTTCTCCGTGGTGACTCCGGGGATTGGCTCCGCGAGATCGAACAGCGCGGCATCTTCGCGCTGGCAGAAATATTGAGTCTGGAAGAGCTCGGGCAGGCAGACGACGTCAGCGCCCTTGCGTGCCGCCTCCGCAACGCGGTCAAGCGCTTTGGCCAGATTGTCGGCGGGCTCGGGCCCGCACGACATCTGGATTAGGGCGACGGTGAATTTTTCTCGCACTCTTCTCCAACCTGGGGAGACGCGGCAAGCCGCGTCTCTACGGATGTGTAATCGCGCTCTAGAATACCAAAGTGCTCGATGCGGAGCGAAAGCAGTTCGCCGCGATTCTCTCACTTCTAGTAAATTGTTTCTTCGGTCAAAATCAGTTTTTATCCTGGAGGCTCTTCCTTGAAGCACAAAAGTGTCACGAAGCAAGGCCATCATCACGAAGGCGCGGGCATCGACCGCAAGCTGCACGATCCGGTCGCCGACCGCCTAATTCCGCTGGAGCCGCTCGATCCCGGCAAGATTCATTCCATCGACGACCTGGTGCGTGCGATGGCGAAAACGGCGTTCACCGGCCGCCAACTCGGCGAAGCCGCCGACGTGCTCGAGGCCATGGCGCGCGACCAGGACTGCTTCGTAGTCATGACCCTCGCCGGCGCGATGACCGTGGCCAAGCAGGGCTTGGTGATTGGCGAATTGATCAATCGTGGCATCGTGAACGCCATCGTCTCGACCGGCGCGCTGATGGCGCACGGACTGGTGGAAGCGACCGGACGCGCCCATTTCCGCCACAATCCCGACCTCAGTGACGAGCAGCTTTACGAAGCCGGATACAACCGCGTCTATGACACGCTCGAACCCGAGCAGAATCTCGACGACGTGGAGCGCGTGATGGCCGCCGTATTCGGCGGCTGGGACGCCGGCGAAGTGATGTGCTCGTACAAGTTGAATCGCGCGATCGGGGCGCATCTGGCCAAGCATGCCAAGGGACAGCGCGGCATTCTGAAGTCTGCCTACGAAAACAATGTTCCGGTATTTGTTCCCGCGTTCTCCGATTCCGAACTCGGCCTCGATTTCGCGTTGACCAACCGCGAACGCGACAAGCAAGGCAAGCCGCGCTTCCGCTTCGATCCCTTTGAAGACCTGGAACACTTCGCCGCAACTCTGCTCAGCCAGAAGCGGCTGGGAATCTTCACCATCGGCGGAGGCGTTCCGCGCAACTGGTCGCAGCAGTTCGGACCGTTCATCGAATTGCGCCATCGCCGGGGCGGAGAAGACCTGCCCCTGAAGCGTTATCACTATGGGCTGCGTATCTGTCCAGAGCCGGTCTACTGGGGCGGGCTTTCGGGCAGTCCCTACAGCGAAGCGGTGTCGTGGGGCAAGTTCGTGCCTCCGGCCGAGGGCGGCAAGTTTGGGGAAGTGTTTGTGGATGCTACGGTAGGTCTGCCGCTAATCGTAGCCGCCGTGCTGGAGCGGCTGAAGAAGAAACCGGCAGCGAAAAAGACGGTTGCGCAAATCGCCAAGTAGAGACGCGGCTTGCCGCGTCTCGGGCGCGACAGGTTTGTGGTTCTACCGGTTGACAGCGCGGGCCGTCGAAATTAGGGTGAGGACAGGTTCCACACCACCGTAAGGAGAATCGCTGCCCATGACCGGAATTCAGTTCATCACCGACGAAGCGGGTCGCAGGACGGCGGCCGTAATCGACCTTAAGAAGCACAGGGCTCTCTGGGAGGACATCCAAGACGTGCTGATGTCGCAGTCGCGGCGGCATGAAAAGCGGATCCCGCTCGCCAAATTGAAGGCGGACCTCATCAAGAGCGGAAAGCTCCGTGGCTAGCTGCGATGTCGTCTTGACGTCAAGCGCGGAGAAGGAACTCAGGAAGCTGTCCCGCCAATTGATTGCCCGCATAGTTCCGCGTTTGGAGGATCTCGCTTCCAATCCCGCCCGTCGGGCTGCAAGAAGCTGCAAGGCGGAGACCGCGAGTGGCGCATTCGCGTAGGCGACTACCGCGTGGTGTACACGATCGACGACGCGAAATTGCTGGTGGAAGTGACGCGCGTCCGTCACCGAAGCGACGTATACCAACGATGACTGCGGCAGAACAAGAGTCAATCACTCTAAACTTAATCAGTCAAAGATGAGCACCGCCGATGCAATCACCGTCGTCCACAGCCCGCGTTTATCGCCGACTGCCGATTGCGTCACATTAGCCGTGCGGACGATTTTGTTGGAGATGCGATAGATCTCTTTCTTCTCGTCCCACGACCGGTCAGAATCAAACTCCACGTTCAGAGTGGTGGCGAGCATCTCGGCAGCCAGTTCTTCCGCGTAGTCTCCGGCCGCGTCTTCGGTCTCGCCGAACGAGTGGTGCTCGCTCAGATATCCGTAGGTATTGCGATCGGCAGGGATGGCGACGCCAATCGAAGAGGCCAGCAGCCGGTGCGGTTCGTGGGTCGAGTTTTCGGCAACCACCGCAAACACGACTTCTCCGGGAGATAGATACGTAAGTCCCTGCGCGCGTGGGACCAGCTTGCAATTGGGCGGAAAGATGGAAGAGACGCGCACCAGGTTTTGAGCGGCGATGCCGGCGTCGCGCAAGGCGAGTTCAAAAGAAGTCAGGCGCTCCCGGTGTTTCCCCACGCCTTTAGTGAAGAAGATCTTCTTGGGGACCATGTCCTTGCCCAATTCATTTTCCTCCAGGAACTTTTGCGTTGATCTAGGAAGGGCAAATTTAACACAGCGATTTGTGAAGATTGTATGAAAAAGAGAGGAGAAGGCAAAAATTTCCCTCAGCAGTTCTCGAGACGGCCGCGCGCGCCCATCTCGAGAGGATGTCGAGAGCATGAGACGGCAGCCGCTTCACGCCGGGAAGAGGCCGCTCGCCGCGGCACTCAAGCCGCGTACGTATGAGCTTTGCCCGCCGCCAACGGGATGATTGCCGGTTTCACCAAATCGCGGAAATCGGCAAACTTCATGCGCACCAGCTCCCGGTGCGAACCCGCGTTGAAGGCGATTTCCTTGTCCTCGGCCAGGGTCTGGTCCGCGAAAACATCCATGCCGTAGAGATTGCCGAAGGGCGGCATGGACCCGGTTTCGCAGTCGGGGAAACGGTCGCGAAATTCGTGTTCGCTGGCCAGTTCCACCGCGTCTACCCCGAGATATTTCTTCAGCCGGTACAAATCGACGCGGAGCGAAGCTGGCACTACCGCCATGGCGAGACGTCCATCCACCATGACCATGACGGTTTTCGCCAGCTCTTTTCCGGGTATGTGGGTGAGGGCGGCAATCCCCTGGGCTGTGTAGGCCACCGAGTGCGAGATCACCAGGTATTGAATGCGGTTACGATCCAGGAATTCCCGAAGCATGGAAAGAGGCACAGACACCTCCCGTCCGAACCGCGAGCGGGAATACTTCGCAAGGGCCGAAGCATGCTCCGCAGGTCGGCGCCGGCTCCATTATGCGCTCCTCCGAGGCCGGGGAGGTAGTGAAATTTCGGAGCAGACCAGAGGTCGGCCAAAACCGGAAAAGAACGCGGAGCAAGAACTGGGGGAAGCTAGGGAGGAGTGTTCACTTTTAGCCGCGAAACGCCCCGAACGACGCGCTCTTGGGGGAAGAGCGGGTCTTATCCTGCAACCATCACGCGGCTTCTTTCGTGGCTTGCTTCGTAACCATGGAGTGCGCGACGTCTCTCGACCGCGATCCCACGATCCTCATTTCCTGCCAGTCGTAGCGAAATTCCTTGCCGCAGTCCAGGCAGGCCACATAAGTGCCCGTCCGCTGAGCCTGGGGAGTGCGGCGCGAACCGGCGCGTACCGTGATGGGAAAACTGTACCGAGCGTGCCGGCAACCAAACATGGCATCCAACATCTTCGCAATCATTGGGTGACCTCCACAGAATTAAAAGCGACAAAACCGGCTCATCCCCTTCGCTTGAGTATCAAGAACGAGCTCTAAGTACTTAGATTCGTGTTGTGCGGAAAAGGTTCTGACGACGGGTAGCTCCGCAGGTACATCCCCTAGGCGCACCGGAATCAGGCACTTGCGGGCATTCGGGGAATGACAGGGAGAGCAGGGGGGACTAATTCAAAAGGAGCGAGCAGAGCCCGGAGCGCGGCGTTCAGCTGCTCGGCGGCTCGGACTTCTTGTGTGCCGAGCACTTGCTCATGATGGCCGACCGGAGCCGCGTGCGCAAATCTTCCGGCAACTCGTAGAGCTCCGAGTCGCGGTAGATTTCGATGGTCTTGCGAGTGGTATCGCAGACCACGTAGCAGTTGTGGCACCACGCCAGATGGTCGTCGAGTTCGGACTTGGTCCGGGCGTCCAGCGCGCCATCGAGATAGTTGGTCAACTCGTTGAGAAACTCAGAACACTTCACTGGTCGCCATCTCCACTCGCCCGTTTCTGAAAGTAGCGGTTGAGCCGCTCGCGCAATTGCAGGCGCGCGCGCAGTAACCGCGACTTCACCGCCGGGATGCTCAACTCCAGCGCCTGGGCCGTCTCTTCGGTCGAGAGACCTTCCACGTCGCGGAGCACGAACACCGTCCGGAAGCCCGACGGCAACCCCTGGATGGTTCGAGTCAGAATATCCCGCAACTGAGCCTGGTTGTACATCTGCTCAGGATTGGGGCTCCAATCCGCAACCTCACGGGGTAGCGAGTCGTCTTCGGTTTTTACTTCTTCGTCCAGAGAAACCGTGCGTTCCGGCTTTCTCCGGCGCAACTTCATCAGCGCTTCGTTGACCGCAATCCGCACCAGCCAGGTATAAAACTTGGACTGTTCCTGGAACTTCGCCAGGTTCCCATACGCCTTGAGGAACGCTTCCTGCACTACATCTTCCGCGTCCTCGCGGTTCTGCGTAATGTGCTGCGCAATGCGGAAAACGTTGCGATCGTAGCGCCGCACCAATTCTTCAAACGCTTGATCGTCGCCGCGCTTGGCCCGCCGGACCAGCGCCATTTCTTCGCTGACCGGCTGCTCTACGTTGGGTTGGATGGTACTCATTCGTAACTTGATGCAGATTTTTCCGACACCACGACCGATTCTTGAAATGCTATTGTACTTGAAAGTACCCAATACGCAGCACCCAGCAGCCAGAAGAAACACCCGAGTGCGGTCGCTGGCTACTGGAACTGGGAACTGGGTACTGGCGGTCAGGTACCAAGGTGTCCCGAGAACGCCGGTAAGCGGCCATATAATCAAGGGTTAGAGGGCTGCTCCCTTTTCCCCCAAGAGGTTTACCTCGGAGTACGCATGCCCGGAGGACGTATGAAGGAGCGCGGTTGGATTGAACCAATTGTGGAGCGGGTGGTGGGCCAGGTTCTGGACAGCCATGCGGCCCAACTGCGCACCGAGATTGTCCGCCGGGTGATGGAAGAGATCGCAGCCGAGCCCGAGCCCGCCGAAACGCACCAGTCCCGTGCCGCCGTCCGCTCCAGCTGATCTGGCGCGCGCCGTGGCCGAAATCCAGTTGGGCACCTCGCAAAGGGAGATTCTGCGCGCCCTGCTCGATACCAGCTCTCGTTATGCCGCCCGTGTCGCGCTCTTTGTCGTCAAGGGCAGCCATGCCACCGGTTGGCAGGGACGCGGCTTTGCCAACGACGATGCCGTGAAGGATTTCGCTCTCGACGAAAACGCTCCTGCCGTCAAGCGTGCTATCGGCCGCGTCATCGGGGATAGTGCAGTAGCGAGTGTTCCGGTGGCTGACCTCGACGCGCATTTTCTGCAGCTGAGTTTGGAACCCCGGCCAGCGGTGAAGGCCGAATTCTCCCCTTGATCCTGAAAGAGAAAGTTGCCGCCCTGGTTTACGCCGACAGCGGAACCGAGGCCGGCGGCGCGCTCGATGCCGGCGCGCTCGATCTGCTCGTGCTCTCCACCAGCGCCTGGCTCGAGGTCAATGCGCTTCGCAAGCAAGCGCAGAAGGAATCGCCGGCGACGCATGCAGACAGTCACGGCGTCCCAACGGGCGAAGCGCAGCCACAACCAGCTCCGATGCACCAGGCGCCCGCTTTCAACGATCCCTTCGCCTCGCATGCGCCCGGCCACGCCATGGCAGCCGCAGCGTCCGTTGCCAGCTCCGCCGTCGGAATCTGCAGCAGGCGTTGCCGAAGCCGCTCCCCATCGGTCACGCCGCCACGGAAGCCACACCCGAGCACGCTGCCGGGTTCCTCGCACCTCGGCCTCGACGGACGATCAGGAAGTCCATCGCAAGGCGCAGCGTTTTGCCCGCCTGCTGGTCGACGAAATCAAACTCTATAATCAGGCCAAGGTCGCCGAAGGCCGGAAACATCAAGATCTCTACGACCGTCTGAAAGATGCGATCGAGAAAAGCCGTGCCACGTACCAAAAGCGTTACGGGAACACGGTTGCAGCTTCCGGCAATTACTTTCAACATGAAATAATACGAAGTCTCGCAGAAGACGATGTTTCCATCATGGGTGCCAACTTTCGGCAGTAGGTAGGGTTTGAGTGCGCCGTTTTGCAGTCCTGGTTTTCGCTGGAATTTTTTCGTTGGAATTTTCTCCCTCGGTCGGGCTCGCCTTTTTGCCGCCCGCAGTCGCCCAGTCCAAATCTTCTGTAGAGACGGGGCTTGCCCGGTCTCCCGCTGCCACCGCACCCGCCCAGAGCGCAACGTCGAAGAGCGCGACGTCCAAACCCGCTTCAACCAAAAGCACGCCAACCCAAAGCCCGTCAGTCAAGAAGAAGACCGCCGTTTCCGCCGGTGCTAAGAACAAGAAAAAGCGCAAAACCATCTCTCCCCGCGTGCGCCGGGTGCGGCAGGCCTTTGTCGCCTCCGCCAATCTTCGTCCCATGGCGCAGCAGTTGTTGCAGAACCGCACTCCCACCGCCTATGCCGGAGTCGAGGCCTACGCCCGCCGCCACGCCAAAGAAGATGCGGGAGCACTGGCCTGGCTCGTCGTCGGCTACGCCCGTACCCTCGACCACGACTATGGCAAAGCCATCGACCCGTTCAATCGCGCTAAGGCCGGCGCCAGCGAGCTAGGAGACTACGTTGCCTATTACCTCGGCGATGCCTACCTGAAAACTGCGCACAATGCCGAGGCGCTCTCCACGCTGGCCGATTTCAGCAAGAACTTTCCCGATTCCCTTCTCATCCGCGATGCCCACCTCGTCTATGCCAACGCCTTGCTGGAGGAAGGCCGCGCCCAGGAGGCAGCCGCTCTGCTGGAAAAAGACCGTGCTCCCGTGCGTAGCGATGTGGAACTCGCCATCGGGCGCGCCTACGAAGCAGCGGGCGACAAAGAGAAGGCGGCAAGCGCTCTCCGCAACGTGCACTTCAATCTTCCCAATAGTTTCGAGGCCGATGCGGCGGGAGCGGAACTGCGCAAGCTAGGCATCTCCGGTTCCGTCGCCGAGCGCCGCACCCGCGCCGATCTGTTGTTCAAGGCCAAGCACTACGCCGATGCGGCCCACGATTACCGCGATCTCGTAAACGAGGTTGGCCCCGCGGACCGCCCGCAGGTCCAATTGGCTCTCGCGGGAGCGCTCGAAAAAAGCGGCGGCAGTCGCGACGCTCGCCAGATTCTGACCGCCATGGGCGCGCAAACCGGCGACGCCGAAGCCGAACGCCTCTATCTGCTCAGCGAGACTCAACGTTCGACCAACGATGAAGAGGCCGTCCAGAGCACTCTGAACGAACTGCGGCAATTTGGTCCGGCGAGTCCGTGGCTCGAACAATCGCTGCTTTCGGCTGGGAACATGTATCTGCTGAAGCGCGACTACGATCGCGCCATCGACTACTTCCGCGAATTGCAGCAGCGCTTTCCGAATGGCGTGCACGCCTCCTCGGCGCACTGGAAGGCCGCATGGCTGACCTTCCGGCAACTCCGAATCGAAGAAGCTCGGCAAGGTTTCGAACAGCAAATCGCGCTCTATCCCGATTCCGCGGAAGTTCCCAACGCGCTCTACTGGCGCGCGCGTGTCGCCGAAGAAGAAGGCAACCCGGCGATGGCGCGGGCGTTTTATCAGAAACTCTCCGATCGCTTTCACAACTACTATTACGCGGAACTCGGCCGCCAGCGCTTGAAAGGCTTGCCGGCCGCACCAAAAGAAGACGCGCCGCACTACGCCTTGCTTGACCACATTTCTCCGCTGTCCACCGCGGGAAAAATTACCGCCACCGATCCTCCCGACGACAACCTGCGCGTAGAACGGGCGCGTCTGCTCTCCAACGGCGGCCTTGCCGATATGGCAGTGCGCGAGTTGCAGGCGGCTGCGAACCAAGAGGGAGGAACCTGGGCGCCTCCAGAAATGGCCCGCGTCTACCAGGACCTTGGGCGCTACGATCGCGGCATCGAAATCATGAAGCACTCGACGCCGAACTATTTCGCCGTCGACCTTCCCGACCTGCCCCGCCCCTACTGGGAAGCGCTTTTCCCCAAAGCCTACTGGACCGACCTGCGCAAGTATTCGCTGCTCAACGGCCTCGATCCTTATCTGGTAGCGTCGCTAATCAGGCAGGAGTCCGAGTTCAACGCGCTGGCTCTCTCCCGAGCCAACGCCGTAGGCCTGATGCAGCTTCTGCCGAAAACAGGAAAGACGGTCGCGAAACAAGTCAAGCTCAAGGGATACAGCGCCCCGCAACTCTACACGCCGGCCGTGAACCTCCAACTCGGCACGCGCTACTTCAAAGACATGGTCGACAAGTACAACGGACAGTTCGAGTACGCCCTGGCCGCCTACAATGCCGGCACCGACCGGGTAGCCGACTGGCTGGGCCAAGGTCACTACCGCGATCCGCAAGAGTTCGTCGAGTCCATCCCCTTCACCGAAACCCGCGAATACGTGCAAGCCATTTTGCGGAATGCGAATGTGTACCGGCAGTTGTACGGCACGCCGTAGCGGATCGGGCCGTCTAGTGATCGGGTCACCGGGGTGATTGAAGATCACCCGCGTAAACAGCGGAGATTTCCGGCGGTTAGGAACGCGTCCCACGATCCCGCGGCAGACCGCAGAACCTGTACTCTCTGGCTTGCCGCCCTAATCTTTTCCCCATGTGTAGTAGAGCCCGAGATAGCCGACGGTGTGTCTCTCGCCAGTCATGGTATGTCCGACCATGAACAGTAAGCTGAGATTGTCTTTGAAGTTGTAGTAGCCGCCCGGATCCACGAATGTCGTTTGCCGGCTCCCGGCGGCCACTGATTCGGAGTGGTAAACCTCCGCTCCAAGCGTCCATTTCTTGCTTAACTCCCTCTGCACCAGCCATCCGGCAAACAGAGAATCCTTCATGCCTGGCGCATGATTAATCTGGTATCCGGCGCCCCCATAGGTTGTCCATTTTCCGAAACTCTTCTGCATCCAAATAGGAAGACGCGCCCACAACTGACCATTACCAAGGCCACGCTGGCTGTTTCCGGATGGCAACTCGACCATTGCGAAAGTCCCTACCTGTGGCCGGAGCTTTCCTTCCTGCACAAACCGGTATTTTGCTCCGAGTTCGATGTCGCCGATGCCATACGCACCCTGTGGAGTGACATAGGCACCAGGAACAATGATATGAAGCTGCAGGTTGGGTGCCGCACCGTAGTTGAATTCAAAAGCCGGCAACTGCGAGAACGTGGAGCCGCTGCCGTGATCCACAATGCTGAATCCATATGCTTCGTAATGGCGAAACGCCACCGGTTCTGGGTCGTCAGTCTGAAATGGCGGCCCGGCGAAAGCTGATGTGGAAGCGAGCGCCAGCAGGGAAAATGCACCCCAGCGCAGTCGCCGTGATGGAATTTCATTGATGTTGGGCATCGATTGACCACGCTCCCGCTCCGGCGATCAGCAGAAAAAACAGTGACATGAGCATCGAGAAATCCGTTCGGGCGTCGCTGACCATGAACCAGAATCCTTGGCCGGGGCGAAACAGTTCGGGCAATTTTGTGGTTCCGATTGCTGTGCAGATGACTATGAGCAGCGGGATGACCGCGATTCTGGTCATCAGCCCAACCAGCACGAGTGTCCCACACACGATCTCGAAGACTCCGACGAAATGAGCAGTAAAGGCTGGATGTGCGAATCCTATCTTCGTAAACCGGTTCACGCCCAGGTTGGGATCGATGTACTTCAGCAGTCCCTGCGTGAAGAAGATCAGGCCCACGGCGAGCCGAACGAAAAATATCGCTCGCGATTGGCATGCAGGGCGAATGATCAGGGGCCAAAATAACTTTGCTGTCGCTCCTTTGTTGGAAGAAACGAGGGGCGCGCTAGCGGACTTTTGCATGTCATCCTCCACGTACAACTAGTACGGAGCTAACGAACCGCTGGAAGTTAGATGACACACGCCCTACGCCGACTGCTGGCTGGGCGACTTCGTAAACAGGATCTCAAACACCAGTAGGCCCGCTCCCACCACAATCGCGCTGTCGGCCACGTTGAAAGCTGGCCATTGGTGTGGGCCAATATAGAAGAGCAGAAAATCCACAACGTGCCGGCTGACGAGGCGGTCCCACAAATTGCCCACCGCGCCACCCAGAATCAACGACAGCCCGATTCCGGTCGAGGTCAGGCTGTGGCTGTTCTTCCAAAGCAGCAGGGAGACGATCAGCAGCGCAATGATGGAGAAGGCAATCAGCAGGCCGATTTTCCACTGCGAGGGAGAGTCCGCAAAAATACCGAACGCGGCACCCGGGTTTTCGGCGTGGATGATGCGAAAAAATCCAGGAATGACGGGAATACTGTCGTGCAGCGAAAGCCGGTGCGCGATCGTCCACTTGGTGGCGCGATCGAGAGCGATGACGAACAACGCGATCAGGAAATGATATTTGCGCATGACCCGGAAAAAAGTTCTTGTGTTCCTTCCTTAATAGCATCCCTCAAACGACGACTTAACTCTAAAGTTGTCATCCTGAGCGAAGCGAAGGACCTGCTTTTCGCGGCGTCAATGCAACGCAGGTCCTTCGCTTCGCTCAGGATGACAATTCATGAAAGATGTCGCTTGTGCACTGCTCGCCGATTTTCACCGCGGTCTCTTTATCTATAGCTTATCGCTTTTGCGGAAAGCCGCGGTCACGCCCCGTCAATTTCTTGGAGCACGGCGCTGCAACGCTCGCACACCGTCGGATAGTTCTTGTCTTCTCCGACGTGGGTCGAAAAATTCCAACAGCGCTCGCATTTTTGTCCCGGAGCCTTGCCAACCGCGACCAAAACTGGCGCGTCTCCATTCCCCGACCCCTTCTTGATTTCGACTGCCGAGACAATAAAAAAGTAGCGCAGATCGTTCTTAAAGCGCTCCAGCACCGAGAAAACCGGATCAACCGCGGTCAATGTAACCTGCGCTTGCAGATTGCCTCCGATCAGCTTCTGATTGCGCGCCTCTTCGAGCGCCTTCAGCACTGTTTCGCGAATGGCCCGCACCACCTTCCACTCTTCCGCTTGTTTCGGATCGGCCGCGATCGCAGTTTCGCCAGTTCCCAGCACGTCCGCCGCCTTCGGGAAGGTCGTCAGATGCACGCTCTCCAGTCTCCCCCCGACGGGTGGCAAATACTGCCAGACTTCTTCGCAGGTAAAACTCATGATCGGAGCCAGCAACCGCACCAGCGCTTCGCCGATGCGCCAGATCGCAGTTTGCGCCGCCCGGCGCGACACCGATTTGCGCGCCGACGTGTAGAGCCGGTCCTTCAACACGTCGAAGTAGAAGGCACTTAGCTCCACGCCGCAAAAATTGTTGATGCGGTGATAGATCTTGTGAAACGCGAATTCTTCGTACGAGCGCTGCACCTCGGCCGAGACTTCCACCATCTGCCGCAGCATGTATTGATCGAGCGCCTGCAACTGGTCGAACGCGACCGCATCTTTCGCGGGATCGAATCCAGCGAGATTTCCGAGAATGAAGCGGAAGGTGTTGCGAATGTCGCGATAGATTCCCGCAACCCGCTGCATGATCTGCGGCGAACAGGCGACATCTTCGCGGAAATCGACCGAAGCCACCCACAGGCGCACGATTTCGCCACCCAGCGTATCGGCGATCTCGACCGGATCGACCGTGTTTCCGAGCGACTTCGACATGGCGCGGCCTTGCTCGTCGAGCGTCCATCCGCTGGTTGCGACCATGCGATAGGGAGCGCTGCCTCGGTAGCCCATGGCGCAGAGCAGGGAAGAATGGAACCACCCGCGATGCTGGTCGCCGCCTTCTAAATAAAGATCGGCGGGCCAGGGGAGGTTGGGCTCGTGGCCGAGGACAGCGGCGTGGCTCGATCCCGACTCGAACCACACGTCGAGAATGTCAGTTTCTTTCTTGAACTTGGCGCCGCCGCAGTGGGCGCACTTATGGCCGCCATTCTGAAAATCGGCAAGAATCGCGTCGGCCTCGGGCGTGTACCAGGCGTCGGCGCCGTTCTTGGCGACGAACTGCATCACCTTCCGATGGATCTGCGGATCGTTCACCGGCTTGCCGCAGTTATCGCACAGAAACACGGCGATGGGAACACCCCACACGCGTTGCCGCGAGATGCACCAGTCCGGGCGCGTGGCGATCATGTTCGAGATGCGATCTTCGCCCCAGGCCGGGTCCCACTTCACCTTGGCGATCTCCGCCAGCGTGCGGCTGCGCATGGTTTCACCCTGCGTTCCTCCGCCGTTCGACGACCTTCCCTTCATCGGTGTATCCATGCCGATGAACCACTGCTCGGTTGCGCGGAAGATCACCGGGTTGTGACACCGCCAGCAATGAGGATAGGAATGCTCCATGTTCTCGGAGTGCAACAGCACCCCGCGCGTCTTCAACAGTTCGACGATGGGAGCGTTGGCATCGAAGACGCGCTTGCCTTCATACTCCGGCAGTCCGTGGCGCATGATGCCGGCTTTATCCACGTTGCAGGTAGGATCGATCTTGTATTTCTGGCCGGTGACGAAGTCTTCGGCGCCGTGCGCGGGAGCGGTATGGACTACGCCGGTGCCAGTATCCATGGTGACGTAGTCGGCCAGCACGCCCAGAACTTTGCGGTCGAGGAAGGGATGCCGGAACTCGGCATATTCCAGCTTGCGGCCGGGGAAGCGAGCGATCTCGCGCGCCGATTGCATTCCAGTCTTTTCTTGCGTCATGGCCGCGAGCCTGGCGGCGACAATGTATACATCGTTGGCAGCTTCGAGCGCCACGTATTCTTCATCCGGATGGAACGCTACCGCCATCGAAGCCGGCAGCGTCCAGGGAGTCGTGGTCCAGATGATGGTGGAAACTTTCTTGCCCTTTAGCGCGGCATCGAGCGAAGCCGGGTCGCCCGCGAACGGATACTTCACCCACACCGTCGGGCTGGTGTGGTTTTCGTATTCGACTTCAGCTTCCGCCAGAGCCGTCTCGTCGAATACGCACCAGTACACCGAACGCAATCCCTTGTAAACGAAGTCGTTCTCGAGAAATCGATAAAGAATGTCGAGCACCGCCGCTTCGTATTGCGGCGTCATGGTGGAATAGGGCCGGTCGAACCGTCCGAACACGCCGATGCGCTTGAACTGCGAGCGTTGCAGGTCGAGAAACTTCTCCGCATACTTGCGGCATTCGGTGCGTACATCGACCGCGGCCATCTGCAGTTTCTTGCCGCCGAGCATTTGATCGACTTTGATTTCAATGGGCAGTCCGTGGCAGTCCCAGCCCGGAACGTAGGGCGAATCGAGGCCGGCCATGTTCTTCGACTTGACGATGAAGTCCTTCAGGCATTTATTCATCGCCGTCCCCAGATGGATGGGCCCGTTGGCGTAGGGAGGTCCATCGTGGAGCACATAGGTTGGCGCGCCCTTACGGACTTCGCGGATGCGGTCGTAGATCCGCTGCTCCTCCCACCGAGCCAGGATTTTGGGCTCATTCTGGGGCAGCCCTGCCTTCATGGGGAAGCCGGTTTTGGGCAAATTGATGGTGGATTTCAGGTCGGTCGGCACTTGCAAGATTCTCCCAACTGATTGAATCTTTTCATTATATAGGGAGCGCGGAAGGACACGTCTATTCGGGTGGCCGGGCGCTGGGAAGGAATTCGAAAAGTACTCTTTCTGCTCGCCAAAAACCGTGTACAATTTTTAGTAGATTGCAGCCTGCGCGCATCTATATTGACAGGGAAATAGGGCCGGGTGGGTTCGTCCGCTTTGCCAGCGATCTTTTTGTAAACTCTGAGGAGCGCTCACGCATCTAAACCAGCGACCGCCCGTACCGTGAACGTGGGGTGAGTGTTCGGGAAAATATGCCAGAACTAGAGACACCGCAGAATCCATCAGCGTTGGGTCCGGAGCCCGAGCTGCATCTTCTCCTGAGCAATCAGACTCTGGACGAACCTCTGTGGAAATCCCTGTTCCGCAATATTGACGACTTCTTCTTTCCCAAGAAACTGCCTCCGCTGGTCCTGACCTCGAAGCCGATCCCGGTGCGCGATATCTGGGGCTTCTATAACTACAAAGGACGCGGAGCCGCCGGCTCAACCGTCATCCACGTGCTGGCCCTGGCGGCCATCATCGCTGGTACCTACCTGGGCCGGAGAATCATCGCAGTCGCCAGGCCAACAGAAACCGTCGTGCTGATTGCGCCCGGGGACATTCCCCCTCTGCCGCCTTCGAAGACCATGAGCGGCGGCGGCGGTGGTGGCGGCGATCGCGACAAACTGCAGGCATCGCAGGGCCGTTTGCCCAAACAGTCGATGCAGCAGATTACTCCGCCGCTGGCCGTGGTGCGCAACCTGCATCCGAAACTCGAAGTTCCCCCGACCATCGTGGTTCCTCCCGATATTCACCTGCAGCAGCCGAATATGCCCGACCTGGGCGATCCGCTTTCGCGTCTGCCGTCAGTGCCATCGAATGGAACTGGCTACGGCGGCGGCATTGGCTCCGGCAGCGGTGGCGGCGTCGGTTCCGGATCGGGGCCTGGATACGGCCCGGGCAGCGGCGGCGGCACCGGGGGTGGAGTATTTCATGTTGGCGGCGGAGTCTCGGCTCCCCGCAAGATCTACGATCCCGACCCGGAGTATTCCGAGGAAGCCCGGAAGGCAAAATATCAAGGGACGTGCGTTCTGTACGTGATCGTGGGGCCGGATGGCAGAACGCGGGACATCCGCGTGTCCCGAACCCTGGGCTTGGGATTGGACGAGAAGGCGATTGAAGCCGTAAAGACCTGGCGCTTCGAGCCCGGCAAAAAAGATGGCAAGCCGGTTTCGGTAGCAGTCAACATCGAAGTCGAATTCCGTTTGTACTGAAGCTGGCAGTAGTGAAAAAGTTTGGGAGCCCAGGAAACGGCCGCGCAGAATGCGGCCGTTTTTGTTTAGCAGCCTGTTATCAGAGGGGGGTCGCATCGCTACGATGACAAACTATAAAGATGACAAGTTAAGAGAAACGCCGCGGCTTATTCCTTCAAGTCCACATGCACCACATCTTCCACCGCAAGCCCCAGGAACCGCGTTCCCATCTTCCTGAACTTCTCCGCCGAATCGGTCGCGAAGAACTTGAGTTGGGGAATTTCGCTCCGCTCATTCTTCGTCCGAGTTGAAGACGGCGGCAGCTCGACTTGCAGTTGACGCGCCACGTCTAGCGCCGTCGATTCGGCCGAGTCCACGATGGCGACGTGCTCCGGCGCCACTCGCCGCAACAGCGGCTTGATCAGCGGATAGTGGGTGCAGCCAAGAAGGAGCACGTCCGCATCGCGCGCGTCTTCCGAAAGACCTTCCGGGGAAAACGCTTCCGCCAAATAAATCTTTGCCACCTGCTCGGTTACCGGATGCTCCACCCAGCCTTCTTCGACCAGCGGCACAAACAGAGGACAAGCCTTCTCCCGCACCGCGACGTTGCGGGCTTCAAGCGCGCGCCGGTAGGCATGGCTGCTGATGGTCGCATCGGTGCCGATGACGACCACGTTCCGCTTCCGGCTGGCCGCCGCCGCGGCGTCCGCTCCCGGTTCCACCACGCCGATCACTTCCACTCCCGCCGCCGCTTTGATCTGGTCGAGCGCCAGCGCGGTCGCCGTGTTGCAGGCAATCACCAGCAACTCCGCTCCCTGATCCTGCAAATACCGCACCGCTCCGACTGCGTAATGCGCCACCGTGGCCGCTGACTTCGATCCGTAGGGAAGGCGGGCGGTGTCGCCGAAGTAGAGATAGCTGGCCTCGGGGATGCGATCGACGAGCGCACGCAGTACGGTGAGGCCACCCACGCCGGAGTCGAAGACGCCGATCTTTGGACTGCGGGCCGGCCTGCGTGAATGGGGCGGGGTAGACAGAGTTCAACCTTCCGCGGTGGTGGGACCGATGACCGATCGGATAGCGGAGATTCGATTGGCCGGAAACCCTCCCTGGCGTGCGTGTTCGCGCACCATCTCTTCATTCGGTGCGATGTAGACGCAGTAGATCTTGTCGTCGGTGACGAAACTTTCAACCCACTGCACCTGTGGACCAAGCTTCTGCAGAACGCCGCAGGATTTCTGCGAGATGGCCTGGAGTTGTTGCTGGGTCAATTTGCCGGCGTCGGGAATCTCGCGCTCGATGATGTATTTCGGCATGGTGCGCTCCTGCGGTTGAGGATCTGGCTGCTGCAACCGCGAACCCGGATTCTAGCACTGCTCGGAGTTCCGCACACACCGCAAGTTTTTCTACTGCGAAGCGCCACTTTCGTAGGCGTCGACTCCATCCCGCGAGTTGCCTGACCCAACCACCGCCCGTTATCCTTCTTGCCATGCCCAGCACTCTGGTGGAATGTGTTCCGAATTTTTCCGAAGGCCGCGACCCGGCCAAAGTTGATGCCATTATCGAAGCCATGAAAATCCCCGGCGTCTATCTCCTCGACCGCGAGATGGATGCCGACCACAACCGCTGTGTCATCACCCTGGTAGGCGAGCGTGAAGCCATCCAGGAAGCCGCCATTCGCGGAGTAGGGAAGGCCGCCGAGTTGATCGACCTCACCAAGCACCAAGGCGCGCACCCGCGCATGGGCGCCGCCGACGTCATTCCTTTTATCCCCATTGACGGCGTGACCATCGAAGACTGCGTCGCCATGGCGCGCCACGTAGGAGCCGAGATTGCGAAGCGCTTCCAGATCCCGGTCTATCTTTACGAAGCCGCCGCCGCCACGCCCGAACGTCAGAATCTGGAGAACATTCGCCGCGGCCAGTTCGAAGGTATCCGCGACGATATTGCGACCAATCCCGCGCGCAAGCCCGACTTTGGCGAGCCCCGGGTGCATCCCACGGCTGGAGCAACAGTAGTAGGAGCGCGCAAGTTTCTGATTGCCTACAACGTCTTCCTGAATACGCCCGATGTCGGCATTGCCAAGAAAATCGCGAAGGCCGTACGCTTTTCGACCGGTGGATTGCGTTTCGTCAAGGGCGCCGGATTCCTGGTCCGCGGCATGGCCCAGGTTTCGATGAACCTGACCGATTTCGAGCAGACTCCCATTCACCGCGTCTTCGAATATGTGAAACGCGAAGCCCAGCGCTACGGAGTCATCCCGGTTTCAAGCGAGATCGTGGGCCTGATTCCGAAGAAGGCGCTCGAGCAAGCCGCGGAATGGTTTCTGCAGGTGGAAAATTTCGATTCCTCGCTCATTCTGGAGAATCGCTTGGCCTCCGTGATGAGCGGCAAGATGGCCGTCGGCGGCCTGCGCGCTGGAGTCGAGCCCTTCATCGAGCAACTGGCCGCGCCCACGGCGACTCCCGGAGGAGGCAGCGCTGCCGCCGCCAGCGGAGCCATGGCTGCCGGACTTGCGGGCATGGTCGCGTCCATGTCGCGCGGCAAGAAAGCGTATCTGCAGTATGAAAAGCAGCTCAGCGAAGCCATCGCCCGGCTCAGCCAGCTTCGCGAAGAACTGAAGACTGCGATCGACGCCGACGCCGAATCCTACAACCTCGTCATGAAGGCCTATAAGTCGGCGAAAGAATCTGCCGACGGCGACGCTGCGATCGGCTCCGCTCTCAAACAGGCGACGAGCGTGCCTCTAGGCGTCGCCGAAAGAGTCGCGGAGGTGGCGAAGATCGCCAATACTCTGAAGCCGATCACCAACCCCAACATGAAGTCCGATCTCACGACCGCAATCGCCCTGGCAAAAGCCGCCCTCGAAGGCGCGCTCGCGAACGTCGAGATCAACCTTGATTCGCTGAAGGATGAAGGGTTCGTGAGTGAGACGCGAAAGCGGGCAGCAGTGTTGAAAGGGTAGAACTTATCCCATCGCAGGAATCGCCTTCCAAGGTGCTAGGGAGCCTGAAGCTCTAAAGAGAAAAGGCCGCATCGCTGCGGCCTCGAACGTCCCACTCGGGGTGGTCGGTTCCACCGGTTGGCCCGCTTCTTGCTTGCGTCCTCGTTTTTTTGGTTATTTCCCTGCGCCGCCCTTCAATTCGATGACGATGATGTCAAAGGGCGCATCGCCAGTATTCTCCGGGTTGTGAACTTGGGCCGGCGTGTACAGAACCTGCCCTTTCGTTCCATTGGCATTCTGAGTCTTACCGTCAGCAAAGGTAAACTTGACTGTGCCGTCGCTGAGGAACACAGCAACCGAGTCCGGGTGGCTGTGCATGACCGATTTTTCATGTGGTCCATAGTGAACGCGGAGAATCCTCACCTGCGCATTTTCCATCTCGACCTTGTAGTGGGCAGGATCGACTTTTACAGGATCCTGGGCGAAAACAGCAGCCGTGAAACAGAAACACAACACCGCGCAGCAAAGCGCGAAACGTGACGTCATAGGCGCTCCTTAGAGTTGCTAGATTGGAGGCCGGAATTTCCTCTTCGGCCTCGAAAGCGGCAGTGATTCTACACCCGTTTCACTTTCTCGATCACTGTGGGAAACGATTGTCATCTGGAGCGAGGCATAGAAGCATCCATCCGCGCCTCTCAGAAATTCACGTCGACGACCTGGGTTGACTCCTTGGCCTTGATCTCATATCGCCATTTCCTGACCGCCTTCAGCGCGGCTTCGGCCAGCAGCGGGTGGCCGCCAACGCATTCCGCACTGCGGACCGTCCCATCCGGTGCGATCCGGACTTTGAGTTTCACCGTCCCATGCAGGGACAGCTTGGCGGCAATGGCGGGATACTCGGGATCGTCGTGTTGCACGACTCTGCGCTCTACGCCCTCGGATGCGACTACGGGGTCAGAGCGTACGATCACCGCCAAATTTAGCAAATGCGAGCCGATCTTCACTCCGGCACGCTGGGTCGCTTCCAGGTTCACCTGCATCTGGATCTGCTCGCCGACTTTGACCAAGCCGACCATCCCTCCCTCCTGTGCAAAAGAGTCCGCTTCACCCACGGTGACAATGTTCCCGTTTCCCAACTTGTCCAGCGTGGCGCGGATCTTCTTCTGCTGCCGCTCGGCGATGTACACCATGCTGCATTTCTGCAGTTCGTCGTCGGAGGGAAAAAGAATCATGTGGATTTGCCTGGACTCGCTGCTTCGGCCGTCCAGCATCTTCCGCAAGAACTCCCCCGTCTCACGACTCCCGAAAAATCCGATCCGCAATTCGTTCTCTTCTGCCGGCCACTCCACAAACCTGGTCAGATTGAAAACGTACGCCGCCCGGACGGCCCGTTCATCCTGCGATTGCGGCCAGCAAATCGCCGGGACGAGCACCACCAGGCCGAGGGCCCAAGCCAGGTTGAGTCCGAGCGACGATCGGGCCCGGATCATGGCGCACTCCGCTCTCTCGCCAGACGGTAGGAAATCTTGAAGCGGAAGGTGCGGCCATCCTGTTGAATGGCTGCTTGTGCGGCATTGGGTTGCATGGGGCTAAACCAGCGGCGATCGAACGCGTTGTAGCAACTGGCGGCAAACTCCCAGCCTCCCCACAACGGCTTGCTCGAAAGGGTGAGGTTGGTCAAGAACCAAGGTGGAACCCGCGTCCCTTGATAACTGCTTTGGGCGCTGGTGTAGCGCGACTCCACCCCCACAAAGCCACGCCGGGTGACAGGAAGCATCGCGTTGAACTTGGTCTGGTGCAGGGGCGAATTGTCGAGCCGTTGCAGGTTGATCTGGTCGTAAGCATCGGCCAGAGCATAGCTGGCGCGCGCCTCTAAGCCCGATGCCCGCTTGGCGTGCAACTCGAACTCCAGCCCCCTTCCCCGGTCATGGCCGACGTTGACGCTGTGGGTCATACCGTTGGCTGGATCCGTCACCCAATCGATCAGGTGATCGAGATTGTTGTAGTACCCATCGACCGTTATGCCGACCCACGACTTCAAGTCTCGTTCGAACACCAGTTCATGCGACTGTATGTTCTCCTTCTGCAAGGGATGGAGCGGCCGCTCCTGGGTCATGCCGTCCTGGTAATAGCTCTCGTATGCATTCGGTGTGCGGAAGGCGCGGCCATAAATGTATTTCAACGCGGTTCGAGCGTTGGGGGAATACACCAGGGCTGCGCGCGGGCTCAGCGCGCCGCCAAAGGCATCGAAGTAATCAAAGCGCCCGCCTCCGTGCAGGGTGAAATTGTGCCCCAGTTTGAATTCCGCTTCTCCGTAGGTTGCGACCTGCCAGGGCGTCCGATGATCGTCGAGCACCGGCGGCTGCCCGGAGTAGTAATTCTTCTGATCGACGCGAAAGCTGTACTCATAGTCGGCGCCCACCGTCAGATGATGCTGTCCCATCTGGCGGTCGAGGGTTACGTCCACCCCACTCCAGTCGGATACGGCGCTGTCGAAATTCAGGTAACGGCCGGCCGGATTGGTCCCCCCGTAGGCGTATGTCCCGTAGTAGCTGTAGTGGTCATAGAATGCCCGCACATCCAAATCTGTCTTCGCACTGAGGTTGCGCGTATAGTCCGCGTCAACGTACATTGCGTTGTCGGTGGTTCGAGTTCCGGGATCGTCAAAATTGGTTCCGTAAGTAGCCGTGGGAATAATCTTCCGCCGACTTGAGTACAGGCCCTCCACGCGAAGATTTCCGTACTGCAGATCCGAGAAGACCTGCGCGTAGCGATCTCCATCGACGTTGTCGGCGAACCCTCCATTGGTCGCGGGCGCGGCAAATTCGGGGAAGAAAAGCCTGGATTGTCCCGCACTCTCGTACAAAGTGCCGGAGAGAAGCCCGGACCAGCGGCCCCGCGTAGCCTGGGCGGTGATCCGCCCGGTGCGGCTGAGAAAAGACGAGGTGTCTCCGGAAGCCTCCACTGCGGATTGGGCCGTCGGACGGCGCGTGATGATGTTGATCACTCCAAACACCGCGTTCGTTCCAAAAAGTGAAGAGCCTGGACCGCGCACGACTTCGATGTGGTCAATCAAGTCCAGGTCAAGAGGGAACTCGGTGCCGATCTCTGCGCTGCCATAGACGTTGTCGTTCAGGCGGTGGCCGTCGATGAGCAGCAGGATGCGGGAGTTGTAGTCGCCGGCCCGCAGCAGCCCGCGCACGCCAAGATAGGTGTAGTTGCGATCGTAGGAAGTGTAAAAACCGCGCAGGCTACCGAGAACATCTCCCAACGTGCGCCAGCCGTAGCGCTGGATCTCCTCAGCCGTGATGACGCTGACTGAGGCCGGCGCGTCCCGAATCTCCTCCTCGTGGCGCGACGCGCTGTACACCTTCACACGCGCTAAGTCCTCAACGTTCAAGGTCATGACGTCCTGATCGGATTGCGCCTGGGCAGCGCACCGATCCAAGCCAACGGAAAGTGCCAGAAGCGCCATCAGGCCGAGCAGACTTGTGCGCGCGCGAAAGCATCCCATATCCAAGGGCTATCGGCACTTCCGAACCGTAAGTTTATTGATCCGGCTTCTACGTAACTGTGGTCTCCAGGAGTGGCAGATCGCGCCCAAATCACGGGCAAAGCGTCTCCAGCGACGGACCTCGAAACTGCCCAAAGCCTTAAATTTCGGAAGTCTTTACCCACAACTCCTTTGAACCCAAAGACTGGTGGGAATTTCCTCCGAACCCTATGATCCCAATGACGGGATGGGCGTACTCCGCGGCACTCACCGGCCCTTCGCCAAAAGTCGGATCAGATCCGGCCTATCCGACAAGGTTCGGTCCTCGTCCGTTTTCCACGCAAGCTCCTGCGATTCGAACGTTCCGACATCATGCGAGGCGGAAGCACTTTAGTCACGGTCCTCCTCTCCAAATTAAGGACTAAAATAAGCGGAGAACGGCCAAAGTCTGCCCAAGTTCACCAAACGTATGGTTTGCGGTTCGCATCTAAACGATGCAGACCTACTGTGATGTGTTGCGAACCGCTTCCTAAGGCGTTCATTTTGAGGAGTCCTATGAAGAATTTGTTTTTCGCGAGTTTGCTCTTGTGCGCAACGGCTGGCTTCGCCATGCCGATCGCATCGTCGGCGCGTTCCATGGTGCCTTCTGAATTGCAGCAACTGATCGGCGTCGACTACCGCGCGCTCAAGGATTCGCCGACCGCGCAGGCGCTCAAAGCGCAAGTGCTGCCCGACAACCTGAAGGATCTCGAGACCGCACTCAAAGGTATCGGCATTGACGCCGACCACGATCTCGAGCAGCTCAACTTCGCCTCCTTCCGTACCGAAAAGAAGGGCATTCAAACCATCGGCATCGCGGCGGGATCGTTCTCCGCCAAAGCCGTTCTCAAGAAGATGAAGCTCAAGAAGATCGCGGGCGCCAAGTACGGTACCGCCGTTATTTACCCGATGGACAACGGTTTGGTGATGACCTTTCTGGACGATAACACGCTGGCTTTCGGCACTCCGGAGTCGTTGCACAGCGCGCTCGATACCCGCGACGGCAAGCGCCCTTCGCTCGATTCCAATTCCGTGATGACCGACCAGATGTCGGCCGTCGATGGTTCGCCCGTTTGGAGCATTCTCGACCAGAAGGGAACCCAGGCCATGATGTTTTCCGCCATGGGCGATGCGGCCAAGGTCGCCGACTACGAGACCATCAAGAAGCGCATTCTGGCTTCTCGCTACACCATGAACTTCGAGAGCGGAGTGAATTTCGACCTAAGCGTTCTCACGTCCGACTCCATGACCGCGGCGACGCTGTCCACGATCGTCAAGGCCGGAATGCTCTACAAGAAACTCAATGCCAGCCCCATCGAAAAGACCGCCATTGACGCCACTACGGTCGATTCCGACAGCTCCAATGTGCAGGTCCACTTCAAAAGCGACGACCAGAAGTTCCAGTCATTGATGCACTCGCCGCTGTTCGCCGCCGTTTCGCACTGACGGTTCTTGCAAATCTGAAACCAAAAAACGTCCCGGCTGTTCCTCCGGGACGTTTTCTTTCTCGCTCCCACGCTGGCTCAGAGCGGTGCGTCTCGGCTTGAGTATCGCTCCGAGCAATAGCTTCGCCAGGCAAAATGAAGGCGTTCAGGTTATTCTTGGCGCTGACAGGAGACCGTTAGTTTTCATGCGCCCACATCCGCATTGGATCGACTATTCGATCATCGGCATTTACTTCACGTTTGTTCTGGGAATCGGTTACGTCCTGAAAAAATACATGAAAACCAGCACCGACTTTTTTTTGTCGGGAAGGTCGATTCCCGCCTGGATCACGGGACTGGCATTTCTTTCCGCCAACCTCGGCGCCCAGGAAGTCATTGGAATGGGGGCCAGCGGCGCCAAGTACGGCATTGCCACCTCGCATTTTTACTGGGTGGGCGCGATTCCGGCGATGGTTTTCGTCGGCCTTTTCATGATGCCGTTCTACTACGGCTCGCGGGCGCGGTCGGTGCCCGAATATCTCAAGCTGCGTTTCGACGAAAAAACGCGCGGCCTGAACGCAATTTCGTTTGCGGTGATGACGGTATTTTCTTCAGGCGTATCGATGTACGCCATGGGAAAGCTGCTGCAACTGCTGCTCGGCTGGAATTTCAACGCCGCCATCATTGTTTCCGCGCTGATCGTATTGGCGTACACCTTTCTAGGCGGGCTGACTTCCGCGATTTATAACGAGGTGCTGCAATTTTTTCTGATCGTAATCGGCTTCATCCCGCTGGTGTTTCTGGGATTGAAGGATGTCGGCGGATGGAGCGGCCTGAAGGCCCGCCTCGGCAACGACGCCATGGTGCATTCCTGGAAGTATCTGGGCAGCCCCAGCGCGAATCCCATGGGCGTGGAGTGGTTCGGCATGTTGATGGGGCTCGGCTTTGTGTTGTCGTTCGGTTACTGGTGTACGGACTTTCTGGTGGTGCAGCGCGCCATGGCGGCCGACTCGATGACGTCCGCCCGGCGGACCCCGCTGATCGCGGCGTTTCCGAAGATGCTGTTTCCGTTTCTGGTTATTCTCCCGGGGATGATTGCGGGCGTTGTGGCCGCTGGGAGCATGAGCGGCGAAGGTTCGGCAAACGTCCCGGCAAAAGCGGGATTGGCCATGGTTTCGCTGCGAGTTTCGCAGCAGGCAACAAGCGGCGGAATCAGCCTGGCAGGCGGGAAGGGAATCATTCCACCGAAACTCGATGAGAATGGAAATCCGCTCGTCAAGAACGGCCAGACCGTGCTCGATTACGATCTGGCGACGCCCATGATGCTGGTTCGGTATTTTCCTTCCGGATTGCTGGGGTTGGGATTGTGCGCGCTGATGGCGTCGTTCATGTCTGGGATGGCCGGCAATACGACGGCCTTCAATTCGGTCTGGACCTACGATATTTACCAGAGCTACATCAATAAGACGGCTTCCGACCAGCATTACCTGTGGATGGGTAGGGCGGCTACGGTGTTCGGCTTGGCGATTGCGGTAGCCGCCGCCTATGTTGCCCGCCAGTTCAATAACATCATGGACGTGCTGCAGTTGGTCTTTGCTTTCGTGAACGCGCCGCTGTTTGCGACCTTCCTGCTCGGCATGTTCTGGAAGCGCGCCACCGGCAACGGCGCGTTCTGCGGGCTCCTCGGAGGCACCGCGGCGGCAGCCGTACATCATGGTCTGACCCTTCCCGTGGGCTCAGCGCCCGGTGTCAAGGGTGGCTTCTTAGGTTTAGTGGTGCATCGCTATCCGAGCGAGATGGCGCAGAATTTCTGGACGGCGATCTTTGCCTGGACGACGTGCTTCACGGTGACGATCCTCATCTCTTTGCTGACCAAGCCGCGTCCGGATGGAGAGCTCAAGGGCTTGGTATACGCGTTGACGGACAGGCCGAAGGACGTTGGCCTCGCGTGGTACCAGAAGCCAGCGGTGCTGGCGGTGGTGGTGCTGACGGCGCTGCTGCTTCTCAATTGGATCTTCTGGTAGCAGGTTCTCGGGAAGGGCACGACTTCAGTCGTGCCCTAAGTATCGCAAAATCGACGCGGCTTTAGCCGCTGAGGGCCGCCGCTGTTCATGAGGATAAGGATATGGGTTTCGACATCCGATTACCGATCGGCATGATGTTCAGTGTCTTCGGAGTGTTGGTATCTGGATATGGCGCGGCGACGCGAGGAGACGAGATGTACGCGCGTCATTCGCTCGGTATCAACGTTAACTTATGGTGGGGGATTGCCATGCTGATATTCGGTGCGGGAATGCTGCTGCTCGCGCGCCGGGGAGCAGTAGCCGCGCGTTCGGCGCACAAGAACCTTAAAGACCCAAACGTCAGGTGAGACCTCAGACCGAGGATGGGATCTGCGCTTGCCGCAAACCTTCATGCAGAACACGAATCCGGCCATCGAAAATTGCGCTCCTGCTTTGGAACAGAGATTTGTCCAGCTCTTCGGGCAGTCTCCCCGCATTTACCAGGCTCCGGGACGAGTCAATTTGATCGGTGAACACACCGATTACAACGACGGTTTCGTCATGCCGGCGGCGATCGGTTTCTATACCCGAGCCGCGGTTGCGCCACGCCCTGACCGCAAGCTCGTGATTCATTCCGAAAATTATTCCGAGCAGGTCGAGTTTGATCTCGACCGTTTGCCAGCGAAGGGCGAGGGGCACTGGAACGATTACGTCGTCGGCGTTGTGAAAATGCTGGTCCGTTCCGGCAAGAAGCTCGGTGGAGTGAACCTGTTGGTGGCTGGGAACGTGCCCCAGGGTGCGGGATTGAGTTCCTCCGCTTCGATTGAAGTAGCGGTCGGCTACGCGCTGCTCGATCTCGCCGAGCAGGCGATGGATCAAACGAAGATCGATCGACCGACGATTGATCGAACGAATCTCGCCTTGCTCTGCCAGCAGGCGGAAAACGAGTTTGTCGGCGCGCGCTGCGGAATCATGGATCAATTTGTCGCCAGCCATGGGAAACGCGGCCAGGCGTTGCTGCTCGATTGCCGCTCTTTGGATTTGGAATATCGGCAGTTGCCATCGCCTGAGGACGCGGTTCTGGCCATTTCTAACACGATGGTCAAACACAGTATCGCCAAAGGTGAATACAACCAGCGCCGCGCCGAATGCGAGGCGGGTGTGCGCGCTCTGTCGAAGCATCTGCCGCAGGTTCGGGCATTGCGGGACGTGACGCTGGAAGATCTGGAAAGGCACGGGCACGAACTGCCCGAGGTCGTTGTGCGGCGCTGCCGTCACGTAATTGGCGAAAACGCCCGAGTGCTCAAGGCTGCGGCAGCGCTGGAACGCGGCGACTTGCAGGCCTTCGGGAACCTGATGCTGGAGTCGCATCGCAGCCTCCGCGACGACTTTGCCGTGAGTTGTGCGGAGCTCGACTTGATGGTGGAACTCGCTGAAAGAGTGGAAGGCGTTTACGGAACGCGAATGACCGGAGGCGGATTCGGCGGTTGTACCATAGCACTGGTCCAAGCCGGCTGCGTCGAAGCGTTCCAGCGGACAGTGCGGGAAGGCTATGAACGTTCGACCGGCCGCACGCCGGAGATTTACATTTGCGCTGCCGAGGATGGGGTTGGCAGGATAGCATGAGAAAGTCGCCTGTGAAGCAGTTCAAGAAGTGGGCACGAAACGAATGAAGGTTCTGGTTACAGGGGGAGCGGGTTATATCGGCAGCGTGGTTGCCGAGGAGCTATTGCAGGCCGGGCACCAGGTCGTCGTCTTCGACAACCTGAGTCGCGGCCATCGCGAGGCAGTGCCCCAAAAAGCTGAGCTGATCGTAGGCGAGTTGGCGGATCGCAATCACCTTGACCAGGTGTTCCGGTTACGCGCGGTCGATACCGTCATGCATTTTGCGGCGCTGATCGAAGCGGGCGAGTCGATGAGGGCTCCCGAAGATTTCTTCCGCAACAACACCGCGAATGCGCTGACCCTGCTCGAGGCGATGCTTGCCGCCGGGGTCAAGCATTTCGTTTTCTCGTCGACGGCGGCGCTGTATGGCAATCCCGAGCGCACTCCAATTGAAGAGGACGATCCCCTTCGTCCAACCAATGCCTACGGCGAATCGAAACTGCTGGTGGAGCGCATGCTGGCGTGGTTCCATCAGATTCACGGCCTGCGCTATGCCAGCCTACGATATTTCAATGCCGCGGGCGCATCCCGTCCCGGCCAAGGCGAGGCGCACCAACCGGAGACGCATCTGATTCCCCGGATCCTCGAAGTCGCCCTCGGCCGCGCCGAACACGTGAACATTTTCGGAACCGACTACCCCACGCCCGACGGCACCTGCGTCCGCGATTACATCCACGTCAGCGATCTGGCGCAGGCGCACCTGCTGGCCCTCCATGCGTTGGAAGATCGTGCGTTGAAAGGTACGCGGGAGAATTCCAGTCCGCTCATCTACAACCTGGGCAACGGGCAGGGCTTCAGCGTGCGCCAGGTAGTCGAAGTGGCGCGGAAGGTTACCGGGCATCCGATTCCCGTGATCGAATCGGCTCGCCGCGCGGGAGATCCAGCCGTGTTAATTGCCAGCTCGGAAAAAATTCGCCGTGATCTGGGCTGGCAACCGAATTTCCCGGATTTGAAAACCATTGTTGAAAGCGCATGGCAGTGGCATCGCACGCATCCTGATGGATACGGAAGGCATTGAGTCATTGAATGATTGAATCATTACATCATCAGACTGAGTGCCTCAATGCCTCAATGATTCAATAAATCCATGAATTTCTCTGAACTTGCCTCGCAGCCGCATCGCCGCTTCAATCCGCTGGCCCGGGAATGGGTGCTGGTGTCGCCGCATCGCACCCAAAGGCCCTGGCAGGGGCAGGTCGAATCCGTTCCGCCGGAAGCTCCGGCAACTTACGATCCCAACTGCTATCTTTGCCCGGGCAATGCGCGCGCCGCAGGAGCGAAGAACCCCGCGTACACCGAGACGTTTGTTTTTGACAATGATTTCGCGGCGCTAAAGCCAGATACACCCGCCGATGAAATTCAGGAGGAAGAACTCCTCGTTGCCCGCAGCGAAGCTGGGCGCTGCCGGGTGGTTTGCTTCTCACCGCGACACGACCTCGCGATGGCCCGTATGAGCGTCTCCGAACTGCGACACGTGGTCGATGCCTGGGTGCGAGAATTTTCTGAACTTGGGAGTGATCCACACATCCGGGCGGTACAGATCTTCGAGAATCGCGGGGCGATGATGGGATGCAGCAATCCCCATCCCCACGGGCAGATCTGGGCCAACGAAACTCTGCCCAACGAATTGGCGAAGGAACTCGCCGCCTTTCGAGACTACCGGCAAGCGCACGGCACGACGCTGCTGAACGATTATCTGAAACTGGAACTGGAAAAACAGGAACGGTTGGTATGCGCCAACGACCATTTCATATTGCTGGTGCCGTTCTGGGCGATCTGGCCCTTTGAGACCCTGCTGGTCAGCCGCAGATGTGTGTCCGCTCTGGATGAACTGAATGACGAGGAGCGCACCGCCCTGGCCGATATACTCCGGCAGGCGACCATTCGCTACGACAACTTATTTCGCACATCGTTTCCCTACACCATGGGTTTTCACCAGCGGCCCACCGATGGCGGGGACTATCCTGAATTTCACTTGCACGCGCATTTCTATCCGCCCCTGCTGCGTTCGGCGACGATCAAGAAATTCATGGTCGGTTACGAGATGCTGGCCATGCCGCAGCGGGACATAACCCCTGAAACGGCGGCGCTGTGGTTGCGGGAGGTTCCGGCCCGGCATTATCTGGACCCGTAGCTGTTTCCCCATTCCCTGCACAATTTGCAAGTCAGTACGCTTGACGTAACGCATAACTATCGCTATGTTGAATCATGATCGTCAGTTGCCGGGACAAGCGGACCCGGGATTTCGCCGCCGGTAAACGGGTGAAGGCGTTCTCTGGAATCGAACGCAGCGCCCTTCTGAAGCTGGACCGATTGGATGCAGCCGTCGAGCTTAAAGACCTTGCCGTGCTGCCCGGGAACCGTTTTGAGGCGCTGAGAGGAGACCGAAAGGGCCAATACAGCATCCGCATCAATGACCGGTGGCGGATTTGCTTTGAATGGCTCGAAGGAACACCCGGCCCATCGAACGTGGAGATTGTTGACTACCATTAGGAGAAACGTCATGGCACTTACCGCGATACACCCGGGCGAACATTTGGCCGAAGAACTGAAGGAACTGGGCATGAGCGCCGCGGAACTGGCGCGCCAGCTCGATGTTCCGACTAACCGTGTGACGGAGATCCTGAACGGAAGGCGCGCCATCACGGGCGACACGGCCCTGCGCCTCGCCCACTTCTTCGGCACAACCGCGGAATTCTGGCTGAACCTGCAAAGTCTTTTTGACTTACGCGTCGCGCAGAAGAAGATTGGGAAATCCGTTCGGCGGTTGCCAACTCTGAAACATCTCGAACAAGCACGCGCATAGAACTCTCACGGAGCTGAGAGGGGCGCGAATCCAGAACGTTGTCGGTGGACAATCGCTCAGACGACAATTTGACGCTCATCTTATGCTGGTAAAGGCGAAAGGGCTGGCACCGTGTTACACGACGAAAAATCTGGTTACAACCGCTTTCTCTTGCTGGTAGCGGGACTGGGCGGACTCCTCTACGGCGTGGATGTCGGCATTATTGCGGGGGCTTTGCCGTATTTGGAGTCCACTTCCGGGTTGAATGCCGGCCAGCTTTCCATCGTCGTCGCGGCCGTGCTCCTCGGCAGCGTGATCTCGACCTTGTTTGCCGGCGCGCTGGCGGACTGGATGGGCCGCAAGCCTCTGATGATCCTGAGCGGAGTGCTGTTCGTGTGCAGCATTCCGATCATTGCGCTCTCGCATGGCTATGAGTCGCTGGTGCTGGGCCGCTTGTTACAGGGCATCAGCGCCGGCCTGATCGGTGTGGTGGTTCCGCTGTATCTGGCGGAGTGCCTGGCGGCGGCGAGCCGCGGCAAGGGGACGGGCATCTTCCAATGGCTGTTGACGCTGGGGATTGTGACGGCGGCCGTCGTGGGCATGTACTTCAGCTTTCGCGTCGAAGAGGTGGCGAAGCTGGGCGATCCCGCAAGACTCTTCGCTTTCAAAGACACCGCCTGGCGCAGTATTTTCTGGGTTTCGCTGCCTCCCGGCATTTTGTTCGTGATCGGCAGCTTCATGGTGTCGGAGTCTCCGCGCTGGCTGTTTCTGCGCGGGAAACGGGATGCCGCCTACTCCGCGCTTCTGCGCTCTCGCACCAAAGAACAAGCGGACGTTGAACTGGCGGAGATGGAACAGGTCACCGCGGCTGAAAAAGCGAAAACTTCAACCGGGGCCAAGGTCAGGGAATCGCTCCTGCGCCGCAAGTATGTAATTCCGTTTGTTCTGGCTTGCGTCATTCTCGCGTGCAACCAAGCCACTGGCATCAATTCCATCATTGGCTACAACACGAATATTCTTTTGCAGAGTGGTCTTTCCGACGTTCAGGCGCATTGGGGCTACGTTCTTTTCACGGTCGTGAATTTTCTGATGACCATCGGTGGCGTCCTGCTGGTGGACCGCAAGGGACGCAAGTTCCTGCTGTCGGTGGGAACGGCCGGAATTATTTTGTCGCTCGTCTGCACGGGCCTGCTATTCCGCAAGACGGAACGCCTGCGCGTGGATTCCCGCGGCCCGGTTCAGTCCATGGTCACGGCGGACCAGAAGATCACGCTCACCTATAACCAGAAGCTGGCGGAGACACTGCTCAGCTCATCGCGTGATGCCGCCGAGCGAATCGGCAACCGTCCGACTTCCTTGGTCGTCATCTATTCGTATGGAGACTTCCGCGCCGCAACCAAGGCTGCGCGTTCCGACGATGCCGCCGCAACCCCGATCCAGATCACGCGTGAGAGTTCGGTACCTGCCAACAAAGTGGTGGCGTTCTTTTCGAATCCCTTTGGCAATCTCGATGCCGCACGCCAGGCTCCACTAAGAATCGACAACGCGCTGATCACCCCGCTTCCCAGCCCGCGCAGTGGAATGCTGGTGGCGATCACGCTTTTCGTGTTCATGGCGTTTTTCGCGATCGGCCCCGGAGTCTGTGTGTGGCTGGCGCTTTCGGAGTTGATGCCGACCAGGATTCGCTCGAACGGCATGAGCATCGCGCTGCTGATCAACCAGGCGGTTTCGACGACCATCGCCGCCGTATTCCTGCCGACGGTCGGCAAGCATGGTTATGCCGCCATGTTTTTTGGTTTTGCCGCCTGCACCGTAATCTACTTCATCACCGCCGCGGTATTTCTGCCCGAGACCAAAGGAAAGACACTGGAAGAAATCGAAGCGCATTTTGAGGGAGCAAGCTCTTAACCGCGTCTTGACCGCTTGCGATCTCTTGACCATTTGTTTACGTGCGCCTGACAATACCTCTATTCTCGCTTCATAAGGTGATCTCAGGACGACCAAGGTGTGATTGCAATCACACTCGCGCGTGATGTCGAACGCTGCGAGTTGTGATTTCTGTCCCGGATAATACCCGTCAACCTGGGTCCTTAAGAATTGAAGCGAAGAATGCACAACTTCTACCGCCAAGGAGGCGATGCAATGGAGATGCCGCGTCGGGTGTCCGTGTTGTTCACTTTGGTCTTGACTGTCGTACTGCTGACGGGGACCAGCTATGCTATTCCGGCTTTCTCACGCCAGTACGGTACTTCGTGTACCACCTGCCACATCGACTTTCCCAAGCTCAACGATTTTGGCAAGGCCTTCAAAGACGCCGGATTCAAGTTTCCCAAAGGCGATGAAGACTTTATCAAGGTTCCCCAGGTGATGCTGGGGGCGCCGGCGCAGAAGGAATTGTGGCCGCATACGGTATTCCCGGGAACGATTCCTGGGCTGCCTCCGGTTGGGCTGCGGTTCAACCAGTTCTTCCAATACACCAGCGGCAACGCTAACAACTACTACCAGGTTCCTCCGGGAACGCCGCCCGGGTCGGCACTCTCGCCCACGATTCCGCGTACCGATTTTCAGCCAGGCTACTTCAGCATCTTCATGGCGGGGAATTTTGGCAGCGATATCGCTTTCTGGGTGGATGACGATCTGAGTGTGTCGGGGCAGAACTTGCAACGGCGCTCTCGGCGACGGTTATCTGAAGTTCGTCAACGTCGGGCGTTTCTTGAAGCTGCCAACCGACGCGTTCACGCGTGAGGGTCGGCCAGTTCGAACTGGACTTGCCATTCACGCAGGCTCGTTCGATCAACATCAGTCCCTACGATATCTACACCGAGGCGAACATCGGCGTGGCCGAATCCAGCGAACGGCCTACCGAGTGTGAACAACCAGTTTTCCATGGCGGACGCTGCTCAAGGAATCGAATTCAGCGGAGGCCACAATATGGCGGCTACCACTATTCGCTGGCGGTTGTGAACCAGAACACCAGCGGAGGAGCAGCGGCATCCCCGTCCAATGTCTCGTCGCCATCGGCGCTTTTTCTCGGACTCCAACTTCAAAGACATCTACGGTCGGTTTTCTTACCGCTTCAATCTGGAGAAAGACCCAGCGAGCCGCCACGATGTTCAGGCGGCAGGCGCCACCGGACCGCGCGACCACACCTACCTGAACTTGGGCGCGTTCTTTTTCAAGGGTCGCTCGGTGCAGCGCTTCAGCGGGTCGACCGGAGGCGCAACTGACATTCTGACCGCACGCGAACCGTTCTACCGCGTCGGTGGCGACTTCAGCTTTAACTACCGCAACGTTCAACCTGTTTGGTCTATACATGTATGGGCACGATAATGATCTGCTGTTGAACTCCGGCTTTACGGGATTTGTTACTGGCACCCCTGCCAAGTTCAACGGCGGCTTCCTCGAAGCCGATTATCTCGCACTGCCCTGGCTGATGGCGATCATGCGCTAGGACCACGTCCAGTCCACGGCGGATTTCCTGAACCAGGCCGCTTCCGGGAATTACTTCTCGCCGGTGGGTAGCACGCGCAACCGCTTCACACCCGGCGTACAGTTCCTGATCCACGCCAATATCAAAGCGTCGTTTGAGTATCACGATCCGGCCGCAACAAGCGCTGTCTATGACCCAACAACTGGGAAGCCCTTGAACCCGTTCCGTACAAACACGGCCACCGGTGCATTAGAATTCGTCTACTAGGAGCCGAGAATTCTTACAACGAACGATTTTGCAATGGAAATGAGGAGAGAAAATAATGAAGCGCACTTTCATGATGGTGATGCTCGTAGTAGGGATGATGAGCCTGGCTGCCAGCGCGGGCACAATCAGCGGAAAAGTTTCCGGCGTTAGCGGCGAATCGGTGGTCTACGTTGACGCCATTGCCGGGAAGACTTTCCCGGCGCCGACCGCGAAGCCGGTGATCGATCAGAAGGGTTTGATGTTTCAGCCGCATATCGTGGTCGTGCAGCAAGGCACGACGGTCGAGTTCCTGAACAGCGATAAGGTTGCCCACAACGTGTTCTGGCCTTCGGTCGGCGGCAACAAGAAACTCAGCTCACAACCTGGGCACTTGGCCGACAGGGCGAAAAGCGTCCGTTCAAGTTCGACAACCCGGGGGCAGTGCCGCTGCTGTGCAATGTCCATCCGGAGATGTCGGGCTATGTCGTGGTGTCGCCGACCCCGTACTTTGCTCTGACCGACAAATCGGGCGACTACAAAATCGAGAACGTTCCCGACGGCAGCTACACCGTAACCGCGTGGCATGAAGGCGCCAAGAACCAATCCAAGCCGGTGACGGTGGCGGGCGACAGCAAAGCGGACTTCACCCTGAGCAAGTAGGGAAATGAGGAGCGGGCGGCCACGTCCGCTCTTCAGTCTTTTCCTTTTACGAGTAGAATGCTTTCCGTCACACGAATGCACTGGGGATTGCCGTCTTGCTGAAGCGGTTCAAAGACAAAAAAGTGGACAGGGATTGGTTGAACACCAACTTTCCCTGCATGATGGCTTGCCCGGCCCACACCAACGCGGGCCGCTACGTCGCTCTGATTGCGGAAGGGCGATTTGAGGAAGCCTACAAGTTTGCCCGCGATCCCAACCCGCTGGCCAGCATCTGCGGCCGGGTTTGCGCGCATCCCTGTGAAACTGCGTGCCGCCGCGGAGATATCGATCGGCCCATCGCCATCCGGGCTCTCAAGCGTTTTCTGACGGAGCGGCACGGCCCGGAATCCAAGCATCCGGTCGACATCAATGCGGGACGGGGCCAGAACAAGCTGCCCTTCAAAGTGGCGGTGGTGGGCGGCGGGCCCGTGGGACTATCGGCGGCGCATGATCTGGCTCTGATGGGCTACTCGGTCACGATTTTTGAAGCTGCTCCCGTGGCCGGCGGAATGCTCTATCTCGGCATTCCCGAATATCGCTTGCCTCGCGACGTGGTGGAAGCGCAAGTGCGCGAAATTCTCGCGACCGGCGACATTACTCTGAAGCTCAATCAGGCGGCCGGACGCGACTTCACGATTTCCGACCTGCGGCATCAGGGCTTCGATGCGGTGCTGATCGCGGTGGGCGCGCATCGCAGCCGCGATCTCACCATTCCCGGCGTCGACCTGGACGGCGTTTACAAGGGCATCGATTTCCTGCTCAACGTGAATCTCGGCTACAAGTTCACCATCGGCAAGAAGGTGATTGTGATCGGCGGCGGCAACGTGGCCATGGACGTGGCGCGTTCGGCGGCCCGCGAAGTAGTCCGGCAGCATGTCGCCGGAGTGGAAGACCTCGAGCCTTCGCTCGAAAGTGTGAGTGCCGTGGCCACGAAAGAGATGGTGGACGTGTCCCTCTCCGCCTTCGCCTGGGCGCGCAGGAAGTGCATCTGGTCTGCCTGGAAAAGCGCGAAGAGATGCCGGCGGCGCTGGAAGAAATTGAAGAGGCCGAAACCGAAGGCATCGTCATGCATCCCGGCCTCGGTCCCAAGCGCATGATCGGCAAGGACGGCAAGGTTGTGGCGCTTGGAGACGCTGAAGACGAAGTGGGTCTTCGATGAGAACAGGCGCTTCAATCCTGCGTTCTACGAGGGCAGTGAAACGCAACTGGAGTGCGACACCATCATCATGGCGGTCGGCCAGGCGCCGAATCTGGATTTTCTTAAACCGGAAGACGGCGTGGAGAATTTCTCCGCGCGGGCTGATCGCGGTGAACCCGCAAACGCTGATGACCTCGGCGAACGGAATCTTTGCCGGCGGCGACTGCGTGTTCGGTCCGCGCCTGATCATCGACAGCGTGGCCGACGGCAAGCGCGCCGCGGTGGGCATTGATGAGTTTCTGCGTGGCCAAAAGCATCCCGAGCCCATTGTCGAAGTCGAGGTCTTCAAGCGCCACAGCATGCCGCTGGAGTTGCTGGACCTGGTTCGCCCGCCGATTCCCATGCTGCCGCTGGAGCGCCGCACCGGAGTGACCGAAGTCGAGGTCGGCTACGACGCTGAGTCCGCGATGGAGGAAGCCCAGCGCTGCCTGCACTGCTGGGTGAACACGATCTTCGAGGGCAGCCCGGAAGATGGCAGCATGTGCATTCTGTGCGGCGGCTGCGTGGATGTTTGCCCGGAAAACTGTCTGTAGCTGGTCTCGCTGGATCGCATTCAGTTTGAGCCGGAAACCGTGCAGCAGATCTCGAGAACATCAGGAATTGTTTGGCGTGGAACTCGACGAAGTGGCAGCCGACGAACTCGGCATCGTGACCGGTTCCGCCATGCTGAAAGACGAGACTCGCTGCATTCGCTGCGGACTGTGCGCGGCGCGTTGTCCGGTCGGCACCATCACCATGGAGTCGTACAACCTGGCTTCCGCCGAGCCCACCGGATTGATTTCGATTGAATCGATTGATGGACCGCTCCGGCCCAAATCGCCAGTTGCGGCTGGAGGCCCGAAGTAAGCGTTCGAGGAAACCAATGTCCGAAGAGAAAAAAATCACGCCGGCTGAGTCGGGCAAAGAGTTCGACCGCCGCGCTTTTTTCGTGAAGCTGGGACTGGGATCGCTGAGCATCGCCGCAGCCGGCACGGCGGCGTTCTGCCTACCAGTTTCTCTCGCCGAATGTTTTGTACGAGCCCTCTCCCATCGTCAACGCCGGCAAGCCGGAAAATTATGCAGTTGGATTCGGTGACGCTGGACGTGAATTCGGGAATTTATCTCATTCATGCCCAGGAAGGTTTTTTTGCGCTGAGCGCCGTCTGCACCCACCTCGGCTGCCTGACCGCATGGAAGCCGGAGTTGGGCATCATCGCTTGCCCTTGCCACGGCAGCAAATTTTATGTTTTCGAAGCCAAGAAAACTCCCGGAGAAAAGATTGAAGGCCCCGCCCCCAGGCCGCTGCCCTGGCTGCAGACCTGGATCAGCGACGAGGGCGATCTGATGGTGGACCGTTCCATCACAATTCGTCCTATGCAGTTTGTGAGGGTGTGAAGCGTGGCGAAAACAATCGGACAATCGCGAACTATTTCGACGAGTTGCGCGGCACGCGGGTCTGGCGCTCGGTGTTCCGCAGCGGCACCGGATCGAGCACTCTGCACCGGGCGCTGGCGATGCAGCAGAACGTGTTCCTGCACCTGTTCTCCACCAAGGTGCGGACCCGCATGCTCAGCTTCAGCGCGACCTGGTATCTGGGCACGCTGACCTTCGGCACGTTTCTCATCCTGGTCATCACCGGCATTCCGCTGATGTTCTATTACCATCCCTCGGTGCCGCAGGCCTATGCCGACACCAAGGACCTGCAGTTTGTGGTTTCCTCCGGCTTATTTCTGCGCAACCTGCACCGCTGGTCCGCGCATGCCATGGTGTTTCTGGTGTTCGCGCACATGTTCAAGGTGTTTTACCGCGGCGCTTATCGGCCGCCGCGCGAGTTCAACTGGGTCATTGGAGTCATCCTGCTGCTGATTACGCTGCTGCTCAGCTACACGGGCTACCTGCTGCCCTGGGATCAGTTGGCCTTCTGGGCGATCACGGTGGGTTCGAATATCGCTTCCGCTGTGCCGGTGATGGGCAACAAGGTTCACTTCCTGATGCTGGGCGGCAATATGGTGAACGCCAATGCTCTGCTGCGCTTTTATGTGCTGCACTGCATGATTCTGCCGCTGGCGGCGATCCTCTTCGTCGCCGTGCATTTCTGGCGGATTCGCAAAGATGGCGGCCTCTACGCGCACCAAAGCGAGCCCAGAACGGTCGCGGCTCAAGCGGTTCCGGCGGCCGCGAAGGGAGGGCAACTGCAATGAGCGAGATGACGCCCGATCCGAAAGATTTCGTCGCCGGCATGGACTCGAATGCCCGCAAGTCGCCGACGCGGGTTGTCTTCGTCACCCGGCGAACCTCGGCGCAGGTCAAGGTCGCCGACGAAGATCAGGTGCAGACCTATCCGGAAGTCCTGTTCCGCGCCGTCGTCGCCATCGAGGTGCTTGCGATCGCGCTGGTGGTCATGTCGCTTCTGTTCAACGCGCCGCTGGAGGGTCTTGCCGATCCCTCGCATACGCCCAACCCCGCCAAGGCGCCCTGGTACTTCCTCGGATTGCAGGAAATGCTGCACTACTTTCCGCCGGTGGTGGCGGGAGTGCTGGTTCCGACTCTGGTCGTGATCGCGCTGATTGTGATTCCGTATTTCAACATCAACATCGAGGCCGAAGGCCTGTTCCTGAAGGACCGCAAGCGCCGCGTCCTTATCTTCTACGTGGTCGCCGCTGCGCTCTCGCTGTTCCTGTTGTTGTTCGATGTGTACGTGGCGCTGGTGCCGACCCTGATCGTCGCCGGGTTCATGGCGCTGGCGGCGCAAAGTTCTCCGCAGTCGACTTCGGCTTTCCGGCGTTATCTGGCTGGCAAACCACTTTCATTCTGGATCATGACCTGGTTTCTGTTCGAACTGGCCGTGCTCACGGCGGTTGGCACTTTCTTCCGCGGCCCGGGCTGGTCCTGGGTGTTGCCCTGGAGGAGCTAATTGCAATCATCCTCGCAAGAACACGATTGTCTTCCCTGTGGCAGACGTTGTTCGGCCATCCGGTGCGCGCGTTTGGCGTGGTCAGCCTGCTGCTGTTGATTTCGCTGGCCATCGCACCAGCCAAGAATCACTTCAGCGAATGGCGCCACTATCAGAAGCAGTATCTCGCGCTGATTCGGAGCCGCGGAGACGCGGTCACGCTGCAGCGCCACTTCCACGACGGCATCCAGCAGATCTGGCTTCCGCAGTTCGGAGTCGTCGATCGCTGCACCACCTGCCACGTCGGATTGAAAGAAGCCAGTCTTGCCGATGTCAGCACCCAGCCGTTCCGCCGGCATCCGGTAATCCCGCACACGCCTGACCAGTTCGGCTGCGTGATGTGTCACCGTGGACAAGGCGCGGCGACCACCGTCGAAGAAGCCCACAGCAGCACGCTGGCCTGGGAGCAGCCGATCCTGCCGGCGCGCTATGTCCAATCCTCCTGCGGGCAATGCCACCGCGCTCCTCTGACCGGCACACCGCAACTGAACCTGGGCCGCAATCTGCTGGGGCGATATGGCTGCGTGCACTGTCACACCATCAAACTGCCCGACGGCAGCGCGATCCAGCCGACCGACGATCCGCCTTCGCTTGAGCACATTGCCGACAAGACCACGCGGGAATGGATTTATGCCTGGTTGAAGGATCCTCAGGCCTACGCCGTTACCGCGACCATGCCGAATTTCAAGCTGAGCGATCCGGACGCGCGCGATATTTCGGCTTTCCTGATCTCGAACAGCACGCCGACTCGCCGGAGACACGACGCCAGTTCGCTAAAGACCAGAAGGCGCCCGATCCGACGGCTGGAGCCAGTCTGTACGGCGAATCGTTCTGCGCCTCCTGCCATGCCGTGCAGAACGCCGCCGGGAATGTGGTGGGCGGCGACGTTGGCCCGGAACTCACCCGCGTCGGCAACAAAGTCAAAGCCGGAATGGCTGCGAGCCTGGTTGCGCAACCCGCGTGTCTACGATCCGGCAACGGCCATGCCGCACTACCGTTTCACCGATCCGCAAGTTTCCCTGCTGACTGGCTTCCTCGGAAACAAGACGGATTCCGATCTGCTGGCGAATGTGCATCTCGACGCCGCCACGCCGGAGCAGATTGCGCACGGCAAGCTTCTGGTGACCGAGTACGGCTGCGCTTCCTGCCACGAGATCAACGGCATCAAGAAGCCGGATAACTTCGCTCCGGAATTGACCCGCATCGGAAGCAAGCCGCTCACGCAGATTATTTTCCTGCCCGGCATGCCGCACGCCGTACCGGACTACATTTCGGCCAAGATCCGGCAACCGCGTTCCTTTGGATCGGCGCTGAAGATGCCGCAGTTCACCCTCGCCCCCGCGCAAGTTGATGCGTTGACGACTGCGCTGCTCGCGCTCACCGACCGGGCACATGACTTGCCGCTGGCCTTGACCGTGCCGGCGAAGCCGCCTTCGAATTACCAACCCGCGGGCAAGGCCGGACAGCTCATGGCAGACATGGCTTGCTTCACTTGCCACGCCATCAACGGCCGCGGCGGCGATATGGCTCCCGACCTGACCTGGGAAGGCAGTTCGGTGCAGCGGCCGTGGCTGCAGGCATTCTTGAAGAACCCCGGAACGCTGCGCCCGGCGCTGATCCGCCGCATGCCGAGGTTCAACCTTTCCGATGACGACGCGAAGGAACTGACCGACTACATCATGACCGTGTATCAGACTCCGGCATTCGACCGCGATTCGATGCCGTCCAGCGGCTATCCGCCCGCGCAGGTGGAGCAGGGGAAACAGCTTTTCTATTCCAAGTATGCCTGCCAGGCGTTGCCACATTGTCGATACCAAGGTCGACAAAGGCTACATCGGACCGACGCTCACGCAAGTTGGCTCGCGCCTGAACGCTGCGTGGATTTACCACTGGCTGAAAGACCCGCAGGCCATGCGGCCCGGCGTCATCGAACCGAACCGCAACATGAGCGACGAAGATGCCCGCGCGCTGACCGCATTCCTGATGACGCAGAAGGGCTCCAGCTAAGCAGGAGGCGAAGAAATAACATGTTCAGACGCTGGCGGACACTCTTCGTAGTCTCCCTCACCCTGGTAAGTGCAGGGTGCGCACGCAAGCCGGGAGCGGCTCTGCTCTAAAGCCCACGGCGTTTGGCGCGGCGCTGGTGGAGTCGAGCGGCGGCAAGCAGATCGGCGCAACCGGCACGGTCCTTGCGCAGCCTCTGGTCGTGCAGGTCAACGACGACCAAGGCAACGCCGTCACCGGAGCGCTGGTCGCATTCAGCGGGCCGGCGGGCGTCAGTTTCGATCCTGCGAGCGGCCTGACCGATTCCAGCGGGCAGCTCAGCACCAACGTCGCTTTGGGCAGCATGGCAGGCCGATACCAACTTATCGCGCACACATCCACGAAAGCTCAGAAATCAGTCGAACTGAAGATTGAAGAAATTGCGCTCGGATATCAGGAGCAGCTCGGATTTCAGCTCGACAACAAGTATTGCGCCCGCTGCCACAATCCGGAGTCGACGCCGGAGCGGGTTTCCAATTACGACAATCTTGAGGTCAAGCCGCACCCGTTCACCGAGGGCGACACGCTCAACAAAATGAGCGACGCCGAACTGACCGCCATCATCGGCCACGGCGGACCGGCGCTGAACAAGTCTGCGTTGATGCCCCCGTACGGCTATACTCTCAGCAAGACCGAGATTGAGGCGCTGATTTCGTACATCCGCCTGATCTCCGATCCTCCCTATCATGCTGCCGGAATGGTCTATGCACAAAAATAGGGCCGGTGGGCTGGGCCTTGTTCGATGTGTACTCGGTCTGATCGTTCTTGGTCTGATCTTTCTTAGTCTGATCGTGACCAGCACCGCGCGGGCTCAAGTGGTATCGCCGGTAGAAATCAAAGACCCCGCATTGCGCGCCCTGCAGCAGCAATACATGGACGACCTGGGGCAGGCAGGAGCGGACATTCTCTCAACCCATTTCGATTATCCGTTCTACCTCAGCCGCAAGCTCGACCTGGACCAGGCGCGGCAACAGGTCGCGGATCAAACGTCCATTCGCTTCGACACTTATAGCGGCAAGACTGTGCTCGCAATTACGGGCAACTACTATGCCGCGTACTCCGCGCAAAAGATCACTCCCGAACAGCGGGCGCGGAGCACTTTTCTAAACGTGGTGATGCCGATCCTGAAAGCCGCGGTTCCGCGCTTTCAGAACAACCAGCATGTGCAAGGGTATGCGGTGGAAATTTCGCATCACATCATGGGAAAAGTGATGGGAGTTTCCATGGAGCGTCCGGAAAACCTGATGGTGTATCTGCCACAGGAACGATGCTCTCAAACTGGTGGCCGCCAAGGATGAGACCGCGCAGCAGGCGGCGCTCTTGCAGGGGCAGGTCTTTCTCAATGCGCAGCCCATCTCCATCTGGCTTAACGATGCGGCGCCCCCGAAGGTTGCGGATGACCACCCGGATGACACTTCCGCCAATGCCCAGCCGGATCCAGCTCAAACGGGGGCTGAAGCCACGGGAAGCGGCAGCCGATCGCAGCCAGGTGCCCCGGCTCCTCTGGTCCCGGTGAAACCGAAAGAACCGCCGCCACCACCGCCCCGCGATACCTCGACGCAGGCGCTGGCTGCGGTGCAACTTTCCAACCAGCCATGGATTGATTCGATTGTGAAAGAACTGGAGCCGCAAGCCCACTTCGTTTCTTATGCGCCACCGAAATTTGTGGCCTTCCGGCAGGGAATCTATCTTGAGCTCTCTGTGAACTCCACCTTGCCAGTGTCTGCCGCTGGATCGCGGTACAAGCTGGCGGCCACGGCTTTCGATGACCACGTCGCCCACCTCGTCCGTCCGCTGCTGGCGTATTTTAAGGATTCGAAGGATTTTGATGGGATCGGCTTCAGCACGAATATCCACCTTGCCGGCAAGTCGGCGCCCGCCGTATCCGAGGCCGTGGAATTTTTCTTTCCGCTTTCCTCTCTGCGCTGTTACGAGAAATACGATTGCACCGGCCAGCAGCTTCTGGACGCGGGAACCGTCCTCATCAATGGCGAACGGGTAGCCCTCGATCTGCAAATCGCCGAGGGCGGTTCGAGCCATTGAGATGCTTTTCGCATGACGCTTGTCAGCTATACTATCGAGCACAAGACCTAACCCGAAAAGACAAGACTATTCTGGCAAGCTGGGCAAAACGTCGAGAATCCCGCCCCGGAGGGGCGACCGAGCTTAGCCCAGCGCTTCAGCGCTGGGAAAAGTGGAAGAAATGATTCAAGTCCCGGAGGGACGACTGAGTTCTCACGCACACACTCCAAAGGGGCGTCTGATTTTGAAGAACGTGCGGCATCGGTAAAGCGATGCACTGATACGAGACGCACGCTTTTCTTCGATGCGTAACTCGACAAAAGGTCTTTCGAAGGGACAGGGATGGTGAACTGGTCGCAGGAATCGATACTGGTAACGGGTGGGACCGGATCGTTCGGGAAGAAGTTCGTCGAGATCATGCTGCGCGACCACCATCCGCAAAGGCTGGTGGTGTTCAGCCGGGACGAGTTGAAGCAACATGAAATGAGGACGTCGGGCTTCGATCATCCCAGCATGCGGTATTTCATCGGGGACGTGCGCGATGTCGAGCGGTTGAAGCGAGCGCTTGCGGGAGTGACGGTGGTGGTGCACGCGGCCGCGCTCAAGCAGGTGCCGGCGTGCGAGTACAACCCGTTCGAAGCGATCCAGACGAACATCATGGGCGGGCGCAACGTGATTGATGCGGCCATCGATCAAGGCGTGCGGCGCATTCTGGCGCTCTCGACCGACAAGGCGGTGAATCCCATCAATCTGTATGGGGCCACCAAGCTGTGCGCGGAAAAAGTGTTTGTGCAGGCTAATGCCTATGCCGGCGCGAAAAATACGCGCTTCTGTTGCGCGCGCTATGGGAACGTGGTGGGCAGCCGGGGAAGCGTGATCCCGATTTTTCTCGAGCAGCGCCGGCGCGGTAAGATCACGATCACCGATCCTCGCATGACCCGATTCTGGCTGACGATCGAGCAAGGCGTGAAGTTTGTGATCCGCTGCCTGGAGCAGATGCACGGCGGCGAGATTTTTGTTCCCAAGATTCCCAGCATGCGGCTGCTCGACCTGGCGGAGACGGTTGCCCCCGGATGCCAGGTGGAGACCATCGGAATTCGTCCCGGAGAGAAGCTGCACGAGGTGCTGGTCTCGGAAGACGAGTCGCGGCAAACGCTCGAAACCGAAGACATGTACGTGATTCAGCCGTCGCATCCGTGGTGGAAATCGGAAAACTGGATGAATGCCAAGCCGCTCCGGGAAGGCTTCCGCTATTCGAGCGACACGAACGAACGCTGGCTCACGCGGCGTGAACTGGAGGCGCTGGTAACGCCTGAAACGAGCGCCGCGGAAGCGGTTCCGACCTCCGCTTAACCGACGAATCTGATTCGCGTAGAGACGCGGCTTGCCGCGTCTCCTGCCGCGGAGTGAGACGGGGCAAGCCCCGTCTCTACAGAAGAGAATAGACGCATTGCCACGGACTGCTTACATGAGCGCCTTGCCCACAAAACTGGAAACGCTCGCCATCCACGGGGGTACGCCCGTGCGCGAAAAGTTGTTGCCGTATGGGCGCCAGAGCCTGGATGACACAGATATCCAAGCGGTGGTTGAGGTTCTGAAGTCGGACTGGCTGACCACGGGGCCGAAGGTCGGCGAGTTCGAAGAGCGGTTTGCCGCGTGGGTCGGCGCGCGGCACGCGGTCAGCTACAGTTCGGGTACGGCCGCGTTACACGGTGCGGCGTTTGCCGCCGGCCTGGTGCCTGGCGACGAGGCCATCACCACGCCAATGACGTTCTGCGCAACCGCCAACTGCATTTTGTACCAGGGCGCAACGCCGGTGTTCGCCGACGTCTCGCCCGACACGCTGAACCTTGATCCCAAGGAAGTTTCCAGGAAAGTTTCCGCACGCACGAAGGCTATCATTGCCGTCGATTATGCGGGACATCCCGTTGCGCTGGATGAACTGGGGCAGTTGGCGAAGGCTCAAGCCCCGCAAGGCCAAAGCCCGTTGCTGATCGAAGACGCTTGCCATGCGCTGGGCGCGGAATACCACGGGAAACGCGTTGGCGGCATTGCCGACATGACCGTGTTCAGCTTTCATCCCGTGAAGCACCTCACCACCGGGGAAGGTGGCATGGTTTCGACTAACGACGCGCGGCTGGCCGAGACGCTGCGGCGCTTTCGCAATCACGGCATCAGCAGCGAAGCGCGCCAGCGGCAGGAATCCGGGCAGTGGTTTTACGAGATGGTGTTGCTCGGTTTCAATTATCGGTTGACCGATATTGCCTGCGCGCTGGGACTCTCGCAGCTGGAAAAGCTGGATGCGAACCTCGCGCGGCGCCGGGAAATTGCGGCGCAGTACGCGTCGGCCTTCCGGGATTTGTCCGCAATCTTGGTTCCCGCAGTGCGCGACGGCGTCAATCCGGCGTGGCACTTATATCCGATCCGCCTCAACCTGGGAACACTTTCAGCGAGGCGAGGCGAGATCTTTCGCGCGCTCCGGGCGGAGAATATCGGCGTGAATGTTCATTACATTCCAGTCCATCAACATCCGTACTATCGCGAACGTCTCAAGTCCAAAGAAACGCTATCCCGTGGCCGAAGACGCTTATGAGCGGCTGATCAGCCTGCCCATGTTCCATGGCATGACGGCGCGGGATGTGGAGGACGTGATAGCTGCGGTGAGGAAAGTTCTTGGTCATTTTGCCACGTAGATCGAAAACTGAGATTTTGCGAAACCCGATGAGAACCGTCGCGATTATCCAAGCGCGCACCACCAGCACACGTCTTCCCGGGAAAGCCTTATTGCCGGTAGCGGGATTTCCCTGCGCGGTACTGGCGGCTTTGCGGTTGCAGAATCGGGCGGGGGAGGTGCTCGTCGCTACCAGCAGTGATCCGTCGGATGATCAATTAGTTTCAGAGTTGCAATGCCATGCGATCCGAGTGTTCCGGGGTCCGCTCGAGGACGTGTTGCAGCGCTACCGGTTGGCGACGGCGGATTTGCCCGATGACAGTGTCGTGGTTCGCATGACCGCGGACAATGTGGTGCCGGACGGTGGGCTGGTGGAGGAACTGGCCGCGACATTTGTCACCTCCGGCTTGGAATACTTGGCCGAGGTCTTCCCGCAGAGCCGCTTGCCCTATGGCGTGGGCGGCGAGGCGTTCTCAGTGAAAACGCTGCGCAAGGCCGATGCAGCGGCTACCAGTCCCCACGATCGCGAACATGTGGGCCCCTGGATCAAACGAAACTGCCGATCGGGAATCTTTGTCCCGCCGGCACTGGGCAACAGCGATTTCAGTCACCTCCGGTGTACGATCGACGACGAAGAGGACTATCAAAGGGTGGTGCGCCTCTTCCAGGGGATGCTGGATCCGCTCCAGATCGGATTTCTCGATTTGGTGAAGCGATTAGCGGCGCTTCCGGGAGAGCCGTCATTCCGCGTGCCTTACCGCATTTGCGCGGGGCGCGTGCACAGCGAAATGACCTTGGGGACGGCTCAGTTGGGCTTTGACTACGGGATTGCCAATCGCACTGGCATACCGTCCCAATCGCAGTCGGCCACCATCTTGCATCAAGCCATTGCGCATGGAGTGACGGCGATTGACACAGCTCGCGCATATGGCAAGGCGGAGGGAGTCTTGGGGAATGCGCTATCCGGTGCCTGGAAATCCCGCGTCGAGGTAGTCACCAAGCTTGATCCGTTGGCTTCGGTGTCACCGGATGCTCCGGCCAGCGAGGTGGCCGCCGCAGTAGATGCGAGCCTGAGGGAGTCGTGCGAAGCCTTGGGCACGGCGGAATTGGAAACCGTACTCCTCCACCGCGCGCAGCATTACGAAGCGTGGGGAGGCGCCGCGTGGCAAAGGCTTCTAGAGTGGCGCGAGAAGGGGAAAATCGGTGCGATTGGAGTTTCGGTTTACGAACCCCACGAGGCGCTTCGCGTGCTGCGCGATCCAGCGGTGCGGCACCTGCAAATTCCCATGAACGTCCTCGACTGGCGCTGGCGGCAGAGTGGCATCAAAGGGGCCCTCGCCGAGCATCCGGATGTGGTGGTGCATGCCCGGAGCGCCCTGCTGCAAGGTGTGCTGGTGAATGCCGTGGAATACTGGCCGGCCTGCGGCGACTTCGACGCATCGCTGTGTCTCCAGCGCCTGCGCGATTTCGCGAGCCGGTTCCAGCGACGCAGCGTTGCCGACCTGTGCCTGGCATACGTGCGCTCGCAGCCCTGGATTACGAGTGTGGTCGTCGGTTGCGAGACGCTTCAGCAACTGCAAGAGGACATGGATTTGTTCCGCTTGCCGAAGCTCTCCGAGGAACAATGCCATGAACTCGAGCGGGGTTTGCCGGCCGCCCCTGAAGTCCTCTTGAATCCCTCTCAGTGGAGCTACCGCCATGAGCGAACCGCAGTCTAAAGGGCCCGGCGTGTCGTCCTTGTTTCGCCTGGATGGGAAGATCGCCTTTCTTTCGGGGGCCACTGGGTTATTGGGGTGCCCGATGGCGGAAGCGCTCGCCGCCGCCGGGGCGCATGTGATTCTGAATGCTCGCAATCGGGATCGGGTTGAGTCCCTGGCATCGGAAATGACCAGCCGCGGCCATCAGGTATCGACCGCATCGTTTGATGTGACCGACCTTTCGGCGGTTCGGGGGCACGTTGCCAGGATTGCCGACCAACATGGCAGATTGGACATCTTGATCAACAACGCCAGTTCTGGGCGGACCGGCACGATCGACAGCGCCACAGCGGAGGACTTTGAGCAAGCCTATCGGGTGAATGTTATTGCGGCGTTCGAGATGATGCAGGCGTCTCTCCCCATTTTGCGAGAGGCGGCGCGCCGGGCAAAGGGCAGCGCGTCAGTGGTGAATGTGGGGTCCATGTATGGGAGCGTGAGTCCGGACCCCTCGATCTACGGCCACAGTGGCGCCAACAACCCGCCCTACTACGGAGCGGCCAAAGCAGGGCTGATTCAGTTGACTCGCTACGCGGCTTGCCACCTTGCCGCGGATGGAATCCGCGTCAATTGCATCAGCCCGGGACCGTTTCCGGCGGCACACTATCTGGAACGCGATCCCGAATTTCACGCGCGTCTGAAGGTGAAAACCCCTATGCATCGAACGGGCGATCCTTGCGAAATTCAAGGGCCGCTTCTGTTCCTGGTTTCGCCGGCGGCGTCGTACGTTACCGGCATCAATTTGCCCGTGGACGGAGGATGGACTGCTTGGTGAATCCAGCGACAAACGTCAGCGGTGAAATGCTTTTGATCCGCGCCGATGCGTCGGTCGCGATCGGGACTGGGCATGTAATGCGCTGTTTGGCGCTGGCGCAGGCATGGCAGGACGCAGGCGGAACCTGCGTCTTCGCCATGGCGCAGTCGACCCAGGCGGTGGAAGACCGCGTTCAAGCCGAAGGATTTTCAGTAGCACGATTGGATGGCGCTCCGGGTAGCGCACAAGACGCCGCTGGTTTGGCACAACTAGCTCAGGCACGCGGCGCTCATTGGGTAGTCGTGGATGGTTACCAGTTCGGGAGCGAGTATCAGCGCAAGCTCAAAGAAGCCGGGCTGAAAATATTGTTTCTGGATGACCATGGTCATGCGGAACATTATTCCGCCGACCTTATCCTGAACCAGAGCTTTCACGCCACGGACAGTATGTATTCCAGCCGGGAGACGTATACCGGGCTGTTGCTGGGGCCGAAGTATGCCATGCTGCGCCGCGAGTTCTCGAAATGGCGGGAGTGGAAGCGTGAAATTCCTGCGGTGGCGCGCAAGGTGCTGGTCACCATGGGTGGCAGCGATCCTGACAATATTACTCTGCGCGTGATGCAAGCCCTGGCCACAGTCAAGATTGACCGGTTGCAAGCCGTAGTTGTGAGCGGCGGCAGCAACCCGCACATCGGTTCCCTACAGAAAGCCGCCACCCAATTCGTGGGGAAAGTTGACTTGGTCAGTAACATCTCGAACATGCCCGAGCGCATGGCGTGGGCGGATGTGGGAATCATTGCCGCGGGAGGGACGCTGTGGGAATTGCTCTGCATGGGATGTCCGGTGCTGAGCTATGCTAGGAACTCAGTGCAGGGACGAATTATCGCGCAATTGCAGAGCGAAGGAGTTGTAAGGGGACTTGGCGATCCGCGAAATTATGACGAGGCATCGCTAGTATCCACGATTACTGATCTAGCGACTTCTCCCGAGTGCCGGGCGCGCATGTCTTCTTTGGGCAAAGAACTCGCGGATGGAATTGGCCCCCAACGTTTATGCGATCTGCTGGCAGGCGAGAATATGCTCCCGGTTGAAGGTCGAAGAAACATGAAACAATATCCGGTGGAGGAATTGTGAGTGCCACGGAAATACCATCGGACCGGTGGGAATTGGGAAGCGAATTTTCCTGGTACGATTTGCCTGAAACACCACTATTAAGCTGGCCAAAAGATGCGCGTTGGTACACGCTGGGCCGGCATGCTGTTGCAGCTCTTCTTCAATGTCACTCTCAGGTGAAGCCGCGACTTTGGCTCCCCTCCTATTTCTGTGGTGAAGTAGCGGAATCCTGCCAGCAATATTGTGGATTGAGTGAATACCGCGATGACCCTCGTTGGCCGGAGCCAGACTGGTCATCCCTTCACACCACGAAGGAGGACTTTGTGGTGGCGGTGAACTATTTTGGGGTTCGAACCCCAGCAAGTTGGCAAGAATGGCGCGCGCACAATGAATGTTTCCTTCTGGAAGACCATAGCCAGGATCCGTTCTCTTCTTGGTGTTCCAATTCCAACGCGGACTACGCCTTCGCGTCCCTTCGCAAAACGCTGCCTATCTCTGATGGGGGACTGCTGTGGTCGCCTCGCGGGTTGCGGCTGCCGGAACAACTTGCTCAGGACGACGGCGATTGGAATGGCAGTGCACTGAAGATGGCAGCCATGTTCCATAAAGCCAATTACCTGCACGGCAAAGGTCCAGTGGACCTCAAGCCGTACTTTCGGGCTCTTCAATTGAGCGGCGAACAACGTTTGACGATGGGCCGAACTTCTTCTATTTCTCCTTACAGCTATGCTTATATTGCTCAGGGTGTGCCGGAGATTTGGCGCAAGCAAAGACTAAACAACGTACGCCATTTGCTAAAGCGATTAGAAGACATCACATTTGCCGCACCGCTCTTCCATAGTTGGCCTGACGGAGCTGTTCCGTTCGCGTTTCCGCTAATCTTTGGTTCCTGCAAGGAACGTGACGAGTGCCAGGCCTACATGCAGCGACACAAGATGTATTGTCCTGTTCACTGGGCATGTCAAACCAGTGATGCCCAAGCCCTCGATCTTTCATCGCGGATTTTGAGTCTGCCGGCGGACCAGCGATATAGCCGGGAAGAAATGGATCGTCTTGCGGATACACTCCTAGGCTTCCAGGGAAATCAACCAAAGAAGAAACCGGAACGGCATGGATCCCCCGTCCAAAGTGATACAGGCCCCTTCCGTATCAACAATTCTGCCCCGGCCGTGGAAATGAGGCCTGTTTTAGTGTCCGACCGCGAGAATTTCCTCGCAATGGCGCAACAGTTTTTCCTTGATCTCAATCCGAATTTTGTCCCACATGCGGATTGGAAGCAATATTATTTTGCCAACATACTCCGGAACCCGTGCTGGTTCCCGCGCTGGATTTTTGTGGACGGGCACTGCGCCGGTTACATTCTGTTTGGCTTGGAAAACCATCGCTTTCTTCCGCGCAAGACGGGAACGGTTTATGCAATATATATTCAGCCAGAGTTCCGGCGCAAAGGCATTGCGCGTGTCTGCGCTGAACAGGCAATTCGCGAACTGCAGGCTCAATCGCCCACCAAAATCGACCTCGAAATTATGGAAGGCAATCAGAAAGCCATCGCTTTCTGGGAATCTATGGGTTTCGAGAAAGTCTCTGGACGTTTTGTCCTCCGAAATGTTGCCCGATGAAGATCGCCATCGCTCAACCCACCTATCTGCCATGGCTTGGCTATTTCGATTTGCTCGACCAGGTGGACAAGTTTGTGCTCCTGGACACGGTGCAGTTTGAGAAACAGTCGTGGCAGCAGAGAAACCGGATCAAGACTCCAACGGGGCTGCTCTGGCTCACCGTGCCCGTCGTGTTCCGGGGGCGGCTCACCCAGCACATCGTGGATGTGGAGATTCGGGAAGCGGACTTTTGGCGCGATCATTTACGCGCCGTGGAGTTGAATTATCGTCGCGCTCCATTCTTCGACAGGTATTACCCCGCGTTGAGTGAATTAGTGCGGTCGGCATCGTCGGGCCTTCGCCTTGCCGATCTGACCATTTGCCTGCTCCGCTGGTTGACGGAGGAGTTGGGGATCAAGACCCCAATCGTCCGGTCCTCAGAACTTGCCGCTCAGGGCAGGCGGACCGATCTGCTGGCCGAGATCTGTAATTTGTCAAGAGCGACAACCTACGTTTCGCCGCTGGGGTCCGCCGATTATCTGCTGAACGAGTTGCAAATCCTGACCGGCCGGGGCGTCGATGTGGTCTTCCAACATTATGAGCACCCTACGTACCGCCAGCTCTTTCCTCCATTCCAGGCGCATGCCAGCACCCTCGACCTGCTGTTTAACGAAGGAGAAAATGCCCTGGCGATCATTCGAAGTGGGCGTCGCACGCCGTTCGCTCCATCCGAAGTTGCGCTGCATCTGAACGAAAAGGTGGGCCTCTGATGGAGCCTCGATTCCGCATCGGCGACCGGACGATCGGATCGGATGCGCCGTGTTACATCGTTGCCGAACTTTCCGCCAACCACAATCAGAACTTCGATCAGGCGGTTCGGATTGTTCGCGCTGCCAAGGACGCCGGCGCGGATGCGGTCAAGCTCCAGACCTACACGGCCGACACGATCACGCTGCGCAGCGACAAAGAGTGTTTTCGGATTACGGGTGGCACGCTGTGGGATGGCCGCACTCTTCACGACCTCTACCAGGAGGCGTTTACGCCCTGGGAGTGGCAGCCAAAGCTCAAAGAGATCGCAAACGAACTGGGGATGGATTTGTTTTCGAGTGCGTTCGACGATAGCGCTGTCGATTTCCTCGAACAGATGAACGTTCCGGAGCACAAGGTGGCGTCGTGTGAACTGGTCGATATCGGCCTGATCCAGAAGATGGCTCGCACCGGGAAGCCGCTGATAATGTCGACGGGTATGGCGAGCGAGGACGAAATCTCCGAAGCGGTCGAGGCGGCGCGCGGGGCCGCGCCAGGGGATGGACCGGCTCAGATTGTGCTGTTGAAGTGTACCAGCGCCTACCCGGCGCCGCCGGAAGAAGCGAACCTGCTCACCATCCCGGAACTGGCGCGCCGCTTCGGTTGTCCCGTGGGACTTTCCGATCACACCATGGGCATTGCGGTTCCAGTTGCCGCGGTGGCCCTGGGAGCCTGCATCATTGAGAAACATCTGTGTCTGCGACGCGCGGATGGCGGCCCCGACGGCGCGTTTTCGCTTGAGCCGCAGGAATTCAAGGCGATGGTGGATGCGGTGCGCACCGCTGAAAAAGCGCTCGGCACGGTGCAGTTCACTTCGGGACCGCGCGAAGCCGGCAGCCGCAAGTTTCGACGCTCCCTGTTTGTGGTCAAACATATAAAGAAGGGCGAGTTGTTTACAAAACAGAACGTGCGTTCGATTCGGCCAGCGGACGGACTGCACACACGGCACCTCAACGAAGTTCTGGGAAAACGCGCAGCCTGCGATGTGGAGCGGGGAACGCCGCTCGGTTGGGCGCTGGTGGCGCGGTAAGGAATGTCGATTCGTCTGCCGTGTAGAGACGCGGCTTGCCGCGTCTCCGGCCGCGGAGGAGACGGGCAAGCCCCGCCTCTACAGCAATACCCGGATACCTATGCGAGTTTTCCTCTTACATCCCGACGATGACTTCCATGGTTCGTGGAGGCGTCAGCATTGGGATTCCGTAATCGACCTGGGACGCGCCCCAAAGTCTTTTTATGACGAACGGAGCGCCGCGCTGGGCTGTCCGGTCTTCAGCATTTTCGATCTGGCCGTCGAAGTGGACGATGTGCAGATCTGGCGTCACTTGCTTGCGCCCGGCATGGGACGCGTTGTGGATCGCTTTGGCATCGATTGGTGGGACGTGATCAGTCTGATGCTGCAGCCGGAATTGCAGGACGTGCGGCTCGCGCTTCGGCTGGCCGAGAAACTCCAGGGATGTCGCACGCTGGCGGTGAGCCGGCCATCGCTGATGGCGGAAGCTTTGCGAGTTCAGTTGGGAATACCGCTGCAAGTGCTCCACGGTGGACTGCGGAAGCGCCTGGTGCGCAGCGTTCTGCGGCGAGGCAGCGCCGTGGCGAACCTGAGCTTTGAGCAGTTGCGGCAGGTGGTGTATGACAAGTACGATCCGCATTACCGCTGGCGAAGGAGGCTGGCGACCGGCCCAATCGTCGAAATCGGAATCGGATCCGCTGGTGCTGCTTCCGACGGCCTATTCGAATGTGACGAGAACCGCATTCAGCTATTGCAGAATCTTGCCCGAGCAGAAATTTCTCCTGGTTCTCGCCCGCGAGTCCGCGGCCGTCTCGCCCGTTCCGGCAAATGTGGAGACGGTGGGTCTGGCGGGGTTTGCAGCCAAAAGCTGCGACCGGGATGAACTGCAGAAACCTTGGGGGATGCTGGAAGCAGCTGGAGCAATCGCTGCAGGAGCATCCGGCGTTCCGGTTGCCGGTTCATCTCGAGATCTTGAAAAAGGGGCGGCGTTGGTTGCGCTGGGGGCTGGCGGTTCGCGATGCCTGGACGCGGGTCTTTGAGACGCGCTCGGTGGTGGGCTGCCTGAGCGCCGACGATGCCAATCCGTACACGCGGATTCCTTTGCTGCTGGCCGAGCAGCGGGGAATTCCGGCAGTCGCGTGCCATCATGGAGCGCTCGATTGCCGCATGGCATTCAAGAATCCGCGATTTTCGAATTATCTGGCAAAAGGCGAAATGGAGCGTGACTATCTGGAACGCATCTGCGGAGTCGAGCCCAGCCGAATTCGGATCGGAGCGGCGGCTCCTGTAGAGACGCGGCTTGCCGCGTCTCCCGCCGCCGAGGAGAAGGGGCAAGCCCACGAACGCGCTCCCGTGATCACGTTTTTCACCGAGCCGTATGAGACGGATTTCTGGAGGGTGGAGGCAATTTATCGCGAGGTGTTGCCACGCCTCTGTTCGGCTGCCCGCCGGTCGGGCAAGACCGTGGTTATGAAGCTGCATCCATTTGAGAGCGCCCGGCAGCGGCGGAGTTTGGTGAAACGTATCTTGAGCGAGGACGACCGCAAGTTGGTCAGCATCAGCGATGCACCGCTGTCGGGCGAGATTCTGCGGCAGACTTGGTGTGCGGTGACGGTCGAATCGACAGTGGCTTTCGAATGCGCAGTCGGCCGGAGTCCCCGTTTTCCTGTGCGGATGGTTACGACACGCTTACGCCGGGTATGCTCCCCAATATGTCCGCTTCGGCGTGGGTCGGATGCTGGAAGCTCCGGATGACCTGCTGCGCATTCCAGATATGTTGCGCGAGAGCATGCCTGCCGCGGATACGGCACGCCGGTTGGTGCAGCCGATTTCTCCGGAGGCGCTGTCGGAAGTTCTCTGCCAGCCGCCGGCGGGCGGCTTGCCTTCGATTTCCGGAAGAGCAATTTCCGGGAGAGCAATGCTCGCGGGTGGCCAACCAAGGGCATAACCACAAGAATCCTCATGATTACGATATTCACTCCGTCGTTCGCCGATGAAGCGAACACCAACGCGCAGAACCTGACCGCGAAAGAGATCGTAAGCCGTCTTCCCGCGGACCGGTTCAGAGTCGTGCTTCTAGGCGACGGCGCGCCTGATCCGCGGATTTTTGCTCGCGAAAACACCGAAATTTTGCGCTGGTCCCGGCATGGAAATACGGCACGATGGCTACCCCGCGTCCTGCTCTCGAAAGTCGACGTCTACTTCTTTCCGCGCCAGGGGCCTCTGGATGCGCTGTTCCTGTTTTTCAGACGTTCCCTGCGGCTTCGGGTTGCTCTCGTCACTTATGTCGCGATGGCCCTCGACAAGATCGCTGTGGGGCCGACGATGACGCGATCCATTCGCGAGGCCGACCTGGTTTTCGGGAACTCGCGATATGTCGCACAGACGGTCCAAGAGCGCTTCGGAGTTCTGACCGGCGCGATTCACAGCGGGATTAAACGGGACTTGTTCCATCCTCCGGCGGGAGGCTCGCAGGACTGGCTCAAAGCTCACGGTCCTTTATGCCGGCTCATTCCAAGCTCGGAAGAGAGTGGATGTCGTCATTCGCGAGGCAGCGAACTGGCCCTCGGTTGACTTTCGCCTGGTGGGGAAGGGCGAAGAGGAAGAGAAGTGCAGGTCTCTGGTGAACGAATTGCGGTGTCATAACGTCACGTTCGTTGGCCACCTCTCGCAGCCGGGGTTGGCCGAGGAAATGCAAAAGGCTGATCTATTCTTTTTCCCCAGCGTGGTAGAAGGGCATCCGCAGGTTCTGGGGCAGGCCGCAGCCTGCGGACTGCCGGCCGTCGCGATGGAGAAGTATCGACCGGACTATGTTGTGAACGGTGAAACGGGGTACTTGGTAAAATCGGACATCGAACTCTCTCAAAAGCTGCGTGTGTTGTTGTCGGACGAAGACTTGCGGCTCAAGATGTCTGCCGCTGCCGCTCGTCATGCCTTGCAATTCGACTGGGACAAAGTTGCGCGAGAGTGGGAGCGGGTGTTTGTGGAGGCGGCCGGCAAACGTCGCAAACGAAATTAATGTGCGGAATCTATGGAGCCTACGACGGCGAAGGCGGCGTCGCGCAGTACCGGATGTGGTCGGAAGAAGCGAGCCGCCTTCTACAGCATCGCGGTCCCGACGGAAGCGCGTGTCTCGCACGCTTGGGCGGCCGCTGCCTGCTTGGCCACTCCCGTCTTGCCATCATCGATCTGGAAGGTGGCGCGCAGCCGATTGGCAATGAAGATGAAACCATTTGGGTGATTCTGAATGGCGAGATCTATAACTACGTTGAGCTCCGCGAAAGATTGATTGCCAAGGGGCATCGCTTTCGCACGCAAAGCGACACCGAAGTGCTGGTGCACCTCTACGAAGAGAAGGGCCACTCGCTCCTTGACGATCTGGATGGCATGTTCGCCTTCGCCATGTTGGATGAAAAAAACGAGCAACTATTCCTGGCCCGTGATCGATTCGGCGAGAAGCCCTTGTATTACGCGCCTCTGAATGAAGGCAAAGGACTGGCATTCGCTTCCGAGATGAAGGCGCTTTTCCCCTTTCCCGGGCTGGACAATCACCTCGATGTGGCGGCCATCGCGCAGTTTCTGGCTGTGGGATATGTGCCGGCGCCGCGCACCCATTTTCAAGGTGTGCGCAAACTCATGGCGGGTGAGGCACTTTCACTGGCGCCGGGCGCGGGGCTACGGACGTGGCGCTATTGGCAGCCGAGAATTGGGCCGAATGGAACAAAGCCTCCGAGCCGGGAAGATGCAATCGAGAGCGTCCGCGCTCGCGTTTTGGAATCCGTTCGCTTGCGGCTGAGAAGTGATGTGCCGGTCGGAGCATTTCTCTCCGGCGGCGTGGACTCGACTTACATCGCAAGCGCGATTCGTGACTTACAGCCGGGAGCCAAATTCAGTACCTTCTGTGCCTCATTTGACGACCGGCAGTTAGACGAATCGCCTTACGCGCGTCAGGTCGCCGAGCGCCTGGGAACGGATCACCACGAAGTCCATTTCTCATCGGGCGATCTTCTCGCGATCTTCGATGAACTGATCGATCATTATGATGAGCCGTTTGGCGATGTATCGATGTTCCCGACATTTGCGGTTTGCCGCGCCGCGCGCCAAATCTGCAAAGTGATGCTCTCCGGCGACGGGGGCGACGAGTGTTTTGGCGGATATACGGAGATGTTTGGCTATTATCGTTGGCACGATGTGCGGCGGACCGCTTTGGCAAACACCGCAGCCAAGGCCCTGCTGCATCTCTGGGGCAAGGGCTGGAGAGGGGTCGGATTGCTGGGCTTCTTGTCGAAGAACGATTGGGAGCTGTTGCATCCCGCTGGCCGGCGAAATGCCGTCGCGTCGTGTTTCCTGCCGGATCATCGCAGCGCCGCGGAACGCGGATTGCAAGAACTCGAGGTACGCGCGTTGGAACACGCGCGTCTTCCATATCCGCTCTCTGCGTTCGAGGCGACGGCATCGTCCTATTTGCCGGAACAGATTATGGTCAAGGTTGATCGAGCGAGTATGCGCGCCTCCCTGGAATGCCGCGCCCCCTTTCTGAATCCGGACCTGATGCAATTCGCGACGAGCTTGCCGCTCCAATATCACTTTCGAGCGGGCATGGGCAAGGCAGTTCTGAGGGATGCGCTTCCGCCCTGGGTTCCTCGTGAAATTCGCTGGCGGCAAAAACGCGGATTCACTCCCCCGCTGTGCCAGTGGCTTCGGAGTGAACTCAAGGGAGAAATGGAAAGGAGCCTCGACGAAGGTCTGGGAGAACTCAGGCACCTGCTGAACCCATTGCCGGCGAGAGAATTTTTCCGTCAGCATTTGGTGGGCTTCGATCACAGCAACTCGTTGTTTCGCTGGCTGGTTCTTTCCCGTCGTTGCCACCGGGCGGTTCTAAACTAAGTTGAATATAGGATGAGTGATTGAGCGTTCCTAAGTATCTATTGCGTTACGGAGGGTTCGTACTCTCAGTCACTACTGCCCGCGTTGTGGGCAGCATACTTACAGCCGCCACCTTTCCGTTTCTGGTGCGGCGCCTCGGTGTCGATATCTATGGGCTGTGGAGTTATGTGGTCGCGGTGTGTGGCTTCACGGGACTCGTAGCGAACCCAGGGCTTACGAGTTATGCCGCTCAGCAAGTGGCGGCTCGGCGTCAGGCCGCGTTTGAGACCGTTTCCGATGTTTTAGTGCTTCGCGTCCTGGCGAGTGGAGTTGCCGCGGTTGCGGTTCTGGTGGTTGCAAGACTTGAAGTCCGGCAGGATGTCCGCGTTCTTCTTGCTGGGTACGGAGTGGCCTCGGTGTTAACCGCTAGTTTGTCGCTGGACTATCTGTTGTCTTCGATGGAATTGTTCCATGTGCAATCGTTCGTTTCGATCCTGCAGCAATGTCTTTATGCTGCCGTCATTTTCACCAGGGTGCGATCTCCTAAGGACGTGATCTGGGTTCCCGTCGGCATTGTCGCTTCTTCGCTCCTGACCAGCCTGATTGCTTGGACGTTCCTCTGGCGCGAGGGGTATCGCTTCCGGTTTTCCATCGCCCCACGCCGCTGGGCCTTGATTCTCGCGCCGAGCCTGCATTATGCGGGGTCTTCCCTGATGTCAAATCTCTATCATCGCAGCGGACACATCGCGGTTCGATGGTATCTCGGTGAACATGCCCTCGGCTTATACGCCGCCGCTGCGCGATTGGCCGATGTGCTGCGGAACTTTCTCTCGGTTCCCCAGAGCGTTTTGATGCCGCGAATGGCCTTGCACGCAAATTCCGCCGAGAGGCTTCCCCGGCTTACCAGGATCGCCGCTTCCATCCTGGTTTGGTTCGGCGTCCCGCTGACTGTGGGCGGCATGGTCACCGCGCCGGTGGTTGTCCCCTGGCTGCTCGGCGCTCAGTTCCCGCAGGCGGTGCGCGCTTTTCAATGGGCCTCCCCGTACGTAATTACGGCTCCGGCCGCGGCCCTGTTCTCGGGAACAATCCTCTACGCCATGGGCCGTCATCGCGCGTATTTCCTTTCCACGCTGGCCGGAGCTGTCACTGCCGTGGTTCTTAATCTGATCCTGCCGCCCTGGTTCGGTATTGCCGGCGCCTGTGTGGCCTTTGTGCTGGGCGAGTTCGGGGTTGCGTTGTGCGCATTCTTGCTCTGTCCGCCGGAGGTGCGTGCTGCCGCGATGAGCCCGCTGCTACGGGTCGCCGTGATCTCCAGTCTGTTCATGGGCGCTGTTTTGTGGGTGGCGCTTCCCAGACACTTACCGCCATTGGTCTTGATCGGTTTGGGATGCGGGGCCTACGCGATCGCTTGGGCCGGCATCGGCCGTAATCTGCTGAAAAGGGAAGTCGAGGGTTTTGCATGACGCCCAACGCGCAGTCGAATGAAGTCCAGCGATCGAATGTCCGACAATCGAATGTCCGTCAATCGATGACCGAACCCTTGAACAGCGGCATGGATTTGGTCCGGCCCTCGCTGCGAGATTTTACTTATCTTGACTGTTGTCGCCGCGCCGAATTGATCGCAGAGCAGGCCGCGAAACTGCCTCCAGTGCACAGCCTTTTAGATGTGGGCGGAAAAGGAAAACCATACGCTTGCTTTTTCGCCGGCCGCGTCGCCCACCATTATGTGCTGGACGTTGCGCCCGCGCACTCCGTGGATGTGGTCGGCGATGCTCGCATCATGCCGTTTTCCGATGCGTCGATGGATGTTGTCCTGATTACGCAGGTTCTCGAGCATATTCCCGATCCGATTGCTGTGATCGGCGAAATCCGGCGAGTGCTGAAGCCCGGAGGCACGCTCTTGCTGAGTGTTCCGTCCATCTTCCCGCAGCACGGGTCGCCCGGCGATTACTGGAGATATATGCCCCAGGGCCTGGAATGGATTTTGCGCGATTTTCATAGCGTGAATGTCAGGGGCGAAGCGGGAACGGTCCCCAGCATTTTTCTGGTGGTCAACGTGTACCTGCAGTTACTCACGGGCCCTTGGCCCTGGCTGCAACGGTTGCTGCGGTGGACCGTCTGCCCCTTGAACAATTTGGCTGGGCTGCTGGCCGGCAAGGTTTACCGGGGGAATCAGTTTGCCAGCAACTACTTCGTTGTGGCGGTGCGTTAGAATCGATTTCTCTGTTCTTTTTCCGTACTTCGCGAAATCAGGGCGTGATCGAGTGGGATTAAATCCGAAGCGGATTTTACTGACTGGCGGCGCGGGTTTCATTGGATCCCACGTGGCCGAGGCGCTGCTTCGCCGCGGGACGAAATTGTCCATCGTCGACAACCTCGATGATTTCTACGCTCGCAGCCGCAAGCGGCTCAACCTACAGGAGATTCTCAGTGCGGGAAGTTACGATTTCTTCGAAGCGGACGTGCGGGATATCGACGCACTGCGAAAGATTGCCGAGCGCATCCAGCCTGAAATCGTGATTCATCTCGCCGCTCGCGCCGGCGTGCGCCCTTCGATTGCGCAGCCTGCCTTGTACGAAAGCGTGAACGTCGCGGGGACCGTGAACCTTCTGGAAATTGCCCGCGAGTTCAAAGTGCGGCGCGTCATCTTTGGCTCGTCGAGTTCCGTCTATGGCATATCCAACTCCGTTCCTTTTTGCGAAGACGACCTCAAGACTCGCCCCATCTCGCCCTACGCGGCAACGAAACTTGCGGCCGAGTTGATGGGTTACACCTATGCGCACTTGTATGGTTTGACGATCCTCTGCCTAAGGTTCTTTACCGTCTACGGTCCGCGGCAAAGGCCCGATCTAGCGATCCACAAGTTCACTCGGCTCATCGAATCCGGAAAGCCGATCCCGGTTTACGGCGACGGCTCGATGGGGCGCGACTACACCTACGTTGACGATACCGTGGCCGGAGTAGTTGCCTCTCTCGACTACGTGCCGCAATCGACGCTGCCCTTCGAGATCTTCAATTTGGGGAACTCACACCCGGTACGCCTGGCAGAGTTGATTGCGTTACTGGAGTCCGCAACCGGAAAGAAAGCTCTGCAGGAACGCTTGCCCGATCAACCAGGAGACGTTCCCATCACTTGGGCGAATATCGACAAAGCAAAGCGCCTGCTGGGGTATTCCCCGAAGATGTCCATGGAGCAAGGCCTGCGGAATTTTGTTGCTTGGTATCGCTCCACCCAGAGGGGCAGTGGCCAGGGGTGAGAAATGGAGCTCGGTGGCCTGCCAATGTCGTCTGTGGCTGAGGCGCCATCGCGTGGAAAGTCGGGGTGGAAGATCGAAAATGAGCAGGCGGCTGGTAATCCTTACGGAGATCATTGCTCCCTACCGCATCCCGGTTTTCAACGCTCTGGCACGACGAGCGGGATTGGATCTCCACGTAATTTTCTTGGCAGAGACGCATGAAACACTTCGGCAATGGCGCGTCTACAAGAACGAAATCCGTTTTTCGCATCAGGTTCTGCCCTCCTGGCGGTGGCGCGCCGGGAAGAGCGGTTTCCTGATCAACCGGGGATTGTGGTCCGCGTTAAACCAGGCGAGCCCGCAGGTTGTGATTTGTGGCGGATACAACTACGCTGCCTCCTGGGAAGCGCTGCTGTGGGCGCGCCGCCACCAGGTCGAATTCGTTTTGTGGTCGGAGAGCAACGGGCGGGACGCGCGCAGCGGACGCGCATGGGTCGAATCGCTGAAGGCCTATTTTTTGAGGCGCTGTGACCGGTTTGTGGTGCCGGGAAAAGCTGCCTTCGACTATCTCCGATCGCTGGGGTCGCCGGCCGCAAGCATCTTGACCGCGCCCAACGCCGTCGATAACGGGTTCTTTGCAACCCAGGCGGAAGCAACGTAGGGCCCATCCCGCCGAATTTCGAGAGAAACTGAAACTGAAGCTGAAGCTGCCGCCGCGGTTTATTCTTTTTGTGGGACGGTCTGGTGCCGGAAAAAGGTGTTTTTGATCTGCTCGAAGCCTATGCCAAACTAGAGAGCGGGTCTGCGATCCGAGGTGGGCTTGGTGTTTGCAGGCGATGGTGTCTCCCGAGAGGAACTGGCGCGACGGGCGAAACGGATCAGCCCGGGAGCCGATTTGTTTTCCGGGATTCGCGCAGCGGGAAGATCTGGCTGGTCTCTATGCGCTCGCGGAAACCTCTGGTTCTGCCGACGCACAGCGACACATGGGGTTTGGTGGTGAACGAAGCGATGGCGTGCGGACTTCCGATTATCGTGAGCAGTGTCGCGGGATGTTCGGCCGACCTGGTCGAAGATGGGCTGGAATGGTTATGTCGTGCCTCCCCGAGATTCGGAGAAACTCAGCGTGGCGATCGATTCTCTGCTGCGGCAACCTGAACTCAGGCAAGCAGATGAGCGCGCGCAGCTCTGGAGCGAATTCGAAACTACTCACCGGAAGCATGCGCCGATGGTCTGGCCGCGGCCGCGATCTTGCTCCGCCTCTGCCGGTACGGGGGCTCGATGAATTCCGTGAAACCGCTGCAGTGGGCTGGCATCGGGCTGGGCTCGAGCCTGGCACTGTATTTTGTCTATTCCCATTTGCACGTACTTCGGCAACGTTTCTTTCCTGGGCGGAATCTTGCTGCTGGAGGTACTCGTCGCCAGCCTCTGGAAATATGACCAGCGTTTTTTTGTTCTGCTGATGATCGCCTTTGTTTGGGCCGGCATGCATGTCCCCTGCAAGGCGCCTGGACGGCTGGACGCTGGGTCGTGCTGTCCGCGGGGGCGGTCGTAGGCTTCATTGTCTGGACGAAGACTCCCCGCAGACCTTTCGGATCGTTACATCTGATCGCTTTCTTTTGCATCTGCGCCGCGTTTGTCTCCGCTACCGTTTCTCCGTTTCATCCAGATGGCGTCTTTCAAGGCTTTGAGCCTGTTCCTTCTTTTTCTATATTGCGCTTCGGGAGCTCGCTTGGCCGTTCTCGGCCGGGAAGACCGTTTTTTCCATGGTCTGCTTTGGGGAAGTGAGATCGCGGTCTATGTCACGGCGATCTGCTATTTCGGTCTGGGCGAAAGTATTTGGGGTAATCCCAACTCCCTGGGCGCGGCGATGAGCGTCGGAGTGTTCCCCATCCTGCTGTGGGGATGGCTCACCAGCGATGTGCCCGGGGTGAAGTTCCGCAGGCTGGCCGCCCTGCTTCTTTGCGCTTACCTGGTTAGTTTCAGCATGGCACGTGCGGGGATGGCTTCGGTCGCTGCTCGTCACCCTTGTCTTTTGTGTTTGCCTGCACCAGTACAAATTGCTGGTGAAGGTCGGCGGCGCTGGTTCTGGTCCTGGTTGCGGTGACGGGCATGTTCGCTCCCGGAAACCTTAAACAACGAAGCTGGGGGACCTGAAGGATGCAGTGCTCTACAAGGGACACAAGGAAGAAGGCGTGATGGGTTCGCGGCGGACACCTTGGGAAAAGTCGATCGCCACGATCAAAGAGCATCCGCTGTTTGGAACGGGATATGGCACGAGTCCGACGGGCGGCGCGGATCCGGGGTCGTCTCTCGGAAGGTTGCTTCCGAGCGCCGAGACGGCTCGCGAGCACGGCAGCAGCTACATGACCATCGCGGAGTGGGTGGGTCTGTTGGGTGTGGTGCCCTTCGTTGCGCTCCTGGCGTTGACGCTGTCGAACGTATGGAAAGTTTGCGTCTGGATGAGCCGAACCCGCGACCCGCGCCATTACTCGATTCCGCTGGCCATGGTGGTGATCGCGGGTCTGGCTCCACGCCACCTTCGAAGATTGGCTTTTTGCCGTGGGTTCTTATCTCTGTGTCTATTTCTGGTTTTGTGCATTTCTACTCGCGGATCTTGTTCCTGATGCCGTGAGCGTCCCAGGGACCGTCGTGGTTTTCAGAACTTCCCGCCCGTCGCCAGCCGGTTTTGGAGCCGTCGTGCCCAACCGATGATCAGATTGTTTATCAATGGCCTTGCCGCCAGTGCGGGCGGTGGCCTTACTTATCTGCGCAATGTGATCCCCCATCTCGCGCGGAGAACCGATGCCCAAACCACGGTACTGTTGAATCCGGCAATGCGCTGGGAATTCGGCGAACTGCCCAATATTTCTTTTGCGGAAAACCTGCAAACTTTCGGGGCGTTCCGGCGTTTCGTTCATGAGCAGACAGTGCTGCCGAAACTGATCCGGCGAAGCGGCGCGCAGGTCTTGATTTCCGCCGGCAACTTTGCGCTCTGGAACTCGCCTGTTCCGCAAATACTCCTGTCTCGTAACTCGCTTTATACTTCCGGCGATTTCCTCCGCGATGTTCGTGCTCGCGGAGACTACGCGATTTGGGCCGACACTTTGGTCAAGGGCTGGCTGGCGCGGCGATCCATAAGTTGCGCCGACATCACCGTTGCCCCAAGTGAAGCGTTTGCCCTGGAACTTAGCCAGTGGAGTGGCAAGAAGGTACTCGCCGTGCACCATGGATTTGACCTGGATGCATTTACCGGCGATGCGACGCCATTGCCATCGGCGGCGGAAGCTCAGCTTGAGCAAGCGAAAGACGCTCTCCGCCTGCTCTTTGTGAGCCACTACAATTATTACCGGAATTTCGAGACGTTATTCCGGGCAATGCCCATCTTGAGCGAGCGTCTCCAGGGAAAGAAAGTAAAACTGTTTCTTACCTGCCGCCTGAATTCTAGCGAGAATCCGGGAACCTATCGCGCCGAATCCGCGGCATCGCTCGCCCACGGTCTTCGGGGAAGCGGGAATATCGTGGAGCTCGGAACCATTCCCTATCGCTCGCTTCATCATCTCTATCGTGCCTGCCAAATCTACGTAACCCCGGCTTACGCCGAATCCTTTGCCCATCCGCTGATCGAGGCGATGTCGAGTGGATTGCCCGTGGTGGCCTCGGATTTGCCGGTGCATCGTGAAATCTGCGGAGATGCGGGAATTTACTTCCCTCGTTTCTCGCCCGATGCGCTGGCGGAACGGGTCCTGCAGATTCAGGAATCGCCGGAGTTGGCGGAAAGGCTCTCGCACAATGGCGTGCGGCGCGCGCGCGACTTCAGTTGGAGCGAGCATGTGGAACGCCTGGTCGTTCTCGCCGAGGGATTGGTGGGCCCCGAAAGTGAGCGAAACTGATGGCCCGACCCGCGAAGGTGGGTTCAACGCTACACGTTCTGACGCTCACCCCATTTTTTCCGTCGGATCAAAATGAGGTGAGTGGTTGCTTCATCGCGGAACCGATCGAACAGCTTAAGCAGTTCGGGGTCGATTCCAGCGTGATCGCAGTATCCCCAATCTACTACCCTCGAAAACATCCGAGTTCATCGGCTGCGGCAGAATGGGTGCGATATCCGCAAGTTCCGGGAAACCTCGGGCTCTCAAGTGCGGGGAAGCTGCTCTACGCCCGTCTCCTCGGGCGAATACGGAAGCTGCACGGCGCGAAGCCGATTGATGTTATCCATGCACATGGAGCACTGCCCTGTGGTCATGCCTCTGCTTTGCTTTCGCGACACTTAGGAATTCCGTTCGTAGTCACCGTGCACGGGTTGGACGTTTTCAACACTTGCTTCCACGGCGGAACTCCCGCGAAGTGGAGGCGGCAAGAATCCGTCGCCGTTTATCAGGCCGCCCAGATCGTCATCTGCATCAGCGAAAAGGTGCAACAAATCCTGCGTGACGGATTGCGGGCCGGTGCCCGCAGCGCTGTGGTTTACAACGGGACCGATGCCGAACTGTTTTCGCCGGGACCGGTGGCGGTCGTCCCGCCCGAAAAAGAAATCCTCGTCGTCGGCAACCTGATCGCCAGCAAAGGCCAAGAACTCGCCTTGAGGGCGATCGTCCGTTTGGGAACTCTCTTTCCGCACCTCCGCTGCCAGATCATCGGGGAAGGTCCCGATCATGCCCGATTGGAAGCCTTGGCGAGCAAACTGGGACTCAGTCAGCGAGTTCGGTTTCTGGGGCGTCAGAGCCGCGCCGCAGTGGCAGATGCCATGCGAGCCTGTTCCGTATTTGTGCTCCCGAGCCGCAACGAAGGACTTGGATGTGTGTACCTGGAGGCTATGGCTTGCGGCAAACCGGTAATCGCTTGTCGCGGACAAGGAATTGAAGAAATTATTGAGCACGGAAGAAACGGCTGGCTCATTCCAGTCGATGGCCTCGACGAATTAGCGCATGGGCTCTCCACCTTGCTCCAGTCTGCCGAGGTTTCCTCGCATATGGGGACAGCCGCGCGCGAGACGGTCCTGAACGGATTGACCCTGTCGGATCAGGCGCAGCGCCTGGCAAACATCTACCGCCAAGTGATCGCATGAACAATCCAGCGTCGTATGATGAGGGGGCGGTGTATCGGCAACCGCCCTCCCGGTCGATCGCCCCGATAGTCTGAAAACGCTACCGGTGCCAACGGGATAGAGAGATAAGGCGGTTCACCGTACTCTGGCCAAAGCATAGCGACTGAAGCCGGGGAGCACTTGGGTAGCATAGCGGGTTTGATAGGGGTACCGGTACATGGCCATCGATAAAAGTTACAAGCGCTCGGAAGAGCTCTCCCCCGTTGAAGTTCAGCGCGGCAATTCGGCATGGTGGACGCGGAATCCGATGGCTTATGACTGGACTGGGAAAATCGAGCTTCCCCGGTTCTCTCAGGGGTGGTACGAGGCGATCGATGCTGAATTCCTATATGGAAGCCGGCTTTTTGCTACATTGAAAGAACCGTTTGATCGGATTATTCCTATTCCAGAATTGCGCGGGGCCCGAGTACTGGAGATCGGTTGTGGCATGGGTCTGCACACTCAGACCATGGCAGCGGCTGGAGCCGAAGTGACCGCTATCGATCTCACTTCAACCGCGGTTGAAGCCACCCGCCGCCGTCTTGCTTTGAAGGGTCTCCGGGCACAGGTGTTGCAGTGTGATGCGGAGAATCTTCCATTCCAAACCGGTGTTTTTGATTTTGTCTGGTCATGGGGTGTCATCCATCATTCCTCGCGGACCGCTCGCATCGTTCGGGAGATTGCACGTGTGCTGAACCGCACCGGTAAATGTCGTGTCATGGTTTATAACCGGGAAGGCATGCCCGCTCGTATTTGCCTCATTCGCGACTACATTCTAAAAGGCGGGTTCGTGCGGCAGAGCTTTTGAGGAAACGTTGTATCGATCCTGTGACGGGTTCTCCGCGCGTTTTTATGTTCGTGAACAGATCGAGGACGTCTTTCGAGCATTCTTCAACGATGTCTCATCGGAAGTGTGTGGCCAAGAATCAGATGCGATTCCTCTGCCGTCTCCGCTGCGTCGTTGGGTCCTGGCCATCGTTGCGGAAAGTTACTTACGGAAGGCACAGGCCAGACGTGGCGCCTTTATCTTCATAAGCGCGAGTGGACCCGCTTGATTCCCATCCTTGGAGAGGACTCTGGACCGAAGTTCCGGGCCTGGCCTCTGCCGAGTCTCCACCATGAGGGCGCCTCCGTGACCGAGCCCATATCAAAAGATGGCTCGACAGGGCTGGTCTATATAATAGCGGTCATCATAATCGCGGTTACTGTTTACCGGAGGATGGGTTGCTTCACCAGCGCTACAAAGACGTCGTGTTTTGGGGCATCGCCAAGGCCACGGTTCCGAATTATTTCCTGCGCCGATACGTCATGAGCCCGAGTCCTCGGAACGGCGCCCGGCATCTTCATCTTGGTTGTGGTCCTAAATACCTGCCCGGATTCCTGAATATCGACGGCAATCCTTTTAACAAGATTGACCTTTGGCTGGATGTCAGAAACGGACTTCCGTTCCCTTCGAATTCGGTGGACTCGATCTATTCCACCCACATGTTCGAGCACTTTTATCCCGATGAGCTCAAGCGTCTGCTTCGGGAATGTGTGCGAGTGTTGAAAAACGGCGGCGGCGTCCGGCTCATCGTTCCGAGCCTGGAGAGCGCGATTCGAGCGTATACTCAGGCGCGCAGCGAATGGTTCGACGATTCTTTTCCGCGGCATTTCGATTCGCTGGGCGGCCGATTTTCGAATTTCGTGTTCTGCGATGGACAGCACCGCACCGCATTCGATTTTAGCTATCTCGCCGAGGTGCTTCGCGAAGCGGGCTTCCGGGAGGTCGAGAAATCCGCGGAAGGAAAGAGCCGCTTGTATCCGAGCAGCGTTCCTCCGTATGAACCAGGCGACTCGATGGATTTGCCGCATTCCTTATACGTCGAGGCATTTAAGTAGCCGCATTTCATTTCGGCAAGCAAGGAAGCGAGCAAACATTTCAGATGTGCGGCATCGTTGGCATCTTGACGCGTAAAACCCCGATCCCCCCTGAAGTTCTGGAACGAGCCACCGCTTCGCTCGCGCACCGCGGACCCGATGATTCCGGAACCGTGCTGCTCAAAGAATCCCAACCGGAGCCGCTGGAAATCGGTTTGGGCCACCGCCGATTGGCGATTCTCGATCTCTCGCCGCTCGGGCATCAGCCCATGCAGGATCCCGTCACCGGGAACTGGATCGTCTTCAACGGCGAGATCTACAATTTCCGCGAACTTCGCAAGGAACTCGAAGCCGCCGGCGCCGAATTCAAAAGTCATTCCGATACGGAAGTAATCCTAGCCGCTTATCGTGTGTGGGGAGAGTCCTGCCTGACGCGGCTGGGCGGCATGTTTGCGTTTGCCCTCTGGGACGCGCCCCGAAAGCGGCTGCTCTTGGTGCGCGATCCCATGGGAATTAAGCCGCTGTACTACCACCAGTCAACGCAGACTTTTGTTTTTGCTTCGGAGGTCCGGACCCTTTTGCGGACGGGACTTGTGCCGCGAAAGGCTGATTCCGCCGGGGTCTTGAGCTACCTGGCCTTCGGTTCCATCTACGAACCGTGGACGATCGTCGAAGGAGTCAAGGCCGTTCCGCCGGGCCATATTCTCACGGTGGAAAACGGATCGGTGAGCAGCCGCGAATACTGGAATCCGCTGCGGTCGTTTTTAAGAGATGAAGCGGAACCACGACCTGGAAATGGCATCGCGACGGCAAAGCAACTGCCGGCCATCCTTCGTGATGCTGTGTTGTCCCACTTGGTCAGCGACGTCCCCGTAGGAGTGTTTCTTTCGGGCGGAATCGATTCCAGCGCTCTCGTCGCCGTCCTCAGCCACAATGGCGTGCGCGCGAACACCTTCTCGCTGGTATTCCAGGAAGAGGAGTTCAACGAAGGGCAGTATTCACGGGAAGTCGCCCGCCGCTTTGGCGCCGAACATCATGAGATACCCGTGTCGCAGCAAGACACGCTGGCAGTGTTGCCCGAAGCGCTCGGCGCGATGGACCAACCGACCATTGACGGCATCAATACGTATCTGGTATCCGCTAAAACACGGGCGGCGGGAGTGAAAGTTGCATTGACCGGCTTGGGCGCCGACGAGATGTTCGCCGGCTACTCGAATTTTCGCCGCGTGCCAAGGATGGAAACCTTTGCGAAACGATTTGGGCAATTGCCGAGGTTGGCGAGGCGGCCGCTTGCCGCTTCTGTCGCGCTATTTGCAGGCAAAGCCGATCGCAGCCGCAAGCTGGCCGAGTTGGCTACGGGCCACGATTCCATCGTTCACCCATATTTCTTGGTGCGTACGCTGTTTGGCGCGCCGGAGCGCGAGGCGCTGCTCAGTGCGGATTGTCAAGATTCGGAGCGCTCTCTCGCATGCATTTTGCGGCAGTCCATCGCGCAAAGTTCGACCCTCGATCCAGTCAATCGCGTTTCCTATCTGGAATCGCATTGGTACATGCGCAACACGCTGCTTCGGGATTCCGATTTCATGAGCATGGCCCATGGTCTCGAATTGCGCGTGCCCTTTCTCGATCGGACGCTGGTTGAGGCATGCTTCCGCATTCCGGGCGATAAGAAATTACAGGGAGATTTGCCGAAGAGCCTGCTGCTGGCGAGTCTTGGGGTCGAGTTGCCGAGAGAGATTGTGAATCGTCCCAAGCGCGGATTTACTTTGCCGTTTGAGCGATGGCTGCGAGGCGAGATGAGGCCGGTCGTCGAAGACGCGCTGCTAAAGAGCAATTGGGATCAAAC
>CAVYEP010000004.1:0-344469 GCA_963767605.1 uncultured Acidobacteriaceae bacterium | reverse complement strand
GCCGCCTCTTGCTGCGCGTTGCTGACCGCCGCCTGTGACTCGGCAACTTCTTGCTGAAGGTTCTGCAATCGCGCGTCTAGTGCGTCGCGCTGGGATTCGAGCTCTCGGCGATTCTGTGACACGATTCGACCGCTGTGTCGGAAACAATTAGCCGCGCATTCGCCTTGCGCAACTCAGCTTTTAGGCCGTCCATTTGCATCTGGAAGCGTAGGTTTACAGCGGTGAGTTCAGCGATTCGCTGATTCAAAGATGATACAGGGGCCTCGTTTCCGGCACTGGTGACCGGTTGCGTCAGCGTCGAGCGCAATCCAGCTTGGAACGATCCCTTTCCGTAGAAGTACGCAGTAGAGATCATGGCAGCAATCAGGACGGTAGCAGCTAGTGCTAACGCGGCTTGGGCCACGAAGGCCTCATGGGCAGGATCTGCGGCTGCGGGGCAAGCTTTCTCGCTTCTTCTCCAACATCTTGCGAGAAAACGATGCCTTCCTTCTCGGCGCGCTCGAAGAAGCGACGGGTTAAGAGTTCTGAGTTGAGGCAGTCCTGAGCCTCACGCGACGAGAGGCGAGGATTGCCCTCCCGCTCGGCGAATTGCTGGGCAGCAAGGTTGAGATAGTCCCAATAGGCCTGGCGGCAAGCCTCACACTCTACCGCATGTTGCTCCAATTCAAGAAGCTCCTCAGGCGTCGCCTGACCGATGCTGGCGGCAGCGCAGAGCTCATCGAAATGTTCGTGTTGCACCACGTTACACTTCTCCTGACGGAACAACCGATGAGTTCTCGGCTTCGCGTCGAATACCCTTTTCCAGATAGAAGCGAAGCCGCTCCAAACCCCGATAATAATGATGACGTACATTCGAAAACGTTTCGTCCCTCCGTTGGGCGATCTCCTTCAGCGACAATCCTTGAAAGAAGTACATTTGAATCGTCTGCCGTTGGGCTTCTGGCAAAGCGGAGAGAACCTGATTAGTGACCTGATTTGTCTCCTGAACGGGAGGCCGTGTTGGTGACCACAGGCCGCGTTCTTCTTCGACAGAGGTAAGTTCGACCTGACTGTGGAACTGCCTCACGAGCAGATAGTTTCGCCGGTTGATGCTCCTGCTGTGTGCGTGCTGCAACAGCCACACTTTGAGAGTCCCTCTCGCAGCATCGAATTGTCCCAGCTTGCGATAAACTTCCAGAAAGACTGTTTGGGTCAGGTCTTCGGCCTCTCCCGCGTCGCGGAGAACTCGCAGCGCCACTAGGTGAACAAGCCGATGGTAGCGTTTGAAAACGACCGCGAACGCATCGGTATTTCCCGCCAGCATCTCCCGGATGAGTTGCTCATCACTCAATGCAAGCAGTTCCGCATACGAGATGCGGGCCGATGACCCGTCGCACGATCTGTCTGGAACACTCATGGCCTGATGAGATTGTGCAACGTATACCACGGTGAAGGGAAGAAATATGACGGGAAACACTATTTTTTCTGACTGGGACAGAAGACATTCCTGACAGGTATTTATGTTAAATAGAGCATTTCAGCAGGTCGCGATTCCAGCAGTGAAGACAGCTCTACGCTAAAATTACGTTCCAGTACATTTTGCATCGCAGATTGCTTTTATCCATTCATAGGCGCAGATAAGTCCGATGATAGCTCCGGCACAGATCGAGAACCACGCCTGCCTGGCACACCTCGATCTCGAGAAGGAAATCGTGCGGCTGAAGCACCAGATGAATGCCGTCATCCTGGCGCACTTCTATCAGGAATCGGAAATCCAGGACCTGGCCGATTTTGTCGGGGACAGCCTGCAGCTCTCTCAGAAAGCCGCGGCTACCTCTGCGGATGTAATCGTTTTCGGTGGCGTGCTGTTTATGGCCGAGACCGCTAAGATCCTCAACCCCAGCAAGCTTGTCCTGCTCCCCGACCTGAAGGCAGGCTGTTCGTTGGCCGACGGCTGTCCGGCAAATCTGTTCCAGGCGTTTCGCGAGCGCTATCCCGATCATGTGGCGATCACCTATATCAACTGCAGCGCTGAGGTCAAGGCGCTCAGCGATATCATCTGCACGTCCAGCAACGCGGAGAAAATCATCCGGCAGATTCCGCCGGAGCAACCCATCCTTTTCGCGCCGGACCAGCATCTGGGCCGCTACCTCATAAAGAAGACCGGACGGGAACTGCGGCTTTGGCCGGGAAGCTGTATTGTCCACGAAATGTTTTCCGAGCGCAGCCTGGTGCAACTGAAGGAGCGCACCGTCAGCCAAGGTGTTGGCGCATCCCGAGTGCCCGCGCCGAAAACCCTGAGGAAAGCAATACCGATCGGGCACAAGGCGGAATCATCTATCGCGCGCAAAAGCGAATCCCCAGAACAATTTGTTGCCGACATCTCTCGGTGGGCGCCGGCCTCGTTCCCCCGAAGCCGCCCGCCTGCTGAGCCGCGAAGGTCCGCGTCTGGTGAAGGAAATTCTGATTGACGAGCTTCGCGTTCCGTTCGATTCCTCCACGGAAAATCCCGGGGAGCTTGACCTGACCCGCGAGGCGGGCATTCCCTGCCGCGCATCATTCACTACAAGGATCAAACCGGCTTCGCGATCGAGCGAGCGTTCTTGGAACGGGTCCGCTCCCACCCGAACGTAAAAGTGATTTCTCATGCAACCGCCGTGGATCTGCTGACCGTCTCGCACCACTCCCTTGAGCCCACCGACGTCTACCGTCCGCTGACCTGCGTCGGGGCCTACGTGCTCGATCAGAAAACGGGGAAAATCTTCTCCTCTTGGCCAAGGAAACCATTCTTGCCACGGGCGGGCTCGGCAGCGTCTTCCTGCACACGACAAATCCCCCCGGGGCGCGCGGCGACGGCATCGCCATGGCTTACCGCGCCGGGGCGCGCTGCATCAACATGCAGTACATCCAATTTCATCCGACGGCGCTGCTGGCGCCCGACGGCTGCTTCCTGATTTCCGAGACGGTACGCGGCGAGGGCGGCCGTCTGGTGGATCGTCACGGGAAGGAATTCATGCAACGGTTCCATCCCGCCGGCTCGCTGGCGCCGCGCGACGTTGCCGCGCGCGCCATCTACCAGACGATGCTCGAGTCGGGCGAGCCTTGCGTCTATCTCGACATTACGCACAAGCCTGCCGACCAGCTTCGCGAACGTTTTCCCGGCATCTACGCCGTCTGCATGGAGCGCGGCATCGACCTCACGCGCGAACCCATCCCGGTGGTCCCCGCCGCGCACTACAGCTGCGGCGGCATCGCCACGGACGATTGCGGCCGAACCACTGTCGAGCGTCTGCGGGCGGTCGGGCGAGGTCGCATGCACCGGATTGCACGGGGCCAACCGCCTGGCCAGCACTTCCCTGCTCGAATGCCTGGTGTGGGGAACGCGGGCCGGGGCACATGCCGCCGAAGGCATCACGCGAGGCGACGATTTCTACTTTCCCAAGGTGGCCGACTGGCGGTACGAACACGAACCGGCAGACCCCGCCCTCATCACTCAGGATTGGCTGACGATCCAGCACACGATGTGGAATTATGTCGGCCTGATCCGAAGCGAGAGACGTCTGAACCGCGCCATGCGTATCTTGCGCGAACTCGACCTCGAGATCGCGCGTTTCTACGAAAAGTGCGAGGTCAGCGATTCCATCATCGGCCTGCGCAACGGCATTCTCACAGCGCTTTCTGATCCTGGAAGCCGCTCAACAATCCCGCGAAAGCCGCGGCTGCCATTACCGCATCAACTGATGTAAATCGCCATCGTTGTTTGTCGCATGGGTTGGGGCACAATGGCAGACGAGGTTCTCACAATCACGTGAATCGTTAGCTGTAATCTGACTGAGCAAGCTGCGGTTGGTCTGCTCCACTAGTGAGAGTTTGGGGAAGGTGCGTTTGCCGATTTCTTTTCGTTATGTTCTTGAAGCCTGCTCAGTTCGTGCAAGCGAGTGTTCTGCTGCGCCTTGGCAGGATCGACACTCTCCTCACTCTTCAGCCAGAATCGAAACCAGTCGACATTTCCTTGTTGAGATGCTAGCCGCTCCAAGGGCTTTTGAAGTATGTGCTGTCCTTTCGGGAAATAGATGAATTCAACCGGTTTTCTCTGCATCGTGAGCGAAGAATAAATTTCCCATTCGCCGAGAACACTTTCCGCTCTTATCGCCTCGATGCGAAGAGGGGTTTGCACGCGATCGAGGTGGAATCCTGGTGCAGATGTTATCCATGGTTTCAGGCCCTCACCAACAGGTGGTGCTCCGTAGATCTCGGTACCCTCGTGGTCCGAGGCACCAACAGCTGAGAGAATGGCCTGTATGTAGCTCTCGTCTACGCCATCGGCCATCGTGGCGGCTGCAAAGAGCCCGGGATCTTTGATTAGTGCGCCCTCAACGTGGTAGCAGGTTCGGCTGAAGCCAATGATTCCGACTTTGCTCGGGTCAGTCACGCCATCCGACGCCAGATGCTGAATGGCAGATTCGAAGCCAAGGATTTGCAAAGGCAACTCATCGGCTAATGATTTGTAGTTGTAGTTCTTGCCCATCTGCAAAACTACAATTCCAAGTGCGGCCAAAGGTCGTGCTGCAAATGCAGTGGTATACGCTCCGTCCGTCATGAACTCATCTTCCGCGAAACCATGCGTTTGAATGACCAGAGGATAACGCCTGCCCTTTGCGTAGTCGGGCGGCTTCACCAACGCTCCCGTCCATTGGTGTCCGGAGCTATCCTGCCAGTGAAACACCGATGCCTCGCCCAATTCGAATAAGGAGAGTTCTGGGTTTGGATCCCAAATCTTTCGGGCGTGGTTCGTTTTGCAGTCAGTTGCCCAAATCGCAGGTGGAGTGTTGAGGTCCTGTCTGATCTCAATCGTGAGGTCGCTGAGCTGCTTCTCGCTGGGGCGTCGCTGCGAGTCGGTCTGTCCGTAATCATTGGGTTCCCAAGATCCTTCTACCCGTTGAAACTGCCGCTGGACCTTTCCATCCGCTGAATCATAAAGCTCCAGAAGGACACGGTCCGGGCTTCCGGCGAATGAAGCAGTGAGTACGTAGGACATTTGGTTTGGATAACGGGCAAACATAATGCAGTCCGCGAAGTGCGACGACAAATCGACGAAGGCGGCCGAACACAAATTTCTCAATTGGTCTTGCTGCTCGTGAGTAGAGAGATCAAGAGGTAAATACGTATTCAGGAGTAGCAACTTCTCACCGTCGCGCCACCATACAGCGTCGTTATGATCCGGGTAACCTACGGCCCAACCATTTGGTGACCCCAGAAGCGAATGCTTGCTTCCATCCTTGAGATTAACCATCTCATATTGGGTCAACCTCAAGGGATTTGAGGGCACGGTCGCCTCCGGCGAATCGGGATCGATTTTCCGATCTGGGAAGGGAGTCCGGTAGAGCTGCCAGGATTTAGGAATCCGTTGAACGGGAGCCGCAACGACGAGTGAATTTTCGTCAGGCGATAAGGAAAGAACCTGATTGTACTCATCATGTGGTAAACAGTAACTGCCCGGGGCATTCACGCGAGCGCTCTTTCCGTTCCGCACAACCCAGAGTTCGTTGCAGCGGGCGTAATTCTCCGCCAAGAAGTCGGGGTACAGAAATGACCACCACCCCAGTCCAGTCACGTCGATGGCATCGCGGTTGATGGAACTCCCCATCTTTACTTGTTCATGTGATGAAGTAGCCATGTAGACGACGGTACGCGGCGTGGCCGCGTATCGGTTTACGTCGAGCCCAACTGGTGTGAGAGCCCGCACTGGGCCACCACTGATTGCAACTTTGAACAACTGTCTCTCCCCACGTGAATTCTGAGCCAAGAAGAGAAGTCGATGAGAGTCGTCCAACCAACGAATATCCGTAATGATCGATTCGTATGAATCTATCGAGTCTGCCTGAGGTACTTCACTGAACCGGGCAAGAACTCTTGGTGCCGGCGCTTTCGCTGCCGAATCCATTTGAACGAACTTTCTGATCTCGTCCGAGTTGAAGAGCCACAACGTCGATTCGATCTGGTTTGACTTGAGAATGCCACGGCTGGTGACGACAACGAAGTGCTTCCTGTCAGGCGAGAACAATGGATCTCCGCCTGATCGCCCGAATCGAGACATCTCAATGGAGTCCTTCACTGTGAAGCGCCTGCCGATCACGGATGAATTCCTTTCATCCGAGCTGTGGGCGGCACGAGCTGAAAGTGCTACTACAACCAGTACCAAAATTAGGGCGCGCTGACGAGGACTTAGTTTGGGACTTTGTTCCAACCGTTCACCTCTAGTCGATTAGCTTCGCTGTTTCGAAGTGGGGTTTTGCGGGGAAGCACTCAAAAATTGAGCTTGAGGGCAAACTGCATCGACCGGGGACCGCCCATCTGGTAAAGAGGATTCAGGGTGCCAAGACTAGAATTCAATGTGGCCGTTGCTTGCCCGAACGTCGGCTGTCCGAAATACGCGTTGACAGAGCCAAAGTTGGGGTGGTTGAAAATATTGAACGCCTCCGCGCGGAACTGGATCTTCAAACGTTCGTGAATCGGAAATTCGCGTCGAACGGCGAGGTCCACTTGCCACGCTCCAAATCCGCGAACAAAATTCCGCGGAGCATCACCGACTTGGGACTCTGGAGCAAAGCTGAAAGCATTCGGATTAACAGCCCTCCCCCCGGGACACGGTAGGCCATTGCTATAGACGGCGGCACACGCTGCGCCTTCGACGTAGACCGGCTGTCGTTGAACCAAGTTGAGCCCCGCGTAGTAGACCTGCCCGTTGCCGGGGTTGATGGCTCCTATGCCGTTCAGCGTGATTGGAAACCCAGTCCGCGCTGTGAAGTGATTGTCGATTCCCCAATTCCCAAGCAGGCCCTGGCCGAGCCAGTTGTGAGAGAGGCGCGGCAGGTCGTAGGAGAAAGCGGAAGAAAAGTTGTGGCGGATATCGAAGTCAGAATTGCCACGAATGTAGGGGAGAGAGAGATTCTGTGAGCCGTAGTCGATGGAGTGGCTCCATGTGTAGGCAGCCAGCACGGTAAGATTTTGATTCAAGCGCCGCTGGAAATGAGCTTGGAGGGCGTCATAATCCGCCGTGAGCCCATTCTTGAAGAATGCCATGTAAGTAAAATTGGGGTTGAATGGTCCAACAGCAAGCTCATTCTCTTGCAGCAATCGCGATGCGTGCGAACCGACGTACGAGACGGACAATGCCTGGAATTTCCCCAGAGCTTGGCCTATGGTCAGGTTCCATTCGAGCGTATATGGTAGTTGCAAATGTGGAGCATAAGCAAACACTTCGTTGTATGGTGGCGATGGGACTTGCTGAATCGGCGGCACGTCAGAAATCGGAACGGGAAAACTGACGGGTGCTCCTCCTGATGAATAACCCAAAAATGCAATGCTTGAAAATCCAGGGCCACTATAGCCTAGCGATCCCAACTGCTGGCCCGTATCGAAGAAAAGGCCGCCGCCCCCGCTCAACACAGTCTCATTGCCGGGTTTATTCCTTAGCATGTACGACACGCCAAGACGAGGCGCAAAGTTATACCGCGTCGTTTTCCAAGGCAAGGTCCCCTGCGGAGCAAGTTTCATCGTGGTCAGGTTCTCAGCACCGACTACCGTGTATGGAAGTTGTCCCTGTGACACACCCGGAGCGGGATTCACCTCCCAACGCAGCCCGAGCGAGAGATTCAGGCCGGAGGCAATCTTCCACTCATCCTGGGCAAACGCAGAGAAGTTGATATAGACCGGAAAAATGGCGGCGGAATCTGCCGCCGTAACCGTAGCCGGGTTATTCGTCTGAACGTCATTCGGATCGGAAAAGTAGTACCCCACTTGAGTTCCTCCAGGCTTAACAAGCGGCGCCATCCGTCGGTAATCAAATCCGACCTTCAGCTGATGGCGTCCAGACGAAAGACTCAATGAATCGGTGAAGTTCCATTGCCTCTGCAGCGTGGAAGCGAGTCCCTGTTGAAGCGTAGGAATGTCATTTCCAAAAGAAAGAGCTACATCTACAAAGTAGGCACCCGCAGCCGAATTAATTCCTTGAAGCTGAGCAAGGTTCACGGCCTGGGCACCAGCAAAATCTTCGATTCCATAAGTCACATTGGACAGATTCGAGCTGTAATTCACGCGCAAATCGTTGTTCACGCGAGTTGAAAACGCACTCGTCAATCCGAAAGTGTAGGTGCGAGACGTAAACAGAAGTGTCTGGAGCGTTGACGGCACGCCAATGTTACCGGTCAGGCGGCTGATCGCAGTTGAAGGCGTGTCGCTGAAACGAAAGAACGCGTTAACCCGGTCCCCGAAGTTGTGGTCGAGCCGGATGCTGTACGCGTCGATGGAACTGGGGTTTGCCCAACTGCCAACGAACTCTGCCAGTCCATTGCCGAGACTAGGGCCATTGGCAACCGGAAAGGCGTTAAGGGCCTGCTGGAGAGGAGCTCCGACCTGGCGCAGTGCGTTATCGGGAACGTAGCTCACGGTCGAAGCCTGCGGCTGGATCAGACGTAGGCCTTCATAAGAAAAAGAAGAAGAAAGTCTTGCTCTTCTCGTTATACAGGTCGGGGAGTTGGACCGGCCCTCCCAGCACCCCTCCGAAATCATTCTGCCGAAGTGGAGGCTCGCCTTGGCCATAGTAATCATTGAACCAATTGTTGGCGTCAACATAGTCGTTTCGCAGATAATCAAAGGCTGTGCCATGCCATTGGCTGGTGCCCGAACGCGTCACGAAAGAGAATTGCCCGCCTGGACTACGCCCGTATTCAGCAGAATAAGTCGAACTCTGAACCCGAAACTCTTGCAACGAGTCGACCGACGCTAGCGACTGGGTCGTGCCCAGAGCAGTGGCCGCGGTCACAGCCCCGGCAAGACCGGCTAAGGTATCGCCTGCTGCGGCACCGGTGTTTGCGCTCACGCCATCGACCGTGTAGTAGTTCGATTCAGTACGTTGACCGTTCACGCTGAACTCTCCAGTGTCCCCCACGGACGAGGCCGCCTGCGGGCTATTTGTCACTACGCCCGGTGTGAGGAGAATTAAATCCTGGAAACTGCGGCCGTTCAGCGGCATGTTTTCAATGTACGTGCGGTCAACGACAGTGCTCAGCGAGGCGTCCGTAGTGTTGATGGGAGTCGCGTCCGCGGTAACCGTCATCGATTCCGATATCGCGCCTATGGTTAAGGAGAAATTTTCTGCAAGCTCATCCTGCACATGCAGAGTGAGGCCCTCCTTGATCAAAACCCGAAAGCCGGAGGCTCCTGCAGCCACGCGGTAGGTCCCGGGATGCACTCCGGCAAAAACATACAAGCCGACGCCATTGGTCTTGGTTCGCTGCTCCAAGTTGGTTTGTGTATTCGTGAGCACAACTTCCGCTCCAACGATGGCGGCACCAGTGGAATCGCTCACGCGTCCTGAAAGCGTCGCTGACTCGCTTTGTGCCAAACAGAGGCCCGATAGCGTAAGTACAAAGGACAACACGAGCCATTTCGTCATGTGCTTTTCCTCCCCAGTTGCCTGTTGAGCAATACCACTGAGTGGAAAGCAATGTGCCGGGGCAGGAGAGAATTATTACAAATCGGTGAACGAACCGAGCAAATCACGGATGGTTGATAGGATTACGCAGGTACGCGTACATCAACTTCTTTCCGCTGGGCTTCTTGGTTCCTCCTGGGGTTCCACAGTCACAAAGACCGAATCGATGGCCTTTAAGAGATTCGGATCTTCTACTTTAAGTGCCCAGCGAGACTGCTTCTGGTCGTCTATATAGAAGATGCCAAGATTCAGAGCTGCCCGGCCGCCATCGGCTCGCTGACCCCATGCCTGGAAGGAGGCATTCTTCAAATTGGCGGAATTGAGGTCGTAAGCGTAGAAGATCAAGCGCTTCCCTTCAGTCAGGAAGATGCGTCCGAAAGGGCGGGACTCGCCGTGCGCATCCTGATCATGCACGTCGATGATATGAAGGTTATGGGCGGCGATCACGTCCCGGATGTCGCGGCCCTCAGCGAGGAGTTGCTGTTCACGATCAAGTGCTAATTTCTGTGCGCTCAGCTGATCGGAAAGCTCCGAGAGGTGGTATTGTTGAGCCACCAGTTCGGATTCCTTCTGAGAGGCGTCTGCCCTCAGCGCCTCCATTTGCCCGCGAAGCGTTGTAAGTTCACCATCTTTGTTCTGGGCATCCTGAATAGCGCTTGTTTTTTCCGATTCGAGCTGCGAAACCTGCGCTTCCAGGATCCGGAGCGATCGAATATCCCGCTGATGTTCGGCATCGAGCTGCGCGGTACGCTCTTGGACAGCGTTGAGCTGCTGCTGCAAAGACGCGTCCGGCTTGGCCTCCGATTGTGGATCGGCGGCATGATTGAGCTGCTGCTTCAAACGAGTTTCATCAATCTGCGCTTGGTGCAAACTGGAAGTTAACCCTTCCACCTGGTGACGACGAGCCGCATCGTGGCGCAAAAACACCACGCCGACGACACCAACTGCAAGCAACGTCGCTACAATTGTCACTTGCGACAGCCGCGCCCGCATCGACCAACCAACATTGCGGAGCCATTCAACTGCCCTGGCGCGGCGGTGAACTGCTCCGCCATCGCCTCGTGGGAGATGTGAAATCCTTCGTTGGCGACCTTCGCGAATGTTGCCTGACGAAGACCTGCAGTCACTTCCACGGTTGGTTTTCCCACCAAGCGAACCGAGCTGCGATCTGCGTCCGGCAGATGCTCGCCAGCTAGGGCAACGAAATCAGCATAAGCAATTCTGCACTCCGGGCATTCGCGTAAGTGTTTTTCCAGCTCCGTCAATTCCTCAGGCGACACCTCGCCAAGTACCGCAAGACTGCACAATTCTTCGAAGTGCTCATGTCTGGACATCAAACGTCTCCTGTGCCGCCGGCATGGGCTCGCGGCTGTTCTTCTGCCGCATCAGCGCACGCATCTTGCTAATCCCCCGGTAATAGCGATGTCGCACGCTCGCAAAGCTGTCGCCCGTCCGCTCGGCTACATCTTTCATTGATAAACCTTCGAAGTACACCAACTCGATCACGCGCCTCTGCGCCGCATCCAGCGCTCCGAGCATCTGCCGCGCCAGTCGGTGCGACTCTTGGGAGGTGAGCGTTTGTGGCAGGCCAATTTCGGTGGACGGGCAATTCTCCAGGTCTCCGAGATCGGCCAGGACGTGCGCATTCCGCAATTTCATACTGCGACGACGGTTCAGGCTGCGCCGATACACTGAGCGAATAACCCACATCTTAGCAGTACCCTTGGCGGAATCGAATCGTGCCGCGGTCCGGCAGAGCTCCACGAAGATCTCCTGGGTAAGGTCCTCGGCCTCGGTGTGGTCTTGTACAATTTTGGCGGCGATGTTGAGTACTAGACGAGAATAGCGGTCGAACAGAACTGCCACAGCGTCGCCGTGGCCCGCCGCTAGATGCAGCATGATCTTTTCATCCGACAGATGGGCGAGCTCCTGATAGGTTAACCCGCAAGGCTCGCGCACTTCTTCATTCGCGGAAGTCGTCATGCTGCCTGGGCTCCGAATGCGGGGAGTGTACACCCACGAGCTTCCTGCTTCAAATCTTAATTACTGCTGAACGCTGCTCGAAGGTTTCATTTTTTCTGCGGCACAAACCGGTCAAGTGGCGGGTATGTCTTAGCAGTGAGTGTGGTGCTTACCAAGACCAATGGCGTCGGGGACTCCAGCAAAACACCTGTCGATGCCCTCCTCGTCTGGCCGTGCTAGCACAGCCGGTTCCATGCTAATAGAGCTTTTTGCACCGAGGCGGCCGGCTCTCGACGTGCCTGACGACACTACAACAATCCGGGCTCATGCCTGATCGAAGGGGGTAAGCACCATTCTGGATGCCAACGCTACCGCCCGCATCACTGAAGTTTCAGTGCAGTTACCTGGACGCGGTACAAGTTCGAGCTTGAAGTGGTATCCAGATATAGATGGATCGATTCCGACGGTCCGAGCAGAAATCAGCCGCGGTCTTGGGCGTGGTAGCAATTTGTTTTGCGTGTGAAGGAGGTACTTTTGTCTTCCCAATCAAAGCGGTGCCGAGTCGCATTGGCACTGACGGCGTTGCTAACGGTAGTCCTTGCGAGCAATTCCTGGCTGGCCTTCGGGCAGCAGCCTGCGATCACGCGCAAAGTGAAAACCAAAGTTGCCCCCGTCTATCCGGAGACTGCGCGACTGATGCGCCTAGGCGGAACGGTCAAGCTCAGCGTGGTAGTCGGCGTGAATGGATCTGTGAAAAGCACCACAGTGCTGGGTGGACACCCGTTGCTTGTGGCTGCCGCCCAAGATGCGGTTAAGAGTTGGAAGTTCGAACCTGCTCCGGCAGAAAGCAGTGGAGTCATCGAGTTCACGTTCAAGCCGGAAAACTAGATCTGCTCAGGACCACCTCTCAAGACGGCACCGAATCTTCCCCCATGCTCTTGTTTGGCTGCTGCGCACTGTTGTCTTTACGGAGAGGGTTTGAGATTCTCCCGTCTCAGGGTGGTACAAGTCACGCGTTTGAGCGGTACTTTCTCGCCACAACTATCTGGGAGCTCAAGGCGGAGAAACCATTCTTCTCCATCGAGGAAACAATGGCAAAAGGGCAGCGCCCTTTGCTATGCACCGCAAATCGCCGCCCGAACCCTGTCTTCGCTCCGCTCCGGACACTTTCAGCAAAGAGGCTTTGCCATTTTATTTGGGTAACTCACCGTAGATCTCTAGATGTATTTCGAGTAGCTTGTTGCTCGCCACAATATCCTCCGGCTTCACGGACGTGCGAAAGCTTAGTGTCCGCGGCGCTGTGCTATGTTCCAACCGCAGTCCGTCTGCAGGGATTTGCAGCTCCCAGAGGGCACCATCGCCACGCTTTCCATTGTCCGCGTTGTCAGCAGAAAGTTCTGCTTGTCCGCCTGAGCCTGTCATGACCACTAAAATCTGGCCCCTAATGGTCGCTTCCGATTTGTTGGTCACCATGATATCGAATGCCACTAGTCTCCCAAGACGATCGTATCTTACGTCGCTGACATGCCAGACGACTTTGTCGGAGATGTTCATCAAGCCGGCGGCGGTAGGGGTAGAAATAACTTCAGCCGGTACCCGCAACGATACGGCGCGTGTCCATAGATGCGTTGCGCCATTAGCCACTTCATTCCATGTGGGATGGAACACGCCATTTCGGTCCGACACCAATCCATTGCCAGACGGAACGCCCCATGGGTTGGGACCGAACAAAAGGATTTTCAGTGATTCGAGACGGTGCACCGAATTCTTCCAAACAGGAGGATAAACGAAGAGGCGACGGCCGTCTGCCTCCTCTCGCTCTCGCGTTGGACTTACCAACGAGTCTGGAGTCAGTGGAACTACTTTCGCGATGGACGCTCCGTCATCGAAAGACACTCCAAAATAGACACGATCAGCATTCTTGCCATACCACATAAATCCTAGGACGCCTTCTCGGTTAGCCGCGAGTGACACGCTACCTACACGCACATCCGATGCGTAATCTTGGGGAGGCACTTTCACGGACCTGACACTCCACGTGAAGCCTTTGTCCCGTGAAGTTGCCAACATCAATTTGCTTTCCACACTCTCCCCATATCGGGGCGCCCAACAGATGTAAATCTCATCCGTTGCCTCATTCACAGCTAAGGCTGTGGCTACTGGGGGATAGATGCTCTCGTAAACCGTAGATTTGCTCAGAGTCTTACCCCCGTCTCTCGAAGCCCCCATTTCGACAGAGAAGAATCGACTCTCCTTCCCTGATTCAGGGTCGGGAATTACTCGGTCTCCCGGAAATATCGCGAGAGCCGTACCATCGCTGAGCACAGCTGACCCCTCGGGGTACTTGCCTGGAAACTTCACTCCAGCGTCGCCAGAGTTGAAACTCCCACTCGTCACGGAGAAATCCAACTCCGACCGTTCGCGAAGCGTAGCCAGATACGGCGTTTTGTCCATCATCCTCCAGCCGCCGGTTGCTCCGTCTACGACTGCGTTTGCAAAGATATAGAGCGTCCCTCGCTGGGGTCCAACACTAGCGTCAACTGCCATGGACGTAAAGTCCATGAAACGATTCACTAAGAGAGTCCGCCATGTGCGGCCACCATCAGCAGAACGATAAAGATGGAGATTGCCGTATTCGTGATGCGGCTCTCCACGGGAGGTATCGGAAACTCCAGTCGCAAGATATGTCTGATGGCCTGGACCAAAGGAGCAAGACTCTTCGCTGACCCATTGGCTTTGTGCATCGATGAGAGTTTCGTGCCACGTCTTTGCTCCATCACCAGACTGGTAAACATACCCCTCATATCCAGAACCCGTTCGCGGGTTTGCTCGGTAGCCGCAGACAATCAGGTTATCGGCGGATTCAGGATCCGCAGCAACCATTACTTCTCCCTGATATCCAGAACCTGGCGTGTTGACGGGAATGCGCGGCCCAAGCACCAGCACTCGCGGACCATGGGGAGTGCCGAGAGTATCTTCACTCGCGTGAGTGTTCACCTTGGCATGCTGGGCAAGAACTGCATTGGAACCTGCGAATAAGCATAGAATAGCTGTCGTCCCGATCAGGAAAGCTGCAAACCGTCTCATACATTCTTAGCTCCGGAACCGCGCGTTGATCAAGGGTGGGGGACAGGACTGCTGTAGCCCGAATCTCTTGTTCAAAAGCACAATCAGAAAGTGAGCTTCAAGGCAAATTGCATCGAGCGCGGTCCGCCCATCTGATACAACGGGCTGAGCCCGCCCACACTATTGGCTAGCGTCGCCGTAGCTTGGCCAAACGTGCATCCGGGCCCTACTGAACAGTATGTGGGGTTGACTGTTCCGAAGTTCGGATGGTTGAAGATGTTGAAAGTTTCAGCCCGGAACTGCAGTTTGAGCCTCTCGTAGATTGGGAACTCTCTCCGAACTGCAAAATCCACTTGCCAGGCCCCGAATCCGCGCACAAAGTTCCTCGGCGCATTCCCGGCAGCGGTACCAGGGGGACAACTGTACGGAGTGCACCCAGTCGGGAGACTAAAGGCGTTCGGGTTTATGGCCCTTCCCCCGGGACAACCGAGGCCACTGGCATACACGTCAACGCACTCCTTTCCATAAATGTACAAGGACTGACCGGGAATCTCGTTCAGGCCACTGTAATAAGTTTGACCGTTGGTGGGGTCGATTGTTAAGGCTCCTTCGAGTGGCACAGGAAAGCCTGTCCGGGCTGTAAAGCGGGCATCGACACCCCAATTTTGCAATAAAGCACGGGTAAGTTTGCTTCTGGAGATGCTCGGGAGATCATACATAAGAGCGCCGCTTAGGTTGTGCCTTATGTCGAAGTCCGAATCGCCCCGCCGATAGGGTGCCACATAATTATATGAGCTGTAGTCAATCGAGTGTGCAAATGTGTATGAGGCAAGGGCCTGCAGCCCTCGACTCAACCCTTGTTGGTACTGGACTTGCAGCGCGTCATAGTCCGAAGTGAGCCCAGTTTGAAGGAAGTGGACTGACCCAAAATTTGGATTGAAGGAACCAACATTTACCTGGTTATCCTCCAACAGCCTTACTCCGTGCGAACCGACGTATGAAATAGTCAGCGCCTGTGACTTTCCCAAATCCTGCTGAAGGCTTGCGTTCCACTGCAGGGTATATGGCAGTTGAAGATGTGAGGGAAACGCGTACACCGAGCTATACGGAGCGACCGGCGGATTTGCGATTGGGGGAGTCACCTCCACCGTTGACGCGGGGAAACTGGCGGGTGCCCCAAAGGCATTGCCAAAAAAGCTATATGCTGAAAAACCCGGCCCTATGTAGCCATACGAGCCTAGTTGTTGTCCAGTATCATAGAAGATACCCACTCCGCCGCGCACCACGGTTTCAACGCCCTGTGTGTTCCGCAATGTATAGGCCGCACCGAACCGTGGCGCAAAATTGAACCAACCTGTCTTCCACAACGGTGTGCCCTGCGGAGCCAATGACAAGGTACTGAGGGTATTGCCTGTCACCGTATACGGAAGATTTCCTTTTGGGGCACCTGGAGCCGGATTGACTTCCCACCGTAGGCCAATCGACAGGCTTAGCCTGGACGTTGCCCTCCATTGATCCTGGGCGAACGCCGAGAAGTTAGTGTAAACAGGATAGGCTGGAGCATACGATTCTCCAACACCCTCGTCCACGCTGTTCGCTTCGACGGAGGCCGCAGTGAAGTACGCATATACTGCCACCGGACTCGATTGGTACACGTGGGGAGCCAGCCTGCGATAGTCGAATCCAAACTTCAAATTATGCCGACCTCGCAACACCGAGAGCGAATCCAAAGCGTTCCACTGCTTTTGTTCGGAGGATTGGGCGGATTCGACGATCTGCGGATACTCGGTGCCCAGGTACAAACCAACTCCGACGTAAGGACTCGGGTTGGCTTCCTTCGCAAATCCCTGCAGTTGCAACAAACTTATCGCTGTCGCGCCCCCGAAGTTAGTGGGCGCAAACGAGAAGTCTCCTTCGTTCGAGCTATAATTTAGCCGAAACTCATTACTTAGACTGCTTGAGAACGAACTCGTTGCTCCGAACGTGTACGTTCGAGTTGTAAAGGCTGTTGAGGACAGATCGGATGCCACGCCTCCTGCGCCCGTTGTTCCCTGTGCGACCAGACCTGAAGATGTATTGCTGAAGCGAAAGAAGAGCCTTAGCTTGTCAGTTATGAGGTGGTCCAGACGGATGCTGGTTGCATTAATATGAGCTGGATTTGACCACGTTCCTATAAATTCAGCTAGCCCGGTACCAAGATCTTGGCCATTCGGCACCGGGAAGGCATTCAAGACTTGACTAAGAGGGGCAGGCGTGTTTGCGCGAAGGTCAGCACTCGGCACGTAAGTTACATTCGCGGGTTGCGGCTGATCCAAACGCAAACCTTCGTAGGAAAAGAAGAAGAAAGTCTTTTCCTTTCCGTCATAAAGGCCGGGGATCTCCACCGGCCCTCCAAGAGTTCCTCCGAAATCGTTCTGCCGTTCCGCAGCCACAGGCAGCCCGAAGTAATCGTTGAACCAGTCGTTGGCGTCAAAAACGTTGTTGCGAAGGTAATCGAATCCAGTGCCATGCCATTGATTGGTGCCGGAGCGTGTTACGAACGAGAACTGCCCGCCCGGGTTGCGTCCGAATTCAGCAGAGTACGTTGAACTCTCGACCCTAAACTCTTCGAGCGCGTCCAGCGATACCAAGCCCTGTGTCGTTCCGAGTGCCGTTGGTGCCGGCAGTGAACCGGTTGTCCCGGCGGCGTCAGGAAGCCCCGGAGAAATGCCGAGGTTAGCACTTACGCCATCCACGGTGTAGTAGTTCGCTTCCGTGCGTTGGCCATTTACGCTGAATTCACCTGAGAAACCGGTCGTCGCACCAGCTTGCGGAGTGCTGCTGACGACACCGGGCGTGAGCAGGATCAGGTCCTGCAGGCTGCGGCCGTTCAGCGGCATATTCTCGACGAATTGCCGGTCGACGACCGTGCTCACTGCAGCGTCCGTCGTGTTGATGTTGTTTGTATCGGCTGTCACAGTGATTGACTCCGAAATCGTTCCCAATGCCATTTCGTAGTTGAGCTCAACCGTGTCCTGTACGTGCAAGACGACTCCTGTCTCGACGATCGTCCTGAATCCAGGCTTTTCCACTTCCACGCGATACGGGCCGGGTGGGAGTCCAGGGATTACATAGCTGCCTGCGTTGTTCGTCCTTCCCTCATATCGTACGTTTGTGCCCGTGTTGATGACGGCGACATGGGCATCCACGAGTACTGCCTTAGAGGGATCGGTGATCCGACCGGTGATGGCTGCGTTGGTGGTTTGTGCGGATAAAATGCTTGGACTCAACAAAATGCTGAGAGATAGGACCGACCGAACTAGCGTCCGGAACGATTTCACGGAGCCTCCTCACGATTGATTTTCCACTGCACACCTCAGCATTTAGCGGACGGAGCCAAGCTGTACCAGAATTCCGACCATTTTTATTCAGTTGTAACAAAGCCGGCATGGAAGATCGGCCGAATGCCATTCGGGACTCCGACGGGTCGATTATTTCCGTCTTTATCTAAGAAAAATGTTTCGCGCGGCCCGCTCGCGCTTAAGGATGATTTGTAGGAGCTGTCCGCAGATAGGCGTATAGGAATGGCTTGCCGGTGGGCTTGGTGTTTGTTCCCTTTGGCTCGATCGTCACAAATACCGCGTTGAGGTTTTCGAGCGTGGCGGCGTCGTCGGACTTGAATGCCCAACGGCGGTTGGCTTCATTGTCCATGTAGAAAACCCCGAGATTCACCGGATGGGACTCATTGTCCGAAGAACTGCCCCACACCTGAACTGCCTTCGCGTTGCGATAGCCGGGCAACTGGTCCAGGTCGAAGGCGTAGAAGATCAGAGACTTTCCTCTGGTATAGAACACGCGGCCAAACGTTCTCCGTTTCGTGCCGTTGTGGTTTACATCAAAAACATCCGCGATGTAGAGCTGGCGTGCCCCCATCAACTCGCGAATATCACGGTCGGAGGCGAGAAATTCCGTCTGTCGTTGAACCTTGCTGTTCGATTCCCGCAATTCTGCGGACAGCTCGCCGATCCGTGTTTCGAGGCTTGCTGCCTTGAGAAGAGCGCCCTGGCGTTCGTCTTGACTATGCACGAGGTCACTGCGAACGTTGCGCAGCAACTGCTCTGTATTCTCCACTTGGCGCTGGAGAGCATCCCGCTGCCCCGATAGGGATTGTAGGGTGTCGGATTTGAGCTTATCTTCCGAAACCAACCGTTGCATCTCGCCCTGCAGTTTGAGCTTCAGATTTTCCAGCTGTCCCAGTTGCGTTTCTTGGCGACTGGATAGCTCCCGAAGATCCGTGATCGTTTTCGCATTCGTTGCGAATTGATCGTTCAGGGTTCGCTGTTCTGCTTGTAGGTCAGCCAATTCACTTCGACCTTTGAGGTCATCGCCTTTGAGGCTGGCGGATTCCTGTTGGCGCGAGACTTTCTTACTCCCAAATTGATAACCGGCGAGCAGGCCCAACAACACCAAGGCAGCTGCGGCTAAAAGACGCTTCGGTATGAGATTGGGTCTGAGTCTGAAATGCGAGAAAGGCCGCCCAACAAGTCTTCCCTTCCCCTCTTCTGATCCTCGCGCTCGGCTGGACGCTTGACTTAGGAACCGATCTTTCGCTTCCGCTTCATTCCACGAACTTGAATAGGCGGCATCTTCCCACGGGTGATCCGATGCGGCCACCAGCTTCGCCATCCCATCGGAGTTTAGGCTCTCGTAGTCGGTGAGAAGGGCCCGGCATTGCTCGCAAGATGTGAGATGACGATCGAGAACCGACCGTTCTTCCGATGACAGTGACCCCGTCACCGATATTGCACACAGTTCTGCAAACTCATCGGAACAACCAGGTCGAATTTCGTTTTGGCCATTGATATTCATAGCCCCTGCTTTGCTTCGCACAGCCCCAGGGCAATTGCACTCTTTCGTAAACGCTCCAGGCCACGATAGAAGTGGTGGCGGGTGTTTTCGAGCGTTTCACCGAGTCTCTGGGCTATCTCGCGGAGTTCCAAGCCTTCAAAATAGTAAAGATGAAGCGTGGCGCGTTGTTTGTCGCTCAACTCTTCAAAGGTGGTGAGGAGCTGCGCTCCAGTCAGACGTGCCGCCAACTGCTCTTCGAGGCGCACATCCTCCAGAAGAGCATTCTCCACGTTGTCTAAATCTGTACCACTGTAGAAGCCTCGCCTCCCCAAGTGTGCGCGGCGGCCGCAGGCATGCCGGTAGGCGACCTGGACGATCCATGTGCGGGCTGCGCCTTTGCTGGCATCGAAGGTGTGCGCCTTCTCGAAGAGACGGAGAAACACGTCTTGCACTAGGTCTTCGGCTTCTCCGGCATCGCGCAGGATGCGGAGGCCGATTCCTAGAACGAGGCGAGCATACCGGCTGAATAAGACGGAGAGCGCTTCCAAATCACCTGCCTGCAGAAAGGAAAGCAGGACCTCGTCCGAGATCCGCGCGGGATCGTGAGAAACTTTCTCCGGCGTGGACGCGCCCAGATCCCCCTGAGAAACAGGCAACCATACCAACGGTTTCTGTGCGTCGGAACTCACGTGTCTTTTCGCCTGGGTGAAAAGCATCTCCGCTCACAGCGGCCCCGCAGGTGAACGCGAGAATACAACGATTGGTCAACACAATAAAGGCCTTTATGTATTCCTGGCTAAGAAAAATAGGTGATGTCGATCGGTACAAAGTCGACCTCAGGACTATAGCGCCAAATAAGCGCAGAGAGAGCAGGAGTTCGTGCCTACTTTTTCTTGGGCTGTTTTCCGGCGCTATGCCAATGCATACCAGGCGCCACGACCGCTGCCGTTCATGACCAGGTGCCCCTTTTCCAACAGTTGGCGGAAGTGCTGCTTGAGCGTGTTCCGGCTCGTGCCGGTCAAAGTGACCATGTCGCCGATGGTGACCCGTCCGTGTTCGCGTGCATACTCGACGATTTGCACGGACAATTCTGGCATGGCCGACAGGACAATTCTTTCTCTCTCGACTTTCTTAGCCAGTCGTTTCATCTGCTGCTGAAGAGCGCGCAGGAAGAACAAAACCCATGGCTCCCAGTTCGGCGCGTCGCTTCTGATTGTTCCTTGCGTCTGGCGCAGCGCGAGGTAATAGCCTTCCTTGCTGTGTTCAATCACGCTTTCCAGTGAACTGTAGGGCACATAGAAGTATCCGGCACGCAGCAACAACAGCGTGGTCAAGATGCGACTCAGCCGGCCGTTGCCATCCTGAAAGGGATGGATTTCGAGGAATACCACAATGAAGATGGCCGTGACCAGCAGAGGATGCAGTTGCCGGTTCTCCATCCCCTCCCTCACCCAGCCGACGGCTTCCGTCATCAGGCGCGGTGTGTCGAACGGCGTAGCCGTTTCAAACACGATGCCGATCTCCTTTCCGGTCTCGTCAAAGGCTGCAACGCTGTTGGACTGGGTTTTGTATTCGCCGCGATGATGCGCATCCTTTTCGCTGTATTTGAGCAGGTCGCGGTGCAGCTGCTTTACGTGGTTTTCCGTCACAGTGATCTCTTTCCATGACTGAAAAATCAGCTCCATGGTTTCCGCATAGCCGGCCACTTCCTGGGCGTCCCGTGTCTCGAAGGATTTGACTTCAAGGTTGGACAATAGCCTTTCGACCTGCCGGTCGGAGAGCTTGCTGCCCTCAATGCGTGTGGATGACCCGATGCTTTCAAGGGTAGCCACCCGTCGCAGGGCGGAGAGACGTTCGGGAGCCAGTCTGCCCAAGGCCCGCCACGCCCCTTTGAATTCATCGAGTTCGGCGATAAGACCAAGGATCTCCGGGGTAATCTTGAGGCTGTCGGTCTGAATCATAACACCCAAGAATACACCCATTTACACCCAATTAGTCAAGCCGAAATGTCACCCATTTACACCCATTTCCACCCATTATCGACAACACCATCACTCACAGTCACCCCTTCGCTCAGCTTCCGACAAAATTGGCCTTTTCATCTGTGTCCGCTGACGGTAAGCATGTCGGCTCTCATACCGGAATCTCCGCCGCTCTCGTTGTGGCCGTCCGCGAGGTTGCCTGAAGAAACCCGACGGCCACCGCTCGCGGGAAGGATACGGTTGCACGTTCGGCGATGGCAACACAGCCGAAGAGTATGAGGCCATTGCAGTAGCGCTGCTCCGGACAGCCGAGGCGATCCGCAATGGAGAAGAAGGCAGGGTGGAATGCCTCGGAAACGGTGGCACAGTACTCGCTTCGGTGCTGATCCATCATTGTGGTCCAGAGTGCGATGAAGACGCCCTTGCTGATGCGGCCACGATTGAGGAATTCACCTGTGTTGGCGGCTCCGGTTCGCCGCCGCGTGCCATTTCACGGCACGCGGCTCCGTAAACTCGGTACCATTCTCCCGTGCCGGCTACGAAGGAGTAGGGTTTCGACTTAGTGACTCTCTGATCTTCTGAGCCAATTCCTCTGGATCAAATGGCTTTTGGATCAACGTCATATTTCTCTCGGACAACAACCGGTTTTCCACTAACGCATCCTCGGAATAGCCCGACATCAAGATCACGCAAAGACCGGGATAGATCTCGGTGAGACGTTTTGCCAACTCGATCCCTCGGAGTTGCGGCATGATCACGTCGGTGACCAGTACGTCAATCGATCCCGTATAGTGCTTCGCGATCTCCAGCGCCTCGTTACCGTTCTGAGCCTCCAATACCCTGTACCCTTCGGATTCCAGGAACTCGCGCAATACGGTCCTGATGGAAGGTTGATCCTCCGCCAAGAGCACCGTTTCCGAGCCACGCACGCTGGGCTCGATATCTTGGGAGTTCTTCGTGGGCTTATGGTTTGCTCGACAATGGGAAGATAGACTCTGAAAGTAGTGCCCTCACCGGGCACACTGTCCACTTCGATCGAGCCGCCGCTCTGTTTCACAATGCCGTACACGGTAGACAGCCCGAGGCCCGTGCCCTTGCCAATTGGCTTGGTGGTGAAGAAGGGCTCGAAGAGATGGGCCTTGGTTTCCGCATCCATGCCACACCCGGTGTCAGTCATCTCCACCATCGCATACGGGGGTGAATCGCTCGTTACCGATGCTCCCGAAGGAGGTCCTGAATACTCGCGCCGTCCTTATTCTCAATACTCCTCCTGAGGGCATAGCGTCACAGGCGTTCACAGCCAAATTCATGATTACTTGCTCGATCTTTCCTGGGTCCACCTTCACAGGAAGTGGCCGTGAACTCGGCGTCATTATCAACTGGACCTGTTCTGTCGGAAGCGTGGACAGCATTTCCTTGAGTTCTCCAAGAATCTCGTTCAAATCCAGCACCTGAAGCACCAGCACTTGCCTGCGACCAAAAGCCAGCAATTGCTTCGTAAGCGAGGCAGCCTTTTCGGCGGCGATTCGAACCGTCTCGGCATGCTCCAGGATTTGCGGTTGGCTGGACAAGCTGCGCACTTTCGTAATCTGCGTGAGAATCACCATCAGCAGATTATTGAAGTCGTGGGCGATCCCACCCGCCAACCGACCAACTACCTCCATCTTCTGGGTCTGGCGCACCTCTTCTTCGAGACGTTTTCGCTCCCGGATATCGCGAAAAATGCCCTGAACTATCTCTTTTTCCTTCAAACTCCGTCATGCTTGCGTTGACTTCGACGGCGAGCGCGCTCCCATCGGAATGAATCAGGTGCAACTCCCTTCCGTCAGCCTTATTACCTTCCCACGCGGCTTTCAACAGTCCGCGGTACGCTTCATGATCGCTCTCCAGAACGATCAGCTCGGCTCGCGTGCCCACCAGCTCTCGTGTTGGCCGTCCCAAGAATTCGCCGCTCCTCACATTCGCTTCCACTACGATCCCGGTCGCGGCGTCGATGACGAGAATCGCATCGTTGGCGGTGTCGATGAGATGTTTGTATCGTTGCTCTGTCTGGCGCATGTGTCGCAACATGAAGGCAGTGAACAGTAACCCTCCAATCAAGGAAATGGCAGTCGCGCCGAACGTGACCAGCAAAAATAGACGCTTTGCCTGGCGCGCTCCCGCTCCCAGTTCATAGGAAAACCTGTCTTCGAGCGGGGTAAGCTGATCTCCTACGGCATCGACTTGCCGAGCCATCTCCGCGATCCTAAGACCATTGGGTCTCTCCGCGGAGGTCTCGCGGTGCACGTCGTCCCCGAGCCGTTGCAGTTGTTCGATGAGCGCGTCACCCTGTGACCAGATGCTGATTGCCTCCGACATGTGGTCCAACTGCCGGCAGCGCCGGAACATCGTCGCCATTCCTTCGACATCCTCCGGATTATTCCTGCCTTGGATCAAACCTCTGCGGACAACGCTCATGTCCGGAACAGGCTTTTCCAACTCCAGCCGCGCTTGCCTGTCTCCCAGGGGCACTAGAAGCGCCTTTTGATAGGTTTCGAAATCTCCTTCCGAGTGCGAGGTTGAGTAGCGCAGCAGGTCGTAGACGGCTTGCTCCTGTGCCTTGGACCAGAGGCCCTCCCCTCCCACATACGCCCTCGCGGCGGAAAGGTTTTCAATGGTCATGTAGCTCAGGCCCAACAAGCCGACGACGACCACAAGAAACAGCCATAGGATTACGACCAGCTTCTTTGGAGCCGGTAAATCGAGGAACAGCTTGTGCGCAACAGACACGACGATCTGCTCCGATCACCAAACCTTGCCCGGGAGCCTTGCTTCTAGAATCGCAACAGCAACTTCAACCTTCATGAAGAAAATCTCTGCTGAGATAGGATTCGTATCCATTGGAATCGTCGCTCGATACGCCTTCAGTTTTGTCCAACTCTCGATTAGGCGCCCCCTTGGCACCGGGACGGTCGCGATGTATCCGTCAAGTTGATCTGTTAAGTCTTCGATGGCGAGTGCTACAACCTGTTCGTAAATCCGCCGATGACACACGAGCATCGCCCGATCAGCGGTTTCCTCAGAGAACCTGCGAGCGACTTCTGGGTGGTAGTAGTGGCCAGAGTTGTTGTCGCGCAAAGTCGCTAGAAATATCAGGCGAGAGAGATCGTTCGGCAAGGATACGTTGAGCGCCCTAAGAATGTCTTCCGCTACGACGTTCCGATCGGACCCTTCGACAGGTGCCTTCTCAACCGCGCCAGGATAAACGCCGCCTCCATTGCTCCGATTGTCAGATATCGGTTTACTCCCAACTTCCGTATCAATCAACAGATTCCCCACATTCTTCAGAATGTTGGCCGATACGGAGAGTTGCAGACGCGGAGGAATCCCGGGCCCCAGGGCTCGTAGGACACCGAGGCTCAGGCGCCCAAATGTGCAGGCAAGCAGCAAGAAGGCATCCTTCGCTTTCGCTGTGGAGGACTGAAAGAGTCGGGAAAGCGAGCCATGGAGCGGCCGGTTTCTCCTCTCATTCAGTTGCCGGACAAGCATCTTGCTTGCAACCTGCAGCGAGAAACTAGCGAGTCGTTGTTGATGCCCTTCGAACGAACTGACAACTTCCGAAGGCGCGTTTGCGGCCACGAACGTAAGAGTGTTGAGATTGAGAACGCTACGGCAAACCTCGCGGAACGCGAGTCCGGGGTTACCACCCGGCCGGTTAGAACTGCGATCGTGATTAGGCATGTTTGGCTGCGCCCCATTTCTTTATGTCTATTCGTCCAACTAGCTCCTAAGATGCGGAGCCCGGCATCTCCCTACTTTCGACCCGATTCCATCCACGGCTTCGAGACTCATAGAGGGCGTCTCGTCATCCTGGGACTGCCAGATTCTCCGGTACGCTTCACACCGGACCAGTAGTTCCGAATGTTTCCCCGAATCAACGATCGCGCCCTCGTCCACCACCAAGATTCGATCCGCCCACAGGATTGTCGCCGGCCGATGGGAAACCACGACAAGCGTCCGAGCTCGGCGAAATAGATCGAGCCCATCAAGCAGCCCGGCGGCACTCGGCGCATCGAGGGAACTCGTGATTTCATCCACAATCAGAATCCTTGGCTGCTGCAAAAGAGTACGTGCCAGCGCCAGTCTTTTCCTTTCGCCCCCGGAAAGCCTGCTGCCGAGTGGCCCCAGGGGTTCATCGAAACCTCTCGGAAGCCTCTGGAGGACCCGGTCGAGCTGCGTCAGAGCAGCAACCGTATCCAAATCGCTGCTGGTTGCACCTGGGTTCCCATAGAGAAGGTTTTCCCGGATCGTTTCATCAAACAGAAATGGGTCTTGCGGAACCAAGGTTATGCTGGCACGGAGGCTTCGGCGGTCGACATCTTGAATGTCCTTGCCTCCCACCAGGATTGATCCTCGATCCGGGTCGTACAGCCGGGTCGCCAGCAGGCCGATCGTGCTCTTTCCTGACCCATTGAGGCCCACAAGCGCTACCGTCTCTTCCGCCTCAACGCGAAAGCTCATATCGCGCAGCACCGGCCGGTCTTCGGTGTAAGCAAACCACACCGAACGAAATTCCAGGTCGGGCTTGATACCTGATCCCAGCGGTACTGTGTTCACTCGTCCATCCAGTCGGGCGCCTGTCGGTGATCTCTTCAATGCGCCGAATGCTGGCGCCGACCCGCTGTAGCCGTGACTGGAGATCAATCGCGATGCTCACAGGCGCGAACAGACGAAAGACGTAACCGTAGAACGCGACCAGACCGCCAACCGTCAATGCTCCCCGAGTTACTTCATACCCTCCGTACCCGAGGATCAGACCCATACCAAGAACGATGACCGACACAGATGCCCCGCCAAAAGCCATTTCCGTGGCTCGCTGTTGAATCTGAAGCTGCGCTCCCTTCGCCGCAAGGCGAGCAAATTTTCTGGCTTGCGTGCCGGTACGGTTGAGCAGTTGCAACTGCATCATGCCCGCCAAGTGTTCCTGCAGAAATGCATTGATCTTTCCCGACTGACTTTGAACCTGGTCCGCCGCGTCCTTTAATTTCGCTGCATAGCGGCGCTGCAAGAAGTAGAAGATCGGCAATATCGGGGCAACCAGCACCGTCAGATGCCAATTCAGAATTCCCATGGTGACCAACACCATGATGCCCATGAGCACCATCTGAATGGTTAAGGGAAGAATGTCTCCGCTCAGTTCGGCCACGCGGTCCACGTCTTGCTCGATCCGATAGAGCGTATCTCCCACTTGTGACCTTTCGTGACGGTGTGCAGGCAGCGCGTGGATCTGGCGTAGCAGTGAGACTCGGATCCGGAATACCATCTTTTGCGTGAGCAGACAGCTCACGAACGACGCCAGGTAGTTGGTCCCCAGGCTCGCCAGGTACACCGCACAAAAGACCAATGTGCCCAACAGGACGAGGTGGAGGTCACGCTTCGGGAGAGCAATATCAATCAGCCACTTTACGACAAGCGGGTCGAGCAGCGAGAGCCCGCTGCCCACAATCATGCACGCGAGATCGGCGATCACCAATGACAGTAGGGGCCGAAGGTAACGGACGAGCCAGCTCACGGAAGAAGACAGGGATTGGCCATTCTGCCCCGACATTCTGTGCTACATAACACCTTCCGGGGGCGGCGCGACAAATCTTTTTTCGCTGCCAGAATTTCGACCGCCGAACTCGCCGCACCCCAGACTGTGTCCGTGACATCGGACCCCGTAACCTACTGAACTACCGACATCTACGAAGAGGTTGGTCTCTTCCCTGAGGAAGTCAATAGGTTGGCGGCACGGATGCTCCTGCCGTGCCGCTGCACGAATTCCTGCAGGGACTACAGGAACTTGACCATCGGCTTGACCCTAAATGCCAGGAAGATCAGCTTGCCGCGGATTCCTTCTGCAGAACTTCCTGCAACAAAAATAGTTTTTGCCGGCATTGAGAATCCAGATCTACCTTGGGCGGTATACCTCTGACGGGGACAAGAGGCCAATCGCAAGGTGGCCAACATGAGCGATTCAGCAACGACCACAGACTTCACCATCGCGCCAGGTGTCCGGGAGACTGCTTCGGAAGATGGCGCTGTGCTCCTGGATATTGAAAAGGGCGTCTGCTTCAGTCTCAACCCAGTCGGACTCAGAATCTGGGAGTTGTTGAAGAAGCGGTATTCCCTCGATCAGATTGCCGATACCTTGGGACAGCAGTTCTCCGTATCCCGATCTCAGCTTCTCTCAGACGCAACCGAATTCGTTGCGGCACTGGAAGCCAAGCATTTGATTCATCGACCAGGTCAACCCGTGCCCAAGAGATCTTGGTTCTCCAGAATGTTACCGGCCCGGAAGGAGCGATCATCAGCCCGCTAGCCCGGGGCTGTGCGCAGGTTTTTCAACCTGGCCTCTGGATGATGAGAGGGGGCCAGACGTGAATAACTCGACCGATAATCGACGCTGCGCGTGGTGTTTTGAAAATCATTACCGGCTGGTGTGAAGTCGGATAGGGCACGATAAACAACGTTTCACGCGCCATGTAGCACCAGGAGCAACTGAAGCCATTTTCATGCCACACGAAATAGATCGGCCGTTCCCGGATACTTTTCCAGTTGCCTATCTCAACGGAGTTGTGGGAGTTGTCGATGACCACCACCGAACCGGCGGGGACCAGTTCGCCCATGGTGTCGTCGTTTGCGCCGATTATGCCTAAACGAAACTGACCCAAGTCCAATTGCCGACGCACGGCTGCAGGAACGCCCAATTCCTCCGCGCTCTCCGTAACCAGGCGGGTGGCGTCAAAACTGACGTTGCTTTGAAATGTCAGCGAAAAGGGGCGATCCGCGTCAGAGAAGGACCATTGCTTTGAAAGCTCGTGGGATATCGAGGGGCTTTCCGACGTGCTCCGAGACTCGTCCAGTTTCAGGCTGAAGGCTTGCAATACGGCAAGATAGGGAACTTTGTAGCACTCGCTAATACTTGCTGCCTCAAAAATGTTCGGTGCGCCCCTGTCTTCCTCAAGGTCGGCGAGGCGGCCACGTCGGATGCGATAGCGCGCGTTCGCACCTTCGCGAGCCGACTCACTCGTAAGGCGCTCAACGCCACTACGCGAAAGGTGGAGTTCCTCGCGGCGCTCTCTGAGCCAACCTCCCGGACTTGTCATGACTACTACTCCCGTCGTGACGGATTTGACGGTGGCTCGGCGAAGAATCCAATCAGCAGCGTATCGCTGAGCGCTCAATCGACCACTACTATGTGACCCTGTTCATACCTCTCAAAAGATCCGCGTAGAGCATTCCAAATAGAATGCCGTTTTCACCAATGCAAGAAATAACCCATTTTCCTCTGAGTGTAAAACCAGAGTTGCCTCCCGCAAGAAAAATGTTCGGCTTGTTCGGAAAATGGAACAGAGTCCTGAGTCGGCCTATACCCGATAAAACGAGAACGCCCGCCAATCCCCTTCACGCGAAAAGAAAAAAATGCTTCTGCCAGAGATCGAGGGCCAACAGGAACTGGGCAAAGAGGTGGTGTTTCGAGCTTATCCCCAACCCACTGTAAATCAATTCCGACGCAGGCCCTGGTCACCACTTCATCCCAGCCCTCGGCACTATGCACGTTGCCCGGTCGCAGCTTGGCCGCTAGACAGTCTCCTTCCCCGATGCTGGCGTTGACCCGATCATAGGACCAAACACGCAGACTTCAGAAAGGAAATGTGGGTGAAGGCTTCATGTTATCTAAGAACGTCCTTCTGCATATCCTCATAAGCTCCGAAATCGGGATGTCGACCGTGCCAATAAAGTACTTGACTTAGTCAACCATTTGCGCCATCGTGGTTTTATGGCCAGCCTTCCGATCATCCCCGCCTCCCGTGAGCAGGGCGTCCAGTCGATGCGCCGCTTCAATCGCTTCTACACGCGGCAAATCGGGCTTCTCGATGAAGGATTGCTGAACAGCCCGTTTCTCGCTGACGGAAGCGCGCACTCTCTACGAACTAGCACATCACGAGCAGTCGACGGCGGTCGAACTGTGCAAAGAGCTCGGTTTGGACGCCGGGTACTTGAGCCGCATCCTGCGCAAGTTTGAGAAGAAACGCCTGCTTGAGAGGAAGGCATCTCCCAAGGACGCTCGCCAGAGCCTGCTGAGCCTGACCAAAAAGGGCAGGAAAGTTTTCCACCCACTGGAAGCTCGATCGACCGAGCAGGTTAGCGCAATCATGGGCAAGCTGCCGCCCGCCCAGCAGGAAGATTTGGTGCGCGCCATGCAAACGATCGAGTCCATCCTGGTTCCCGGTAGTGCGGAAAGAAAGTGCGCGGAACGAACTTATGTCCTCCGACCGCGCAAACCCGGGGATATGGGTTGGGTGGTTTACCGCCATGGAGTTCTCTATTCCCAGGAATACAGATACGACGAGAGCTTCGAGACCCTGGTCGCGGGGATCGTGGCCGAGTTTATAGAGAATTACAATCCGGCCCGCGAGCGTTGCTGGATGGCGGAGAGCAACGGCCAGATCGTCGGCTCGGTTTTCCTGGTGGAGAAATCGAAAACGGTGGCAAAGCTGCGTTTGCTTCTGGTCGAGCCCTCGGCGCGAGGAATGGGAATTGGCAAACATCTGGTCGCAGAGTGCATCCGCTTTGCTCGGGAGGCAGGCTACAAGGCGATGATGCTCTGGACGCAGAGCGAACTCACCGCGGCACGCAAGATCTATCAGCAAACAGGCTTTCAGCTTGTAGCCGAGGAGCCGCACCAGAGTTGGGGCCGTAAGAATCTCGTCGCCGAAACCTGGAGACTGAAGCTCTGAATGTTCCAACTCGGCGGTCTCGGCGTCTCGGTAGTGAAGAGCTTCTGACGCCGTTAACCTTCGTACCTGTTCTCCTTGACAAAACTTTTCGCAATTCCTCAAAAATATACTTGCATCTGTGGAAATTTGCCCTTAGAGCTGCCTGGACCTAAAGGACGGTGAGGTCATCCCCGAAACCCAGGGCTCTTGGTGTTCTTGGGTCGAGCGCCTGTCTGAGGAAACTTAGCACTGGCAACTGCGAAGTTTGACCGTCTTTGTTTCTTGCAGGATTCTCTGCAGATCCTGAGGCCAAACCCGAATCACTGTGCCCAGCAGTAGTGTGAAATCCTCGCTGCTATTCCGACCAGCCAGAGCGGCCACGAGGTTGTTCAAATTCTTCGCAGTCATCACATTGCATTCCCATTGCATTCCCATTCCTGCGGCTTCAAGTAATGCATTTCGAAGCTCCCCCCGGACAGAGTTGGTCTGCAGGATTTCCTGCATGAAAAATGTTTTTTGAAGAAGACCCCGCTATGGACGTACTGTGCACGCATCGTTCAGCTCAGATGTGGGGCTGAGCCCAGGTCCTAGAGCTGCTACCTCCGTAGCCCTGAATGTTCTGGAGCGTAAGCACATGGCTCACGCAGTAGATGCACCTCCGCCAACGCCGGTCGAACCCGTAACCGAGGTCCTGCACGGCATCGAGATCACAGACCCTTATCGTTGGCTTGAAGATCAGAACTCACCGCGAACGAGGAAGTGGCTCGAAGAGCAGGCTGCATACACACGCGCATATTTTGCTGCGATTCCGGACCGAGAGCGAATTAGGACGCGGGTTAGAGATCTGCTGGCTCTCAAGGAGGTAATCTCCGAACCTTGGAACGTCGGCGACCGCTACTTTTTCCTCAAGCGCCAGGAAGACAGGGAGCAGCCTGTCATAGTCATGAGGGACGGGTTGTTTGGGCCGGAAACTGTTCTGGTTGACCCAGCCCAGCGTGGAAGCGGGAACTCGATAGCTGTCTCTATCGCCACGATCTCTGCAGATGGTCACTTCCTCGCGTACTCTGTGCGGCAAGGCGGTACTGATCACTCGTCTCTCGAGATCCTCGATATTGAGCGGGGCACCGTGCTGCCGGATCGCCTTCCAGAAGGCTTCTGCACCGGGATTGCGTTCGCTCCTGACGGCACCGGGTTTTATTACTCTCATCGCGAACTGCACGATCCTCACCCAAACTATCGAGCTGCCTTCTGGCACCGGTTTGGCACAGAGCGATCACAGGATCGGGAAACGTTCTTTGCCGGAGAAGAGCCCAACCTGTTCCTAGGGATTCTGGACTCCCCCGAAGCCAACCTATTGGCCTACACCGTCTTTTTCACTGGCAAGCCACCTCGGACTTCGGTTTATCTGCAGGAGATGTCATCCAACCCGGCTGAGCCTAGGCTTGTAGTCCAGGAAGTTGAAGGCTGCTTTGTACCGTTTTTCGTGCTTGGTCAATTGCTGGCTTACACAGACTTCGCAGCTCCGAACTTCCGCATCGTTCGGATCGATTCAGAACATTCTGATCCCTCGCGTTGGCGCGACATTGTGCCCGAGTCCGACAAGCGCATTCAGCAGTTTGCAGTCGCGGCCGATCAAGTGTTTGTGACTCGGATTGATCGTTTCTCCACGAACGTTGATGTCTTTGGCCCCGACGGAGGACGGATGGAAGGATCCCGCACTTCCCTTCCCGCGGGACCATCGATTTGCTCAATCGGACGAACGCAACGGAGAAATTGTTCTACGCCTACACCTCAATTTCCAAACCCGCTGCAGTTTATTGCTATGACACACACCGAGAAGACGTTTTCACTTGGAATGAAGCGAACGCTCCAGTCGATCCTTCTGCAATCGCAACCGAGGAAACTGCATACACCTCCGCAGACGGGACCTCGGTTCCACTCTTTCTTGCTGCCCGCAAAGACCTGTTACATTCCGGTCCTCTCCCTACCTTCCTGACCGGCTACGGTGGCTTCGGGAGTTGTGTGACGCCTCGATTCACCGCCTTCGCCACATTCCTCATGGAGCAGGGATTTCTATTTGCTGTCCCGGCTTTGCGTGGTGGCTCCGAACTCGGTGAGCAGTGGCATCGCGCCGGCAAAGGCGGAAACCGTCAGAACTCCTTCAATGATTTTGTGGCGGCGGCCGAGTGGCTCATTCGAGAACAGCGCTCGATATCCGGCCGCATCGCTATCGGCGGAGGCTCTAACGCTGGCCTGCTCGTTGGCGCCGCCATTACCCAACGTCCCGACTTGTTCTGCGCCGCCATCTGTCTTGGCCCGTTGCTCGACATGGCGAGATATCACCTCTTCAACTTTGCCGCGGGATGGGCTGACGAATACGGGTCGCCAGAAGATCAAGAGGACTTTCAATCCCTATTGGCATACTCGCCCTACCACCATGTCCTGGATAGGGTCGGCTTATCCGGCAGTGTTGCTCATCTCGGGAGACGCAGACACTCGATGCAACCCGATGCACGCTCGCAAAATGGCGGCGCGCCTGCAGGCCGCAACTAGTTCCACCCGCCCCGTTCTGCTCGACTACAAACCCGCGTGGGGGCACACACCGGTTCAGCCCTTTTCGACGAAGATCGAAGCCCTAACCGACAGACTCGCCTTCGTTTGCCACGAACTTGGAGTTCATGTGCAGCCAGGGAGGTCCTTGTGATTCTGTTCTTTCAAGCGTTGTTCATGCTCTTGGCCTACGACATTTTGAGCGCTCTTTGCCGTTTTCAGATTATTTACTCCATGGTGAGAGGCTGGAAGGTCAACAGCAAGACTGACGGACCGGGCATCATCGATAGGGTGTGCATGGCGGTCAACTACGCCTGCGTTTGGTACCCGAAACAAGCCCTTTGCCTGCAGCGATCCTTCGTCACAACGTACCTTCTCAGGAAACACGGCGTCGCTGCACACATGGTCCTGGGCGCGCAGAAATTGCCCTTCAAGGCCCACGCTTGGGTCGAAGTCGATGGGCGAGCCATCAACGAAAGATCGAACGTCCAGGCCACCTACGCCGTTTGGGACAAGTGCTAGCAAGGAGAACGGTATGAGCGTGCAGGCAGGGATTTGGAACTTTGACGGAAGACCGGTCGACCACAAGCTTCTCGCGGATATCAGTGAGTCCTTGAAACACCAAGGTCCAGACGGCGAATCCTGCCATGTGGACGGTTCAGTTGCGCTTCTCTATCGGCCCTTCCACACCACCGCCGAGTCGCGTCGGGAAAAACAACCATACTTCTCGCACCGGGGCTTCATTCTCACCTGGGACGGCCGCCTTGACAACCGCGACGAACTCATCCCCGAACTGCGTAGCGAACTTGAAGCCAACCCGACCGACGTCGCCATCATCGCTGCCGCCTTCGATCGCTGGGAGACCGATTGCTTCCGCCGTATCGTCGGCGATTGGGCGGTCTCCATTTGGAAACCAGAACAGCGTGAACTCCTATTCGCCGCCGACTACATGGCCATCCGGCACATTTTCTACTACCTCAAGAATGATCGGGTTTGGTGGTCAACGGATCTCGGTCCTTTGGTGCTTCTCTCAGGCGCCAAGTTCCACGTCGACGACGACTACATCGCCGGATACTTCGCCCACGACCCCGACGCCCACCTGACACCGTATCGTGAGATTCGCGAAGTTCCAGCAGGACAATTCGTCCGCATTTGTAAGGGTAGCGCCTCGGTCGAGCACTATTGGTGGTTCAGTCCTAAATCGCGCATCCGCTACAACACCGATGCGGAATACGAAGAGCACTTCCGCCATGTCTTCCGGCAATCAGTATGCCGCAGGTTGCGTTCGGACTCACCAGTGTTGGCTGAACTTAGCGGCGGGCTCGATTCATCGTCGATTGTCTGCATGGCAGACGACATCATTGCCAAGGAAAGTGCAGAGACACCTCGCCTCGACACGATCTCTTACTACGACAAGACGGAGCCCAACGGGGACGACTGGATTTACTTCCAGAAGGTCGAAGAAAAACGTGGAAGGGTTGGCATTCATATTGATGGCAGTAGATTGGGAAGCTCTCCAGCATCGCTTGAATGCCCAGAGTTCTGCTCTCTGCCCGGAGCTCTCGGCGTGGGCCAGAAACTTGGAGACGAGCGTGCTGATGTCGTACGTGGCGGCGGCTACCGAGCGGTGCTGTCGGGTATTGGCGGTGACGAATTCCTGGGAGGAGTTCCCGATCCTTGCGCGCATCTGGCCGATCTAATCGTGCAGTTTAAGCTCATGAGCCTCGCCAAACAGCTCACGGCCTGGAGCTTGGTCAAACGGAGACCCTGGATTCAACTTCTGTGGCAGTCGGCGATCGACGTGCTGCCTGCTTCGCTGGGCCAATATTTGGTCAAGGAGGCTAAAGTCGAATCGTGGATCCGGAAAGACTTTGCCAAGCGCACCAGACTGGCTGTCCGACAGTTGGATGTCAACGAGCACTTTGGGCTCTGGTTACCCACCCGCCGCTCCTGCATTGGCGGCGTCTTGCTGATGGCCTGTAAATTGGCCAAGTTCACGCCGCCCGTGTCTGCACTCGAAGAAGGTCGCTATCCCTACCTCGATCAGAATCTGATTGAGTTCATTCTCTCCATACCGGCCAGTCAGGTGCTGCGCCCTGGTGAGAGACGTTCGCTCATGCGGCGGTCGCTGGCCGGCATCGTGCCGCAGGAGATCCTGTCGCGCGGGACAAAGCAAGTTGGTGCGCGTACACCCGTCCGCGTCCTGGAGAAACACCGGGACGAGCTGCAAAACATCTACGAGATGTCTCTCAGTTCGAGCCTCGGATACGTTTGTGACACTCAAATGCTGGAGACTATTGGCGATGCATGTGCCGGAAAGATCGTCTCCCTGGTGCGGTTGTTGCGTGCGATTTCGCTGGAGTATTGGCTACGGGATCTGGTGGCGCGCGGGCTGCTCGGAGTTCCGGCCTTTTTCCCCACCTTCCGCGCGGCAGCGGGAACTGTCCGCAAGTACGTAACCAAAACCAGCAATGATCTTCCGTCTGCCTGAAGATCGGGGGCGGAATATTTGACGAAAGGAGAAACACGATGAACTACAGCAAACCCGAAGTAAACACCATCGGCCAAGCCGTGATCGTGATCGAGAGAACCGGTGCCAAACCCGGCCCCTCGAATCTCGACGGAAGCAAGACCATCGTTCCCGCGTACGACCTGGACGAGTAACCGAAGAGCCGGTCGCCAATGTATCAGCAGTTAGCGATCACACCTTCCCGGTTCGTGACAGCGAGCCGGGAAGGCCCTAGTACAACATGTTCTGCAGGGAAAGCGGTGGAAGTGATGACAATCATCCTGCCGCTTTCAGTTATCGGCGTGGAACATCCTAAACTAAAGGAGAACGATGATGAAGTACAGCAAGCCCGAAGTGAACACGCTCGGTCAAGCCGAGATCGTGATCGAGCAGACTGGCGCGAAGAACGGCCATTTCCCCGACGCCCTGCCGAGAATGGTCAATCCCGCGTACGACCTGGACGAGTAGCCAAACAACCGGCGCTGATTCGTCAGTTGTTAGCGCCTGCGCCCTCCCGGTTGCCGAGGAGCAACCGGGAGGGTTCTGAGCACACCGTGCGGGGGAGAAGCAGCGAAGCCAACAACAATCTTCCTCTAGCGCATCATTCCTGCCAATGAGCTTGATCAAAAGAGACGGTGTTCGGGAATGGACACAGATCATCGGGTGCCGACACCTCGTTCCGCAGCGCGGCTTGAGTCGCGCAACTCGCGCCAGCGCTTGTATTGTTCAGCCTTTGCCGGATCAGGATCCTCTTCACGCTTGAGCCAAAAGCAAAACCAATCCACGTCGCCCTGTTGCGAAACCATCCGATCCCAAGGCTTCTCTAAAATGTGCGTACCGTCGGGAAGGTAGACCATGTCGACCGGTTTCCCCAGTCTATAAAGTCCCGAAAACCAATTCCACTCCTCTAGCAAAGACGCTGGTCCGAGAGCCTGAATCCGCAATGGGGCGTGGACTTGGTCCAGGTGGAAAGCGGAGACCCGCTTAGTCCAAGAAGAGAGCGCGTCGCCAAAGGGTGGACCGCCGTTCAGAGCCTCGAATTCCGCAGCCCAGGCATGAGCTGCGTTTGAGAACGCGAAGTACTGAAAGTAGTCAGCATCCACCCCATCGGCAATGACCGCTGCCCCAATGTGATACTTCGAAAATGCCAGCATGTGGGTCACGTAGTAACAGGTTCGGCTGAACCCGACAATTCCCACGAGATTCCGGTCAATAACCCCTCTGCGATCTAAGTAATCGATGGCCCTCTCATAGGCCGCCATGGCCCGTGGAGCTTCGTCCGGAGTGTCCCATAAACGCCAGTCTGGATCCGGGACTTGCAAGACGAAAAAGTTTTGGCCCGCCAAAGGTTGTGCCGCGAAGGCCGTCGTCCATGGACCATCAATCCAGAACCTCTCTGGCTTGAACCCGTGCGTCTGAATGACCAGCGGATATTTCATCCCAGTAATGTAGTTCGCGGGCCAATAAAGGCCGCCCGCGACTTCGTTGCCCAACGTGTCCTTCCATTTCACTTGTTCGACCTTTCCGAGAGTAAGATCGCCAAACTCTGGGTTCAGGTCCATCAACGGCGATTTCTGTCCGGTCGCAGGATCCAGGGCAACAATTCGAGGAGGTGTATTCAGATCTTCTTCGAGAACAATCACCGGTCGGGTCGTGTCAGTTTCTTCCGAGGCGTCCACTTGGGACCAACTATGCGCGTTCTTGCGGAAGTAAATTCTCGATGTCGTCTTTCCAGTGAGGCTGTCAAGTCTTCCAGCTTCGCAAACCACGGTATTCGTACTTGGATCCCACTTAACCAGCCTTAGGTCCCGGTCGCTAATCTTGGTAATTTCCCGGCTCGGCACCTTGATCTCCGCCAGGAATGTGTGTGACTCTCGTAGGTTTTGCTCGGCCGGGTCGTCGACAGCCAACGGAAGGTATGCATTAGAAACAACTACTGACAGGCTGTCAGGAGACCAAGCGACTTCTGACCCCAAGTCCGGGGCAATCGGCGCATCGAGCAGCACTTGGCTTGCTCCCGTATGCGTGTCCACTAGTTCGTACTGGTAAACATTTGTCGCAGCTCCCGGCGAGCCGGCGTTGCGCGTCATAGTTCGCAGAAATTTGTCTTCGTACTCGCTCCACTTCAGAGGAGTTTCTTTGGCTTCTGTTTGAACCACAAAATACTTACCGTCTGGAGAAAGGGAAAGTTCGACTTCGCCAGATTCGATTTGTCCATCGATGTGCGCCTGTATCTCTTTTTTATCGCCTGGTTCGGTTACGAACAGTTTGTGATCGGAATCCTCACCCCCGAAACTTCCCTTAATCAGGTCCGACAGCTTCTCGTGTGAAACGTGGATTCCGTCACGGCGGGCATCTTCTGTCACGAAGTTGGAAACAGGGGTTTCTGCGGCATACACGACTCGATCGCCCCTGGCGGTGCTGGCGAAGGAAGTTAGATTTGCTGGGTGATTCGTGAGAGGCTCTAGCTTTCCGGAACTGCATTTGAGGGAATAGAGCCCTGTCCGCTCGCCGGGATGTTCCCCCAAGAAGAGGATGGTGTCGTTGTCGTTCAGCCATACCACATTGTGGATTGCAGGCCGATTCGAGGATGAGGACATCGAAACCACAGCACGTGGCGTCGGCGAGTGAAACGCTTCCGCAGTTCTGAATAGAACTAAAGAATATTCGTTGGTATTGTTTCGGAGATTTCCTCTTTTCAAAACCACAACAAACTGCTCGCCGTTCGGCGAGAACCTCGCGACGATTCCTTTCGCCGATGCACCGCCAGCATAGGACGGATCGCCAAAGCGAGTCATTTGAATTGAGTCAGCGACGGTGGTAACTCGTTTACCCTTGGGTGCCACTGGCTTGGCTTGCCTCATCCGCCCTGCATTCGCAGAATATCCGGCCGCCCGCCCCACCCAAAAAATTGAGAGACAGCACGCCATGACAGTAGAGACGGCGCAGATCACTAGATGCCGTCCCAAACACCATGTCTTCGTCTGTAGGTCATGTTTCATGTTGGTAGCTTCCATGCTCGACCCTCTGGCATCGGGAAATCGCTAGAAGAAAAGCTTCAGCGCAAACTGAATGGACCGAGGCCCGCCTACTTGGTAGAGTGGGGAGAAACCACCCGACCCGAGGTTACCGCCTGACAAACTTTGCCCAAGCATCTGTATTGACCGGCCGAACTGAGGGTTCACGGCAGATGGTAGCTGCATATCTCCGACAGGCGGCCCGAAGTTCGGATGGTTGAGGAGATTGAACAACTCGGCCCGGAATTGTAGCTTCACTGTTTCACGAATCCGACAATCTCGATGGACAGCGAAATCCCACTGAGCCACACCGAAGCCCCTTAGAGCATTTCTCCCCAGGTTTCCTTGCCGTGTTGGCAACCCGTTGACGGTTGGTGGAGGACAGAATGGGCCAACCATATCGGACCCATCCGGACACCCTGCTGGCGTACTGGTGTTGTTGATGGACTTGCCGCCTGGATACTGTGGTCCATATAGATAAAAGGGCTGGCTGCCGATGACGTCAGGTCTCGGGTTGGTGTTGAATCCGCCAGAAAGCTCACCGAAACCAAGGTAAGAGTAGTACACATTAACCGGAGGAGCGGATTGAGCTTGTACCACATTCTCTGTGGACCAGCCCCGCAACACCGCATTCGCAAAGGTATTCCATTTGGGGGATGGAACGTCATAGGTCAGTGCAATCGAGAACGCGTTTCGATGGTCGAAGTCCGAGGGGCCGCGGTTCACATCGGAGGCGAGTGCTGAAAGGTCATTCGATCCGCTGCCAACGGAACCGGCAGAAGCAGTGTCGATGGAATGTGACCAGGAATATGAGGTAAGGGTCTGGAAGCCACCGGAAAATCGCCGTTGGAACTGGAGCTGAAGCGCATTGTAATCAGAAGTACCAGCGTTGGTTACGAGATCCGCGTACGAAATTTTCGTTTGGCGAACTGATCAACGCGGTTTGGAGAAGCCGTCTTCCCGCGGAACCGATATACGAAGCGGTTATGGTCTGCTGTTTTCCCAACGATTGCTCCAGTGCAACATTCCATTGAAGAGTGCGCGGCAGTTTGAGATGCGGATCGAATGCGTAAAGCGCTCCGACATTAGTTGGGCTAGGCGGAACGATCGGCGGCGGCATCGCGGCCAATGCACTCAAGGGAAAGGTGTTACCGGGAGGGAAAGCGGTCGCTCCAAAAGGATAGTTAAATGGCGAAACGCTATTTCCAGTTTCTGAGGTTGCGAGATCATAGAAAACACCAAACCCTCCTCTCAGCACCGTCTGCCGATTCGGATTCTGAGACACCTGATAAGCAAGACCGATTCGCGGTGCGACATTGCTATACCTGTGTCATATGGCGGCGTGCCTGCTGGTCCCAGGGCAAGGTTGGATAGATTGCTGAGATCGAAGCCGGTCACCCGGTTGAAGCCGGGGCCGCTGATCGGAGAGGGTGCGAAGTCAACGTCCCACCTCAGTCCATAGGTCACGGTCAATCGTGACACTACGCGCCACGTGTCCTGGGCGAAGGTGCCCAGATTGCGAAACAGCAAGGTTCCGGGACGGCTGGAATACAAATAGCTGTAGTAGGTGGTTCCCGTTTCGGTGGACGGTACATCGGTGAACACATTGCCCTGCTGATACTGCACAGGATCAAACTGCGGAGATAGTCGTCGAAAATCAACGCCAAACTTCAGAGCGTGCACGCCTCTCTGCAACGAGACATTGTCTACGAAATTAATTTGTCGCTGCAGATTGCGGGCAATCGCACCGGCAGTCGAGACCATCGGGTTGTTTCCGAGTGAAGGAATTGCAAGGGCAAATTGCTGCATTTTGAGTTGTAAATGAATTGGGAAACGGCAAGGTCGCGACAGGGACAGCTCCTCCAAAATTGTCCAGATAGAAGCGAGCCGGAAGCATCGGTGCGGCTGTAGTTAAAGCGAAAGTCGTTCACAGCCGTGGTGAAATCAGCCCATGTCACGCCCACGGTTCCAGTTTGGGTAGTGATCGTCTGCTGAAATACGTGCTCAACGCTGTGCGCATTGCCGCGCTCACTCGAGATCTGACGGGGAATAGTCATAACGCCCGAAGAGAGTGAGTTTGTCGCTCAGCCTGTGGTCAATACGAAGACTGTATGCATCCAGCGTAGCGGGATCTGAAAAACTGGAATTGTCTTGAGCGACATTCGTCGCTGCGTCATCAGGCCCATTAGGTATTGGGAAGGCGTTCAAGAAGGGCTGAACTGCTGGCAGAGCATTCTGGCGCGAGGTCAAATCGGGAACGAGGGCTAAAACGGTTTGTGGCAGCCGAAGTCGCAGCCCTTCGTAGGAAAAGAAGAAAAACGTCCGGTTCTTCAAAATCGGGCCGCTAAAAGTCCCACCGAAGTCATTCTGGCGCTCGTCGGCTTTAGGCAGCGGAGGACTATTCGTGTAGCCGTTGAACCATTTGTTCGCGTCAAGGATGTCATTTCGCAAGTAATCAAACGCCGTGCCATGAAATTGATTGGTTCCGGAGCGTGTGACGATAGAAATCTGCCCGCCAGGCGTGCGGCCGAATTCCGGCGCAAAGGTAGAAGTTTGGATACGAAATTCCTGCAGGGCATCGACCGAGACCAAACTGTTCGTACCTCCAAGTACGCTAGTAGAGCCAAGCGCACCTCCCATTCCGTTCCCTGCGGTTCGCCTGCGTTGATCCCGATGTTTGCACTCACACCGTCCACCATCCAGTAGTTTGAGCTTGCGCGCTGCCCGTTGATACTGAACTGGCCTGTGTCGAGCGCCGTTATTGGCGGTGAGCACCACACCCGGTGTGAGCTGGATCAGTGTCTGAAAGCTTCTGCCATTCAATGGCAGATTCTCGGCGAAGTTCCGATCCACGACCGTGCTGACAGTGGCATCGGTCGTGTTCACGTTGTAGGTGTCCGCCGTTACCGTCATCGATTCGGAAATCGATCCCACCACTAGCTTGAAGTTTTGTTCGAGATGATCCTGGACGTTTACCGTGACGCCCGTGACATTGACCACCCTGAAGCCCGCAGCTATAACTTCCATCCGGTAGCGCCCGGGCTTAACGTTCGGAAACGTGTACAGAGCCGGTATTGTTGGTGGTCACGCTCGTGTTGGTGTCACGATCAATGTCTACAAGCTTTACCTGGGCACCCGTTATGTTCAGCCCGGACGGGTCCACGACCTGACCGGAAACCGTGGCAGTTTCGGATTGTGCCCAGGTAAAGTTGGCGACGAGGGAGAAGAGCAACCATAAAAGGCAATACTTCATTGGAACTCCACGATTGAGACGGGGCATCGATTCGCGACCCTCTACAAAGGTATGCAGATTCGCGGAGACTTTTTGCCCTCGGGGACCTTTCGAGACGGCATCTCGTGGATTAACGAGTGGTCTCGGCTGCGAGGGAGCATCCTTCACACAGCGAGCATTCCCCGCCGTGAGCCATGCTGCGACACAGGCTTGAGAGCTCGCGCCCAAGGAAAGAACAATCCCATCAGACGCCTGTCTTTCGTCGAGCCGTGAGAGAAGATTCTTCCCTTACCCAGCCCGGGGAACTGGTTCTAAAGATGAGCATTGCCACTGATGCAAAAGTCGAACATCGGTATGACAACTCGCCCTGATATTCTTTGAATGCATTATGACTAGCGAAATCCATGGTGAGGCCGGTGAAGTGTTCATCAGCTATAGCTGGGATAGCGAGGAGCACGTCCGCGCGGTCCTTGATCTGTCTAACCGTTTGCGTTCGGAAGGTGTGGACTGTGTCCTGGATCAGTACGAGGAGTCGCCCCCAGAAGGTTGGCCAAGATGGATGGATCGGAAGATTAGGGATGCCAAGTTTGTCCTAATGATATGCACGGAGACGTACTACAGCCGCGTGATGGGCGACACAGCGGCGGAAGAGGGACATGGTGTGAAGTGGGAGGGCGGGCTGATCTACCAGTACATTTACAACGCGGGCGCCACCAATACGAAATTTATTCCCGTCCTACTGCGGGAGCAGGACAAGGCGTTCATCCCAACACCACTGCAGGGAGCCACGTATTACCTCACGAGTACGGAGGACGGGTACGACAAACTGTACGCGCGTCTCGTAAATCGTCCACGAACCGACAAGCCAAAGCTCGGCCCGTTGCGCCCGCTACCCAAAAAGGATGTCAAAACCAACTTTTCCGTATTCCTATCGACGCCGATTGACCCCGCGCTCTGGGACGAGGCGAAGTGGAGAGGAGTTTTCGTCCGCATATACGAGAGCGGACCGCCCGACCTGGGCTTAGCATTTTTAAACGAAACCGCCGCAAGAAAAATATTCGAACAATGGCATCGGCGATACGGGGATCGGGACGTATTTGAAGAGTTGCGGATTTCGATCATCGAGGGAAACGTCCAGGGCGAGCAACCCGGGTATTCGGTCCACGTTGGCATCGATCTCGAAAACACCATCAAGCGATATCGTGAGGCCGGCCTAACGGTAAACTCGGATCGCGATGGATTTTTAACCCTCACGCGTATTCATCGCATGAATCCCTCTCCAGGTTCAAAAAACCTAGAGATGTTCAAGCAGGCATATAGATATTTCAAGGCCTACACGTTGATTCCCGGCGTTCTGAAGCCGGATCAGTCTGACGTGCTTCCCATACATGACCTAGGCATCTACAAGATCACAATTCATTTTCGTCGCGTCGAAGATATCGGGCCGAACGATGAGGATTCGATTGTTCTACATTCTGGATCTGTCAAACGTCCCCTGACAGAATTCGGCAAGAAGCAGCGCGGGAAGAAAAAGAAGAAAAGCTGATCCCTTGACATCACCGGCGGATGGTCAGCCCGTCCCCGAACTTCATTCTCAATCGGATGAAGTCTCAATATTTCGGGCGGTGCGATCCGGATAGCGTTTGGCGATGCATGCCTCGAAGGCATCGGAGATGCCCAAATATGAGCCACTGTAGGTCAATGCCGGTGCACCAGGGCGCGGAGGAGCCAAGCCACGATAGAAGACGCCGATGTTTCTTCCGTCCTCGATCATGGCGAACTCGGTGGCCGAAACGCGATGAAGTTCGAACCGAATGTCTGGCGCACCCGGTTTGGTGAGCGTGGCGCGGACTCGTTTCGCATCACTCGGCAAATCCATGATCCCCCTCTGCGGTTCAAGGCCAACTCACTTCATAAACACGCCTGATGCGGCTAAGGGCTGGCAGACAGTAATCTGTTCGTTGGAGTCAGGAAGACGGAGGAAATCTTTGAACCTGTCGTGCGGGTTGCGACTGGCAAGACTTACGAGGATCTGGCCCCACGTTTCGTCCAGACATACTGCAAGTTCGTCTTCCAATGTCTGCAAAAGTGCTCGTGCCGGTACCAGGCTCTCAGGGCCCAGCTCTTCCACTGCGCTCCAAGAGAACCGAAACTTCTTCTTCCAAGCTGCCCAAGAATTGGGATCTTCGGGGAGCTTGGGCCACAATGTTTCCCCGTGCCTTTCCCCACGTCCCAGGACCGGGTTGTGGATCAGCAAGTTTCGATACGCGTCAATCTTCCGAAAAACCAGCGGAAAATCATTTGGCAGCCGTCGCGGTAGGTACCGAACCGTATCGCCCCCGATGTCCCGCACTGCGTCATAGAAGTCCTTCACATTTTCGCAGCAGGTCTGCAGCAAAGAGACGACTTCCTCGGGATGAGTAGGCTTGTCTGGTGCAGTTTTGGCCTGCTCCAGCCTGAGTTCTACAGCCCTCGAAAGCCTGTAGAAGACGGAGTAGTGGCAAACCGCCAGTTTCTGCCATTCAGATGGGAGGTCCCTCCGGACACGGATCCAGGACCGATCCCCGACTACGGCAGGGGCGACGACTCTTTGCGTTAACGGAACCACATAGAGCCGCCAGAATACTTCGTAGTTGCCGAACCGGTCCCGAATCAACGGCCAACGCTCATGTTCGTGGCGATCCCCGTGATCGTCCAAATTGAATTTGTCGAATTTTTCGCCTGCGGTCAAGGTGACCTCACTTCTGCGATGCTTTCCGGAGTAGGACTCTATTTTCTCACCAACCAACTCGGGCTGTGGCGTTTAAGGTGTCGGGTTGGTCTCAGCCAGGAGGGATGGCTCAGAGAAAATCGTAAGGTTAGGCTCAGGGCTAAACGGCGTCAGGGATGGTTGGGTTTTTCTCCCAGGAAGGCGAACAATATTCGCTTTCCCCCGGGCTCTTTTACCGCTTTGCGAGAAGATTCAACAGTGACGAAAACCGAGTTGATTTGCGCCAAAACATTCGGATTGTCGCAGGTCAATACCCAGCGATCATCTTTCGGATCGTCATTATGAAATACGCCAAGGCTGCTGATGGGTTTGTCGGCGCCCAATCGCTCACCCCAGACATAAAACGAGACTTTGGCATCCAACTTTCGTGGGTCCGCAAGATCATAGGCATAGAAGATCAAGGACTTGCCTTCTGTATAGAAGATTCGCCCGAACGCTCGCTGACTCTTGCCATTCCCGTCCCGGTCGTGCACGTCGATGATGTGGAGATTGCGCGCGACCACCAGATCCCGCACGTCACTTCCTCTTGCGGCGAGTTCCTGTTGCTGCCCCAGAGCCTCGGCTTCTGATCAGAGACCTGCTTTCGGAGTTCGCGCAGCTCGGTCTCTTGCAGAGCCAGCGCTGTATCGCTCGCATTCTTTTCTGACCTCGCTCTTCTCCATCTCTGCCTCGAGCTGCGCGATTCGGGCTTCCAGTTGCGCCCTCTCAGACCGAGCGTGGCACTTCCCTGCTCCGCCTCGGCGAGGCGTGCATTCAAATCGTCCCTAGCCTTGCTCGCAGATTCAAGCTCGCCGCGTTGTGCCCGGATCGTGGCTTCCATAGAGTTCATTTCCGATCGAGCCGAGGCAAGTTTTTGTTGTAATCGAGAATCTTGGCTCTGGCGTTTTGCGGAGACGCGTCAGGGGGAGCTACAGGTCGTCTGGTGGCGGAGCAATTGCGCCGCGGTCTAGCCGCAACCGGCGAAGACTTCCGCTCTGCCGACTGCCAGGAATGCCGCGATCAGGATGACCGCGGCAACGGCGCAGACGCTCGCGAAAACTCCCACGCGATTCGTGGGTTTCGTCTTCGGCGATACATTTTCCCGGCTCATCTCAATCCCTTCGGACCGGGCGCGGGCGACAAATCTCTGGGTCATTCCTGAGGGGATCTCGCAGTGCAGCCGCTTGGCAGCTAGCTGGGATAGTCCTTGAGCGCTGATCTGGGTGAAATCGTATGCCGCACTGCGGCAGGTGGGACAGCCTTCGAGGTGAGACCTTAGATCCGCCAACTCGTCCGGGGAGGCTTGCCCGCTGGCAGCCAGAGCGCATAGCTCCTCGTATTGTTCATGGGTATTCAACGAGGATCCTCTTCCCTTTCAGCGTCTGCTCGGCGGCCGTCTTCTCTTTTCCCTTGGCATTGCTGGTTTCCTGCAAGACGTTCCGCAATTTCGCCAGGCCACGATATAAATTGTGACGGACCGATGATGCCGAATCGCCTGTTCTCTTGGCGATCTCTTCCGCCGTCAGGCCCTCGAAATAGGTGAGCTCAATCACCCGACGCTGGCGCGACTCAAGGGTTGCGAGCACTTGCTCCACCAAGCAGACCACTTCCTGCGGAAGCAAGCATAACAAATGTCCGGGTCCAGAAAACAGTTCGGCTGACGCCATTTCGTCTAGTTCGTCGCGACTGTAAAACCGGTTTGCCTGGAGATGCTGCCGGCGATTAATGCTGCGGTGGTAGGCGTACTGAAGCAACCAAGTTTTGAAGCTTCCGCGATCAGGATTGAACTGGTTCACCGCTCGAAACACATCCAGGAATACCCTCTGGACCGTCTCTTCTGCTTCGCCATCATCGTGGAGGATTGCGCGGGCGATCCGGAAGACCAGAGCACTGTGTCTCTCAAACAAAACCGCCAGCGCATCGTTGCAGCCGATGCGTAAGGCCCGCGTTAGATCTTCGTCAGTAAGGTTTCGAAGCCCAGAAGGAGAGAGGAAGAGGGCTGCCAGTTCGTCGTCCGATAAAGACATAGGCTCCCCCTAAGCGGGCTGTTGCCAAGAGATTCAAGAAAAATCCATTCGCCTAGCCCCCGTCACAGAAGCGCGAAGAACGATCTGCAATCCTGCTTGGACCTCTTTTTCATTCCCTCTAACCCGTAATCTGATTCGGTGGTAACGAAAACACCTGTGCGCGAGACTCGCTCCCAACAAGGGAGATTACGTGGCAAGTCTTCGCGAGAAATTTGGAAATCGTGTTAGGACAATTCGCTTGGCTAGGAAGATGAGCCAGGAGGAGTTCGCGGAGTTGCTCGAAATTTCTGTGGACTTCCTGAGCTTAATCGAGCGAGGTATAAATGCTCCCTCCTTCGAAAACCTCGAGGTATTTTCAGAACAATTGGGCATTCCAGTTTCCGAACTCTTCACATTTGACCTCGGTTAAGCCCTCAGCGAATCTCGCCAAGTCCCACCTGGGGTTCGCTAGCGTTTCATTACAGCGCGTTAATCATCGAACACTCAGCGTTCTGACGGATCCTTCCTCGCAACACGTCCCCACATCGACCCGTAATCCCATTCGGTGGTACCCGGAATGAGATTACGACAGACTTGCGACTGGTGCAAGTCGAAGATTTGACCTTCCTACGAATGCAATTCGGGCAGCGGGTTCGGCAGATCCGGGCTGAGATGGGCAAGACCCAAGAGGAATTCGCCGAAATGGTCGGGATGTCTGTAGACTTCCTCAGTCTGATCGAGCGGGGAAGAAACGCGCCATCGTTCAAGAAGCTAGAATTGATGATTAAGGGTTTAGGGGTTTCCGCGGCCTACCTTTTCACGTTTGAGGACTCTCCGAGCGGCAAGAAGAGCCGGAAATCTGGTGCCAGACGTTGAGATTCAGCGTGCCTTACTCTCCGACCCGGCCCACATTAGGCACATCAACTGTTGGGATTCTGTTAAAATCCGAATAGCACCTGCTGACCGACAGTCAGTCGTGCGCCGTTCGTTGACGTGCCAATTGTTTTACACAGAAGCTCCGCTCTTTGCCGGTGACATTGTTGACTACCTATTCGCCCATCCCAAGGCGGGCTTCCAACCTGATATGGTTTCATCGCAACGCACCGTTTATGCCTTTGATTGACAGCCTGCACTATGCCGAATAACATGGCGTTTTACATGGCAATCCCGGCCGCGCTAGAGTACCTCTCACTGAGAAGGTGACTTTGAGCAAATCAAGCATACGTGCCCTCGTCAAGGAACTGCGCAGGCGGCTTCATCTAACGCAAGAGCAGTTTGCCCAGAGGATTGGCGTGACCTACAGCACGGTGAATCACTGGGAGAACGGAAAGCGGGTGCCACAGCCGTTCCTCTTTCGGCGGCTTCAGGAAATGAAGGAGGAACTTGATTCGCTCGGACAGAAGTCTTCAAAGCGGAGTACAGGATGAGCTCGAATCAATTCTCGTCTCGGCCCAGCGCGCTTGGACCTGAGGATGATCGACCGCCATCTGAGCGGAACTCATCTCGCCTTGGTACGGTCGTTCCGTGTACGTCTGCTGAACGTTGTTCCAGCGACGAGGACCATAATTATGCCGCGCGATAACAAAGCAGGCAAATCATCCGCGAAACGGGAATACAAGATGACAGTTGCCGGGCAACTGTTCAAGCATCTTGGCTTGCAGATGTATGCGGGTGCAGTTCCTGCAATCTCGGAGCTGATTTCCAATGCCTATGACGCAATGGCAAAAAACGTTTGGATAACGATCCCGACGGGCCGGGCGATACAACCGGATGATCAGATCATCGTCAAGGACGACGGCTACGGGATGAGCTTTGAGGAATGCAACTCCCTTTATCTATCCGTTGGGAGGAATCGGCGATCCGCGGCAAGCGAATGGACGCAGCCGTACAAAGGGCTGCCCGCCAGGAAGGTGCAAGGCAGAAAGGGGATTGGCAAACTCGCGGGGTTCGGGATTGCCGAACGCATTGATGTCCGAACGATTAAGGATGGGCGGGTTGCGCATTTCGCATTAGATTTCAACGCTCTTACAAAGAGTCCGAGCTTTGCAGATACGCAAGGGTATACGCCGGAAGTCTTAGCGGACGACGGCACAAGCACGAAAGAGAAGGCAGGCACAACGGTGATGCTGTCGCAACTGAAGATCAGCCGCACCATCGACGAGGATGAGTTCAAGCGGGGAATCGCTCGAAGACTGCTCGTCTTGGATAAGAACTTCGTCGTTCACGTAAACGGCAAACCTATCTCTCGGCAGGAAATCCCCTTCCAGTTTCGATTCCCCAAAAAGTCTGGCACATGGGAGATAGCAGACATTGGGAACGGCCAACAGATTCAGTGGTGGGCTGGCTTTAGCAAGGACACGATTCCTGATGAAGAACAACGCGGATTTGTGGTCTATGTCCGCGGCAAATTGGGCCAAACTCCTTGGTTCTTCGACCTGAGCGGTGGCGTTTGGGGCCAACACGGAATGCAGTATCTCACGGGCGAAATAAGAGCAGATTTTCTGGATGAAGCGGTCGACCTAATTGCAACCGATAGAGGCGCTATTCGATGGGAAGACCCCATCGCCGCGCCGCTGAAGGATTGGGGTCGCAAGAAAATACGCGAGCTACTTGAGTCATGGACTGATAAACGACGAGAGGCAAAATCAAGAAGTCCGAAGATTCTTCGTTACCTTCAGCAAGCTGAAAAGCTACCCGAGAACGAACGGAGGATATTCAAGACCGTAGTTGAGCGAATCACCGCGATTCCCCAACTCGACAAAGACAAGGAAGGCAGGGATATCGCCGAGGACCTAGTCGAGTTCGCATACAACGCGCTCACCAATCGGAGTTTCCTGGAGGCTATCCGGCGCTTGAATGCAGCATCCGCTGATGACCTCATTCAGTTTTCGGAGGTTCTGTCTGAATGGGACATCATCGAGGCCGTAAATACGGCTCACCTCGTCAAGGGCCGCGTCGAGATCATTCGGAAATTCGACCAGATGATTAAGGACAAAGTTCCTGAAAAACCGGACATGCAGGATTATGTCAAGAATCATCCGTGGCTGATCGATCCCAAGTGGACAATGCTTGTTCACGAGCGGTCCCTGGACAAGCTCATTTTGGAAGAGTTCAAAATCCAACCGACCGGTGAGGACGAAGCCGCTCGCCGGGTGGACTTTTTTTGCCTCGGAGATCGCTACCAAACAGCTCATGTGGTTGAGGCCAAGCGACCGGGGGACCTGGTTGGACGGGTGGAATTCGATCAAGTACGCGACTACGTATTGTTCTTGAAGCGAAAGCTACAGGATGAATCAACGACCGCTGACTACAAGAGGTCCGTAGTGAAAGGCTTACTGATCGCGGATCGGGTTCGTCCCGGAGATGAGGGGCATGGCAAGGCAGGGCAGGATGCGGGGCTGTTTGACATCCGCACATGGGGAAATCTCCTGACGACGGCTGAAGCGATGCACAAAGAGTTCCTTGACGTCGTGAAGATGCGCGCTCCAGCTGATGATCCGAGAATGAGAGACTTGGCAGGCGACGACGATTCCCCGTCGAAGAAGGGCGGGAAAAAGAATCAAAAAAAGAAAGGTGCGCCCAGAAAAAAGAAGGCGAGTAAGTCATGAGCGCAAGACCCGTCGCGATTGATTTATTCGCTGGATGCGGAGGGCTCACGAGGGGCTTGCGTGAAGCTGGTTTCCATGTCGCTGCAGCAGTGGAGATTGATCCTATTGCGTCGCGAACGTACAAATGGAATAACCGTCGCACCGCGCTAATCGAGAAGGACATCCGAGAGGTCTCAGCGAAGGACTTGCTGGAAGCCGCAGGCACGAAGAAGATTTCGCTCCTAGCTGGTTGCGCGCCGTGCCAGGGATTCTGTTCACTCACCCTGAAGTATAAACGAAGAGACCGTCGCAACGAGCTCCTACTCGTGATGGGCGAACTGATTGCGAAGATTCAACCCAGCGTAGTCATGATGGAGAATGTTCCCGGCCTACTAACGCGCGGAAAGCGGATTTTCAATAAGTTTCTTAAGATCCTAGAAGCACTTGAATACAAGTGTGAGTGGCACATCGAGCAGATGGCGGATTTTGGCATCCCCCAATCGAGACGGCGCCTTGTGCTCTTGGCTGGACTTGGCTTTAAGGTCGAGTTCCCGCCACCGCTGTACGCCCGATCAGAGAAGCATGGCTCTAAATTGAAGCCCTGGAGAACGGTGCAAGAGACGATTGGTCATCTCTGTGCACCCGTGACGCTGGCCACCGCACTCGCGAACGGGAGCCCACAGGCGCACAACTGGCACGTAGTTCGCAGTCTTCAACCGCAGACCAAGGAGCGCCTGAGACTAGCCCAGCCGGGACAAACCTGGGTAGACCTCGATGAGTCTGTTCGACCCGTATGTCACCAAAATGGGTACAACGGATTCACGAATGTGTACGGAAGAATGGCTTGGGACCAGGTTTCACCGACGATCACCGGCGGGTGTACGACCCCATGCAAAGGACGGTTTGGCCACCCCGACAAACGTAGATATGCGATCTCGGTTCGAGAAGCAGCTCTCCTCCAGACCTTCCCTCAAGGATATCATTTCATCACCGACCAAATCGACGCAGTGTGCGACCTGATTGGCAATGCTGTTCCTCCCCGGTACGCAAGATTGGTCGGGGAGGCAGATTCTGAGCACGATCAGAAGCTAGGTTACTTAGAAACGGGCAATGGGATGAGTCGCTGGCCAGGCAATTCTGATGAAGAGCGCACGACTTTTGGCGGCTTGTCTCGCGGGAAGCTTATGTCCCGCATACACAGCAGGGGAAACGCGACAACTGAACGGCGGCTTGCTTCGTTGCTCCGTAGGGCAGGATTGAAAGGATGGCGGAGGCACAGGCCAATTGCAGGACACCCCGACTTCGTCTGGCCGAGTACCAGGGTCGCGGTTTTCGTAGACGGATGCTTTTGGCATGGCCACAATTGTGGGAGAAACCTTACTCCGAGAACGAATGCAACCGCGTGGCGTGAAAAGATCAGCCGAAATCAGGCTAGAGATCATAAAGCGACGCGGGAACTGCGGAAACGACGATGGACCGTGGTTCGCATCTGGGAATGCCGGTCGCGAAGAACCCTTCGTTGTGCGTGACCAGAATCAGGCGAGCTCTTGAAGCTAGCGTCCGCTGAGGAGCTGTAAATCAACTCGCATTGAGCGACACCAGCTTCTGCGAACTTAAGATCGTTCGGACCGGAGCCTGAGTTCGTAGGTTCGCGTTTGTATTCTATCGGTGAATAATTCAGGAACCGGCAGCTTCACCCGAGCCGTTATCGCCGCCCTCGGCGCGAGCGCTATCGACCTCAATGATTTGCCTCAGGTCTGCGATGTGGGTCTTGGTGAAGTAAATGGTGGAATCTGCCTGAGCAAGAGAGACCACAAGGCGCTGGTCTGGCATCGCGGACAAACAAGTCCTTCAATACCTTCCGCGAACCATTGGCATGCCGGAACATCGCGCTGTGATTCGGACAGAACGCTAGGTAGTTCTGATAGTAGCGGTTCTTTAGATCTTCGAGAAACTCGACCTTCTCAAAATAGTGGCTTCCGTCGTCGAGTTTGAACGGAAGCACGTCTTTACAAATCTGGCATATCATCTCACCGTCAGTCGTGTATTGTTCGCGAAGGTATTCCGCAGTCTGTTGTTTGACGTCCTCCAAGCCAACTGGCAGAGAGCGCACCCGATCCTCCGTAGTCTTTCCGGGGGGCATGGCCAGCTTGTTGAGCTACACGCTCTGCCCGTAGCACTGGGTTGCGGGGTTCACGTTCTGGTAGCTCCAGATTTTGCTTGCTCTTAAAGTCAGCAAGAATACGTTCTTGGTCGGCCGGAGGCAGCGCAGCGAATTGCTGAGCGCGTTCGAGGGTCTCTGAATCCCGAAAGCCAAACTCTTTTGCCGTGGTTTGCCTCTTCTTACTTTCCTCGGCCTGCTGTCGTTCTTGTTCGCCGAAGCGGACAGCCTTAAGCCAAGGCCATCCGGGATCGAATGGGAAGCCTTCGGGTAGTAAGTCGCGAGAGGCCTGGGCAGGCCGCACGAATGAATCGTTCCCTTGCGGCACCCATGTAGCCCCACTCAAAAGATGGAGGATTTGTGAGTCGGCGTAGTGGGCTCCCCAGTATTGGCTTTTCTGGTACTCGGCCCGCAGGTAGTTTGGCTGCTGCGTCAGCAAGCTCATCGTCCGCCAAACCAGCTTTGAGATGGCCAAGGAGGGCTTTGACAGAACCTCTTTGAGGCCTGGAATGACATAGTCCCGATCAATTCGCGATGTATAACGGCCTTTCCCGGATCCAGCGTAGCCCCACGACAGTCCCCCAATAGCCACAAACGCCTCGATTGTTTCAAGATTGGCCATTCCTTCCACTGCAATCCGGCCGCCTCCGCAGCCTAGCTGCTGAGCTTTCGTGCCATGGGCGCACATCTTTCTTTTTCCTGAATCGCAATCTCGGCACAGGGGTTTGTAGCTGGTTTGGGTCGCAATGACTTGCGGCCGCTGCAAATTGATTTCTGGCTTGATTAGCGTGAGGCTCCGGTTAAACTACTGTGGAAGTACCGTTATGCCCGAGCCTGTCGAAACACGTCGGAAAGAAGCAGCGCAGCGCGTTCAGCTTGCGCAAGCGCAGGGCGGCTGGGAAGGCACCCACACCGACTTTAAGAACGCGCTTGAATCCAACCCGCGCAGTCACGCCAAGCTTCTTAAGCATGTTTTGGCTTTCGCTAACACCCCTCGTCGAACCGACGCATACATTATTTTCGGCGTCAATGAAGACAAGCACCTTCGAGTCTTTGAACATACGGGAGTGTCAGAGAGCGGGTTCCCGGCACCAGAAACGATTTACAACCTACTCCGACACTACACGACCCTTTCCGACGTATTCGTCGATGCTTACTTCATGCTAAATGGGAAGCTGACTCCATATGTGACGATTCCACTTCAGTATGAGGGGCCCTACGCACTATCCCGCTCTTTACAAGGCGCACCGGATATTCTGGCGGCGGGCGAAATTGTGTGCCGCTACGGCAGCAGCAGTACTCGAGCGACCGAACGGGACGTTCATCGGATGCAGTCCGACTGGGGTACCTGGTTTTTGGACTGTCGTTACGAGAAAAGTGCTAAGTCCCTAGTCGATACCCTCGGGAAGCGTTTCCCGAATCACATGGCTCTGGAAGACAAAGGCCCGTATGTGCGGATGGTTTACGGTAGCGCAATAACGGACGAATTTGGCACAAACGTCGCTCCCGTCCTTGTACATGCCTATCCAGGATTCGAGTCGGTGGAGTCGGAGGCAGTTCGTACACTGGTTGCGGACGATGCCAAACCAGCATTCGGCAAGACTCTTATTGGTCCCCGCTTTTCGCTGGCCACGAAAGAAACAGCAGCACGGTCTGGGGTTCGATGCGTACCACTAGAAGAGATTTATTTCGTCAACGACCCCTATGCGCTATTGTGTCGCGCCTTCCTGCAGCGATGGGAAAAGGAGAGATCATCCCACCACATTCACTTCATTGTAGATCTCGACTATAAGCCCTCCACGTCCTCCGCATTAGACGGGGCAAATCGCTCTATACTCACTTTCCTTGAAGAACAGCTTGCAACACCTGAACGCGTGGCGATCTTGATTCATGGTGACTTCGGGGGTGGGAAGACAACAACCGCCAAACAGCTAGTGGCCGAACTGTGCAGCGAATACCTACGAGGCAATACTCGTGTGCCAAAAGTGATCTACGTAGACGTGAACAGCATAGACGTCAAATCTCGGCGCGACGAGTGCATCGAAGTTGAACTTGGGAAATATCGCCTGCCTCATGACTGCGTTGATGGGCTGATTACACAAGTGCTGGAGGATGAGGTCCATTTGATCTTCGATGGAGTAGATGAGATGGCGCGACCAAACACACCCGAAGGTCGCCAACAAGCGCTGGAATTGCTCAATGACATCGGAAACCGTCGCGCCGCGATCTATCTTGTGCGCAGTTCATACTTCCCTAGTTTGGCCGACATGATTTGTAGCGTCGGGCTGCTGGCCGATCATGATTTTGCAGGTGCGCAAAAGCGGCTCGTTGTTGCCCACATTCTGCGCCTACGACAGGAACAGGTTAATTGTTACCTAGATGCCAGACTTGGGATTGAGGACGCAAGAGCGGTTCGCAGCAGTCTCATGCAAGCCAAGCTTGACTCTTTTCTCGAGGACCCTCTGATCATTTCGTTTGTGGCGCAACTTGTGGAAGCCCACGGCATAGGAGGGCTCGGTGCTCTGCCACGCAAGGGCGAACGAGCCCACTTCCTGAGCCATCTAGTTGAACAGTTACTCAAGCGTGAACAAACGAAACGGAAACGGCATCGCGGTCTCGACTTCGATCAGTTTCAACGCATACTGCATGTGGTTGCATTCAATCTCGTTTGTAGGGGTTCCGGAACCATTACGCCGCCACAGCTGGAAGCGTTTGTCAGTCGTGCCGTTGGCCCAGCACCAGACCCAGTCGAAGCAGTAAACGCATTTCGGACCATGTCCTGGATCCATCGCTCGGACGATGGAGCATTGAGTTTCCGCCACGAGGCGCTGACGGTCGTATGTGCGGCCGAACACATCTGTACAGCTTTCCAGTATCGCAACACTCTTGCGCTTGGCGAGTGGCAGAGCTCAGCTCCCCTAGCTCCGGTTGTCTGCGACTGCGCCTCTGATGTCATCACGAGTTCTGGCGTCTTAGGTGCAACTTCAATGCTGGGTGCTGACCTTCCATTCAATATTCGTACGCTCGTAACTGATGTTCTTGAATTAACAAAAGACCGAAAGGACTTCCCTTCTGTTCCGGATGCAAAGCAATTTGAGGGCAATCGACTTGCAGAAATTTGTCGGGGAATCGTCGCGGCACCGAGTTTGTCACAGCAGTCGATCGCGATCCTTCTCAGCAGCGTAGGGGAGAAGAGGCGCATGCAAATTACCATCCCTCTTTTGTGGCTGTTTGCCCGCAAGGATCTCCCCGGAAGTGTGGCCGCAGCCGTGCGAATCCTCGGCTCGAAGATCCGTCCCAAGTTCGATTTTGGGGACGAGCTAAGAACGGTGAAAGCAGACTGTTCTAGCTATCTGGATTCGATGCTATTAAAGGAGTTGCGTCTGGCTACCTCTGATCTGCTCGAATTAGCGCAATACGAGTCTCTGTTTCGCAAAATGAATACGGAAACCTCGATTGACAGTCACGCTGTTCAGTATGCCGACCGCACGCTTAAGAGCATCGAAGGTGAAAAGCAACGGCGTGAGAAGCAATTTGAGAAGCATTCGAGAACCTAGTCGGCCAGTCGGCTTCGTGTTTTGTTCGTCTACCACGTTTTTGCCATTGCATTTCTGCGCGTCGATTCGTATATGATCCAAGCACACGCTGCCCGTTTCGAGGGGGAATGGGCAGTTGCGACTGCACGACTGAACTATGCCCACTACTCCACGCCCCTCGTCTTCGTCCGACAACAAGGCCAGCAAAGATGTTGTCTTCGTCCTGGGTGCAGGCGTAGACAGAACACTCGGCCTGCCTCTGTTGACTACTCTTTTTCGTGATCTCAACGAGTTTGTTATCGGACAAGGCGTGGCTGTGAACAAGGCGATCCGCAGTCATGTGAAGTCAATCCGGTTCAATTTGCAAAGCTACGGCGGCGACGAGGCCGAGAATCTAGGGCAGAAATTGTTGGGCTCACACCCTCATCTGCTACCACGAATTCTTGCGGCTCTAGAAAGGCATCCTGATGCCGGAAGTGCCAATGTAGCTGCGATCAAGACACTCATGACTAAACTCTCTACAATCGCCAACGAGAACGAACTCGACGCCGCAATGATTACTCAGTTGTCGCGTTTAGCGGGTGAGGAGAGTCCGGGTGGGGGAGATACCCTCCTCGACACAAACCACATCGCGTTCCGCCCCAAGGTTCGGCAAGCGATGAAGACTCTTTTCGCCCAGGTCTCAGGAGAGATACCAAATCTCACCCGCGAAGAACAAGAAGCATTCGCTGAAGTGATCACGATTCTGTCTAATTTTGAAGAACTGATGGCTACGCTGTTTACTGGGTATTTTACGAAGCACATTCCCGATCAGAAGAAGTATTTTTATCTCGCGTGGTTGCTTTGGGCATACATACGTCACCGAGAGGACTCAGGGCGCGGTCAACGAGACCGATCCTTCTACAAAACATTGTCAGAGGTAGGACCCGGAGGCGGCATAATCACGTTCAACTACACGGATTTCTTCTATGGAGACGCACGGCCCAGCAACGGATATTTTCACGGCGATTGCAAGTCCTTTATCCGTTTCCACAAACGAGAGTTCGTCACCAATAACGTGCAGATCAGAGACGCGAACACTCTGGATCGAATGCTTGACTTCATCAATGGACTGCACGTCGATTGGACAACTGATCCGCCCGAGGTGTCGCTTCCCGGTATCGTCCCACCACTAGCAATGAAGCCGATTATCTGCTCTGAGTATCTGGAGCGATGGTACGAATGCGGTCAAACGATCAAGAAAGCCAAGACGATAGTTATCGCTGGATATTCCTTTGGAGTCGCAGATGAACATTTCAATGATCTGATTCGCAAGGGCAATAAAGAGGCGAAGTTGATCGTCATTGACCCGAGCCTCGAAGGGGTCGTGAACCGGGTGTGCTACACCGTGGATCAGGAGAAAGCGACTTTGCGCCCCGCTGCTGTCCGAGGTCTGCAGTGCCAAATTGGTGGGCGACTGATGTTCGTTAAGGCCAAAGCTGAGGACATAAACAGTGCGCGGTTGATGGGTTTGCTGGAATAACAAAAGCAATGCTTAATCGGAGACACAAGGCCGCTCAATTCATCACACTTTGTGCAACAGGAAGCGAGCATAAGCATCGAGGGAGTCCGAGTGATCGAGATCAGGCACACAATTCGCGCACAGTTGACAAATACATTCAGAATCCCAGCATGCTGTTGGACATCGTAGGACTGTTGGAATGTCAGTCGGCAATACAACTCAGTTTCCGCATGACCGCTGCCATGGGACCACTGGCTTCCAGGCGAATGGATTTGGGTGCGTGTGCTTCACTGGGACGGGGAGCGCCGGTTACTGTTCGGCATACTGAACGACGAGCTTGTTGCGAACGGAGATGACCCTGCATTTCGGCAAGGAACTCGCGATCAGCTACGGCCAGATCCGCGAACACGGAAGACCCTGGCAATTCCGCAAAAACTAACGCGGCCCGTCACGCGCTGCGAACGGCAGGGGTTAAACCCGAGTTTCCCACAGCCGTATCTGATTGACGAAGAACAGCCTGCACCGTATCCTCGCTTATTAATCTGCAAGAGTGTCTTGAGAGGGCGTGTTCCGCGTCACGATGCGCAAAGCGGAGAGCAACTTCACTACTGCAACAACGCAAGCGATTCTATCAACCTTGGAACTGTGCGCCGGGGCGGGTGGCCAGTCTCTGGGCCTTGAACAGACTGGCATCGAGCACACCGGCCTTATTGAAATCGACCCGCACGCCTGTGCCACCCTGCGTCTTAACCGCCCGGCTTGGAATGTGCTGGAGCAAGACCTCACCACTCTGACGGACGCTTCCGCCTTCAAAGGCGTGGACATTGTTTCCGGCGGACTGCCATGTCCACCCTTCTCAAAGGCCGGCAAACAGCTCGGGCACAGGGACGAGCGCAATCTCTTCCCTGTAGCAATTGACATCGTCGATCAGCTTCGGCCGCGCGCGGTGATGATCGAGAATGTGCGCGGCATCCTCGATGCGGTGTTTGAAGACTACCGGAAATACATCGCGGGCAAGCTCCAGAAAATCGGCTACGTCACCGACTGGCGGCTGCTCAATGCCTCGGACTTCGGCGTTCCGCAGCTGCGCCCCCGCGTCGTCTTCGTAGCCATCCAGTCAGATTATGCGGACCGCTTCGCCTGGCCGGAGCCGTCCGGCATCGCTGCCCCGTCCGTCGGAGAAGTGCTTTACGACCTGATGGCGGAGCGTGGCTGGAAGGGGGTTAAGGCTTGGAAGAAATGCGCGAGTGAAATTGCCCCTACTATCGTCGGCGGCAGCAAGAAGCACGGAGGGCCGGATCTCGGTCCAACGCGCGCCAAACGTGCATGGGCAGCCTTAGGCGTGAACGCGCATCTTGTGGCCGATGAACCGCCAGCCCGCGACTTTGTGGGCATGCCGTGCCTCACAGTTCCGATGGTTGCCCGGCTTCAGGGTTTCCCGGATGACTGGAAGTTTTCAGGCCGCAAGACTAACTCCTACCGGCAGGTGGGAAATGCCTTCCCGCCTCCGGTCGCGCTTGCTGTGGCGCAGCAACTCGTCGCGTGTCTCACCTCCCGGCGGCTCACGGCTAGCATGGCGGGATGAGATGGCACAGAACAAGCCAGCATTTTTCGCCGAGGCAAGACGAAGCTTTCACGCAGCATTGCTTGAAAAAGTCCTGCGAGCCAATGCAGAAGGAATACCATCAAACGCCGACGGCAATAACGGAGTAAGTGTTTCAATTGCCAAAGGTATTCTCACGCGGCTTGGGGCCGAAGCAACCGGCGCACGACTTGCCGGGCAAATGTCCGGCAATCAATTTGAAGCCATTACGTGCAATTTTGTTAGCGAGACTTTTCCGCATCTTGCACACTTGCGGCCTGGCGAATGGACGATCCAGCAGATTACCGGCCGTGACCGAACTGCGATTGCACGGTTCGAGCAATACCATCACCTTATCGCGCTCGATAAAGCCGCACAAAAAGACCCCGAGCTTGCAGCGGCTCTGGGCAACGACTACACCATTACACCGGACGTGGTGATCGTCCGCGGTTTGGAAACCGACGAACGAATCAACGCCCCGGAAGCCATCGTTGACAACGAGGTGAGCCGTCTGGCGAGCCTGCGCAAATCCAATGGCGGGCTGCCCATTCTGCACGCGAGCATCTCCTGCAAATGGACGATTCGAAGCGACCGTGTGCAGAATGCCCGATCTGAAGCGCTCAATCTAATCCGAAACCGCAAAGGCAGGCTGCCCCACGTTGCAGTCGTGACTGGCGAGCCTCTTCCAAGCCGCCTATCAGCGATTGCACTCGGCACGGGTGACATCGATTGTGTCTATCACTTTGCGCTGCCTGAGCTGGTTTCCGCGGTTAAGGACATTGGCCACGGGGATTCCGTGGAGTCTTTGAACATCATGATTGCCGGTAAGCGGCTTAAAGACATTTCCGACCTTCCCCTCGATCTCGCTGTTTAGCTAGGCCGCAGCATGGACAAGCTTTCACCAGAGCGCCGTAGTGCCAACATGGCGCGCATCCGCAGCCAGAACACGAGTCCCGAACTCACTCTGCGCAAGCTGATTCACGGCCTCGGCTACCGCTTCCGCCTGCACCGTAACGACCTGCCCGGGAGACCCGACCTGGTGTTTCCATCACGGAAGAAAGTGATCTTCGTGCATGGCTGCTTTTGGCATCAGCATACGGAGTGCAGAGAGGGCAGGGTGCCCGGCTCGCGACTCGAATACTGGGGTCCAAAACTGCGCCGCAATCAGGAACGCGATGCGCTCGCACAATCCAGCCTGAAAGATCAGGGCTGGGGGAATCTCGTCGTATGGGAATGCGAGCTGAAGGATACAACCGCTGTGCTTAAGAGAGTTAGGCGATTTCTGGGAACGGCACATGGCTGACGAATCAAAACTCGGAAAAGATTGGCAGGATGACGAGCTTGACGCCATTGTCGCCGATTACTTCGACATGCTGGCGGCCGACCTTGCCGGACAGTCCTACGTCAAGCTGAAGCATAGCGAAGCACATTCAAGACGATTTTGTCCACCTCGACCCGATGCAACATAGGACAGAGGAATCGAAGGCCCTCGCGCCACGCCAGCCGTCAATTCTTGTGTATACAAAGCTGGCGAACGTCACACTCGCGGCAGCGGGAACCCGGAGAAGGGACAAAATCGCGCGCTTTCAAACGTTCGACTAGTCCGACCACTTCTGTTTCGCTCTCGACGATCTTGCTTGGGCTTATGTCGACGGAGCGTTTTTGTGCGTCCTTCTTGAGGTCAAACACATTGGCTTCAATGATGTGAAGTCCTTCCCGCCGCCCGGCGCTAGTGTAGGTCCGCAACTGCCGGTCATATACTTCGAGGTTGTCGCCTTCAGAGACCTTGTAGTCGTCGATCTCGTACTTTTCTTCGTCTCCACCATCTTTCCGAATGATAACGTCAGCGCGCCCGCTCACAGTCGCATTTGACAGATGGAGCTCGAAGGGGCGCTCGACTGCGTACACATTAAGGAGTCCTACGCCATGAATGTCCACAAAATTCCCAACAAGTTTGCGAGCGGAGAACTTCATGCGGAGATGCGCAGGTTTGGTTGCAGCAGGAAGGTAAAAATCTTCATCAAACAAAAGATCGAGCTGCTCCTTCGTGGGAATTACTTTCTTCTTTCGCGCGTAATCAGCGACGGCGCGGAGGACGTGGTGTACTGCTTTGCCATAACCCAATTCTTGCGCGAGTGGCGCCTCAAAACCAAGGTCGGAGCGAAGGCGGTAGGAGTGTCCGCAATCTGCGAAAACAGCCAACTCAGAAAAACTCAGCGACAACACCTCATCAGCAGGTGCAGCCCCGTTTGACAAGTTCGGCAGACGCATTTCCTGCTTCTTTGGCGGCCAACCGTTTGCGACTTCAAACAGAAAAGGCGAAACCGGAACCGAGTTCTTCTTCACCGCGTCGTGAGTGGAGAGACTCAGCCAATTCTTAGCTCTTGTGATGGCGACATAGAACAACCGGCGCTCATCGTTTTCTGTCCCTTCGTATCGGTCCCGGTTGAAAAGCTCTGGCGGGATAAACCATTTTCCAGCTTTCCCGGTCTTAGAGGAGGGGAAGCGATTGGCTGATAGGCTGGCGAGGAACACAATGGGCCACTCAAGACCTTTCGCTGTGTGAACCGTGGTCACTTCAACGGCATTGCTTTCAAACTTATCTCCACCGTCGTACCCTTCGTAAGCGCCGTGGGCCCAATTCTGGACGAATGTCGCTAGGTGAAAATAGAAGAAACGGCCTCTGTCTAGTCCCCCCAGTTGCTCACCATGGTGAGCCGGATCAGGGCGCGCTCTCCTGCGAATACTCTCAAAATCTGTCAGGAGCGATGTGCATCTGGCAAGATCGCCAGCCCTTACTGCGACGGCCGGGGCATTCATATCCCATTTATCTACTCCGCATAGACTCAGCAGCTTGTGGTAGTCGCCCACGAGATTGGCAGGCACATCATCGCCAGTCCTGTCATACCATTGCACCAGGGCATTACGAACAGTTCGCCGGCCACCTGGTCCCAAATTGAAAAGGCGGGCATAGTCCATCTCAAGTTGTTCAATGGTTACTTTCTCTCGCCTTGCGTACCGTTCGTCAGCCCACTCAATGTCGCCAAGGAACGCGAGCGTGCGTCCGAACAACAAGGGGTCCGGATGTTTGAAAAGTCCGGTTCTGCCGCCAGGCAACACGGGGATGTTCTTCTTGTTGAGAGCCTCCCAAATTGCCGCGTAGGAAACCCAACCTCTGAACAAGACCGCAATCTCCTGGTACTTGTGGCCTGCCTTCACGAGGTCGTCAATCGTTTGTGCAATGCGGTTGGCTTCTTCCTGCTCAGTCGCACCGCTCCAGATCGAAACTGCTCTGTCCGCTGCCGGCTTGGCCGCTTCCATCTTTTTTGGAAGCCGCCCCTTTATGCTCTTTGAAAAGTTGTTCGCAAGGTCGACAATGTTCGCCACGCTGCGACGATTCGTGGAAATTCGGTACGTCGCGACATTTGGATACCTTTCAGCAAACTTAACAATGTTCTCGACATCCGTTCCACGCCATTGGTAAATGCTCTGGTCGTCATCACCTACCACGCAAAGCTCTACGGGTGGTGTCGCCAGCAATTCGATAAACCGTTCTTGTGCAGGATTTATGTCTTGATACTCATCGACCATCAAATGGCGAAGTGGTGAATGAACCTGCTCGAAGACTTCTGGGCGTTCAAGTTCACGGACAGCAAGAGCAATCTGCTGGCCGTAGGTGAGGAGCCGGTAAGACTCCAGTCTTTCAAGAAATGCGGCCAGCATGGATTTGAAGGGTTCATCTAGAGAGTCGAGCGGAATCAGTTCATTCTGAACCACATCAAAGTTTGCAATAAAAGCTTCGATTGAATCGTAGAGCTTGCCTGTCAAACCCTTCAGGCCGATCCGCTTGGCCTCGCGGGAGAGCATGGCGGCGAGACGATGGTCATCTAGGACGTCATAGGACTCATATTTCGGTACATACCGCTGAAGCAACTGGAAAGCGAAACTGTGCAGTGTCCCGATGTAGCAATTATTCATCCGGTCGAGGAATTTGCTGCCAAGCTTTGGATGGGCTTCGACGGCCTCTTCGACACGCTTCTTGAGTTGCTCTCCTGCCTCAACGTTGAACGTGACACCTACTATGGCTTCGGGTGGAAAGTCCTCGGCCAGTAGCTCAGTAATACGCTGCCTCATCACCTCAGTTTTGCCTGTTCCCGCGCCAGCGAGGATCTGCACGTGCGAGCCTCTGTGGAATACAGCGGCTTTGGCATCCCCTTTTAGCGAAGGTATTTCTCTGGGCATACGAGGTGAAATGCTCGGCGTCAGAATTTAGCTGCGCTACAAGCTCCTGAGCCTCTGCTAGTTTCAAAGATACCCGTTCGCATCAACGCTAGCAGCCAGTTACTAGCCCGGAAATGGCACCAAAGTAACCCGAGTTCGGCAGCAGTGTCCCCGGACCCGGCGTCGTAAAGGTTCGGTCTGTTCCAGCACCGCTTTCGGATCGAATCTGCATCGAGCGGCCTGTTTTGAAGCCTGCCGGTGAATCAATGGCCGATTCTTTGCGGCGGCTCGGCAGGAAATTTGGTGGAACGTGATCATAGGAACAAACCTACGCGGGTGGGCGGAGTTTGTCCTAGAACCCGAACGTTGGCAACTCGTTCAGGCTGAACGCTCCGACTCGGTACGGAAGGTTCGGTGGGCGGCAGCAGAAGGAGGAAATGGAGCTGATTGATGGCATGCTATCTCCCGGAACCCTTTGATTCCCGGTAAGCCCGGATCTTGTCGTAGGAGACCGCAAGCTCAGTGCCGAGTGTCACCTTTCTTCCGTAATCGTTGACGGGCTCATTATCTAGAATCCCATAGACAATACGTCTTGTCTGGTCTTGTCCCCGTACAATTACCCACATCCACTCGCCTGGCATTCCACCTTCGCCCTCGAACTCGACTTTGATATAGTCGCCGGCCTCGTACTGGGGTTGGCACTCGCCCTGGTGCCCTCTCGGAAGCCAACACCCGGGGACCGTATCGCACTCGCGTCCTATCGATCTGTTCTGCCGGTACCACCAGAAGCGGTTCGCCTTCATAGCGGCTGCGCCGGGATCCGTGCCCTTGCCATGCTCTCCCGTGAAGTTAAACGGCCACACCGGTTCCCAGTCGTCCATCGACATGTTGATGGAGTGCAAGGCGGCCCGGACTTGGTCCAGCCACGCTTCATATTCGTTAGCCATACTCCTCCATTGTAAAACGCTCCATCGAATTGGTCTGTTGATACGCCCTCCGCAGCGTCGTTTATCCGGGCACACCGAAACCGCAGCAGCTTAATCCGAGCCCATACCACATTCATGGGGACGTGATTCTCAGATGTCTATTCGCAGCTAGTTAGAGATATTCATTGCATGATCCTTTTTGGTCTGTCTCCTCTACCGTCAAAAGCCCTCGTACAATAGATCTATGCCGAGGCAATCCAGTAATCAGTTCGAGCCGCTTCTGATTGATCGGGCGGCAGCGGCGGAGTTACCGTCAGCCGAGGGCATCCGGGAATGGGCGCGCGAGAAGCGCGCCTTTATTTCGAGCGTGATGGCAGAACTGGCCGCCGAGCGGCAAGCTGCTGCCGCCGGAGTTCGCGCCACCGGCCTGAGAGCGGTCATGTTCGAGGAATTCGGGGGGCGCGACGCGGATCCGGAGGAAGCCTACCTTGCGGAAGTTGAAGGCTCAGACATTTACATTGGCATCCTGGGAACGCGCTACGGGAAGCCGCTGAAATCGAGATTTTCGGCGACGCATGCGGAATTTCACGCTGAGAAGCATGCTTTGCGGATGGCGGTATGGACATCCTCAGCGGCGGAGCGCGAAGGCCACGAACAATCTTTTCTGGACGAGGTCCGCACATTTCATGTCGTTCCGGGATTTCGCACGGCCGACGATTTGCAACGACAGATCGAGGAGAGGTTGAGAGCGATCGCCGCCGAAGATCTGGCGCCCTGGTGCAAGTTAGGGAATGTGATTTTCCGCGCCAGGGAGGTAGAGGATCGCGGTGGGACGATCCATGTCTCTGCGCGCGTAAAGGACGATACCGTGGCACGCGCACTCGAAGAGATGCGCGGAGATCGTTACAACCGCGGCACGAACGCGCAGTTTACGTGGGCTGGCCGCAGCAAGTACGTAAAGGCCGGAGAGGTCCACGTCACCACGACAACGGCGCGGTCGAAAATGTTCCGCCTGGAGCTCGAAATCCAAGAGGCCCCCCGAGACCAGATGATGGAGGTGATCGTTGGCGGAAAATCCCCTGCCGATTTGACGGAACTTTCGTTGCGAAGCGTTTTGTTCGGAGAGCCCAATCCTCTCGCCGATCAATATATGGGATTCGCCAGCGAGATTAACGATCCGCTGGCGCCGCTGCGCGAATACCGTGTATCCGAGGAAATCATTCGTCCGCTTTCGGAATTACTGATCACTGAACTTCTGGTCGGCACGGGACGGGCGCGGAGCGTCGTCAGGTACCGGCTCGGCGTGGCGATCCGGGAACGACGTAACCTGAGCCTGTCATGGGAAGCGCCTAGCCGCTATGCCAATGAGAGACCGTCAGTTCGCAGCATCGAGGGAGAAATTAGAATCTGAGTGAGGCACCCGCATGACGATCGAACGCAGGATGATCGTAGGGATCGACGATATCAAAGCCGTCACGTTTGAGTGTTCGAAGTGCGGCGGCAGAACCCCTATTGCAGCAAGTTCTCTGCGCGAGGTTCCGCAGCAATGCCCTTCGTGCAACGAGGTGCGGTGGCGGAGCAATGATTTCTCCACGCATGTGACCACGAGTGGGCCGGCGGCCATGGCCTTTATTCAGGCGGTCAGGGTGTCCGCCGCGATGGTCCGCGACAAGAAAGACACGTTCGCATCCTTCTGGAATTTGAGGAACCGAAATAGTTCGTCTTGGCCGGACTGCCGCCGACGGCGGCGGAAACTTCTGCTTCACAACACGATCACAGATTCAAGCTGGACCTTCGACAGGTCGGCACGGCCGTCTCCGGCATGGATCTCCACGGCCGCGGGTTCGATCATCAGTTTTTCCATGCCCTCGGACAGCGGCTCGCCGGGCTGCTTCACCGCGAACCAGTTGCGGATGTCCCGGGATTGAGGTCTATTGGGGTTGCTGTTCCTTGCTGGCCAGGAATGTTTTCCAGTAAATCTTGTGGTCGCAATGATGATCGCGCTGATACAAGCCTGTGGCGACGCAGCATCGAAAGGTGGGGGGGATCCAGTCGTGGGAGTCACCGGATGTCGCCAGTCGTGAATCCAAGTGTGATCCCACCCCGATTCCCTGTAAATATTGAAGGTGGAAACATCGTAACCCGCTCTCGTGAGCAAATCGGGAAATGAATTGCGCTCGAAGGATGCCTCTAAATGGAGCGCCCCGATCAGCATCAGTATGCGCGGCTCCGGCTGTTTTTTCGACAAACAGTGGAGGCGAAACCGCCAATAGCACTCGCGTATGGAATCTACAAACGGACAAACGAAATGCATGCTTCTGTCGAGGCTCAATCCCCGTTGCTGCTTTCGTGCGTCGGCAATATCAATGGAAATCGGGGCCGAAGGCAGTGTGGCCAACAAATCCACGTTGTCCGTGTCAGGAGTTTCGTCTGCAATGATGTTCGGCTGGAACGTTTGAATTTCCTGAAGGATTCTGTCTGTCAACTTGCGGCGCTGGTCGCGCTCCAAGGGAGTGGGCCGCGGTGATTCGAGCCCTTGATAGGCGTGGATCAATCCGGCCAAGAGAATTTTGGGGGGCGGCATATTCCCGAGTTTTCTGAACAACGGCGAAGCGGCAGGCAAAAGCCGCGAAGCTGCCCTTGTTGATCCTGTTCTGAATATCCGCGTTGCGGACGCCTTTCAGATATACCACGGTCGAGGCGATATTGCCGTGGCCCATCCACTGCTGCAGCGTGCGGATTTCGATGCCGTCCTGCAGGTGCCGGGTGGCATGGGGAACCATACTAGCTGCCAACGCCTTGGTAAATGCAAGATCATTATAGAAACTGTTGACTCGGCAGCATTCTAATCGAGCGCCTGATCCTCAAATCCGGCACACAACTGGCACACAGCATATAAATAAGGATGAGGTTTTATTCGGGTTTTCCCACCTGTACGACTGATCGGCCGTTAACCGATCTGAAGGAGTCGTCCACTACAATAGCCACTGACATCAATGACTTGCCGGCAACCAGCCCGCACGGAAGTTACTCCGAGCACGATGCAAGAAATCCAGGATTTGCAACTGGTCCGAACGCGACACGTGGCACAGCAACGGCACACCGTGACCCATGTTGCAACTTGCCACATCGACAGACTGGAACATTGCTGCGGCGTCCGTGGGCACTATGAAAGAATAGCCGCGGCAGACAGGATTTGAACTTTCGACCTTCTGGTCCCGAACCGAGAACAGGTTAAAATCTAAGTGCTTCATCTGGTGTCGCTTAGGAACGACGAAGCCCTTCTTTCTCTCTCCCCATTTGCACCGAGCTCCTCGGAATAGCATTTCCCGATAAACACGCCTGGGACATGCTTCTTGTTTGACTAGGTCCCGCGCCAGATGGGATCTTGCCCCCGATTGATTTCTCTTCTTATGAACCGGTATGCTGCAGTTTCAGTCGGCGAAGCAACTGCGCGTTCGCGGCCACGATGATGGTGGAGAGACTCATTGCGACTGCACCAACGCTCATGGGAAGATCGAGTCCCGATCGGACGAAAAGGCCTGCTGCAACCGGGATAGCGACCAGGTTATACGAGGTCGCCCAAACCAGATTTTGAATCATCTTTCGGTAGGTAGCGCGAGATAGTTCGATCGCTCCCACTACATCGCGGGGGTCGCTGCGCACGAGCACGATTCCGGCCGACTCAATCGCCACATCGGTTCCCGCGCCAATCGCGACTCCGACATCCGCGCTCACCAGCGCTGGCGCGTCGTTCACCCCGTCACCCACCATTGCGACCCTCCGGCCGCCCGCCTGAAAGCGCTTCACTGCCGAAGCCTTGTCGGCGGGAAGCACCTCCGCTGCAACTTCGTCTATACCGAGGCGCCTCGCAACCGAATCGGCTACCCTTTTGGAATCTCCAGTGATCATTGCGACCCGGATACCAAGTCGATGAAGCTCCGTGACGGCTTCCTGGGATTCGGGCCGAATCTCATCCTCGACTGCGAAAGCGCCGAGCAGTCCCCCTTCGACGACGACGTAGAGAACCGTCTTTCCCTCCGACGCCCAGATCAGCGTTAACTTTTCAACGTCTGGATGTACGGTTATCTTGCCCTCGGTCAACAGACGTGGTCCCCCGATTACCACGCTCTTGCCACTTACAAATGCCTTTGCCCCTCGACCGGGTAACGCTTCGAAGTCGGCAGCTTGCAATGTGGGCAGGTTTCGGCGCTTGGCTTCGGCTACGATTGCTTTCGCGAGCGGATGTTCGGAGTTGGCTTCGACGGCAGCAGCAACGGCAAGCAAATCGTTCTCGTTGCTGCCAGGCGCAGCCGCGACTCCCGAAAATGCGGGGGACCCACGCGTGAGCGTCCCGGTCTTATCGAAAATCACCATGTCCAAATTGCGGGCACGTTCGAGCGCAAGTCTGTCCTTGACGAGGAGTCCGTTCTGGGCCCCGAGAGATGTCGAGATCGCAATCACGAGTGGAATCGCCAGCCCTAGGGCGTGCGGGCAGGCAATGATGAGGACGGTCGCCGTCCTGATCAGGGCATGTTCTTTGTCTCCTGAAAGCCACCAGTAAGCGGAAGTGACTGCGCCAGACGCTACCGCTACGTAGAAAAGGATTGCGGCGGCACGGTCGGCGAGAGCTTGGGTGCGAGATCCGGAAGCCTGGGCAGCCGCAACGAGCCGCATTATGCCGGAAAGGGCCGTCTGCTCCCCGACAGCCGTTATGCGAACTCGAAGGCTTCCGCCACTTGCGACCGTTCCTGCAATGACCCCGCCACCCGGCCCCTTCGAGACTGCCTTGGACTCGCCCGTAATCATCGACTCATCAACATCCGCAGCGCCCTCGACGACCGTGCCATCTGCCGGGACTCGAGTTCCCGGCCGGACGAGGACAATGTCGCCCACTCTCAACTCAGAAATTGGAACGGTCTGAGCCTCCGCGCCACTTACGAGTTCGGCAGTGTCGGGGAGCAGGGCGGCAAGTGCATGGAGCGCACCGCGAGCCTGGGAAATGGCTCTCATTTCCAACCAATGGCCGAGGACCATGATCGTGATCAGCGATGCGAGTTCCCACCAAACTTCAATCTCGAAGAGGCCGAATGTTGCGGCCAGCGACGTACCAAAGGCGACTATGATCGCGAGGCTGATGAGAGTCATCATGCCGGGCTTGTGATCGGCAAGTTCTCCCCATGCCCCGCGAATGAAGACCAGGCCACCATAAATGAAGACAACCGTTCCAAGTATCGCGGGGATAAGCTTCGAGCCGGGGAAGGAAGGCGCTGTGTACCCAAGCCAGTGTTGGACGTCCGTGGACCAGGCGACCACAGGAATCGTGAAAGCGAGGCTCAATCAAAACTTGTCGCGAAACATGGCGACCGAGTGTCCGGCGTGACGGTCGTGGCCTCCGCGGGCATTGGACATCTTGTGACCCGTATGCGGGTCCGACTGTGCGGGAGCTTGATGTGTCATGTGGTCCATTTTGACCTCCCAATCAGAAACCAGACGCTGCGGGATTGCGTTCAGAAAGAACACGATCAGCAGGATAGTCGCTAACTCCCCCATGTGGACTGCGTTCGCCCGCCGCTATGTCGGCAATTCCTCCGTATTGTTCGGTCATCGATATGTTAGAGAGGTGGGTCTTCATCGCCTCCCACGGATGCTCGCTATAACGCTGAGGACGTTTGGCGTGTCCATTGACTTGGCGAGGCGCGAAGGAACTTTCGGCTGCATAGTTGATCCGTACCATGCTGCAGTACCCCAGATTGTGACCAAGAAACCAGCAATCAGCCAGAGAAGCCAAACTGTACTCAGCGCTAGGGACGCCGTCCTATTGCGGCGATGTGAGCGTCGCCGATACGTATCAATAAAAGCTCGCGGTTGAGCCAGGGTTTTCATCGTCCGCCTTCGACCGCAGAGCTTGCGTATAGAACTGACGGACCTATGGCACCTTGGCTTTTGCTAGTGCCGAACAAACGGTCACCGCTGAGCAAGGTCGACGCAGCCATCACGGCGGGTACGTAGGCCCTTGTCTCTGCCGGAAGCAACCGCTGTCTACCCAAGAGTGCAAAGTCCTCGCTGCCGGCGCGCAAGACTGCATTCTGCACGAGGTGTTCGCCGGCGTTGTATGCAGCGAGAACGAGCGACCAATCACCGAACTGCGTGTGCAGATCGCGAAGGTAGCGAGCTGCAGCACGGGTTGATCTCTGCACGTCCAACCGGTCATCGGTTTCAGAGTTCACAGTTAAACCGTAGCGACGCGCGGTATCCGGCATGAACTGCCAGATACCGCGTGCGCCTTTGGGGGAGAGGGCGGTCGGTTGCCCAGCGCTCTCTACTAAGACGAGGGCCGAAATCTCGTTTGGGATACCTTCGTTCTGCAGAACAGGGATCAAGACGGGTCTGAGTTGCGTCACTCTCGCGACAGCGCGACGCACGGCCTCATCGTTACCATTCCAATACCGTTGAGCGAACTGGTGCAGCATCGTGGCATCCGGCGGGGCCGGGCTGCTGGTCGCAACGCCTGCGATCTTGCTGGTGATTTCAGCTTCCTGCGCGATATTCGCCAGAGCCAAATCACCCGCATTGGCTAGGGCCTGGTGGTAGACAAGAAAATCATCCCCGAGCAAAGCCGCCGGGACGGTGTAACTCCCTGTCTGCGACCACGCGGACGCAGCGAAGGTAACCAGCACGACTACCGTCCCGAGTTGCCGAGTCCATCTAAGCATGTGCCGGCTCCTCAATCGTCTTTGGTTCGAGATGCTCTGGGCCCCGCTGCTTTAGTGTCGGCTTCACCTCGAAGTTCCATTTCCAGATTGCGAAGATCGGCGGATAGATAACGAGCTCCATGAGGAACGAGGTGATAATCCCGCCGATCATCGGGGCCGCGATGCGCTTCATGACGTCGCCGCCAGCTCCGACCGACCACATGATCGGCAGCAGTCCGAAAAGCATGCAGGCCACCGTCATCACTTTCGGGCGGAGACGTTTGACCGCGCCCACCACGATGGCTTCCCGCAGATCATCCCAGCTGTTCATTCGCCCCCTGTTGATGGCGTCGTGGTAGGCAAGGTCTAGGTACAACAACATGAAGACAGCAGTCTCAGCATCCACTCCGAGCAGCGCGATCAACCCAACCCACACCGCAATGCTCATGTTGTAGTTCAGCAGGTAGAGGAACCAGACCGCGCCAATCGCAGAAAACGGCACCGCCAGGAGGATTATGAAAGTCTTCACCGTCGACTTGGTATTGAAGTACAGCAGCAGAAAGACAATGAAGAGTGTGATAGGGAGCACGATCTTCAGGCGCTCCTTCACGCGCTCCATCGCTTCATACTGTCCGCTCCAGACCAGTTGATAGCCTGCGGGCACGCTTACTTTATCCGATACGATTTTCTTGGCTTCAGTAACGTAGCTGCCGATGTCGCGCCCCGAAACATCGACGTAGACATATCCACTGAGCCGGCCATTTTCATCTCGGATCATGCCGGGACCGGTCTTCAGCGAGATGTCAGCAACTTGTCCCAGCGGAATCTGCGCGCCGGAAGGCGTGTTGACCAACACACGCTGCAGCGCGTCGATGTCGCTGCGGTAGTCACGCAGATAGCGCACATTGACTGAATACCGTTCCCGCCCCTCAATCGTGGTGGTTACCGGCTCACCGCCAACGGCGGACATCAAAACGTCGTTGGCATCGTCCACAGTCAGTCCGTACCGGGCGAGTTGATCGCGTTTGAGGTCGAAGTCCAGGAAATAGCCGCCCGTCGTGCGCTCGGCAAACACGCTGGTCGTACCGGGGATGTCCTTCAGCGCCATCTCGATTTGTCCGCCGACTTTCTCGATTTCGCTCAGATCGGAGCCGAGCACCTTGATCCCGAGCGGCGTGCGCACCCCAGTGGTTAACATGTCGATGCGTGCTTTGATCGGCATGGTCCAGGCATTCGCAATACCCGGCATGGTGAGGGCATCGTTCAGACCGCCGGGGCCGTAGATCAGTTCCTGTGTAGTCTTGTGATCCGGCCAGAAGCGCCCGAGCGTGCTCTGCAACCAATTGGGAGCCCACTTCGAGTACCAGCGTTCGCGCTTTGGCCAGCCCATGTGGGGCTTCAGAACAATCACCGTTTCCATCATCGAGTACGGTGCAGGATCGGTGGCGCTCTCCACACGACCGGCCTTGCCGAATACGCGGTCAACTTCAGGGAAACTCTTGATGATCTTGTCCTGCACTTGAAGCAGCCTTGAGGCTTCCGTGACGGACATGCCGGGCAAAGTTGTCGGCATGTACAGCAGCGTGCCTTCATCGAGAGGCGGCATGAATTCCGAGCCAAGCTTGAAGAACACAGGGACTGTAAGAGCCATAGCGATGAACGCCACCGCGATGGTCTTCCATTTGTGCTCCAGGGCGAACTCGCAGACAGGGTGGTAGATCTTCATCAGCGGACGGCTGATGGGGTGGTTCTCTTCCTTGTGTATCGTGCCAATAGCCAATGCGGTGACCGCCCGAGCCAGCCATCTCGGCCAGAAACTGAAGGGCCGCGTGCGTCCGAACAGCAAACCGACCGTCGCCGGCACGAGCGTAATGGCCAACACGGCAGCAATGGCCATAGCGAAGTTTTTCGTGAATGCCAGCGGCTTGAACAGTCGTCCCTCTTGCGCCTCAAGCGTGAACACCGGCAGAAAGGAGACGGCGATCACTAACAAGGCGAAAAAGCTGGGTCCGCCCACCTCCTTGATAGCCGACAGCAGGACGAGTGAGCGACTGCCGGGCCGGCCTTCCGCTTCCCAGTGCTCGAGTTTCTTATGAATCTGCTCCACAATGACCACGGTCGCGTCCACCATGGCCCCAATTGCCACGGCAATGCCGCCCAGGGACATGATGTTTGCCGTCATGCCCGATAGCTGTATGGGGATGAACGCAAGAATTACGGTGAGTGGAATGGCAGTGATCGGAATAATTGCGCTCGGGAAGTGCCATAGGAAAATGAGAATTACCAGGCTGACGATGATCAGTTCTTCGATGAGTGTGTGCTTCAGGTTGTCGACTGAGCGATCAATCAGGTCCGACCGGTCATAGGTGTTGACGATCTTCAGTCCCTTCGGCAGTGTGGGTTCAATGTCCTGGATTCTTTGCTTCACGCGCTCGATAACCTTCTGCGCGTTCTCGCCGAACCTCATGATGACGACACCGCCGACCGCTTCCCCCTGGCCGTCCAGTTCACCGATACCACGTCGGATGTCGGGTCCGTAGGTAACCGTGGCAACGTCTCTCACCAGCACAGGTGTGCCGCTCTGCGGGTTCGACATTACAACGATGTTGCCAATGTCATCGAGCGATTTGATGTAGCCGCGCCCTCGCACCATATACTCGCGGCCCGACATCTCCACCAGCCGGGCGCCGACATCGTTGTTGCTCTTCTGAATGGCGTCCACGATCATGTTGATCGGGATCTTGTAGCCAAGCAGCTTGTTGGGATCGACGTTGACCTGATACTGCCGGACGAAGCCGCCCAAGGGCGCGACTTCCGCTACCCCAGGTACAGACTGCAAGTCGTAGCGCAGATACCAATCCTGGTAGCTCCGCAGCTTCTCAATGCTGTATTGTCCAGTGGTATCGACTAAAGCGTACTGATACACCCAACCGACGGCGGTCGCGTCCTTCGCTAATTCAACGTTGACGCCTTTCGGCAGGCGGGGGACGACGGAATTCAGATACTCAAGCGTTCGCGAGCGTGCCCAATAAATGTCGGTACCTTCCTCAAAGATGATGTAGACGTAGGAGTACCCGAAATCCGAGAAGCCGCGGATGTCCTTCACTTTGGGCAAACCCAGCAACGCCGAGGTGATGGGATACGTGACTTGATCTTCCATGATGTCGGGGCTGCGGTCCCACTTGGAATAGACGATGACCTGCGTATCCGACAGGTCGGGGATCGCATCCAACTTCGTGTTCTTCATCGAATGCCAACCAAGCAGCACTGCCACGCCGATGAACAGAGAACACGAGGAATTTGTTCTTGGCACAGATTTCGATGATTCGATCAATCATTGCTACTGGGCCTCCGCCAGCACCTCTGGTAGGCTCCGCAAAACACCACCGCTCTGGGCCACAAACGCTTCTGCCGCTTTGCGGTCGCTGAAGGCGAACGTGCCGGGCGAGCAGCGATCGAACGCCAACGGTTCCATGTGCTTGGATTCATCCATTTTGGACATGTCGTGTTGGCACGCGATCACGCGGCTATCCTCGACGAACCACGCCCCTTCCGGGCTCACCAGCTTTCCGGTGGGATAGTCCGTCACTTCGATCAGCCGCAGCGGCTTCTTCTCCTGTCGGGCCTCCGTTACCGCACAATGCGTGCAGCAAACATCACGCCGTTGCCCGCCGACTTCAGCCACGACGTGTGCCTTCGGATTGATCTGGCGTTGGCAGAATCCGCATTCCATCTGCGAGCGGCGGTTTACAAGCAAGTAACCGCCCGCGAACAGGCCCGCAACTACGATCAAGACGACGGCCGAATATATGGAAGCTTTCTTCGCCATAAACAATCTCCTTAGTGCTGCATCCCGCTCATTGCGCTCTTCAGACGGCTCTCGGAATCAATCAGGAAGTTCCCAGAGGTCACGATGGTCTCTCCTGCATTCAGGCCAGACAGAACGACCACCTTGCCTTCGAGCTTCGCGCCCATCTGGATCACGCGCGGTTCGAATACGCCGCCGTCGTGGACGACAAACACGTACTGCTTGTCCCCGGAATCCATGATCGCTTCCTGGGGTACTACAATCTGCTTGCCATAGTTGATCTTCAACTGCACGTTGGCGAACATTTGCGGCTTCAGATCGAAACTTGGGTTCGGAAACTCGATGCGTACTTTCACCGTGCGGGAAACGGGATCGACGGTCGGGTAGATGTAGGTAATTTTTCCGGTGTAGGTCTTCCCGGCGTAATAGCTCAGTTGCATGTCCGCCGTCTGCCCCACCTTCACAAACGGCACTTCGTACTCGTACACATCCGCGTTCACCCAGATGGTGGATAGATCGCTGATCAAGTACAGATCCATATCCGGAGTGACGGCGGTTTGCGGAAACGCCTTGCGGTCGGTTACGAAGCCGCTGACGGGCGAGTAGAAAGTCAAAGTCTTCGTGACCTCACCGGTCTCGTCGAGCTTCTTGATCTGTTCGTCGCTGATGTCCCACAGTTTCAGGCGCTCACGGGTGGAGTGCAGCAGCGATTGGGAGCCCTGTGAAACCTCGGGGAATTGCGAGGCGCCCAGGTCCTTCGCGCCGCGCTTGGCAATCAGGTATTCCTCTTCGGTGGCCACAAGGTCCGGGCTGTAGAGCGTGAAAAGTGGTTGGCCTTTCTTGACGAGTTGCCCGATGTAATCGACGTAGACCTTGTCGATATACCCGTTCACCTTAACGTGCACGTGTCGCCAGCTTCGTCTCATCGCTTGTAAGCTGACCAGTTGTACGCACGGTCCGCACCAAAGACTGCCGTTCGACAGTTTCGGTCCTTACGCCGATCAGTTGTTGCTTGTCCGCTGCGATTTTGACCGTGCCAGCGGGCATGGCTGTTGCGGTTGCCGCACTGCCGCTCGGAGAAGTGTTGTCCTCCGCATATTGAGGCACGAGGTCCATGCCGTCCGGCGCTTTTCCGGGTTTGTTGTAGTGATGCTGCGGGCTCATCGCGTCATACCAATAGAGAACCTTTCGTTCCACGCTTGACGCCGATGCGTTGTCGCATTCGGATTTGGTGCCGTTCTCCTCGGCGTACTCGGGTACCAAGTCCATTCCATCCGGCGCTTTCCCGGGTTGGTTGTAGTGGTGCTGCGGGTTCATCGCGTCGTACCAATAGAGAACTTTGCGTTCGCTTCCCGCTGCACTCGTCTGCGAGGTTGATTGCTGGTGCTGGAAAATAGCTGACACTTTTCCGCTGAAGAGTGACTCCAACCGCTAATGCGATTGCGGTCACGATTGCCAAAACGCTTAGAACTTTGCGAAGCATTGCTTTACTCTCCTCCCGCCGGGTGCTGGTTACCCGGTTGCGCGGCCGTCGAAGTCAGGTCCACGCCCACCATGCTCTCCATCCGCGCCAACGAAGATTGGTAATTCGCGAGCTCGCGGTAGTAGTCGATTTCGTAATTCAAAACGGTCGAGAAATTTCCCAATACGCTAAGAAAATCCACCGTGCCAACCTGGTAGGAAGACATCGAGGACTCCAGTGCCAACGACGATTGCGGTATAACACCCTGAGAGAACAGCCGCAGAAGTTCATCCGAAGCCTTGGCTGCCAGATATTGCTGTTTCAGTTCGAAATTCAGCTCATTCTGCCGATTATCGCGGCTGCTCTCGGCTGAAAGCCGCTCTTCAGTCGCCTGTTTCACTTCCTCTCGTTGTTTGCTCTTGTAGAAGACTGGGACGTTTATGGTGAACGTCATCCCGTGCATGTCAGGCATCATCGGACGCTGCTGTACATGTATCCAACGCTCAGATCCGGGTAATAGTCTTTCTGCGCAAGGTTCGCAGCGAGTTGGTTGCGCTCAATCATCTGTTGCTCGCGATGAAGGCCGGGATCATTCTGCCGCGCGAGTCTGTACAGGTCTTCGAGGGAGTAGTTCAGAGGAGATCTCTCGATATTCGCCGCCGGAGGGAGTGGCGCTTCCGGACTACGTGCCAGCAGCGTGTTTAGGCGGGCTTGTGAAGTCTATCGCTGCTGTTGAAGTAGGGTGAGCCGCTGTAGCAGCAATGAAATCTCCACCTGTGATCTGAGGACATCCTGCTGAATTCCTTTACCCACCCGATAGCGGGCTTCCGCAATCTGGGACAGCTTCGTCAACAAATCCTTGTCCTTCAGAGTGGTCTGCAGCGCCTTGTCATAGAACCAGTATTCGTAGTAGGCGGTCTTCACATCCGCCGTGACGCGCCGGCGAACCGCCTCAAGGTCCGAAGAGGTGGCATCGGCTTCCTTCGAAGCAATCTCGCCGCGAAGCTTGAGCTTGCCAGGATAGGGCAGCATCTGCATTGCGCTCACACTGCGATAGCTGGACGGGTCTCCCGTCTGAACCGAGAACGGTCGAATATTGCCCATCCAGCCGACGCCGACAGTTGGGTCAGGCAACGCCTTCGCTTGCGGGACGCGTCGCCGCTGCGCTTCCACCAAATGCGCCGCGCTCTGGACGGCTGGATTCTTCTGCAGACCTTCACGAACCAAATCTTCAAGATCAATGGATGATTGTTGGCTGGTCTCGGCCGGTTTCGCGGTAGAAAGTGACTCGACGGCCACGGAGACCGGTGCCTGCTGCCCATTTCCGACCGCAGGCCCCAGGAAACCGAACGCGAGCACAACAAGAACTTTCCTGATCATGAGACACTCCTAAACTGTGGAACTCAAACAACTTTGACTCTGCGATTTGCAGTGCCGTAAACATTAGAGACCCAATCCTCCTCGCTTAACAACGCCGGATCGAGCTCATCCATACAGGCTTGCAAACCCACTTCCCGTCCACCAAGAATTTATACTCGTAAATGCCCGGCGCAAGTTGTAGGGTCGCCCTCCACATTCCCTGTGCGGCCCTTTTCATTGAGCACGCGCTAGGGTCCCAACCGTTGAACGTTCCCGCGAGAAACACGTCTCGGGCATCCGGAGCGTGACACGAGATCTCCACTGCTCTAAGAGAACGGCCTTTCTGCGTCGCTCGTTTCATAAGTACCTCATCGTCATCTCAAAAGAATCCGGGGCGGGTTCGTCGCACTTCCATCCTGCCCCGGTTATGTTGTCCTTAGAAGATGTGCACAACATCTTCCCCTTTGATCTCGACCTTGGTAATCCGGACTACGCCACCAGCGGTCACCGTATACGCAGTTGTCTCCTTGATCCGTCCGGCTGCGGGTTCGAGCCGGCATTTTATCTCTCCGGCCTTATCCTCTTCCGTGTACGTATCAGACACCCCCGTGGCCTCCGGGGGCTGTTGGAATTCCACTTGCTTCAGTTCAACAAAGCGCACGAAGTGATTGGCGCCGGATACTCGGTGCTGGATGACATAGGTGTCCGGTTGCAACACTATGTTTCCCACCTTTGTCTGGTGGGTGAGAGTGATCTCGCCCTTTTTGCCAACTTTGAGTGCATGTTCCTTCTGTGCCGGGGTGGCGACAGCCGCCAGCGTCCACAGCAACAAACAACCAAGAGTAGCTAACATGAGTTTTCTCGTTCGCATTGTGTCCTCCTAATAAGGGTCTTTCTTTGGCTAGTGTCTTTCCGCAAGGAAAGACGGACTTTGAGTTAATCCGCGTGAACAACGCGCGATAGAACAAGTCGTCGCGAGCCTTCGCGCTAAGAAATTGCCGCTACGGAAAAAGGACTAGATCAGAAAAGTGCAGAGAACGGCCTGGGGAGGGGTGCTGGGCGATTGAATGTTCCAATCAAACGGCACCTGGACCACGGGGACAGCCGGAGGATCAGACAAGAACGTTTGCGACGCCGTCGGCGCAACCGAGTTGGTGACCGGCGCCTGCGGAACAGTGAACGGTTGAGGCCTGGCCGGTGAGACAGTGCAACAAGAGCGATCGGAAGGTGTTCCTTTGATGTTGTCCGCAGAGGAATCCATTCCCATCGTGTGACAGGGATGAGCGTTCCCTCCCGAGGTAGCCATTAGGCAGTGGAGCGGCATCGTGGCTGCTGGCATTGCGAGGATGGTTATGCTGAGCAGCACAGCGGCGAACTTTCCAACGCACGTCATTCCTACTCCACTGTTTCTGGATGCTAAGTCTTCGATACAAGCGAGAACAAGGTCTACGTCACGTCTCATCGTGACGACTGTCACATAGTCCGAGGTCGACAGAGATTCATGAATCCCTTCTGACGATTTTCCTCAACTGAGATGAATGCACTTCCTTGCAAATGCACGTGCTATGCCAGAGCCTTGGCGCTCACCCCACCGAACCTAACGCTTTCTCAACAAACGGTTCCGCCCTGGACGATGCGATTGAGAGCGCGGCGGAAGCGCGACCAGTTGCCCTAAAAGAGGCAGCCGGTGCCTGAAATCGGCCAATTCCGCCAAGGCCTGCCCATCTTGGCTCGTCGCAACTACGGCGTAACTCCTTGCTTCGGTGCCGGTTCGCAACAGGGGGTCCAGAGGTCGCCAACGTGCTGATGGCAGCCAAGAGCCGTCCGCGGCGTTCCAACCGGCCGGCGGAGGAGGGCAGGATGTGCATCATTGCTATTTCCGAGGAAGCCTTCAGTGGCGGTGAGGAATTTGCTGAAGGTCTCGCGGAGAGACTGGGATTCAGATACGTAGACTCGTCGATCTTAGTTGAGCGAGCTGCGGCCTGGGGTGCTGACCAGAAGAGGTTAAGAGCCGCGTTTGAAAACGCTCCCCGTTTTCTCGACCGATTCCTCCGCGATCCCGAGATTCAAGTCCTGCTGCTGCAAGCGGCGCTTGCGGAGGACATACGAGAAGGAGGCATTGTGTGTTATGGCATCGGGGCGGACCTCCTCAACTTGGAGGCGAGACACATCCTGCGCGTTCGTGTCGAAGCCTCGCACAGATTTCGAAAACTGCAAGTGCAAGAACGCCTCAGTCTGCCTGGAGATAAGGCAGAGAAGCACTTGAATAAATGCGACCGCAATGAGCGTCGCTGGCAACACTACCTGTTCGGCCTCAAAGCGGCGCTGCCGTTCGGCCATGATTTCCTCATCGACTTTGAGCAGACAACTCTCGATGAGGCCTGCACAGTCATCTCTGACCTGATCCAAAGTCAGGTTCGCTTCCGGCCCAGCGTTGCCGATGTTGCATTAGTCGAACGCTTTGTTGTTTCGAGTCGCATTCGCGCAGCACTAGCGCAGAACCCGCCGACCGCACACCTCGACCTGGATGTGGAGGTCGCAGACCATACCGCGGTGCTGCGCGGGAAGGTGCGCAGTGTCGAGGAATTCGATTTACTCAGAAGCTTCGCTTTTCCAATCCCTGGGGATATCAAGGTCGATGTCAACCAGGTGCAGCTTGGCAGCTGGGACTATCAGCCACCTCTGTTTTTGAGTGGAACCGAGGGAGAGCGCGCACCGAAGCCCTCCAAGTTCTGGGTGCCACAGTTTCCACGCCCAGCGTGGGTTCTCGCAGGAGTTTTCGCAATGGTGCTCCTGGTCTTTGCGGGCTCGTACCACACAGGACGCTGGTTCCACCCAGCCGACACTCGGCTCCTGAGCATTGCGGGCGTGATTACCGACTCGCAGTGCGGCCTGTCTCACAAGATCGTGCAGAAAACGGCCGAATGCGTCCGCGCTTGCGTAAAGCTGCCCGGGGCCAAGTATGTGCTCAATGATGGGACGCACAGTTTTGTTTTGACCGACCAGCAGACAGCGGAAAAGTTCGCGGCTCAGAAAGTCGTCGCGACCGGCCTTCTGGACGAAATCACCGGGGACCTGCAGCTTCGCTCGATTCAGGCGGTTGCGAACTAGACGCTTTTTTTCGTCCGCGCAGCGGTTGCTTCGAACGTTTCTTAGCAACCGCTGTTGCGGTGCTAGAATCGCCCTGAAATGAGCGTAGCGAGTATAAAACGCCTGCGGTTGACCGTGTTGATCGCGGCCATCGTCGCAGTATCGCTCCTCCATTACGCGACTCCCACCAGCCACATCTGGCTGCACCCGTTGTTGCAGCGGGCTTACTATGTACCGATCCTGCTCATGGCTTTGTGGTTTGGCTGGAGGGGCGGGGTCCTCGCTGCCTCCATCTCCGCGGTCTTGTACATCCCCCACATACAGATGTCCTGGGGATTCGAGCCGGAGTACCGCGCAACCCAAATCGTCGAAGTGGGAATGTTCTTTCTGATTGGCCCGCTAACCGGGCTGTTGGCGGACCACGAGAGGACGCAACGTGCGCACGCGGAAGAAACTGCCCGCAAGCTCAGCGAGGTCTACGGGCAGCTGCATGCATCCTTCGAGCAACTGCGTCGCGCCGATCGACTCTCCGCTTTGGGGGAGCTTTCTGCCGGACTGGCCCACGAGATTCGGAATCCACTGGGCTCGGTGGAGGGTGCGGTGCAGATTCTGCGCCGACCGGAACTGCCAACCGATACCCGGCAGGAATTCGGCACCCTCGCCCAGAAGGAGATCAACCGGCTCAAGGGTCTACTCACTGATTTTCTGGATTTTGCTCGCCCGCAACCTCCAAAACGAGTTCCGACCGAACCCGAAGAACTGTTGGACGCGGTCGGCAAACTGGCTGCGGAAACCGCCAAGATGTCAGGAATACGGGTGCGCGTTGAATCTCCCGGCAGTGTGTCGACTGTGTCAGTCGATCCGGAGCAAATGAAGCAAGTGCTTCTCAACCTGGTCATCAACGCGATTCAGGCGATGCCAAGTGGCGGCGAAATCGTATTGCGGGCGGCTCGCACGCGAGAATCGATAATCTTGGAAGTGCAGGACGAAGGTGTAGGAATCCCGCCCGAGGACCTGGAGCGGGTTTTTAACCCGTTCGTCACGACTCGCCCCGACGGCACCGGTTTGGGCCTCTCGATTGCCTACCAGATCGTCAACCAACATGGAGGACACATCGCAGCGCAGAGAAATCCCGCGAGAGGTATGACCTTCAGGGTCACGCTGCCGTTGGGGTCCGAGGCTGGTCTTCCGGAAACAGTCTTACAGGACGAGAATCATGCCTAGCGCACCCATACTGATAGTAGATGATGATGCCAGCCAGCGGCGCCTAATCGAGTTCTGGTTGCAAGAAGAAGGTTACCCGACTCTCGTCGCCAACGATGGCAAAGTGGCCCTGCACGCCTTCGAGCAGAAATCCCCTTGTCTCGTGATTGCCGACATACGCATGCCTGGAATGGATGGTCTTGACCTGCTCGGCCGCATCAAGGGGATCAATCAGGACACGCCCGTCATTCTCATCACGGCTTTTGGAACCGTTGGCAATGCCGTAGACGCAATGAAACTGGGCGCCGCGGATTACATTCTAAAACCGCTAAACGCGGATGAACTCAAGCTCTGTGTACATCGCGCTCTTGAGCGCCAGCAACTGGTTGACGAAAACCGCTATTTGCGTGACTTTGCGGACACAGCTTTTCGCTTCGAGAACCTAATAGGCCAGTCGCGCAAGATGCGTGACGTCTTTGATGTGGCCACACAGGTCGCCCGCCGTGATTCCACGGTCTTACTAACCGGGGAAACCGGCACTGGAAAAGAGCTCCTTGCCAAAGCCATCCATCAGAACAGCCTGCGGGCTAAGAAGCCATTCATCACGATCAACTGCGGGGCCATACCCGAGAACTTGATCGAATCAGAACTGTTCGGGCATCGGAAGGGTTCCTTCACGGGAGCCTTGGCCGACCGCGTGGGCAAGTTTGAAGCCGCCAACGAAGGAACGGTGTTTCTAGACGAAATCGGTGACCTGACGCCCAATCTCCAGATCAGACTGCTCCGTGTCATTCAGGAGCGAGAGATCGACAAGATCGGGTACCCAAATCCGATCAAGGTAAACGTGCGGATTCTCGCTGCTACCCACCGCAACCTCAAGGCCTTGGTGGAAGATGGCCAATTTCGCGAGGACTTGTTCTACCGGCTGAGCGTGGTAAAGGTGAGTCTGCCATCTCTTCGGGAAAGAAAAGAAGACATTCCACTTCTGGCGGAACATTTTCTGAAGAAGCAATGTGCAAAGTACAACATCTCCCCGGCTTCGATTTCCGAAGAAGCGCTTGAAGTGTTGGCACACTACAACTGGCCCGGGAACGTGCGCGAATTGGAGAACGTGGTCGAGCACGTTGTCGTGCTCGGCAAGGGGGAGGTCATCAGACCGGAGCATTTGCCGGCAGACATCCGGCAGCAGAGGTCTCGAATTGCAAACATTAGCCTCAAACTGCCTGAAGAGGGTATCAGTCTGGAGGACGTCGAAAAGGAAATTCTGCTCCAAGCACTGGAAAAACACGACTGGCACCAGACCAAGGCGGCGCGCTTCCTGAACATCAGCCGCAAGACACTCATTTATCGCATGGAAAAGTTCGGGCTCACAGGGCCTGGTGAAAATGGTGAAGCGCAACCTGTTCCCGACAACTCGGATGAAGGGGGCTAATTTCGACTGGCGCACTGACTCGCGACTCAGTGATGTTCACACAAGCTTTATGCAATCGGGTTTCGGTCAGCTGGACTGGAAAACTGGGGTCTGACGTGGCGGATGTTGCGGGGGGAAAGAACACAGTAACCGTATCATCTGCCTCTTGCTTGACCCCTGGTGAAAAACCAGGTGCTCATCCCATTTCAGCCCGTGGCGCGGTATTCGGAGGGGAAAACGCATACATTCGGGACCAAGTAAGCTATCATGTAGCCGTTCTCACGATTGCATTGTGCAGAACATTCGAGTTGCTTCCGTGCGGGCAGCAAGGAGGAAACTCGTGAAGCTCTTTAAGAAGCCGAAATCGAAGTTCTATTGGTATGACTTCACGGTGCGAGGCCGTCGCTACCGAGGGTCAACCCAGGAAACGAAGTCAGTTAAGGCGCTAAAAATAGGATGCCTGAAGCTGGCTTCGGTAATTGAAAACACCGATCCACTTCCAAGCAAGCCCACCGCTCTCGGTGACTTTGCTGATCGCTTTCTGGCTTGGGTGGATACCGCCAGGCTGGAAGAAATGACGAGAAAGTTCTACCGCAACGGCTGGCGGCTGCTGAAGGCGACACCGGTTGTGGAGGTCCGAGTGAACCAGATCACAGGCGATTGCGCCGAGCAATTGAAATTTCCGGGCTCGGCCGCAAATGCCAACTGCGCTTTGCGGACACTGCGAAGGATGCTCCACAAAGCGGAGGAGTGGAAGGTGATCGGCCACTCTCCAAAAATCAAAATGATGAAGGAGCATGGGCGGCATCTTCGGCTTGATGATGAAGCAGAAAGGAAGTTGCTCGAAGGAGCTCAGGCCTGCACCTGGAGAAGGCGAACCTTTGAACTTTTCCGCGACATCGTCATCTTGATGCGCGATACGGGAATGAGAAACCAACGTGAACTCTATCGCATGCGCATCGAGAATCTCGATTGGCAGAGTCGCATGATTTTCGTGCCCGACAGTAAGACCACCGAGGGGCGGCGACTTGTTCCAATGAGCCGCCGCGTCATCGAGCTTTTGCGTGCACGTTGTGGTACAAGGAGCGAGGGATGGGTGTTTCCGTCCAACCGTGCGGCTTCCGGGTACCTGCGGTCAATCGACCGCCTCTTCCGGGAGGCCCGCCGCCAAGCGGGCCTTCCGAAGGAACTCGTTTTATATTGTGCCCGGCATGACTACGGCACAAGGGTTCTCATGCGGACCGGGAACCTGGCCGCCGTCATGAAAACCATGGGACATCGAGACGTAAAGACTGCGATGCATTATCAGCATCCGGAACTCGATGTCGTCCGCGCTGCGCTGGATTACGGCGCGACAACCGAAACAGCTGAAATACGGGCGTAGCGAGAAAAGGTTACGACACCTTTTACGACACACCCGAAAAACCACAACCTCGGCAAGTCATTGACAACTCCGGCGATTGTGCTTGAGAAGAAAATCCTTCACGAATAATCGGCCGTCAGTCGGTGCGGAGACTCATGTGATTGTGTTCTACAACCGCACTTTCAACCAGCTTCTGTGATGGGAAGGATGGGCGACCATCTCCCCAACACCAATGTCAGTTTTCCCAAGAATTGTGCAACCATTTTTTGGGAAGAGCGGCCTTGCCGTTCAGAGCTTCGACCAAGGGCATCAAGAACGCCGCGATTTCCTGGCACACTGATTCGAGCGACATTTCAGGGACGTAGCTAGCTCGCTAGTTAGTATTGCTGCCATAGGTTTCGTTCCTCTCGACTTAGAGACACCTTGTAACTCGTCCCTACTTCGAACGTAGCATGGCTTTAGGTGCGTAAAATCGCGTAAAATCGCTGCTTCTGAGAGCAGTGTGCGCGTCCCGAACGCCCCAATCCCGTTAAACCACGAGACTTAGCCCCATTTTGGGGCAAAAATGAGGTCCGAACAAACAGCGAAACGCGAGTGCACTCATCAGGTGTGACTGGGAGGTCTTAGCACCCTACAACCCTTCTCTTCTATAGTGTTTGTTCTTTTATATGTGGGTAAGTAGGCTGGGCAGGCAGGGATAGCAGAGATTTCCAGCATTGGTGGCAAAACCGAACGGTGCTTGGAAAATTTAGAGGGGTTCGACACAAAATGGGTCACGGGGTACAGCAACGGAGGTCAAACCTTCGCAGCCTCGCCCACATGACGCCGGGCCGCCCGAAAGCGGACGTTTCACCTCGCCAGCGCGCCGCCGCGCCACCAAGTGCGTGATCGTTTAGATTTCCTGGCCGTTGTGTATTTAACCTTCGGACGCGACAGGTTCCAACCTTAGCGGGGGTCATTCTCCTCCAAAGTGACCCCAGTCCGCGCACCGACTCGCGAGGCTACCACATTGAGGCGCGGACGAATTCGGACGCTGGCCACTCCAAGTCGTCACGCACCGCCTTCTTTTATCGGCTATGGCCAACCGACCGAGGCTCGAAAACCTCTCGGTAACCGGAAACTCGGCGTACCAAACCCTTTCGTGTACTTGCTCGCGTAGCTACCTCGTCTCGGTCGGCACCGGAGTCCATCTGTGCCGGGCTTTTCCTTTCAACCCACAGCCTGCGCTGCCTGTTGGCGCGTAGGGCAGTCCTTCGCATGGAATCTGATCTGACCGCAGCCACGGCAGATCGGCACATCCTCTTCCATCGCGTCAAGTTCTTCCATGCGCTTTTTGCGGGCCTCTTCTTCAGCGGCTTTTCTGGCAGCTTCCTTCGCCTCGTAGGCGGCGAGCATGGCTTCCTTCTCGCGGCGCTTGGCTTCGGCGTACTCTTGGCGTGGCTCCAGCACATATTTCACACGAGCGTTGATGTTGCGCTGCTGCTCCTCGTAGGCGGCGTCGTAGCAGGCGTCGCACACGCGCTTGCTGACCTCCTGCAGCCCGCCCTGAAGGAACTCGTGAAAGCCCGGCAAGGAGTATTTGCCGAGCGGGCTATTCTGGCAGCGAGCACACAGTCTAGCGATGCGCTCTTGCTCTTCGCGGAATCGGCGCTCGTCTTCTTTGCGGCGTTTTTCGTCTTCGCGCCGTTTGATGATGTTGTTGATGATGGTCTCGTAATGCTGCACTCCGGCAGCCTTGCACGTCTCGCACTGGTCGAAGTCGTGGTTCAGGTAGTCGTTCAGCAGGTTGCCTGCTTCCATCGCCCGGAGAAACTGCTTGGCGCTGCGGATGTACAGCTTCTTGTCTTCCTTGGTCGCGTACGTGCCGGAACGATGGGCGCGGTTCCATTGCAGCACCGCCTTGGCAGCGTACTGCTGGTAGTGACGAACCTCCGGGGTAATCTCGTCGAACTCCCACATGAAGAAGCCCAGAATCTTCTGGCAAAGAGGGTAGCCATCCCGCACCATAACGTCTGTCGGCTTGGGGGTTATCTCCAACAGAAGGTGCATGGCATCATCGAAGTAGTCCTCAAACATTTCTTGCACCGATTGAGGGCCTTGTTCTCTCTGTGGGCCTCCACCGCTCTTTTGGTTCTCGGTGCCAACCAACTGCTTTTGGTTTTGCTTTTCGAGCGATGCGACCGGAGCCGAAAAAGCGAGCGCCTCCGGCGCGAGCGGCACTTTCTCACTTCCTGGCTTACTACCGCCCTTAAGGGCGGAAGAGTCTGGAGTGCCAAGCGTAGGCGAAGCCGAAGCGGGAGTCTCTTTTAATGCCTGAGTAGCATCGCAATTTGCGGCACCCACCTTTCTGCATTTTGCGGCACACACCTTTCGATATTTTGCCGAAAGATAGGTTTCGGCATTTTGCAGGTTCTCGATGTGCAAATTGTAGACAACCGTGTAGTGGCCCCATACGCCCGTGAAGTGCGTCGCGCCCTCGTTGCAGTTCTCAACCCGGCAGGTGTGCGACTGCGCGCACGACAGTAGACCGCATGCCAGCAAATCCGGCGTCTGGCGATAGACCGTGTCCAGGCCCGCACCCGGCTTTCTTGCCGAGTTTCTCTTTTGATGGGTAGATGTTGGTGCCGTCGTTGTTGGCGAACGCGGCGTATGCTTCTGCGATCCGCTTCCACTTGCCGGGGATGGCGGAATCTTTGATCTGTGTGGCCAGTTTCCTGCTCATGTCACTGTGCTTTCTGCTTCTGGGGTTTGTCACTGTCCGGGTATCGCTGGGTTAGGGCGACGAAGTCGATTGTCGGGGCAGGTGACAGTGACGAAACCTGCCCCTCGATCTTCAAGAAAATCGGCTCCCCGATCTTCAACCCATTACTAATTACTCAGGTATTTGGTTTTTCATTGGATTTGCCCTCCGGCTTGCGGTTTTCTCCTTCCGGGGCTTGCCGCCAACTCGGCGCGGGCGAACTCTGCCGCCGTCTTGACCGTGCCGGACCGCTTCTTAGCGCATGCCTTGCATGCCATCCGCTTCGCCTGCCCCTCGCGACGGAACGCGGCTATGGCCTTGGCGCTTCGGTTCACGACGCTGCTTTCTACACTGGGCCAGAGGATTCCTGGCAGGACGTGGACGCGGCTATGCATGGCCGAGGCGTGCGGGGCGAGTCCGAAGGTGGCCCCACTTTCGGTTGAGGGGATCAATCCAATGCAGATCCCGAAAATTCGCCACGCAGCTGTATTAGTCTGATGTAAGCGGATTGATGGAATCGAGGATGATTTCGGCCATCGATCGGCGCCAATTCAAATTTTGAGGCGGTGTGCTCTCTCTGTTCCCCTCGGCTTGACACCAGAAGACCTGGTGCAGGCCGAGGAGTGTCTTTTGCAGCATCGGAAAACGCAGCCGGCCTCGGGCTCGACAGAAACAGCGGTCTCAATAAATCGAAGCCTTGACGATCAAAATCAGCAACATCCAACCTCCGTTGGAAAAGAGACTCCTGCATACGACTCTCGTGCTATTGTTTCCGGCGAGGCAAATCTCGACAGGCCATCGAAGGGAGATTTCGAAGCGATGGCCCGCCGAAGGTTTCAGGACCCGAGGCCGAAACGTCGCGGCAAGTGGTGGACCATTCAAGTCCGCCGCGATGAGTTTGCCGGAGGTCAGCTACAACGAAGAAAGACGCGCGTGCGGATCGCGCCGGCAACCGTGCCGGAGCGGGAAGCGCGCAAGATTGCGGCCGAGTATCTCCGTCCTCAGAACCAAGGACTGGAGCTAATCGGATCCGCTACCAACTTCAGCGAATACGTCGAAAACACGTACAAATCACTGCTCATGCCGTTGATGGCCAAAACGACTCAGGAACGCACTCGCGGCGTTATTGCCAATTATCTGGTGCCAGAGTTCGGGAAGCTTTCTCTTCGTGACCTGACAGCTCTCACACTGCAGCGCTATTTCTCCGGGATGGCGGCCTCGCCGCTAGCACATGAATCGAAAGACAAAATAAAGGATGTGCTCTCGAGCATTCTCGGATCAGCGGTGCAGTATGGACTGCTGGTCAAGAACCCGGTCGAAGGAATTCGCCTCCCCGCCGACAAACGCGGAAAGCGAAAGACCAAGCCGCACGTTACCCCAGAGCAGTTCAAACAATTGGTTGAGCTGATTCCTGAGCCTTACGCCACCATGGTTTTCGTGGCCGTGTGGACAGGACTCCGCGTCAGCGAATTGATCGGTCTGCGCTGGGAAGACCTAGGCGCCGACTCATTGACCATAGATGAGCGGTACTGCCGCGGCGACTGGGACGCTCCCAAAAGCGAGGCGAGCAATGCCACGATCGGCGTTGAGCGCTGCGTTATCGAGCGGATCAGTTTCCTGAAGCAACTGACCGTTGATGTCAAAGCGGGACGCGCCGTCAGGCACTACAAAGTGGTGAAGTCCGACCGACCTGAGGATCTCGTGTTCCAGTCGGTCATGACCGGCGCCGCCATGCGTGACAACAATATCTTGTCGCGGCACATCAAGCCGGCCGCGCGCAAACTTGGTCTGCCCTGGATCAACTGGCGTTGCCTGCGAACCTCGCATGCCACCTGGATGGTCGAGGCAGGCGCCAATCCAAAAGACGTGCAGGGCCAGATGCGCCACTCACGCATTTCGACCACGTTGGACATCTATGCGCAGTTCGTGCCGGAGTCACAGCGGCGCGCACTCGCTAAAATGTCGGAGATGGTCGAGTCTCGCACGTCAAAACCGGTCGCGGCGAGTACAGGCAGTATTGCCATGCCGCCGCAATCGCGGTTGGTGAATTAGCTGGTTGAAGAGAATTGTGGAGCCAACAGGTGCCAATTGGAGCCAAACCCAGGTGGGACGATGTCGCTAAGTGCTTGCAAAATATGGTGGCCAGGGACGGAGTTGAACCGCCGACGCCAGCCTTTTCAGTCTGGCGCTAATCAGTATTTGCAATGACTTAACAGGTCTTAGGTGGCTGCGTAAGTACTTCAAAGGTCGTGAAAGACACGCTTATCTTGGGCTGGGATCTCGGGCTGGGACTCGCGCTCCAAAGCAAATCGCAGAATGGAAAACTGCAACTCGAATCAGGGCCGCCATACCTGTTTGAAATCGAGAACCCTTGCGTTCCGCCGACTGTCGGTCGCAGGCGCATTCTGCAGCGATGGAAGATGTGCCCTGTCCCCGAGCGGCAGGTCATCAACCGCTCGGAGGAGTATTTGGGCCGGGGCCACGTGTGATCTGTGTGCTGCGCCGCTGTTCGACCTGGCGTTCGATGGGTTCAAGAGTTCCGCTGAATGCGGTCGACTCCAACGGCGAGGGTATCAATCAGATTGAAGCCCTTGCTGTGCTTGGCCAAGACCGGCGTGAAGTCGCCGGCGAAGGCCATGTTCGAGCGCGCGAACATGCGATAGAGAAATGAACCGGGCCCGCAGATCCAATGACCGACTCTCAAGACCCTTCGAGCGCAGCCTGCCAGAGTCTGCGCTCTATGGTCTTGGCAGCCTGTAGGCTATTGATTCCACAGGGTATCCCGCAGACCTTGTGCTGTTCTCAGCCCAAGATGACAGGCATTTCGGACGAGGTAAGAGTTGTGGGATATTATGTAAGTTATTGAAAATATGGTGGCCAGGGACGGAGTTGAACCGCCGACGCCAGCCTTTTCAGTGCTACGTTAAGCTGTAGTTGTAACAACTTAAGTGACTCCAGGTGGCCGCCGAAGTCCTTGAGAAGACGTGAAAGACATGCGAATCGTGGGTTGAAATCGTGGGTTCAAAAGCAGGCGCAGAAAGCCCCGCAACCTCGGCAAAATTCAGCATGGATGGGCAATTAAGCACAGGGCGAGTCTTCACTTTCCGTATTTCAAGCCCAGCTCGCCATCGTACTGTCGGATAACCCCGTAGCACTCGCAGGCGGAGTCTTCGAGTTTCTTGCGGTTCACGATCTCCACTGCGCCACGGGTGTACTCGATGAGCTTCTTCTTCTGCAAAACACCAGCTGCCAAGCTCACGCTAGGTCTATCTGTCCCTAGCATCGTTGCGAGAAAATCATGAGTGATGGGCAGCGACCCTGAATCCACTCTATCCTGAGTCATTAGCAACCACCGCGCAAGACGCTGCTCAATATCGTGCAGCCGATTACACGCGGCTGTTTGTGCAACCTGCATACCCCGAATTGCGGCATAGCGGCTCAACATCAATTGAAGGCGTGGAGCGGATTCCAGAATGTTTTGCAAAGCTCCGACCTCGACCCGAAACCCATCCCCAGTGATTTGTACCACCGCTTGAAGCGGGCTCCTGCTCAGGCCAACAGCCGCCAGGGTTCCTGTAAAGCCCTCATTTCCAACTATGCCAGCTTCGGCGGTTTTTCCATCTTCCATTACTACGACAAGAGAAATCAAACCTCGGTTCGGGAAATACGCAAATTCCAGCTTTCCACCCGCCTCGTGAAGGACTAGATGGTTGGGCAAGCTGACGTATTCGAGATGAGGACGAAGTGAGCTGTAGTCGCTATCGGAGATCGATAGAAGTATTTTGTTGCTGACTTGTTTCCCTGCGGTATTCGTCCGCTCGCTAGGCAGGGAATGAACTCGCCCGTCATGGGGTGCGAGATAGGAAGTCTGGTCGGGCATCGTGAACCCCCTCTCGAAGACCTATCAACACTATGCTGGATACGGCCCTGATACTGAGCAATACTGACCGCTTCAAAACGCACCCAACGTGACCAACAGCTAAAGCGATTCCGCTACTTCAAAGGAGGCCCCGAAATCGGGCGTGCGAACGAACAAAACTCCTCTGCGTATGTGCGATGCCCGACAGACCATCAAAATTGGCATGTGATATTAGTGCAATCGGGGAAACTAGGGGAGAAAATGACAAACCCAATGACGGACCTAGACGCTTACACAGATGAGGAACTGCAGCAGACGCTGGCTCGCGTGCTCGCGCACGCTCGGGGAGAAGTGCTGAACGACGCTGAAGTGCAGAAATTCTGGCAGCTCTACCAAGAGATTCAGCGGCGTTCGCTCTCTGTGACCTCCGCGTAGTTAACTGACCTTGCGCAGACCAGCAACAATCTCAGAATCAGCTGCGCATCTCGGCGATCCGTCTTCTGTCTCGGCAATCTTCTGCATATGTGTGATGCCCAACTGACCATCAAAATTGGCATGTGATATTACTGCAACGTGCGGAAACTAATGGGTCCCCGTGCGACGGCTAAGAAGGGACGCGATTTTGACCCCCTTGCATTCCTCGCAACCATCGGCGAGGGCAGGAAATTTGTACGCTTTCCGAGGAAACATATCATCTTTACGCAAGGGGATCCCAGTAACGCAGTGTTTCATATCCAGACCGGCAAGGTAAGACTCACGGTCGTGTCCAATGATGGCAAGGAAGCAACCATTGGCATACTAGGGGACGGCGAGTTCTTCGGGGAAGGTGCGCTGGCAGGTCAGGCTCTTCGCATGGGGTCTGCGGCCGCGATGACAGATTGCGCTGTTCTGCGAATCGACAAGAAGGCCATGATGCAAGCGCTTCACCGGGAGCACACCTTTTCCGACATGTTCGTGGCACATTTATTGGCGCGGAACATCCGATACGAAGAAGATCTGGTTGATCAGCTATTTAATTCCAGCGAAAAGAGGCTGGCGCGGATCCTTCTGCTGCTCGCTCATTTTGGCAAGGAAGGCAAACCCGAGACGGTAGTTCCCAAGATCAGTCAGGAGATGCTGGCGGAAATGGTCGGCACAACCCGGTCGCGGGTCAGTTTTTTCATGAACAGGTTCAGAAAGTTGGGCTTCGTTGACTACAGCGGGAGCGGGCTGCAAGTCCATAGCTCGCTGCTCAATGTAGTTCTCCACGACTAGCGTGACATGGTTTCTCGAGGCTGGGGATGTTCTATTCCATTTGGTTACTTGCCGCAGCGCTGGCCGGTTGGGCCGGTGGCAAGATCGCAGGGGGCGACGGATTCGGGACAGGGGCCAACATTCTCCTCGGACTCACGGGCGCTTTCGTGGTTCGTTGGTCCCTTGAGAACATCGGCATTTCCCTGAAAGATGTGTACCAGCTTCTGTTCTCGATCCTGGGAGCCGCCGCATTCCCAGCGGCTGTGAGGCTTGGGATCAGACGCCACGATCGGTCAAAAGCGCGATCCCGACTCCAAAGCGATTAGCCCATGATGCTCGCATCCAACTCCCATCGTGACAGTCGGATCTGCTATCTGTTGGCCCTTCTGAGAATCCACAGCCCAGACTGTGAACATTGTAATGCTCGCGAAACGTCCGGGGATGAGATGCGAAAGCGGCTGGAAGAGTTGAGTTGGCGGACGAAGCCGCGTTCGCTCAAGAATGACGACCATGGAGAGGTGGTGGAGGAGCCCGATTCTAAGCTGCCGAAGTTGTAGCAAGTCCGCCGGGAGACACCGACGGAGAGAGCTTTCTCTTTATTTGTTCGGGTAATTGTCGTAATCGCATTATAAAAGGGCGCCCCTTTAGGAGTAGGTTGTGAGCGCAAGCATCTTTGACGCTCTCCCCAGACCTCTAACGCTTCTCAAACACCACCGCAACTTTGTCTTCGTATGCCACCCGCCAATTTTGCGGAAGTTCGCGGAGCAGGTTGGCCAGCGTCGATCCGGTGGGCAGGAGCGCCGTCCGAATCTGCCACTCTTTAAGCACGCTCTGCCATCCCGGCTCGGCTTGAATCAGGATCAGGTACTGGCGAATCCGGCCCGAACCGTAGAGATCATGGCGATCATCGACCACGACCTTGCGCTCAGGAGACATTCGCCCGGGGTTCATTCGATAGATGAGATAGCCTCCCCAGCCATCGATCGAGAAAACCGGCTCCGTGCTCGGCGGCTTCCCTTGGAATTCCTTCTGCAGGAAAGACACGGCCGCGACCGGCATTTTCTTGGAATCAAATTGCGCATGAATCAACTGCCGCGAGCCGAGCCATCCGCCTTGAAGGCAGATCGCGAATGCAAGGAACACCGAGACGACCGGCCATAGGTGTCCCCGCAGCTGCATTTCCTGCGCGCCCATGCGATCGGAGAAGTTTGCAATTCGGGCGGCGCCATGGCGCACCCACGGCCAGGCACCCGGCTTACCCGCCAGCGCAACGAAGTCTTCCCACAGGATGGGCCCCGCCACCAGCACCAGCAGCATCGACGAAACGGGAAGATTGCGGGACGAATAGAATCCCGCGTAAGCCGCCGCCAGCACGACCAGCAGGTGACTGAGCCGCAGCTTTCTGTAACTGCCCGCGAACGCGATCAGCACCAGCACCAGGATGATCGCAAACGAGCGCTGCGCCCAGCCATGAAAGTCGGGCGATTTGAACTCTTCGATCCGGTTCATCAGATAGCGATCGCTCAAGTATCGATAGATGTGCGCGTGCAATCGCCAGCCAAACGGATTCCCGAGCGTCGCTACCGCAGAGGCCACCCAGGCCCAAGCCATGGCACGCGCCCTGTGAACGGTGCGAATCGCGGCCAAGGCATCCTGCAGGCGCCAGCTCTCGACGAATGCGGCGAAGGTGTAGATTCCGAGCAGCGCTGTTCCAACGACCCATCCGCCATGCAGGTTTACCCAGAGCAGCATCGAGGTGGGAAAGAACCAGGGTATCCAGCGAGGCGGCTGCCCGTACTGCCAACCTTCCCATCGATCCAGAACAACAAACCACAACAGAGAAAAGAGCCAGCTCACAATATGCGGACGCGCATAGAGATGAATGATCGAAGCGGCCTCCGCCAGCAACATGAGCACCACCGCCAAAAGCAGGCCGGTGCCGCGCTTGAGCAGTTGCGAGAGCAGCAGCGCGAAAATCGCAGCTACCAGCAGAGCGCACAACCAAACCACTCCGTTCAGTCCGCAAGCCCGGTGGAGGATCCCGAGCGCCAGGTCGTACAACCATTCCCAGGCAAACCACGGCTGACCCTGCATGGTGGAAGAAAACGGATCGGTGCGAGGAATCGTGTGCGTCGCCAGAATCCGCTCGCCGGTTCGGATGTGCCATCCGATATCCGAGTCCGCCAGCGGCCGATTCGATAGCGGCCCCACCAGCACCGACCAGAACAGAAAAATGAAAATGATGTCGCGGACCGATGGCAGCAGAAAACGCAGTGCTTGCGAATTGGGCGACGCCGGGGCCATCTGAGGTTGAAGGAGGAGTGTACAAGAGAAATCGGGCCATCGGGTGACCGGGTGATCTGAAAACGCCCGCTAGATCGGAGCGATGCTGTTGACTTTAGATGGCCCGATCACCCGATCACCCGATCAATAGCGCAGATACCCAATCCCAACGCGCATATGGTGCAAAATGCTGTCCGGTATAGTCAGCGCAACCGTCAGCCCGAGCACCGCGTGTACGATGCCGATGGGATAAATACTGCGACACCGCCGGAACGTCTCGCAGAAGAACAGCCCTCCCATCAGAGTGAAAGTGGTCAGGATGGGGCTGGGCAGGTGCGCGGCAGCAAACAATGTTGCCGTCACCCACACCGCCGCCGAACTCCCAAACAGTTCTTCGCAACGCGTGAAGAAAAACGATTGCAGGATGAATTGCTGAATCATTGCCCAGACAAAGTATTGCCACATCATATGAAGGCGTGGCCACGTCGGATTCGCCGGAACCTCGCCGCCTGCCCAGTGCACCATGGCCACCAGAAAAACGGCCGTCGCAAAACTGATCCCCAGCACGACGCTGGCTCCGAACGTCTTCGGCAATCGGAGGCCGAGCCGCTCCAGCGAGGCGCGGTCAATCAGCGCCAACACCAGAATCGTGATCGCCGCCACTCCGACCCAGCGGTTGCGGGTCTCCAGCCGTGGCTCCCAGAGTGCAAACTCCAGAAACAGAAATGCGATGATGATCTGGGCCCAAACGAAGAGTCGGCGGTAGGCGACCGGAACCGGAAGGCTCCGGACCTTAGAGACCAAGGGAACCGCGGCCGGTTCTGCGGGAAAAGTTTTCGTCGGAACCGCCATTTCATGAATCTCTATAGTAGATGCCAACGAATAACAAGTCCCAACCGAAGGTGGTGATCGTCGGCGCCGGCTTCGGGGGCCTCACCGCCGCTCGCCGCATCGCACGGCTGCCGGTTCAAGTCACGGTCATTGACCGGAAAAACCACCACACCTTCCAACCTTTGCTCTACCAGGTCGCCACCGCCGGCCTGTCTCCCGGTGAAATTGCGGCCCCCATTCGTTGGATATTAAGAGGTCATCGCAATGTTGAAGTGTTGCTTGAAGAAGTAGTCGATTTCAAGCTGGAACAAAAGAAAGTCATTACGAAGGAGCAAGTACTCAATTACGACTTTATGGTGATCGCTTCCGGCGCAACTCATGCGTACTTCGGTCACCCGGAGTGGGAGCCGCTGGCGCCCGGTCTGAAGACGATTGAAGACGCTCTCGAAATCCGCCGCCGCGTTCTTCTGGCCTTCGAACTGGCCGAGCGCCAGAACGATTATCGGGATAAGACCGCCAAGAACGACGCCCAAAGCGGATCTCCCTTGCAGTTTGTCGTCATCGGAGGTGGCCCCACGGGCGTCGAACTCGCGGGCACGCTGGCTGAAATCGCGCGCCACGCGCTGAACCACGAGTTTCGCAAGATCGATCCAAAACAAACCCGCATTCTGCTCCTCGAAGGCGGGCCACGTGTTCTGGGACCTTATTCTGAAGAACTTTCCCGCAAAGCCGAAGACCAGCTTCGACGCCTGGGGGTCGAGGTTCGCACGTCCAGTATCGTCACTCGCATTGAGCCGGGCGCGGTTTGGGTCGGCGACGAAAAGATTCCGGCCCCTGTCATCTTATGGGCAGCGGGGGTTGCCGCTTCGCCCCTGGGGCGAAAGTTGGCCGTTCCCGTCGACCGCGCCGGTCGCGTGCTCGTTGAACCCGACCTCAGCATTCCCGGACATTGGGAAGTCTTTGTTATTGGCGATCTCGCATCTCTTAACGACGAAAACGGCAAGATGCTCCCCGGTGTCGCGCCCGTCGCCATCCAACAAGGCGATTGGGTTGCTGAAACTATCGCCCGCGACCTTGAACATCAACCGCGACGTAGTTTTTCTTATCACGATAAAGGCAGCCTGGCCACGATCGGCCGCGCCGCCGCTGTCGCCCAATTCGGCAAGTTCGAGTTATCTGGATATTTCGCCTGGCTGGCGTGGTTGTTCGTCCACATCTTTTTCCTGATCGGATTCCGCAATCGGCTGCTGGTGATGATCCAGTGGGCCTGGTCGTATCTCACCTACGAGCGCGGTGCGCGGCTGATAACCGGCAGCGATGAATTGCCCGGTTGGAACCAGCCCGGGTCGCGGGTCCAAACTGAGGAAGGCGGGGCCGCTGAGCCAGCAACTCCGCGAATTCAGCGGCGCGCGTGATGCTCCATCTCCCATGCCGATATAATTAAGTTGTCGTGAAACGCGCCGCAGTTTTCGTCTTTGTGGTTTCGCTGCTCTTCTGCCCTTCGCTTCGCGCCCAGGACCTTCCGGCCTCCGGGCGCACTGCCGCCGGCCAGACCGTTGTCGGCCACACCATGGTCGCGATTCCCTTCGAGAATGCTTCTCCGACGCCAGGCCTGGAATGGCTCGGTGAATCCTTTCCTGAAACCTTACACCAGCAACTCAATTCTCCGGTTCTGTATGTAGCCAGCCGTGACGAGCGCCTGCGCGCCTACGATCGCCAGGGCATTCCGGCCGGCGTTCATGCTTCGCGAGCTACTCTCTACCGCCTCGCCGACCAGATGGATGTCGATTACGCCGTGCTCGGCTCTTATAAGTATGACGGCGCTCGCCTGACTGCAATGGCGCAGTTGCTCGACATGCGGGCGCAGAAACTTTCGCCCGCCGTGACCGAGTCCGCACCCTTGTCCGGCCTCGGCACGCTGCAATCCGCGCTGACTTGGGATCTGCTTCGGATGATCCGCACCGACTTCTCCGTGCCTAAGGACAAGTACATCTCGAGCGTCGCTCCCGTGCGCCTGGACGCGCTGGAAAATTACATCCGCGGCATGCTGGCTACTACGGCGGAAGAAAAAGTGCAGCACTATCGCGAGGCTGTCCGCCTGAATCCGGAGTATGCCCAAGCCTGGCTGGAACTAGGCAAGACTTACTACGCGCAGCGGGCTTACGAGGCGGCGATCGCCGCTCTTGGCCAAGTGCAGCAATCTTCCGTAGTGTCCGGCTTAATGTCAGGCGGGGTCGCCCGCGAGGCGAATTTCTATCTCGGCCTCGCCGCCTACGCTCACGGAGACTTCGCGAAATCCGAAAGCGCCTTTGCCTTCGTCGCTGCCCGCTTGCCGTTGGCCGAGGTCTATAACAACCTCGGAGTAGTCGCAACGCGCCGCGGCCAGAAAAAGGCCGCCGACTATTTCGAGAAAGCGATTCAGAACGATCCCAGCGATGCTGACTATCACTTCAACCTGGGAGTGACGCTTACCCAGTCGGGCGATCGCGCCGGCGCGGCCCGCGAACTGCACACCGCGCTCGATCGCCGCCCGAACGACTCCGAAGCGAAAATGTTGCTCGACTCCCTGACGCCTACGGCTGGCAGCGGCGGTCTTGTGCCGAGCAGCGCGACGTCGAAGGCGCCAGTAGAGCGCATCAAGCGCAACTATGAAGAAGACGCCTTCCGCCAGATGACTACACAAATGGGGAGCTGGGCGGAAGAGCGCTTTGCTCGATCCGATCCCCAAGCCCACGCGCGCTTTCACGTCGAACTCGGCAAGGAACTTTTGGCCCACGGATTTACCACCGAGGCGGAGGCCGAATTCCGGCACGCCGCCGCGGTCGATCCCTCAAGCACCGCGCCCCTCACGGCGCTTGCCGCGGCTCTTGCGCAAGACAGAGACAAAGAAAGCGACGCTCGCGGCGATGCCCGCGAAGCCCGCGCCCAGGCTGAGGCCTCACTCCGCATACGCGAGTCGGCCGAGGCTTACCTGATTCTCGCGCGCCTCGATTTGAGAGAAAATAGAATGGAGGCAGCCGCCCAGAACATCAATCGGGCGCTGCAATTGGAGCCCGGCAACCAGGCGGGCCAGGACCTGAAGCGCACCTTAGCAGCCAAGCTCGCGGAGAAAGCGCAGCCACTGCCACAGCCATGAAATCAGCTCTCAGCTTTCAGCTTTCAGCTCTCAGAGATGTTCGCGTAGGGACCGGCACCCTCGCCCGTCCAAGCCGAGCAAAGCTCGGCAGTCGCCGGAGCCCACAGCTACTCTGGATTCGCCATGTCACCTGCTGGTTCGCACTGCTCTTTCTCTTGGCCGCGATTTCCTCCGCTGATGTGCTGAAGATCGCAATCAACGACGCCATCCAGCCCGTCACTGCCGAATACATTGGCCGAGCCCTCGACTTAGCCGCCGCCAACCACGACCAAGCCGTCCTGATCGAGATCAACACCCCCGGCGGACTGATAGATTCCACGCGCGACATCATCGAAAAGATCGTGGCCTCGCCGGTGCCGGTCATCATCTACGTGACGCCCAGCGGAAGCCGGGCCGCATCCGCGGGTTTCTTCATTCTCGAATCCGCCGACGTTGCCGCGATGGCGCCGGGGACCAACACCGGCGCGGCGCATCCCGTCATCCTGGGCGGCAAGATGGACGACGTGATGAAACAGAAAATGGAAAACGACGCCGCGGCCCTGATGCGTTCGGTCGTTGCCAAGCGCGGTCGCAATGTCGAACTGGCCGAGAGCGCGGTACGCGAGTCGAAGTCTTTTACCGACCAGGAAGCGCTCGACAAGAAACTGATCGAGTATATCGCTCCGAACTCGCAGGATCTCTTACACCAGTTGAGCGGGAAGAGTTTCAAACGATTTAACGGCACGACCGTCACGCTCAACTTTGCCGGCGAACCGGTACGCGACTACCGCATGACGCTCAAGCAGCGCATCCTCTCCTACATCATGGACCCGAACGTCGCGTTCATCCTGCTGGCCATTGGAGCGCTGGCGCTGTATGCGGAATTCAACCATCCCGGCGCTGTCATTCCTGGAACCGTGGGCGTGGTTTTCATCCTTCTGGCGGCGTTCGCCTTGAACCTGCTGCCTGTGCGCTTCGCGGCCATTGCCATGATCATCGGAGCCTTCGCACTATTCGCCGCCGAAGCCAAATTCGCCAGCCACGGCGTGCTCACCACCGGAGGCATTGTCCTGCTGACCCTGGGCGGCCTGTTTCTAGTCGACGCGCCCATCCCCGAAATGCGCGTCCACCCCCTGACCGCGCTCGCCGTCAGCATCCCGCTCGGACTTATTACGGCCTTTCTCATGAGCATCGCCGTGCGCGCCCGCCGCAACAAGGTTGTCACCGGCGAACAAGGAATGATTGGCGAAATTGGAATTGCGCAAACCACGCTCGCGCCTGCCGGAAAAGTCTTCATCCACGGCGAGCTATGGGACGCCGTATCCACGGTTCCCGTTCCCGCCGGAGAACGCATCGTCGTGCGCCAGGTCGATGGGCTCACGCTCCGAGTCGACCCCGTAACAGCAGCGAGACCAGTCATGGCGTAAATGTACTGGTGGAGAGACGGGCGCCCCGCCCGTCCGCGTGGGGGACAGCCGCCTCGATGTTGTACTTGATCTTGGGTGGCGCAGCGGTTCACCGCTGCGGTAAATAGCCTGGATACACGCAGCACAAAACCGTCCTCTCAACACGCTCATTCAGAGCTTCCGCAGGAGCGCAGCGAGCGTCTCCATCGCGCAGTCACTCTAAAGGTTCGAAGTGGGGAGATTCAATGCCGAGTGCTGCGAAGGCTTCGTCCAAAGTGCGCACCACTTTCAGCAGCGGCCGTTTACGCTCTCCCACGATCTGAAACATGCGCGATAAACCAAATCCAACCGTGCTCGGGGCCACGACAATACGAGGACGCTTGGCCGGTTCGGTCACGGCTGGTTCCTGATTCGACAGCTCGCGTACAAATTCGGCGGACACAGCCCACTTCGCGGATGTGTAGTCCGAAATCACCGCCCTGGCGTCGGTGGCGGCCCAATGCTTCAGCCCCGCCCGATAGAATTCTCCCAGCGATTCATCCGTGAGCCGCCCCTCGAACCGGCCCAGGAGGATTTTGCGGGCTGAGTCGAACTCAAATCGGAACCCCATTGGGAGCCTCCGACAAAACCCACACAAAGGAAAATCGGAACGTTTCCGAGTGGCCTTGATTAGGTCTTGCGGACCGACTTACAAATGGAGAAGGACTCGGAAACTCAGGCTACAGTATCGCGCTCTGGTACCTCTGCCAGTGACCGATATCACAGGCCGGCGTGATGCGATGACGCGAGCGCAACCAAGCTCAGAGCCCCCGCAAAAGCGCGGCGAGCGTGTCCATTGCCAGGTGGCTGGCGTGCGCCGAGGCCGGCGGCAGGCCACCGACTTTGCGAACCAGCTCTTCCCTGCTCACTTGCCGCGCTTGCTCGATGCTCTTGCCTTGGATCAGCTCGGTGAGGGCCGATCCGCAGGCCATCGCGGGAACACAGCCCTTGGCGCGAAAACGGAGGTCGGCGATCTGCCTTCCGGCCAGCTTGGCCGTCAGTTTCAGAATGTCTCCGCAGGCTGGATTTTCCAGCTGCGCGGAGACGTCGGGAGTCTCTACGTCGCCCGCGTTGCGCGGGTTCTGAAAATGATCGAGAAGCTCGGCGGAATACACAGGGCGATTGTAATGCGGCGGGCGCAATTCATCCCGACGAATTCGCTCCCCAGCCTGGACTCCGTTCCTTTTCCACTGTGAAGATGAAGGGCGCCCGCATGGTTTAGGATTAACATCATGGCCACCAGCTCAAATCCTCACGGAATCGAAGAAGTGCGCAAGGAAGTGGACCGCTCGAATTCCGAAGCGCGCACGGCGGACCAACTGATGAAAGACATCACGCTTCTGCTGAACCAGCACATGCTGAAGTACAACTGGGTGGGCTTCTACATGCTCGAAGCCGGAGCCAATCCGCCCATGCTGGTATTGGGACACTACCAGGGAGCGATGACTCCGCACACGCGCATTCCTCTGAACCAGGGGATCTGCGGCGCGGCGGCATCGTCGGGCAAGACTGTGGTCGTGGATGACGTAAACAACGATTCCCGGTATCTTGCTTGCTCGCTCGAAACCAAGTCCGAGATCGTGGTTCCGGTCTTTGTGCGCGGCCAGGTGGCCGGCGAACTCGATATTGACAGCCATTTCCCGGCGGCGTTCACGGTGGCGGACCGCGAACTCGTCGAATATTGCGCTCAACTGGTTGGGCGCCGACTGGAAAGTGCCTGAACCGAACCTGCCAGCTTCTAGCTTCTGGCTACTAGCCGCTGGCCATCCTCCGCGAAAGACTGCGCGCTAGAAACCAGAAGCTAGCAGCCAGAAGCGCTTTTTCGTCTATGAAACGAGTCGTAGCCGCGCTGATCGTGAAAGATGACTTGATCCTCGCCTGCCAGAGGACGCGGCATCAGCCTATGCCGCTCAAATGGGAGTTTCCTGGAGGAAAGATCGAAGAGGGCGAGCAGCCTCGCGATGCCATGCGCCGGGAATTGGAGGAAGAACTGGGAATCGTGGCGGAGGTGGGCACGGAGGTCGCCCGCATCGTCCATGTTTACCCGGGTGGCGGGTCGGTGGAACTACGGTTCTTCGAAGTGCGCAAGTATCAGGGTGAAATCGAGAACCGGATTTTTCGCGAAATACGATGGGCGACTCGGCGGGAACTGCTGGAACTGGATTTCCTCGAAGCCGACCTGGGACTGGTGAAAGATCTGGCGGCGGGAAAAATTATCTAAGCGCCAAACCATCCAACCGCAGAGGTCGCCGAACACGCAGAGGGATTCACAAGAAGAATCTCGTTGTTCCTCTGCGCGCTCTGCGATCTCTGCGGTTAAGTGCTTTTGAACTATCCCGCTCCGCCGCGCACCTGCCCGTACACATACACCACCGTGAGCCCAATCATAATCACGGTGGTCGCCCAGGCGATAATGTTGAACATGGGTTTATTCACGTACTCGCCCATCAGTTCCTTCTTGTTGATCAGCAGCAACATGAAAATCAGCACGAAGGGCAAGCACCGCGCCGTTGACCACCTGCGAAAATACCGCGATCTTTATATACGGAAGCCCTGGGATCAGAACCACGGCCGCTCCGGCAACGATGAGCGCCGTATAGAGCCAGTAAAAGGCGGGGGCTTCGGAGAATTTGCGTTCCGACTCCCGACTCGAAACCCAATCCTTCACAGACCGTATAGGCCGTCGAAAGCGGCAGAATCGAAGCCGCGAACAGCGACGCATTGAAAAGCCCGAGCGCAAACAGAATGTACGCCCAGTCGCCCGCCAGCGGACGCAGCGATTGGGCGGCGTCGGCGGCGTCGCGAATATCGCGATTCCCATGCAGGTAGAGCGTGGCCGCGCAGGCCACAATGATGAACCAGGCCACCACATCGGTGAAGATGCAGCCCACAATCACGTCGAGCCGCGAAGTTTTGTACTGTCGCCGCGTGACCCCTTTCTCCACGATCGACGACTGCAAATAGAACTGCATCCAGGGCGCGATGGTAGTTCCGACAACGCCGATCACCATGTAGAGATACGGTCCCTGCTTGAAGGCCGCCATCCCCGGAGGCTTCATCGTGGCCTTCACCGCCTCAATCCACGCGGGCTTGGCCAGAACTCCGGCGAATATGTACGTGATATAGAAGAACGAGGCGGCCAGGAAGACTTTCTCCACGCTCTTGTACTGCCCTTTGACCGCAATCAGCCAAACGATCACGGCGCAGATCGGCACCGAGATAGTATCTTGGAGACCCCGAACAGCTCCATGCTGCCCGCAATGCCGACAAACTCGCCGACGACGTTGCCGAAATTTGTGATCAGAATGCCGAGCATCATCAGGAACGTGATGCGCAGGCCGTATTCTTCGCGGATCAGATCACTCAGGCCCTTGCCGGTGACCGCTCCCATGCGGGCGCACATCTCCTGCACCACGATCAGGGCAATCGTAGTCGGAATCATCGTCCACAAGAGCAGGTAGCCGAACTGCGCGCCGGCCTGCGAATACGTCAAGATGCCGTTGGCATCGTTGTCGACATTCGCGGTGATGAAGCCCGGCCCTACGACGGCAAAGAACAGCAGGATCCGGAACTTCCAACTTCTCAGGAATTTCATGCGCACAGGCTACAGGGACGATCGAATTGGCAAAACAGAACGATCAGGATAAATGCTGAAAGCGCCGTCTGGATAGGCGAAACTGCAAATCTGAAAAACTTTTCTTGTAGAGACGCGGCTTGCCGCGTCTCCTGCCGCGGAGTAAGACGGGGCAAGCCCCGTCTCTACAGGAAGGCGATACCGGTTACAGCTTGGCGCGCAGCATTGCGATCACGTCATCGGGCGTGATCACGCCGGTCAGGTGATTGTGCTCGTCGATCACCGGCAAGGTCAGCAGGTTGTACTTGTCGAAAAGCTCGGCGAATTCCGTCTCTTTCGCGTCTTCGTGGCAGGAAATGAGGGGCTCCTGCGACAAAGCCAGCAGCGGCGTCGAGGAGGGCGCCAGAACGATCTTCACCAGCGGCACCGCGCCCGCCAGGGTCCCGTGAGAATCCGTCAGGTAAATGGTGCTCATGTTTTCCATGCGGCCTTCGAAAGTGCGCATGGCCTCGATCGCGTCGTTGGCGGTAGCGGTCACGGGCAGTGCAATGTACTCGGTGGTCATGCGGCCGGCGGCTGTATTCTCTTTGAACTCGAGCAGGTCGGCGACTTCCTGGCGCTCTTCGGGCTGCATCTGCACCAGGATTTCCTCGGTTCGCTCATCGGAGCAGGTCGGCCAGAAGGTCGGCCGCCGCGTCGGGCTCCATCTCCTCGACAATGTCGGCGGCCCGGTCGGAATCGAGCGATTCCACGACCGACTTCTGCACCTTGGGTTCGAGCTCTTCCAACGCGCCGGCGGCGACGCCCTCGTCCAGCGTTTCGAACACGGCTTCGCGCTCATCGGGAGCCAGATCTTCCACGATGTCGGCAATGTCGGCGGGATGAAGTTTCGCCAGCCGTTCGTGGGAAATCTTCAGCTTGACGCGACGGGCGGGGTCGGTCTCGATGAGATCCACGAAGTCCCACGGGATCTCGCGGGGAGGAACGCGCAGCAGCAAGGCCCGAAGGGCAACGGCCGGGACCATGCCTTTCAGCAGGCGGCGAATCGCGCCGCGCGCGCCCACGTCCACACCGCCCACTTTCAAAACGTGGCGATTCTGCGCAATCTCGTGATGAAAATCCACGTCGTTCACGCGCACAACCTTGCGGCCGTGCACGTCAATCACCTGCTGATCCAGCAGATCGCGGCTGAGCAACAACAGTCCTTCGGAGCCATCGGCCGCGGTCCATTCCGCGGCCGCGGTGGAGGCCCGCACGCCGCCATTGATCGCGGAAACAGCAGTCAAGGGCAACACGCGGTTTCCCGCAGGCGTTTTGACGATCAGCAGGGCAACGTGGGAGCGGTCCTCCTGCGGGGCGAGGGCCACTTCGCGCACCCGGCCGCTGGCGGCGCCGGAGGCGTCATAGACGGTCGAGCCCAACAGTTCGCTCAACGAAACAGTGGCCATGCCCAAGAGAATACTCAAGACCGCGAGCCGATGCCAGATGAATGATGCGCTTTCTACAAGTCGTAACCTTGGGACACTTCCGTGGTGGACAACGTCGGGATCTTCTTTGTGCCGTCTGTTACCAGTTTCTCTAAAGCCCTGCCAATTCTTACGGCTATAATGGCGCTCACCCATGGCGCTGGACTTTGGGCACGAAACTTGGTCTCCATTCGATTCTGTCACGCGGCGCCGCCAGTGGGATGTTGGATGGAAGGAAGGGAAATCAACCATGGATGACCCGCAATCGTCCCCGTCGGAGCGGAGAAGGTGCCCGCGCATGAAGATGGCGGTCCAGGTTGAACTAAGGCCGGAGGATTCGGCGGCTCCGCTCCGTGTCGAAACCTCGGATATCAGCGCGACCGGTTGCTACGTGGAAATGAGTATGACCCTCACTGTCGGAAGTGGACTTTCTATCGTGCTGTGGCTGGGAGGTGAGAAGGTGACCGCGAAGGGCGTAGTCAGAACCCAGCATCCCCAGTTTGGAAACGGCATCGAATTCGTCGGCATGTCCACGGGGGACCGAGACAAGCTCGTCCGACACCTGGAATCGATAAGCAATAAGAATAAGAAATAGAGAAAGGTTCGGCGCGCCCGCGGTTGGAGCGTGCCGGCGGCAACGGGAGTCTATGGTAAAGCGTCCTCGCATTGCGGTTGTGGGTAGTGCCAACGTCGATTTGACCACGTTCTCAGACCAGTTTCCCAAGCCGGGAGAAACCATCTTCGGCAAGAAATTCGATCTGGGATTTGGCGGCAAAGGCGCGAACCAGGCGGTTGCCGCCCGGCTCTGCGGAGCCGACGTCTTCATGGTGGCGCGAGTTGGAGACGATCTGTTTGGCCCGTCAACCATCAAGAACTTTGAAAACCTGGGTATCGATGCCACGCATGTGCGCCAGGTGAGCGGCGTCTCCAGCGGAGTGGCGCCGATCTTCGTCGATCCTTCCGGACAGAATCGAATCATCGTCGTCAAGGGCGCAAACGACGAATTGAAACCTGCCGACGTGGATGCCGCGGCGGACACGCTGAAGAGCGCCGACTGCATCGTTCTCCAGTTTGAGATCCCGCTGGAGACCGTGTATTACACCATCAAGTTCGCGCGGAAAAACGGCATCCGCTGCATCTTGAACCCGGCTCCCGCGCAGCCCATCGACATCAAGGCGGTGGCGGACCTCGATTACTTTGTTCCCAACGAGAGCGAGGCGGAGACAATTTCCGGGATGGCGGTGCGCAATCTTGAAGACGCCAGACGTTGTGCGGAAAAGCTGCTTGCCGGCGGTATTCGCCGCGTGATTATCACTCTGGGCGCGAATGGTTCGCTGCTTGCCGGAAGTGAAGGCATGGAGCATGTGCCCGCGTTTAGAGTGAAGAGCGTGGATAGCACCGGCGCCGGCGACGCTTTTATTGGCAGCTTTGCTACCTTCCTTGGTGAGGGTCTGCCGGAGCGGGAAGCGGTTCGGCGCGCCAACCTTTACGCTGGGCTTTCGACCACAGGGGTGGGAACGCAGAAGTCTTTCTATGAACGCACACGGTTTGACGTGGAGTGGAATCGAGAGTCTTCATAAATGAATTGTCATCCTGAGCGAAGCGAAGGACCTGCTTTCTTAGCCGTGCGCGAGACAACAGATCCTTCGCTTCGCTCAGGATGACAATATCTGTTGACATGCTGCAAAACCTCATCGCTCCATCAGCAGCACTTTCTCCGCATCGTCGATCTCGGTCAACTTGACTTCGATCACTTCCCTGTCGGTGGTCTGCACAATTCGGCCGATGAAGGTGGCCTCGACGGGCAATTCGCGATGGCCGCGATCAATCAGCACCAGTAACTGCACCAGGCTGGGGCGGCCATGCGAAAAAAGGGCGTCGAGTGCGGCGCGTGTGGTGCGCCCCGTATACAGCACGTCGTCCACGAGCACGATCTTCTTGCCCTCGATGGCAAAGCCAATTTCCGCTTGCTGCACCACGGGCTTGGGCCCCAGCGTAGAAAGGTCGTCGCGATAGAAGGTGATATCGAGCGCGCCCACGGGAATCTTCCTCTTTTCCACCCGTTGAATCATTTTGCCCAGGCGCTCGGCGATGGGCACTCCGCGACGGCGGATTCCGACCAGTCCCAGGCCGTCAACGCCATCGTTTCTTTCGAGGATTTCGTGAGCGAGACGCACCAGCGTCCGTTCAATCTCCGAACCCGACATTAACTGCGTTTTTTGCCTGAGTGTTGTTTTGGGGACTGCATTCTCCGTCGTCGTCATGGCACAGAGTACCTTATCAAACTCAGCTTGAGTTCGGGAACTCCTAGAGCGTGTTTCATAAATCGGTTTTGGGTAGGGCACGGCTTCAGCCGTGCCGTTTAGGGCCAGGAAAAAGCCGGGCTTTAGCCCCTGAGGGCCGCACCTTCCGTCCTGAAAAGGATTTATGAAACACGCTCTAGGAACTTCGCAGGGCTCGTCGGGTGGCGAACCGGTGTACCGCGGGAGTGATGATCAGCGAAAGAATCATCGACAGCAGGATGCCGCCGATCACGTTTGGCGTGTCAGCTACGAGCGCGGGCTAGACCGGGGATTTCGATCCGGTCAGGTACTGGCGCGGCACCGGGAAAGGCGCTCACCGCGTCGCTCTTCTGCTTCTTCGATTGCTTCTTGGAGTCGGGCAACTCCAGGTTGGCGATATCGGCGAGGGTAGTGCTCTCCAGAATCCGAGAGGCGGAGTTGCGCACGGCGAGGAACACTTTGTACAGTGCGCGGTGGCTGGCATCGCGGCTAATCAGCTCGCGCAAATGTTCGGCATCGCCAAAGGGCGCGAGCGGGCCGTCAATCACGCGAATCACCTCGCTGAGATGGATGTCGGAGGGGAGCCGTCGCAGCCGATAGCCGCCCCGGGCACCGCGCGTGCTCTCCACCAGGCGCGCGTTCTTGAGCTCAATTAAGATGATTTCAAGAAATTTCTCCGGCAGAACCTCTTCCACGGCGATTTCGCGGATCTTGATCGGGCCCTGCTCGTGGTGCCGGGCAAGCATCATCATGGCTTGCAGTGCGTAAAGCCCTTTTTGTGAAATTTTCATGATTGCACCCGCGACTTTCGTATTCCGCGTCAGACAGTTGTTCTGGCGTGGTGACGGCCGGCGCATGCTGGTTTGCAGTGCGCCACCGCCTGACGGAAGTTTCCTTTGTCTACTGTCTCTATCGGGATGGCTGGAAGCAGTGTCCCTGGTCACACATGCCTGTGATATTCGGCACGTAGAGCGAATCCAGTGTCTCCGGGCCACAGGCAGCTGCCGAACTGCTCCACCCCGTCAAGCCAACACCGGGCTTGACGGGGGCCCCGGTGCGCTCGGTCTGGACAGCCGGGGACGGCTGTCCCTACGCGAGTGAATACAGGGAGGGGGTCCGATCTAGATAGGGCTTCGTTCTGCGGTCTCCTCGGGGCTGAAACCATAGTTGCCTTTTAGAAACTGCTGCACATACCATTTCATCGCCGCTTCGCTGGTCATGTACATATCCAATTGGCTGGTCGAGACCATCAGCCGGCCGAGAATGTCGAGACTGGCTTCGGTTCGTTCCGCAGGCGCCTTCTTAAACCAGGCATTGACTAAATCGCCACGACGGTCGGTCAGAAAACCGTAATGAGCCAGGCAAGCCTCTATGAAACATGCTCGCAGGTTGCGTCTTTCTCGCGCCGCTCCTCCTCCGGAGAATCGGAAGGCGACGTAGTTATTGCCCGGGACCGCGGAGACGCAGGCGTCCACTAACGTGAAATGGTAGGCCAGGCGCGAGTTGAGGTTCATGTATTCGTCGGCCACCAGCAGGTAGCTTTGTTCGCCGAGCGCGCGCATCGCGCCCGAGTGCGCGGTGAGCGAGGTCGCCATCACCGATGCTAAATCGCTCAGGCTGGCGGGCATTTCGCGGGTCCAGGTAACATCGGGATGAGTCACCCCGCGCCAAAACGCCTGAAAAGGACGGGAAACAATCTCCTCCGGTTTCACTTCCGCGGCCAGCGGATTTTCCAAAGCCAAACCGCCGCCCAAGTCCAGAACCTGCAGGTTGACCGGAGTCGAACTCAGCAATTTGCGCGAGGTGTGCGGTCCACGCTCCAACTCGCTGTCTCCCACCTCGAACATCGCCTCGATCGCCTTCTCGTGGCAGAAGCGGAGTACGTCGTGTGCGGACTTGCAGCCGGCAGGCCGAAAGTTCGCGCCCGACGGGTCGAGCAAGTGGAGCACTAGTAAACGCTCGGCGATGGGGTCGCTGGAACCCTTCCGGTACCGCCTATTCTCGGCCGGTTCGACCATGCGCGGCTCCCAAAGCGTTCCCGCGTACACGCGCGGTTGCACCGCGTCCAGGCTGACCGGATCGCCGTTGTGAATCTGTTCGAACGCGCCCTCCAATTGGAACACGGAAGGAATCTTGGACTCGCGCAGAAGGGAGGCCGCATGCCCCGCAAGGTTGCCCCACTCCGCCACCAGGCCGGCGATGCGGGGAAAGACGGCAACGATTTCCGGCGACGCCTTGCGCAGGAACAAAATCGAGCCGTCCGGCGTTTTGCCGAGGTCACGAGGATCGGAAACCAGGTACGCTGTCCCGGAAACGCGGCCGGGATAAACACTGCGTCCACCGCTGAGGAGCGGCTCTTGCTTCACCCGCGATTTGCTTTTGGCGGCCTCCGCATCGCCCAACGCGAGCGCTCGCGACTGCACGATCCAAAGCTGGCCCTCTTCGTCGAGAGCCCACTCGACATCTTGCGGCGTCTTGAAGTGTTCCTCGATTTGGAGACCCCAGATGGCCAGGGTTTCGAGTTCGCGGGCGGTCAAGCTCGGCGCCGCTGCCTCCTCCGGTGACAACGGGCGGCGAGTGAGCCCGCCGCCGTCCTGGGGGATGATCTCAACTTCTTTGGGGACGATGTTCCGCTCCACCACATAACGCGGGCGCTGACGGGACATGACGAACAAGTCGGCCGCTCCATGCCCGCTGGCGATATCCAGAGCAAGACCGCGAGTCGCCGTGATCCACAACGCATCGCTCTCGGGATTGCCCGGGTCTCGGGTGTACATGATGCCCGAGGAGCGGGCCGTAACCACGCGCAGGCAGAGCACGGGGATGGGCGTGTCGATTTCCGACAGTCCCGCCGAGAGGCGGTAGAACAACGCGCGTTCACTGAAGCGCGCGGCCACGACCCGCCGGTAGGCATCGACTACCTGCTCCTGAGGAACATTGATGAGGCTGAGAAATTGTCCCGCGAAGGTGCGCTCGCCACCTTCTCCGACGGCACTGGAGCGCACCGCCAGGCCCACCGTCGGTCCGCGCGAAAACAGCGTGTGCGCGCGCTCGGCGAGGGCAACTTCGATGGCCCGCGGAACGGGCAATGCCATCACCATCCCCGCCAGCCTTTTGGAGACCTCCTGGAGCGCGCTTAGATCGTTTAAGTCGAGATTATGGGTGGCATCCCGGATCTTCTCCCAAAGCGGGATGCCACAGAACTGGCGGTAGGCTTCGGCGGTGATCACATATCCGTCGGGAACCGGCAGACCAATCTGGTTCTTGACTTCCGCCAGCGCCGCGGCCTTGCCGCCGGCTTCCGCTGTCGAAGCTCCATCGATCTCCTCCAGCCAGGCGGAAAAATTTGGAGCCACGAGTTCCTGTCGCGCCGCGATATAGCGCTCGACTTCATTCTGTTGAGCATGGATCGCTTCGTGAAGTTGTGGGAAGTTAATCCCGGTCAGGCGCTCCAGCGCCGCCACGGTGGCTTCAGCCTTGGAGTAGACGCCGGAGATCCTGGGACCGACGATGTCGCGCCGCGGCAGGACGAACTGCAGATCCTCCTGGATCGCGGCCATGAGCTCCAAACATTCGTTGTTCAGGGAAAGCAGGTCGCGAAAGCTCTGGTAGCGGCGCCGGATCCGGTCCTCGACCGCCTTGGCTGGCTCCGCGGGCTTCTTTTTCGACCACCAGGACATCGCTTCAGGGCCAATATAACACGACGAACGTGCGGCGCCTTTCTTGGCGTTCTTCGCGAGTCCTTCGCGCCCTTTGCGTTTAAGATCAGAATGAGGTGTAGTCATCCCAAAATCAACAGCGGTCACCACTGGCCACGTTTATCTATTTTGAGGAAATCGTCTACCGCTACCTTATACGGCGGAACGATTTTGCTTCCCAATGCGTACTCTTTCGAAGTGGTTTCGACATAATTTGCCTTTCGAGGAGTCTCGCAGATGAAATCGCTGATCGTGCCCACGCTTTGCGGGCTTTGTTTACTCTTGTCCGTCCCGGCGCAGGCCGTTGCCACGGAGAATTGCCATACCGGCTCCTACCGGCTGAGCGACGGTCAGACCGTCGACATCGCGCCGTCGGACGGCGACACGCTACGCTGGCGCGCCTTCACCGGCGAGACGGGCCAGCTGCATCCGAACCGGGACGGCTCATGGACCAGCACCTTTGGCTGGACCGGCAAGCCCGACGGCAAAACCGTATCGTTCTCCGATTGCACCAAGGGCGAGATCACCTTCGGCAAGAAAACGGGAAAGCGCATCGAGTTCGATGTCAGCGAGACGACCTTCGAGAGCGGCGGCACCAAGCTGGTCGGACGTCTGGTGATGCCCAAGGGCAGCGGCAAGGTGCCGGTGGTGGTGCTGATCCATGGCTCGGAGCATGACTCCGCGCGCGACTTCAATGCGCTTCAGCGCATGTTCCCGTCGCAGGGCGTTGGCGCGTTCGTCTATGACAAGCGCGGCACCGGCGCATCCGGCGGCGCCTACACACAGGATTTCGATGTGCTCGCCAACGATGCGGTGCTGGCGATGAAAGAGGCCCGGCGTCTCGCGCACGGGCGCGCCGGTCGTGTTGGGTATCAGGGCGGCAGCCAAGGCGGATGGGTTGCGCCGCTGGCGGCGAACCGCGCGCCGGTGGATTTCACCATCGTGAGCTTCGGCCTTGCCGTGACTATTCTGGAAGAAGACCAGCAGAGCGTCGCGCTCGACATGCACTTCCACCATCATTCGGCGGAAGATACGGCGAAGGCGTTGGAGCTGGCGCGCGCGGGCGAACGCGTAATCGAAACCGGTGGCAAGGAAGGCTATGCGGAATTCGACGCGCTGCGCCAGAAATACAAATCCGAGCCCTGGTACAAGGATGTGCATGGCGATTTCGTGTTCTTAGTGATGGCGCTCGGTCAGGCGCAAATCATCGATGAATTGGCCAAGAATTTCGATTTCCAGACACCCTTCCGCTACGAGCCGATGCCCACCTTGCGCGCATCGACCACGCCGCAATTGTGGGTGCTGGGCTCAGACGACCTGGAAGCGCCGAGCGCGGAAACCGCCAAGCGTATTCAATCGCTGATCGCCGCAGGCAAGGATTACACGCTGGCGGTTTATCCCGGCGCGGAACACGGCATGACCGAATATGAGCTGAATACGGACGGCACGCGCGTCTCGACCCGCTTCGCGGACGGTTATTTCGAGATGATGCGTGACTTCACCCGCGATGGTCGTATCGGCGATCATTATGGGCGAGCTGAGATCATTCAGCCACGCGATCGCTGATCGCCGCCTTGACGGGCCAGTTTGAAATTGCGCGACTTACTTGCCGGCTTTGGTCAGATCTGTCTTGCTCACATTCATCAAACGAAGGGCTTGGCCAGGCTGCTTGTAGTAGTAGCGGATCTCGTCGCCCGACTTCCAGGTATCGTCGGGCAACGCAAGATACTCGTCGGGCACGGCGAAGGTCAGAAGGAGCTTCTTGCGCCGCGAATAGATGGTCACGATCTTCTTCTGCCGGTCGACGGCAGGAAACTTCGTTTTGGCAACACGGGGGTCATCTCGCGAGACGCCGTTTTGCTCGTCGACCGGTTGGTAGGAAACGGTCTTCACGGTCCCGGATGCTGGATCGAAGAAGACGACCGTCCGCTGCTTGGTGTCGAACGACAGCAGTTTCCCAGCCTCTGGAGCCGGACCGATTTCGTTCGGGTCCACGGGGAGCTTCACCGTTACCGGCGGCAGAACATCGTACTTGGGCTGGTCTGACTTTGGGGCGGAATCCAGAATCAATGTGACCACGCCGTTTTGCTTGTCAAAAGCGATCGCTCGCCCCTGCTCCACCTTGCCAGCCACATTGCCAGAGTTAGCGCATCCCGTGGCGAACCACAGAGCCGCCACGATTGCGAGCGTGACCAGTGATTTTCTATTGAGTGCCATTCCCTGCTCCCTGATTACACGTGAACTAAGGGCTGTTTGCGCTGCGCGCGTTCTTCGCGAACGCCCATGACGAACTTTGCCAGGATGTACAGCGACAAGGCGGAAACCAAACCAAGAATCAGCACCGCTGCACAGTTGTCCAGAATGTGCCGCAGGCTGGGAAGGGCCGCAGCCGCGATCTTCAGCAGGATTGAAACCCCACAACCAACCACGGCAAAGCCGAAGAAAATGCGGATGCCGTATCCCTTGACATATTTGGTGGCGATGGAGCCGATCTGCGCCCCGATCGAGGCTCCAACCAGCATGATCAGAGCGGCCAGGAGTTCGGTTCGGCCCTTGTAGCTATAGGAAGCCGTGCCATACAAACCGGAAATAACAATTTCAAACAGATCCGTTCCCACCGCAATGTGGGTGGGGCAGCCGATCAGGTAGATCAGCGCCGGCATGCGGACCAGGCCGCCGCCGATGCCCAGCACTCCGGCCAGCCATCCGGTAAAGAAGCTGACGGCAATGGGAAGCCAGATCGAGCAGCGGACGCCGGCTCGCTTGAAGTGCACCACGGGAGGGATCTTGATTTTGTGGAGAGTCTTGTGCCACTCGATGCCGGTGGCGAGCGCATCCAGTTTTCTGCCGGAGGCTAGGGCTTCGCGCTCCTTCTTTCTCTTCTTGGTGACGTCGGCGAACACCAGCCAGGCAATCAGAGTCAGCAGCACTAGGTAAGCGGAGCGGACATACAAGTCGATTTGTCCGATCCTCTCCAGCCACATGATCATCCGGGCGCCCACCTCCAATCCGCCCACGGTTCCAATCACCATGGTGAGGCCGAGCTTGTAGTCCACGTTGCCGAACTTGCCGTGGCGCAAGGTCGAAACCAGAGAAGGCCCGGACATCTGGGCAATGTCAGTGCCGATAGCAAACGCCATGGGAAAGCCAAGGATGTTCAGACCGGGGGTTACCATCCACCCACCGCCCATGCCAAAGAACCCGCCAATCATGCCTACGCCGAATCCCAGGACGACCAATCCCGGCCAAAATATCAGCGCTCCCGAGACGGGCATCAGCACATGCAGCCAATCCATTTAGTACCTCCCTTGTCAGTTCGCCAAAGATCAGTTCGCTAAAGATCAGTTCGCCAAGACTCAGTGTTCCGCCAATTCGCGAGATCTGAGATTGATGCCAAGCCGCGCCATGAACCAACCGGTAAATCGTCCCAGGATCAGGGCAGTTACCGGAAGGATGATGACGGTGATCAGCGCAAACCAGAAGTGACTTTCGTTGTAAAGGTTGGCCCATCGTGCCTCCAGCCGGTAAACTTGCGGCTGTCGGCCACGATCACGGCCGCATCCGACGACTCGGCCGCGAGTAACTGCACGGGCAGAATTACCATCGCCAACCAACTCATCAGCCTCAGTCCAACTTTACGCATGGTGAACTCCTTCTCCTCGTTAGCCCAAGGCGGCCGCCTCACACCCGCACCGGTGGCATCAGTTCGTCAAGGTTCAGAGAGATCACTCCGGGTGTAGCCGAAGCCACCTGTTTGACTTCGTTGATCTGGCTCAGGGTCGAAACCTTGCCCTTGATGGAAACCACACCGCCGTGGGCCAGTACTTCGAGTTCGAGGTCTGCGGTCGGGGGTGCGATGGCCAAGTCGGCGCGGACGCGGCTGCCCAGGGCCAGATCGTCCATCCTCTGCTGGCATTCGGGGGTGAACTCAAACGACCTCTCAATGACCATGGAGGAGATGATGTGGCAAGCTTCCTCGAGGTTGATGTACTCAAGATTGAGCACGATGTCGTAGAGCGTAGGGTCTCCCCAGTCGACGCCATAGAGAAACTCGGTCCACTTGCGCCGGCCCTCGTCGACCTTTTCGATGTAAGCAATCGCGTCGTGGCGGCTGTACTTCAGCCGCTCCTGAATCGTTTGAATGCGGGACTCCATCGGGGCGATGATGCGGGTGCGCAGGATGGGATGGCCGCCCTTGAGAAGCAAATGTCCCGCCAGGCCGTGATAGATCGCCTTCCCGGTCCGGACCTCTTCGGTCAGGGCCGCCTGAAACAAAGCCAGGTAAAGGTACTTCTTGTGTTGGAAGCGATCGAGGAAGCTGGGCGGTTTTTCCAGGGCAGCCCGGAGTGCCTCCTGGGACACGCCATAGGCAGCGGCCCGCTCGACGATCACGTCGCGATCGATGCATCGATAGCCAAGTCTTCGGGCTAAACATTCCGCCAGTGCCTTGCCGCCGCTGAACGAGCCACGGGAAATCGTAATCACCGACATAAGAAATCCTCCGTCCCTATAAGCGCGCGGCCCGCGCCAGGCACACTGGTACGGGCCGCTTCCGACTTTCAATTCGTCGCTCGGTTCACGCCGAATCAAGTCCCTGGCCATACACAACCGTGGCTTGGTTACAGCAACAATTCAGTTCTCAGCGACTGCCTGGTTGTTAGTTCGGCTTCACCACTCCCGTGGCGGCGCCGTGGAGCTTGACTTCCACTTTCTCTTCCAGCGTGTCGTAGTACTGCTTCAGAATCGCGATGACCTCGGGCCGCGAGAACTCCGCGGGAACCGGCTTGCCTTCGCTCATCAGCTTGCGCAGCAGGGTACCCGAAAGCAGCAGCCTGGCGCCGCCCTTGTAGTTTCCGTTGTCGTCGATCACGGCTTTGCTTTCGTGCGGGCAGGTCTTCATCGAAGCCATGCTCTTGCACTCATAGCAGTAGAAGGTCCAGTCCATGCACAGCGGCTGAATGGCCATCGCGCCCAGCGGAATCTCGTTAAAGATCTTCTGTGCGTCGAACGGTCCATAGTAGTCGCCCACTCCGGCATGATCGCGTCCCACGATCAGGTGCGAGCAGCCGTAGTTCTGGCGGAACAGCGCATGCAGCAGGGCTTCGCGCGGACCCGCGTAGCGCATCTCCATCGGATAACCACCCTGGACGACGCGTTCTTTGCGGAAATACTTGTTGACCAGCGCGTCGATCGCTTTCACGCGAACATCCGCCGGAATGTCGCCGGGTTTCAGTTTGCCGAGCAACTGATGAATATACGCTCCGTCGCAAACTTCGATCGCGGTCCACGCCAGATAGGCATGGGAATTGTGCATCGGGTTGCGGAGTTGCAGGGCCGCTACCGTGCTCCAGCCGCGATCGGCAAAAATCTTGCGGGCTTCCGCCGGATGCTGATAGATCCCTTTGAACTCTTCCGGGAAGAATGTCTCGGACAGCACCTTTACCGGCCCGGCCAGATTCACTCCAGCCTGCGCCATCACCTTCTCGACGCCGGGATGTTTCGGGTCATTCGTGCGGAACACTTGTTTGCACTCGTGCGCCTTGTCGATGGTGTATTTCTCGGTCACCTTCATGGTGCCGACGAGGGAATCCGTCTCCACGTCCCAGAGCGCGACTTCCTCTCCCAGCGCAATGGTCTTGGACAAGCCTTCCTCGGCGGAAAGGGTGATGGGGATGGGCCAGAACAGATTCTTTTTGCTTGGCAACGTGTAGTTGTCGCAGCAGCTTTGCCAGTCTGCCTTGCCCATGAAGCCATCGAGCGGGGTAAAGGCCCCGATGCCCAGCATGATCAGATCGCCGGTCTCGCGGCTGGTTAGGGGAATTCTCTTCAAGTGTTGCGCTTTCTTAATCTCTTCCGTCTTGGCTTGGCCTTCCAGTAAGAGAGGTTTTAGTTCAGGACTTCCATGCGGGGGAACGAGTTTACTCATAGTAAAGCCTCCTAAATGTGAAATCGGATCAGTGCCGGGCGCTCAGGGGCAGCGAGAATCGCACGCTGCTCGCCGCCAGAGTTTCCGTCCACAGAAAATCCTGGCTGTGAGCCGAAACTCGGCCAGGGGCATCTTTTCAACTGGAACACTTTGTTCAACATTATTTCTGTTTTCGTCAGCCACTCCTGTCGTTCTTCCTGCTTCGTGGCTGGGAATGCCATCAGGCCTTTGCCTCTCCGGTCACGCCCGCAGCAACTGCCTCTGGACTCGGAACCACCAGAGTCTTCTTTCTTACAGCGTCGACGTAGATCGCGAGTGGCCGGTACAACAGGTGCGCCCACTTGCCAAACGGGACTTCCACCACCAGCATGGGCACCGCAATCGCCATGTGGGCCGTGTACATGTAATAGGTGGGCATCGCCAGGTTCGACATCCGCAGAATATGGACTGCGATGCCGGTGATGGCGGTGAGCAACAGCAAAATCGGGAACAACCAGTCGGAGAGGTGACTGAAGCGGTGCATCTCGCTCTGCTTCGTGATCCGGTCCAGAAGAATCCAGGATGTGGTCACCACCAGAACGACCGTGGAGTAATAACCCAGAATGCTGGTCCAGCGAAAACTGTTGTCCGCCACCTGGAACCACGGCAAGAACAGCACGATCAGGGTGAAGATGGTTCCATAGCCGCTGACCAGAAAAAGATGGCGGATCCAGTTCTTGGTCGCGTCGGGGTCCTTGCAACTCTTCCAGCGCGCTTGGGTGAGCCCCTGGATAACCAGGCCGGGGAGTTCGGCGAAATAGGTGCCGATGGGAATCCCTTTTCCCTGCGTCAAGGCAAAGAACATGCGGGCCGCGTTGGTGAGCAGGAAGAAGCTCAGGATCGCCGCCATGATGCCGTCACCATGGTGGACCATCATGACCGGCGCGAACTTGTCGAGCATCACCACGGAGCGCGCTTCGGGGCCCGAGTGCCGGAGCAGTCCGAAGCCAAAGCTCTGGGGCACGGTGAACAGGGTCACTACGAAGGCGGCCACCATCAGCAGGACGCCGATTTCCATCCAGGCGGAGCGGTACATGAGGCGGGCGAGGCCGGTCCAGTCGTACTGCGCAGTCAGATAGCGGCGCATGGCCATCATGCTCTCGCCGGGATTGGCCTTCCGCGGGCACATCTTCGAGCACTCACCGCAATAGAAACACAGCCACGGCCCGGGGTCGCCCATCAATTGATCTTTCAGGCCCCATTGCGCGAGCAGCATCTGCCGGCGGGGAAAGTCGCCATTTTCGCCTGAAAGCGTGCAGACCGAAGCACACGTGGCGCACTGATAACACTTCTTGAAATCGCCACCGCACTCAGTGACTTCCTGAATCAACTTCGGGTCGGGTTGGACGGTTACCGGGGTTGATGGTCGCGGTTGTCATCGTAGTGGACATCGTTAAAATCCCTTGTACGGATTCGGCCCGAGCTCGCGGATGCGCGCCGCGAAGGCATCGATCTCCTGGGTCACTTGCTCATGCCCGTCAATCGCCAACTGCACGAGCTTGATCCGGTCCGACTCCAGTTGCAGGCGGTTGAGCGTGTCTTTCACATTCTCCAGGCGCCGGTCGGCCAGTTCACTGCCGCGCAGGAAGTGGCATTGATAGTCGTCGCCGAACTTGCACCCCATCAGCATGACGCCGTCAATGCCGCGGGAAAGCGCATCGGCGATCCAGACGATGTTCATCGATCCCAGGCAGCGCAACGGAATAATGCGGACGCTGGCGTCATAGTTGGCGTGGCGCATGCCCGCCATGTCGATCGCGGGATAAGCATCGTTCTCACAAGCGAAGATGACAATACGCGGTTTGTCTTCGGTTTCGTCCGGCACCTCGATCGCCTTCAACATGCTGGCGATCATGTCGACCGAGTAATTCTTGAACGAAATGATGCGCTCGGGACAGGCGCCCATGCAGATGCCGCAACGCCGGCAGCGATACTGGTTGAACTGCGGCGTTCCCTTCGCGTCTTCGTCGATGGAGCCGAAGGGGCACTCCTCGGTGCACCGTTTGCACGAGGTGCAACGCTGCAGGAAGAAGCTGGGGAAGGAAAGATCGCCGGCACGCGGGTGGACGGCTTGTCCGAGGGTAGCCAGCTCGATGCTCTGGATCGCCTTCATCACCGCGCCGCAGGCATCTTCTTCCGCCATCGCCGAATCCATCGGCGCGCGCACCGCGCCCGCCGAGTAGATTCCCGTTCGCAAAGTCTCGTAGGGGAAACAAATAAAGTTGGAATCGGAAAAACCGTCACGCAACACAGGCAAGTCGGGACCCTGGCGGTAGGTGAGGTTCAGGATCTCCGTTCCCTCGTGATGCTTGTACTCCTCGACGACCTTCTCCGCCGCCTGGCGCTGCTCGTCGCTCTCGTTGCGCAGCACTTTGAGGCCGGCGTCACGCAGCGTGCGGATCGCCAGCCCATCGGCCGAGTTCGGCACCATTCCCGTCGCCAACACGACCAGATCGACCGGAATACGCATGGGCGAGCCCAGCAGATTATTATCGACGTCCACCACCACCCGGTCATTGTTGCCTTTGGTGACGCTGCTCACCGTGCCCTTCATGAAGAAGTTCAGCGGATGCTCCTGCACCTTCTGGTAATACTTTTCGTATTGGCCAGGCGTGACGATGTCTTTGTAGATCACAAAGACCTGGGCATCGGGACTTTGCTCGCGGATGTATTCGGTCTGCTTGAGCGTGTTCATGCAGCAAATGGACGAGCAGTAGGGGAGGTGGTCGGGTTCGCTGTCACGCGATCCGGCGCACTGCACGAACAGCACGCTTTCGACCGGCATGCCGGTCGAAGGCCGGACGATCGGGCCGGCGGCTGCCATTTCTTCAAACTCCAGGTTGGTGATAACGTCGGGCAAGCCGTAACCGAGCGAGACGAGCTTGGTTGCGTCGTAAGGCTTCCAGCCGGTAGCCATGACGATCGCGCCCACGCGATGAACGAACGGGTCGCTCCCGTTTTGCAACGTGACGTCGAACATGCCTGGCTGTCCGTCAGTCTTCACGATTTTCGTGGAACAATGCACCTTGATACGCGGATGCAAAGTCACGGCTCGGATGCGCTCGGACACGCCATCCATGCGCGCTTCCGTATAAGGAGCGCCCCGGGGAATATCTTTCTTCATGGCGGCAGCGAAACCGCCAAGCTGCGCCTGCTTTTCGACGAGAACCACATCAAAGCCGGTGTTGGCCGCTTCGAGCGCCGCGCTCAGGCCGGCGACGCCGCCGCCGACCACCAGAACCGCACGGGAGATCTCACCAGGGACAGTCTCAAGCGGCTCCATCTTTTGCGCCTGCACGATCCCCATGCGCAAGCTGTCTTCGGCGAGCATCTGGGTATCTTCGTCCTTGGGCTTATGGCACCAGGCAACCTGCTCGCGCAGATTCACGCGATCCAGCACGATCTGCGTATCGAATTTGGGATCGAACCTGAACTCAGCCGTCTTGACGCGCGGGGAACAGGCCGCGACGACGACGGCATTCACTGTGCCTTCGGTGAGGTCCTTGCGGATCAGCGCCAGTCCCTCTTCGCCGCACAGAAACGGATGGGTGCGGCACACCGGCGCTTTGTACTCGCTCCCGGCAACTTTTTCGAGCTTGGCTACGTCCACCGACTCGCCGATCGAGCAGCCGCTGCAGATGTAAACGCCCAATCGCTTATCCATGCTGTTCAACTCCCAGATGCTCGGCTCCGACGGTGATCTGCAGGGCTTTCAGCGCCGCCCCGGTGGCGTCGCGGATGGTCGCCGAGACCTCCGCGGGCCGCTTGACGCAGCCGGTGCCGTACACGCCGGTGTTCACATTGTTGATAAATCCGAATTCGTCGAGGTCAAATCCCGCAGGCAGCCCAGCGGTTTGCGGCACCATGCCCGTCGCCAGAACCACGAGGTCGTAGTTTCGCTTGATCTTGGTTCCGTGCAGAACGTCTTCGGCCGTAACCTGCACATCCTTGGTTGCGGGGTCTTCTTCCACTTTGCCGACCTTGCCTTTGATGAGTTCGATCTTGTTTTCCGCAGTCACCTTGGCATAGAAGTTCTGCAAGTTCCCCGGGGTTCGCAGATCGATATAGAAGATCGTGATCTCCGCTTCCGGATAGAGCTTTCGGATGTAGGTCGCGTGCTTCAGCGAAGCCGAGCAGCAGACGGCGGAGCAATACGCCAGATGGTTCTGGTCGCGCGATCCGGCACATTGCACGAAGGCAACCGAACGCGGCTCTTTTCCGTCCGAGGGGCGCAGGATCTTGCCGGCGGTCGGCCCGTTGGCGGCGGCGAACCGCTCCACCATCACATTGGTGACGACGTTCGCGCACCTGCCGAACCCGAGATTCTCAATCTTCGCGGCGTCGTACGGAGCCCAGCCAGTGGCAACGACGACGGATGCGACTCGCAGCGTCTTCTTCTCCGCTTTTTGCGTCAGATCGATGGCGCGATACGCGCACGCGTCGACACAGACATGACAGCCTTCCGGGCAAGCGCTGCGTTCGACGACATATTTCGCAGGAAACGCCATCGCGTGCGGCAGGTGGATGGCCTTCGTCTTCGAAAGGCCGTAGTTGAATTCGTCCGCGACATCTGCAGGGCAGACCTTGACGCATTCATCGCAGAGCGTGCAAGCATCGGTCACATAGCGCGGCGCGAGATTGATGACTGTTTCGTAGTCACCCGGGCCTCCGCTCAGGCTTTCGAGTTCTGCTTGCGTCAAGATGGTGACCTGGCGGTTGTTCTTGAGGCGTTTCAGATTGATTTCCACGCCGCATGCCGGAGGGCAGAGCTTGGGAAAATATTGGTGGAAGCGCGCCACGCGGCCTCCCAGGTAAGCCGATTTCTCGACTAGGACGACCTCGCATCCAGCCTCCGCCGCCTCGATGGCCGCGGTCATTCCGGCAATACCACCGCCGATTACGAGGATCAATCCGCCGTTCCCGTTTCTTGATCCGTTAGTTGCCATAATCCTCTAGAGTCCAGCCTCAGCCGGCGCCGCGACCTCAGTTGCAGGCACGCACCGCGGCCTGGCGGTCTTGGTCAGCTTCATCCTCTTCGTCTCCCCGAATAAGCTGAACGCCAGCCAATCCATGCCGAATTCGAGAAGTTCCACATCGTCGGTGCGCAGGGCCTCGACGCGCGCTTCGTCCACTTGGAACAGTTCGAGGAAGCGGGTGTCGAAAACGAAGCTGCGAAAGCGGTCGAGATCGTAGGCGGCCATGTAGAACATGGCGAGCTTTTCTCCGGTGAGCAACTCCGGGTTATCCCAGCCGGGATGCCCCATGAGCTGACGGAACGAGACCTGGTTCAAGTCGAAGGGCTCGATGTTCTGATCGGCGATCCACTCTCGCACCGTGCAACCGGTGCCCTCGCCGTGTCCATGGCAGAGGTCTTCCTTCAACAGAAAATAAAATCTTTGCGCGGCTTGCTCGGGGTTCTTCGGTTCGGCCATGCCCAGCGGGTACATGCGGCAGGCCCAGGGCCGGTGCGTATATACGGCGCATCCCTGGTCGCTGACGAACGGGCAGACCTGGCTGTCGTCGCTCATCTTGAGAAAGACGGCGGGAATCTTCTTTTCCTTCGACTGCATGACAAACGTGTATTGGTCGAGGAACTCCGAGGAGTTGATTCCGAGCCCGCGCTTCAGCTGCAACACGTCGTACGGCGTCAGCAAAATGGAAACGCCCTGACAGCATTTTGTGAAGCAGTCCATGTGTTTGCCGCACTGGAAGGTGAAGCGGTCGTCCAGTCCCAGACGGGGACTATTTTCGACGATCGCTTTTTCGGGGGATTCGTTGTCAGGCATGATGCGCTTCCTTATCTTGATCTTGATTTTGATCTTGAACTTGATTTGGATCCTGGATGATGCCGCTGCGCAGCGCCTGGCGCGACCAAACCGGCAGCGGACCGTTTTCACCGGTTTCGGGCTCGAGGCGGAAACGATACGAAGCGTTCACGTTGAACTGGCTTTGCATCCAGGTCCAGCCCCGTACGAAGTAGGGGCAGTCGTCGTTGAAACAGACAAATTGGTACTCGCCGCCCCAGGAACCGAGTTGCGGGTTTTCCCACCGCGCCATCCATTCCTGGCAGTGTGGGCACCGTACTTCCGAAATTTCCGATACTTCCGATATAAGTTCGGGCATAGAGCACTCTTGTATCAACCAGAGAGGTTCCGGCCGAAGCCGGAACCTCTCCGTTTGGTTAAACCTTGGTAAGGGTCGGGGCCTTCGCCACGACCTCAGGGCGGCCGCCTTCGTCACCCCACTTCTCCAGCATCGACACGGTGACCGACTTCGGACGCTCCAGGGCGTAGCCGAGAGCGCGGTCCCAGGTAATGTTGGCCATGCAGCCAAGGCTGCGGCCGACACCGAACAGGACCGTGTAGAAGTCCCACTCGCGCAGCCCGTAGTACCACTGAATGACGCCCGACTGGGCATCGACATTCGGCCAGGGATTCTTGGCCTTGCCGTGCTCTTTCAGGACGCCGGGAGCCACCTCAAAGATCATCGAGACCAGCTTGAACAACGGATCGTCCTTGAGGCCCGGAGTCGCCAGACAGAACTCGCGCTGCGACATGTAGCGCGGGTCGGTCTTCCGCAGCACGGCGTGACCGTAGCCCGGAACCACCTGACCGGCCTTGAGCGTGTCCCACAGAGCCATGGTGACCAATTCCTTGGTCGGCTCCGTGGCCCCGCAGTACTTTTCCTTGAACTTGATGGTCCAATCCAGCACTTCCTGGTTCGCAAGTCCGTGCAGCGGGCCAGCAAGGCCGTTGAGGCCGGCGGAATATGCGTAATAGGGATCGGACAACGCCGAGTTCACCAGGTGCGTGGTGTGCGCGGAAACGTTGCCGGACTCGTGGTCGGAGTGCAGGATGAAGTACATGCGCGCGACATCCTTGTATTCCTCGCACTGGCCGATCATCTCGGCAAAGTTCGCGCCCATGTCCAGGTTCCCGATCCGATTCTGAAAATCGCTGCGATATTTCAGGTTGTAGATGAACGCCGCGATGATGGGAATACGGGCAATGATGTCGGAGGCGTCCTCGTAGGTGTATTCCCACGCGGTCATCTTGTTGAACTTGCCCGAGCTATAGTAGTGGGCGAACTTGGAGTCCTTCTGCATGGCGAGCAAGCCTACAGAGAGCATGGCCATGGGGTGGCTGTCCCGCGGCATGCCGCGGATGACATCCCACACGTAGGAAGGAACGTACTGGCGAACTTTCCACTCGGCCAGAATTTCGTCGACCTGTGCCTGAGTGGGCACATCGCCGGTGAGAATGAAGTACCAGAAAGATTCCACGGTCGGATACTTCGAGCCGGGAGCCTTGGGAAGAGCCGCGAAGGTCTCGGGAATAGTCTTGCCGCGGAAGCGGATACCTTCCTGAGGATCGAGGTAGGAGATGTCGGTAACCAGGCAGTGGACGTCGCGAGCGCCACCGATGGCCTGGTCGATAGTCACCTGGTCGATGACGACCTTGCCGTGTTCTTTGATCAGGTGTTGGATGTGAGGACGAAACTCCTCGATTTTCTGTTTCAGTGTTTCCTTCAGTGACATGTGCTGAACTCCTTTTCTCCTAGTCGAGGTTTTCGGATCGCGTAATTACAAGACTAAGGGCCAAATTGTGAGAGAGGTTCCGGCCGAAGCCGGAACCTCTCCGATTGCTAGTGAGCTAGGGCAGGCTCCAGCTCCTTGGGTTTCGGTTGCGGGAAGACATGGAGAATGGGCCGTTTGATCATTTCCCATTTTCCGGTCTTCGCATCACACCGGCAGTTGGCGAAGACGTGCCACTTCTCTTCGTTCAGTGTCGGCGTGTCGGACCGCATGTAGTAGCCGGGCCACCGTGTTTCTTCACGGAACAGCACGGTGCGCACGTGGGCTTCGGCTTGCCACATCCGATGGACGTTCTCCCAGCAGCGCATCAGTTCGTGAAGATTCGAAGCAGCCAGTTTGGCCGAGTCTTCCGCGAGGAAGGCCAGGAGTTCCTGGGCGCGCTCGAGGGAAGGCTTGTTGGTGGTAAATTGCGCGGTCACGCCGCCGGCGTACTCATCCATAATCTTCTGCAGGCGGAACATGAACATGCGCGGCTTGATGTACTCGGGGTTCAGGTCCTCATCGGTCGAGGCGCTCTGGTTCTTCTCGAACGTCTCCATCGGCTTGAGGATCTCTGCCGTCAAGGCATCCACCTTCGCCTGGTCGAGCTTGGGCGCGGTGTTATTTTCCACGATGAACTTCACCGCGGCTTTGGCGGCAATGCGGCCTTCAGCGTGCGAGCCGGACGAGAACTTGTGGCTGGAAGCGCCAGAAGCATCGCCCGCGCAGAACAGGCCTTTGACCGTAGACATATTGGCGTAGCCCCAGAAGTACTGGCTCTTGGTCTCGCTGGTTTGCAAGTCTTCCGGACCGCTGACCCATGCTCCCGAAGCGCCCGAGTGCGAACCGATGAAGTACGGCTCAGCGGCTGCGATCTCAGAGCTTCTCTGTTCGGGTTGCACGTTGGTGGCAGCCCAGAGCAGAGCTTGCGAGATGGTCATGTCGAGGAAGTCTTCCCACGCCTCCGACTCCAATTCCTTCATCTTTTTCGCATAGGCTTTGGGGTCGTCCTTGTAGGTGTCGGCGATCTTCTTGAGGGCCTCTTCGGTCCTCATGTAGATCGGGCCCTTACCTTCGAGCACATCGAGCATGCCGAGATAATTGCGCAGGTTTGCGGGAATGGGCTTCACCCTTCCGTAGGGGCCCCACTTTTCGAGTTCAGGCTTGCGCTCCACCATGTACTCACCGCCCATGGCGTTCGTGGCCCGAGACTTGAACAGCAGGAACCAGGCGCCGACCGGACCGTACGCGTCCTTGAAGCGCACTGGAATGAAGCGGACTTCCTGGCACGTCATCTCCGCCCCAGCCTTCAGGGTGAAGTACGCGGAGGAGCCCGAGTTCCACGGTGGATACCAGGCGCGTCCCATGCCTTCACCCGAACTCCGGGGCTTGAAGACGTGGACGGCGCCACCCATGGCGGCTAGCGTTGCTTTCGATTTGAAGATGTAGACTTTGTTCTCGCGCACCGAGAATCCGATGGCGCCAGCGCAACGATCTCCATCCATCAACGGCCCAACGATGAACACGCGCTCGAAGATCTGTCCCACGCCACTTTGCAGCAGGGCGTTCTTCGCCGCTTCGGCCACAATCACCTTGTAGGATTCGCCGTTGATCATGAGCTGCCAGCGGCCTTCGTGCACGTACTTGCCGGCTTCATCTTTCCAAATCGGCAGGCCCCACTTCTCGAACAGATGCACGCTCGAATCCACGTGACGGGCAATGTCGGCCACCAAGTCTTCACGCGTCACACCCATCAGGTCGTTCCGCACATAGTCGACATAGTTTTGCACTGAATTGGCCCCGTCGCGGAGACCGACGTACTGGTTGATTGCGGAAAGGCCCATAGCCACGGCCCCAGAACGATCAATGGCGGCCTTATCGACCAGGGCCACCTTCAGACCGTTTTTCTTGGCCCAGTGAGCTGCTTCCACAGCGGCGCCACATGCCGCCATGCCGCCACCGAGTATTAAGAGGTCAGTTTCTACAACGACCGTCTCAAATTTAGGCATGTCTATTTACCTCCCGTCAGACTGAATACCGCAGGCAGTCCCAGCGCAGCCGGCTCAGCACAGAGCGCGGTGCTCTTGAGATCGCCATGGTCAGCGAAACCGCCGTTGGGCACGGCTGTGCCTTCCGCGGTGGTGCGGATGGGGAACTTGAAGCGCTTCAGCGTCCCGTTCCTGAACTTGACCGTCCACATGATCGAGTCGGTCGAGCGCAGTGGGGTAGCCGTGGCGCCGAGAGGAACGAAATCGGCGTAACCGCGAACCTGCACGGCCTGGGTGGGGCAAATCTTTACGCAGTTGTAGCACTCCCAGCACATGGAAGCATCTTGGTTGTAGGCCTTCATTGTGGTTTTGTTGAGGACCATCAGGTCGTTGGGGCAAATATGCTGGCACGCTGTTTTGTCCAGTGCTTTGCACCCATCGCACTTCTCAGGAATTACATAGCTTGGCACTAGTCACCTCCGGCTTGCCGCTTTTTCGGCAAACCCGAAATTAAAGATGTGGGAAAAAGCCGATCGTCGGGCACGGCCTGGTTGTTCGGCCGGGCACCGCAGTGGGCCTTCGTCGAAGACCCAGGCTGATCGTCATGAAAGAGGAAGCTCATACCTTATTTGAACCGACCGCGAATTAAAACGTTGCCGAAACAAAAGGCGATCCTTCAGAACCAATCGGGATCGTCACGGGGGCGATCTCACCGGAAGAACCACTTCGACTTTCCTTGCTGGTTCCGACGGCGCTACCCGCCGAACCGAACCGCCAGAGCCTTCTTGCGCGATGCTGCCGCCGGTCAGGCTTTGACGTTCTCGCAGATTTGTCGAGAGCGGAACACTGCCGATCACGTTCCCTCGCTGCCAATCACACGGACTCAATTGTGTAAAAGCTGTGCCCAACATATCCCGTTCATAGTTCGCCCACCGTGACCCGCGTCACCTCACAGCGTGAGATTGCGCGAACTAGCATGTACATGGAAGTAACTCACGTATATGACCTAATGCAATATTTATAAGTATGTCCGTCGACTTAGTTTTTCGATTACATTTCCCCAAAATGGGCGCATACACGTGATGGGAGTCACATCCCAGTGCCACACTCGCTGCTATCGTGACTTTGTCGGAACGAGCGAGCGACTTCGCTCGCCAACCATTCAGGTTTCGGAGGGGCGCATGGCGCTTATCGTTTACATCGCGATTTATGCCGGCCTGCTGATCTTTCTGATCGGCTGTGTCCGCCGCGTCTGGCAGTACGCAAGCACACCCGTACACTTGCGCTGGGAGCTATACCCGGTTCCACACGAAGCGCCCGAGCGGGTGGCGCATGGAGGGTCCTACTTCGAAACGGGCGACTGGTGGACCAAGCCACAGCACTCCAACCATATCGGCGAACTGCGCGTCATGATTCCCGAAATGTTGTTCTTGAAAGGACTCTGGGAATTCAATCGGCGCCTCTGGGTCCCGTCCTTCTTGTTTCACTTCGGACTCTATCTCCTGATTGGAGCCATCGTGCTGGTCGGTCTCGGCGCGGGATTCCCTCTGCTCGCGCCCAGTCTGGCCGCGAGCGGCTTCTGGATCGTTCTGGCGGGCGTATATCACGTCATGGCGTATGCCGGGGCGACGATCTCGGTCGCGGGCGCACTCCTTCTGTTTCTGCGCCGCGCCACCGATCCGGCTCTGAAGAACTACACCAAGCCCGCCGACTTCTTCAATCTTGTCTTCTTTATTATTGCCTTCGGCCTGGTGGCCGCCGGATACTTCCTGCGCTCGCCGCAAAGCGCGGGCGTGGGCGACGTGGCGCGCGGATTGTTTCGCTTCGATCGCACGCTTCACGTGAGCCCGCTGTTCGGCCTGGGAGTGATCCTGTCGTCGGCTCTGGCCGCCTACATTCCGTTTACGCACATGGCGCACTTCATCGCGAAATATTTCACCTATCACGCCGTGCGCTGGGACGACCGGCCGAATGTTCGCGGCGGCAGTATCGAGTCCGCGGTGGCCGAGTACTTGACCTACCGGCCGACCTGGTCGGCGGCGCACGTTGGCGCCGACGGCAAGAAGAACTGGGTTGACGTTGCCACTACCAATCCCGCGCAGGAGGTGCGCAAGTGAACGAGCACATCGATCTTCGCGACATGTCGCAAACCAAACGCGATCCGCTGACCCATCTCGAAAACAACGACCTGATGCCTCTGCCCGCGCCCCTGGACAGCCCCGAGAAAGACCACGCCTGGGCCGCTCTTTCGCAACAGGCAAAAGATAAGTATGAATGCGGCCTGGACGACACCTGCGCTCTGAATCTGCCGCAGCCGAAAACGCCGGAAGAAGAGAAACAACTGGTCGGAAAATTCCTGTCCGGCCTCGAAAAGCTCTTCACCAAGGAGAACAACTGGACCTTCCTGCAGCCGCTGCTGCTCACCATGGAACATTGCACCGGCTGCCAGACGTGCTCGGAGGCCTGCCACATCTTTGAGGCCAGCGGACGCAACGAACTCTACCGGCCGACGTTTCGTTCCGAGATCCTGCGCCGTCTCTATTTCAAATACGTCAAAGGCGGCGGCCTGGTCTCGGCCTGGCAGCACGGCGACATTGAGCTGAACTGGCCGCTGGTGGCCCGTCTCGCCGAATTGGCCTATCGCTGCAACCTGTGCCGGCGCTGCGCCCAGACCTGCCCCATCGGCTGCGACAACGGCCTGGTGGCGCACGAGCTGCGCAAGCTGTTCAGCATGGAGATGGGCATCGCCTCCAAGGAGATTCACGACAACGGCTCGATGCTGCAGCTCAAGGTCGGCTCCTCGACCGGCATGAACTCGGCCGTGGTCAAGGACAACATCGACTTCATCGACGAGGACACATCAGAGAAGACCGGCATCGAAGTGCACACGCCCTGGGACGTGGAAGGCGCCGATGTTCTGCTGATCCACAACGCCGGCGAAATCATGGCGTGGCCGGAAAACCCCGGCGCGTTCGCCCTCATTCTGAACCCGGCGGGCATCAGTTGGACGATGTCGTCGGAGCTGTGCGGGTACGATTCGATCAACTACGGCCTGTGGTACGACGATGCGCAGTTCGCGCGCGTCGCCATCAAACACGCCCAGGCCGCGCAAAAGCTCAAGGTCAAGAAGATTGTGCTGGGCGAATGCGGGCACGCGCACAAGGCGCTGAGCGTGATTGCCGACCGCATGCTTACCGGCGAGTTGAACATCCCGCGGGAAAGTGGCCTGACCTTGCTGCGCGACATCGTGATGAGCGGCCGGATCAAGTTCGATCCCTCGCGCAACGACTTCCCCGTCACCCTGCACGATCCCTGCAACCTGGTGCGCCTGATGGGCGTGGTCGAGCCGCAGCGCGAAATCGTGCGCAAGCTCTGCCCGCAATTCCGCGAAATGGAGCCGCACGGCGTCAACAACTACTGCTGCGGCGGCGGCAGCGGCTTCGCCATCATGAGCGGAAACAATTTCCCCGACTGGCGCTTCCATGTTTCCGGACGCAAGAAGCTGGAGCAGATTCTCAACGCGTTCTCCGATTGCCTGGCGCCCGAGACTCCCAAGTACCTTTGCGCGCCGTGCAGCAACTGCAAGGGCCAGTTCCGCGACATGCTCGCCTACTACGGCCTGTGGGATAGCAATCGCATTCTCTACGGCGGCCTGGTGGAACTCATCGTGAACGCGATGGTCGACGCGAAGCCTGGCTTCATCGACTGGGAATGGCACTAGACCCTGCGGAGTCCAACTACTGGCTGGCCTTAGCGCCGGCCTTTTTTCTTGAGCGCTGCGCTTTCGCCGGCCCTCGCTGTTGGACGAAGCGTTCGAACGAAGCGTTCGAACGAATCCTGGCTGGCGATCTGATCCAATCGTTTTCGGCGCTCGGCGGCGGGTAAATTCCGGCGGCGCAGTTTCTGGCGCATCTCACCCACCTGCTCGACCCAAGCGCCGTACTCCGCTCCGAATTGGCGCTCCAGTTCAATCCGCAGACGGCGCGCCAGAGCGGGGCTGCGCCCGTTCGTCGAAATAGCAATTTGCAGGGACCCGCGACGCACCACGGCAGGATAAAAGAAGTCGCAGCGTTCCGGGACGTCGACCACATTGCAGAGCACTCCGCGCTCAACACACGCTTGGTACACCGCTTCGTTGGTCGCGTTGGAGTTCGTGGCCGCGATCGCCAGGAAAGCGTGTTCCACGTCCGCGGGCAGGAAGCAGCGGCGGCGCCAGATCAATTTACCGACACGGGCTTGCGACTGAATCCAGTCCGCCGCTCGCGGACCGATCACCATCACTTGTGCGCTGCTGGCCAAAAGACCGGCCGCCTTCGCCGCGGCAATTTTGCCCGCGCCGACCACCACGCACTTCTTCGCTTTCAGCTTCAGCAGAATTGGGAACAAGGACACGTCAGCGCGCTTCATGCTGCAGTAGATAGTAGCGCAAACGCGGTCGGCAAAAAAAACGCACGTTGGCCGACGATGGCCAGCGCGCACTTGTAGAGACGAGGCTTGCCCCGTCTCCCGCAGCGGCAGAGACGCGGCAAGCGGAGACGCGGCAAGCCGCGTCTCTACCGGAGATCGGCGCCGTCCAAACGCAACCTGTCAATCTAAGAGGACAAAATCGCAGCTGCGAGGTTTCCCACTCGTGTTAAGCCCGTCCCCAAAGTAACTCCAGCGCCTGCGATATCTAACTTAACTAACATACTAGGTTATGTCGATATAGAGTTGTAACAAAACGCGATTGCGGGTTCGCGAAGTATCAAACTCACGTCAAGGAGTGACGTGGGTCACTGTAATCGGCCCTACCGCCAAGGCATAGTCAATTCGGTAGAGATCACAAGCGAGTGTGTGGCCCCGTCTGTGAGGAACGCCAAGGTTTTTAAGAAGCACTGTCGAGCCAGGTTTTACCCCAAGGAGACAAGTTTATGGCGGATGGTAGCAACGGTAAGCCCAAAACGGAACTGCTGGACCAGCTGGAAAAGGGGCCCTGGCCCAGTTTCGTCAAAGAAATCAAGTCAGCCTGCGAGACCAGCGACGCGCCCAAGGATCTGCTGGGACAGCTGGAACTCTCATACAAAGAGAAAAAGGGCCACTGGAAACATGGTGGACTGGTTGGAGTGCTGGGGTACGGTGGCGGCGTCATTGGCCGCTATAGCGACCTCCCCGAGCAGTTCCCGAAAATCGCCCACTTCCACACCATGCGCGTGAACCATCCCGCCGGCTGGTTCTACACCAGCGATGCGCTGCGCACGATCTGCGATATCTGGGAAAAGCACGGGTCCGGCCTGACCAACATGCACGGCTCGACCGGAGACATGGTTCTTCTAGGCACCACCACCGACCAACTCGAGCCCACCTTTCAGGAACTCGCCCACGCCGGTTTCGACCTGGGCGGCTCCGGTTCCGACCTGCGTACCCCCTCCTGCTGTGTCGGCCAGGCGCGCTGTGAATGGGCCTGCTACGACACCATGAAGCTGTTCTACAACCTGACCATGAACTACCAGGACGAACTGCATCGTCCCGCGTTTGCCTACAAGTTCAAGCTCAAGGCAGCAGGCTGCCCCAATGACTGCGTCGCTTCCATCGCGCGCGCCGACTGTTCCGTCATCGGCACCTGGAAAGACGACATTCAGGTTGACGAAGGCGAAGTCGCCAAGTATGCGGCGGGCGGACTCGACATCCAGAAGGAGGTCTGCAGCCTCTGCCCCAGCAAGTGCATGGACTGGGACGGCAAGAAGCTCGCGATTGAGAATCACGAATGCGTGCGCTGCATGCACTGCATCAACGTGATGCCCAAGGCGCTGCGTCCGGGCAAAGAGCGCGGCGCGGTGGTTCTCATCGGCGCCAAGGCTCCCATCATGCAAGGCGCTCTGCTCTCCTCGGTCCTGATCCCGTTCGTTCCCGCCGACGAAATCGAGGAAACGCTGAAGGAACTTTGGGGCCGCATCTGGGAATTCTGGGACGAGTACGGCAGGAACCGCGAGCGCGTCGGAGAACTCATCCAGCGCGTTGGCATGCCCGCTTTCCTCGAAGGCATCGGTTTGGACCCCATTCCAGAAATGGTGTCGGCGCCCAGAGACAACCCATATATCTATTTCCAGAACGCACAAGGGGGTGACAAATGACGACGACCGCTCAACCCAGACTCACCGACATCGGCCCGCCGCGTTACGACAAGTTTCTGTCTCCGCTGGTCAAGAAGAACTATGGCAAGTGGAAATATCACGAGAACGTGGCGCCTGGCGTTCTCTGCCACGTGGCGGAGTCCGGTGACCGTCTCTACTCGGTTCGCGCCGCCACGGCGCGGCTCACCAGCATTCAGACGTTGCGCCTTTTCGCCTCTCTGGCGGACAAGTACTGCGGCGGCTACCTCCGCTTCACCAGCCGCAACAATATTGAGTTCCTGCTCGAGGACAAAACGAAGATCGAGCCCTTGAAAAAGGAACTGGCCGCGAACGGGTTCCCGGTCGGAGGCACCAACAACGCGATCAGCAACATCGTGCACACCCAGGGCTGGGTGCATTGTCACTCGGCAGCTACGGATGCCTCGGGCATCGTGAAGTGCGTCATGGACGCGCTCTGCGACCGCTTTACGCATGAGGACCTGCCCGCGAAGCTGCGCATCGCTCTCGCTTGCTGCCTCAATATGTGCGGCGCCGTGCATTGCTCCGACATCGCCATCCTCGGCGTCCATCGCATGCCGCCGAAGATCAACCACGACAGCGTTCCCAAAGTCTGCGAGGTGCCGACGCTGATCTCGTCTTGTCCTACGGGCGCCATTCGTCCGGCGACCGTCGACTGGCAAGAGTTCGGTCGAGGTGATCGCCGAGCAGTGCATGTACTGCGGCAACTGCTATACCGTGTGCCCAGCCATGCCGCTGGCCGATCCCGAGAACGATGGCCTGTCCATCTGGGTTGGCGGCAAAGTCAGCAACGCCCGCACCACGCCGAAGTTCTCCAAGCTGGCGATTCCTTTCTTGCCCAACAATCCGCCGCGCTGGCCCGAAGTGGTGAACGCGGTGACCAACATTGTGGACGTGTACGCCAAGCACGCCCGCAAACACGAGCGTCTGGGAGAGTGGATCGAGCGCGTCGGCTGGCCCCGTTTCTTTGAGCTGACCGGCATCGAGTTCACTCGCTATCACATTGACGACTTCAAACACGCCGGTCTGACCTTTGCCCGGTCGGCGCAGATCCGCTACTGAAGCGGAGAAGGAATTGAGCATGCCTACTAAGGTCACCAAAACCGCCGAAAACGAGGCGGAACTAAAAGCCACGTTGCGGCGCTGGCAGCAAATCGAAGACGAAAGCGTTGCCCAGACGTCGGCCATCATTGCCAAGACGCACAACCCGCTTATCAAGCAGGTCATGGAGATCATTCGCCAGGACTCGGCCATGCACAAGCGGGTGCAGCAGGTCATTCTGGACAGCCTGGAAAAACAGGCTTTCAGTTTGACCCCGGAGGAACTGGGCGACGTCTGGGATCTGATCGAAAAACACATAGCTGCGGAAAAAGAAACCATCGAACTGGCCGAGAAGGCGCGGAAAAACAGCCGCATGTTCGTGCATCGTTATCTCCTGAGCTACCTCAATGAGGACGAGCAGAAGCACGATCACCTTCTGGAGCGGCTTGAGGATTTCAAACGCAACCTTTACCCGTACGCATGAGCATGAGGATGGGCGATGGCTCTTTTTAAGACAGTCAAGAAACCGGTCATCAAAGCGGGCGGGGGCAGCGCTGAAATCAGTGCGCTGCGCCCGCGCTACATCCCGAAGGCCGCCCCCTGCGCCGGTCATTGCCCCAACGGCAACGAGATTCGCGAGCTGTTGGTCACCATCGCGCAAGCCGAGGCCTACGGCCGCACCAACGAGCAGGCATTCGAACTGGTCTGGCAACGGATCGCCGAACGCAACCCCTTCCCGGCCGTCTGCGGCCGCGTCTGTCCCCACCCTTGTGAGGACGCATGCAACCGCAACGCGAAAGAAGGCGGGGTCGCCATCAACGCGGTCGAGCGCTTTATTGGCGACTTCGGCATCAACAAGAACCTGAAGCTCCCCCGTCTTAGCAATGAGAAGCGCAGCCGAACGAGTTGCCGTCGTCGGCGCCGGCCCCGCGGGCCTTTCCTGCGCCTACCAATTAGCGCGCCGGGGATACCCCGTCACCGTCTTCGAAGCATTCCCGCAGGCGGGCGGCATGTTGCGCTATGGCATCCCACGATATCGTCTGCCGCGCGAGGTACTGGACAAAGAAATCCAGAGCATTCTCGATGTCGGGGTCGAGCTGAAGTGCGACTGCATGATCGGCCGCGATATCTCGATGGGCGAGGTGCGCCAGCAATATCAGGCAGTCTTTGTCGGCATTGGCGCGCAGAAAGGCATCAAGCTCCGAGTGCCCGGCGAAGACGCGCCCAATGTTTTCAGCGGAACCGGATTTCTGAATCTGGTCAACCGCGGTGAAAAACCCGACGTCAGGAAAAAAGTGATCGTGATCGGCGGAGGCGACACCGCCATTGACGCCGCCCGCGTCAGCCAGCGTCTGGGCGCCGAGGTCACGCTCCTCTACCGCCGCACCCGCGCCGAAATGCCGGCCGTCAAGAGCGAGATCGAAGGCGCGCTGGAAGAAGGCGTCAAGATTGAATTCCTGGCCGCGCCGGTAGAAATCCTGCAGAAGGACGGTCGTGCGGTGGGCATGCGCTCGATTCGCATGACGCTCGGCGAACCAGATTCTTCGGGCCGTCCGCGCCCGGTGCCGCAGCCCGGCAGCGAATTCGAAATTGAGGCGTCCTGCATCATCGCCGCCATCAGCCAGGAGCCCGACTTCCAGGGCTTCGACAATCTGCATTCCGGCAAGGATTGGATCAAGACCGGCGATTTCGGCGCCACCCCGCTCGAGGGCATCTACGCCGGCGGTGACGACACCGAACTCGGCCTGGTCACGATTGCCATTGCCCAGGGCCGATTCGCCGCCGAAGCCATCGATGCGCGTTTCCGCGGCGTACCGCTGGAAAAACTCCCGCCGCCGCCGATGATCACGACGGACAAGATCAAGCTCGATTGGTACAAGCCGGCGGAGCGGCACGAGCGCAAACACGTGGCCGTGGCCGAACGCGAGCCCGATACCGAGATCGAACTCGGCCTCTCCGAAGCCGAGGTCGTCGACGAAGCCAAGCGCTGCATGTCGTGCGGCATGTGCATGGATTGCGAGACCTGCTGGATGTACTGCAGCAGCAATTGTTTTGTGAAGCTGCCGAAAGGCGAACACTACAAAGTCAAACTTGAGTTGTGCAACGGCTGCAAGAAGTGCGCCGACGCGTGCCCTTGCGGCTATATCGAAATGAACTAACCCTGCGAGAGAGGTGAAACTGTGCCAACGTTTGAAGTACACGGAAAATGCTACGCGGTCGATGAAGATGGCTTTCTGGAAGAACCGAAGCTCTGGAACGAAGATGTCGCCAAGGACTTTGCCGAGTCCGAGGCCATCGCGGACCTGAGCCCGGACCACTGGAAGGTCATCAACTACATTCGCAATTACTATCTGCAGTTCGGCATTGCGCCCATGATTCGCAAGGTCTGCAAGGAAACCGGATTCAAGCTGAATGAGATCTACAAGCTGTTTCCGTCCGGGCCGGCCAAGGGTGCCTGCAAACTGGCCGGATTGCCAAAACCGACCGGCTGCGTGTAGGCAAAGGGAACGATGAGCGCGCGCGAGCCCATCCTCGAGCAGTGGATTGCCGAGACGATCCAGTCCTACCCCGCCTCGGCCGTCCCATTTCTTGCTCGAGAGGACGATCCGTTTCGCAATCCCGTGGGCCACACTCTGCGCGAGAGTCTCACGACTCTGTTCGAAGAGTTGCGGGGAAACATGGATACGGACCGCATCGCACCCGCACTGGACGCTATCATCCGCATCCGAGCGGTGCAGGATCTTACCGCCAGCCAGGCGGTGGGGTTCGTGTTCCTGCTGAAACCCATCCTACGGGAGCTCGCGCCGGAGCACGACCCGGTGCTGCTTGACGCATCGCTCACCTTATCGCTTAACGACCGGATAGACCAACTCGCGCTTATGGCGTTTGACAAGTACATGCAGTGCCGGGAGCAACTCGCCGACATTCGGGTGAACGAAGGCCGGCGCAGGATTCACGTGCGGCAAGTGACGGGCTGAGGAAAGAATTATGAACGTCCTCTATTCGCTGATCGCGGTTTTGGTGCTGGTCCTGATCGGCGTTGTGGCCGGACGAGGAGACGGCGGGCGCGCATTCATCGCGGTGGCGATTCCCTATACTGCGCTCGCAGTCTTCCTCGTCGGCTTCTGCTATCGCGTGCTGCGCTGGGCTTGGACTCCGGTGCCTTTCCGCATCCCCACCACTTGCGGACAGCAGAAATCGCTCCCCTGGATCAAGACGAACCCCATCGACAATCCTTCGACCGGCTGGGGCGTCGCAGCCCGCATGGGTCTCGAGGTGCTGGCTTTCCGCTCGCTGTTCCGCAACAACCAGGCCCGGATTGACAGTTCCGGCGACAAGAACCGCCTCTCGTTCGGCGAGAACAAGTTTCTTTGGCTGGGTGCCATCGCCTTCCACTGGGCGCTGCTGATCGTCTTGCTTCGGCATCTGCGGCTGCTGGTCGAGCCCGTTCCCGCCTTCGTGCTCACGCTCCAGCACGTGGATGGCTTTTTCCAGATCACCGCGCCGGACCTGTACGCCTCCGACGTCATTCTCCTGGTCGCGCTTGCGGTACTTGCTGTTCCGGAGACTGCGGGATCCGCTGGTCCGCTACATTTCTTTGTTTACCGATTATCTGGCGCTCTTTCTGCTTCTCGGAGTCGCGATCTCCGGCATGCTGATGCGCTACGTGGTCCGCGCCGACATCACCACCGTCAAGCAATTTGCCTTGGGCTTGGCCGCCTTCCACCCGGTCGTCCCGGCAACTCTCGGTGCCACCTTCCTGGTTCACCTGCTGCTGGTGAGCACGCTGGCCGCCTATTTCCCGTTCAGCAAGCTCGTGCACATGGGCGGAGTCTTCCTGAGCCCGACGCGCAACCTGGCCAATAACAACCGCAGGGAACGTCACATCAACCCCTGGAACTATCCAGTCAAAACCCACAGCTACGCAGAATGGGAAGAGGAGTTCCGGGACAAGATCAAAGCCGCGGGGATTCCTCTTGACACCTCGCTGGAGGCCGATCATGCCGGAAAAACTTCTGCAGATTGAAACAAGGCCCCCGCAGGGCGACTGGAAAGATCCGAAAGTCGAGTTCCGCAAAGGGGTGTTCTGCTACAGCGCCCTGCCCAAGAACCTGAACTATCTCGGCCTGCCCAACCCTCGCGAGTGGCAGCCCTTCGACGCCGACTGGAAGCTCCCGCCCGATTGGAAGCGGATCATCCTCGACGGCATGAAGGAACGGCTCAACAAGTACCGCTCCTTCCGCCTGTTCATGGACATCTGCGTGCGCTGCGGCGCCTGCGCCGATAAGTGCCACTTCTATATCGGCTCCAGCGATCCCAAGAACATGCCGGTGCTGCGCGCGGAACTGATCCGCTCCGTGTACCGCCGCTATTTCACCCTGACCGGCCGCATCTTCGGCGCGCTGGCCGGCGGCCGCGAGCTGACCGAAGACGTCATCAAGGAATGGTTCTACTACTTCTACCAGTGCACCGAATGCCGCCGCTGCTCGGTGTTCTGTCCCTACGGCATCGACACGGCCGAAATCACCATGATGGGCCGCGAGTTGCTGAACCTGATCGGCTGCAACATCAACTGGGTGCTGGAACCGGCCGCCAACTGTTTTCGCACCGGCAATCACCTCGGCATCCAGCCCCACGGCTTCAAGGACAGCATCGATTTCGCCGCCGACGAATTGTCGGAGATCACCGGCATCCCCATCGAAGTCCCGATCAACCGCAAGGGCGCGGAAGTTCTTTTCGTGATGCCGTCGGCCGACTACTTCGGCACGCCGCACTACTACACGCTGCTCGGCTACCTGGTGCTGTTTAAGGAGATCGGCCTGGACTATACCCTCAGCGCGTATGCCTCCGAAGGCGGCAACTTCGGCCTGTTCACTTCGCACGAGATGATGAAGCGGCTGAACGCCAAGATCTACGACGAGGCGAAACGGCTGGGCGTGAAGTGGATTCTGGGCGGCGAGTGCGGACACATGTGGCGCGTGCTGCATCAGTACATGGACACCATGAACGGCCCGGCGGATTTCCTGGAAGCACCCGTCTCGCCGATTACCGGCACCGTGTTCGAGAACGCGCGCTCCACCAAGATGGTGCACATCTGCGAGTTCACCGCCGACCTCATCCATAACGGCAAGCTGAAGCTCGATCCCAGCCGCAACGACAACTGGAAGGTCACGTATCACGACTCCTGCAATCCGGCGCGGGGGATGGGGATTCTGGAAGAGCCCCGCTACATCATCAGGAACGTTTGCAACCACTTCTACGAGATGCCGGAAAACACCATCCGCGAGCAGACTTTCTGCTGCGGCAGCGGCTCCGGCCTGGGCACCGACGAGAACCTGGAGATGCGTCTGCGCGGCGGCTTCCCGCGCGCCAACGCGGTCAAGTACGTGAAGGAAAAACACGGCGTCAACCTGCTGGCCTGCATTTGCGCCATCGACAAGGCCACTCTGCCCGGGCTGATGGACTACTGGGTGGGCGGAGTCGAAGTGGCAGGCGTGCATGAGTTGCTGGGTAACGCCCTGGTGATGACGGGCGACAAGGAACGCACCACCGATCTCCGGGGTGAGCCGCTTGTGAGCGAGGAGGAGGCCGTCCATGCGTGACCGGCCGCAGATTTTCGCGGGTCTGCTGATTTTCGTGGGCTTGTTCACGTTTCCCCTGTGGTACGCGCAGCGCTGGCAAAACCTCGCTGGCCGGGCCCGACATCAAGCTGCCGGCACAGGATAAAGCCAAGCAGTGCGTGGCGCCCCTCGACTACATGCGCAACTCGCACATGCAATTGCTGGTGAACTGGAGAGAAGAAGTTGTGCGCCAGGACCAACGCCAGTTCACGGCATACACCGGCAAGGTTTACGACAAGAGCCTGACCCGCACCTGCCTTACGCAATGTCATACGAACAAGGCGGAGTTCTGCGACCGCTGTCACACGCTACGCCGGGGTCTCGGGCCATACTGCTGGGACTGCCACATCGACACGAAGTTGACTGCCAGCAGCCTGACATCGAGGAGCACGCCATGAAGCTCACGAGAAAAGACTTTCTGCGCCTCTCCGGTCTTGGCCTGCTGGCGGTAGCGGGCAAGAAAGCGGTGCGCGCCATCACGGAAGCCGCACCATCGGCTACTGCCCCGAAGAAAACGAAGCAGTGGGGCATGGTGATCGACCTCGCCAAATGCCGTCAGGAAGCGGGATGCACCGATTGCATCAAGGCCTGCAACACGGCGCACAACATTCCGCAGATCCAGGACCCCGCCCGCGAGGTGAAGTGGATCTGGAATCAGCCCTTTGAGACTGTGTTTCCGCTGCTCAAGACGGACTATACCAAGCAGGCCTACACTGGCCATCCCATTACGGTCCTGTGCAACCACTGCGCCAATCCGCCCTGCGTGCGCGTCTGCCCCACCCAGGCAACCTGGAAGCGCGAGGATGACGGCATCGTGATGATGGATTGGCATCGCTGCATCGGCTGCCGTTATTGCATGGCGGCCTGCCCGTATGGTTCGCGCAGTTTCAACTGGCAGGATCCGCGGCCCGCGATTGCTACCTTCAACCCCGACTTCCCCACCCGCACGAAAGGCGTGGTGGAGAAATGCAATTTCTGCGAAGAACGCCTGGCCCGGGGACAAGCGTCCGGCATGCGTGGAAGCCTGCCCGGAAAAAACCATGATCTTCGGAGATTTGCTGGATCCCGATTCAGAGCCGCGCCAGTTGCTGCGAACTCGTTTCGCGCTGCAGCGTGAGCCGGAGTTAGGCACGAGTCCTTCGGTGTATTACCTGGTCTGAGTGGACTGGTGTGAGTGGATTGGTCTGAATGGATTTGATGTGAGTCGATTATGTTCATGTTTGAAAAAGCGATCGAGGGAGGCCGCCGCTACTGGGTGTGGCTCCTGATTCTGGCGGGGATCATCGCTAGCCGGCTTTCTCTGCTACCTGCGGCAGTTGACGTATGGCTTGGGCATCACCGGGCTGAGCCGCGACGTGACCTGGGGCCTCTACATCGCCCAGTTCACATTCTTTGTGGGCGTGGCGGCATCCGCAGTCATGGTCGTCCTCCCCTACTACCTGCACGACTACAAACAATTCGGCCGCATCACCATTCTCGGGGAATTCCTGGCCGTCGGCGCCGTCACCATGTGCATGCTGTTCATCTTCGTCGACATGGGGCAGCCCACCAGAGTGCTCAACGTCATGCGTTACCCCACCCCCTGGTCGCTGATGTTCTGGGACATGATCTCTCTCAGCGGCTACCTGGTGCTGAACGCGGTGATTTCGCTGGTCATGCTCAGCTCGGAGCGGCAAGGCGTTTCGCCTCCCAAATGGATCAAGCCCATCATCATTCTCTCGATTCCCTGGGCGGTCAGCATTCACACCGTCACCGCGTTCCTCTATAGCGGCTTGCCCGGCCGCACCTTCTGGATGACTGCCGTCCTGGCGCCGCGCTTCCTGGCCTCGGCCTTTGCCGCCGGACCCGCGCTGCTGATTCTCCTTTGCCTGGTTTTGCGCAAAGTGGCGGGCTTCGACGCCGGCCGCGAAGCCATTCACCAAGCTTGGCATCATCGTTACTTATGCCATGGTGGTCAACGTTTTCCTGGTTGCGATGGAATTCTTCACATGTTTCTATAGCCGCATTCCCGAACATGTGGAACATTTTCGATACGTCTTCCTCGGGCTCGACGGCAATTATCATCTCGCTCCCTGGATGTGGCTGTCGACGGTGCTTGCATTGGCCGCTCTGGCGCTGCTCCTGGTCCCGAAATGGCGAAATAGTCCACGCCTGCTGCCCGTGGCTTGCGTTTTCGTTTTTGTCTCGCTCTGGCTGGATAAGGGTCTGGGTTTGATCGTCGGCGGATTTACCCCCTCCCCGTTCGGCGCCATCACTACTTACACGCCGACCTGGCCTGAGGCCACGATCGCTCTGGGCGTCTGGGGCATCGGAGCCTTGATCATCACCGTGTTGTACAAGATTGCGCTTTCTGTACGGGAGGCCCACTGACGGACCTCAAATCCGTTTTGGAGGCATGTCATGGCAACTCTGGTCGAAGAAGCACCCGTAAAGCTCGCGCCCCCTCCCCTGCCGGATACCGCCACGCTGCAGTCGCCGGGAATGAGTGAAGATTGGTTGGCGCTTTGCATCGGCTTGTTCGTTTTCGTATTATCGCTCGGATTATTATTCGGTAAAGACATCCTGGGTTGGGCCGTGACCACTTCGGTCTGGACGATTCCCGCCAAGGCCCTCGCGCCCGCTTCCAAAACCTACGCCACCATGCCGCCGTTGGTTTCGCTGGTCGCCACTTTCGTCTTTATGCTGGTGGTGATGTCGGTGGGGGCGAAGTTGCTGCGCGCTAACATCAAACGCTTCGCCAGCGGATTTACCGTCGTGTTCGCGCTCAGCTATCTGTGCTGGTTTTTGGGGAGCTGGGCCTATATCGCCGCCACTCCCGATAAGCGCGCGGCCTTCAAGATTCCCTGGTCGCTCAACTTGACCAACGAGTCTGGTTTCATCATCGCTTTGCTCGCGGGATTGGTGGTCGGTAACTTTCTGGTGGGACTCTCCCGGTTCCTCAAAGAGGCGATCCGGCCTGAGCTCTACATCAAGACCGCCATCGTGATCCTCGGCGGGTTTCTGGGGATCTCTGCCCTCGAGCAAAAGGGACTGGCGACCACGATCATGTTCCTCGGCGCCTGCGCCATCATCGTCGCCTACTTGATTTTCTGGCCGATCGTGTATTTCGTCGCGCGCCGCTACTTCGGCTTTAGCCGCGAGTGGGCAGCGCCGTTGGCCTCTGGCATATCGATCTGCGGAGTGTCGGCCGCCATCGCAACCGGCAGCGCGATCAAGGCCCGCCCGGTCGTGCCCATCATGGTCTCGTCGCTGGTGGTGATGTTTGCTGTGGTGGAACTGCTCTTCCTTCCCTTTATGGCCCAGCATTTCCTCTATGGGCAGCCCCTGGTAGCAGGCGCGTGGATGGGCTTGGCAGTCAAGACTGACGGCGCGGCGGTGGCCAGCGGCGCGATTACCGATTCACTCATTCGCGCCAAGGCGCTGGCCGCATCCGGTATCGCTTACCAACCCGGATGGATCATGGGCGTCAGCGCCACGGTCAAAGTTTTCATCGACATCTTCATCGGCGTCTGGGCCTTTGTTCTGGCCTGGGTGTGGGCGGCCAAGATCGAACCTAGGGCGGGCGAGAAAGTTCGGGCGCGGGAGATCTGGCAGCGGTTCCCCAAATTCATCCTTGGCTACGTGGTCACATTCGGGATCGTGCTTGCGCTCGGCGCAGCTATGCCGGCCCTGGTGCCGAAAATCAAGGCATCCATGGGCGAGGCCAACGTCTTCCGCGCCATCTTTTTCGTGATGACCTTCTTTGCCATTGGAACGCTGTCCAACTTCCGCAAGCTCTGGCAGGAAGGCATCGCCAAGCTGGCCGCTGTCTATGTGCTCTGTTTGTTCGGATACATCATCTGGGTTGGCCTGCTCATCTCGTGGCTGTTCTTCCACGGGATCATGCCGCCAGTCGTGAAAGGGTGAGCTTATGACGGAACCTCGTTTAGCGGACGAACTGCAGAAGATGGAAAAGGAGTATGAACCACTGCTTCCGATTGAGCGCAAGTTGATCTGGTACACCTTCGCAACCGGAGTCGCGCTCCTGGCGTGTCTGGTACTGATCAGCCGGGCGTTTGTTTAAGAAGTGATGGCAGGAAGAGAGAAGTCATGACGCAAGTTGGCAAAGTCTATTTGGTCGGTGCGGGGCCGGGAGACCCCGACCTGATGACCGTCAAGGCGGCGCGCCTGTTGAGAAGGGGCGATGTCATCGTTTATGACCGCCTGGTTCAAGAAAAAGTCCTCGCTCTGGCGAAGGCGTCCTCGGAAAAGATTTTCATGGGCAAGGTTCTAGGCTGCCATTGCTCCCGGCAGGATGAGATCCACCAACTCCTGGTCGAGAAGGCCCGTGAAGGCAAAACCGTCATTCGGCTGAAGGGCGGAGATCCCTTCCTTTTCGGCCGTGGCGGCGAAGAAATAGAATATCTGGCCGAGCACGGCGTCCCGTTCGAAGTCGTTCCCGGAGTCTCTTCGTGTCTGTCGGCGCCCTTAAGCGCCAACATAGCCGTGACCCACCGCGAGGCGTCGTCGGCGGTGGCGATCGTGACCGGCCACAACGCCATCGGAAATCACGAACGCTTAGATTGGCAGGCCCTGAGCCGCATCGACACCGTGGTCTTTCTCATGGGCGTGCACAACGTGGATACGATCGCCCAGAAGCTGATCGCCGCCGGCCGTTCCCCCGAGACTCCGGCCGCCATGATCCAAACCGCCTTTTGGGACGGTTCCCAGGTGGTCTCGGGCACGCTCCAAAACATCGCCGCCGAAGTTCGCCGCGCGGCCGTCGAGCCGCCAGCCACGCTGGTGGTGGGTGAAGTCGTCCGCCTGCGCGACAAGCTCAGGCGCCTCATTGCATCCAACTATGTGAAGTCAGAGAAAGATTTACAGTCAGAGAATAAGGAAGAGGTACAAGTATGACCGACGTTTCCGCTGTTTCCATCGAAACCTTAGCTGAAGAAATGTTCCAGTTAGTGACCGAGTGCCAGGGCAAGAAGAACCTCAAAGCCGGCGACCTGGCCAAAGCGATGATCGCGAAACATGGCGAGCAGGCGTGCAACAAAGACGACTGCAAGAAAGCGATTCGCATCCTCATCGACTCCGGCCGCTGCGTGTACGGCTATTTTGGTGGCTCTTTCATCCAACTGCCTCCCAAGGAAGGGACGACTCCGTAGTCCTCGACGGCCGCATCGTGAGCGAATTTCGCACACTTCCGCGCTTGCTGGTCGCCGGCATGTCCGGAGGCTCCGGCAAAACGTTGGTCGCATTGGGACTGCTGCTCTCCCTACGGCGTGCCGGGGTGCCGGTGCGTGCGTTCAAAAAGGGGCCCGACTACATCGATGCCGCCTGGCTCAGCTGGGCTTCGGGTCAGCCGGCGCGCAATCTCGACACCTATCTCATGGGCGCCGACACGATTCTCTCTTCGTTTGCCGGCCATGGACTGGTCGACGGAATCAACGTGATCGAGGGCGCGCGCGGATTATACGACGGCTTCGACGTCGCCGGTTCCCACAGCAGCGCGGTGCTCAGCAAGCATCTCAAAACTCCGGTGGTGCTCGTCGTGAACGCCGCCAAGGTGACCCGCACCGCTGCCGCACAAGTCCTCGGATGCCAGAAACTCGATCCTGAAGTTCCCATTCGGGGCGTGATCTTGAACAACGTGAACGGCCGCAGGCATGAACAGATTCTGCGCGGCTCCATGGAATCGGTCTGTTCGATTCCGGTTGTCGGCGCAATTCCCAAAGCGGCTGCCGGCCACCCGCTGCCCGAACGCCACCTCGGACTGATTCCTCCCGAAGAACATAGTGACTTAGAGGATCTCGGGCGCGATCTGCTCCAGGTCGTGGGCGGCTTCATCGATTTGGATGCACTGGTGGCGATGGCACGAAGCGCGGTCCCACTCGAAGTGGTTGCGCACGACACCGCGCCGGTTTCCTCGGTCCGCGACGTGAAGATTGGATACCTCAAAGACTCCGCCTTCAGCTTCTACTATCCCGAGAATCTTGAAATGCTCGAGCAGGCGGGCGCGGAATTGACTCCCATCTCGGCGCTCAGTGCCGCCGCCTTGCCCGATGACCTCAACGCGCTCTACATCGGCGGTGGTTTTCCCGAGACGCACGCCGCAAAGCTGTCGGCGAATCGGACATTCCTCGAATCGCTGCGGCGAGCAGCGGAAGAAGGTCTGCCCATCTACGCGGAGTGTGGCGGGCTGATGCTGTTGTCGCGCGCCTTGTCGTGGAAGGGTGCCCGATATGAGATGGCCGATGTGTTCCCGTTCGAGGTCGAGGTCTCCGAGACTGCCCAGGGGCACGGCTACATCGAATTGCAGGTGGACACGGCGAATGCGTTCTTTCCGGCCGGAACCAGCCTTCGCGGACATGAATTTCACTACTCTCGCATCGCGCCGCAGTCCGACTGGACGGCGACTGCCTGCGAGGTGCGCCGAGGCACCGGTTGTTTTAAGGGTCGCGACGCCGCCATCATAAAGAATGTCTGGGCCAGCTATACCCACTTGCACGCGTTGGCCACGCCGCAGTGGGCGCAAGGTTTGACCGATGCGGCCAGGAGGTTTGTTGCTCATCCCGTTCTCTGAGGGCGAGCGCCTCGCGGATGCAGATCCAGGAACCTATGAAGAGCTTTCTCCATACTGTCGACACGCAGAAGTCTTTCGAGGCTGCGGTCGAGGCCGTGGAGGTGAAGGTGGCGGAGAAAAACTTCCGCGTGGTTAACACCTACGATGTGGCAGCCACCTTGACCGAACAGGGGTTCCCGCGGAGTCCGCTGAAAATTATCGAAGTCTGCAATGCGCGCTTCGCCAGCGAGGCCCTGGAAAAGGACATCAACGTAGCTCTCATGTTGCCGTGTCCGATCGCCGTCTACACCGAGGCCGGAAAGACTTTTATCAGCACCATGCGGCCGTCTGCTATGGTTGCGCTCTGTCCCGCTTCAGGTCTGGAGCAAATCGCGGCCGAGGTAGAAAGAGTGGTCCTGCAGATTGTCGATGAGGCCGCTCGTGTAGTTTCGCTGCCTTCGGCACGAGAAGGCGCCGTCGTTGTTGGTTAAGGGTGGAACACTCCTGGAACTGTGACCGCTTAATGGCTACTGTAGCGCCGGCATCTTGCCGGCTGTCGCGAGGGCGTCTCGCCCTCGCTGCGGCGGGCTAGACACCCTCCGGACAGCCGCCGAGACGGGCGGGGCTACCGTCGGCAGCCACGGTCAAGCCACTAGGCCGACGGTTTGGCGTTAGAGTAACTCCCCAGCACCACCTCAACCCCGAATTTCTTCTCCAGCATAGTCTTTACTTCGCCATAGTCGAGCGGGCAGTTGCCGGTTTCCATGGCCGATTTCATGCACGTCCCCAAGTGGAGAACCTCGATGTCGCGGCCCATGCTCTTGGTAGTGTCAGTTAAGAGCTTGACGCGCGGCACGATCAGACCGGGACAATCGCCGCAGTCGGTCATCGCGACCAGATCGATCTCGTCGTGCCGTGCGAATTCACCGTTCTTGTCGTGAATTCCCTTGTGGCAGTTGGCGCAGGCGATGCAGGAGTGGTCTTTGATACGTTTGCAATACAGAATCGCGATTCTTGCCATGATCTTCTCCTCGATAGACTGCTATCCGTGAAGCTTGATCCACGCCAGATATCCCGCAAGCACCAGCCCGAAAGCAGCCAGGAGCAGCGCTGAAATGTCAATCGTGAGGCTCGGGGGTTCGAACGTCCCGAGCTCGATTTGCGTCCGGGTCTGGTGATAACGCATGTGGCCGGCAAGAATCGCCAGCACGCCGGCGACGATTGCGACCATGCCCAGCCAGGCGGTTAAGCCCGGCGTCGGAGCCGCTTTCCCTTCAAACTGCAGAATCTCCTGCAGTGCGATCGAGAAGCGGCCGACGGCGAATCCGAACACAATCGTAGCCACCCCCGTCCGCAACCACGCCAGGAACGTCCGTTCATTGGCAAGGTGGTCGCGGGCGCGGTTGGGGTTATCGGTCATCTGGCGAATGAACTGGCCACGGTTTCACAAGCCGCTGCTTAAGCGTGGGTAAGGGCCGGGGCTTTCGCCAGAATCTCGGGGCGGCCGCCTTCGTCACCCCACTTCTCCAGCATCGACACGGTGACCGACTTCGGACGCTCCAGGGCGTAGCCGAGAGCGCGGTCCCAGGTAATGTTCGCCATACAGCCAAGGCTGCGGCCCACGCCGAACAGGACCGTGTAGAAGTCCCACTCGCGCAGCCCGTAATACCACTGAATGACGCCCGACTGGGCATCGACATTCGGCCAGGGATTCTTGGCCTTGCCGTGCTCTTTCAGGACGCCGGGAGCCACCTCAAAGATCATCGAGACCAGCTTGAACAAAGGATCGTCCTTGAGCCCCGGAGTCGCCAGACAGAACTCGCGCTGCGACATGTAGCGCGGGTCGGTCTTCCGCAGCACGGCGTGACCGTAGCCCGGAACCACCTGACCGGCCTTGAGCGTGTCCCACAGAGCCATGGTGACCAACTCCTTGGTCGGTTCCGTGGCCCCGCAGTACTTCTCCTTGAACTTGATGGTCCAATCCAGCACTTCCTGGTTCGCAAGTCCGTGCAGCGGGCCAGCAAGGCCGTTGAGGCCGGCGGAATATGCGTAATAGGGATCGGACAACGCCGAGTTCACCAGGTGTGTGGTGTGCGCGGACACGTTGCCGGACTCGTGATCGGAGTGCAGGATGAAGTACATGCGCGCGACATCCTTGTATTCCTCGCACTGGCCGATCATCTCGGCAAAGTTCGCGCCCATGTCCAGCTTCCCGATCCGATTCTGGAAATCGCTGCGATATTTCAGGTTGTAGATGAACGCCGCGATGATGGGAATACGGGCAATGATGTCGGAGGCGTCCTCGTAGGTGTATTCCCACGCGGTCATCTTATTGAACTTGCCCGAGCTATAGTAGTGGGCGAACTTGGAGTCCCTCTGCATGGCGAGCAAGCCCACGGAGAGCATGGCCATGGGGTGGCTGTCCCGCGGCATGCCGCGGATGACATCCCACACGTAGGAAGGAACGTACTGGCGGACCTTCCACTCGGCCAGAACTTCGTCGACCTGTGCCTGGGTGGGCACGTCGCCGGTGAGAAGGAAGTACCAGAAAGATTCCACGGTGGGATATTTGGAGCCGGGAGCCTTGGGAAGAGCCGCGAAGGTCTCGGGAATGGTCTTGCCGCGGAAGCGGATACCTTCCTGAGGATCGAGGTAGGAGATGTCGGTAACCAGGCAGTGGACGTCGCGAGCGCCGCCGATGGCCTGGTCGATAGTCACCTGGTCGATGACGACCTTGCCGTGTTCTTTGATCAGGTGTTGGATGTGAGGACGAAACTCCTCAATTTTCTGCTTAAGCGTTTCCTTGAGTGCCATTTGAACTCCTCTTCTCCTAGTAGAAGATTTCGTATCCTGTAATTCCGAGATTAAGAACCAAATCTGTGAGAAGTTGCGGTCGAAACCGTAACCTCCGCAGTTACAACTCGCTGAGAATCATCGTGGTAGACGCCATCACATAATTATGAAGCTGCTGCTCATGGAGTTTCGATCCCGCCGGGGTGGCTGTCTGTGAGCATCATCACAGACGTTTGTGCGCACACCCGCAGAGCAGATTGACCACGCTTGCAGCATCTTCACTGTCCTAACCTGGAGATACTATCTCTGAGATTTCTTTGCGCATAACGCTATCGCCGCCTCCCTGCACTAGAAGATGCGGGTGAGCCCCTTAGTGACCGCGATCACACAAAGGTGTGACCTCTCCCCCGGACGGCGGCGAGATACACCTCTACAATCCTGAATAGAGGCATTCACCTTCATCATGGAACCACTTGGAGCCGCCCGGCAATGAGAATGACTCCTGCATTCCCCGACCCCGCTCAGCAGGTTGCATCCGTGGATTTTCCCACCCAGTGGGGAAAGTTCCGCATGATCGGGTTCGAGCGAGATCTATCCCAGAACGGGTGGCGACGGCGGGAGAGCGCTCTGGCCTTGCTCATGGGCGACATTAAGACCAAGCCACCGCTTTTGAGAATCCATTCGCAGTGTCTCACTGGCGATGCCCTCGGTTCCCTGCGCTGCGACTGCGGCCAACAATTGCACATGTCATTTTCCATGATCGCGCGCGAGGGCGCCGGCATTCTGATCTACGAAGAGCAGGAGGGACGCGGCATCGGATTGAGGGCCAAACTGGAAGCCTACCAACTGCAAGACCTAGGCCACGACACGGTCGAGGCCAACGAGGGACTCGGGCTCAAGGCCGACTACCGCGACTTCCATCTGCCCGCGGAGATTCTAAGGCAACTCGGAGTATCCGCGGTTCGTTTGATTTCGAACAGTCCAGACAAGATCGCCGCCCTGCAAGACGCAGGAATCACGATTGTTGAGCGCGTTCCATGCGAAGCGGCTCCGAATCCGAATACCCTCAGATATTTGAAAACCAAGAAAGATAAGCTCGGCCAGTTGTTGACCTTGTTATGATCCGAACTTGCTACGACCGCACTCGGGCGACTTCAGCCTGCTTGGGGCGGCTTTTAGGATTGCAATTATGACTCCCAACCCAATCTTTACAGACGTAGAAACCGCACTCCGTGAGCTTCGCGCCGGTCGAATGATTGTCGTGTGCGACGACGAAGACCGCGAAAACGAAGGCGATCTCACCATGGCCGCGGAAAAGGTCACTCCCGAAGCCATCAACTTCATGGCCAAGCATGGTCGAGGTTTGGTGTGTCTCGCGCTTGCGCCGGAGCGCCTCGACTACCTGCGCCTGCCGCAGATGAGCGCCCAAAACACTTCGCAATTTGGCACGGCCTTTACGGAATCGATCGACGCCATCGGCCGCGGCGTGACCACGGGTATCTCCGCCCATGACCGCGCCAACACGATCCTCGCCGCCATCGATCCAGCCACCCGTCCATCCGATTTGGCGCACCCGGGCCACGTATTCCCGTTGCGTGCGCGCAAAGGTGGCGTGTTGGTCCGCGGAGGCCAGACGGAAGCCTCGGTCGACCTGACGCGATTAGCCGGGTTAGTGCCCGCCGGCGTGATCTGCGAGATCATGAACGATGACGGCACCATGGCCCGCGTCCCCGACCTGGCGAAGTTTTGTCAGCAGCACCAATTGAAGATGCTGACCGTCGCCGAACTGATTCGCTACCGCATGGCGCACGAACGTCTGATTCATCGGGTGGGGGAATCGAACCTTCAAACCGGCCACGGCCAGTTTCGTATGCTGGCGTATGAATGCCAGGTCGATGGCGAATCGCACGTGGCCTTGGTCCACGGCGATGTGGAGCACAGCGATCGCCCGGTGCTGGTGCGCATGCATCGTCACTGCATGGTGGGCGATCTCTTCGGCAGCACGGAATGCCAGTGCGGCGCCGCCCTGCGGGATTCGCTCGAACAAATCGCCCGCGCAGGCGTGGGTGCACTGATTTACCTGCACCAGAATTCACTTGGGTTCAAGGTTGAGGAAAAGAGTCTGGCCTTTCACCGGGAACTGCCCAACCTCGCTTCTCTCGAAGACCAGCGGCGGCACCAGCGTGAGATCGGAATCGGAGCACAGATCTTATTGGATTTGAATTTACGGCGCGTGCGCTTGCTCACCAACCATCCGCGTCGCGTGCTCGGGTTGGAGGGCTACGGTATTGAAATCGTCGATCAACTCCCGATCACAGCGAGACCAAGCGCCAGCTGCGAGCAGAATGAGCCTGATTACCGTGCAGAAGGAACGCTGACCTAGAAACGAGAAACCTCTAACCACCAAGGCCACTAAGGTACGCGAAGGATACCCATGAGCCGAAAATCCTTCGTGTACCTTCATGCCCTTGGTGGTTGATGCTCTTTCTCCCACCATGTTGCGAAACCGATCCACGATCTGAAGGCATCGCTTTGATGCGCCTCTTATTTCCAGTAGTATGGTGGGCCGGCCACAACGCGCTCCGCTGCAAGCGGCTGCTGGCTGGCACTCTAGAAAGTTGCGGCAGGGCCATTCGGCGAAGGAGAGGAAATCAGTATGGCGATAGCGACCACGAATCCAGCGACCGGCGAGGTCGTGAAGAGTTTTGAGCCTCTTACTGGGGCACAGATTGAGCAGAAGTTGCAACTGGCGGCGTCCGCGTTCCGAACCCATCGGCAGACCACGTTCGCGGACCGTGCAACCAAGATGATGCGCGCGGCCGAGATCCTGGAGCAGGAAAAAGACGAGTGCGCCCGTCTGATGACGCTAGAAATGGGCAAGCCGCTGAAGGCCGCGGTAGGCGAGGCGCTGAAGTCCGCCACCGGGTGCCGCTACTATGCGGAGAACGCCGAGAAATTTATGGCCGACGAAATTGTCGAGGCGGGGGCGAAGCGCAGCTTCATCCGCTATCGGCCGATTGGTCCCATCCTGGCCATCATGCCGTGGAACTTTCCTTTCTGGCAGGTGTTTCGTTTTGCAGCGCCGGCGTTGATGGCGGGCAATGTCGGGCTGTTGAAGCACGCTTCCAACGTTCCGCAGTGTGCACTGAAAATTGAGGACATTCTTCACCGCGCCGGTTTTGCCGAAGGTGTGTTCCAGACGCTGCTGATCGGTTCGGGTCCAGTGGATGGCATCTTGAATGACCCGCGCGTGGTGGCCGCGACGTTAACCGGCAGCGAGCTGGCGGGGATTCAAGTCGGAATTTCCGCTGCCAAACGAATCAAGAAAGTCGTGCTGGAACTGGGTGGCAGCGATCCTTTCATCGTGATGCCCAGCGCCAATCTGGATGCGGCGGTTGCCACTGCCGTTGACGCGCGGATTCAGAACAACGGCCAGTCCTGCATCGCGGCCAAGCGCTTTATCGTGGCGGAAAAAATAGCGGACGAGTTCGAGCGCAAGTTCGTGCAACGCATGCAGGAGTTGCGCATCGGCGATCCCTTCGACCCGAATACTCAACTCGGTCCGCTGGTCAACGCCGAAGCAGTGACGACTCTCGATGCCGACGTGAAAAAGACAGTGGCCGCGGGTGCGCGCGTGCTGACCGGCGGCCATCCGCTGGACCGTCGCGGTTACTTCTACGCACCGACGGTGCTCGCCGACATTCCGAAAGATTCGCCGGCTTACAAGGAAGAATTTTTTGGCCCGGTGGCGTCAATCTTTCGCGTGAAAGATGTGGATCATGCCATCCAGATCGCGAACGACACCCGTTTCGGATTGGGCGCTAGCGCTTGGACAAACGATCCTGCGGAGACCGAACGATTCATCAACGAACTCGATGCCGGAATGGTTTTCCTCAACAAGATGGTGGCTTCCGATCCGCGCCTGCCTTTTGGGGGCGTGAAGTCGTCGGGCCACGGGCGCGAACTGGCGCTGCAAGGGATCCGCGAGTTTGTGAACGCTAAGACGGTTTGGATCCAGTAGTTTTCTCCGTCTGTTCGCCCGAAAATAAATTTCTTGGTGGTCGCTTGGAAGGATGCGTTTTTCTGCGTTTGGTGTTTACTGGTCGGTAACGGGGGTACCCCCCCTCCCATTGCCGGTCTTTTGGAATCAATACTTTAGCTGGGTTCTCCAGCCAGGTCTTTGAGGAATAAGGACTTATCGGTAAAGTCTTTATTCTTCTTTCACTTAGGGAACGTTTCCGCCGCCGGTTCGGGCTCTGGGATGGGCCTTTTGCTTCCTCGCGGCGTTGGACCCCCATTTCGTCCCGATCAAAAAGTCAAGCTTGACAAAACTGAGGCCAGGAGAGGGGGCCTTTTCTTGCCGACGGGCGCGAAACTTGGCTTAGGGGAACCAGCTCGGGCTTCCCTCAGTTTGTCGAAAGAAACTTGTCAAAGAACGAGGTGTTACCAGGCCTGACCTACTTCTATTCTAACTCGGTAAGTCAAGCGGGAAAGGTAGGGACGGGGTTGCGGAGTCGGACGATGTCAGCGGCTCGGCAGGCCACTTCTCGAGAAGCGCGAGAAGTGGCGCACCCCCAGTTATGTCGGCCGACGTTAAAAGACAAACCCGCGCTAACACTCCCCCGTTAAAGGGGCCCGCCCGGCACTCCACAACTCTAGTTGGACGGCGGCACTTCAGAGTTCTCGGTTCGCAGCGTTGCCGGCTCTTTTCGCTGTTCGTCGGAAGTGACCGAGAACAGCATGTAATGATCGTAGGTGTGACTGCGATAGTAGCGGTGGTTGCGGAAGTCCAGGTAGATTTCTGCCTTCGTCGGAAGCCACAGTTCCAGATTCTTGCTGGGAAACTGGACTGGGCCGTACTCTACGATCTCTTGCTCGCCTCGCAACCCGATCTCTGGCATCGGATTTGCTGGTTCTGCCTCGATCCGCACGATCTCAGATTTGTCCGCGGTTATCCAGGCGCGGCCTTTCAGGTGGACCGGATAAGCTGTATCGTTCACTTTGAAACCGTGCATGCGGGCCGGTCGGCCTTCGCGCTCTTTGAAGTGCACCAGCCACGTTGCTTGCCCGTGCCACCTCCCCAGCCCTTCGCAATTCATCTCGAAGTTCTCCCGCATGGTGGGGTGAAATACCAGGGCCAACACCGCAAACCCGCTACTGGCAATTCCGTCGGGAAAGACCGCACGAGTGAAGTTCTCGGCCCGGTCTTCATCCACCCTGAACCCGCCTCGCTGGTCCTCCGTGATAGTAGCCACATAGTCGTAATTACGAGTTTCCCTGGTGGCTGGGTTTCCCATTTCATTCACCTGCTGGTGCACCAGGCGTTCGATAGCCGCGATCCGCGAAACATTGTCTACCAGATCCTTCACGCGCTGGCCCGACATCTCGATGACACTCTCAAATGGGCAGCTGACTCCATCCGCGACCGATGGCTTGGCTTCATCGACTCCGGGTGGGCGCCACGGATTGACCGAGACCGGCAGTTCTGCAGCGGAGAACAGCGGTGCGGACGCAGGTTCCGGCAAAGAGGTCTCACTCCGCCCTGCGACTTCAGTTGTCGAAAGAGGAACGGCGGCGCGTCGCTCAAGCTTGGTGATCAGGTCGCGCACTTGGGGGACGGCGGGATCTGAGGACGAATTCTGGACGAAAGCCTTGAGGGCTCGGATGCCTTCTTCCCTTTTTCCTAGATTCACCAGGGACTGCCCCAAAACCAGGTTCGCCGCGCCTGCCCCAGTCTTTCCCTTGGCGATGGTCAACTCTGCTTCCTGCCGAGCCTCCTCATACTTCTTTAGTCCCAGGTAAGCACTGGCAAGCAGGTAGTGCGCCATCCAATACTCGGAATTGGCGTTGACCGCTTTTTCCAGCGTCGCCGCCGCCCCAACATAGTTTTGTTGCATAAGCTGCACGTGACCGAGCAGCGTCAACACCCGCACGTCGCGAGAACTTGTATTAGCCGCGGTTGCCAGATAACTCTGCGCTTGAGCGACGTCTCTTTGCTGAAGGGACAGGTAGCCCATCAGATAGTTCAGATCCGGATCCGACGGTGCCAGCTTGTAAGCCGCGTCCAATCTCTTTTTCGCTGCCTTGAGATTCCCCGACTTCAGAGCAGCAACGGCGTGTTTGGCCTCTCCGCGCGCCTTAGGCGGCATCCCTTCGGCGGCTACGTTAATATCCACCGCGGTAGGGTCACGATGCAGCGGCACCTCTATCCGAATCGTATTGCGTTGATTACTGATCTCTAACTCTTTTCGTTCGCTCAGATATCCGACCGCGCTGATCTCCATTTCGTACTTTCCGAAAGGCAGGCCCAGCGCAGCTTCCGATTTTTCGTTAGTGGTCTGCCATTTAATGCTGTGCGTGCCTTGGTCCGTGATCTTCACGACCGACTGCCGGTCAAGTTGAGTCCTGCCATCCTCCGCGAACACGAAAAGCCGCACTAAGGTCTCACCGGGGTGGAGTTCGTACAGTGTATCTGTCTTCTGCGGCATCAAAGCGGGAGAGTTCTGTTGTGCCTGCCCCTCCCCGTGCCCCTGTCCCGACGCAAGCACGGTCAGACAATAAAGGAAGCACACGGTTCCTATAAAACAATTGGCTGCTATCGGCGTTGTACTTCGAGAGGTCATACAGGAACCGACCCTGAGTTTCTCACCTCGACCTTCAGTGGTCAATGGGGGGCTGGCCCAGCTGTCATACCACATTAGAAATGTCCCCGTCTTGTCCACAATAGAAATGTCCCCTGGTTTTGGTTTCATGCAGCCCCGGAAAAGAGGGCGCGTGCCTTGGCGGAAAAGCCTTTTCTCCAAGGATGATTCGAAGCGGGAGGAAGGCTGCGCCGTAGGATCGGGGATGGGGGCGCGGGGGAAGGGGCAGCGCCCCTTCCCTCGCCCAGCGCTTTAGAAGCCGCCTTCAGTTCGCGGAACCGCAGACGCTGATCGCGATAGTGAATCGCGACTTCTCCGGCTTCGTTCTCCCGCACCAGCACGCGACTCTTGGCCGGAGCCCAGTGCTGGCTTTGCCGTTCCAGTTGCAGCAGTCGGTTGTTGTAGCGCACCACCCAGTCCTCACTCACCACTCGTTCCTCCTCCAGCCAGAAGACTTCATCCAGTTGTCGCGCCGTGGGCCGTCGCCGGTGATAGTCGGCTTCCTCCGCCGCCGGGCGCGCGTAACGCCGGTTGTGCTCGGCGAGATAGTGCTCGTCCAGATAGGCATTGGCTTGCTCGTAGTTCCCGATCCCGGCCAGCCGCAGTTTCTTTACCAGCCGATCCTGGTGCGTGCCATGCGCCCGCTCTACGCGCCCTTTGGCTTGCGGCGAACTGGCCGCGATGATGCGAATGCCCAGCTTCGCGCACATCCGTCCAAACTGCGTCACCGCCGGTTCTCCGCGCAGCCGCTCCTCGGCATTCGGCGGCCGCACGTACACGTTCTTCCAGTCGGTGTACAACGCTCCCGGCACTCCGTAGCGCTCGATCCAGCGTCGCAACACGCCCGCCGCCGCCCACGTCGTTTCCTGCTCGGAGAACCGCCCCAGTCCCTTCGTGGTGGCGTCGTCGACCATGTGCATGAAACAGCCCTGCGGCCCCCGCTTTTCTAGCCACTCATGAAAACTTCCGTCTAACTGCACCAACTCGCCAAAGTGGGCTTTCGCTTCCCGCCGTTGCCGATACGGTTTGCGCCGCCGTTGTCTCCGCCACAGCCCGGCCTCCTTCCTCCATCGCCGCAGCGTCTCGGCGTGCACTTTCAACCCGTCATCGCTGCCCAGGTGCTCCGCCGCCAGCGTCGGCCCGAAATCTTCATAGCGTGCCTTCACCCGTTCCAGCACCGCCGCTCGAAACTTCGCCGCATAGGCCCGGTTCGATCCCCGCCCGCAGTTGCCATGTTGCAGGGCCTTCGCTCCTCCGCCCCGATACCGTGCCCAGATCCGTTTGCTCTGCCGATAACTCACCCCCAGCAACTCCGCCGCTTCGCACAACCGCAAACTCCGCGCCTTCACCCGCCCCATCACTTCCACCCGGATCAGCTCTTTCCTGCTCAATTCCGTTCTCCCCAATCTGAGTCCCTCCTCGCAACAGGAACTCTAAAAGGGGACACTTCTATTGTGGTTTCAAGGGGACATTTTTAATGTGGTTCAACATGGGGGGCTGGCCCAGCCTTTTCCACGATCTATTCTTCCCTTCCCATAACGAAACGTGGGTGCCCCATCCTTGCGTTTTTTGCCAGGGTGGGCCGCGATACTGCTGCTGGCATAAACCTTGTTATGCCGCGCGGCCTGCCTCGATACTACGGCGCCGGACACCTGCACTTTATCACGTGCTCTTGCTATCGGCGCCTGCCTCTTTTGCGAGCCGCGCGGAGCCGTGAACGCTTCCTCTCCGTGTTAGAACAAACTCGAAAGCGCTACCGGTTCGTGGTGGTGGGATACGTTGTGATGCCGGAACCTATCCACTTGCTTCTGAGCGAACCGGAGGTGGGGACGCCTTCGACGGTGATGCAGGTGCGGAAACAGCGTACGGCTCGCGCCTTATTGCCCAAAATTCGGCGATGCGATCCGCGCCAGACCAAGCTGTTTGGGGAGAATCCGGTGCGCGCGCCTTTCTCGCAGACCCGCTTCTATGACTTCACGGTTTGGACGGAGAAGAAGCGGGTGGAGAAACTGCGGTATATGCACCGCAATCCGGTGAAGCGTGGCTTGGCGGCGGCATCTGAGGATTGGCGCTGGAGCAGTTATCGCTTCTATCTCTTTTGGACGAGTGGACGAGCCTGGGCTGGTGCGGGTGAATGAGGGTTGGGGGAAGATTTCGTTTCGGGCACCGGCGGCGTGAAAGGAAAAGCCCGTGGTGCGATCAGTCCGGCTCCCACCCTTCGCGATAAAGCCGCGAAGGATGGGGCAGCCACCGTGTGGGTGTGCCAGCGAAGGGCTGCGCCAACCGCCCGTCGACCCGGCTTGCACTCAGCCGTCCCTCCGGGGCTTGGGTTAATTCTCACACTTTTCCCGGCGCTGAAGCGCCGCGCTATTGGCAGACGCCCCTCTGGGGCTGGATTCCCGAAAAACCGATTCCGTTCGATTACGCGAAAGTTAGGTTCTCACGCACCACTTTAGCTCTGGCTCCAAGCAGCAGGTTCCGAACCACGTCCGCGGCGGTGTAGGTCGAGGCGCCCGGCTGCAGGAAGCGTTTGATTCCGATCAGGTCGTTCCCGGAGGTAACCATGCCATATTCAACGAACTTGCCGTTTCGTGCCTGGGGATGGCCGATGTTCGCCATCAGAGCATTGCAGAGGCATTTTCTTCCCACCGTATTCTCCGCTTTGCCGCCCTTCGAAACATAAACGGTCACGGGCTCGGCCGAGCAGCGGTAGTCGATGGCGCCCTCCGGCGTCCGGTAGGCTTCCCTTAGATAACCCAAATCGCAAATCCTGGGACGGGCGGCATAGACTTCGGGCTCGGAAACAGTGCCTTCCAATCGCGCCACTTTGAAGGGGAAATTGGTCGGGGATGCCACCGAGTCGGTAAACACGCGAGCTTCCCCGGAAACAGCTTTTGCCAAGAGTGCTTGCTTGTAGTCGTCTCGCAGGCCCGATTCCTCGCAGAACGCAAAGGCCGTCCCCACCTGCACGCCAGCGGCTCCGGCGGCCAGGGCCTCGGCCAACTTCTCGGGCCAGCCGTATCCTCCCGCCAGCCAGAACGGGACGCCCAGAGCGCTGACTTTTTCCAAATCGACTTGATCGCGCTCGCCGTAGATCGCCTCTCCCGCTGCGTCCAGTTGGAGCTTGCCGCGAGGCGGCGCGTTGTGGCCGCCAGCGGTCCATCCCTCAATTACGAATCCATCCACCACGCCGTCGGCTTTCTTCAGCATGGTGGTCGCCAGGGTATTGGAGGCGATAATGGCTAGGAACTTGGGCCGGGAAAGCGGCAGAAGATCGCGTCCCTCCTTCGACGTGAAGAGATCCATCGGCGCGAAGACCATGGTTCGGTCGTCATCTTCTTGCGCCCCGGTGACCTGTAGGAGATAGGTGGCGGGTTCGTGATTGGCGAAACGATCGAGGACTCCCGGAATCTTGAGGGGCACACCGGCCCCCATCAGAATGTAGCCTACGCCCGCGAGCATGGCACCGTAGATGGACGGCAAATGCGGGAGTTGAACTTTTTCCAGGTAATTGATTCCAACGGGATGGTCGTGGCCTTCGCGCGCCAGAAAGACTTCTACAAAATTGGCGACAACGCAAAGCTCCTGGAGTTCGCGGGGAGCGTCCTTGGAATGCGATGGTAGAGCCTTATAGGGCGCTCTTTCGGTCTTCCCGCCTGCGATGTAATAGGTCTGCCAAACCCGCTCGGCGATTTCGGGAATTGGAAAGTGATCGAGACCACGGCGCATGTGGCCGCCGGGATCGCCGTCTTGCAAGCGCCGGGCGAGAATCGAATCCAGGGCCGTTCCTGAAACCACGCCGAGTTGGCCGAGTTTGGACACGGCCTGCGCCAGCCGCCAACTGGAAACGCCAGCACCCATTCCGCCTTGAATAATCGCTGGAAAATTGCTCATGATAAACCCGCAGCAGCATATTTATTGTCTCAAAAATGCGGGAGGCGAATTGTCTGAGTTCTGTAATAGTTCCGCGTGGCTGCCAGTTCGGCGCCAAATTTTGTCATCCTGACCCTGAGCGCAGCCGAAGGGGAAGGACCTGCTGTTCGCTTGCACTGACAAGAAAGCAGGTCCTTCGCTTCGCTCAGGATGACAAATCATGAGTGTTGTAGCTTGGACACGAACACTCACCACGAACTATTAGGGCAACTCGGTTACGAGCTTCACTTTCCTCCGGCCGGCCATTTCTTCGGCCATGGCCATTTTTTCGGTGGCAGATAACATCCGGGCAGCTAGAGGAAACACCGCCGTCTCCTCGACGTTGATGTGCTGCTTGTACATGGCCGCGAGATTCGCAACGTCCTTGCGAAATTGCTCGACCTCGGAACCGGAGAGGCTACCCGTTGAAAGGTATTGCGTTCCGAGGCGTTCCACATTGGCGTGCAGCGGGGCTGCCCAGCGATGGTCATCCTCAAGCTGTTTCAGTTTTGAAAATGCAGACTCGATTTCAGGGTCGTGGATCCGACGCAACCGGGGGAAAAGCGACTCTTCCTCGTCGGCCGTATGCTTGGGTGCGGCCTGCGAGAAGTAGCGCAAGACAGACTCCAACGCCCGGCTGGTTTCCTCAGCCGGAGAATGGTCGATGACCTCCGCGACCGCCTGGAGCGTGCCGAGAAACATCTCGACGCGGCGGTGGCAGTCCGAGAGCAATCCGGTGGGGTCGCTAAAGTTGTGGGCCGTGGCTCCGATTTGAACTGGCATAGTGTTTAGCGCTGAAGGACAGGTTCCTCCTGCGGCCGCACTTCCCACTCGCCTTCGGCTACGTATCCACGCTTGTCGTAGGAATGTCCGGTGAGCAGACCGAGAACAAACCAGCCGAGGACTACGGCGCCCGCCGCAAAAATGGTATCGCCGATCATTCGCATCCAGCGCAGTTGGTTCATGCCGCCGGAGTGGAGAAACTCCGCCGAGCGCGCATACCAGGTGCCATATTCCACCGAGGCCCAGGCCTGCATCAGACCGATGGGCAGCATGCTGAGCAGGACCATCAGGGCGAGACCGACATTGATCGCCCAGAAGGAAAACCACAGCGGACCGTTCTTCCACGCCATGCCGGGACGCAGGGCGCGCAGGCAAAACAGCGTCAAGCCCAGGCCCAGCATGCCGTAGACGCCGAACAGCGCCGTGTGCGCGTGCACGGGAGTCGTGTTCAAGCCCTGCATGTAGTAGAGCGCGATGGGGGGATTGATGAGGAAGCCGAACAAACCCGCGCCCACAAAGTTCCAGAACGCGACCGCGACAAAGAAATAAATCGGCCACTTGTAGGCAGCGACCCATATATGCTGTTGCCGCGAGCGTGCCAGACGAATATTTTCCCAGGCCTCGAAACCGATCAGCACCAGGGGTACGACCTCCATCGCGCTGAATACTGCTCCCAGACCGAGCACGATGTTCGGGGTTCCAGCGAAGTAAAGGTGATGGAAGGTACCAATGATGCCGCCGGAGAGAAACACGACCGTCGAGAACATCACGGCGCGAGTTGCCGTTGACACCGACAGCAGCTTCAACCGCGTGAGCAGGAACGCGATTACCACCGTGGCAAAGACTTCAAAGAAACCCTCCACCCACAGATGCACCACCCACCAGCGCCAGTACTCCGCCGTCACCAGGTTGCTGCGTTGCCCGTACAGCAACCCGGCGGCGTAAAAAAGCGGGATCGCGACACTCGAAAGCAGGAACATCAATAGCAGCGAGTGGCTCTCGTCTTTTTTCAGAAGCGCCGGTCTGAGAGCGCGCCACATGAGCCACAGCCAAAAAGTCAATCCGCCAAACAGCAGAATCTGCCAGAAGCGGCCCAGGTCCACGTACTCATAACCCTGTGTGCCGAACCAAAACCACAGGTTGCCGAGCTTGTGTTGGATGCTCATCCACTCACCCGCAAGGGAGCCAACGACGACAAAGAGCAGCGCGCCAAACAGAACATTGACGCCGAGCCTCTGGCCTTTCGGTTCCACTCCACTCACCGCCGGAGCTACGTACAGCCCGGTCGCGAGCCATGAGGTTGCGATCCAGAAAAGTCCGATTTGGAGATGCCAGGTGCGCGTCACGCTATAGGGGAGCCAGCGATCCAATGGGATGCCGTAGAAGCCGGACCCCTCCACACCGTAGTGGGCCGTGAGAGCGCCGAGGCCGACCTGGACAACCCACAACGCGGCCACGACAAAGAAATATTTCGCCGTAGCACGTTGCGAAGGAGTCGGCCGGAGCCCGAGCAGCGGATCGTTTCCCGGGAGGAGTTCTTCCGCGACCGTCCGGGGCTGCGAGGCGAAGTACCAGACCATGCCACCGACGGCAGCCAGCAGCAACACGAAGCTAATCACGCTCCACACGATGGCACCACCCGTCGGCTGATTTCCGATGAGCGGTTCATGCGGCCAGTTCTGGGTATAGGTCACGTCGGTGCCCGGCCGGTTTGTCGAGGCGGCCCACGAAGTCCACCAGAAGAACGCGCTCATTTGGCGAAGCTTGACGGGATCGCTCAGAGCATTGGGCTGGATGGCGTAGTCATCGCGCCCCCGGCTGAATATGTCGGAGTAATAACGATAGAGTTCGTCAAATGCTTGGGCGCGGACGGGATCGAGCGTAATCTCGCCCGTGGCGGGATCATAGGTGTTGTGCCGCATGATTTGCTGGAGACGTGCTTGCAGTGCAGCTCGCTGCTCAAGACCCAAGGCAGCGTAGTTCGCAGCGCCAGACTCTTTTGCCCAGTGTTCAAGGATGAACACACACTCGCGGTGCAGCCAGTCGGCGCTCCAGTCGGGAGCAATGTATGCGCCGTGTCCCCAAACCGTGCCCACCTCCTGTCCGCCGATCGACTGCCAGGCTCCCTGTCCGTCGTGAATGGCGGCGCCATCGAACAACACGCGGCCATCGCTTGTAACCACTTGCGAAGGAATCGGCGGGGCGCTCCTGAGGACCTTGATTCCAACCCCGCCCAGAACCGCGAAGGAAATCGTCACCACCATTCCTAAAGCGATCCACAGCTTTCTATAAGACATGGACGAGAACCTTTCCTAAGACATTTCTATTGAATGGGTTCGTTACTTTACATCGTGTTACGATATTTTACACCGGCGCGGACGGTGGACGCTGCGCAAAGGTAGCGAATAAATTCACTGCAAAGAGCGTCACCGCCGTCATTTCGGTCAGTGCGGACACCGGCAGCCACGACCACGCCCAATGGGCAAAGCCTTGATAGGCGAGAATTTCGGAGCTGACGCGCAGCAGACATCCAACGGTGAGAGTCAGCAGCGCCAGAAACATAAGCTTGGTGCTGAAGAGCAACCGCATGCCGGAGAATGCGGGCAGAACTCTCTGGCCCACGCAGAATACCATGGTGGCCAGAAAGCCCACGGTCAAGGCGTGGCGCGATGCGCCCCAGATGCCGTGAGAGTCCTCGACCCAACTGGCCCAGATTCCCAGGGCGGCCGCGATCATGGCCCAGGCGTACGCCAGCCGCACAAATACCGGAAAGCTCGCGTGCACTCCCTTCACCTTGGCCGGCTGCTGTGTGCGCTCGAGGAAGCGGAGGGCCCAGATTGCGACCATGATCCCGCCCAATAACAAGAATACAGCTGACCTTATCCATCCCGTCATGGCGGCAATCACGCCGGCGGAATTCACGGCGACGGCCAGGAGCAGCACCCGCCCGCGCACCGGACGCAATCCCAGAAAAACCGGGAGCCACTTGGCGCTGAATCCCCAGACGAAGGGGACAAGGAAACCCCAGGTCTGGAGCACAAGAAAGCGCTGGTCGAAATCCGCCGGCAGTTCGGGGGACGCGCCGCGTAGAGCAAGAAACAAGGAAGCTCCGAGGTTGATGAGGAGTGTGAGCAGCAGACCGACCGATCCCGCGATCACCACGAACACCCATTCGTCCAGCTTCCCCTTTTCCTTTTCGTTGTCGTTGCCCGAGCCTTGCGGACGGTGGCCAGAAACGGTGCGAAAGAAAATCACAAAAGCAGCCAATTCGAGCGCCGCCGAGAGCGGCAGCAGCACTCGCCAGTGCCAGGGGTAAACACCGGTCAGCCAGCGCAGCGTGACGCCGGAGCTCCATAGCACCCAAGCCGACCACACCACCCATAACGCAAACGACTTCATCCGCCGCAACTTGGGTATGGAATAAAAACCGATGCCCAGGATGAAGGTGCCGATCCAGCCAAAGATCTGCGCGTGGCCGTGCGCCTGAATCCAGGCCGCCGACACGGAATCCGCCGAGCGACGGCTGCTGATCGCCATCAGGTTCCAGACGCCCAGGAAGGTTCCCGGGAGCAGCATGAAAACCAGTCCGGTCGCGATGTAGAGCATCAGCAGGCGGGATAACGCGCTCTCGCGGGCTGCGGTGATGTTGAAAATTTCCAGCGGGGTGAGCGGCCGGCCCGCCTCTTTCTCAATGCGTGTGGCCAGTGCAGACATGCACGCTTCCGTTCTTCGCCGTGGCGGGTTCCATGGCGATCGCTCGCGGAAAGAGGATGTTGTTTTCCAGGTGAATATGCTGATGGAGGTCCGCCTCAAGAACTGCCAAGGCTCGGTATAAGGTCTGGAAGCTGATGCAGGCGTCGCCCGGCGTAGTGTAGCCCGCGCTGGCTTCACGCATTGCGCGCAGCGCGTCGCCGGCAGAGTCGTGCTCCTGCATCATCATCGTCACCGGGTTTTGCACACTGCCGAAAGGCGACGGCAGCACCGGCTCCTTCTGGATCACGGACTCTTCCATCCTCACGATGTACGGGAACAGAACTTTTTCTTCTTTCATCATGTGCAGGGTCAGTTCCTGGGCCACGCCCTGAAAGCTGGCGCGAATTTGCGGCAGTTCGGGGTGGTTCTTCCCGTGCACGGAGCACACCTTATCAAACAACGGACCGAGGCGGGCGATCTCTTCGCGCGTGTACTTGTGATGAGTGGTGACAATGTGCGCGACTAGATCGGCCAGGGGCTCGGTTGGCCAGTTGCGGTCCTTTTGGACGGCGCGCGCCGACTGTTCGGCCAGGTCGAGCGAGTCCAGCACCTCGTCCATCGGAAGATTCGCGGTACGGCAGGCTTCTTCCAGAGATTTGTTGCCGCCGCAGCAATAGTCGATGCCCAGCTTTTCAAACACTCGGGTAGCGGCGGGGTTTTCCAGGGCTAATTCCCTTACGGTTTTCTCAGCGGTTATGCTCATCACATCCTCCTCGTGGCCTCTGTGTCTCATGCCACGGTTGATATTCCGAATTTAGCGGAGCGGCGAAGGCGTGCCGATGACTTTTGTCACGGCGATCAGGAAAGGCTGCGGAGGCGCACAGATTCAGCACAACAGCGCAAGAGGTTCGGTGAAAGCGATACCCTGGGGCATCAACTCTCAGTTCGTCGGACTTTGACATCCTGAGCAAGCGAATGATCAGAAGTTCGCCGCAAAAAGCAGGTCCTTCGCTTCGCTCAGGATGACAACATCATGAAAGGAGGGACAAAATCAGGCGAGGATGGAACAAAATCAGGAGAAGGTTACTCGGCGGACTGCAGTTCGGCTTCCAGGGCTTTCCAATCGCAGATCGTGACGCTGCGGCCATCGATCTTGATCATTCCCTCGGCTTGCAGGCGCGAGAGATTGCGGGATACAAGCTCGCGCACCGTGCCAATTTGCGACGCCAATTCCTGGTTGCTGACGGGTACGTTGATTTCCACGCCTTCGGCGGTGCGCTTGCCTTCCTTCTGGGCAAGACGCACGAGAAAGGAAGCCAGGCGGTGGCGCACGGTGGTGAATGAGAGCTCTTCGATAATGCCGACCAGGCGGCGCAGACGCGCGCCTACCACCCGCAGCACTTTAAGCGCAACCTGCGGATGCGCGAGACAGAGCGCCTGGAAATCCTGTTTACTCACGAATAGAAGAGTGGCGTCGCCGATCGCGGCGGCCGAGGCCGGGTAGCTCCCTCCATCGAAAACGGGTAACTCGGCGATGGAACTCCCCGGGCCATCAATACTCAGTACCTGCTCGCGTCCGCTGGCGGAGCTCTTAAAAATCCGCACTTGGCCCCGCTCGACAACATAGAGTCCGGAACAGGGCTCGCCTTCCCCGAACACGGTCTCGCCCGCCGAGTAGTGGCGCGGGATAGCGCGTTGGGCAAGAAAACCCAGCTCGTTGTCCGTTAATACAGAGAAGATGGCAACCTTCGCCAGCGTCTGCCCAGGTGTGAATGTGGATTCCGGCACGATCGCTATTGTACCGGAGCGCCTCGACGGAGAAGGTACTGGGTCCGGCGCAGGTTCACGATCTTCCTGGCTCCTCGCGCTCCTGAAATCTCGGCCGTGACAATAGTCATAGGCACCTTGCGATCCGTCTGTCAGTCTCTACTTGTCATTAGAGCAGTCACGAGCGCAACCAGGGGACCGACGTGGAGCCGAGACGCGAACTTAGTTTTGATTTTAATGACCGCCCATTCATTGTGATCTGGGAAACAACCCAGGCGTGCGATCTCGCCTGCGTGCACTGCCGCGCATGCGCCCAGCCCGTCCGCAGCCGTCTCGAATTGAGCACCGACGAAGCCAAGCGCCTGATCGACGAGGTCGCGGCCTTGGGAGCCCCCGTCTTTGTGCTCACAGGAGGAGATCCGCTGAAGCGTCCCGACATCTTCGAACTGGTCGAATACGCCTCAACTCACGGCGTGCGAATTTCCCTCACCCCAAGTGCCACGCCGCTGCTGACGCAGGAAGCCATTCGCCAGCTGAAACAGTGTGGTCTGGCGCGGCTGGCCGTTAGCCTGGACGGCCCCACTGCCGCCATTCATGACGCATTTCGTCGAGTTCCCGGTTCCTACGATTGGACCCTAGACGCAGTGCGCTGGGCGCGTGAGATCGGGCTTCCCGTTCAGATCAACACCACGATTACGCGACACAACTTGCAGTATTTGGATTCGACCATCGCGCTGCTCGAGCAACTCGATATCGTGCTATGGAGTGTCTTCTTCCTGGTGCCGACCGGCCGCGGCTCCGCCATCGACCTCATCTCCGCCGAGGAGTTCGAGCAGATCTTTGAAAAACTCCACCAGACCTCGCGCCGGGTGAAATTTGATATCAAGAGCACGGAAGCGCAACACTACCGCCGCTTCCTCCTTCAACGCCGGACAGAGGAAAAACGGAAAGGCAATGGCCAGCCGCTGCCGCCGATCGCCGGCACGAGTACCGCCGACGGGATTGGACGCGCCCCGCGCGGGATCAACGACGGCAAGGGCTTCGTCTTCATCTCTCATCTGGGAGAAGTTTTTCCCAGCGGGTTCTTGCCCGTATCCGCTGGAAACGTTCGCCGCCAGCCGTTGACAGAGATCTATCGCCACTCGCCGCTCTTTGTCTCACTTCGTGACAGCAAGAACTTGAAGGGCAAGTGCGGCATTTGTGAATTCCGCGAGGTCTGCGGTGGATCGCGAGCACGGGCTTACGCTCTGACGGGAGATGTGTTCGCCGAGGAACCGTGCTGCGTTTGGCAACCTAACAGGCTGCGGAAAAAGTCGCGTTCTCATGCGGCAGCGGCCCTCAGCGGCTGAAGCCGTTGATGAAAACACGCCAGTTATGCAGCGCTGAAGCGCTGCTCCACCCAAAATCAAGTGCAACATCGAGTTTTTCCGCAGCCTGTTAAGGCTCCCGTTTGCGGAGCCGGGGCAAATTCTTCAGTCGAAGCTCTTCGGTGCGTACAAACTCGGTAAGCTTCGACTTGGCCACAATCAAGCGTCTGGCCTCGCGTTTCAGGAGGCCCATGCGGGTGAACTTGTTGAGTTGCGTGGTGACCGTTTCCCGGCTCGTCCCAATCAAGTTGGCTAGATCTTCATGGGTCAGGCGAACGTTGATCAGGGTGCCGTTGCGAACTTCCTCTCCGTATTTCTCGCTCAACTGCAGGAGGACTCGAGCCAGGCGATGGTAGGACCAGGTGTGACCAAATTCCGCCAGCCCTTTTTCTACCAGGACCAGTCGCTTCGAAAGCAGCCGAATGAAAGTCAGAGCGACGGTGGGGACGGTCAACAGCAGTTCCACAAAGGATTCCTTCGAAATGATCGTGACCAGAGAATCCTCGAGGGTTACGGCGGTGAAGGCCCTCTGCTGCTCGGAGAGGAGAAGTTCGCCGAAAACCTCGTCGGGCTTGAGGATATGCAGGATGGTTTCCCTTCCCTTCTCAGAAAGAGAGGATAGCTTCACCATGCCTCTCCTCAGGACGTAAACCGCGTCGGCGGATTCGCCTTCCCTGAAAATCGTTGCCCCTCGGGAGAACCGCTTTTCGGTAGACAGGCCGGAGAGTTTTTGGGCATCCTGCTGCGCGGTGCCCTGAAAAAGGTCCAGGGCAGTGACGAAGGGCGGCAAAACGTTCTTTGGGAGGGTAGGCAGGTGCACCGTGCAGCACGATAGCACCCGGAGAGGACGAGTTCAACGGTTGAACGTCGATGTGCTCCAGGACTTCAGAAAGGTTCGGAGCTTTGCGCCAATTCCGTATCCGGATTCTGCTTTCAACCAGGACAGCCAATTGAGGTGTCGCCTGCTCTGGACAAGGTCGAGAAGCGTGATTGCGAAGAGGGCTAAACAGCCATACAAATAGGCCCAGGGGAGTTCATCGCCAGGTAAAGCCAGGTGCAGGGAGGCGGGAGGCGGATCGGAAGCACAGAGGGAGCCTCCGAAGGCCAGCGGCGCGGCCCAAGCCACCCATTCGGGGTCGAGCGAGAATAGGATCGAAGCATAAATAACGCCGACCACCGCAAACAATATGATCCCTTTGACGGTGAACAGCGGATCCTTGTCAGGATCTTTCATGGCGTGGTTCCCCACCTCTTGGCCTCGACTTTAGGCCAAAGGCGCTGCCAAGTCCGTGAGAGCTTTCACAGCCTCGCCTAAAACCCTTTCCCATTTGTGAAAGGTTTCACAGATATTGTTAGAGGTTTCACAGACAATCTGCGTCGCCTGCCCATGACATACCAGAACCGCGGTCTGCGGTGGACTCTAGCAAATCGCTGCCGCGTCGATCGTCAATCCAACGGGGCGGCATAAGGGAGACGGAATATGGCAGAGCTAACAGACAGCGGCATGTTGAAGGAGTGGTGGGCGAACCCGGCCGTGGTCGGGCTCATGGGATTCGGCCTGACAACCATGGCGACCGGTTTGCATAATGTGGGATTCTGGAGCGCCGGGCCGACTCTGGCACTGGCTATCTGCTTCGGAGGCACAGCTCAATTCATCGCGGGAATCGTGGACCTCCGAAAAGGAAGCATCTTCGGCGGGTCCGCCTTTATGTCCTACGGCGCCTTTTGGTGGTCGCTGTTCGTGCTGCTATACGTGCAGCCGAAGACGGGCATCCCGGCGGGTCATCCCGAGGAACTTGGGTTCTTCCTCATGTGGACGCTGTTCACGCTCGCTTTTTGTGTTGCGGTGCAGGGCGTTGGAAAGTTTCTGGCGGTCCTGTTCTGGCTGCTTCTGCTGGCCTTCATTTTGCTGGACTTCGTAGTCCTCGGTAAGTGTCCGGCGCCGGTGGCAGGGTGGGAGATCTTTATCGTCGGATTGCTCGCCTGGTATATCGCCATGGCGACCTTGGCGAATACGGTTTACAAGAGGAAGGTGCTACCGCTTTCCTAGGGTCGCATGACCACCTCAGGCAAGGCCGCCACCGTCGACGACGAGGTGGGCGCCGGTGATCCAGGTTGACATCTCGCTGACGAGAAACAGCACGGCGTTGGCGACATCGCCGGGAGTGCCGACGCGGTGCAGCGGACGGCTGGCGGCCTCATTCATAAACTGCTCGGGGTTCTCGCCCAGTTGACGGCACTCACTGGCCAGCATCGGAGTGTCGATATCGCCCGGGCACACGCAGTTGACCCGAATGTTGTCTTTGCCATGGTCGATCGCCATCGCCCGGGTCAAGTTCAGCAGTCCAGCTTTCGCGGCGCAGTAGGAAGCCGCCTTCGGTCCGCCCTTTAACGCCCATCCCGACCCAGTATTCACAATCGCGCCGCCACCGTTGCGAATCATGTGTGGAATCGCCTCACGCGACAGCAGGTATGCGCTTTTCAGGGTTATATCCAGGACCGCGTCCCACTCTTCTTCTTCCAATGCCAGCACGTCTTTTCGGAGGACGATACCGGCATTGTTGCAGAGAACATCGATCCGGCCATAGGCAGCAATCGTGCGGTTCACCGCCTCTCGGCAATCGGAGCGCAGACGAACGTCGCACGGGGTAGCCATCGCCTTCCCTCCACTGCGCTCGATTTCGGCGACTGTCTCCATTCCGCCCTCAGCATTCTTGTCGAGAACGGCAACCGCGCTTCCCATTTCCGCCAGACGCACCGCGATCCCACGGCCGATTCCCGATGCGGCTCCCGTCACTATGGCAACCTTGCCTTCTAGTGATAGTAGTTGCCCTGCTCGATTGCGAATGTCGGTCATATCCCTATCCATATCTAAGGCACCTCGGCGGAAAGCGATTTCAAACTGGAGGTTATTTCCTCGGTTTTGGGTGGCGCAGCGGTTCACCGCTCTGCAACTGATTTTGGGTGGCGCAGCGGTTCACCGCTGCGGTAAGTGCATCGTCTTGAATTCGGCTGTAGCCGCTGAGGGAAGTCTCGCACTGCCGCTCACCCCAACGCCTCCAGAGCGCGTTCCATCGCCCGCAGGGTCAGCTGAACGTCGTTGACCGTGTGCGCCGCGGTCACAATCGAGTGCAGAGTCGCCGCGGGACTTGTGTATACCCCGTATTCAAATAACTTCAGAGACAAGCGCTGATATCTTTTGCGGTCGACATGCTGGCAGAATTCCCGATAGTCGCGGATACGCTTCCGCTCGGTGAACATGATTTGAAACATCGGGCCAACGCGCTGCACGATGGCCGGCGTCCCTTTGCGGCGGAAAAGTTCGGTCATGCCTGCCGCGAATTGGTCGGCCAGTTCCCAGATCTGTCTGAACAAAGCGCCGCCGTTTCGAGTCAGCTTGCCGAGGCTGGCGCGTGCTGCATGCAGCCCAATCCGCGAGGCGTTGTGAGTGCCGTAATGCAGAACGCCTCCGCTGGCCAGTGCGCCCATCACCTCGGCGCGTCCGGCAAAGGCTGCGACGGGCAGTCCGCAGCCCAGCGCCTTTCCGAACGTAACAATGTCCGGTGACAGCCGGTAGTATTCCTGGCAGCCGCCCGGCGCAATGCGGAACCCGGTCACAGTTTCGTCGAGGATGAAGAGAATGCCGTGTTGGCGGGCCAGTTTCTGCAAGCCCTCCAGGTAACCCTCGTCCGGCGGAATCACTCCCATATTCGCCATCACGCCTTCGGTGATCACGGCTGCGATCTGTCCGGGGTGGTTCTGAATGGCACGCTCCAGGGAAACAAGATCGTTCCAGGGAACGACGATCGTGTCATCGAGGGCGTGGCGGTTAAGGCCCGAACTGTCGGCAATCATGACCGGATCGCTGCGCCACCCCACCGCCGAAGGCGGCAGCGGGTTCGAGGCTACCAGAACATCGTCGTACCAGCCGTGATAGTGCCCCTCGAACTTCAGGATCTTCGGTCTGCCGGTCGAGGCGCGCGCCAGCCGCACCACCGCCATCACCGCTTCGGTTCCGGTGTTCGCGAAGCGGACAACCTCGGCATTGGGCACAATCTGCTGCAGCAACTCGGCGACTTCGAGTTCAATCGCGGTTGCGGTCGCGAAATGAGCGCCGGTGGCAGCGCCTTCCGCGATTGCCTGCGTTACCTCGGGATCCGCATGCCCCAGGGGCAGCGCGCCGAATCCCATCATCCAGTCGATGTATTCGTTTCCATCCACATCGTATAAACGGGACCCCTGCCCGCGCTGCATGAAGATCGGGTACTCGCCATAGTTCGCCGGTCCACGGGAGGGAGAGCTTCCGCCCTCGACCAGCACACGATTCGCGCGCTGATACAGTCGTTTCGACTGCTCCGTACAAAATGCCGCCGTGCCCTTAGTCCCCAAGTTCCCTCCTCAACGTTCCCGCATCAACACGCGCGTCCAGCACGACGAAACCGCCGAACCCTCGACGTCCCTGTTTAGTATCGGCTGGACACTCGCACGCCGACGAGTTAAACCTTACTATAATCCAGTAAACAAGTGGAGGATCGAAATGCGAGAACGGAACCTGGGTCGTGCCTTTCTTGTAACGCTTGCCGTGTGTTGTTTTGCATCGGTTTCATGGGGCCAAGGCGCCGACAAGACCGAACGTGTGTTGTTCAATGCCAAAGTATTCACGGGCGTACCCGATCATCCCTACGCCGAAGCTGTCGCCATTCGCGGCGACAAGATCGTGGCGGTCGGCAGCCTTGGCGAGGTCTCCGCGATCGATCCAAGCGCAACTCGAGTCGACCTGCAAGGAAAGTTCCTCCTTCCCGGTTTCATCGACAGCCACGCACATCCCATCGAAGGCGGTCTCACCCTGATCTCCGCCGATGTGGCCAATGAAATGCCCTCCATGGACGCCTTGGTCACCTTTGCCGCCGATGCGAAGAAAAGCGGCAAGGGCATGCGCGGCGATGTCCTCACCATCAGCGGGATGCCTTTGGTCTACTGGTCCAAAACTGACGAACTCAATGCCCGATTCAGCAGCGGAGCCTACGCTGAAGTGCCGGTGTTTCTCCGCGGAATGGACGGCCACACCGGCTGGGCCAATCGGACCCTGCTCCGCCGGGCTGGAGTCACAAAAGATTTACTAAGCCATCTTTCGCAATCAGAGCGGGCCTACTACGGGATTGACCCCACCGGCAATCCGAATGGTTTCGCCGTCGATGCCGGCCGGGAGAAGATCGAGGCTGTGATCCCGGAACCATCCCAGGAGCGGTATCTCGAAGGCGGACGAGCCGCCGTCCATTACTTGCACAGCTTGGGAATCACAGCCTGGCTCGACGCCGCGGCCGAGCCGCCTTTCCTGTCCACCTACCGGAGCCTGGCCCAGCGCGGAGAGCTAACCTCGCACGTGGTCGCACTTCCTGTGGTCAATCCTCGCAACGATCCGGCCAAAGAGCTGGAGGCGGTGCAAAAGATCCGGCGGGAATACGCGAACCTGCCGAATCTGACTCTTCCGGGCATTAAGGTATTTGCCGATGGTGTGATGGAGTATCCCTCGCAGACGGCGGCTATGACCAAGCCTTATCGAAACATGGGGAAGTCTGGAGACTTGCTGTTCGATCCGGCGCGCTTTGCCGAGTTAGCCACGCTAGCCGATAAACAAGGTCTTATCGTGCATGTTCATGCCTTGGGCGATCGTGCCGTGAAGGAGGCGCTCAACGGAATCGAAGCGGCCAGGAAAGCCAACGGAAACAGCGGTCTTCCCCACACGCTCACCCATGTTCAGGTGGCCGATCCCGAGGATTTCCCCCGCTTCCGGCAGCTTGGCGTCATCGCCGCGCTCCAGTTGTTGTGGGCGACCGCGGAACCGGACACGATTGAACTGCTCAAGCCGTACCTCGATCCGGAGTTGTATCGGTGGCAGTATCCGGCCCGCTCGCTTCTGGATGCCGGCGGCATCATCTCGGGGGCAAGTGACTGGCCCGTCTCCAGTCCAAATGTGTTTTGGGCGATCTACCAGGCCGAAACCCGCAAGGGACCCGAAGGCGTGCTCGATGCCGCTCAATCCATGCCGCGCGAAGCGATGCTTTACGCCTATACCCGTAATTCAGCGCGGGCGTTAAACCAGCAGGACAAAATCGGATCGCTCGCGCCGGGCATGCAAGCCGATCTTGTGCTGGTTGACCGCGACCTTCTGACGGTTACACCCGAGGAAATGAGAGATGCCAAGGTTTTGTGGACCATGGTAGGTGGTGTCACGGTTTATCGCGCACAACCTTAGCAGCCGTGGTGCAGGCGAGATTTGTATCACAGGCTGCTAAGGCGTTGCCACCTTGCCCGGCGGTGGCGTCTGCGCTTTCAGCAGGTCCACAAACATCTTGTAGAACCTGTCCGTATCCAAGTCAAACTGCACCTCCACCGGCTGCACATCGCGCTTGGGCTTATCTCGATCTGTCCAGGTGAGCGTGTCTCCGTAGCCGGGGCCGCGATCCAGGTTCACATCCATGTAGCGGTTCTCTTTCTTGGTAATCAGCGATGGGTCAAGCCACGCTGCCGAGGCGAGCTCGTCCCACAGATAGTTGTAGGAGCCCCGCACGCGCGCATACTTGCCGATGTATTGCGCGGCTGGCAAGTTACTGGTCTTGATCTTGTCGATCAGGTCATTGGTCATTCGTGTCTTCACGGAAATATCGACGGTGGTGCAGACAATCTTTTTCCAAGGCGCGCGCAGCACAATGTGAGCCGCTTCCGGATCGAACCAAAGGTTGAATTCGTGGCGGGGCGCGTTGGCGAACTCGGGATCGTCGGTCTGCGGATTCAGGCTGGCGCCCATGAACACCAGCTCTTTGGCCAGGTTGGGAAATTCCGGATCGATGGAGATGGCAAGCGCCAGATTGGTCATGGGCCCACCCTCGTAGATCGTGACTTCATGCGGATACTTGTGAACCATGCGTATCAGGAAGTGGGCGGCGTCTTCGTCGGTGGCTTTGGTGGTGGGCTTGCCTTCCGGCATCGGTCCCAGTTCGCGGGGCGCGTGATACACGCTCGGAGTCCACGCCCCCAGCCAATCGACGAAGCCATAGCGGCGCTCCGACTCCTCCGTCTCTTCTTGGGTTCTGACCAGCGGATACTCGGCTCCGGGCACGACGGGGATGTCGGTTCGTCCGATGAGTTCGAGCATGCGCAGGGTGTGTGCGACCTCTTCGGTCAGCCACGCATCGCCTGTCACCACGGTGATGCCTAAGACTTCCGTCCGCGGAGACTGGATCAGCAGCAGGATCGCCTGCTGGTCGGTGCCGGCGGGTCCGGCCGCGTCCTGATCGATGATGACCTTGCGCTTGTCTTTATTCTGATTGTCTTTATTCTGATTCTGGCTTTGGGACACAAGACAGGTCAGCAGAATTACACTTGCGACCGCGGCCCACCTTAGGAATCGACCTAGTTTCATTCCCGCACCTCAATCCCTTGATGTAGGATCGCATGGAAAACACGGCGGATCGATCTCTGCACCGGAAAATTAAGGGCAGACCGAGCGGCGGCTGGTGATTCCAGCTTGCTCAGTCTGCCCGAAAGCTAACCCACAACGCACGACGCCCCTAGAACTTGAGCTTTAGAGCGAACTGAACCAGGCGCGGGTTGTTGACGGTGCTGCTGATCACACCGAAACTGGAGGGCGAACCAATGTCCTGTTCTCCAGTGCCGCTGATCCCGGGCATCCAGTACTGCGGATGGTTGAATAGATTGAAGAACTCGGCTCGGAACTGCAGATTCATTCCCTCGCGGAAGGACAAGGGGAGGTCCTTGATTAAGGAGAGATCCGTGTTCACAAAACGCGGGCCGTAAACGGGCGCGCGGGCGGCGGTGCCGAGCTCTCCGAACGTCCCAGATGAGTTTGTGACGACCGCCGACGCGAAAGCGCAAGGATTGAACCAATGGGCGAGGGTGTGAACTTGGGCAGGACAATCCGTGCGTCCTCCCTCCGGACCACCCTTGTTGGGGTCGCCCACTTGGTTCGGCCGCTCAACGGTAAGCCCGTTGTAATTAAAGAATATGCCCGATGGGTTGGTGCTATCGACCACGAACAGCGGGAACCCCGACGTAGCCCGTTCGATCAGATCCACCTGCCAATTCCCGAGGGCGGCATTAGCGGCTCCGTTCCAGCCGCTGCCGAAACGCTTGCCCTTGCCAAACGGCAGGTCGTAGAGGATGCTCGCGGTGAAGCTGTTGTTGAGGTTCAGTTGCGACAATCCCCAATCCAGCTTCTTCGTTCCGGGGAGTGGATAGTACAAAGCGCCAGGGTTGGTGCCGAGGCCGTCCGTCAAGCCGGAGTCGAAATTTCGGGAATAGGTGTATCCAAGCAGAGCGTAGAGTCCATGGCGCACGCTCTTGGTCTCAGCCTTTACTTGCAGGGAGTCATACCGGGCGTCCCCGATGCTGTTGTTGGTGTCGACAATCTGAAAGGGGTTTGCGTAGGGGAACGACGGAAAGCCGCACCCCAACGTGTAGCCGGGAACATTGCCGCCGCACGCGCTGGGCGACGAGAGGTTTTCGTTCAACTGGCTAACCAGAATGTGATGGCTGCGGGTCCCGGCGTAACCTGCCGTCAGCACCACATTCGCCGGCAACTGACGCTCAATATTGAGGTTGAACTGTTGGACCACGCCCTGTTTGAAATTGAGGTTCTGCGATTGGATGGATCCGGTGTAAGCGGTAGGGTTCACGGGCGCGTTGTAGATGGCACCGCCCGGGACGTTAATGGTAGAAGGCGTACCGGCCGGGAGCAGGAAGCCGCTTGACAAGGCGCCGGCACCGCCAAAGGGGTCCACTTCCGCATAGTACGGCGGGTTTTGCCATAGCCCCTGGCCGCCCTGGTCCCAGGAGGAGTCGTGTAAGATGCCATATCCGGCGCGGATCACGGTTTTGTCGCCGCCCATCGGTTTCCAAGCCAGTCCGATGCGGGGCTCTACCGCAGTCTTGTCAAATTGCACGCCCACGCGCCCGTCTGTGGCGATGCAACTCGTGCAACCGGTAACTCCGGGGCTGCCCGTCGGAACGTACCACTTGAGGTTTTGAATGTTGAAATTCGCCTGCCGATTTCTGACCTCGGTTTCAGGTGTGACCAGGGCCCAGGCGACGCCGATGTTCACGGTCAGATTGCTGGTAACGCGCCAATCATCCTGAACGAACGGGCGAAACATTTTCCAGCGGCGGCCGACCGTGCCCCCCAGGAACGTCTGATCGTGGGCCGCAAAAACCCCCACCGTACCCAAAAGCAGATCGGCAATGTTATCGTGGCTCGCCGTGCCAAAGTTCACGATGTATCCATCCTGAAATGCGTTGTTTCTCACATTCATCTGATTGGCGCGAAATGCCATGCCCACCCGGATGTCGTGCTTACCTCGAATCAGGTCGAGCGTGTCGGAAACTGAGTAGACGTTGGTGCCGCCCTGATACGGCGAATATCCACGATCGCCGATGGAAAAATAGCTGCTCATCTGGAACGAAGGCATTCCGCAACTGATGCAATCGTTGGTTGCCTGGTTCAGATTCGTAGGGTAGCCCGGTTGCAAACTGGCGCACTTGCTATTCAAGTCTGAGCCAGGAATACCCAAAACCGCGCCTTCGCAGGCCTGGGGCCCAAACTCTCCATAAGAAAGGATGTGGTTGAAGATCCGGTTGAACCCAGCCGTGAACTGGTTGATGGTAGTGGCCGAAAAGACGTGGGTTTCAGACAAGACCGCGTTGCGCCCGTGGTTGCTAATCTCCTGGTTGCTGCCAAAAGCGTTTTGCTCCGACCAGGTCGGTGAACCGCCTGGAACGAAGTTGGTTGCCTGATCGTAGCTGAAGCGCGCAAACGCGGAGTCCTTGCTGGAAAAATTGTGATCCAGACGGATGTCCCATGTTCCTTCGTTGAGCTTGCGTGTGGGCTGGTTGGCGTAGTTAAAGCCGGGATTGCCGGTCACAGTGGGCGTCGGATAAAGAGCAGCCACGCTCGCGCCGATTGGGTTGATCAATGCATGAGGAATTACATTGCAATTCTGCCCCGCAGTCTGGCCTCCGCCTGGATTTACCGGCTCGGGTGTTACCCCATCTGGCATGCACTGAAAGGCTGTGCCCGAATAGGGGTTGGTGAGGTTCGGGAACAGGATTTGTCCGCCGTATGTAGTTACTCCGCGCGTGCCGCCAACAGGATCCAGGTTGAAGTTATAGGCGCTGTTCGCGTCAGGCGTCACCATGGCTGTGGTCGGAACAAACCCGGTGAACGGCACGCCTTTACGTTGCATCTTGGCCTGATAATCAAGAAAGAAGAAAGTCTTGTTCTTTTGGATAGGACCGCCAAGAGAGCCGCCAAACTGGTTGAGATTGAATTTCGCTGCCGTATCGACGAAAGGAGTCTTGGCGTCGAGCTTGGTATTCCGGAAGAACTCGAACAAGGTGCCGTGATATTGGTTCGAGCCTGACTTCGTGGTCACCAACACGGTCGGACCTGCGCGCTCTCCATATTCCGCGGAGTAGTTGTAGGTCAACACCTTGAATTCCTGGATGTCGTCGATGGAAGAGAAAATCCCAATGCCGCCTTCGTCAATCTGGTTGTTGTCGTTGCCATCGAGCAGCCAGTCGGTGCTCTGTTCGCGCGATCCACCGACCGAGAGCGAAAAAGAGCCGCGGGTGGCGGCTTCACTGCTGGCGGCGTTGGTAAAGAAGCTGGCCGGGTTGGTCGATGAGGTCGTGCCCGGCGTCAGCGTTGCAAGCTGAACGAAATTACGTCCGTTCAAAGGAAGGTCGGCGACTTCTTCGGCGGTGATCACCTGGCCGAGAGTTGGGTTGGTGGTCTCCACGGCTACTTCCGTGGCGCTGACCTCTACGGACTGGCTGACCGACGCGGGGTTGAGCGAAAAATCGACCTCGCGCTGTTCGTCGACCTGCAGGCGGAGGTCTTTCTGCTCCGTGGTCTGGAAACCCTGCGACTCCACTCGTATGGTATAGAACGCCACGGGCAAGAAAGGCGCAATGTAGTGGCCGGATCCGTCGGTCTTCACCTCGCGAATGAGGCCGGTGCCCTGCGAGGTGATTTTCACCGTCGCTCCGGCGATCACGGAGCCGGTCCTGTCGGCAACCGTTCCGGAAAGAACGCCGTTCGCCTGGCTATACAGAAGTGGACAGAGGAAAAACACGCAACCCAGAACCAATACGACCAGCGCTTTTCTTTTCAGCATCGTTTCCCCTTTGGCGGCCGCTCTTCGTCTTCGCCCACTGACGAAGCGGCGATAGCTCGCGCGTGAGACGCGGAGCGCCCCTTGCTTAACTGATTGCGAAGGGTCATCTAAATAGATTGGATTTACAAAGTCAAGGGTTTTTGTGCCGCTCCGCGAGTGTCACCGGTGGGTATTCAATTTTTCATAACGTCGTCTTTCATAACTATGCTTTCACGGATTTTTACGACCTGCTTACTGACGTCTCGACATTCTCGGCGACAGATTCAACCATTGGCCCTGGCCACCAGCAAGATCCCCAGACAGTAGAAGACGAACATCAGCGTGAGGTACATTTTGGCCTTGCCGGACGCGCCTGCGAATTCTTTCCAAGCGAGCACGCCCCAGAGAGCGGCGACCATGGGCGCGGATTGTCCGATGGCGTAGGAAATTGCTACTCCAGTGAAGCTGGCGGCGACCAGATTGAAAACCATGCCGATGCCCCAGATGAATCCGCCGAGCAGTCCGAGGGCGTGGCCGGAAATCGGTCCGCGGAAGTAGCCGGAGAAATTTACGGGTTCGCCGACTAGTGGGTGCTTCATGAAATAGATGTTCCAAAGCAAGCACGACAGCAGCGCACCCAGTGTGAGGAAGACGGCAATGCTGTAGGGACCGAGCGTGTTGCCGTTGGTCATGGCTCGTGCCACGAAGGGAGCCCACAGCCCCATCAGAACGCCGGAGACGACGCAGATGACGATGCTCTTCTTCGAAACCGAGCGGCCGGCGATGGCCAGGCTGCCGTAGGCTTTTCCGTCCATGACCACGGCGATGAGGGCGCAGAGGACGCCCACGGCCAGGAGCGCCGCATTCCCTTTTGGCTGGAGGGCATAGCTCGAAACCACACCGACGACGAGCGCGATTCCAATGCCCACTGGAAATGCAACCGCGAGTCCGGCCATATCGATCGCGGCCACCAGCAAAAGGTTCGCCAGATTGAAGATGGCGCCTCCGACCATGGTGGAGACAATGTTGTTGGTATCGGCGGAACGCACATTGTTTAGGAAACTGGAAGCATCGTTGCCGGTGCTTCCCATGGTAAGCGCGAGGATCAGCGAGATGAGAAAAATGCCGACGGCATAGTCCCAGTAAAACAACTCGAAGCGATACTTCTTGACGCCCTTGAAGGTGTTGGCCCAGGAACCCCAGCAGATGGCGCTGGTAATCATCATGAACAGTGCCAGATTCAGACTATGGGGTGTGAACATCGCTTCTCCTTAGGTAAGAATCGCGCCGTAGCGTAGCCGTGCGGAGCCACCGGTGTCAAGGCAATACCGGGAATGCATCTTTCATCGTATCTGCCGTACAATCGAACGGCGAAGGACGAATTACGCAGATTTCGGAAGTCGTTGCTCATCCACGAACTTCCCGTAGAGACGCGGCTTGCCGCGTCTCCCACCGCAGAGGGAGACGAGGCAAGCGCCGTCTCGACAGCGCGTTTTTGTAGTGGAGCACTGGATGCCGGTCGAACACAACGAATCTCGGAACGCAGCGCGACTCGAAACACGCGACGACGGCCCGATTGCCATGCTCTCCGGGCGGCCTCTGCTGCGGAACACCGGCATTCCTCTCAATCTGGATTGGGTGCGGGAAGTACGGGTAAACACCAGCGCGGTCGAGCGCCGGGCACAATCCCACGTCGCGCGACGAACGGTGAAAAAGGAATGGCAGGCGGCGTGGCTTTTGCGAGCGATCAGCTGCATGGATCTGACGACTCTTTCCGGCGATGACACCGACGAGCGCGTCCGCCGTTTGTGCGCGAAAGGCTGGCATCCCATTCAGCAGGAAATGGAACGGAAGCTGGGAATCGAGGAGTTGCAAATCAAGGTCGCGGCCATTTGCGTGTACCACACATTTGTGGAAACGGCTCTGCGCGCGCTCGAGGGCAGCGGGGTACATGTCGCGGCCGTGTCCACTGGCTTCCCTGCGGGCTTATCGCCGCTGGCGGAGCGAGTGGCGGAGATTCGCCGATCGGTCGAGGCCGGCGCGCATGAGATCGACGTCGTGATCACGCGAGGATATGTTTTCGGCGGGCGCTGGCCGGCGCTCTACGACGAGGTGGCGGCTTTCAAGCAGGCCTGCGGATCGGCGCACATGAAGGTGATTCTTGGAACCGGAGACCTGCTGACGCTGCGCAACGTCGGGCGTGCGAGTGTGGTTGCGATGATGGCGGGCGCTGACTTCATCAAGACTTCGACGGGCAAAGAGCCGACCAATGCAACCTTGCCGGTGGGCTTGGTGATGGCGCGCGCCATCCGCGAATACGCGCAGCAAACTGGGATGGCGGTGGGCTTCAAGCCGGCGGGCGGCATCCGCACGGCCAAGCAGTCGATCGAATGGCTGGCGATGATCAAAGAGGAGCTTGGCCCGTCATGGCTGCGGTCGGAAATGTTCCGCTTTGGAGCGAGCGGCTTGCTGGGCGACATCGAGCGACAGTTGGAGCACTACGCGACGGGACGGTATTCGGCGGAGTATCGGCACCCGATGGCGTGAGGCTGGGCAGAGAGTTACGAGTCAAGCTTGTTAAACAACCTCATGATTTGTCATCCTGAGCGAAGCGAAGGACCTGCTTTCTTGGCAGCGCGCGAGACAGCAGGTCCTTCGCTTCGCTCAGGATGACAATTGAATATGAAGGAATCGAGCAAACGCCAATGAGTATTGCCGAAAAATTCGTGAGCATGGAATACGGCCCGGCTCCAGAAGATTCGAAGGAAGCAGTCGCCTGGCTGGAGCGCCACGCCTTCCGCTTCCAACATTTCATCGGCGGCGGATGGCAGGCGCCCGCGGCGGGCGAGTATTTCGACACCGTCGATCCTTCGAACGGCGAGAAACTCGCGTCGGTCGCGCAAGGATCCGCGGCAGACGTTGACGCGGCGGTCAAGGCTGCGCGGGCCGCGTCTTCTGAATGGCGCGCGCTCACTCCCCATGCCCGCGCGCGCTATCTGTACGCGATCGCGCGGCTGGTGCAGAAGCATTCCCGGTTGCTCTCGGTTCTTGAGACGATGGACAACGGCAAGCCCATCCGCGAGAGTCGCGACATCGATATTCCGCTGGTGGCGCGACATTTCTATCACCATGCCGGCTGGGCGCAACTTCTGGAGCACGAATTCCCCGAGTACGTATCCTGCGGAGTGGTTGGTCAGATCATTCCCTGGAACTTCCCGCTGCTGATGCTGGCGTGGAAAATTGCTCCGGCGCTCGCGACCGGCAACACCGTCGTGTTGAAGCCCGCGGAGTTCACGCCGCTGACCGCGCTCGCCTTCGCCGGAATCTGCCAGGAGGCTGGCCTGCCCGCTGGCGTGGTCAACATCGTCACCGGAGACGGTTCCACCGGCGAAGCTCTGGTCAAGCATCCGGACGTGGACAAGATCGCCTTCACCGGATCGACCGAGGTTGGGCGCGCGATTCGCGCCGCCACGGCGACGAGCCACAAGCGCCTTTCGCTGGAGCTTGGCGGAAAATCTCCGTTCATCGTCTTTGAAGATGCCGACCTCGATAGCACGGTCGAAGGGTTGGTGGACGGAATCTGGTTCAATCAAGGGCAGGTATGTTGCGCGGGCTCGCGGCTGCTGATGCAGGAAAGCATTGCCGAAACCCTCGTCGCCAAAATTCAGGATCGCATGGGCACATTGCGCATCGGCGCGCCGCTCGACAAAGCGATCGATATTGGCGCCATTGTCGCCAAGGTACAACTTGACCGCATCCGCAAGCTGGTGGACCAGGGTGTGGCCGACGGCGCGACATGCTGGCAGCCGCAGGTCGCGTTGCCGGCGCGCGGCTTCTACTATCCGCCGACGCTGCTGAGCAATGTGCATCCGACCTCGATTGTCGCGCAGCAGGAAATCTTCGGACCGGTGCTGGCCGCGATGACATTCCGCACGCCCGCGGAAGCGGTGGAGTTGGCCAACAATACGGTTTACGGTTTGGCAGCCTGTGTTTGGAGTGAGAGCATCAACGTCGCCTTGCATGTTGCCGCGCAGCTTAAAGCGGGAGTGGTCTGGGTCAACTGCACGAACCTGTTCGACGCTTCGTGCGGTTTTGGCGGCTACCGCGAGAGCGGTTACGGACGCGAGGGCGGACGCGAAGGCCTGCTGGAATATATGGAGCCAGCATGGTTCAAGAACGCGCCCATGCTTCCAGCAGAAAAGACGCTTGCGCCCCGTGAGGCGGCATCGGAGGCACACGCCAGCGCTCGTTGCTTGGATACTTCAGCCCTCGATACCCCGTCCGCTGGAACTTCTGACAGCACTCCGGTGATCGATCGAACTGTAAAGCTTTACATCGGAGGCAAGCAGGCGCGTCCCGACTCCGGCTACAGCATGGAAGTGCGCGCCGCGGACGGACGGCTGCTGGGCGAAGCTCCGCTGGGAAATCGCAAGGACATTCGCAACGCAGTCGAGGCGGCGCGAAAAGCCACGGCGTGGGCAAAAGCTACGGCGCACAATCGTGCCCAGGTTCTTTATTACTGCGCCGAGAACCTTTCCCAGCGGCGCGATGAAATAGCGCGTCGCCTGGCCGCCGTGGTCGGCGAAAAGCAGGCGGCCGCGGAAGTGGATCGCAGTGTCGAGCGCATCTTCTCGTACGCGGCGTGGGCCGATAAGTTTGACGGCGCGGTACACAATCCTCCGTTCCGGAATGTCGCCATCGCCATGAACGAGGCCATTGGGACGCTCGGCGTCATCTGCCCGCGGGAGGCGCCGCTGCTCGGTTTTCTTTCTCTCGTGATGCCCGCTCTCGCGGTGGGAAATACGGTGATCGCGGTTCCGTCGGAAGCCTATCCGCTGATCACGAGCGATCTGTACCAACTGTTCGACACGAGCGATCTGCCTGGGGGCGTGCTGAATATCGTTACCGGATACACGTCGCAACTTCTGAAGACGCTCGCCGAGCATGACGATGTGGATGCCATCTGGTGTTTTGGCGATGAAGCCAGCGCCGCGACGGCCAAGGCCATGTCGGTGGGCAATCTGAAGCAGGTGTGGACGAACGAAGGCCGTGCCATCGACTGGTTCAATCCGAAACTGGCCGAGGGCCGGTGGTTTCTTGAACATGCCACCCAGGTGAAGAATATCTGGGTTCCTTACGGCGAATAGGAGGAAAGCATTTGTAATTTCCAATTTGTAATTTGCAATTTGAAACCTGCAATCGCTGAGGCAAATTGCAAATTACAAATTGCCAATTACAAATGAACGCTACGCGTACACCTCGGGTGAAAATCTGCTGCATCGGCAGTGTCGACGAAGCGGCTCTGGCCGTCGAGTGCGGAGCCTCCGCGCTGGGCTTGGTTTCGCACATGCCGAGCGGCCCAGGCGTCATCAGCGACGAGCGCATCGCGGAGATTGCCGCGACCGTTCCACCTGCCATCGGGACATTCCTGCTGACTTCGCGGCAGAGGGTGGCCGACATCATCGAGCAACAGCGTTTCTGCCGCACGAACGCGATCCAGATCTGCGATCATCTTGCGGTTGGCACGCACCGCGACCTGAAGGCTGCTTTGCCCGGGATCTCCCTCGTTCAGGTCATTCACGTGATCGGACCGGAGTCCGTCGAGCAGGCCGTGCAAGTCGCGCCGCACGTGGATGCGATCCTGCTCGATTCCGGTAATCAGAAACTCGCGGTGAAGGTGTTAGGCGGTACGGGCAGAAGGCACGATTGGAGCCTCAGCCGCGCGATCCGCGAACGCATCGGCGTCCCGCTGTTTCTGGCCGGAGGGCTCACCCCGGAGAACGTCGGCCAGGCCATGGAAGAGGTGGGCCCGTTCGGGATCGATGTGTGTTCCGGCGTGCGCACCGACGGCAGGCTCGATGCGACCAAGCTAAAGCGGTTCTTCTCCGCGGTACGCAATGCGAGCGCAGAATGAAGCGTGACCGCTGGGCGCTTCGCTCCTCCCCGCTGCGGCCCCGCGCCTGTCGGACCTGAGCCTGCTTGAACGTGTTGTTTTCATGCCCCGAGCTGCTTAAGCGCGACAGCCCCTGAGTTACCACGTTGGGTGCCGCTACTTCTAGTCTGTAGCAATAAAGTCATCATACATGGGAGGATTCCGGTGTGAAACGTAAAACCGGACTGGTCGATGCGGTGGCCCGTAAAATCCGCGCCCTCCGAACGGAAGCCGGCATTTCTCAGGAAGAACTCGCTGAGCGCAGTGGCCTACACAGGACCTACATCGGTGGGGTGGAACGAGGCGAACGAAATATAACGCTCCTGTCCTTGCAGAAGATCGCCGACGCGTTAGGCGTTACTCCATCCTCTTTGCTCAGCGACCAAAAGAAATAGCGTGTTCGACACATATCGCAGCGCCCAATTTGACGCTTACAAAAAAGCAAGGGCAGTCCTCGTCAGCAAGCCCGAAATACTCATCGGACTCGAACAATTCTTCGCTGAGCATCTCAGAAAACTTATCGAGGCCACCTGGAAAGCTATAAAGGCCGATTATGATGAGGCTTCTTACCTTTACCCGTTCTGGCAAAACTATCCTCCTCTCGACCGTGGTCGGCAACCTAAAGGAGATCAATTCCCTTGGATAGAAGTCGGAGAGCACGCTGCCGGAGAGCGATTGGCGCGAATTCTTGGCGCTGAGTTTGCGGTTCGTGATGTGGGTCTTCCAACGGGCTGCGATCAGCGATTCCTGGTCAGCGCAACGGTCATCAAGGAATTGAGCAGCGGTTTTACTGACTCCGTATTTGTTTTCGTAGACATCAAGGGTGTGGGGCCGAGAGATGACGCACCGCATGCGGTGATGAGCCACAATCAGGTATCCGGTGACGGCCGTTGGACTGTATTGCGCGAAGGAGTAAAGAACACTGTCGTGAGAGCCATCGGACCACGGAGTCAACATGACTTTCACTGCGGACTTCCGCCAATATACGTGCTTTCTGACGGCACAGTGGCGCCGGTCGTCACGATAGCGCTTAAACCGGTGTATTCGATGCTTTCGCTTACGCCAGGGAGTAAAGATCGCGGTCAGCCGTTGAGCAGGATCGTGATAGCAGCGATCCCTAATGGACTATTGTCAGGAGTGAACCCTAACTATTTGAAGCAGCACCCTGGCTTATTCTTTCCAGGAAAAGACGATCAAGCTGTCCCTCTGAGTAGACGTCGAGCAAGAGTCAGCTTTGAGATTCTGAGCCTGATCGCCAAGTGGCGTGTCTACGAAGTCGAGGGCACAGCCAAGCCACCACTTGTGATTGGTTAGGCGAGAAGACTGGGCTGTGCTGACGCATGTTCGATGTTCTTTCGAGCGAGGGCTGCGTAGTGGGGCTCCTTTTCGAAGCCGATATATTTCCGGTCATGCCTGAGCGCCGCCACAGCCGTTGTTCCCGAGCCAAGAAATGGGTCTAGAACAACATCACCCGGGCTCGAGAAAAGCCGAACCACTCGCTCTGCTAGTTTCAACGGGAACTTCGCCTCGTGATCGTTGTTGGCTCGAACGCTGTCGATGAACCAGATTCCGCGATAGCCCCACTCCTGCCATTCTTTTGGCTGCAGTTTGTCTCGGTCAATTACCATCTCGCCTGGCTTCCAGAACACGTACAGGTCCTCGTATTCGGAAACAGCTTTTAGAGAATTACTGGTCCATTTTGAATTGGCCCAGGCCGGATCTTTCGCCCATATGCGATGGTCATAGAGGTACAGTCCAACATCATACCCGTACTCTTCCAATGCGCCACCGACGAGCTTAACGCGACTCTGTGTTTCGTACTTGCCACCGCGAATGTTGTTCCCGTTGAGCCGGCGATCCACGGTTTGTTCGCTACATCCCAAGAGCGCAGCGAGCTGATCGCGGTTATAGCCTGGGTGCTTGGCCTTGGCTTCCAGCACCATCTTGCGGGTTACCGCACATTTCTGCTGGGCCAAACTCATGGCTTGGAAGCGAGGTATTTTCGGGTCTTTGAAGCATAATATATCTGCAATGTTGATGACCATGAAGCCGCCCGGCTTTAGGGCGGTAGCATGACCCGCAATGACCCGTTTCAGCAGGGCTTGCCATGAACCGTAGGTTTCACCTTTTTCGTAGTCCTTTCCAACGAAATAAGGCGGCGACCAGAAACTCAGGGCAATGCTATTTGGTCGCAGCGTCTCGATCAGACTCTCTGCTCGGCCCTCGTAGATTCCGTTTGGTTCAAGATAGATCATGTGATGATGACTATGAGTAGCGTACCACGACCAGCCGCCAGCACACAAGGCACGACAGGACATCGCCAAAACTTCCTTCGGCGTCGCGAAGGGTGAAGACTTTCCCCGCGGCCAGCAACTGTCCGTCATCACCCCATAAGGACAGATGGGCAGGCGTGACGCGATTGTGGTATGACAAGGCCTAGGGTATCACGTGTTGAACCACATTAAAAATGTCCCCTTGAAACCACAATAGAAGTGTCCCCTTTTAGAGTTCCTGTTGCGAGGAGGGACTCAGATTGGGGAGAACGGAATTGAGCAGGAAAGAGCTGATCCGGGTGGAAGTGATGGGGCGGGTGAAGGCGCGGAGTTTGCGGTTGTGCGAAGCGGCGGAGTTGCTGGGGGTGAGTTATCGGCAGAGCAAACGGATCTGGGCACGGTATCGGGGCGGAGGAGCGAAGGCCCTGCAACATGGCAACTGCGGGCGGGGATCGAACCGGGCCTATGCGGTGAAGTTTCGAGCGGCGGTGCTGGAACGGGTGAAGGCACGCTATGAAGATTTCGGGCCGACGCTGGCGGCGGAGCACCTGGGCAGCGATGACAACGGCGGCGCAAACCGTATCGGCAACGGCGGGAAGCGAAAGCCCACTTTGGCGAGTTGGTGCAGTTAGACGGAAGTTTTCATGAGTGGCTAGAAAAGCGGGGGCCGCAGGGCTGTTTCATGCACATGGTCGACGACGCCACCACGAAGGGACTGGGGCGGTTCTCCGAGCAGGAAACGACGTGGGCGGCGGCGGGCGTGTTGCGACGCTGGATCGAGCGCTACGGAGTGCCGGGAGCGTTGTACACCGACTGGAAGAACGTGTACGTGCGGCCGCCGAATGCCGAGGAGCGGCTGCGCGGAGAACCGGCGGTGACGCAGTTTGGACGGATGTGCGCGAAGCTGGGCATTCGCATCATCGCGGCCAGTTCGCCGCAAGCCAAAGGGCGCGTAGAGCGGGCGCATGGCACGCACCAGGATCGGCTGGTAAAGAAACTGCGGCTGGCCGGGATCGGGAACTACGAGCAAGCCAATGCCTATCTGGACGAGCACTATCTCGCCGAGCACAACCGGCGTTACGCGCGCCCGGCGGCGGAGGAAGCCGACTATCACCGGCGACGGCCCACGGCGCGACAACTGGATGAAGTCTTCTGGCTGGAGGAGGAACGAGTGGTGAGTGAGGACTGGGTGGTGCGCTACAACAACCGACTGCTGCAACTGGAACGGCAAAGCCAGCACTGGGCTCCGGCCAAGAGTCGCGTGCTGGTGCGGGAGAACGAAGCCGGAGAAGTCGCGATTCACTATCGCGATCAGCGTCTGCGGTTCCGCGAACTGAAGGCGGCTTCTAAAGCGCTGGGCGAGGGAAGGGGCGCTGCCCCTTCCCCCGCGCCCCCATCCCCGATCCTACGGCGCAGCCTTCCTCCCGCTTCGAATCATCCTTGGAGAAAAGGCTTTTCCGCCAAGGCACGCGCCCTCTTTTCCGGGGCTGCATGAAACCAAAACCAGGGGACATTTCTATTGTGGACAAGACGGGGACATTTCTAATGTGGTATGACAGCCTAGGGTATCACGTTGACTTTTGCGAGACCTACAGGCAAACTCTCAGTTCGCCCGTCGCAGGCATTCGGGCGAGCACTTTGAGCCCGGCGTGACCGCCGAAAGCGAGGCGGAGGCCAGGCTCAGGAACCGTTCGATCTTCGATCTTCGCCTATGTCCGCAGACCGCGTCTCCTATACGCTCGATTCGACGCTGGAGACGGTGAACAACGCGGAAGAGACGGCTGGCCGCATGGCGGCGGAGGCCGGATTTGACGACGAGGAGATCATGAAGATCTCCATGGCGGTGCGCGAAGCCGCGGTCAACGCCGTTTTGCATGGTAATGCTTACGATCCAAGCAAGAAAGTTACACTAGCGTTTGAGCGTACCGCGCACGACCTGGTCATCGTCATCCGCGATCAGGGCAAGGGGCTCGACGCCAGCAGGATTCCGGATCCATTGGCTCCGGACAACCTGATGAAGACATCGGGTAGAGGTATTTTCCTGATACGCTCGTTTATGGATGTGGTGGAAATCCACCCCTCCAAAGCGGGCACCGAACTTAGAATGATTAAGCATGTCCACGGCAACCCCGCGGATTCCAAGGAGGCTCTCCAGTGAGCATGAAGTCCAGTACTCGTCAGGTGGATGGCGTCACGATCGTCGACCTCAGCGGCCGGATCACCCTCGGCGAAGGCAGCGTGATTCTGCGCGAAAGCGTGCGCGACCTGGTTTCCAAGGGCCAGAAAAAAATCCTGCTCAACCTCGCCGACGTAAACTATATCGACAGTTCCGGTATCGGCGAACTCGTCAGCGCCTTCACCACTTGCAAAAACCAGGGTGGCGAACTCAAACTGCTTAACCTCACCAAGAAAGTGCACGACCTGCTGCAGATTACGAAGTTGTACACCGTCTTCGATGTGAAAGACGATGAAGCAGCGGCGGTAAAGGCCTTCGGCAAGTAGTAGCGCGCGGGAACCTGGCACGCCGGGCGCAGACTCCGGCACTCCACCCTTGCACGCCAAAACCCGCGTGCTGGGTACCGCGCTTCTCTGTTCCCTTTCGGGAAGTTGTCGCGACATTTTTTCTTGTTTGTCAGCCTAGGACCTCTCCCCCACGCCTAGAATGAAGCTGAGGCGCGCGCGCTCTTGCGCACCTCAGTCGCTATGCGCTTTCGTATTCTGACTTTCCTGGCCGGAACCGTTCTTGCTTCCGTGATTGCAATGAACGGCATTAGCTTCGCACGCAATACTTCCAAGCATGACTGCGTCTCCTTCGCCGAGGCGAGCAAGCATTTGGGGACGACCCAGTGCGTCAGCGGAACCGTGCTGCACGTGGACGACGGCAGAGACGGCGTCACGTTCCTCAACTTCTGCAAAGACGCCAAGGCGTGTCCCTTCACCGTGATCGTGCTGCCGGACGACCTCAGAAAAGTGGGCGACATCCGCCAACTCGAAGGCCGGCAGATTGAAATCAAAGGTACGATCGAGGACCACGACGGCCGCGCGGGGATCACCTTGCGCCACACCCAGCAACTCGGCGAGAGCGCTTACGTGGTGGTTCCTGCGGTCCCCACCGAATACGATGTCGAGCGCCGAGGCCACAACAGTGCAGGCAGGTCCAAACCTTACAAAGAAAAAAAGAAGCGGCAGAACAAGCAGGGCCAGCCGGTTTCGATCGAAGATCCGGAAGAACCGCAATAGCCGGAAGTCCCTCAGCGGCTGAAGCCGTCAGAATTGAGCGCCTGAATCGCAGCGGTGGACCGCTGCGCCACCCAAGAACTAACCATCTGCGGTCTCACACCAGCCCCTTACGCAACTCCTCCAGCGGATACTTCGTCCCCCGCCACACGATGCCATCGTTCCGGAAGGTGTGGACCATGGAGCGCAGCAGTGTGTACATGAACAGGCTGGTGCTGACCGGATGCAGAAAGAAGTAATACGCCGGAACAGCCGACCTACTCGACATGCCGTAATAAATCAGAAACAACGAAGCCAGCGCGACGGCGTACGGAACTCGCGCCAATCCATGGGCCATCCAGACGCCAAGAAATGGCCCGAGATTCAGAAAACCCAGCCCCACGATGCAAGCGACGGTTCGCGGCCACTGAAAGGAAAGCACGGCAAAAAAGTTCTTAGTGAGATTGTTGACGATGCCAAAAGCGCCTTTTGCCCAGCGGAGCGAAATCAAGTCCTCCCCAAACACATTGCGCTGCGCGAACCCAGCGTTCTTTACCACCTTGCCAAGCTTCATGTCGTCGAGCACTTCCATGCGCAAGGCTCGATAGGTGCCGACCGCGTCATAGACCGAGCGCCGGACCAGGTTGAAGGCTCCCACCCCCATGTGGTCTTGCGCTTTGGGATCGGCGACTTTCCAGGGGCGGTGTCCGAAAACGAAAAGCGCCTGGAAGAAGGCGATCATCATTCTCTCGCCCGGCCGCTTCATGATCATGCGCGGGAAAAGGACAACGTGATCGGCTCGCTCCGCTTCGGCATAAGCCATGGCGCGCCGCACCGAATCGGGCTTGAAGCGTACGTCAGCATCGGTGAACAGCAACCAGTCCCCGCTCGCCTGCTGGCCGGCGGTCCACATGGCGTGGGTTTTGCCTAACCAGCCGGCGGGCAGTTCTGCAACGTGGATCACCTTCAAACGTGTAGGGCGGACACTCTTGTCCGCCTCTGTATGCAGTATCGATGCTGCCGACACGCGGACAGGAGTGTCCGCGCCACACGAGCCCTCACAGGCCGCGACCTCATCCATGATCTGGCCGGTGCGATCCGTCGACCGGTCGTTGACCGCAATAATTTCGTAGTTCGAGTAATCGAGGCCGAGCAACTGAACCAGCGTCTCGCGGATATGTTCTTCTTCGTTGCGCGCCGGCACGATAATGCTGACTCGAGGCTCGCCGTTTGCAGTCGCTGGCTTACGATCCCATTTGGGACGCGCGATGTCGGCAATGCGCGGCATGCCGAAGGCCGCTTCCACGATGCGCGAAAACCAGGCCAGTGCGAGGACGCCGCCTGCAATCCAGTGAAACGTTTGCCAATGCATTCTGCTAGGAAGATGCTCCTGAGGGAACTTGCGCCGGCGCCGATTCCTCACTGACCCGCAAGGTCGGCGCAAAGCGCATGCCATAGAACAGTATGGCAGAAGACAGGGTGATCGCGATGACCGGCCCCAGAAAGGCGAGTCGCAGCGAATACTTGTCCGAGATGTAGCCGATGAGAGCAGCCGATGGCACGTCGCCGAGCAAGTGGAAGACAAAGATGTTTGCGGCCAAGGCCGCCGCGCGCACGTGCGGTCCGACCGAACTGATGACTGCGGCGTTGAGGGGACCGGTGTTCAACAGCAGCAAAAACTCTGACACGAAGATGCCCACGATCATTGGCCTGCCGCTGGCAAACAAGGCAACGCACATGGCCGGAATGCCCAACCCCAGACTGACCGCCGACACGAGGTAGTGGGCAGACTTGGTTCGTCGCAGCAGCCGATCGGAGATCCAGCCGCCCGCCAGAGACGCAATCAGGCCGTTCACCAGAGTGCTCAAGCCAAAAACGAGGCCCGCTTCCTGCAGGCTGTAACCGTGGGCGCGGTGCAGAAAGGTTGGCATCCAAACCTGGAGTCCCCCGAGCGCGAAGGTCATCATCGCCATGCCGAAGGTTGCGGTGAGAAATGCAGGATTGCGGACCAAGCTTTTCAGCGTGTCCCGTTCTGGACTCTTGCTTTCGGGCAAATCGAACTGCCCGAGCGCCGGTTCGGGGATTAACAGCAGCAGTAAGGCCAGCAGAACTCCGGGTGCAGCCCCCACGTAGAATGGAGCGCGCCAGCCGTACTTTGGGCCCATGACGCCGCCCAGCAGATACCCGAGCGCGGTTCCGACCGGGATCGCGAGATAAAACACTCCCATCACCCGCCCTCGCTTTTCGGGCGGGAACATGTCCGCGACGAAGGTTGGAGAAAGAATGACAAAGCTGGCTTCGCCTATGCCCACCAGGGTATGACGAATGAGCAGTTCATCGAAATTCTTGGTGAAGGCGGTGAGGAGAGTTGCAAAGCTCCACACCAGGGCTCCGGTGACGATGACGCGTTTGCGCGAGAAACGCAGCGAGAGCGGCCCCATGAAAGGCGCCGCACACATGTAAAAGATGAAAAAGACGGTCGTGAGCAGGCCGAACGCCAGGTCGCTGCGATGGAACTCGGCCTTGACCATATCCTGTACCGCAAACAACACGGAGCGATCGATGTAATTGAGCAAGTTCAGCGCTGTCAGCAACGCGAGCGCCGTTCGGGGATAGAGTTTGGCCGGGGTCACAGGTCGAGAGAATATAACATGGCCCATGGATGACACGGGGTTCTGACCATAACGATTGACATTATTAACGACTAACGTTATTATAGCGAAGTGATCAAGACTTTCGCCAACAAGGACACGGCGGAAATCTGGAGAACCGGCAAGACCCGGGGTGCGCCGCCGGCCAGCGTGACGAAACGGAAGCTGGCCATGCTCGAGGTCGCGCTGACGCTGGACGACTTAAAGGTTCCTCCCGGAAACCGGCTGGAGAAATTGCGCGGTAATCGGCAGGGCCAGCACAGCATACGAATCTACGATCAGTACAGAATTTGCTTCGAATGGCGCGCGCCCGATGCTTACGATGTGGAAATCGCGGCCTATCATTGAGGCCAATTAGCATGAGCATTGTCAGAAAAGGCACACCAAACTGGAGAGTTCATCCCGGCGAAATCCTGCGCGAGGAATTTCTCAAGCCGCTGGGCATATCGGCCTACGAGTTAGCAAAACGGCTGCACGTACCCGCGCCTCGCGTCAATGACATTGTTCTCGAACGGCGTGGGGTCAGTGCCGACACCGCTGTCCGCTTGTCCCGCTTCTTCGGAACGACCGAACAATTCTGGCTGAACTTGCAGGGAGCCTACGAAATCAGCCGCGTCAAGGCCGAACACGCGGGCGAGATAGAACTCATCAAGCCAAGAGCGGCCGCCGCCTCGCGCTGAGCGATCACTTCCGACTTTTCTTTCCCCGCGGCCATCGCGCAATCACCACCGTCGAAATCCCGCCGCGCGGACGGAACTCGCCCTTCACTTCTGCCCACACCGGCTTAGCCCAGCGGACGACGTCCTCCAGCACTTGATTCACGATGTTCTCCTGGAAGATGCCGAGGTTTCGATATGCCTGCAGATATTCTTTCAACGACTTCAACTCCAGGCAGCGGCGGTCGGGCACGTAGCGGATCACAATGTTGCCAAAGTCCGGCAAGCCAGTCTTGGGGCAGACCGAGGTGAATTCGGGATCGTCGACAACAATTTCGTAGGCTGGAAACTGATTGGGCCAAGTCTCGATTTCGGGAAAGTTGTGATCGAGCCCGGCGCTGGCGTGCTCGTCGGTGTAGCGGCGCGGTTTCGGCATGGCCTATTGTAGCGAGCCCCGCGTCAGGGCCGCAAAATTCCGCGGCCCAAATTCCGCGATCTAAATTGCGCAATCCAAATTCCGCGATCCAGCGGAAGCAAATGGGCGCCGCGGCGCATCTAATCAGGTAGCTCCAAGTAAGGTTTTTGCCTGCCTGCTGCCCGGCTTGGATGATACATTGAAGCTTACGCCTTTCTCTGTATGCCACTGAATGGAAACAGTTCAGCACGCCAGCCGACGCGCTGGTGGGTGACGGCGCTCGCCATCTTGGGGGCGGTAATCATCCTGGCCGCTTTTGTCTCTCGCCGCGATGACGGGGTGCCGGTGCGAACCGCCGTCGTCGAGCAGAGCGATATTCGGAGCATGGTTTCCACCAACGGAAAAATTGAGCCCGTCAACAACTTTGAGGCCCACGCTCCGGTCCCGACCACGGTCCGGCGGGTTCTTGTCAAGGAGGGCGATTCCGTCAAGCGGGGCCAATTGCTGCTCGTTCTGGATGACGCCGACGCGCGCGCCCAAGCAGCTCGTGCCCAGACGCAATTGAGAGCAGCGAGGGCCGAGCTAGGCGCGACGGAACGGGGCGGGAGTCAGGAAGAAGTGTTGAGCCTTGAAGCCCAGCTTGTGAAAGCCGGCACCGACCGGGATTCAGCGCAACGGAATTTGGACGCCCTGAAGAAACTGGAGCAGCAGGGCGCGGCCTCGGCGGGAGAAGTGCAAGAAGCGGAAAACGCGCTGGCCCGCGCCGACGCCCAACTCACCTTCCTCCGGAAGAAGCAGACGAAACGATATTCGAACGCGGAGTTAGCGCGCGTCGCAGCGCAACAGGCCGAGGCGCAGGCGGCCTACGATGCCGCCGAGGACGTTCTGGCAAAATCGAATGTCCGCGCTCCTTTTGCTGGCATCGTGTACTCGCTGCCCGCCAAGCAAGGCGGCTTCGTCGCGGCCGGAGATCTTCTGCTGCAAGTGGCCGATCTGCGAAACGTCATGGTCCGCGCTTTCGTCGATGAACCCGACGTGGCCAGGCTGGCTCCCGGAAATCCAATCGAGATTACCTGGGACGCCGTCCCTGGGCGGGTGTGGCGCGCCGCCGTGACCAGCATCCCATCGACGGTGAAGTTGCACGGCTCGCGCAACGTCGGCGAGACCACCAGCATCGTAGATAACAAGGACTTGAAGCTCTTGCCCAATATCAACGTCGGAGTAACGATCATTGCCGCCGAGCACGATCACGTGCTGGTGGTACCGCGCGAGGCGGTGCGAATGGACAACTCCAAACCTTATGTTTTGCTGGTGGCGGGCCACGAACTCCAGCGCCGGAATGTGGAGACTTCCCTTTCCAATCTCACGCAGGTCGAAATCACCAGCGGCCTCGCCGCCCAGGATGTGATTGCGATCAACGCGTTGAATGGCAAACCGATTGGCGACCGGACGCAGGTCAAGTTTTAGATGATCACGCGCAGTTCCAGAATTTTTCTGGTTTCACTCACGGTCATGATCATTGCCTCGTTGACCGCCAGCGCGGCGGATTCGACCAGGGACATGCTGGCCGCCGGCCGCATCGATGAAACCATCGCCGAATTGAACGGCCATCTCGCTTCGGCGCCATCGGACGCGGAATCGGCGAACCTACTCTGCCGCGCTTACTTCGCGCGCGAAGATTGGGACCGCGCGGAGTCTTCCTGCAGAAAAGCCGTGTCGCTCGATCCGGGCAACAGCCGCTTCCATCTTTGGCTGGGGCGCGTGTATGGCGAAAAGGCGGATCGGGCTAATCCCCTCGCCGAGGCAGTCTTAGCTGGAAAGGTTCGCGAAGAATTCGAGCGCGCGGTGCAACTGAATCCGAAAGACGTAGATGCCCGGCTCGATCTGGCGGAGTTCTATTATTCAGCGCCCGGCATCTTCGGCGGGGGCGAGCAGAAGGCCCGCGAGCAAGCGCGGTCGATCGCAACCATGGACTCGGGCCGTGAACACTGGGTTTACGCTCGCATCGCCGAAAAGAAGAAAGACGCCACCACCGCCGAACGGGAGTATCGCCAGTACATAGACCTCAGCCACGGCGACGCGGAAGCTTGGCTCAACCTGGCTATCTTTTTCCGTAACCAAAAACGCTATGACGAAATGGAGCAGGCCATCGTCAAGCTCAGCCAGGCGCCGACGACCAAACTTGAGGTTCTAGAGGAATCTTCCGGCATGTTGTATCGCGCGGGGCGAAACTATGCTTTCGCCATGGAACTGCTGCGCCGCTATCTCGCCACCGGGCCGGTGGAAGCGGCTCCGGCGCACAAAGCTCACTATCTGCTCGGCACACTACTGGAAAAACAGGGCGATAAAGAAGGCGCGGCGCGCGAGTATCGCGCTTCTCTGGCCTTGGTCCGAAACTACGACATGGCCCAGCAAGCGCTCAATCGAGTTGTCCACTGAGGATGGCAAGATTCCTCTCGCGCCGAGTGGCGTCCCCAATGACTTTCCGAAGCTACTGCGCCATTGGCGTCTGGCGCACTACAATTTGTGCGTCGCGGCGAAGCCGCGGCCCGATCCCTGGGAAAAATCGGATTGTCGATGCCTAGCCCCGGAAGGGGCACCTCATGTCATCGACTTGTGGCATCGCTCAAGCGATGGCCGGATACGAACCCCGGGGTTCCCGCAGCCTGACGAATGACGAGATGAAGGTGACGAAATGAAATTTCGATTGCCGCGGTGGTTGCGCTCCACGAATGTGCTCGCCATAATTACGGCCGTGCTGATGATCGCCGCGCGCGGCCAGGCTGAACCGCTGCCATTGGAGCGCGCCATTCGACTCGCGCTCGCGCATAGCACCGGTTCGGCGATCGCGAATGCCGACGTGCAGCGCGCCTTTGCGTCGTACCGCGAACTCCGCAACAACTACTTGCCACAGCTATTGGTCGGTTCGGGCCTCGGCTGGACCTATGGATATCCCCTCAGTATTGAAGGGTCGGCGCCGGCGCTGGCGAATGCCGTTGCGCAGAGTTCAATCTTCAACCCTTCACAGCGGCAGTTCATGAACGCCGCGAAAACTGACTGGCGTGCTTCCGTGTTTCAGGACAAGGACCAGCGTAACGCCGTCATCCAGGATGTGGCGCTGACCTACGCTGAGTTGGCAAAGTGGGAGGCGCGGCTTGTGCGCTTGCAGCAGGACGAGTCGCAGGCGCAGCAGATGGAGCAAGCGGTAGCCGAGCGCGTGCAGGAGGGCGTCGACAGCAGCGTCGACTTAAACAAAGCCAAACTGGTCGCGGCGCGTATGCGCCTTCACCGAGCCGAGGCGCATGGCTCCGCCGACGTCCTGCGGCGGCATCTCTCGACGCTGACCGGTTTGCCGGTTTCCTCCATCGAACTCGCGCCCGAAACGATTCCGGCTTTGCCGCCCGTCGCCGCGGAAGAAGAACTTTCGGAAAAAGCAGTCGCCACCAGTCCTGCCATCAAGTTTGCCGAGCGACATTCGCTGGCGGAAGCGATGCGAGCTTTGGGCGAGCACCGCGCTCTGTATCCGTCAATTGATTTCTCGGCGCAGTATGCTAGGTTTTCAACCTTCAATAACTACACCCAGTACTTTCCGAAAGGCACCTTCCAAAAGGACAATGCCACAGTCGGCGTGGCCATCCGTATCCCGCTCTTCAATGCCAGCCAGCGCGCGCGAGCCGAAGCGGCGGAGGCAGAAGCTCTCAAGGCGAAGAAGCAAGCGGAGGCGACTCGCAATCAGGTGGCGGAGGAAACGCTAAAGCTACAGCGCGCCGCCGAGCAACTGGAGGCCGCGCGCGAGGTGGCGCAATTGGAATATCAACTGGCACAATCGGGCCTGGAAGCGGCCCAGACCCGGATCGATGCCAAGACTGGCACCCTGCACGAATTGGCCGATGCGCGGGTGCAAGCCGCCGAACGCTATCTGCTTTTCCAGGACGCTGATTTTGAGTATCAGCGGGTGCGGATGAACCTCTTGCGGGCAACCGGCGAGTTAGAAAATTGGGCGCTTCCTAATCTTGCTTCGAAGTGAATAGAAACCGGTTCTGTCTTCCTCCGTGAAACCCTGTGTACCCTGTGGTTAAGCCTTTCTTCGACCACACGGTACACAGAGGCGCACGGATGAAAACCGACGGCTTCCCGCCCGACTCCGATTATCGCGTCTCAATGCTCAAAAGCGACGTTCGGCAACGTTCTTTTGCCATCTGAGGCCGTGCAAGGCACACTAGGACAAAGCTTTCCACGCTTTTGACAGGGTTCAAGACGTACCTGAATGGTAGCGTCGGTAGGGGTGTGCGCGCATTGAGTGTGCGCATCTAATGTTAAGATGAGAGACTCACACTATGCCATTGAAAACACTGTTTTTGAACCCGCCTTCGTTTGAGAATTTCGATGGAGGCGCGGGTTCGCGCTGGCCAGCCACGCGCGAGATCGAATCGTACTGGTATCCGGTTTGGCTCGCCTATCCGACGGGAATGCTCGAGGGCGCGCGCTTGTTGGACGCCCCGCCTCACCACATCACGGCCGAAGAGACCATCCGTACCTGCAAGGACTATGAACTGCTCGTGCTCTTCACCAGCACTCCGGGGTTCCCCGGCGACGTTCGCATGGCCGAGGCCATCAAAGACAGCAATCCTCACATCAAGATTGCTTTCGTCGGACCCCACGTCAGCGTGCTGCCCGAAAAGTCGTTGCTTGACGCGAAGGTGATCGACGTAGCCTGCCGCAAGGAATTCGACTACTCCATCGTCGAATACGCGCAAGGCAAGCCGATCGAAGACATTCTGGGGATTTCCTACCGCAAGAACGGCGGGGTCGTGCATAATCCCGACCGGCCGACGATTCAAGATCTGGATTCCCTGCCGCACGTCACCGACGTATACAGGCGCGACTTGGATGTCCGCCGCTACAATGTGCCTTTCCTGCTCCACCCGTTCGTGGCGCTTTACACCTCGCGCGGATGCCCGGCGCAGTGCACCTTCTGCCTCTGGCCCCAGACGCTCAGCGGCCACCCGTGGCGCAAGCGCTCCAGCGACGACGTGGCGCGTGAAATGGCGAAGGCGAAAGAATACTGGCCGTATGTGAAGGAATTTTTCTTCGACGACGACACCTTCAACCTGCAGAAAGCCCGCACTGTCGAGTTGTGCACTAAGTTGAAACCGCTGGGGCTGACCTGGTCCTGCACGTCGCGGGTCACCACCGACTTCGAAACCCTCAAAGCCATGAAAGAAGCGGGATGCCGGCTTCTGATCGTGGGCTACGAATCGGGGGACCAGCAGATTCTGAAGAACATCAAGAAAGGCGCGACCGTCGAGCGCGCGCGCCAGTTCACGAAGGATTGCCACAAGCTCGGACTGGTGGTCCACGGCGATTTCATCCTCGGCCTGCCGGGAGAAACTCGCGAGACCATCAAGAACACGATCAAATTCGCCAAGGAACTCGACGTGGAGACGATCCAGGTTTCGGTGGCGCATGCTTACCCTGGGACTGAACTGCACGAGTTCGCAATGAAAAATGGTTTTGTCACCAGCGAGTCAAAGATGGTGGACGATGCCGGACACCAGATGGTGCAGATCGAGTATCCCGGCCTGCCCGCCGCGGAGGTGCTGGAGGGAGTCCATCACTTTTACGATGAATATTATTTCCGCCCCAAGGCCGCCTACCGCATTTTGAGAAAAGCGATGTTCGATGGCGGTGAACGCAAGCGCTTGTACAAGGAAGCGCGGGCCTTCCTGAAACTGCGCGCGCAGCGCCACAAGTGGGTCAAGGAAAACCGCAAGGACGAAGCGCCTGCCCCGGAACCGGTCAAGGCGTAGTGAAATGCATTGAGGCATTGAGACATTTGAGAACCCAAAAGCCTTTTGACCTTTAATGATTCAATGCCTCAATCACTCAATGATTCAATGTCTCAATGATTCAATGCCTTCGGAGTTGGACCTGAGGTGACATTTCGAAAATACCTTGTCCTGGCGGGAATCACCGTTTTCAGCACAGTGGGTGATTCCCTGCTGGCTCGCGGCATGAAAGAGCTAGGCAATGTTTCGTTGCACAACCTTTCCGGTCTGCTGCTGGCCATCCTCAATCCCTGGGTAGCCCTGGGAATTCTTTTCCTGCTAACTTTCTTCGCCTGTTACATGTCCGCGCTTTCGTGGGCTGACCTCACCTATGTACTCCCAGCCACATCGCTCGCGTATGTACTGGTCGCTTTGGTTGGTCACTTCCGTCTTCATGAAGAAATCTCGCCCACACGCTGGCTCGGCATTGCCTTGATCACCGCTGGCGTAGGCTTTGTAGCTGCCGGCCCTTCGGTCACACCTGGTCTCCATCGCGACAACTCGGCCGAGGTTGCACACGACGCCGTTTCCCAGGAGGTGGAGTAGGTATGAATGAGCTCTACGCCTGGGCCGCGATTGCGCTCATCATTCTGGCCTCGACCACCGGAGACGTACTGCTGTCCTACTCCATGAAACGGGTAGGCGACGTTGGTGAACTCTGGAAGCGGCGCGGACTGCTGGCGGTGATTGGCCGCATTCTAACCACGCCCACGTTTGCGCTCGGCCTTGTGGCGATGGGGGTCGCGTTCTACAGCCTGCTCTTTGGCCTCTCCTGGGGAAACCTCAGCTTGGTCGTTCCGGCATCGGCCTCGCTCACTTTTGTGGCGAATGCGCTGGCCGCGCGCATCTTCCTGCACGAACGCGTTGGGCGCCGCCGGTGGATTGCGGCCTTGCTGGTCGCAGGTGGCGTGGTGCTGATGGCGGTCTGAATTGCGCCTAACCGAATAGATCGACGGGGCCGACCAGGAGCCGCTCTTCCTCGCGCGGATTCTTCCCGGTGGATGCGCCGTCGTCCGGTTCCGGACTTACTCCCGGACTCCCTCCCGAACTCTCCAGCGGCAGCGTTATCCCCAGCAAAGGAAACCGCCTGCTCAACCTTGTCGCTTGCAGTCGCCGGTAATCCAGTTGTCTGCGAAACGACTCGGGATCGATCTCGCGCCGCGTAGCTTTCATGTCGTTCACGACCGCCTGCAACCTCGCCAATTCCGTGACCAGGTCCGCGAGCACGCCTTTGCCCCCAGCACTCAATAAAATGAACTCCAGACAAGCGCCGGAGTGGCCCCGAATCGCTCTTACCTCACCCACGGCCCGGAACGAAGCAGCGTTGACGCGCACCACCAGTTCAGCTCGCGCGCCGCGAGCAATCGGCAAAGTGGTATCGACGCAGCATCCGCCGAGGCTCAGGTCGCGAATCTTCCCCGGAAGAACGATACCGTCGGACGGCAGGCAACTGATCGTCACCTGACCGCCGCAGCTAAATCGCGGGCTACCGCGGCGATCGTCGTTTGCGCGAACATTGTCCTCGCGGACATTGTCCGCGCCGTCGCACTCAGACATCTTTATAAGATCGTATGTTTGGGACAGATTCTTGAGAGAAGCATCACGGTAACTCAGGATCCGAAACTGAAGTAATTGAAGCTGTGAGGTCCCTTATCCGAACAGCTTCATCAATCCACTGGGAGCCAAATCGGGGACGAGAAAGATGGCGCGTTTGCCGCTGGCGAATCGTGCCACCGCTTCCGCCGCCAGATATCCGCTACGGACGGCGCCCTCCATGGTGGCGGGCCAGCCGGTTGCGGTCCAATCGCCGGCGAGAAAAACTCGCGGCCATGCCGTATCGGGCTTGGGGCGGTGCTGGTCGATTCCCGGGCGCGGCGAATAGGTTGCGTGCACTTCCTTGATTACGGTCGACTTCAGCAGTTTCGCTTCGCGCGCGCCGGGAAAAAACTCCTGCGCTTCTTTCACCGCCAGGTCGACGATATCCGCTTTCGACTTTTCCACCAGGCTCCGCGAGCAGCTTACTACCAACTCGATGTAGCTGCCGTTGCCGCGAGCTTCGTCGCTGCGAGCGTCTTCATTTCGAGCATCGTTGTTTCGAGCCTCTATGAGCCGCGATTTGTGAAACATCCACTGGATGGTGCGGTCGAGCAGCACGGCGTGATCAAGGTCGCTGATCTGCCGGTCGAACCAGAGGTGGATGCCGGTGATCGGTGACGTCGAGAACTGGCCGAGCGCCGCAGCTAAGGGCGCTGCCGACGGAGTGTCGGGCAACATGCGCGCCACCCCGTCAAAAGGAACAGCCAGAACCAGATAGTCGAATCTCTGTTCCTGCCCGTTCGTCGTCACATTGACGGCGAAGGCTTCCGATCGGAATGACTCCACGCCGGCACGAAACTGGATTTCTCCGCCGCGGGCGCGAATGTAGTCTCCGGCTGTGCCATACAGCTCGGTGAGCGGTACGGTCGGAATTCCCATGCGGCCGGCGGCAGCCGATTTAAGAAACGACTCGCGCACCACCTGGGCCGCGTAAGGGACGGAAACCCGATCGAGATCTTCGTTCAAGGCACTGACCAGGATGGTCTTCCAGAAGCGTTCGATGGCTTGCCCGGTCTGTCCGTGGCGCTTCAGCCAGTCGAGGAACGTCTCACCTTCATCTGCTGAAATAGAAGGAGCGAGCGCCACCATGGCGCGGCTAATAGCCATCTTGTCGCGAAAGCTCAAACAGTCGGCCCGAAGAAACGACGGCGCGGTATGAATCGGCGCCGGCAACCATGAAGGGGCAATCACAGATGCGCGTCCTCCGGGCTCGAGGAAGGTCAGCTTGTCATACCATCGGATCTTGTCCTGAACGCCCGTGCGCCGATAGAAATCGAGCAGGTTGGTGCAGCAGCCGAGCAATACATGCTGGCAATTGTCGACAATTTCGCCGGTGCCCGGATGCTGATAAGAAGAGGCGCGTCCACCAAGATAGGGGCGGCGCTCAAACAGCGTGACCCGAAAACCGGCTTCCGCCAGGGCGCATGCAGCGGCCAGACCGGCCAACCCGCCTCCAGCGATCGCGACGGTAGAAGGCTCGGTCATATTAGGCTGGGGCAAATTAGTTTCGATCGTATCAGGATGCATCGAGGGCGGCATCACAGCAGACGCTTCAGGATTCCTTTTCCCATGACCGTGAGCTTTTCGGGAACCGTTAACCGGACGCGCTCACGGAAGACGTCGTACTGGTTCGCAGCAATCTTTTCGAGCAGGCGGCGATAGATAGTGATCAATACCCACAGAGCGGGCTGACTGTCTTCATTCACCAGCGGGATCAGCTCTTCCCCGGAGCAGTAGCAGTCGCGAGCCCGTTCGGCCTCCATCGCCAGCAGCGGACGTATGCGGGCAACGTCAACTTGCAGCGCGGCCAGATCAGCGGCCGAAAGTCCGCACTGCGCCAAGTCCTCCTGCGGAAAATAAACCCGGCCCATGGCTACGTCTTCTTTGACATCGCGAATGATATTCGTAAGCTGAAAGGCGAGACCGCAGCGTTCGGCCAGCGCTTCGGCGGCGGGATCGCGGTATCCGAAGATCTTGATGCACACCAATCCAACGACCGACGCCACGCCGTAGCAATACTGGCGCAACTCTTCAAACGTCTGGTAACGCGCGACCAGCGGCGCGCCACCGAAGGGCGCTGCCTGGACGTGATCGAGATCCGCAGCGGTTCCGTAGGCTAACTGGTCAAGAAGCCCAATGGGAATCTGGTAAGTGCGCTGCGCGTCGGTCAGCCCCAGCAGCACCGGATCATCCGTGGGCTGTGCCGCCAATGCGCGGTGGACTTTATCGAGCCATTCCGCCAGTCGCTGATTGCGCTCCTCAGGACTGAGCGCGACGTCGTCGGTAATGTCGTCGCAGCGCCGCATGAAGGCGTACACCGCGCTCAACGCATTCCGTTTCCGTCGCGGAAGCACCGCAAACCCATAATAGAAATTCTTGGCGGCGGAGCGGGCGATACCCCGGCAGACGGAGTACGCCATGGCAAGCTGCGAAGCGGTCGGGGCAAATTGCGCGGGCGCATTTCCCGCGACCGTGCTCATCGCAGTTTCCCCAGCACGGCACGCGCCACCAGCGCCAGTTTCCGCGTCTTGGAAATTGCCGGACGCCTGCCCAGCACAGCGTAATTCTGGCGCTCGATGGCATTCAGAATTTCCTGCCCGCCGCGGCTGAAGAGTTCGATGTCGATCGCCAGTTCGCGGTTAACTTTCGCGATCAGAGGCAAACCTTGCCGAAACCATTCCCGAGCCCGCTCAACTTCAAACTTGATCATCTCGCGGAACGCGGAAGTGTTTTCACGGTCGCGGATCACGTTTTCGCTCACACCGAAACGGCGCAGGTCTTCGAGTGGAAGATAAATTCGTCCTTTGGCAAAGTCCGCGCTCACGTCTTGCCAGAAGTTCGCGAGTTGCAACGCGGTGCAGGTGCAGTCGGAAAGCTTTTGCCGGTCGGAATCACGATATCCGCAGAGGTACAGCACCAGGTGGCCGACCGGATTCGCCGAAAACTTACAGTAGCCAAGCAGATCGTTGAAGGTTTCGTAGCGGGTGATACTTTGGTCCTGCCGGAAAGCAGTCAGCACATCCGCGAATTCATGTTTCGGGATTTCAAATTTGCGCACCGTCTCGGCGAGCGCCACAAATACGGGATGCCGCGGATTCCCGTCGTAGCACGCGTTCAGCTCCGTCTCCCACTGCTCGAGTAACTGTAAAGACGCGGCGGTGTCGCCCACCTCGTCGCCCAGATCGTCGGAGATGCGGCAATAGGCATAGACATTGAAGAAGTGCTGGCGCAGCCGCTCGGGAAGAAACCACGACGCAACCGAAAAATTTTCGTAATGCGAGCGCGCCAGGCGGCGGCAATATTCGCGTGCCTCGGCTTCCGAAGGTGCGTGGTCGGGGATGGCGTACTCCGGCGGCAGCGCACTCCAGGCGGAGGCGAGCGGCGCAGTCGGGGGATGGCTGGCAACAGTTGTCATCAAAGCTTCTTAATCCCACAGGACACAACGTGTTCGTGGAGAGCCGGGCGTCCTCGCCCGGCGGACGGGCGAGACGCCCGTCGCTCCATCGTACGACTCATCACGCGATCACGACGCTAGTGACCCGGGATAATCGCGGTCTTGATATCCCCGTTGCGGTTCAGCATGTGGCGGAGCACTTCCTGCAAACGCGAAAGCGGCGCTTCGCCGGTAATGTAGTCGTTGCCGCAAACTTTCTTCTCGGCTATCAAACCGAAGGCCCGGCGCACCGTCTCCGGCGTGTGATGGAAGGTCGCCTTCAAAGTAATTTCCGAGTAGTGCAGGCGGTTGGTGTCTAACTGCACCTTGGTTCCGGCAGCGCACCCGCCGAAGAAATTTACGGTGCCGCCCTTGCGCACCATCTGCACGGCCCACTCCCACGCTTCCGGACGGCCCACGGCTTCGATCGCCACATCGGCGCCGCGCCTCTCCGGACTCAGCTCGCGCACCGCCTCGACCGGATCCTTCACCTTGGTAATCTGCACTACCTCGTGCGCGCCCTTCTTGCGCGCCAGAGATACCTGCGAATCCCGCTTGACGACCGCGATCACATTGCAGCCGATGGCTTTCGCCACCTGCACAAACATCAGGCCGATCGGCCCGCCGCCAATGACGACTACCGTCTCGCCGATCTCAACTCCGGTTTCGTGCAGGCCCCGGAGAACGCAAGCCAGCGGCTCCGTCATCGCGGCATCTTCGAAGCTCACATTCGAAGGGACGACGAGCATATTGGTTTCCACAATGCGCCGCGGAATCCGTATGTACTCGGCATAGGCGCCATTGTTGAACAGCAGATCTTCGCAAAGGTTCAACTGGTGCTTGGAGCAATAGAAGCACATGCCGCAGGGAGCCGAGTTGAGCGCGACCACGCGCATGCCCTTCTTGAAGCCGCGCACGCCCTCCCCGACCTGCTCGACCGTGCCCGCCAGTTCATGCCCGAACAACGCCGGCGGCACAATCATGCGGGCATGATAGCCGCGCTGGTATACCTTCAAATCCGTGCCGCAGGTAAGCGCCACATGGACCTTGACCAGTACTTCGCCGTCGCCCACCGGCGGGATGGGCACTCTTTCAATCTTGACGTCTTCTTTGCCGTAGAGGACGGCAGCCGTCATCTTGCCATTCACAGTTGATGTCCTTCCCACGCACTGCACCCCGTCACGCCAAAACCGGGCGTGCTGGGGGCCCCGCCGCTCCCCGGCTGGATGACAATCTTCATCGTGTCCGGTCGAGGATGGGCAGCCAGCTTCAGCGCTTCTACACCCCTTTGCAGCGGGAAACGGTGGCTGATAAGCCGTTCCATGTCCATTTCACGGTTCATGACGAACCGCACCGACTCCTCCTGCAATTCCACCGACGCACTGTAGGACCCGAGCAGAGCCTTCTCGTCCACGCACACTGCGGCCGGGTCAATCGTGACCTCGCCCCGCACCGTCTGCGCAAACAGCAATACACGGCCTCCCGGACGCGTCGCATCTATGGCAGGCCGGATCAGGCCGCTCCCGCCGACTGCCAAAATAACAGCGTCAGCCCCGCGCCCATCGGTCATTCCGCGCACCGTTTGTCCGGCGTCAGCCTGGGAAGCGTCAATTGTCTGATTGAGGCCGAAGCCAGTAGCTATTGTAAGCCTCGCCGGATACAAATCGGAAGTAATCACCCGAGCCCCCGCCCGCTTCGCCAGAATCGCAAGGATTAGACCAATCGGCCCTTGCCCGATCACCAGCAAGGTCTCCCCGGGTTCGAGATGAAGGGTCTCAATGCCTTTGATGCAGGTATTGACCGGCTCGACGAAGGATGCCTGCTCAAAGCTGACCCCGTCCGGGATGCGCACCGTTCCTTTCTCGACAATCCAGTCCATCACCCGGACGTATTCCGCAAATCCTCCGCCCGAGGGCTCGAACCCAGCCGTGCATCCGACCTTTTTGTAAGTTGCACACTGGGCGAAGGTCTTGTGGCGGCAGTAATAACATTCTCCACACGGGATGTGATGCATCACCACCACGCGTTCGCCGACGCTGAACTTTCGAACGCCGTCTCCCACTTGGGCTACGATACCCGCGGTTTCGTGACCAAAAATGCGCGGCGCGGAGTGCGAGCCGGTCGCAATCTTCTTCAGATCGGTGCCGCAGATTCCGCAGGTGTGGACCCGAACCAGAATCTCTCCCGGTCCGATTTCAGGCACGGACACTTCTTCCAGACGGACGTCGTCGACGCCGCGATACACGGCCGCCCGCATCGTGGAAGGAACCTTATGCCTTATGCTTTCAGTCGTGAATGTCTGAGCAATTGCCATAGCAGAGTCTATTTTTTGCCTATCGATTCCCGATGCCAACTCCCGTAGAGACGCGGCTTGCCGCGTCTCCGGCGGCGGAGGAGACGGGGCAATCCGCGTCTCTACAGAAAGCCGGCCGCTCCAGGTACCTCGCAACCGCGCCGCAAAGAGCACGACTTGCCTTGGAGCTGTTCCGCGCCAAAGCTATCGTAGTCCCCCACAGCCACGGGCGCAGCGCCACATAACACGCAAACCTCACGGAGTGGAACCTCCCGTCGTCCGCTACGAAACGATCCATTGCGGGCAGCCTGAAATCGGCGGCGTCAGAGATGGCTTTCAAAGCTCCGAACTCTACTCCCCGTGCCTCGGCGCCTTGCGCTACGGCTGCCGCTTCCATGTCCACCGCCGTTGCGCCGTAAGCTTTGCATAAACGAATCTTCTGTTCCTTGCCGGCCACGGTTGCGGAACTGACCAGGATTCCCTCGCCCGATCCGACTTCCGTCCGGGCGCCGTCGGCGGCGTTGATCACCGTGCGCGGCTCAAGAACCTGCCCGACAGGCAGCGAGCCATCCAGCGCTCCGGCAAAGCCAACCGAGATCACCCGCACCGGGCTCACTTCCCGAATCATCGCTTCCGTCGCACGGCGCGCGGATTCCGCTCCAATTCCGCCGCACACCAACGCCGCGTCGCCATTTTCAAAAAGACGATAACGCCGACCGCCGTGTTCGATCATCCTGACCTTCCAGCTGCGGATCAGCGGTTCCACCTCTCGTTCCATCGCGGCGATGATGGCGATTCTAGGCATATCCGTTGCTGCGGAACCAATCCACTGACCGCCGCAGCGCTCCCTCCACTGGAATCGTCCGCCAGCCCAGTTCTCGTTCCGCTTTCGCCGAGCTCACAAACATCATCTTCCGTCCCATGCGCACGGCGTCAATCGTCGCCCGCGGCTCGCGGCCCAGAAGACGTCCGGTCACCATCTCGTCGACGACACCGGTTGCCAGCGCAAAGAAGTACGGCAGCTTCACGTTCGGCGATGGCAAACCCGTGATCGCGGCCAGCCGGTCCAAAATCTGCTTCAGCGTGAGATTCTCTCCGCCCAGAATGTAGCGCTCGCCCGATCTTCCCTTCTCCAGCGCCTGAATATGGCCGCGCGCGCATTCCGTCGCATCCACCAGGTTCAAGCCGGTTTCCACGTACGCCGGGAACTTTCGCTTCAGGAAATCCACGACGATTCGCCCGGTCGGAGTCGGCTTGATATCGCGCTCTCCGATCGGCGTCGTGGGATTCACCACCACCACATCAGATCCTGATCTGGCAGCCTTGACGGCAACTTGCTCCGCCATGAACTTCGAACGTTTGTAGTGCCCGATCATGTCCGCCAGCGCCACCGGACTCTCTTCGTCCGCCACAGGCCCGTTCTTCGTCTTGGAACCGGACGTGAAGCCCATAGTCGCTACACTCGACGTGTACACAATACGCCGTACGCCTTGTTTTCGCGCCGCGTCGAGCAACGAACGCGTGCCTTCGACATTCGAGCGGTACATCTCGTTGGAATCTTGCCCGCGCACCCACAGCCTGTAGTCCGCCGCAACGTGAAATAGCGCGTCGCAACCGGAAAGCACCTTCTCCATCGAAGCCGGGTCGCGCAAATCTCCCGTGACCCGATCCGCGTTCAGGCCCTCAAGGTTGCGCAAATCGCTCGTAGGCCGCACCAGCAGCCGCAACTCGGCTCCCTGTTCCGCCAGGGCGCGCGCCACATGACTGCCCAGAAATCCGGTAGCGCCGGTGACAAAAGCGAGCATTCAGCAGTCAGCATTCAGCATTCAGTTCTGCTGAGCGCTGACTGCTGAGTGCTAACTGCTGCCCTTCTCCGCCATCACCTTCGAATAGGTCGTGAGCGCGATCAGTGGGAAATACTGGCGGTACAGGTGGTACATCAGATAGAACACCCGCGGAAAGCCGGTTCCGGTGTAGAAAGGCTCGTCCCACGAACCGTCTCTCTTCTGCGCGCGCAAAAGATACGCCATGCCGCGGACCACGCATTCGCTGCGCGTGTCGCCGACGGCCAGCAGCCCCATGATTGCCCACGCCGTCTGCGAAGCCGTGCTGTCGCCCTGCCCGCGAAGGTTGGGATCGTCATACGACCCCACCGTCTCGCCCCAGCCCCCGTCGGCATTCTGCACCGATCGCAGCCACTCCGCCGCTTGCTGGATCATGGGGTCGTTACGGTCCATCGCCATGGCTTCCAACCCGCGCAATACCTGCATCGTGCCGTAGATGTAGTTCACACCCCAGCGCCCGAACCAGCTTCCATCCGGCTCCTGCTCTTTCCGAATAAACTTGATGGCCCGCTTCACCGCGGGATGGTTCTGGTCATATCCATACGCCGCCAGACACTCCAGAATCCGCCCCGTGATGTCGACGGTTGCAGGATCAAGCATGGCGTTGTGATCGGCAAAGGGCACGTGCTGGAACACCATGCGGTCGTTGTCTTTGTCGAACGAAGCCCAGCCGCCGTTCTTGCACTGCATCGACAAGATCCAATCAATCGCCCGCTGCACGGACTCGCTCTGATAGCGCCCGTTCGGATGTTCGACACGGCTCAGCGCCAGGCAAACCATGGCAGTGTCGTCCACATCGGGATAGAACTCGTTGTTGAACTCGAAATACCAGCCCCCCGGCTCGCCCTTCGGATTCTTGACCTTCCAGTCTCCGGGCTTGCGCACCTGCTTTTGCAGCATCCAGTCGGCGCACTTCACCAGCCGCGGGTCCGTCGCCGGAATCCCTGCCTCGCCCAGAGCAAACAGCGCGTATGCCGTATCCCACACCGGAGACATGCAGGGCTGCATGCGGAAAGTATCGCCCTCTTCGATCCCCAGCTTCTCAAATTCATCCATCGCCCGAATCACCTGCGGATCGTCGACCGAGTACCCCAGGCACCGCATCGCGATAATGGAGTTCATGATCGACGGGAAAATTCCCGCCAATCCATCGCTCATCTCGAAGCGCTTGAGCATCCACTTCTCTGCCTTTCTCAGAGCCAGCGAGCGCAGCGGGCGGATGTGTACCCGCTCGGCCCAGTGCGTAATCCGATCCAGCACCAAAAAGAAATTGCGCCACGAAATCAGCTTCTTCGCCCAGTGCAGATGCATCCGCGACTTGTCGCGCCCACCCACAAAAAGCTCTTCCACTCCCATTTCGTCGGGAATTTTCTTAAACGGCTTCTTGGCGTAGCAGATCGAAAGCGGTACCAGGATGGCGCGCGACCACGAAGAAATTTCGTAGATGTTGAACCAGAACCAGTTGGGGAAGAGCACGATCTCCGGCGGAACCGCGGGAACCGCGTCGTAGTCGTACTGCCCAAAAAAACAGAGATAGATCTTGGTAAATGTATTGACTTCGGTTACGCCGCCCATGGCAAGAATTTTCTTGCGGGCGCGCGCCAGTGCCGGATGATCCGCCGTGAATCCGGCCAGCTTCAGTCCGAAGTAGGCTTTCACCGAAGCGCCGATGTGGGACGGGCCGCCAGCGTGGGTGCTCCAGCCCCCGTCTTCATTCTGGTGCTTAAGAATGTAACGAGCGGCCTTGTCGAAGCGCTCCTGGCTCCCCGTGCCGAGCAGGGCGTGGAGCAGGATGTAATCGGATTCGAGGGTGGTGTCGGCTTCCAGTTCTCCGCACCAGTAACCCTCTTCGTGCTGCTGCGAGAACAGGTATTTGCGGGCCGCATCGACGGCTACCGCGACCCGGCTCTCCAGGTCGTCAATCTTTCCAAATCGCATCTGCGGCACAGAGGCCGAACTTAAAGGGGAGGAATCTTCCATTTAGGACTCCACGGCGATGGCCGGGGCCGCGGCGATCGTTTCCACGATCTCCGGCGGCAATCCAAAGCGCACATTCTCCGGCATGATTTCCAATTCCTGCACGTCGCCAAAGCCCTTTCCCGCCAGGTACTCGACTACTTCCTGCACCAGATGTTCCGGAGCCGATGCTCCCGCGGTCAGGGCCACCGTCCTGACGCCATTCAACCACTGCGGCTGAATATTGCGGCAGTCATCAATTAGATGCGCCTCGGTGCCCAAACTGCGAGCCACTTCCACCAACCGTTTGGAATTTGAACTATTGTCGGAGCCCACCACCAGCAGCAAATCGGCATCGGAGGCCACGTGCTTCACGGCCACCTGCCGGTTTTCGGTGGCATAGCAGATGTCCTGCGCCGCCGGGCCCTTAATGTTCGGGAAGCGCTCGCGCAACGCGGCGATAATGTCGCGCGTCTCATCCAGGCTAAGAGTGGTCTGGGTCAGGTACGCCACACGGTTCGGGTCGGGCAAGGTAACCGACGCCACTTCCGCAGGCGAGCCCACGACCTGAGTCACTGCGGGAGCCTCCCCAAGCGTCCCAATCACCTCGTCGTGATCGCGGTGGCCGATCAGGATCAGCGAATAGCCTTCCTTCGCGAACTTCACCGCCTCCACGTGCACCTTAGTGACCAGCGGACACGTGGCATCGATCACGCGCAGCATTCGCCGCTTGCTGCGCTCGCGCACTTCCGGAGAAACGCCGTGGGCGCTGTAGATGACGCGCTCTCCCTCGGGCACTTCATCCACGCCATCAACGAAAATTGCGCCCTTCTGCTGCAATTCTTCCACCACAAAGCGGTTGTGGACAATTTCCTTGCGCACATAAATCGGCGGCCCAAACGCCTCGAGCGCAATCCGGACAATGTCAATCGCCCGCACCACCCCGGCGCAGAATCCCCGCGGCTTCAAGAGCAATAAGGTCTTCGTGTGCAAATTCCCGATCTCAGACAAGCTGCAACTCCCCACCCACTAGGGTACACGTCTTCTTTGGAAAAGATGCTCTAAGGGTATCGAAAAATGTACCCTCCGGTCAATGTAAGCCTTTGAGGGTGTGGGGATTAGCAGCGGACGGGGAAATTCAGGCAGTCAACGGACCAGGCACGAAATAAACCGGAGCGGATATGTCAGCTACACTCCGCCCCGGGGCAAATTTCTAGCAGACCGTATGACGTTGCAAGCTCTGCGGTTCTACGCGTTCGGGTGCTTTCGCTTCGATTCCGAGAAGCGCGTACTGGTGGCACGCAGTGTCTCAGACTCGCCCTCTTGATTGCAGATCTTTTAACCATGCGAAAGCGCTGGGCAGCCGTATTCCTTCCGCATCGCTGCCGTGGGACCGCAACTTTCTTCTGACCTGCTTGCGACAAAATTCAAGCAGCCAGAAAGGCTGGCTCGAAACCGAAATGCACCGTCGGCTCTCCACTAGTTGACGATGCACACCCCCGGAGCACGATTGGAACCTTTGCACCCCGCTGAACTGTCGATGCCGTAGGAGCCACCGTTAACGCACGATACCGATCCTGTGTATTGTGCTGGGTGACCGGCCGGGCAAGCATTCTGAGACACCTGACATATATTGCCGGCGACGACTAGGCAAGCCCCGGTAAATGAGTTCTTGGTTCCGGTGCCGCTAAGTGAGACCGTCTGCGGGCTGCCGGACGCGTTATCAGTGATTGAAAGCGTGCCCGTCACCGTGCCCACCGCAGGGGGTGTGAAAGTCAAATTGATGGTGCAACTGGCTGCCGAGGCCAGACTCGAACCACAATTGTCGCTCTCGCCAAAGTCCGCGCTCGTCGTAGCGATGCCCGCAATGCTGAGCGCCGCGGTGCCGTAGTTGCTCAACTTGAGGGACAGCGCCGGACTGGTGGTGCCGACCAGCGTGAGCGGGAGAGTCAGGCTGGCCGCCGACGACAAAGTGGCATTGGGTCCGGAAGCAAGCCCCATGCCGCTCAGAGCGACCGCGTGCGGACTACCTACCGTGCTATCGGTGATCGTGATCGCGGCACTGCTGGGACCTAACTGGCCGGGCGTGACACTCACGTTGATGACGCAGTTTGCGCCCGCGGCCAGACTCGATCCGCAATTGTCGTTCTGGCTGTAATCCGCGACATTAGTTCCGGCCAGCGCAACACCGTCAATGAGAACCAGGACGCTGCCCGTGTTGGTGACCGTCTCCGTTTGCACCGCAGAAGGAGTCCCCACCAACTGTGGAGCAAAACTCAGGCTCGGGGGCGAGAGAGTAAGGGTGTCAGGCTCCAAGAGGATAGACACGGTGTAGGGTTGCACGGCTGAGCGGTTAGCCGAATCCGTGACTTGGACGGTGAAGGCCAATGCCTGCACCGCCGTATCCGGGGTGCCGGAAAGGGTCACCGTATTGGTCACGCTGGGGTTGAGTGCTATTTTGCTCGGCAGCGCACCCGCGCTCACCGTCCAGCGGAAGGGTGCAACCCCGCCGCTGGCCTGGATGGGCTGGCTGTACGGAGTTTCCAATGTGCCGTTGGGCAACGAGGCAGTGGTGATCACCGGTGCCGTCGGTGCGGTCCGGGTTGGTCCGCCGCAACTCGCGAACACGACCAGCAACATAAGAACTGTGACGTAACCGAGTCTGGATCTCATATGCATTTCTTCCTCGCAGCAGATCTTTGACCGCCCCTGAAAATACCTCATTCAACCATCGTCTCTTGCTGGCTGAGCATTCCGATGATGCGTGTAAGTCCTCTGCTTTTCATGCACACTTCTTTTGAGTTTTTGCGTAGCGTCGGCTTCAGCGCAATGACTGGCAGAAAGTGCCGAACCCCACTTTGGGGCGCAACTATGGGCCTGCCCCGGTTGCGGCGTCAATGGCGTGCGCGTGACTTGCGCGTGACATTTTTGTTCCCCGCAGCAACCGGAGATTTCTCAATCACTTAGATGGGAATTTTGACCCATCGCTTGGTGAATCCGTGCTACACTTCCGGCACGTTTCTTCTTCCATCGCTGGGTCGCCGATGGCGAATTCAACCGAATCCACCCACGTCGTCCGCTTTGCCGATTTCGAACTCGACCTGCGCACCGGCGAGCTTCGCAGCAATGGCCGCCACATCATTCTTCAGGAAAAGCCTTTCCAGATTTTGACGGCTTTGCTGGAGCGACCGGGCGAGATGGTCACGCGGGAAGAACTGATCAAGAGACTCTGGCCTGCCGGCACCTTCGTGGACTTCGATCTGGGTCTGAACAAAGCGGTGAACCGCCTTCGCGAGGCACTGGACGATTCCGCCGAGCAACCGCGCTTCATCGAAACGTTTCCCAAGCGCGGATACCGCTTCGTGGCTGAGGTCACCCGGAACGGCGCGGGACCGGCAGAAGTGTCACCGGCTTCCCCGGCGCAACAGCGTAAAGACGCTGCCCTGGCTTCGGGCACGACTCGATGGCGATCCGCTGCGGTTGCGGGTTTGCTCGTCATCATTGCGATGGTGAGCTATTTTGCGTGGCCCCGGCATTCCAGGGTGCCCGCACCGACCGGCCGGATCATGATGGCGGTGCTCCCTTTCCAGAATCTCACCGGCGATCCCGAGCAGGAGTATTTGACCGATGGCCTCACCGAAGAGACAATCGCCCGGCTGGGAGGATTGCAACCCGAAAGACTGGGCGTAATCGCTCGAACCTCGGTCATGGGATACAAGCACGGCGATAAGCGGCTGGACCAAATCGGCCGTGAACTGGACGTGCAATATGTTCTTGAGGGCAGTGTCCGGCGCGATCGAAACCGGTTGCGGATCACGGCACAGCTCATTCAGGTGGAAGACCAGAGTCACCTATGGGCGCAAGAATACGACCGCAGCCCGCAAGACATCATTGCATTGCAGGACGATGTGGCCGCCGGAGTCACGCAAGAAATCCAGACGCGTTGGGCCATCGAAACACGCGGCCAACCCCTGCGCCATCCGCCGGCAAATGCCGAGGCTTACGATGCCTATCTTAGGGGCCGCTACAGCCTGAACCGGCGAACCGAACAGGGACTCCATAATGCGTTGGGTTATTTCCACGCAGCAACCGAGGGCGATCCTGGCTACGCGCTGGCTTATGCAGGCTTGGCAGACTGCTATGCCTTGATGGTGAGTACCTATGACATTTCGCCGGAAGCCACCGTCGTTCAGGCCCGGGCGGCAGCCAACAAGGCACTGGCGCTCGATCCTGGGTTGGGAGAGCCGCACGCCGTGCTGGCGGTGATTGCACAGAACCACGACTGGAACTGGGAGGAATCGGAACGGGAATTCAAGTTGGCCATGGCCGCCGACCCCGCGAACCCGACCTTGCATCATTGGTACTCGGCGGGCTTGGCGGCGAGAGGGAGATTCGATGAGAGTGTTAGTGAAATTGCAATTGCCCGGCGACTGGATCCCATGTCGCTGCCGGTCCGGACTGCCGAAGGGGCGGAATCCTACATGGCACGGCGCTACGACGACGCCCTGGGCGAGCTAAGTCGCATTGTGGAAATTGAGCCGAACTACGCCAACGCTTATCTTTATCGCGGCCTTACCTACGAGCAGAAAGGGAAGTGGAAGGAAGCAATCGCCGACCTGGAAACGTCCGAAAAGCTGGACGACAGTCTGCGCAGCGCGGCCATGCTGGGAGAAGCATACGCCCTAGCGGGAGACAAAACACGAGCTCGGCAAATCCTGAGTGCAATGCAGGTCCGTGCGGTGCGCGAGCACGTCAGCCCTCTATATCCCGCGATTATTCATACCGGACTTGGCGACAAGGATTTAGCCTTCTCGGAGTTGGAGGGAGCAGTCGAAGAGCGTGCCACCGATGTCCTCGCAATCAAGGTCGGCGCCTTTCTTGACCCGTTGCGCTCGGACCCACGTTTCGCGGATCTCATTCGCAGGGTCGGTCTGCCACCCAACTAAGCCGGGACTCGGGGCTTTTCGCATTTGTAAGGGGTGTCAAGAGTGAGGTTTTTGTCAGGTGCTCTACACGAGCCGAACAAACGCAAAGGCGGGGTTGCTGGTTATCCCCAAGAGCGCTCGCTGGCCTCACCCGTTCGCCCGAATCATCTGCTCCGCATGCTTCCGCGAAGTCTCTGTCAGCTTAGCCCCCGACAGCATGCGCGCCACTTCCTCGGTGCGTTCTTCGCCAGTGATCTGGCGGACGGTGGCCTTGGCGCGGCCTCCGGATTCGCGCTTCTCGATTAGGTAGTGGTGATCGGCAAAGGTTGCGATCTGCGGTAGGTGGGTGACGCAGAGCACCTGATTGCCTTTGGCGAGCGCCTTCAATTTCTTTCCCACGGCCTCGGCGGCGCGGCCTCCGATGCCGGTATCAATCTCGTCGAAGACCAGCGTGCGCTGCGCGGCCGCCGATTTCTTCTTTCTCGTTGGATCACCCGCCGGATTCGTCCCCGCTTCGACGCACGCCTTCAACGCCAGCATAACGCGCGAGAGTTCGCCGCCGGAGGCGATCTGCTCCAGCGGGCGCATCGTCTCGCCCGTGTTGGTCGAGATGCGATAGACGACCTGGTTGATGCCCGAAGAGGTCCAATGCTCCTCGCTCTCGTTCTCTTCGACGGCAATGCGAAAACTGGCGCGCATGGCCAGGTCGTTGATCTCCGTCTCGACCAACTTTTCCAGTTTCCGTCCCGCCTCAACCCGCTTGCGCGAGACGGAGCGGGCGGCTTTACGATACTCGTCAGCCGCCAAGGCCAGCATTGCGCGGAGTTCAAGTAACACCTGATCTTTATTCTCCATCTCTGAGAGCTTGCGCCGGATATCTTCGCCGAACACAATGGTCTGCTCAAGCGTCGGCCCGTACTTGCGTTTCAGTCGATCCAGCAGCGCCAGCCGCTCTTCAATCTCGGCGAGCCGTTCGGGCGAAGCCTGAATGCCTCCGGCATAATCGCGCAGCGTCGCTCCCACATCTTCAACACTGATGCGTGCCGAATCGAGCGCCGCGAGCGCTTCCTGAAACTTCGGCTCATAACGGACCAGTTCCTCTACGTGCTTTTGCGCGGCGCGCAGGCTCGACGAAGTGGAGGCATTGCCCTCATACAGCAGGTCGAAGGCGTTGATGGCCGCTCCGTAAATCTTCTCGGCATTGGCTAAAACGCGCTTCTCGGCTTCCAGTTGCTCGTCCTCGCCGGCCCGAAGACGCGCCGCTTCGATTTCGCGGCACTGAAAGTTCCACAGGTCGAGAAGCCGCGTGCGATCCTGCTCGTCCTGTTCAAGTTCCGCGATGCGTCCGCGAATCTGCTTCCAGTGTGCGAAAGCCGCGGATACGTCTTTCAGCTCGACTCCGGCATAAGCGTCGAGCAGGTCCTGCCGCGCCGCGGCGTCGAAGTTTACGATGGACTCGTTCTGCGCGTGGATCACCGCCAGGTGCGGCGCAATCTGTTTGAGCACCGCCACAGTCGCGGGCTGATTGTTGATGAAGACCCGGCCCTTGCCGCCCGAAGCGATCTCGCGCCGCAAGATCAGCGAGCCATTCTCCGCATCCAGGCCGTTGGTCTCGAGTATCTCTTCGATGGAACGCGCGGCGGCTCCATCACTCTCAAACACCGCGGCGACGACTGCCCGCTCCGCGCCCGTCCGGATCACATTCGATGACGCCTTGTCTCCCAGCAGTAATCCCAGCGCATCAATAAGAATCGACTTCCCCGCCCCGGTCTCGCCGGTCAGAAGATTCAGGCCTGCCGCGAACTCGATCACGACGTTGTCGATCACCGCGTAATTTTCGAGTCGAAGTTCGGCCAGCACAAGGGTCCTGCGATCTGTAATTTACGACGACTTGCAATTTACGCGCAGCATAGCATATACCGCTTCGCCGGGCCCTAGAGAGAAAAAAGCAAAACCATTTCACCACGGAGGACGCGAAGCACGCAGAGAAAATACAAGAAAAATCTCTGCGACCTCTGCGATCTCCGCGGTCAAATTTTCGGGGATGCGCTGGCCGGCAATGTTAACCGATACGATACGCTGCAAGTTCGCCCGCCGCCTTCGTCTATAATCTTAGGCAGGGTTCTTCCCGAAACCATGCATCTTTCTTTCGTCCTCCTCTTCTTTGCCGGCGGCGAAATCGTCGATCTCGTCCTTCAAACCGGTCCCGTCGCCAAAACCGTGCTTCTTCTTCTGATCGCGTTCAGCGTGCTCTCCTGGGCCGTAATTCTTTCCAAGTGGCTGCTGATCCGCCGCGCCCGCCGGCAGAACGGACGTTTCGTTCGCGCGTTCCGCAAGGCGCAGCGCATGCAGGACATCGCCTCGGTCGCCGAACAGTTCCGTCCCAGCCCGTTGGTGGGAGTGTTTCAAGGCGCCGTCGAGGAGTTCCGGCGCCAGATGGGAATGACCGGAGCCGTCCACAATCTCGTCGCCATCCAGCGCGCCATGCAGATCGCGTCTTCCGAGGAAATTACCCGCCTCGAGCGCAGTGTCCCGTGGCTGGCGATTACGGGTGCGGTTACGCCGTTTATCGGACTGTTCGGAACCGTCTGGGGAATCATCGACGCGTTCCACGGCCTGGGCACGGCGGGCGCGGCAACCTTGCGCGCGGTCGCTCCTGGAATTTCTGAAGCTCTGGTTACCACCGCCGCCGGCCTGGCTGCGGCCATTCCGGCGGTGATTGCCTACAACCTCATCATTGGCTCGATTCGCGAAATGGCCGCGCGTAACGACGACTTCACGCTCGAAATGCTCAACCTGGTGGAGCGACAAACAGTGGACCGCCAGCAGACTCCGCAAACGACCGAGGCGCGGCGCTGATGGCCTTCACCTCCGCCAACGGACGCACCCAGACGGCTCTGGCCGACATCAACATCACGCCCCTGGTGGATGTCGTCCTCGTGCTGCTCATCATTTTCATGGTGACCGCGCCCGTGCTGCAATCCGGCATCGAAGTGAATGTGCCCCACACCCGCACCGTCAAAGAGATCACCGAAGAGCGGCTGGTAATCAGCATCGACAAATCACAGAAAGTTTTTCTGGGCAACGATCCCATCAACATCAACCAGATCGGAGCGCGCCTGAAGCAGAAAATTCGCGATCCGCAACACCAGTCGATTTATTTGCGCTCCGATGAAGATGTCCCGTTTGGCGCCTTCGCCACCGTGATGGACGCCATCAAACAGTCGGGCATCCGCAACGTGAGCATCGTTACGCAGCCGATGGATACCCATGGCGGCCATCACTGATTTCGATATTACGACATCGACATCTATTCGGAACACGGCCAACTGCGCCGGCCGCTGGCTTGGTCGCTCGGCCTGCATGTGGCATTCGCGGCCTTCGTCGTGCTCTACGCGATGTTTATTCCCGGCTTCCGGGGCACAGGCTGGGGCAGCGGCGGAGGAGGAGATGCCATGGGCGCGACGCTGGTGAGTTCGGTTCCCTTGCCCGCGAATCCGACGGAGACCCAGAACGTGCTGGCAACCGAATCCAAGGGACTCTCGAAGTCGCAGCCCAAGGTTCAAGAAAAGGAACCGGAGGCGATTCCGATTCCCGACAAGAACGCGAAGACCAAGATAAAACCCGCGCCGGTCAAGAGCGCAACGCAGCGCAAAGCGCAACCGGAGCCCGAGGAGTCGAATCAGATTCCGTATGGCGAGGGCGGTCCGGTCAGCGGCCCCTATACCATGACCGCAGGCGGGGCCAAGGGCGGTTTTGGTTTTACCGGAAGCGGCGGCGATTTCGGCAGCCGCTATGCTTGGTACGTACAAGCCGTGCAGCGAAAGGTTACGGAGAACTGGCTGAAGTACGAAGTCGACCCGCGCATCTCGGAAGCAAGTCGGGTCTATTTGACGTTTGATATTGCACGCGATGGACATCCCTCGAACATCCAGGTCGAGCAGCCAAGCGACGTACCTTCGCTGAACCAGTCGGCGCTCCGGGCGCTCCAGCGCATTGATACCTTCGGCCCGCTGCCGCCGGATTATTCGGGAAGCAAAGTGTCGGTAGAGTTCTGGTTCGATTACAAGCGGTAAGTGGAGGGATGGGCGTCTCGCCGGTCCAGCCGGGCGGGGACGCCCGGCGCTCCACCAGCAAGACTGAATAGGGAGCAAAAATTGAGTAACTCAGTTCGCCCCGTCCGTCGTCATATTTTGATCGCCGCCTCGCTGCTTCTCTTGGCGGCCACAAGTTCCGCGCAGGACTGGATTCGCACCGGCACCGGCCTCGGCGTTGAGCGCGTGCGCCTGGCCGCCTCCGACTTCAAGCCATCCACCGCCGACACCAAGAACGCCGCCCTGCTAAAGACTTTCAACGACGTGCTCTGGAACGACCTCGACAACGCCGGAATCTTCGATCTCGTCTCCAAGAGTTTCTATCCGCTGCAGGAGCCGGGGCAACCCTCCGAGGTCAATTTCTCCGCTTGGAGCTCTCCGCCGCCGAACGCCTCCATGCTCGCCTTCGGCAACCTCGGCGCAGCCGCCGGCAAAGTCACGGTGCAGGGATGGCTCTACGACGTCAAGAATGAGAAGTCGCCCCAGGTACTCGGCAAGCAGTACACCGACAACGCAACCGGCGACGCGGTGCGGGTGATCGCGCACCGGTTTGCCGACGAAATCATCTTCCGCCTCGGCGGAGGCATTCCCGGCATCGCCGAAACCAAAATCTACTTCGTCAGCAAGCGCACCGGCAACAAAGAAATCTGGATGATGGACTACGACGGCGCCAATCAACAGCAGGTCACGCACCTGGGCACCATCTCCCTGTCGCCGCGCATCTCGCCCGATGGCTCGCGCCTGGCGTTCAGCTCGATGACGAAGAGCGGTTGGGAGATCATGATGTATTCATTCGATCTCAACCGCATGGTGAGCTTCCCGCGTTTCGGAGGCATGAATCTTTCGCCCTCCTGGTCGCCCGAGGGCAAGATCGCATTCTCCTCCTCGCGCAATGGCTATCCCAATATTTTCGTCGTCGATGCCTCCGGAGGAAACTCGCGCCGCCTGACCAACGATAAGGGGCCCGACGTTTCTCCCACATGGAATCGCAAGACCGGCAGCCAGATCGCCTTCGTCAGCGGACGCACCGGCCTGCCGCAGATCTATACCATGGAAGCGGACGGCACCAACCTGCAGCGCGTCACCGATCAGGGCTATGCGGTTTCTCCTAACTGGTCGCCGAACGGACAGTTTCTGACCTTCTCCTGGATGCGCAAGTACGGGCCAGGAGAGCCGGGTTCCAACGACTTTATTTGATGGATGTCGCCAGCAAGCAGTGGGTACAACTAACGCACGATGCCGGGCGCAACGATTTCCCCTGCTGGTCTCCGGACGGACGGCACATTGTGTTTCAGTCCCACCGCTCGGGAACCGACCAGATCTGGACCATGCTGGCCGACGGCTCCAACGTGAAGCAGTTGACTTTCAAGGGCGACAACACGCAGCCCAACTGGAGTTGGAAGTAGACTGGTTGACAGCTCTTGACGCAAGTGAGGTTCGTACCAGGGCATGAATTTCGTATCAGGGAATTAGGTTTATCAGTGAGTTTCGATCAGGGAATTAGATTCGTATCAGGGCACGCCTTCAGGCGTGCCGCAGGAGTTACGTCATGAAGGCGCCTTTAGGCGCTGAAGCCCGAGATTAGCGCCTCACCATCTTCGTTAAGAAGAATTGTATTGCGGCTGGCCGAAAGTGCGCCCCTTCGTCAAGCTGCAAATTGCACGCCACTATGCGGGCGCACAGAAACAGGAGGAATCAGGTGAAACACGCAATCAGAATGACAACCACCACGACTAGATGGGCGACCCTGGTATTCGCACTCGGCACGATCATGTTCCTGGGCGCATGCCACAAGAAGGTCGCTCCGCCGCCGCCCCCGCCGCCACCCGCACCCACGGCTCCCACCGCTTCGCTGTCGGCGAACCCAAACACGATCGACAAGGGCCAATCCACAACCCTGACCTGGCAGACCACGAACGCCACCGACGTCAGCATCGACGGAATCGGCGCGGTGGACGCGAGCGGCTCGCGCCAGGTGACTCCTACCGACTCGACCACCTACCATCTCATCGCGAAAGGCGCCGGCGGAACCCAGGACGCCACCGCTCGCGTCACCGTCAACGCGCCGCCACCACCGCCGCCGACACCGGCTCCTTCTGCCACCGAGGAGGAACTCTTCTCGCAAAACGTGAAGGACATCTACTTCGATTACGACAAGTACGATGTGCGCGCAGCCGAGCAAGCATCGTTGCAAGGCGATGCGGAGTTCCTGCAGCAGCATCCCAACATTCACATCACCATCGAGGGGCACTGCGACGAGCGCGGCTCCACCGAATACAACCTGGCTCTGGGCACCAATCGCGCCGATGCGGTGAAGAATGCGCTCATCCAGGCTGGAGTCGCCGGCGATCGCATCAAAACCATCAGCTACGGCAAGGAAAAGCCGTTCTGCACCGAGTCGAACGAAAGCTGCTGGCAGCAGAACCGCCGTGGCCACTTCGTATACGAAAAATAAGCATGGAGGAAGGGACGGGCGTCTCGCCCGTCCTTAGATCTCCAGCAGGTGGGAAGATTTTGGTTAGCGCAGCGCTTTAGCGCTGCGCTAACCACATCGTTAGGAGTGCGGCTTTAGCCGCTGAGGGCAATGGTCGCGCATCGAGAGTTCTTTCAACTCCTGCTAGTGCTCCAGTTGCTGGACGCTAAGCGACTTTTTGACATCGAAATAGGGGAACTATGAAACCCAATCGTATCTCGCTCCTTTTCGCGCTGTTCCTCACCGTCTGCCTTGCTCCCGCCTACGGCGCCAACAAGGACATCGTCCAACTGCAAACGCAGGTCAACCAACTGCAGCAGCAGATGACCCAGATGAAGCAGTCGTTCGACGAGCGCATGGGCGTCATGAAGAATCTGCTCGAGCAGAACACCGACGCCGCCAACAAAGTGACCGCCGCCATCAACGATCTGCAAACTTCCATCAACAAACAGCAGCAGGATCGCGCCGCGCAGGTTGACCAGATCTCCGGGCAGATCCAAGCGCTGAACGACACCATGGACGAACTCAAAGTCCGCCTCGCCAAGCTTAGCAAGCAATTTGAGGATATGCAGGCGGCGCAGCAATCCATGGCCGCGCAGCAGTCCCAAGTGCAGCAGCAGGCCCAGGCCATGGCGCAAGCTCCGCCGCCCGACGTGCTCTACAACAAGCCCTGCGCGACTACAACGGCGGGAAGAACGACCTGGCCGTCCAGGAATTCAACGACTACATCAAGTTCTATCCCAACACCGACCTGGCCGGAAACGCCTATTTCTATCTAGCCGAAATTCAGTTCAAGGCGGCTGATTACAAAAAGGCGGTCGCGAACTACGATCTGGTCCTGCAGAATTTTCCCAGCGGAAACAAGGCTGCCGCCGCCCAGCTCAAGAAAGGATACGCGCTGCTGGAACTCGGCAAACAAGAAGAGGGCACACAGGAATTGAAGCACGTCATCCAGCGCTATCCCCGCACCACCGAAGCCACGCAGGCCCGAGAGAGATTGCGAAAAGTGGGGGCGGCGCCGCAGAAGAACCGCTAGCCCGTGTAGAGCGGACACTCCTGTCCGCTGCCGTTGCTTTTGGGTTTGGCCTTGTTTTTTGGTTTGGTCGAGGACAATTGTCTGCCCCAAGGTGGCCTTCGCTGCACGCTTTTCGCGGACAGGAGTGTCCGCGCCACAAATTACGGGCGTCGCGTAGTATTCGGCACCACGACCCCGCCTTCAATCTTCGGAATGCCAAAGTGTCCGCCAAGATGCGAGAGGTCGAGCGGACTGATCGACCCGGAAACCACGATAAAGTTGACCTCATTCGACCTGGCAACCAGAATCGCGATGTTGCTGATCGCGTTGTTCTCCAGGCGGATCCAGAGATCGGTCACCCCCGGGCCGCCATCCTTCTCGTGGTTGTTCATCAACTGTTTCCAGCCCGCCGCGTGGTACTCCTCTCTCACCGAGCTTAGAGCCTGCGGATCGTACATCCAGCGTCCCGGAAAATGATAGCTGTGCACCGAGACCCCGCTCACGCCTGCGATCACGCGGCGAAGATCCTCGTTGTCCGGGTCCAGCTTCGACGCAAATACCAGCATGGAGTGATCCAGCGTGAACTCTGTTTTCGAGGACGCGCTCTGCCGCAAAGTCTCAATACCCTGAGGAATCCACTCGTGTTGCGGCTGCGCCTCAGTGAATGTGGCTGTAGAAATGGCGATCAAAACAACCGAAACAATGCCGGACAATTTCATAGAGCGCCTCAATATCTAGAAGAAACGGCTAGACGGAATCCTGCTAACCGGTGAGCCAGAACCCCTAGCTGAGTAAGAACCCGGCGCGCAGAAATTAGTTGCACGAACCCAGGGGGTGCCCCCCTCATCGCGTTCTTTGCAATGAGTGAGATTGCAGCGGCGATTAAACGTGAGGTTTAGTTGGTTGCGTCGGCCGCGGTCGCCTTCTCCACCACGACGCCGCTGGGCCGCAGCGTGACCCAATCGGTCTGCACGCGATCCCATCCCTGAATCAGGAAGCCATACGATTCGAACAGCTGACGGATCTGAGGCCGCTGCCAGCCCGCAATCTCTTCCAGAATCGGCACCAGCGTGGCCAGCGCGTTGTCGCCCAGCACCGTCCGCTTCGCGATCTGCGCCACCAGTTTCGATTCCGACACGGCAATGGTGAAGCCATCGCGCCGGTTCACGTGCAGCATCACGTGAATGTCGGACTGCCGTCGCCAACGTAGACAACATGATCCGCCGGAATGCCCAGTTGCTCTTCCAGTTGATCCAGCCGCGTGACTTTCCCATAACCCGCCGTAGCCCGCACCAGGCTTTCGATCTCGCCCGAGGCTTTGTACTTGAACTCCGTGCCAAAAATGTGGTCCTCCGGCACGATCCCCTCCAGCGCCGACTGGATCACCTCGACCGGCGACGCCGAGAGCACGTAAAAATCAAAATGGAATCCATCGATCCGGCGGTCCAGGATCTCGTAAATCTGCTTGATGTTTTCCTTGAGACGAATGCGCTTGCCCACTTCGAATCAGGTCGTCGCGCCGGACGCGCGAACGGAACTCGGGATCGTGCAGCAGCAGATAGGAAAGTTCGGCGCCCTGCTGAACCAGGTTCAGCTTCGCCATGCCCTTGACCTTGCGCTCGAATTCCTCGACAGAAATGCCAAGCTAGCTCGCTCAGTACGTAACCCGTATCGTTAAAGGTCAACGTCTGATCGAAGTCGCTGGCAAACAGATAGTGTTTCCGATTTTTGCTAACCATGTTCTATCTTAGATTCAATATCACGTGAATGGACTATTAAATTTACCTATCGCAGCCATTACAACAACTTCGCGAAACACGGTCATTGCCCACCGCAAGCTTTCGGCGTAGCCTAATCCTGTAATCATTCTTATTGAGCGCAACGCACCTCGAGAGGCCTGCCATGCCGAACAGTGTCAGTGATCATCTTCACAATGATGCCGACCGCGGAAAGGGTTCCCAAGAGCCCGACGAACGCACCCAAGCCGGCAACAACTCCATGCAAGGCCAGCTTTCACACCGCAACCCCGACCCCATGCAGGACGGCGCCGACAGTGATTTCCCCGAACCCGGCCACAGCCCGGAGCACTCCTTCGAGGGAGAGTTAAAGAAGACCAGTTAGCATCGCAACCAATTACACAATCGGAGCGCCGGGCGTCCTCGCGAGCCTGCCCTGAGCTCCCAGTCCGGTTAGTTGGACGCTGAATCCTTGCCTCATGCCCGCTCATCTCATTCCTTTGCGTTCCGTATTTCCATCAGCATTTCCATCAACCTGAACTCATGAGGAAGAATCCATGTCAAAGATGAAAGCTGTCCAAGTCAGCAAACCCGGCGGTAATTTCGAACTCGTCGAAAGAAACATCCCCGAACCCGCCCGCAACCAGGTCAGGATTAAAGTCGAAGCCTGCGGCATCTGCCACAGCGACGCGCTCGTGAAGGAAGGCCATTGGCCCGGCCTGCAGTATCCACGCGTTCCCGGACACGAAATTGCCGGCCGCATCGACGCCGTCGGCGCCGACGTCGCCAACTGGAAACCCGGCCAGCGCGTGGGAGTCGGATGGCACGGCGGCCATTGTTTCACCTGCGATCCCTGCCGCCGCGGCGATTTCGTTAACTGCCAGAACGAGAAGATTACGGGCATCAGCCACGATGGCGGCTACGCCGAATACATGCTCGCGCCCGCCGAAGCCGTCGCCGCCATCCCCGACGACCTTGACGCCGCCGAGGCCGCGCCGCTGCTTTGTGCCGGCATCACCGTGTTCAATGCGCTGCGCAATTCGGGCGCGCGCGCCGGCGACCTGGTCGCCGTTCAAGGCATCGGCGGACTCGGCCATCTCGGAATCCAGTATGCGCGGCAGATGGGCTTCCGCACTTTTGCCATCGGTCGAGGCAAAGACAAAGAAGCCCTGGCCAGAAAACTCGGCGCCACGCACTACGTAGATTCCGCCGCTGGCGATCCGTCCGAAGAACTGCAGAAATTCGGCGGCGCCCAAGTCATCCTCGCCACCGCGCCCGATTCGAAATCCATGTCGGCGCTGGTGAATGGACTGTCCAACAACGGCAAGCTCGTCGTGGTAGGCGCCAGCTTCGAACCCATCACCGTCAGCCCGATTCAATTGATCTCCGGCCGCAAGTCCATCCAGGGATGGGCCTCCGGAACCGCCAAGGATTCCGAAGACACGATGCAGTTCAGCGCCCTGTCCGGGGTCCGTCCGATGATTGAGAAATTCCCGCTAGGAAAAGCTGCCGAAGCCTACGACCAGATGATCAGCGGCCGCGCCCGTTTTCGCGTGGTGCTGACCATGTAGCCCGCTCGTAGGGGAAGGCTGGTGTGGTGGAAAGGCTCGTGTGGTGACGGGTTCCGCCCCGTCCAGGTTTGCGTAGGGACGGCCGCCCTCGGCCGTCCAAGCCGAGCGAAGCTCGGCAGTCGCCATCGGCCACCGCCACTCTGGATTCGCCGTAAACAGTTTGAGCCGGCCCCGAAAGGGATCGGCTCAACTTACCCGGCATCTATCGAAGAACTCTACAATAGTTCCTCCATGCATTTCGCCAGCACTTCCCTGCTCGGCCGTGTCACCGATTCCGGCAGAGTCGCCAGCGGTTGATCCGTAACATTTAGCATATCGATAAAGCTAGGCGCCTTCGCATTGATGTAAAACACGCCAGTCAGCACTTCACCCTTCGCGTGCGATTCCATCAACCGCGTAACCGCATGAACTCTGTCCGTAGGATCGTACGCCTCCTCCAGCTTTCTCAACCGCAAGCTCGACCCGTCGTGCATGGTAACTTCAAACGTCGTCCCCGGATCGTACTCCACGTTGATCTCTTCAAACGCCGGCACAAAGCTCACTTCATGCAGCGGCTCTTCGTGAGCCTGCATGTACTTATACGACTTAGTCGAGCCCTCGTGGTCGTTGAAGGTCACGCACGGAGAAACCACGTCCAGCATCACCGTACCGTTGTGCGCGATGGCCGCCTTAAGCATGGTGTGAAGCTGCCGCTTGTCGCCGGAAAACGACCGTCCCACAAACGTAGCTCCCAACTGAATCGCCATAGCGCAGGTATCGACCGGAGGCAGGTCGTTCACCACACCGCTCTTCAGCGTCGATCCCAAATCGGCGGTCGCCGAGAATTGCCCTTTCGTCAGGCCGTAACAACCGTTGTCTTCGATGATGTAGATGATCGGCAGGTTGCGCCGCATCAGGTGGATAAACTGCCCTGCGCCAATCGAAACCGTATCGCCGTCGCCGGTCACGCCCAGAGCAATCAGGTTTTTGTTCGCCAGCATCGCGCCCGTTGCGATCGACGGCATGCGCCCATGCACGGAGTTGAAGCTGTGCGCGCGATTCATGAAATAAGCCGGGCTCTTCGAAGAACAGCCGATGCCGCTGAGCTTCGCCACGCGCTCGGGCTTCACGCCCATTTCATACATCGCGTCGATGATGCGTTCGGAAATCGCGTTATGCCCGCACCCGGCGCACAGCGTAGTCTTTCCGCCGCGATAGTCGATAACCTGCAATCCAATGCGGTTAGTCTTCGGAGCTGGCGCGGGTGTCGCTGCCGGCGTATTAGTAGGTGTGGACCCCATCTTACTTACCCTCCATCATCATGAGCTCGTCAGTTACGGACCGCGCGTCCATTGGCAATCCGTGAATATGGCAGATCGACCGCAAACGTGGCGTCAATTCCGGCTTGATATCGAGCTTCAGCAAGGATGCCATCTGCCCGTCGCGGTTTTGCTCCACCACATACACGCGCTCATGCCGCTCAATAAAATCATGGACCTCGCGCGTAAACGGATACGCGAGCACGCGAAGATAGTCGGTTTCCAGTTTGTGCTCTTTGGACAATTGATCGCGCGACTCAATAATTGCCCAGTGCGACGTACCATAAGCAAGGATGCCGACCTTCAATTTGCCGCTGCCCATCGACTCGGGACGCGGAACAAACGACCGGGCAGTCTCGAACTTCTTGTTGATCCGTTCCATGTTGCGTTCGAAATCGTCCGGACGCTCGCTGTACTGCGCCTTCTCATTGTGTCCGCTGCCGCGCGCGAAATAGGCCGCCGCCGGATGCTCCGTGCCCGGCAACGTGCGATAGCCAACGCCATCGCCATCCACATCTTTGTAGCGCGCAAAACTGCCCGCTTTCTCCAAATCCGCCTTACTCAGTACTTTTCCGCGATCAATCGGCTTATCGGGATAAGGAAATGGGTCCGACATCCAGTTATTCATCCCCAGGTCGAGGTCCGACATGACAAACACCGGCGTCTGGAACCGCTCGGCGAGATCAAAAGCATCCTGTGCCATGGTGAAACACTCACTAACTGAATCCGGAAACAGCATGATGTGCTTGGTGTCGCCGTGACTGAGAAAGGCCGTCGAAAGCAAGTCGCCTTGCGAAGTTCGCGTTGGCAAGCCGGTCGAGGGCCCAACGCGTTGAATATCCCAGATCACCGCGGGAATTTCCACGTAGTAAGCCAGTCCCGTGAACTCCGCCATCAGCGAGATGCCCGGACCCGCGGTAGCAGTCATCGAGCGCGCACCCGCCCAAGCCGCCCCAATCACCATGCCCACCGCTGCCAGTTCGTCTTCGGCTTGGACGATGGCAAACGTCGCTTTGCCATCCGGCCCGACGCGGTGTTCCTTCATGTAAGTAATCATCGTCTCGACCAGGGACGACGAGGGCGTGATCGGATACCAAGTGACCACGGTACAACCGGCAAACATACATCCCAGAGCAGCGGCGGAATTGCCGTCGACGATGATCTTGCCCGCCGTTTTATCCATGCGCTGGATGTAGTACGGGTCGCGCTTCTTCAAGTTTGCGGCGGCATAATCGTGCCCTGCCTTCGCCGCCGCCAGATTCAAAGCCGCCGCCTTCGCCTTAGTCGCGAACTGTTTGCGAATCGCCTTCTCCACCTCGGCGTAGTCAATCTCCAGCAACTGCGCCGCCACTCCGACGTAGATCATGTTCTTGATCAGCTTGCGCAGCTTCGCTTCCGCACCCACCGTCGCCGCCAGCTTATCGAAGGGCACGGCGTAATAAATCAAATCGTCGCGCACCTTGTCGAGCGCCAGCGGTTCGTCATAAAGCACGGCAGCGCCCGACCCCAGTGTCTTCACATCATCCTGCGCCGTCTCCGCATTCATTGCGATGAGCAGGTCGATTTCCTTCTTGCGCGCGATGTAGCCGTCTTTATTGGCGCGGATCGTGTACCAGGTCGGCAGCCCGGCAATGTTCGAAGGAAACAAATTCTTCCCCGAAATCGGCACGCCCATCTGGAAAATGCTGCGCAACAAAACTGTGTTGGAACTCTGCGACCCCGATCCATTCACCGTCGCAACCTGAATGCTCATGTCGTTCACGACACGCCTTTGCCCCAATTGACCAGATGATTCCTGGGGCACGACATCCGTAGTGGCCATTCCCCTATGCCTTTCTTGTTGACCCGTACAACCTGTTGACCGGGCAAACCCCATTCGCCCGGAAGTCTAGCGGAGTGAAGCGGGAAAACCCTTAATTATACGCGTCCAAAGGTGGAGGGAGTTAATCAGAGCGGCAACAGGCAGAGTCACGCGGGCACCATCTCAGCAATTTCGCGAATCGCTGACAAGGTGTTTACGCCCGCCGTACACCTGCACGGTGGGCTCATTCCACGGAACAACACCTCATCTACGGCTGGTAAATCTGCACGTTGTTGATGGCGCTCCCCTGCCACGATGCCCATCCGCCAAAGCAGTAGACCTGCCCGTACGCGGCAGAACCGGGGAATATGGTGGATTGCGGGATGGGAGTGAGCGTCGTCCACTTTTTCGTTGTCAATTGGAATGACTCGTTGCCGCCAATACGATGGCGCGGGCTGGAACGCCCGCGCCACATCGTGAAACCAGCACGAGCACCAGGAACATTGATCGGGACCACCTGATGGCCCTGCCCAAAGGCACTCTGGGTAGTCACAACTACCAGAATCCCCGCCAGACAGAACAATGCCAGCTTCCAATTGAGCTCTCGCGGGGAGTCGAAATACGTTGACGAAGTGTTTTCCATCCTCATTGCCTCCTCCTTTGCGATCGGTTCGCGCCCGCCGTAACTCGGTTACGGCGGGCTCGCTCTGCAGACCAACCCCTCAACTACGGCCTATAGATCTGTACGTTGTTGTAGACAGTACCTCCAAACACAACCCCGTTGCTGGAGCCGCCGAAGCAATACAGAAGGTTACCGGCGACCGCGCTCCCCGGTCCGACCAACGCCTGTGGCATGGAAGCGAGAGTCGTCCACTTCTTGGTCGTGGCGCTGAAGGATTCGTTGACACTCACCGGGGATGTTCCATTCGTTCCGCCTGCGGAATACAGCAGCCCAGTGATGGCGGCCACACAGCCCGCTTGCCGCGGCGTCGGATCCGCGACCAGAGTCGTCCAAGTATTCTTCGAGGCGCTATAGCCTTCGTTATCGCCCGTGACGCCAGAATCGTCCAGGCCACCCGTAGCCACTATAGTGGTTCCGAGCAACCCCACGGCTGGATCGGATTTGCCCACCAGCAGCGGCGCTTCGGTTGCCCAGGTATTCGTCGCCGGATTGTAGCTTTCGACGGTTGTGAGCCGATCACTCCCATTCGCATAGCCACCGATGACGTAGATCTTGCCGCTTTCGACAGCCGCCGTAACGCTGTCTCGCGCCGTCGGCATCGCCGTTTTCGTTGACCAGGTGTTGGTCGTCGGGTTGTACGCCTCCACTACACTGGTTTGCGTGCTCCCGTTGGTGTTCCCACCGATGACATACAGAATGCCGTTGACGACCGCGCCAACGGTGCCAAATCGGGCTGTCGGCATGGCTGCGCCCGTCGTCCACTTGTTGGTGCCGGTATTGTAGATTTGGTTGTTATTAACGATGGCGCTGCTAGTGGCTCCGCCCACAACATAGACTTTGGTGCCGATGGCCGCACTGGCAGCCCCAAACACCGCCGTCGGCATCACTGCCCCGCTGGTCCAGGAATCGTGCACGGTAAAGGTCTGCGAACTGGTCAGTATGGTTGAGCCCGTGGTGACGGTGACTTTGCCCGTGAGAGCTCCCGTAGGCACCGTAGCAACAATGTAGGTGCTGCCCGTGAGCGTGATCGAGGTGGCCGCGACTCCACCAAACTTCACCACCGAGGCGCTATCGAAGCCTTGACCGAACATGCCGACCAAGGTGCCGGCCTTGCCCGAAGTCAGCGCCAACTGCAGGAACGGCTTCGCTCCGATATCCAGGCTGTAAACCACGCCGCAACCACCTGTGTTGCAAAGGGTGCTCGTGCCGCCTTGATACGTGGTGCCATAAAGAAGGCCGTTCGTATGCTGTTTCATGTATCTGAACCGCAATCCTGACTTCAACCTCCTGCACGACGATCTAATCTACAAGGAGATCACGGAGCGGGTCGCGGAACGATTGTCCAAGAACCCTCAACTGTAGCAGGGTGCCCCTCTTGTCGCGCTTTTCGAGAACTGGGCTTTCCGATCCCGATCAGAGTTCGTGGATCTTCGCCCATCACAGTTTTTTGTCCGCCGTATCCCGGGCAAGGTTTGGCGGCATCCTCGCGCCCTGTCTTGGGGTTTAAACTGATCCGTGTGAGACAGGTCCGTCGAGGGAGGGAAATATGACGGTCCGAGACCAGGACTACACTGTCGACACGGTGGGAAGGTGCAGCATCGCCGGATGCGTGCGCTCGCATCTGGCTCACTGCGCCAAGTGCCACCGCGAAGTCTGCGGGCATCACGCGGAGGACTGCGAGTGTTGCGGCAAGATATTCTGCCCGACATGCTACACCGAGCACGCGCGCGAATCGTACAGCCAGACCGCTCTCCGTACGTAACCAAGCGTCGCACCGCCTGCCAGAGCCTTTTCCGGTCCCCCGAAAGACCAATCCTGGTCGAAAGCGTTTCGAGCAAACCCGCAGCTTCGATTCCAGACCTTCCGTGGTGATTGCCGGATTCCCCACTCCTTCGCGCCCGGGAATGGAAGGCTTCGGTGATAATAGAACGAAGCGCGAACAATCCGAAGCACGGGAGATGGAATGACTTCTAAACTCGATTCCACCGGCAACAGCGCTGTCGTTAGCGAACGAAACGTTGGCGAACGAAGCGCTGGCGCATCCAGCTGCAAGGTGGCTCTGCTCGGCTTCGGAACGGTCGGGAGTTCCGTAGCGCGAATTCTTTGCGAGCGCTCCAACACACACCTGCGCCTGACCCACGTCCTCAATCGCAACGTGGCCCGGAAAAAAGTGGACTGGCTTCCCTCCTCGGTCGAGTGGACGGAGAACATCGACGACATTTTGTCGTCGAACGCCGACATCGTAGTCGAGGTGATGGGCGGCCTCGATCCCAGCGAAGACTGGATCCGGCGCGCGCTCACCTCGGGCAAGTCCGTGGTCACCGCCAACAAGCAGTTGATCGCGCATTGCGGCCCGGAATTGATCGGCCTGGCCCGCCAGATGAAACGGCAAATCCACTTTGGCGCGTCGGTAGCGGGCGGCGTGCCGGTGATTTCCGGATTGCATGAGGGCTTGGCCGGCGATGAACTGTTCCGGATCTGCGGCATCCTCAACGGCACCTGCAACTACATTCTCAGCCAGATTGAGACGAACGGCATTCCCTTCGCCACGGCTTTGCGCGAGGCGCAGAAGCTCGGTTTCGCCGAGGCCGATCCCACCGAAGACATCGAGGGCCTGGACGCGCGGGCGAAGCTCGCGATCCTGGCGCGCGTCGGACTGCATTGCAACGTCCGGCCTGAGAGCATCGTGGCGCGCTCCATCTCCGCCATCGACGCGGTTGATTTTGAATACGCGAACCAGCTGGGTTGCACGATTCGCCAGATTTCCTGGGCGGAGTTGAAAACAGAGTTGAGCACGAAGTCGAGCACGAAGCTGAGCGCCGCGCCGAACCCGAAGCCGAAAGGCGAGGAATTGTTTGCCGCGGTCCAGCCGGCGCTGGTCGAACTCTCATCGCCCTTGGCGCGCGTGGAGGGCAGCCAGAATCTCGTCATGGCAACCGGAACCTACGGCGGCCAGACGGTGTTTGGAGGCCACGGCGCCGGCGGACATCCCACCGCCGTCGCGGTCGTCTCCGACATTCTGGCCATCGCTCGCTCCCAGCAAGCCGGCATCACAATGACGGATGCCGGACAGCCCGCCGAAAAAACTCCCACCGTTACCGCCGATTTCACCACCAAGCACTATCTGCGCTTTCTGGTGAAGGACCGTCCGGGCATCATCGCCAGCCTCGCTACAATTCTTTCCCACTGCGGCATCAACATCGATTCCGTGCTGCAGAAGCCGGGCTGCCCGAAATCACACCTGCCCTTCTTGATTACGCTCGAGGAATGTAGAGCGTCGCTGGTGGAACAGGCATTACAGCAGATCAACTCACTCGATTTCCTGGTACAGCCGTGTTTGCACTTGCCGATTCTGTAGCTAACTAGAGCCTGTCACATAAATCGGTTTCGGGAAGGGCATGGCTTCAGCCGTGCCGTTTCGGGCCAAGAAGATTGCGGGCTTTAGCCCCCGAGGGCCGCTCCTTCCGACCTGAAAAGGATTTATGAAACACACTCTGGTGTTCTGTCTTATAAGTTCGGGGCGTAGATCCACGCCTTATCCCATGGGGGATTGACCGCCCGCGGTAACTCATCGCCACCTACGCAATAAGTTGACATACTCTTGACCGCAGCGTGACACCCAGCACGCAAAAACAGCTTACCTTCATTCTGCGGTGAATCCTGCTCCAGGTGGCGGGATCACCGACATTCATCTCTCAAGAGACTGGAGTTTGGAACATGACAAAGGAAAACCTCGTCCCTGCCGTGCCGTCCGATATCACAGAGGGCGCTGAGTCTCCATCCAAGAACGGCGTCCAGCGCCGCTCCTTCCTTAAAGGCCTCGGCGTAGCGGGAGCCGCCCTCTCCGCCGGTTCCTTGCTGGCCGAAGCCGCGCAGAGCAGGAGCGTCGTTACCATCGGCGATGTTGCCATCCTGCGATTCTTGGCCGCTGCCGAAATTCTCGAAACCGATCTCTGGCAGCAGTACAACGAACTCGCAGGTATCCAGGACAGCGAACTCCCCTTAGGAAGTGGAAACTCCGCCTACACCAACGCCATCCTCCAGCTCGATGGCGACATGAACCAATACATTCACGACAACACCGAAGATGAGTTATCCCATGAAGTGTTCATCAACGCCTATCTGGTCTCGAAAGGCGCTGAGCCGGTGAATCTCGATCAATTCCGCACCTTGCCGAGCAGCAAGGCGACTGGTGCGGCGCAAATTGGACGCCTCACCAACTTGATGCAGCTCACGGTCGACACCTCATGGTGGACTCGCTACCGCAGCCGCACCGGGAACCCCGATCTCGGGGATACGTTCGCGCAAGCAATTCCCAGTATCGCCGTAGGACAACATCCCGCGATCCCCAGAACTGACGACGTGCAGGGCGCTAACTTCCTGCAAGCGATCGCCAATACCGCGGGCTTTCACTTCGGAACCATCGAGCAGGGCGGCAGCAGCCTATACCCCAAGCTGGCGCAGCGAGTAACCGGCTTGGAAACTTTGCGCATCCTGCTCAGCATTGGCGGAACCGAGATCATGCACTTCCAGACCTGGTCCGACAAAGCCGGCAATGCACCGCCCGTGCCCGATACCGTGGATCCCGTGACTGGTGTGCACGTATCTTTCCCCAACTTGAACGCTCCTCCGCTCGGCGGCGAGGACTTTCAAACCAACCTGATCATGCCCGAGCCCACGTCGTTCCTCAGACGAAAGCTTCCCGCATGCTCGATCATTCGTCCTACGCAAACTCGAGGCGCGGCCATGGGAGCGGTCAATGCTCTCACCGCCGACGGACTCTTCATCGGCCAGTCGAAGGAGTTCTTCATCTTCATGCGCACGCTGGCGATCGAAGCGGACTTGGCAGTGCGCGAATTCTAGTGGACGAGCGAGTCGATGGTTCGGCGAGTCGATGATTCGGCGAGTCGATCGACCGCTGTCGGCAAGAAATCTGAAAGCGAAAGGGACACACCATGATCGAAGGACTTTTTCAACCCATGCATCTGCTGGTGATTTTCGGGATTGCTCTGCTCGTGTTTGGACCCAAGAAACTCCCCGAACTCGGCAAAGGAATCGGAGAGGGTATTCGCGGCTTCAAATCCGTCATGAAAAGCCAGGAGGACGCGCCCGACAAGAGTGCCGCCGGTCAGGACCAGGGTCAGAACATAGTTTGATTCGCCGCGCGCCCACCGTCCGCGTTTAGACAGTCCAAGGATTGACGAGTGGAATTGCGGCATCTTCGAAATGCACAGTGTTCCGGGTCGCAAGGGTAGCGTGCTGAGCGAGTGCAATCCCGGCAATCATCGTATCCCGGAGATCAACGGGGCGGCCTTTCCTGTGCCGTATTGCCATTAGATCGCTTGCGTGCCGCGCAGCGGCGACATCAAACGTGGCAACGCGCTGACCAATTCTCGCGAGAAGCTCCTCAAACGCCTCGGCCAGCAGGGTTCGCCGCCTTCCCGCTGCCAGAATTTGCACTCCGAACTCGATCTCAAGAACAGTCACCGAGGTGGTCCATACCGATGTCCGCGCTTGCTGGTCGAGCCAGGCGACGACCTTCTGGTCCGGAACTTGTCGCATCAGCGCCGAAAGGACGTTCGTGTCTAGAAGGATCATGACTCAAGATCGAAGGGCTTGAGTTTGTGTCCCCGGAGTTCGGGAATGTCGGCTTCGAGCCCGACCTTGGCGAACAAGCCAGCAATTTCTTTCCCCAACCCTCCAGTTGGAAGAGGCTCTTCAACCGCAGCGCTGCGAAGAATATCCCTTATTTCCTCTTCCATACTGCGGCCGTTCCGCCGCGCACGGCGCTGCAATCGAGCCTTAACGGCATTCTCGATGTTGCGGACGACAAATTGGGCCATTGCCTCCTCCCAAGATCAGATTGATATCATGATATCACATGAGATAAGCAGGTGCAATAGCGGGTTCCCGGCGATTATCGGACCGGTGTCGTCCTTACGCTTCCACCTCAAAGAACTGCGCCATGTTGCGTAATTTCTGATAGCGGGTTTCCAGCAGATCCGCGAGCGGCAGCCGCTTGAGTTTAGCCAATTCCTCTTGCAGCGCCCGGTCGAGCAACTCCGCGGCCTGCGCATGGTCGGTATGCGCGCCTCCAGCGGGCTCCGGGATGATGGCATCGATGCAGCCCAGTTCGCTCAAATCTTTCGCCGTGATCTTCATGGCCTCCGCCGCCAGAGCCTTCTTGCTGGTATCGCGCCACATGATCGAGGCGCAGCCCTCCGGCGAAATCACCGAATACACGGCATTTTCCATCATCAACACGCGGTCGGCCACGGCAATCGCCAGCGCTCCGCCGCTGCCGCCGACGCCAATCACGGTCGCGATGATCGGCACTTCCAGTCGCGCCATTTCGAGCAGGTTGCGCGCGATCGCCTCTCCCTGTCCCCGCTCTTCGGCGTGCAGCCCGGGATAGGCACCATCGGTATCGACAAAAGTTAGAATCGGCCGCCTGAACTTTTCCGCAATCCTCATCACCCGCAGCGCCTTCCGATATCCCTCCGGGTGCGCCATGCCAAAGTTGCGATACACGCGCTGTTTCGCGTCGCGCGCTTTTTGCTGGCCGATCACGATGACTTCCTCGCCGTGAAAGCGGGCCATTCCGCAAACAATCGCCGGATCGTCGCGGAATCCGCGATCCCCGTGAATTTCGCTCCAGTCGGTAAAAATGCGCTCGACATAATCGAGCGTATAAGGACGCTGCGGATGCCGCGCCAGTTCCGTGCGCTCCCATGCGTTCAGGTGCGAAGAAATCTCGCGGCGAAGACCGTCGACCCGCTCGTGCAATTGCTGAATTTGGCGGAGCGTTTCCGCGCTCTGCCCTTCCAGCGTCTGCAGCTTGGTGATCTGCCGCTCGATTTTTGCCAGTTCCTGCTGCGCTTTCAATCCAGAATCCATCTTGATGACGTTTCCATTCCCTCGCGTATGATGTGCCTCGACGATCGACAGCATGAAGTCCGCACTGGCGATGGAGGCATTCTCGGCGCCGTGTTTCGCGCCGCTTTCCGCCGTACGAACGGACTTATCCGCACGCTTTATTTTTGCTCGTCTCATCGGCCGCGTCGGTGAGCTGGCATGCTCTTCCTTTGCACGATCAACTGATTTTGCGCACGCTGCCGCGTCCACACAGCTCTTCCACGCGGCTCAAGAAACTGCGGTCCGGCATCACATTATAGCCTTCCGCTTCCATCACGGCCATGAAATCGCCTTCCCGCTCCACGTCGAACAGCACCTGCGCCTCTCCCCTGCGCTCACTGCAAAGCGCATGCAGAGCATCGACCGTCCTTTCCGTCGCACTGCCCAGCGGAATCCGTATGCGCAGCGCCTTCGCCAGCGTCACCGGAGCTTCGTCGAGCGGAACGATGTCGTTCGCCGTAACCTTTGGATTTGCGCCTTCTTCAATGCGCACGCCCCCGCGAATCAGCACCGGAACCTCGAGCTTCACCTTCCCCGCGAGTTTCCTATAGGCCTCTGGGAAGACGAGCAACTCCACCTTGCCCGACATATCTTCCAGCGCCGCTTGCGCCCACAGTTCGCCCCTCCTCGACTTTGCGACTCGCAGCCCCGAAATCAACCCCGCCGTCGTAATGTTCTCGTCCTTGGCGGTGGATTTCTTCATGGCGGCAATATCTTCGGTGGAGAGCGCATTCAAGTCGGCGAGCTTCTCCTTGTACTTCTCCATCGGATGCCCAGTAATAAAAAATCCAAGGATTTCTTTCTCCGCCTGGAGCCGTGTGTGCTCGTCCCAGTCGGGCGCGTTGGGGAGCGCGTCGTTCGCCGCCTGCGCCGTTTCATCCGCAAACACGCCAAACAGCCCGTGCTGTCCCGACTCCGCGTCGCGCTGCGCCTTCTGCGCCTGTTCGATCGCAGTGTCGAGCGCTTTCATGAGCTGTGCCCGCCGCCCCAAGCAATCCATGGCGCCGCTCTTGATCAGCGACTCCAGTACGCGCTTGTTCAACAGCCGCAAGTCGACTTCTTCGCAGAATTCGTAGAACGACCGGAAATTCCGGCCCCACTTCTTCCGCGCCGCGACGATCGACTCGATCGCATTACCGCCCACGTTCTTCACCGCGGCCAGCCCGAACCGTATCGCTTGCCCGTGCGGCGTAAAGTTCGCATCGCTCACGTTGATATCCGGCGGCTCGACTGCAATTCCCATCTCGCGGCACTCGTTGATGTACTTCACGACATCATCGGTGCTGCCGGTCACCGAGGTCAGTAAGGCCGCCATGAAGTCCAGCGGATGATGCGTCTTCAAGTACGCGGTGTGATAGGCGAGCAGCGCGTACGCCGCCGAGTGCGACTTATTGAAGCCGTAGCCGGCAAACTGCGCCATCAGATCGAAAATCTTTTCGATCTTCCGGGGCGGAAAACCGCGCTGCGTCGCTCCCTGCACAAACCGTTCGCGCTGCTTCGTCATCTCCTCGACGTTTTTCTTGCCCATCGCCCGCCGCAACAAGTCGGCTTCTCCCAGGCTGTAGCCAGCGAGTTTGTTTGCCGCCTGCATCACCTGTTCCTGATACACGATCACGCCCAGCGTCTCGTGCAAAATCTCTTTCAGCTCGGGCAATTCGTATTCAATCTTCCGGCGCCCGTGCTTGCGCTCGATAAAGTCGTCGATCATGCCGCCCTGGATCGGCCCGGGGCGGTAGAGCGCATTCAAGGCGGTGAGGTCTTCAATCGAATTCGGCTGATAGCGGCGCAGAACGTCGCGCATCCCGTGCGATTCAAACTGGAACACGCCCGAGGTTAATCCCTTATGGAAGACTTTCTCGTAGGTCTCCTGGTCTTCGAGCGGGATGTCCTCCAGTCTGAGATTCGTCCCCCTCTGCGCGATCAGTTTCAATGCGTCGTCGAGAATGGTGAGCGTCGTCAGCCCGAGAAAATCCATCTTCAACAGGCCCATCTTTTCGATGGCCTTCATGTCAAACGCAGTGACGATTTCGTCGTTCTTCGTTCTGTGCAGCGGCACCAGTTCAATCAGAGGACGCGGCGAAATCACCACGCCCGCGGCGTGGACACCGGAATTCCGTACCAGGCCTTCGAGCTTCCGCGCCGTATCGAGCAACTGCCGCACCTGCGGGTTCTTCTGGTACGCCTCTTGCAGCGCCACCGACTCCTTGAGCGCGTCGTCCAGTTTGATATTCAGCGTGGTCGGTACCATCTTCGCGATGCGATCCACGTCGCTGTAGGGCATGTCCATGGCGCGGCCAACGTCCTTGATCGCGGCTTTCGCTGCCATCGTGCCGAACGTAATAATCTGCGCGACATTTTCCCGCCCGTATTTGTGGGTAACGTATTCGATCACTTCGCCGCGCCGGTTCATGCAGAAGTCGATGTCGATATCCGGCATGGAAATGCGTTCCGGGTTCAGGAAGCGCTCGAACAGCAGTTCATGCTGCAGCGGATCGATGTCCGTGATCCCGAGCGAATACGCGACCACCGCCCCCGCCGCCGATCCGCGCCCCGGCCCCACGGGAATACCGCGTTCACGGGCATAGCGGATGAAGTCCCAAACGATCAGGAAATAACCCGAGAACTTCATCTGCTGGATGATCGCGATCTCACGCGCCAATCGCTGTTCGTAGTCCGCAAGGGAATGCTTGAGCCGGCCGTTAGCCGCCGCCGTGCGCAGGCTCTCCATGCGCCGCGCGAATCCCTGCCGCGTGATGTGCTCGAAATAACTATCGGGAGTAAATCCGTCGGGAACGTCAAAGCGCGGAAATGGGCTGGGAATTTTCTCCAGTCGAAAATTGCAGCGCTCGGCAATCTCGAGCGTGCGCGAAAGCACCTCGGGCGAGTCTTTGAACACGCGCAACATCTCGTCGCCGTTCTTGACGTAGAACTGCGTGCCCTCGAACTTCATCCGGTTGGTTTCCTGAATGGACTTCCCCGTCTGAATGCACAGCATCACATCCTGGGCATGCGCGTCGTCTTCGCAGAGGTAGTGGCTGTCGTTGGTCGCGACCAGGGGCAGCCCAAGATCCTTCTCCAACTGGAACAACCCCGAATGGATGCGGTGCTCCATCTCCAAGCCCTGATCCTGAATCTCAAGGAAGAAGTTCTCTTTGCCGAAGAGGTCACGATAGAATCCGGCTGCCGAGCGCGCCGCCTCGTACTTCCCTTCCGTCAACCGCTCGGCCACTTCGCCCTTCAGGCATCCGGAAAGCCCGATCAGCCCCTTCGAATGCTCCGCCAGAAATTTCTTGCTCACGCGTGGCTTGTAGTAAAAGCCGTGCAGCGAAGCTTCCGACGTGATCTTCACCAGGTTGCGGTAGCCTTCTTCGTTTTCGGCCAGCACCAGCAGATGGTTATAGGTGTCACCGTCGGGCGGAGTGCGCGCGATGTCGTGGTCGTCCTTCTTGCAGATGTAGAGTTCGCATCCGACAATCGGTTTGACGCCGGCCTTGTGCGCCGCATTCACGAAATGCACCGCGCCGAAAATATTGCCGTGATCGGTCATGGCGACCGCGGGCATGCCAAGTTTCTGAACCCGGTCGACGAGTTTCTCAACGTCGCAAGCGCCGTCGAGCAGAGAGTAATCGCTATGCAGATGCAGATGGACGAATTGGTTTTGGCTCATGAAATGGCTTTTGGTTTTTGGGCCTTAGCGGATCGGATTCATTCTAACGGCTGGGAAAATTCGCGCAATGACAGAAACTGGTGCAATTTTGCGAGACGAAGCGCTATCTCGGCACCTGAAAATCCACGCCGCGATCGTCATTCATCTTGACCGTGGCAGGAAGATCGAGCTGGGCTAGTGGAATCTTCTTCGCGGCATTCTGGTTAAGCACCCATAGCGTTCCACCGGCGATGGCGTAATTCCGCACTTCTTCCACATGCTTGTCTTGGAAAACCAGTGCCGTCGCGGGCTCCATCTCCTTCGGCCGATTGCGTGCTTCGACGTCGGCTTGCAGCCGGTCGATCTTTCCGCTCAGCGCCTGAACGTCGCTCCGCAATCCGCTGTCCTCAGGAGGTGGAGCGGTGTAAGAGGGAGCCTGATACGAGGCATACGAATCCTGATCTTCGTTTTCCGTGTCATAGAAAAATGGATCCTCGTAGCCGTAATAGCCGTAGGGATAATAGGACGCGTAAGGGTAATAAGGGTAAGAGCCCCGTCGTCCGTAAAAGCCGCGATGATGGTGGTCGGGGTTTCCAGTTCGAAAATGAACGCCGGAGCCGCGACCAATACTGCCGCCGTGAAACGCGCCCGAGGCGTGTACGGCAGAGGAGCGTCCGGAAAAACCGCCATGCGAGGCGAAGTGAGTGCCGCCGCCCCCGCCGATGTGCCCGCCGCCGCCCCCGCGATGCTGTGCCCACACGGGCACCGTGAGCAAAATCAGGCTAAACGTCGCTATGGACCACCAGCGCCGCATACCACCATTATAGCCCGCTTTAGCACGCCTCACTTGCGCTTTTTCTTGACCTTGGCGTGGGCACTTGCCTCTCTTTTAGCAGCCGACTTCGCAGGTTTGTTCGGCTTCTTGGCGACCGGCGTCTTGGCGGGCTTGCTCACCTTGGCAGCCGCAGCGGGTTTCGCCGGCATGGGCTTTGCCGCAACCACGGGTTTTACCTCCGCTGCAGACTTCCCCAGAATCGGCGCGGTCGCAACCGCCGCAGTCTTTCCCTTCCCCTTAACCCCAGGCTTGCCGCTCGCTGCCGTAGGAGCAGCAACAGCAGCGGCCACAGCGGACTTGGCTCCCCTGCCCCGCTTGCTTGGTGGTGGTGGCGGCGGCGGAGGTGGCGGCGCCAGCGGTTTGAGATATTTCAGAGTCTCGGTCCGCGAACGCAGCTTGCCATCCAGCAACAGCATGAACACGTCGTTCGCAATCTTCGGATACTCCGGCATCTGCGGCGTAATTCGCAGCTCTGTCATCTCCGGCAGCGGAATCTTCTGCTGCACTTGCCGCCATTTCGTAAAGAAATTCTTGATCTTCTGCGCCACCGCCTGCTGCCGCGCCGTGATCGCAAGAAACAGAATCATCTCCGGACGCGCCGACGACAGCAATTGCCACGTCCGCGATGGCGTGGCCGCCTCTTTACCCGACAAGCGCTTCGCCAGGCTGTGGGCATTGGAATCCAGATCCTTCCAGGACTCGACCAGATCCTTGCGCGGAATCGCCCGGCGCAAATCCGAAATATCACTGTCCCCCAGCCGCTCGGTAAGGAAATGCAGCACCGCCGGGGCAACCTCCGGCGTATATCCGAGCTCGTTCATTTGCTGACGCGTCTTCATCAGCGCGCCCAATCCGGCCGTGTCCACTTTGGCCGTGCTCCAGCGCGGATTCAGCACTTTCAGCCATCCCTCTTTTTCGTACGCCTTCAAAACGCCGTGCGGATCGTCCTCGTACGCCAACTGCTCGATCTCGTATCCGATGCTCGAATTCCGGATGTACTCGATGTAGCCGTTTTCTTTCCCCGATTCGTAACGCGCCTGCGTCCGTTCTTCCAGCGGCCAGTGGAACCGCGCAGCAAAGCGCGTGGCCCGGATCATCCGCGACGGATCCTCAAGAAACGCGTAGTTATGCAGTACGCGGATCACTTTGGATTCGATGTCGGCGGAGCCGTTAAATGGATCCATCAACAACCCGCGCGATCCTTCGTTCAGCGACAGGGCCATCGCGTTCACGGTGAAATCGCGCCGGCGAAGGTCTTCAATGATCGTCGCCGGAGCTATCTGCGGCGCCTTGCCGGGCTTGTCGTAGCGCTCCGAGCGCGCCATCGCAATCTCGGCGCGCACGCCGCCCGGCAGCGTCAGCAGCAAGGCCCGAGTTTCGTCGTCGGCGTCACCCACCACCGCGCCCGCCCGCTCCAGATCTTTTTGCAGTTTGAGCGCGTTGCCTTGGACCGTGAAATCCAGATCGCGAATGGGGAATCCAGTAATGATGTCGCGGATGGCGCCACCGGTCAGATAGAGATTCATCCCCGCCGCCTTGGCGGCGTCTAAGACCAGTGTGACTGCCTTTTGTTGGTCCGGCGAGAGCCGGGTTTCCAGTGTGTATATGTAATCGGCCATGCCTTCCTAGTCGCCGCGCAGTGTCGCTCGTTGAGCTCGACCGGGGCGTTTTTCACAACATTTCCACAAGGAGGCCGCCGCGAACCCGCCGCGGGGCCCGGCGGCGGAATCTAAATCTCTCTAGACATTAGACTTATACCGCACCACCGCAATTCAGTAAACAACCGAAAATAACACAACGTTTACCGTTTGGCTACTGCGAAGGCACAAACTGGGCGAATTCATCCGGAAAGTGCGAGAATCCCATCTGGAGGTGTGGCGCGGACACTGCTGTCCGCGAGAACTCAGCCCCCAGCGCCAAGCTGCGGGCGCGATCACCCTGTCGTCACGAAGTCGTTACGAACTGAAGAGCGTCCCAAGCCCCATGTCCTCGACCCACAAGAAAGTAATCGTGCGGAAACACGACCGCGACTCGGTCAGCGGTTTCGTCGCTCCCGCCAACTTTGTGGTGGAGGGCAAGCTGGAACTGCTCAACACGTCCGGCAATGTAGTCGCCATCGACCTGCGCGACATCAAGGCCGTGTATTTTGTCCGCGAGTTTTCCGACGCCGATGTGATGCTCCGCAAGACCTTCACCACCCGTCCTAGAACGGAAGGCCTCTGGGTGCGCCTGAAGTTCAAAGACAGCGAAGTAATCGAAGGCATCCTGCCCAACGACCTAACCCAAAATCCCGCCGAAGGATTCCTGATGAACCCTCCGGATCTGCGCTCGAACACGCAACGAGTCTTCGTGCCCAGAGAAGCGCTCACGTCAGTAACTGTCCTGGCTGTGATAGGAGCCGCCAACCGCCGCCGCAAAGGCGGCCAGCCGGATACAAGGCAAGTCACGCTGTTCGAACAGTGACCCAGGTCTTAGGTCTCAACGTGAATTTTCGGATCGGCTTTCCTGACCTGTAGTACTCGATCTCTTAACCCCTTTATCGCGTTTCGAGTGGGGGTCGAAAAAGAAAGCAGGCCGGCATTGCTCCGGCCTGCCCTGGTTTGTGCTTCGTTTACTCTGCTCGGCTATTTCGCCGCGGCAACCGCCGTAACGAAGTTGGCGCCGTTTGGCGTGCCGAGTCCGGTGACGTTGTCCCATCCTGGGCCAGTCGTCAGCGAACTGTCGGTGCCGAAGCTGATCGCATACCAACGGGTAGACGTTCCGTTGTAAAGCAAGCTCATGAACTCAGTGCTGTTCTGCACCGGAGCCACCAGTTCCTCAGGGGAATAGTAGACGGGCGGAGCGGGCGGGCTGTTGGTGATGCCACTGACGTTGTTGGGCCCGTTCTGGGCAATCACGTCCGTGATCGCATCCACAGGCAGGCCATAAAGAATAGGAGCAGCCTGGCCGAGCCATGTTCTGGCAGCCTGCGTGGCGATCGCCCAGATTCCCGAGAACGTGGGACATGCAAGACTGGTTCCGCCGACGACTTCAATGAACGTCCCCCCACCTTCAGTATCGATAACTTCGACGCCGGTGTAGGGATCAGCCACCATTGCGATGTCAGGAACGAGCCGGTAGCTGCCCGGCAAACTCGCCTGGTACGGCGGTATCGGCCAGACACCGCTCGTGCCGCCACCCGCGCCAAAGTAGAAGCCGATAAAGTCCGGCGGGATGTACGGCGGATTGGGAGAAGTGTTTGCGATGCGGGTTAAGTTGGTGCCCCAACCCGTCTGCAACTTGATGGAGTCATTGGTTTTGAGAAACAAACTGGTGCCGCCGACGCTGGTCGCGTAGGGAGAAGACGCAGGCATGGAAACGGTCTTCTCACCATAGGCGAGCAGGAAATCCCCGCTGTCGCCGCTGGAGAAATTGACCGAGATGCCGAACGCAGCTCCCGTCTCGTTGATAGCATTCTCAATAATGAGTTCGCCTGGATCGTAAGTGGCGAGATAAGCCTCCTCGATGCCATAGCTGTTGGAGATCACCGGACCCAGACCGTACTCGACGGCATAGAGCACTGCGATGTCAAGGTCGCCACTCGAGTTGGTGAGCCCCAGAACGAGGGCAATGTTGGCTCCCGGGGCAACGGAGTGTGACCACTCCACGTCGAGGCTGGTCTCCACATCCCAGCCACAAGTATTGCCTCCGCAATTCGTGGGGCCGCCGGGATAGTAGATGTTGAAGTTGGTACCTGGGGTCAAAGCCGGAAGGCCATTGATCGCCGCGAAGATATTGGCGTCGCTCGTAATCGTATCGGAACCGTAGGCATCGACGATGACAACGGTTTGCCCGGTGCCATCGAGCCCCTTTTTGTATAGCGAAGTGAGACCGTATGCCTTGTCCACCTGCGGTGCATCGTAGCCACAGGGGGGGAGATTGGGAGGACCGGCGGTGATGGGGCCGCCGTAGCGAGCGCCAGAGTAGATGGCGTAGGGGCCGCCGCGGCCGGTCTTGAAATCCTTCACCTGGGTGCCACGGAGGCAGTTGGCGTTAAAGTATTGCACAGCCGGGCCGACGGTTGACAGCGGTGCCATTTTCGACAGCGGTATCTTGGACGCTGATTTGCCGGTATCCGGGTCGATCCCCAGCTTTGCATGGCTCTTGAAGCGGGTATCGGTGAGACCTTGAACGGCGTAAACGAGCTTGCCCGCAGCCCCGGAGATGACCGGCTCTTTGCTGGGCAGGCGATGCGTCTCGCCATTGATTAGCGCGCGGTTGAGTTGCACACCGGTCGCGCGTTCGACATCAGCTACGGCGCCGCGGGCAGTCACGGCATGATTGAGTTTGTCGGTCGAAACCACGTGGAGATTATTTGCAGCGAGATGCTGCCGAACAATAGCCATGTCTGCAGCGCTCGGCGCAAACCGGGCTTCGTACTCCTTCAGAGTGAGCCAATGATGGTAGTTGGGCGAATTCCGGTCGTACATCTGCCGGACCATTTCATCAAGTCCGGCTTTGTCATGCTGCTTGAGCCAGAACGTAACGGCAATCTGCTTGGACGGATCTTCAGCGCCAAGGATCTGAGCATTGGATAACGCGCGGCCACTACTCGCCGACTGCGAGAACGCGGGAACGGCGATCAGCAAAACCGCAAGACTGGCAAACACCACAGCGCAAAACATCCTATGTCTGTCTGGGAACATAAAGTGGCCTCTCTTGAAAAGGTAAAGTTGATTTGGAATCTCCTTATTACTTAACTTCAAGAACGCCCGCGAGCATACACCGATCTCGCCGTTTACGATACCGTGAAAGGATTTTCATCTAAAGTGCAGTAAATCGGTATGCGGTCCGCACCTGCACCGTCGAAATTGCGCCATTTGCGGACCACTTTTGCGCGTTCTGGGATTCACAGGGAGTGAGTTGATCTTGTTTATCCGCAGACCTAAGACCTAACACCTAAGATCTCGCACCTCGCTTCCGCTACAATTCCCGAGAGACCGCCATGAAACTCGCCGACATCGCCACCGCGCTCAACGCCCGCCTGGACAACGCTTCTCCCGACACCGAAATCATCGCCGTAGCCGGAATCGAACAAGCCGGTCCCGGCCAGCTGACCTTCGTGTCCAATCCCAAGTACAACGCCGCCGCGAAGACGACGAAAGCTTCAGCGGTCATAGTCGCGGAAAACTTTCCCCCGATCTCCACGGGAATGCTGCGCAGTAACAATCCCTATCTAGCCTGGGCAAAGGCGATAGAACTTTTCTACCAGCCGCCAAGTTACGCCCCCGGAATCCATCCCACCGCCGTAGTCCATCCCAAGGCGAAGCTAGGCAAGAATGCGCACATCGGCCCCTACGTAGTGATCGACGAAGACGTCGTCATCGGAGACAACGCCGTCCTGCTGGCCCACGTAGTCATCTATCGCGGAGTCACCATAGGCAACAATTTCTTCGCGCACGCCCACGCCGTAGTCCGGGAATTCTGCCAACTGGGCGAGAACGTCCTGCTGCAGAATGGCGCCAAGGTAGGCATCGACGGCTTCGGCTTTGCCAAGGACGACGACGGCCACTGGCACAAAATTATCCAGTCCGGCAACGTGGTCATCGAGAGCGACGTCGAGATCCAGGCCAACACCTGCATCGACCGCGCCAGCATTGGCGAGACCCGCATCGGACGCGGCTCGAAGATCGACAACCTGGTTCAGGTAGGCCACAGTTGCACCGTAGGCCACGACACGCTGCTCATCTCGCAGGTAGGCCTGGCCGGAACCACGGATGTAGGCAACAACGTAATTCTCGCCGGACAAGTAGGCGTCTCCGGCCACGTCAAGATCGGAGACGGAGCCATCGCCATCGCCCAAAGCGGCATCCCGCACGACGTTCCCGCCGGAGCCATGGTCAGCGGCGCTCCCGCCATCGATCACCGTCTGTGGTTGAAGTGCTGCGCCGCCTACGCCAAGCTGCCGGAAATTGCCAAGGCAGTAAGAAAGTTGTCGGAGCGGGAATGAGTCGTTTTCGTTAGAGATTTTCCGCCGGCGCCGCGCCGTAGCGGTACAATACGCGCAAGGATTGTCTTCCGGAGGCCAGTATGCCTTCTCCCCTCGTTCTGCCCTATCCCTGGGTTCGCATTGTGTTCCTTGTAATCCTGACCCTGCTGCTCGCTGCCTGGGGCACTTGCAACGCGATGGTTGATTTCAACAGCTGTGAGGGCGTCGAGCCCATGGCCCAACTTACCTCGCTGTCGCCGGGCGCGATTGCTGGCAACTCCGAATCCGTTCTACTGATCGCGAACGGAAGCGGCTTTACTTCGCAATCGCAGATTCTGTGGGACGGAAGCGCGCTGCCCACCGTCTTCGTGGACTCACTCCACCTTCAGACCACCATTACGCAACAGACCTTCGCATCCTTTGGCGGTTCATCCGGAAGCAGTGTGCAGATTTCCGTAAGGACTCTGGGATCGGCCACAGGATGTCCTCCCGGCGGAAACTCCGCGATGATCGAGTTGGTCATCGACTAGCGGGAGACCTTCGTGTGGCGCAGTTGCTCCCCCCTCTTTTCGGTCTTTTGGAATCAAAGACTTAGGAGGGATTTCCCGCCAGGTCTTTGAGTTTAAATGACTTACAGGTAAAGTCTTTAAGAACCAATGACTTAGCTGGATTTCGAACACAGGTTGGCTGCTGAAAGAGGTTGGCGCTGCTGTTACGAATTCCGAACAGAAGACGCGAACGCGCTCAACGGGGAAAGGGATGTTGTATCGTGCCGCGCATCTCTCATGACTCTCCGGTCCGGCGAGGCGCGCCTACCCCTCGAGGCCTCGCGGGGCCGTGGAGTCATTCCTAGGGAGTCAGGGGTGGGCGTGGTTCTGTGCAGAGCCGCGTGCCCACCCTTCGTCTTTTGAAGATTGGGATTCCGCCTCCGCCGCGTCTGGGGTGAGCACAAACGCGTGGAGAAGCTGCACTGAATTCACCGAAACCTAGTCAAGCGTGGATTGGTGGAGCGTCCGGAGGAGTGGTTTGTGTAGAGCGGACACTCCTGTCCGCTGCCTCTGATTCGTGCCCGGAGAAGAGGGAGTAGTCGAGATCGAATCGCACTGGACCGCAACCCGACGCGAAAAGGAGGGAATCTTTTCCACCGTCTCCGGCGACGCGATCCCGACTAAGAGCTCCGCCCTTCGCTTCGCGATAGGACGGGTCAGCCCGACACGGTTATCTAATCAGCCCGCGAGAAGCGGCGCACCCCTAGTTATTTCGGTCAATGTTAAAGACAAACCCGCGTTATACTTCCCCGTTAGAGTGGCCCACCCACCGGGAGGGGACAATGTCCAGGAAGAAGACTCGCAAAGTCATCGTCAGGTCTCCTACTTCGACCATAACTATCGCCCGTGTCTCGACCAAGGGTATGAAGGAAATCGCGAAGCTCTTGCAACGCTTTGACGATGTGCCGGAGAAGTCATATGACAAAGCGCGTGAAATCCTCAATCGGTTTGTCGACGGGGATATAGACACGCCGGTTAGCGCAGAAGAGAAGATCCTCTTTCTAGTCAGCTGTGCATTGAGCGGCACGGCGCTCCCGGGATATGCAACCCTCGATTCCTATCACATCCGCGAAATTCGGCAGGTGCTAGCTAAAATCCAAAAGTACTCAGAGGATACGTCTCAGAAACGACCGCTGAACTTCCTCATGCTAGCTTCCCCTGGAGCGGGAAAGTCACACTTCATTCGGTGCATTGCGATGCGCTTGGGCAAAGAAAATATCGGAGCAGTTACATTTAACATGGTGGGTTTACAACGACACGAGGACCTTATCCCGCCATTAGACGCTGCGCGTAACTTGAAGGTTGAAGATAAGATTCCCTTGCTTTTCTTGGATGAATTCGATGCCGAGGCGTCGAACGTTCCTCTGCTCTTACCGCTTCTCTGGGACGGTGAAGTCACTGTCGGTCAGCATGACCTTAAGCTTGGTAAGGTGGTAGTGGTGTTGGCTGGGAGCGATCCAAGATTGCCGCAAGCTATGGAATACGCCAGCAGTCTGCGGCCTGACCCGCCACCGCAGGACCCTCATCATCCGAAAATCGTGGACCTCCTTTCTCGGATCAACGGAGGCGTGCTGCGAATACCACAGCTCTCGGACCCTACGAGGATATCAAATAGCCGCGCAGACAAGGTGTGCATCGCTGTGCGCTTGCTCCGGAAGAGATTTGGGCCCACATTGAAGAGTGTTCCGCTTGCATTGATTCGATTCATTGCTAAGACCGAATTTCGATACGGGATACGTAGCATTGCGCATTTGATTGATCTCATACCTTATACCGAGGGAATTGTGAGCCTATCGGTTCCGAGCCTGAAACTTCCTCTGCTCAGTGCGAAAGATCTCAAGGGGAGCAGTCTCGCCTATCATCTTCTCAGCGAAGACCAGGCACTTGGAGTAGTCGACTCTTGGAAAGATGCTCTAAAGATCAGTGCGCAAATTCCTATATCAAGTCAGACTATGGACGCGATCGAAGGTGGGAGTTTTTCAGGTGCTCCCGCTCATATATTTCAGGAGTTTGTCGTGAGGCGATTGTTGATGGATGTTGCAGGCGGACAAGCCTCCCAAGGCTTGACACGGGGATAGGCGCGGCCGGGTGCTCCAGGTAGCTGAGGGTGCCGAGTTACCTAGGGCACCCGGCAACAGTTGTTCTGAGGAACTGGTAGGAGACCACGCGTGGGTGGGCTCGTCCTATCGCGAAGCGAAGGGCGGGGCCTTTCACCTTCTTTCATCACAAAATCCTGTACGCACCATCACAGACTTCTAACTGCCCGTCGGCGACAATGGAATCGACCTGTGTGCCAGGGCCGAGGTGCGCCCGCCTCCCAGGAGACAGCCCTCGAAGCTGCCCCAGCCCCCTGGTCGGCGCTCTTTGACAACAGAAGTTGAGACCGGTTCAGTGGGCGTCAGCCCGCCACCGAAAACCCCTGGCAAAGCGAAAAATCGAGCTAAGTCCTTATTCCGGAATACTTTACTCTAAGTTGTTTAGAATCAAAGACCAGATCGAAAATTTCCTCCTAACCCTATGATTCCAGGAGACCAGGGGGGAGGGGGGTACCGGTACCAACTGGTAAACAGGAAGGATTGCTACTCTCGCATCTCAGCCGGAAGCCCGCGATTGATGGCCGCTCGCAGTAAGCCCGTGATTGCGTCGGATGATTGCGCCGGATCGTCAGGCAACTCAGTATCCGGCTTCGCGTCCGTGTCTAATCGCCAGGATCACGACCTGTTTCCCGTCGTAATGGTACAGAGCGACATAGGCCCCACTCCCGAATTCAATTACCCACTCGCGGAACTCGAGCGGCAATTCTTCGACAGGACGACCAATCTCCGGATGCTTGGCGAGCGCTTTCACCGCCAGGCGAATTGCTTTGACGGCTCTTTTGCCTGAACGACGGGCCGCATCCCGGCTTTTGGGAGCCAGGAACGCGTGGAGACGGGCCACATCCAGCAGGGCGGGTTGCGACCACCTCAGTCGTGGCATTTAGGAGGAGCGGCGTCCTTGCCCGCTTCGAGCTTGGCCAGCCAGGCATCGGCTTCTTCGGCGGTGACGTAGAGACCGGTTGTCTGGTAATGAGTCCAGGCGGCGAGCGCGTGCTGCCGGAATTGCTCGCGTTTCTCTTCGCGCTCCACGTACTGCTCGATGGCTTCGCGCATGACCCAGTGCGGCGAGCGGCGGCGAGCCGAGGCGAGACGCTGCACGCGCTCTTTTACTTCGACATCGAGCTTCAAGCTAGTAGTGGAAGGCTTCGGCATCGTGGGTGATCCTAGGTGCTACCTGGTAATACTATAGCACAGCGCCTACTCCCGCATCTCCGCCGGAAGCCCGCTGTTGATGGCCGCTCGCACTTTGGCCATCAGGCATTCGCGTTCTCCAAAATCGGAGGGCTCGATGGGATCGTGAAATTCGATGGTCACTGTCCCCGGACGAATCGCAAACCGCGCTTTCGGCATGCAGTCTTCCGTCCCGGAAATCGTGATGGGCACGACCGGAACTTTGCACTCTTCGGCGAGATAGAACGGGCCTTTCTTGAACGGCAGCAACTTGCCATCGAACGAGCGGTGACCTTCGACGTAGATGGTCATGTTGATCCCCTGGTCGATGACTCGGAGCGCGTCGCGCACCGCCGCGATGCCCGCTTCGCGATTGCCGCGGTCGACAGGCACGAGCGATCCGAGCGACATGATGTGGCCAAGAATTGGAACCTTGAACAGTTCTTTCTTCACCATCACCGACGTGCGGCGCGGAATCAGCGGCAGCGTGAGCGGCGGATCGAGATTGGAGATGTGATTCGACATGAAGACATAGGTCCGCGCCGGATCGATTTTTTCCAGGCCGAGCGTCCGCACCTTTACGCCCGCGATGCGCACGCCGGTGAATGCCGCCCACATGCAGGTGGTGTACAAAAACCTGATGTCTTTGGTGAGATACGTCCAGGGAATCGCGACGAGCGCGGCGAAAGGCAGCGCCGCGGCCCAAAACAGCAGCATGAGAATGGTGCGAAACACCTAGGTCTTCACCCCAAGCGTCTGCGCCCCGAGCTCTTTCACCCCAGGCGTTTTCACCCCGAGCTCGCGCAGCCGTTGCGGTAGCTTCTCATAGATGCCGCCGAATCCGCCATTAGAGAGAATGGCAACCACGTCGCGCTCACGCAGTTCCGGAGCGATCGCATTTACGATGGATTCGGCATCGGCAAGAATTCGCGCTTGCTTTCCACGCTTCTCGATCTCGGCGATCACGCGATTCAGATCCAGGCGTTCCGCCTCGGGAATCGCCTCCGACTTGAAGATGGCAGCTACCACTACCTGATCGGCTAGCGCCAGGCTGCGGGCGAGCGCATCCTGCAGCACGTTGCGGCGCATGGTGTTCGAGCGCGGCTCGAGCACCACCCACAGCCGCGATTGCGGGTAGCGCGCCCGCAACGCCCGAATCGTCTGCTCGATGGCCGTTGGATGATGCGCGAAGTCGTCAATGATGGTGATTCCGTTGACCTCGGCCTTCACCTCAAGCCTGCGCTTCACGCTGCGAAACGTTTCGAGCGCCTTCGCAATCGCATCTTTCGAAATGCCATAATTCGCCGCCAGCGCCGCTGCAGCCGTCGCATTCCAGACGTTGTATTCGCCGCCGAGCGGGAAATTGAAGTCTGCCCACGGCTTTCCATCGCGCAACACCGACCAGGACGTGCGTTCCTCGCCCAGCTTCAGATTTGCGATTCTCCAGCCCGCGCGATCGGAAGCGCCGTAGCGCTCCACGGGACAGAACGCTTTCTGCAGACATCGGTCGATGCTCTTGCCGAAATCGAAGGCGACAATGCGCCCGCGTCGCGGAACCAGATTCACCAGCCGCTTGAAGGCCGTCTCCACCGCATCCAGATCCTTGTAGATATCGGCGTGGTCGAATTCGACCGAGGTGAGAATCACCGAATCCGGAAAGTAGTGCATGAACTTCGGTCCCTTATCGAAGAATGCCGTATCGTATTCGTCGCCTTCCAGGATAAAGTGCTTGCCTTCGCCGAGCCCAAAACTGCGGCCGAAGTTCTCTGCAATGCCACCGATCAGGAATGACGGCTGAAAACCAGCGGTCTCGAAGATCCAGGCCAGCATCGACGTCGTCGTGGTTTTGCCGTGGGTTCCGGCGACCACCAGAACGTCTTTCCCTGCCAGGAATTCATCATGCAGAATCTGGGGCAGCGAGCAGAACGGAATGCGCTCATCGAGCACGCGCTCCAGTTCCACGTTGCCGCGAGAAAGCGCGTTGCCCACGACCACGAGATCGGGACGAGGATCGAGGTTGGCTTCGGCAAACGGCTGCGCTACTGGGATGCCCAGCGATTCGAGAAACGTCGACATCGGCGGATAGGCCGCGGCGTCCGAGCCGGTGACGCGAAAGCCGCGCTCTTGCAGCATGCCGGCGAGAGAAGCCATCGCCGTCCCGCAAATGCCGATCAGGTGAATGTGTTTCTTCTGGGTCATTCGATCTCTTGCAATTGCAGAAGTCAGAAGTCAGATTGCAAAAGTGAGACACTTGGCTCGGTGTTTACTTCAGCAATTTGACTTCTTACTTCTGACTTATCCTTTGACCGTTGCCGCTTCCAGAATCCGCAGTTCGACCGAGTCGTCGACGGTCAGTCGCGCCCGCACTCCAATCGGCAGCGTGATGTTTGCCCGCGAGACGTGTCCCGAGCGCAACCCAAACGCTACCGGAATCCGCAAGTCTTCCACAATTCGCAGAATCACGTCCTCCAGCGTGTAATCCTGATCCGGACCCTGCCGGCAGTCCAGCATCTCGCCGAAGATCATGCCGCGCACATCCTTCAGCTTGCCCGCCAGTTTCAGTTGCATCAACATGCGGTCGATCTGGTAAGGCTTGGTGGCAACGTCTTCGATAAAGAGGATCGTGCCCGCGGTTCGAATCTCGTGCTGCGTGCCGAGCGACGCCACCAACATCGACAGGCACCCGCCATAGAGGATTCCCTCCGCCTGGCCCGGCGCTAGCGGCCTGGCTCCCGAACCTTCCGCGATGCGCCATTCCGGAGCTCCGCCCACTGCGTTCTGCCACGATTCCAGATCCAGGCCGTCGGCTACGGCGAAATCCTTGGCCACCATCGGGCCATGAAAGGTGACGAAGTTCGCGGAATCGGCCATGCAGCACACCAGCGTCGTAATATCGCTGTAGCCCACCAGAATCTTGGGATGGAAAACAATCTTTTTCGGGTCCAGCCTCAGCGGCAGGTAGTTCGATCCGTAGCCTCCTCGGGCGCAAACGATTGCGCGGACATCGTCACGCGCGAACATGTCTTCCAGTTCCCTCGCGCGGCGCTCCACCGACCCGGCAAAATACAGATCGCGGTCGAGGATCGACTCGAAATAAAACGGCTCATAGCCGACGCGACGCAGACCGTTGCAGCCCGCCTCCAGCATCTCTGGATTCACGTTCGAGGCAGGCGCAACAATTCCCACCTTGTCGCCGGGACGGAGCGCGCGTGGCTTGGTTCGCGAATTCTTGGAAGCGGATACCATTGGGATTCGATCTTAACAGCCTCGGACGATCCTCGGCGCTACAAACCGAGGGCCTAAAGGGGTTGCGTAAAAAGTGTCTTCCCCGCGGCAGTCTTACCTCGGCGGCTAAAGCCAGTGTTAAAAACGGGCCAGTGATCGCAGCGCTGAAGCGCTGCGCCACCCAAAATCAAGTGCTGCACCGAGTTTTTCCGCAGCCTGTAGCGGCTCTTGATGCTTGTGCGCTTGCGGCATGCCTGAAGGCATGCCCTGATCCGAGTCTCACGTACGCCGAATGCTAAAGGAAGAATTCTCCGCGGCATACCAGAGTCGCCGGCCCGCGCAGATAGACTTGCTGCTCCCAGCGCACCGTCTGCGTTCCTCCGGGCGCAACCACCGTCACTGGCGAAGCTACCCGCCCGCCCGCAATCGCCGCTACCGCCGACGCGCACGATCCCGTGCCTGAAGATTCGGTCTCTCCCACGCCCCGCTCAAACAGCCGGATCTCGATTTCGTTCGCGCCGCGCACCAGCACGTACTCAACATTTGTGCCCTGCGGAAACTGCGGATGCGCACCAATCAGCGCCGCTTGGCGCTGCCATCCTTCCTGAAAGTTTTCGACGAAGATTACGTAGTGCGGATTCCCCATCGACACTTTGGTCCCCAGCGCCCGCACTCCTGTCGTCTCAATCGACAACTGGGCGCCGACTTCGGGCTGGCCCATCTCCGCTTCAAACTCAAACGTGGAGCCTTGCCGGCTCATGAGGTGGCAGGTCTTCAGTCCGGCGCCAGTGCGCACGACAACTTCCGTTTTGTCGTTTGGGTTGCGCGAACAAATTTCCGCCGCTACACAGCGGGTGCCATTGCCGGAAATTTCCGCCTCGGAACCGTCGGCGTTGATCAGGCGCGCCTTGACGTCGGCTTCCGCATCCGGAAACAGCCATTCCACGCCATCGGCGCCCACTCCGCGATGACGATCGCACAGCCGGCGAGTGAATGCGCTGAGATCGCCGGAAAAATGCGCGGCCTCCACCAGCAGAAAGTCGTTGCCGCAGGCTGACGCCTTCGTAAAAGGAATTTTCGCGTTTGGCGGCTGCGGGGCGTTCATTCGTGTTCCGTAACCCCGAGGGCTCTTACGCTGCCAAACGCGTTCGATTCGTGCAGCCGGATGGAAAACGCACTCTGCTGTTCATGCTCGCAATCCACTGAGAACACCAGGCGGAAATCCTGGTCGACGGACGTGATATGCACGCTCTGCATGTTGAGTTGTTCGGCGTCCAGCAGGCGGTTCACTTCTCGCAACATCCCATCCACATTGTGGCCCGTTACTTCGTAGGTCGTAATCAGCGACTTCAGGGAGAAGGTGCGCTCCATTCCTCCCAGCACCACCAGCGCAATCAGAATGATGCCGGTGGCGAAGATTGCCGTCAGATACAGGCCGCCGCCGGCGGCCATCCCGACCGAGGCCACCACAAACAAGGTCGCCGCCGTCGTCAGGCCGGTCACCGAGGCTCGTGCGTGCAGAATGGAGCCCGCGCCGATGAAGCCTATGCCCGGGATGATCTGCGCCGCAATGCGGGTGTGATCGCCTCCCAGACTGCTCGCGAGCTGGTTGGAAAGCACGGTGAACATCGCCGCGCCGAAACAGATGAACATATTGGTACGCAGGCCCGCTGGTTTATGCCGCAGTTGCCGTTCCAGTCCGATGACGCCGCCAAGTATGGCGGCCAACAGCAAACGCGCCAGCGTGGAACTCAGGACGACGCCCAGTTCATTGCGCAGCAGGTCGATGATTTGATGGAATGGGCTCATAAGCAGCGCCGCAGTCTTCGACCACCCCCGCCGGCGAAAAGCGCGCGGTCTGGGGACACGGAGCGAATTCTAACACCGCCATCGGGCGCTTTCTGTGTTGCTCGGCGCGCAGGGTTAACGCGATTGATTCGGGGCGTTCCGCGCCGCGTAGATGAGCGCACGCGGTTGTCCGGTCGCGTGGATTACCGTCAGCAGCGCGAGATTGGCCCGATTCACGCGTTGGTCGACCGCATCGCCCTCGAAGGCAATCACAAAATCGACGTAGCGCGGCGGATCAGCGAGCGTGCGCTCCCACAGGCCTTCGGGGTCGGACGGCCGCTTCCACACGCGGTGATTTTCGCTATTCACCACCTGCCGCAGGGAAATGCCTGCCCGCTGCATGACGCCCACATGTTCCCCGAGGTCCATCAGAAAGCGCGAATTCGGCGGGAAGGTCTCGACCACGCGCAAGACCGCGGAATTCAGAGGGCTCTGGATTCTCCAGTTTCTCTGCGCTTCCTGCAAACATTGAGGGCCCGCCTTCCACAGCGAGGCGTAACTGACCAACATCAGCGCAAACAGCACGGCGACCAGGTTTCCCGCGTGCCTCGCCCGCGCACCAAGGGAAAAGAGCGACGCAGTCAGCACTCCGGCCGAAAGCGCGAACATCGGCAGCAACTGGAGTCCGTAGCGCTGGTTGAAAGTGGCAAATGGCCACCAGGTGTGGACATGAATCGGCACCGAGCCATACGCAATGGAAAGCGCGTAGAACGGCAGGGGAATCCACAAGAACAGTATTGCCGCCGATTGCGACCGCAGTTTCCAGGCTCCGATGGCCGCAGCCACAAGGGCTGCCGCCAACCAGAAGCGGCCCCAGTTTCCCTCCGCCAGATTCAACTGCGCCGATTTCAAGAAATAGATGGCCGCGACTCGGGCACTATGAAGCGCCGGATTCGGTGCGCCTACACGCTGTTCAATCGCCTTCGCCGAGTACGAACCGTTCGCAAACTCCAGCGCGTTCCCATACACCGCGCCGTTGTAGACCAGCCATAGGATGGGGAGCACCGCGATGCCTAGCAGGAAGATCGCGGCAGCGCGGCGCAGGTCGCGATTCTGCCAGTGCCGCAGCGCTATCACGAGGACGGCCGCTCCCATCACCGCCGCCAGAATCCATCCGTCGTAGCGCGTGAGTTCCGCGCCCGCCAGACACCAGGCGCAGCGGGTGAGAGTCGGGTCGTCCCTACGGGACTTTGATGGTTTTTCCCGCCCTACCCCGCGCTGAAGCGCGGGGCTAAGCTGGTTCGCCCCTTCGGGGCGGGATTTTCGAATAAATTCCGCGAAGTACACGACGGCCCAGACGAACACCGCCAGATAGATGGATTCGGTCATGGCCGTCGCCTGCATGTAGATCAGGTTCGGATTCGCTCCATAGGCGAATGCCGCGGCCCACGCGCCCACTGTGGCGGCTGGGTTCTTGCCCGGTTCCGTGAGAAGGCCGGTTTGCAGCACGCCGCGCACGAGACGGAATATCCCCATGACCCCGCAGCACGTAGGCGATCATCGAAGGAATCGAGCCGCCCAACCCGCTCTGCCACATTGAATTTGACCAGATGAACGGGATCATCAACAGATGAGGCAGCGGCAGCCAGACCGTTCCCAGTTGCAATAGACCGGGCGTTTGCGAATCGAACACGCGCCGCGCGATATTGATGTGCGCTACTGCGTCGCCATAGAGCAGAAGGTCGCCTTGTTGAAAGTAGTAGAGGAAGGAAAACAGGGAAACAAGAACAGCGACCGCGGCCACGCGGGCCGGACTGCGGTCGGGAGGGGCGGCTGTCTTAGTCGTCACTTTGCAGTCACCTTATGCGCACTCTGCACTCATTGAGCGCTCTGTTATGGCTTGACAGTCCGCGTTGAAACACCTATCTCCAGGCCTCAGCGCCTGAAGGCTCTCTTGTCACGCAGCACTTCCGGCATGCCTGAAGGCATGCCCTGATACGAACCTTTTCTTGAACCACGAGCTGTTGAAGATAAACCGCAATGCTTCTATTCCAGATGGGTCAGTTCGCGGAACAATTGAAAGCGCGCGTCAATTTCTCCGCGGGTAAGATTCTGCAGACGCTCGGTCCCGAAGCGTTCCACGGCAAACGACCCCATTACTCCACCGTAAAACAAGGCGCGCTTCAGCACCTCGCGACTAATGCCGCCGTCGCCCTGCGACGCGAGGTATCCCATGAATCCGCCGGCAAAGGAATCGCCGGCTCCGGTGGGATCCTATAACTTCTTCAATGGGCAACGCGGGCGCGCGAAAAGGATGCGATCCAATGCCGAAAGCTCCTTCACGAAAAAAGATGGTCGCTCCGTATTCACCATGCTTTACCACCAGCGCGTTCGGTCCCATGGAAATAACTTTTCTGGCCGCGCGCGGAAGATTCTTCTCCCCGGCCAGCATCCTGGTTTCGGTATCGTTGATCAAGAGAACGTTCACCAGCTTCAACGTTTCGGCCAATTCTTTGGGCGTGCCATTAATCCAGAAATTCATGGTGTCGCCGCCCGTCAAGCGCACATCCTCCATCTCTAGGCGCACCGCCGATTGCAGGGTGGGGTGAATGTTGGCCAGAAACAGGAACTGCGTATCGGAATACTCTTTGGGAATTCTCGGCTGAAACTTCTCGAACACATTCAGTTCCGTGAAATCGGTTTTGGCTTCGTTCGGGTTGTCGAAATACTGGCCACCCCAGCGGAAGGTCTTCCCCGGGGCGCGCTCGATGCCGCGGGTGTCCACACCGCGTTTTTTCAGCACGGCTTCGTGTTCGGCGGTAAAGTCTTCACCCACCACCGCCACCACGCGTACCTCTGTAAAGTAACTTGCGGCCAGCGCGAAGTAAGTCGCAGCCCCGCCGAGAATGTCGTTCACTCGGCCGGAAGGCGTGGCGATCGTGTCAAAAGCTACGGAACCAACTACGAGAATGCTCATGAGTCTCCGTAAGGCAGTCGTTGGTCGATGGTCGTTGGTCGTTGGCGAGCTGGCACGCTAGCGAGTAACGACCATCGACCAACGACTTATTTCAAATACTTCCCAAAAATCAACTGCAGTTTCTCTTTCGTCGCCGCCGGAATCTTGGCCGGATCGGTCAGGATGGCATTCGCCAGTGCCGGCCCGCACTTGCATGTCCGCGTCTTCGGCATCGCGGCTACCGTCGCTTTTACGACTTTCGCGGCGTTCTCCGCGTTCTTCACCAGCACCGAAACAATCTGCTCCACGGTCACGGAATCGTGGTGCGGATGCCAGCAGTCATAATCGGTCACCATGGCGATGGTGACGTAACAAATCTCCGCTTCGCGCGCCAGCTTGGCTTCCTGCAGGTTCGTCATGCCGATCACGTCCGCGCCCCAACTGCGATACACGTTCGATTCGGCCTTGGTGGAAAACTGCGGACCTTCCATGCAGACGTAAGTGCCCCCCAGTTTCCCGGTTACGCCTGCAACCTGGCATGCGTCGCGGACTACCTTGGTCATTTCGCCGCACACCGGATCGCCAAATCCAATGTGCGCCACAATGCCGTCGCCGAAGAAAGTGTCGATGCGATGGCGGGTGCGGTCGAAAAACTGGTCGGGGATGACGAAATCGAGCGGCTTGTGTTCTTCCTTCAGCGAACCCACGGCCGAAACCGAAACAATGCGCTCGACTCCCAGTTGCTTAAAGCCGTAAATGTTGGCCCGGAAATTCAGTTCACTGGGCAGCAGTTTGTGTCCACGGGCATGGCGCGCCAGAAATGCCACCTTGTGGCCGTCCAGAGTCCCGAGGATGTAGGCATCCGAAGGATCGCCAAACGGAGTCTTCTGCACGACTTCGTGCGCGTCGCTGAAACCTGGCATGTGGTACAAACCACTGCCGCCGATAATGCCAATCTCTGCCTGCTGCAAGTGCGCTCCTGATTGGATTCGAAATGACCGCGGAACTGCCGATTATACAAGACGGAAATTCACTGCTTGCCGGACGCGGCTTTCTCCGGCGATTTTTCTGCCGGCCAAAAATCCCCTTCCACCTTCTTCGTTGTCTCGTCATCCAGACTCTCGCTGATCAGTATCTCGTCGCCGCGGACTTCGATCATTACCACTCCCTCTTCCGTCAGCCAGGCATGACGTCCGCGCAGCGTGCGCCAGGAATCCACCGGCGGCGCGTCTTCCGCAACTTTGCCGTCCGTTCCAAGGCCTTGGCGCTTCTGATAGCGTTCGGCCAGCGACTTCGCATACACCGCCGCGAACTCCGCCGCCTTTGCCGCACTCGACCAGCGGGAAACATACAGCACTCCGATCGGCGCCGTTTTGTCTCCCTTCGGCTTCCCGGCAAAGTAATACCCGCCGCGCCACTCCGGATAGATCGCCTCTGCCTCATCCCGGCCCGCATACTGCTCAACCAAGACGTCAACGTCGAACTCTCCCATCGCGCCGATATCGAAGGGATCGTAGCCTTGGAAATCTTTCTCCATGTCGATCAGCTTCAGCGGCTCCAGCTTCTCGTGTGCTAGATACGTCTTCGGCTCCATGATTTCGCGCGTCGTCTTCGGAGGATCCTTGAACGCGCCCGCATACGCCAGTTCCTTGCCGCCCGCTTGCAGGAGCGCGGCGGTGAAGTCGAGTCCATAGCGATAGGGGAAGGTCAGCTCCTCTTTCAAAAAAATCGGAGCATCGCGAAACGCGGGAGAATCCGCCGTCCCCGTCAGCATGCCCTGCTTTAGCGCGTCGACAATCTGCGGCGCGTCGAGCATCGTCTTCCCGGCCGGCGCCAGCGAATAATCCATCAGCACCACCATCGCCTGCCCCTCGATTACCGCTTGCCGCGCCGACGATTCTTCGTCATTCACGATGTCCGCGGGGCTTGGGTCATTCTTTTTGTTATCAGCACCTTCCGTCGATCCCTTCATCCATTTCTCAATGCCGAACGACTGGTCTTGGAGCGCGTGGGTTAGTTCGTGCGCCAACACCGGCTTCTGCTGTTCTGCGTCCACCCAGTTCAGCAAATTCACGGTTTTTGTTTTGGCGTCGTAGTATCCTGCCACCTGCTCGCGCAGCATCGTCACCAGAAATTTAGAGAGGTCGAAGTCCCGCGGGATCAAGCCGAATTTCTTCAGGACCGCCGACGACCGCTCCAATCGCTTCGCGTCCTTGTCGTCCTTCATGCTCTTCTCGATGTAGGACTGCACCTCGTCGCGCTTGGTCAGCCTGCGCTTCACCTTGTGCTCGATCGGCAGACCCGTGTCCTGGCTGGCAAACTGCAGAATCTCGTCGACTGAGCGGAACAACTCCTTCGCCTCTTTGGGCGAAACGATGGTTTCTGGTGTGGCGGGGGCGGCTGCGGGGGGCTGGGATGGCTGGGTCTGGGGCGGGCTCTGCGGCCACGCCCCACAGATCAGCCCGGAGAATATCAGGACAACTGGAATGAGCTTCCACAACTTCATGTTCCCTCTACTTTGATAAATCATCTTCGACGTCGTGTGGTGACGGGGCTCTGCCCCGTTCCGGCGGAGTGCCGTCCTTTGCGGGACTCGATTGGTTCCACTTCCGCCTACCCGGCACTGCCGTGCCGGGCTTTCCTGTTCCGCCGCTTCGCGGCTTGTGCATCGTCCGGCGCACTTTTTCGGTCAACCTCAAGCTTATGACACAGACTCCGGCGGGGCAGAGTCCCGCCACCACACGATCAACGACGAGATACCCTTTGCGCTACCCATTCGCCCGCCTCGCCCGTCCCCAGTGTTCCGCCGATGTCAGCCGTCGTTTTCTTCTCCCGCACCGCTTCGGGCACGGCAGCTTCGATCTTCGCCGCCTCGCCGGTCATTCCCAAATGCGCCAGCATCATCGCGGCCGTCAGAATCGCGCCGAAGGGATTGGCGATGTTTTTCCCCGCAATCGGCGGCGCGGAACCGTGCACCGGCTCGAACATCGACGTTCTTCCCGGATGCAGATTGCCGCTTGCGGCCATCCCCAGCCCGCCCTGCAATCCGGCAGCGAGATCGGTGAGGATGTCGCCAAACATGTTGTTGGTTACGATGACATCAAACTCGCGCGGATCGCGCACCATCTGCATGCAGAGCGCATCGACGTACATGTGCTGCGTCTCGATCCGCGGGTGATCTTTGGCAACTTCTTTGAACGTGCGTTGCCACAAGCCGCCGGCGTGCGTCATGGCATTCGACTTGTCGCACATCAGAACCCGCCGCCGCGGCGAGCCATCGAGCTTCTTGTTGCTTGCGCAGTACTCAAACGCGTAGCGGATGATGCGCTCGACTCCCTTGCGCGTGTTGATGTCTTCCTGGATCGCAACTTCATCCGGCGTTCCCTGCTTGAAGACTCCTCCTAGGTCGCCATAAACGCCTTCGGTGTTCTCGCGAATCACGACGCAGTCGAGGTCTTCTGGTTCGATGCCTTTGAGCGGACAGAGCGACGCGTCCAGCAACCGCACCGGCCGGACATTGGCGTAGAGGTCCATCTCACGCCGCATGCCCAGCAGAATTTCCCTCGCATGGATGTTGGAGGGTACGCGCGGATCGCCGAATGCGCCAACCAGGATGGCATCGAAATCCCGGGCCAAGATGGCGAAGCCGTCCGGCGGGACCGTAACTTTGTCGGTGAGATAGCGGTCGGCTCCCCAGTCGAACGTCGTCAATTCGACCGCGGCTCCAGCGGCCTCCATGACCTTTACCGCCTCTGGGATGACTTCTTTCCCGATCCCATCCCCGGCAATTACGGCAATGTGCTTGGGCGCGCTCACGCTGGCAACGTTAGCACAGGCGTGCGCCATTCATAAAACCGGTAGTCGAATGCTGGCTCAAAAGTCGACATTCGCCGCTCCGCCCCTAAAGGGGCGTTTGATTTCGAACGACTTGCGGTATCGCTGAAGCGATAACCTGATACGAGCCTTGAGTTTTTGCGGTATGTCGCACCTGAATTCGCACCACTGTGGCAAGAGTTTCTTCCAGCCAAGCGAACAACATGTGGGGCAGGCGCTCCCTCCGACTTCGCTTACGGTAAGAATGCCCGCCGCACACGGTGCTAGGAAATAATCACGGTCTTCGGGTTTCCCAGGGTGGGGCAGGGCCCGGAATTATAGGTATAGGTATTGGGTGTGCCGATCAACTGGCAGGCTAGTGTGCCCGGACTAGTCACTTTCTTCGGCACTGTCAGAGTATAGGGCGGAGATGTTGGCGTGGTGAACGGCCAGGTTTTGGTTCCGTCCTGACTGATGATGGCGTCGTTCTGGGTATCATCATTGGTCCATGTGAAGCTTTCGTTTTTCACTCCATTCCATTGCCCATCGCAGACTTTTACATTAGCCATCGGGTGGCGCTCCTTATTGTAATGGCGGGAATTATACTCGAAAACAGATTCACTGCTCTGAGTTGTAATTGCTTTCTGCTCTTTCCACTCCGGAACAGGTCAGCGCGACGCCTGCGGCGGTCTCACCAGTTCCTGGAAGTGGGGATTGTTCGCAAGGTTCTGAAACGCGGGAAAGTCTCGAAATTTACTCGGAGAGTAGCCCGCCTGCACTGCCTTGGTCAGCCATTCCAGAGCCAGGCCAGTTTCGCCGAGCTCATCGTAGACTTCCGCGGCGGTGAAGAGCAGTTCCTTCTCGCTGTGTCCATACTGCAGCGATCTTTCCAGGTAAAGTAACGCCTGTTTTCTGTCCCCTAACATGGCGTAGTACTCGGCGGCGTCGCTGAGCACGTCGGTGTCGTGCGGATTCACGTTCAGCTGTTGGCCAGCCAACTCCGCGGCTTTGTGGTAGGCCTGCATGGCTTCGTCCTTTTTTCCTTCATAGTAGCGAGCCTCGCCGAGATTGCCCCAGGCCACGTACTGTTGAGGGTCGAGCCTGGTTGCCTGCTCGTAGGTGGCGGCGGCGTCGGCGAATTTATGGGCGGCGAAGTACGAGGTTCCAAGGTTCGCGTAACCTCCGTAGCTGGGCCGCAGCGCGATCGACTTCTTCAGCGGTGCGACGGCTTCCGTGTAACGCCCCATGTCGTTGTAGGTGCCACCAAGATTGAGATAGCCCACATATCCTTCCGGGGCCAGGTCGGTGACTTTCTGGAACATCAGCGCTGCATTCTGATACTCGCTGCGGTGGTAATAAAATCCGCCCAGAGCGTTGTATGCGAAGTAGCTCTGGGGATGAACCTCCACGACATGCTGATAAGCCTTTTGCGCTTCGTCGATGGCACCCAGGTGTTCCAGGGCAAGTGCCAATCCGATCGCAGCACTTTCGTTCGTAGGCTCCAGTTCCGCGGCTCGTTGGTACTCGGCTGCGGCTTCCCGGTATTGCCCGGTGCCGTCATTGACCAATCCGAGGCACATGTGTCCGGCTGCGCCTGCGTTACCCAGCTTGACTGCACTGTCGCATTCCCTCCTGGCAAGGCCGGTCCAGCGTTTCTGCTTCGTGAGCGAATATTTCCACCAGTACGCTTCCCCCAGCGTCGCGCCGGCCATGCCGAAGTTGGGGTCCAGTTTGAGCGCTTCGCGGGCCATGACCAGCGCGTTCTCCACGTTCTCCGCCTTGAAATGGTCGACCAGATAACCGCGCGCTCGCAGATAGTGCTCATAAGCGGCCGGTTGCGTCGTGCCGTGAACGCTGAGGCCAGACTCCTCCTCCGGCCGGAGCTTGAGTTGGAGCGATCTTGCGGTGCCCTCGGCCACGTCATCCTCGACCGAGAACACGTCGGCGGTAGGAACCGTGATCGAGTCACCTCCGACCGCCTGGCCGCTCTGCGCGTCCAGCAGCGAGTAGCGAACGGTAGTCAGATCTCCGGATTGCTGCAACGAGACACCCACGCCTAGATTGGCTCCGAATTGACGGCGCACCTCCGCCAGCGAAGTAAGCCCCTTCTCCTGCATGTTGCGCGCGGGAATAACCTGCAACGAACGCGCTTCCGTCAACCGGTCAAGCTTGGCGGCAATGGCTTCCACCAAACCTTGACCCAGCGCCGTCAGCGCAGGGTTCCCCTCGACCACCTTAAACGGCAATATGGCGACGATCTTGGTTTGCGGTAATGCCGGACTCGCCGCAGTTATCTTCTTGCTGGAGGACCCGAGTAACGTCCGCACTGGCCGATAGGAAGCCAGGACTGCGGCCACCATCAGTCCAGCTATGCCAACTGCGATCCAGACTCGGCGGCGATCCAGTTTACCTTTTCTCCGGCTGGCTCCCGTACCGGCCGGTAAGGCCTCCCCTCGCTGCACGGCGCGTAAGTCTGCGATCAGAGCATCCGATGTGGGGTATCGTTCCTGCGGATCCTTCATCAACAGCTTCGCCACCACGCTGGCAAGCGGCGCCGGAATCGTCCGATTCAATTCGCTCAGTGACGGTACGTCCGCGTGCAGGACTCGCGCGAGCGTGCCGGCGAAGCTGTCGGTTGCGAACGGCTGTCTTCCGCCCAGCATCTCGTAAAACAGCAGGCCAAGAGAAAATAGATCCGCTCGCCCGTCGTAAGGCTTCTGCAGCAGAACTTCGGGTGCCATGTAGGCCGGTGTTCCGCTCAGCGCGGTGGTGATGCTCTCCAGGGTCGCCGTGGCTCCGTTCGGCTCGAGGTTCGGATCATGGGATGAAAAACGCTTGGCCACGCCAAAATCTAGAATCTTCACCCGCTGCGCGGCCGTAACCATGATGTTCTCGGGCTTGATGTCGCCGTGCAAAATACGCTGCTTGTGCGCCACCCCAAGGCCCTCGGCGCATTGAATGGCGATGTCGAGGAACTGCTCGGTACTAAGCGCTTCCGCAAAGCGCCGCCGCAGAGTAATGCCCTCGACATACTCCATTACCAGAAGAACTTCACCCTCGTTCTCCAGCACGTCGTAGATCGCGGCGATGTTGGGATGATTGAGCGCGGAGGCACGCTGCGCCTCCTTGAGGAAGCGTTTGAGGTCGCCAGGATCGGACCGCAGCTGCGGCGCCATGCGCTTGATCGCGACGCGCCGTTTCAAGGTTGTGTCTTCCGCGGCGTAGACTTGCCCCATGCCGCCGGCTCCGAGCCGGTTGCGAATCAGGAAGCGGCCCACGGTTGTGCCCGCCATATCGTGGCCAAGAGGCGGCGTCTTAAGCTGATCCGATGGCTCTGCCATGCAGTGATTACGGACGAGGCTATTCTAAATCTGAAAGCCAACGCGCAAGTGTTCATTTAGCGCGCTTCGCGGTAACACTTCTTGCTCCCGTGTGATCGACTCGAAACCGACCCGTTTAGCGGAGTGCATTGCAACGGGAGCGGCCCCAGCCATTGTTATACTGAAAAGGTTCCCTTTCGCAATGACCGACTTGCTCGCATCGATTTCGCACCATGGCTACCTGCTTTTGGCGGGACAAGGCTTGTTACAATACCCCAAAAGGAATTTCCGATGCCCTTTCTGGATACACGCAGCCTTCCGGTCATTGAGCGATTGCCAGGTTGGAATGGGCGATATTTCCACACGACCCATATGACATTCGCGCATTACGACTTTACACGTGGTTCCTCCATTCACGAGCACTTTCACGCTGAGGAAGAGGTCTACGAGGTGATCGAGGGCGAGCTTGAGGTGACCATAGACGGCGTGGCCCAAATCGCCCGAGCAGGCTTGGTTGCGATCGTGCCGAGCAATGTCCGCCATTCGGTCAAGGCCCTCACCGACGGACGGGCCATAATCATCGACCATCCAACTAGGCCGGATTTCGCTTAGGCGGCCGGTAGAACTTTCACCATGAGCGACTTGCTCGCATTGATTTCGCACCACGGCTACCTGCTTTTGGCGGTGGTGTGCTTTGCCGAGGCCGTCGGGCTTCCGCTGCCCGCCGCGCTCGCCATCCTGACCGCTGGCGCCGTCTCCGCCTATGGAGATCTTCATTTCTATCTCGTATTCGGCATAGCTCTGGTGGCGCTGGTCGCGGGCGATGTCCTTCTTTATTTCATGGGCAGGGTCAGCGGATGGGCATTGCTCGGCTTTCTGTGCCGGCTTTCGGCGAATCCGGAAACTTGCATTTTGCGCTCGGCGGAATATTTCTATCGCCGCGGCAAGCAGACGCTGCTTTTTGCCAAGTTCATCCCCGGCATCAATACCATGTCTCCGCCGCTGGCGGGAAGCATGAAAATGCGGCTGGGAGATTTTTTGCAATTCGACGCCCTGGGCGCGGCTTTGTACGTGGGTGCGTACTCGCTCGCGGGATATCTCTTCAGTGACGCGCTGCGCGCCATCACTCGCGGGTTGCGCTCGGCGGGCTTTGCCGCTGAAATCATCCTTGGGATCGGGCTTGCCGCCTATGTCGTGTATCGAATCTGGGTTTACCGCAAGTACCGGCTGCTCGACTCGATTCCACGCGTGCAGGTGGAAGAGCTTGCCCGAAGGCTGGCGTCCGATGCGGCCGAACGGCTCCTGATCGCCGATGTTCGCAGCCACGGCTACTACGATGCCGACTCCGAACGGATCGCCGGATCGATCCGCATCGAACCCAACAACCTCATCGAAGAAGTCAAGAACTCTGCCCAAGGATCGAGAGATTTATCTCTACTGTACTTGAGCGCGCGAAGCCACGAGCGCCCGGGTGGCGCGCCAATTGCAGGAACTGGGATTCAAAGTGTTCGTGATCGCGGGCGGCCTGACGGCCTGGCGCAAGGCGGGGCACGCGCTGGAGCGAGTCCCACACGACGACCTGGTCAAACTGCCGACCTTCAGCTGAAGCGCAAGCGCCCGGCCCTCAGGGGCCCTCGTCTTTGTTGGCCGGCAGCGGCACGGCTGAAGCCGTGCCCTTCCCAAAACCATTCATGAGACGGGTTCTCGTCCATATGCGTGACCTCCGTCCTTGGCAGAGTTGCAGCAGTTTGTTATCGTGCGTGCATGGGGCGGGCACCGAGTTTCTGCGGAGTAATTCTGGCGGCGGGTGAGTCCTCCCGCATGGGGCGCGACAAAGCCTTGCTGCCGTGGCCCCCGTCGGCTGCAGGTTCGGCGCAGCTTTGGTAACGACCGACACTTTCCTCTCTGCTGCCATACGGCTCTTCTTTTCGCACGTTGACGTCGTGCTGGTCGTCGCCGGCAAGAATGAAGCCGCATCTGGCCCCTATCGTGTATGCCAATGGCGCGTCGCTGGTGGTGAATCCCGATCCCGCGCGCGGGCAGTTCAGTTCGTTGCAGGTCGGCCTGCAGGAGGTTCTGAACCGCGGCCGCGATGCTGCCATGGTTACGCTGGTGGACCGGCCGCCGGTGCGGATGGAAACGATTGCGACGCTCGAAGCCGCTTTCGAACGCGCTATGCAAAGGCAAGAAATGGGCGGTGATCCCCGAATACCAGGGAAAACACGGGCATCCCATCCTGCTGGGACGCGAGATGATTGAAGCGTTTCTGAAGGCTCCGGAAACATCGAATGCGCGCGACGTCGAGCACGCGCACCAGAGCGAGATCGAGTACGTTCCGGTGGACGACCCGCTGGTCGCGCTCAATGTGGATACACCGGAGGAGTATGCTGCTTTGGCCTTAGGCCAGCAGACGCACTTCAGCATGAGCTGCCCAGTTATCGCCAAGCAGGGAACACCATCGCATCCATGACTAACCTCACATCCGCTCAAACCGAATTCATCGAAAGTGTACTTAGCCTTAAACCGCTCGTCGCCGCGTTTGATTGCGACGGCACGCTCTGGTCGGGAGATGCCGGAGAAGGATTTTTTTCCTGGGAACTGGAAGCAACGGCTGGTGTCGGATGAAATTGCACGCTGGGCGCGGTCGCGCTATGCCGACTACAGAGCGGGCAAGGTCGCCGAAGAGGTCATGTGCGGAGAGATGGTCACGATGCACCGCGGGCTGCGGGAGGACGTCGTGCAACAGGCGTGCGACACCTATTTTGCCCAGGCGATCGCCGCTAATATTTTCCCGGAGATGCGGGAATTGGTCGGGCGACTGCGCGAGTCCGGATGCGACGTCTGGGCCGTTTCTTCTTCGAACCAGTGGATCATCCGCTCCGCCATGCGCTTCTTCGGCATCCCGCAAAATCGCATCCTGGCCGCCGAGGCGGCGGTCGAGAACGGCATCGATCACCGACCGGCTCATTCGAGTTCCCAGCGGGCCCGGCAAACCCGAGGCGATTCGATCGGTGCTGAAATCCTCGCCCGATTGCGCGTTCGGCAACGCGATCTGGGATCGTGAGATGCTTGCCATGTCCGACGCACGCATTCGCCATTAACCCGAATCCGGATTTGAAAGAGATCGCGATCGCAAATGGGTGGACGGTGTATCAGCCGGTGGCACGGCCACGCTGGTGCCAGGTAGAAGTCTGATTGTGGCGGTCAGCGGAACATCCCGAACGGTTGGCCGACTTGGAATCCCACCCTTCGCGAAAAGCACGCGAAGGATAGGGCACCCACGGCATGGGTGTGCCGGCGGAAGGCTACCCACCCCAGCGCCCGCATCTTCTTCAACAACTGCGCCTGCATGCCGTCACGCCCATTTCCGCTCGCTTGCGCTACAATCCGCTCATACTCTGAATAGCGATTTGCCTGGAGGCATACTATGGAGCTCGGGTTTCCGGTGGTCACCGTTGGCATCGTCATCGTCGTCATCTATCTGCTGAGTTCCATCAAGATCCTGGCCGAATATGAGCGCGGCGTCATCTTCCGCCTGGGCCGCCTGTTAGGTACGGCCAAGGGCCCGGGCGTAATTCTGGTCTTCGCCCCGATCGACCGCATGGTGCGCATTTCACTGCGGCAGGAAGCGCTCGAAGTTCCGCCGCAGGACATCATCACTCGCGACAACGTCACGTTGAAAGTGAACGCGGTCATTTTCCTGCGCGTGGTCGACCCGAACAAAGCTGTGGTCGAGGTTTCCAACTACGTGTACCAGACTTCGCAGTTCGCCCAGACGACTTTGCGCTCAGTGCTCGGCGAACAGGAACTCGACGAATTGCTCGCGCATCGCGACAAAATTAACTTGCGCCTGCAGAGCATCCTCGACACGCACACCGCGCCTTGGGGAGTGAAGGTGGCGAACGTCGAGGTCAAGCAGGTGGACATGCCCGAGTCCATGTTGCGGGCCATGGCGAAGCAGGCTGAGGCGGAACGCGAAAAGCGCTCGAAGATCATCCACGCCGAAGGCGAGTTCTCCGCCGCCCAGCGCCTGGTGGATGCCGCGCACCTGTTGGCCACCGAACCGATCAGCATCCAGTTGCGCTATCTGCAGACGCTCACCGAAATCGGGGTCGAGAAAAACACGACCGTCGTGTTCCCCGTGCCGATCGATTTCTTCTCCGGCATGCAGAAGTTGCTCGCGGGCGTGCCCACACCCGGCGCGCCGGCAGGAAAGTAGCAGGTTGCGGAAAGGCGATTTCAATGCCTGCCCCTAAAGGGGCATCTGATGTAGAAGAACTTGCGGTATCGCTAAAGCGATACCCTGATACGAAACCAAAGTTCGGCAGCTTTTTAGAGGTCGATACAACTCTCGATGCCCACGGCGCAGCAGGATACGGAGATTACGCTTGGCACCGGCCGCATGTTGGCCATTTTCTTCGCCTTTGTCCTGGTCTGCGCTGTTTTCTTTGCCATCGGATTTTCGCTTGGTCGAAGAACCAGCATGGCAGGCGCGGGCAGCTTGCTGAGCGCTCCCACCGCAGCTCCGGCGACCATCGTTCGGCCCTCGGCCGCAAAGAATGGAGCGCCCCAGACAACACCGCAGTCTTCGTCCAACGACTTCAGCTTTTACAAGGCGGTGGGCGAGAAGAATGCCGACTCCGCACTACCGCCCCAGGGTTCGGCGGCGGCGCCTGCAACTCCGACCGCAACCTCCACAACAGCGGACGGGGCGCCCAAGGCTGCCGGTGATGCCGCGATTTCGGCGCCAACGCCACCTACGTCCGGAAGTTACTACGTGCAGGTCGCTGCCGTTAGCCGCCAGGAAGACGCCGACGCGCTGGTCGAGGCTCTGAAGAAGAAGCAGTATCCGGCCTTCGCCGCGAACAACACCGCCGCCGACAAGTTCTATCACGTGCAGGTCGGACCCTACGCGGAGTTGAAGGATGCGGAAGCCATGCGCGCCCGGCTGATCGGCGATGGCTATAATCCGATTGTGAAGAAATGAGCAGAATTTGTGATTGGTAATTTGTAATTTGCAATTCGAAAACCTGAGATCACAGGGCGCAGGATCCATTTCAAATCACAAATTACCAATTACAAATTACCAATCCTCTCTGTTACCCTTCCTCATCATGGCTCACGCCGCTCTCAGTCTTGATCGCTTCCTGCACGCCATTGCCGACCCCACCCGCCGCCGGATTCTGTGCGCGCTCAGAGAAAAAGGCGGATGCTCGCTCGACAAGGAAACCGGCCTTTGTGCTTCCGATATCGAGCAGCGTGTGAAATTGGCGCAGCCGACGGTTTCGCATCACATGCGCATCTTGGAGAAAGCCGGCGTGGTGGAAGCCAAGAGAGAGGGCCACTGGCGCTGGTACCGGCGCAACGAAAAATTGATTGCGGAAATGATGCGCGGCTTGAAGGGACAACTTTAGAGCGAATCCGGCATCGCTGTAGCTACCGGCAACTGCCGAGCTGCGCTCGGCTTGGACAGCCGAGGGCGGGCTGTCCCTACACGAACGGGACGCAGCAGATGCTGAATCCCTCTAGGTTCCCGCGGACGCGGCGGAGGTTTTTTCTTCGTCTTTTTCTTTCGTCTTGATTTCCGCGTTCCCTTCCCTCTGCCTCAGCGCACGCACCTGTGAGATCAGGTCCGCGATCTCAAACGGTTTCGCCAGCGACGGCACGCCATGTTCTTGCAGGAAACTTCGAGTCTGCGGGTCGGTCACGCTGGAAAACGTGAACAGCAGCCCTTTTTCCAAGCCGGGGCGGTTCTTTGCGATCCAGTCGTACATTTCGCGGGCGCTGTACCCGCCCGGCATACGGCCACTCATCACGATCACATCGAAAGAGCCCTTACGGAGCTGTTCCTGCGTATCCTCCACGGTCATCGAGGTCGTGACTTCGGCTCCGGCTCCAATTAACACGTCTCGTTCAAATTCCAGCACCGCTTCTTCATCTTCAACCAGCAGCACGCGCCCCTTGAGCACCGCTTCTCGACGCGCGGGAGCCACCGTCTCAGGCATTGCGGATTTCTCGCTTGCCAGTAGCCGGACTTCAATGGTCGCTCCGCCCTCTTCTCGATTGCGCGCCACGATTTCCCCGCCATGTTCCTTGACGATCCCGTAGCAAATACTCAACCCCAGGCCGGTTCCCTTGCCTACCTGCTTGGTGGTGTAGAAGGGATCGAAGATCCGGCCCGGGTCCTTGAATCCAGGGCCGCTGTCATCGAACTCCACGCACACAAAGGCATCTTTCCTGAACACCCGCACTTTCAACACACCGCTGCCACTGCCCTCGACGATTGCATCGAGCGCGTTGTTGATTACGTTCAGAAACACCTGTTCCAGTTGGTGGGGATCGACCACCACCGAAGGCACATCCTCGGGGATCTCTCGTTCCAGCGTGACGTTATTAACCTTCAAATCGTATTCGCGGAGAGTCAGCGACTCTTCCAGAACCTTCCGCAAGTCGACTTCCTGTTTCTGCGGCTTGCGTTGGCGCGCAAAGGAAAGCAGATTCTGGACGACGCGATGGGTCCGCTGGGCCTGCTTGAACAACTTCCGCACATAGTCGGCCGAACGCTCATCGAGGCCGGCACCTTCCAGCAGTTGCGCGTAACCGAGGATTGCGGTCAGCGGATTATTCAATTCGTGCGCCACCCCGGAAATCAACTGGCCGACCGCCGACATTTTCTCGCTCTGCAGCAGTTGCTCCTGTGTCCGGCGCAAGTCTTCGTAGGCCCGGCAAGTCTCTTCGTAAAGCTGTACCTTTTCGATGGTGGTCGCCAGTTGGCGGCTGATGGCGACCAGCAGATTCTCATCGTTGCTGGAATAGTGCCGGTCTTCCTTGCTGGCGATGCCCATGATGCCGATGGGTTTGTCCTTGCCCCAGAACACCACCCAGATCCAGTAGGGCAAGCGGTCGGCGCACACGAACTCGACCACCGCCGGTGGCAGGTGGGGCAGAAAATCCTGCGTCACCACTTCCGCACGCGAGCGCATCACCAGATCGCCCATGCCTTCGGGAAAGACCGCTTCCGCCATGCGGACGCGGGCTTCGCTGCGCGGTCCCCAACCGGCGCGCCGACGGAAGGTACCGTCCGGTTCCGTGGCCAGATAAACGGAGCCCGTCTCCGCTCCAAACAGCGAGATCACCTGGCGCAGCGTCAGGTTCAGAATTTCATCGAGATCGAACGATTGCGTCGCGATCACGGCCATGGCGTTGAGCGCGTTCAGTTCGCGATTGCGCCGGCGCATCTCGTCTTCCGAGCGTTTCTTCTCGGTGATGTCGAGCATGAAGCCCTGATAGCGCTCGATGCGTCCGTCCGCGCCGCGGGTGGCAAAACAGCTCTGCGCCACCGCCAGCAGCATGCCGTCTTTGCGCCGCACCGTAATTTCAAAGTTGCGCACGTAGTTGTGCGCCTCGATTTCCCGCCGAAAAGCCTCTCCCTCCTCCGGTACTGCGTGCAGCACACTGCGCACATCCAGCGCCATCAACTCGTCGCGGCTGCCGTACCCGAGCATGGTGACAAAGGCGTCGTTGCAGTCGAGCAAGGCTCCTTCCGGCGTCGCCACAAACACGCCTTCTTGCGCCTGCTCGAACAACATGCGGTACTTTTCTTCCGCCACTTGCCGCGCCGTCGTGTCGTGCACCACATGGATGGTGCCCTTCTGCTGGCTTCCTTGCTCCGCATACGATGAGGTCGAAATCACCGACTGCCCGCCGAAACACGGATCCAAGCCTTCGGTCAGCCCCGAGCCTCGTTCGCAATACGGGCAGCCATGCCAGTCGCGCATTTGCGGCAGGACGTCTTCACAACGTTTGCCCAGGACATCGGCCGGCGCCCGTTCCAGCCGCTGCAGCAGGGCCTGATTGGTCTTGAGGATTCGGAAGTCCGCGTCGTGCGCCAGAATCAGATCCTGGATGGAATCGAAGGTATTCATCCACTGCCGTTGCGAGCGCAGCACCTGCTCCAGCAAACGCAGATTCTCCGCCGCAATCCCCAGCGTCTGCGCCGCTGTTTCCAGAAAGTCCAGTTCTTCCCTGGTGTGGCTCCGGCCGCCGGAGCAGCCAAGCGAGAGCAAACCGATCACCGACTTTTTGCCCACCACCGGCAGCACTACCACGTGGTGAATGCCATGCTTCCTGAGTTGCTCGCGCTCCGGCTCCGGCATCTCGGGACGTTTCACGACCACGGCACGGTTGTCGTTATTCTGAAGAATGTTCTGAAGTATGTTCTGGAGCCCGCGGGCCTGCGTTTCATCCGTCGCGTTATCGACTTCCGTTGACCCGATGACTCGCAGAAATTCCGGCGACAGGCCAGCGTGCTGCGTGGGTGTCAGCTGGCCGCCTTCCATCGATTGGAACCACGCTGCCTTCGCCCCCACTACCGCTTTCAGTTTCTGCAGAACGGCCTGTGTCATCGGGGCATGATTCTGGCCGCGCGCAATTGTGACCGCCAACTCGTTCAACACCGCCAGGCGGCGCATGCGCAGGCGCGCGTCGTCCAAGACCACCAGTAAGATACTCGTGGCGAACAACACTTCCGCCAACAGGTACGCTTCACCCGGAATGTGACTGGTGAATCGAGGCCAGTGCAGGTTCAACGTCACCAGCCCGGCGCCGAAGAGGAAAGGCCCCAGCCCGATACGCCCGAACCGGTAGCGCAACAGTTCGACAGCTGCCGCAGCCGCCATCAGCCGGCAGGCTACCTCCACCCCTAGCCCCAAGGTTTTCGAATCCGGAAAATAGAACGGGCGCATTACGGCGCAGACCATCAGCACCCACGAGACCGCCACCAACACGGTCAAGGCTCGTTTCGCGTGGGCCGAGATCAGAGCCGCCGCGGCATACAGTCCCATCGCCAGCACAAAGGCGACCTGGGCGAATGCGGCGGTCGTCGCCGCCGTCGTCTTCGTCAGTACGACGTGCGACTCGCCAGTGCCCGTCATCCACAGAAACGCCCCATAGGCGACCCAACCCGCGCCCCACACCAGCAGACATCGTTCCCGAAATACCCGGAAGAAGAGCAGACTGACCGCCACGACGATCAGGGCGGAGGTTTCCCGCGCCGTCAACCACGGGACGGCCAACATGCCCACCGAACTCCCGAATATCCCGGCTGGATCCATAAACAGACGCAAGATAGACGCACGAAAGCCAGACGCACGAACGCCTAAGCTCTTGAATATCACGCTCGGACCCGATCGTCCGTGGATTTCGGTCTCCGGTAGGTTACTTTCGGAACGTGAAGTCCTAGCCTAGAATGAGCGATACATTACACTCAGGACCATGCCTAACGATCGCATTCTCGTGGTAGACGACGAGGAGACAATCCGGGAGATTGTTTCGTCGATGCTTGGCGGAGCCCATTTTCAGACACGCCAAGCCGCCAGTGGCATCGAGGCCCTGGCGATTCTGGAATCGGGTGAAGATTTCGATCTGGTTCTCTCCGACCTGATGATGGCCGAAATGGATGGAATTGCCCTTTTGGAACGTGCCAAGGAACGGTACCCTGACATGCCGATCGTGATGGTCACCGCGGTCCACGACATTCAGGTGGCGCTGCAGGCGCTGCGCAATGGGGCGTACGACTACCTGCTCAAGCCTTTCGAGCGCGAGCAACTGCTGGCCACGGTCCGCCGCGCGCTGGAGAATCGCCGCCTCAAGCGCGAAAACGATGCCTATCGCACCAACCTCGAGGCGCTGGTGGCCGCTCGCACCCAGCAATGGAAAACGGCGCTTGCGAACCTCGAGAAATCCTATGACCTGACGCTCGAGGCCCTGGGTGATACGGTGGACGCCAAAGATGCTGAGACGCAAGAACACACCCGTCGCGTTACCGCGTACACAATCGCCATCGCGCGGAAAATGGGACTGCCCAAAGAAGAAGTCGCCGTGATCGCCCGCGGAGCTTTCTTGCACGATATCGGCAAGCTGGCAATTCCCGACAATATCCTGAAAAAACCGGGCAAGCTTACACCGGAGGAGATGGCGGAGATGAAGGAGCACTGTTACGAGGGCTTCAAGATCGTCTCCCGAATTCCCTTTCTGGCGGAGGCGGCGCAGATCGTTTACTCCCATCAGGAGCATTTCGACGGACACGGCTATCCCCGTGGACTGAAGGGCGATGAGATTCCACTAGGCGCGCGCATCTTCGCGATAGCCGACACCCTCGACGCCATGACCGTGGACCGACGGTACCGGCCCGCACAATCATTTGAGGCCGCCCGCAAGGAGATCGAACTCTGGTCCGGTCGCCAGTTCGATCCCGAGATCGTCAAGGTATTCCTCGAAATGCCCGACAGTCTCTGGGAAGACTTGCGCAAAGATATCAGCGAACGGAATCCGTCTTTCCCGAAAGTATGATCAGCGATAGCTCTGGTGCCTGTTTCACGTCTGGCGGGCGCACCGGGGCTTAACGCCCGAACTCCCCGGGCGAAGAAAGAAGCGCGAGGAAAAAGATCGCGTCCAGCAGGACATCGCCGAGAGAGACGCGGCAAGCCGCGTCTCTACCCCATTTTGGATTGCAACTTGCGAAGCTGGGCGCGTTCTAACTTCAAAGGTGTATAAGGGAGGCTTCAGCTTCAGTCTCGATATCCACCTTCCAAGATGTGGATTTGAAGATCGACAAGACGCAGGAGAGATCCGATGAAAACCGCCTTGGCCGCTGTTTGCGCCGTTCTCCTTCTAAGCGCGCTCGTGAGCGCGCAGAGTCCCACGCTCAACGCCATGCCCAACACCGTTTTTGTTGGCGCAGATGGCAAATTTGAAACCGCGCCGGATATCGCGCTGATCCAGTTCAACATTTCGGCGCAGGCCGACAGCGCCAAAGACGCCTACGACCTGGCCGCCAAACAAGCCGAGGCCACGCGCCAGGTTCTGCGCGCCAACGGCATCGATCCCAAGTCGGCGGAAATCGGCTTCTTCGCTGTGAATCCCCTGTACGACTGGAAGAATCCGAAGCACAAAGTCATCGGCTACCAGGTCACGACCAGTGTCAGCTTGAAGCTCAAGGATTTTTCGAAGATCGGCCCGGTCACCCAGCAGCTTGCCGATGCGAGCGTCAGTGAAAGCCAGTCGCTGAGCTACACGCTGGACTCGACCGACGAGGCCAAGAGCAAAGCCGTTGCCGACGCCTACCGCCGCGCTCGCGCTTCCGCCGAGTCGCTCGCGAACGCCTGCGGACGCATGCTCGGCGAACTCTCCTATGCGTCCGTCGACACGTCCGAGAACATCCGCGTCATCGCGCCCATGCAGCGGCGTGCCATGCCCATGGCCATGGCAGCACCGGGACCCACGCCGACCGAGGAGTTCTCTCCCCAGAAGGTGACGGTCACGGCACATGTGAACGCCATGTTTGTGTTGAAGTAGTTTGTGCTTTTGCTTGGGTAGAGAACCGGACGTGCCCCCGTCATGACGGGCGAGATACCCGTCACTCCATTTCATTAATCGTTCCGGACAATAACCTCACGCCGTGAGGAAATCCGGCTGGCATCCACGGTTACATCCCGCTGGATCTCCATCTCGATCGACGTCCCCGGGCCCAGCCTTACATCGGCGCCGCGAGACAACATTCCGATCGCCAGCCCGGCCACCCCGCCAATTCCCGCTCCGATCCCTGCTCCCTTGCCTCCGTTGGTTACCGCGCCGATCACCGCGCCCGTGCCGGCCCCCTCCGCGGCTGACCTGACTTTTCTCCCGGTCTCGCTATCCTGGCGAATCGTCCCTTCCGAATCTTTCATCGTGGTCTGCTCCGCCCCGGGTGTGTTCTCGATCGAGCCTCCCAGCAGCACCGTGTAGCCGTTGGGATAAATCATCGAGGTAAAGTGGATCAGCACCTCGGCTCGCCCTTTCACGTGCCCACCGCGCTGCGCGCGCTCAATCTTTCCCTGGATGTAAGTGCCCGCCGGAATCACGACGCGGTCATTGACCACGAAAGGAAAGGCAGTCTCAGCATAGACCGGATCACCGGTCTTAGCCGTCTTGGTCGAAATCGCTTGCTTCAACGATAGCGGAACCCTGGTTCCCGCTGGGATGGTCAGCTTCGGCTTCTCCGACTCCACCGAAGTCGCCGCCGGGTTCGGAGGTAGAGTCGACTGGGCGGCCGCGATTCCCGCCAATAAGACAATCCAAGTACACGCTACACGAATCTTCATCGAAGGCCTGCCTCTTTCACGATTATTCAGCAACATGCTTGCAATCTCAGATGCGTCCACCCGAGCGCCGGTTAGCTGGGAAGCGAACTTTCGCGCGTGGCCAACCTGCGTACGCGGAGCCATTGTAACTGAGGCGTCTGGGCACGACCACGAGTTACGCAGGCCGCGGAAAAAATCGCCCGTAAGCGAGAGCCGTGCCCTCGGCGGCTATAAAGCCGGATTCACAACAATGCACTTACTGCAGCGGTGAACCGCCCCACCCCAGCACGCCAAAACCCGGCGTGCTGGGGGCCCCGGCGCTGCTCCACCCAAAATCAAGTGCAACACCGACTTTTTCCGCAAGCTACGGCCGCTGCTTGTATAACAAATACTTTTCCCGCAGGCGCACAAACCCGTCCAGCCCTTCCTGCCAGTCCTCGGCGATCCGTCTCGGGTCTTCGCCAGCGCCAATGGCCTCGAGCACCGCCTGCTTGACGAGCAGGTCGGCCATCCGCTCCAGCTTGAAGTCATTCGGATACAGCTTGTGCAGCGCCGCAGCCAGCTCGATTCCCAATTCCGGCGAGTCCAGAGTATTCCGATCCAGAACGATCAGATTTACGCCCTCACACCGTTCCCCGGCAAAGTTGCTCGATGACGGAGTAAAGGCAACCGGCACGAATCGCACACTCTGAATCTCGCGCCCGTTCAAATAAGCCGCCAGTTCCCGGCCGTTGATCCAGGGCGCGCCCACCAGTTCGAACGGCGTATCCGTCCCCCGCCCCACCGAGACGTTCGTCCCTTCAATCATCCCCACTCCCGGATATAGCGTCGCCTCGTTTAAGCTCCGCAGATTGGGCGAAGGATTCACCCACGCGACCCCGGTCGAATCAAACCAGTCCCCCGGCTGCCAACCCTCCATCGCAACCACGTCGAGCCGCGCCCCAATGTGGCGCTCGGTATTAAACATTCTTGCGAGTTCTCCCAGAGTCATCCCGTGGCGCGGCGGCTCGGGAAAGTAATCGGTGAAATTCTCTCGCCCGTCATCGGAATTGGAGTCGGAAACCGGCCCCTGCACAAACGAGCCTGTAATCGGATTCGGCCGATCGAGAATGACCACCTCGATTCCGGCCTTCGCCGCCGCTTCCAGAAAATATCCGGTCGTGGTCTCGTAAGTGTAAAAGCGCACGCCCGCATCGGCCAGATCGATCACCACCGTATCCAGCCGCTTCAGAACGTCCAGCGGCGGACGCCGCGCCGCATCGCTTGCCCCGTATACGCTGTAGACCGCAACCCCAGTCGCGGCATCCTTCGTATTCTTGACGTCCGTCGTATCCAGCGTTCCCGTCACCCCATGTTCAGGGCTGAAAATCGCAGCCAGCGAAATCCCCGGCACCTTCGCCAGCACGTCAATCGTCCTCCGTCCTTCCGAGTCGAGGCCGGTCTGATTCGTCAGCAGTCCAATGCGTCGCGGAGCCCCGCCCCGCGCCGGATGAAGCGCCGCGAACTTCGTCTCCTCGAGCACGTCAATTCCCGTTTTCACTGTTCCGTTCCGCACCGCCAGCTCGCGTGCCGCACTCTGCATTTCGTTGTAGCCGGTGATGGCGGCAATCCGCATCTTCTCGGCATCGGAGGGATTGAGCGCCAGCGCCGCCGCCACCGCCGTCGCCACCTTGGTCCGAAGGGAGATCGCATTTCCCCTCCCCTTCATGTGCACCGCGTTCGTCATCAGCACGATATAAGTCTTGGTCGTCGGATCGATCCACAGCGACGTTCCAGTGAATCCCGTGTGCCCGTAGCCGCCCACCGGCAACAATTCTCCCCGGTTGGTGGAATAAGGAGAATCGATATCCCAGCCAAATCCGCGGACGGATGTCTCATTCGCGGGCTGCTGTGGTGATGTCATCTTCGCAATCGTCGCCGGAGTCAGCATACCTCGGCCGCCATCCAGCAAAGCTTGCGCAAAAATGGCCAGATCGTCCGCTGTAGAAAATACTCCCGCATGCCCCGCCACACCGCCCATTCGGCGGGCCGTCGGATCATGCACGACTCCGCGCAGCATGTGATGGTTTTCATCCTCCTCGGTCGGAGCAATCCGTGGCTGCCACGAATGCGGAGGCAGGAACCGCGTCTCTTTCATCCCCAGAGGTCCAAACACATGCTTCGCCGCGTACTCATCGAGCGACTCGCCCGAGAGCCGCTCCACCAACGCTCCCAGCACCTCGAAGTTGATATCGCTATAAACAAACTCCGCTCCCGGAGCCCATTCCGGAGCTCCCTCAAACGCCATGCGATACGCCGTCTCTTTCCCTTCCCAGGCTTTCGTCAAGTCGAGATCCGGAGCCAGCCCCGAATAGTGCACCAGCAACTGCCGGATAGTAATATCCTGCTTCCCGTTCTGCCCAAACTCGGGAAGGTACTTCGCGACCGGATCGTTCATGCGAAACTTTCCCTGCTCCCAGAGCTGCATGATGGCCGGCGTGGTCGCCAGGACCTTGGTCAGCGACGCGCAATCAAACACCGTATCCAGCGTCATCGCCTCGCGCCGAGGTTCAATTGCGCGGCTGCCATAGGCCTTGCGATAGACCACCTGCCCGTCGTGGCCCACAATCAGCACAGCGCCGGGAATTTGGCCCTGGGCGATGGCGTCGTCGATGATGGGGTCGAGAACGGCTAGGCGCGAATCGAGCGGGGCCTGAGAGAACGCAGCGACGGAAAACAAGAGGATGGCAGCAATGATAGCGGAGGCTAGTCTGCGCAATGGGCTTTTCACGGATCACTGCGAATGTACACCCAACTAAGAGGAGGCTCAAGTTACCACCGCATGGCGGGCTATGCTCCCGTTTTCGAAACGAGACCCTATAATGTGTCCCAGCAAGAGGTGCCTGAATGGAGACTCCTATCAATGATTCCAGATTCGCCCCGCAGTCGAGAACAATTCTGTCGCTGGTGATGTTGGCAGTTGCCTTGATCGGAGTCGCAGATGCGCAGACGTCCACTCTGGTGTCCAACGGCGCGGCCCAACGAGCGCGGATTAGGAAGGTGTTCCTCAATTTGACTGGTGATCCCAAGCTTGCCCATCGGCTCTGGACGTTTCTGGAAATCGAACTGGACGATGCGCACATCTCGCTCGCAAATACCGAAGCCGACGCGGACAGTGTGATCGACGGGAAAGTTACTGAACAGGTTCATACACAGAACCTTGGCCTAGGCGTAATTCGAATGCAAATCACCACCAATGGCAAGACGGAAAGCCTGGATTCCTGCGCGTCCACGAGCACAGATGAGAACGGAGACTTGTTCAATGGATCTGCGACCGGCGTTTTCCAACGGCTTCGCGAGAAGTATCCTAAAGCGCTCACTGTCAAGCTCGATCCCGCCAGCAACATGACAAGATCCGAATCTTTCAGCGCGGAATTGCCCCGGTCTCTGAAAGCGGCGGATTTCAAGTTCGTAGAGGCAGCCAACGCCGATCTTGGGGTGCGCATCGACCTCATACCCGAGAAGGTTCCGGTGGTGGAGAGAGAAATAGCTTACGATGTTACTGCCCGGTCGATTGACGGATCAGTGCCGTTCAGTTCAAAAGGAAGCGGTGTACTCTCGGCGGGACTGGAAGGGCTTGCGCCGCAGCCTTGTCCCAAGAATTTTTCTGACCTCGACTGGCTAGCGAATGCCGATCCACTTTTCAACGTTGCACGGGCGGTCTCCAAGCAATTCCGAAGGGCTAACCTACAGGTATCACTTTCGGAAGAAACCATCGGAAAATAGCACCTGACCTCCTCGCGTACATTGTCCATCTCAGAGAAGATATTGGACTCAACTGCTTTCAACCCGACCGCTGGTTTTGCCTTCCTGGTGCGCAATTTCGTTGCGCAGGACGATCGGTTTCGGGATGCCTTCGGCATCCTGGAAACGGCCATCGCCGCCCGCGCCTTCCCGGCGTGCTTGCTTGCGGTCACCCTCGGCGGAGAACTGGTCGCACACAAGGCTTTTGGCCGCTTCACCTACGATCCGGCTTCGCTCGAAGTCACCACCGCGAGCCTCTTCGATCTCGCTTCCCTCACTAAAGTGGTCGCCACGACCGCGATGGCCATGATCCTTTACGAACGCGGCCTGCTCGATCTCGAAGCGCCGGTCACGGCGATCGTCCCGGAATTCGCCAGTGACGATGCCGGTCGCTGCGATGTCACCCTGCGTATGCTGGTCGCGCACTCCTCCGGCTTGCCCGGCTATGAGAAGCTTTTCCTGCGCGCCCCGACTCGCGAAGCCCTTCTACGAGCCGCTTGCGCCGCCCAACTTACCGCCGCCCCCGGGGCACGCGCCGAATACAGCGACATCGGCTTCATCATTCTCGGCGTTGCGCTCGAACGGCTCGCCGACGAATCCCTCGACGTGTTCTGTCAGAGGGAAATCTTCGGTCCGCTTGGCATGACTCGCACGACCTTCAATCCCGCGCACGCCTTGAAGAACTCCATCCCGCCTACCACCGACGACCACACCTTCCGCCATCGCATCATTCAAGGCGAAGTGCAGGATGAAAACGCGAGCGTCCTGGGCGGCATTGCCGGACACGCGGGCCTGTTCTCCACCGCCGAAGATCTGGCCCTGTTCGCGCACGCCATGCTCAACGGTGGACGCCCCATCCTCCGCTCCTCGACTGTCGAACTGTTTTCGCGCCGGGAATCCGCGCCCGCAGGCACTTCCCGAGCTCTGGGCTGGGATACGCCCTCGGCTCCCTCACAATCCGGAAAATACTTCTCGTCCCGTTCCTTCGGACACCTAGGTTACACCGGTACATCGCTGTGGATCGATCCGGAGCGCCAACTTTCAATCACTCTGCTCACCAACCGAACCTGGCCTGACTGCCAGAACCAGGCAATCAAACAGGTGCGTCCGGCGCTTCACGACGCGGTGATCGAAACCCTGGGGAAGAGTGCGTGAAACGCGAACTTTCGAAACGCAAAGCGTCGATCCGCAAAGCAACGACCGCGGAACTCCGGCGGCTTGGCACCGAGAAAACAAATCCCGCCTCCACGAATCTCGATCGCAAGTCCGCGCTCAAAATCGCGCGCATCATTAATCGCGAAGATGGCAAGGTCGCGGCCGCCGTTAAACGCGCGCTCCCGCAAATCGCGCGGGCGATCGACCTGATTGCTGCCGCACTCTCCGAGGGCGGGCGCCTGATTTACGTGGGCACCGGCACCAGCGGACGAATCGCGGCCCTCGACGCCGTCGAATGTCCGCCCACCTTTGACGTCGATCCGCATACGGTCCAGTTCATCATCGCCGGCGGACCCAGAGCGCTGGGTGCAGCCGTCGAAGCCGATGAAGACTCGCGCCAGTTCGGCCGCAAAGAAATCGCGAGGAAGAAGCCCACCAAAAGAGATGTCGTCGTGGGCATTGCCGCCAGCGGACGCACTCCCTTCACCATCGCCGCCCTCCAATATGCGCGCAGGCACGGCGCAAAGACTGTGGCCGTCGTCTGCAACCCGAAATCCCCACTTGGCAAAGCCGCGCACGTGGCAATTGTCGCGGAGGTTGGCGCAGAAGTCGTCGCTGGTTCCACTCGGATGAAGGCGGGCACGGCGCAGAAGATGATTTTGAATATGCTCTCCACCGGGGCGATGACTCGTCTCGGCCACGTCTATGGCAACCTCATGGTCAACGTTCGTCCGAGAAACCAGAAGTTGGTCGAACGCGGAGTGGGCATCGTGGAAAAAGCCGCTGGACTCGACCGCCGAGCCGCGCGCAAGCTGCTCGCTGCCGCCGGAGGCCGCGTCGCCGTCGCCATGGTCATGGCCAAAGCTGGAGTCAGCGGCGCTCGCGCCGCGGCGGCTTTGAAGGAATCCCAAGGTCAAGTGCGCAGAGCGATAACGCTAGCAAAGCATGGATAGGAGTTTGGGTTCTAACGGCGAAAAACTTAACCACAGAGGGCACCCTTCGGCTCCGCTCAGGGCAAGCTCCGGTTCACAGGGGAAAGCGCGCGGGCGGAGTTCAAGTCGGATTTCCAGCGGCAGACACCCCGCAATCCTAGTTAGAATGAAAACGGTCCTGATTTCCGAAAACGCACTCTATGGATAAACTCGTAATCCGCGGCGGCAATGCCCTGCTGGGCACGGTCCGAATCAGTGGCGCGAAGAACGCGGCACTGCCTTGCATGGCAGCGGCCCTGCTCACCGACGAACCGGTGATTCTGGAAAACATTCCGCAGGTGCGCGACATCGAGACCACGCGCAAGCTGCTCGCCGCCATGGGCGCCGAAGTCGAACTCGGCTACGGACGCGCCCATCACCGGACGACGATTTGCGCGCGCACGCTCGCCTCGCCCGAAGCGTCGTATGAACTGGTCAAGACGATGCGCGCCTCCACGCTCGTCCTGGGACCGCTCCTGGCCCGCTGTGGACGCGCTCACGTCTCGCTGCCCGGGGGTTGCGCCATCGGCGCTCGCCCCATCGATCTCCACATCAAAGGTCTGGAGCGTCTGGGCGCGAAAATCACGCAAGAGCACGGCTACGTCGAGGCCATCACGGATCCGCTCAAAGGGGATCGACTCCAGGGCGCCGAAATTGTTTTCGACAGAATTACCGTCACCGGCACCGAAGACCTGCTCATGGCCGCCACGCTCGCCGAGGGCGAAACCGTCATGCAGAACTGCGCCCGCGAACCGGAAGTCGCCGACCTCGCGGCGCTGCTCAACGCCATGGGAGCGAAGATCCAGGGTGCGGGCACGTCCACGATTCGCGTGAAAGGCGTGAGCAAGCTCCACGGCGCTCGGCACCGCATCATCCCCGACCGCATCGAAGCCGGAACTTTCATCATCGCGGCGGCCCTCACGGGGGGTGACCTCAATGTTGCCGGATGCGATCCCGCGCACCTCACCGCCATCCTGCAGAAGCTGGCGGAAACCGGCGTGAAGACTGCGGTGAAGGCGGACTCCGTCCGCGTCATGGGCGATCAGCCGCTCCAAGCCGCCGACCTGAATACGGAAGAATATCCGGGCTTCCCTACCGACATGCAGGCGCAGTACATGGCGCTGGCCACGCAGGCCGCGGGCACTTCGATTGTCACGGAAAATATTTTCGAAAACCGCTTCATGCACGCGCAGGAACTGGTGCGCATGGGCGCAAATATTAAGATCGAAGGGCGCCGTGCCATTGTCCGCGGTGGAACTCCGCTGAGCGCGGCCGCCGTGCTCGCCTCGGACCTGCGCGCCTCGGCCTCGCTGGTGCTCGCCGCGCTGGTCGCCGATGGGGAGACCATCATCGACCGCGTCTATCATCTGGATCGCGGCTACGAACACATCGAAGAAAAACTAAAGGCGGTGGGCGCTGAAATCCGCCGCGTCGGCGATATCTTCCCCAAGCGGGCTGTGGCGCTCGCCCAACCTTGAGGGACAACCCAAGCGCCGACCCTATCGGAGCACCATAGAGAAAGAAGATGGAGATTCCAGTGAAAATCGGATTGCATCTAGTTTGCTTATTGGTGGCGTTCATTCTGTTGTCGAATTCGAGTGCGCAGGTTAGCCATCATTCGGCTAATCGTGACGCTTTGATTGGCGAAGTAGCCACTCATGTGAAGATATTAGCCTTTAACACAGACAAACCTGTTCATTACCTGCGGCTTGTTATTGATGGCAAAGAAGTGGCGTCTGATAGGTTTAACGCCACATCGAACGGCGTGAAGCTGGCTGTGGTTACGCCGCCCTCTGACAAGCGGGAGGTTGAGGTGTATTACGAGGTCTGCAATGAGGGAGGTTATATGAAGGGCGCGTTTCGTCCGTTGCAGGAGGATAATGTTGGCCAGAGCGAGTATTTCGGGCCGGGGAAAAACGTGGTGCTCAATGGGTGGACGCAGATTTATGGATATTCTCAGCACTACATGGGGAACCCAAAAGCACTATATGATCTTCGATTTGAAATCAAGTAGCATCAAGCCGCCGGGTGCACCACTCATTCGCGTCCTTTACGAATGAGTGGGCCGCTGCGAAGCCATGGTTCGAAGGAGTAAAGTAACGACACCCTCAGGGGGTTAAAGCCCGTGTCGTTATTGGCCCTGGGCGGCACGGCTGAAGCCGTGCCCTTCCCAAGACCGAACCAATCCTACCGTCGTCCGCGTCCGCCACCGCCGCCAGAGCGGCCACCACCGTGACCTCCCGAACCACCGCCTGGACCGCGGCCTGGGCCACCGCGACCGCGGCGCCGGCGATTGCGATCGCGATCGCCACCGCCGCTCGGACGTCCCTCACGCGTGCCTTCGGGCCGCGCCACGCCCGCCTCTACCGACGCCACCACTCCATCTACGCGGTTGAAGTTTGGCTCATCGTCGGCATCGAACTCCGCGCCACCTTCGATCACCGCTGTAGGCGTGCCTTGCTGTGAACTCTGCGGCATGGACGGCGTCAGCGGCGCCTGCGAAGCCGAGGGCTCAACGCCCGCTGCCTCGTCCGAATCCGGAGGAGGCGGGGCCCCGCCCATCTTGGCGCGCTGCTCTTTTAGAATTGCCTTGCGAGACAGCTTGATGCGGTTGCCTTCGACGGCCAGAACTTTCACCAGCACCTGGTCGCCTTCTTTCAGCTCATCGCGAACATCCTTGATCCTGTGTTCGGCGACTTCGCTGATGTGCAGCAGGCCGTCCAAGCCGGGCAGAATTTCGACGAACGCCCCGAAATCCGCCAGCCGGCTGACCTTCCCGAGATAAGTCTTCCCCACCTCGGCCGAAGCCGTCAGATCGCGGATGATCTGCAACGCCTTGTTGGCCGAGACCTCGTCGCTCGACGCCACGTTGACCTTGCCCGAATCTTCCACGTCGATCTTGACGCCGGTTTGCTCGATGATGCTGCGAATCATCTTGCCTCCGGGCCCAATCACGTCGCGAATCTTGTCGACCGGAATCTGCAGGGTGTAGATGCGAGGCGCGTAGGCCGAAACCTTCACGCGCGGCTCGTTCAGGACCTCTTCCATCTTTTCGAGGAGGAACAACCGCCCACGCTGCGCCTGCGCCAGCGCTTCGCGCATGATCTGCGACGTGATGCCGGCAACTTTAATATCCATTTGCAGGGCGGTGATGCCGTCCTTGGTGCCGGCAACTTTGAAGTCCATATCGCCGTAGTGATCTTCCGCGCCCGCAATGTCGGTCAGGATGGCGTACTGGTCGCCTTCTTTCACCAATCCCATGGCCACCCCGGCCACAGGAGCTTTCAAGGGCACGCCCGCATCCATCAACGAGAGCGAAGCGCCGCAAATGGAAGCCATCGACGACGAGCCGTTCGACTCCAGAATGTCGGAGACAACGCGCATGGCATACGGCCAATTGTCCTCGCTCGGAAGCACGGCCAAAAGGGCGCGCTCGGCGAGCGCTCCGTGGCCGATTTCGCGGCGTCCGGCACCACGCATGAAACCGACTTCTCCGACGGAGAAGGGCGGGAAGTTATAGTGCAGCATGAAGCGCTTCTTGGCTTCGCCTTCGAAGCCTTCGAGACGCTGCATGTCATCGCTGGTGCCGAGCGTGGTGGTAACCAGCGCCTGGGTTTCGCCGCGGGTAAAGATGGCGCTGCCGTGGGCGCGCGGCAGAACGCCGGTTTCGATCCAGACCTCGCGAATCTGATCGAAGGCGCGTCCGTCGGGACGGTGCTTGTGGTCGATCACCTGGTTGCGGAAAATGCGCTCGCGCAGGGTCTCGTAGTACTTCCCGAGCTTCGCCTTCGCCGGTTCGTCGTCTGCGGGCAAAGCAGCCTGCAGTTCTTTCTCGAGCAAGCGCACCAGTTCGTAGCTCTCGGCTTTCGGATGTTTCTGTGTATCGAGGGCGTCATGGAGCCGGCTGCCAACCTTCGCTTCCAGGTTCTTGAGGTAAGCCTCGTCGAATTCCGGAGGCGTCACCGCACGCTTCGGCTTCCCGACCTTGCTGCGCAGTTCTTCGATGGCGGCACAAATCTTCTTGATTTCGGTGTGGGCGAATTCGATGGCGTCCACCACCGTTTCTTCTTTTACTTCCTTGGCGCCCGATTCGATCATGACAATCGCGTCGGCGGTGCCTACGACCATGATGTTGAGCAGGCCGTCACGCATCTCGGCGTAGGTGGGATTGGCGATAAAGCGGCCGTCAATCAGGCCGACGCGCACGGCGCCGAGCGGGCCGAGAAATGGAATATCGGAAATGGTCAAGGCGGCCGAAGCGGCGTTGATGCCGCAGACATCGGGATCGTTTTCCGTGTCGGCGGAGAGGACCAGGGCGATGATCTGGGTCTCGCACCGGAAGCCGTCCGCGAACATCGGACGCATCGGCCGGTCAATCTGGCGGCAGGTGAGGGTCTCGCGCTCGCTCATGCGCCCTTCGCGCTTGATAAAGCCGCCGGGAAAGCGTCCACCGGCATAGGTGTATTCGCGGTAGTCGACGGTGAGCGGGAAAAAGTCGATGCCCTCACGAGGGTCGGGATTGGCGGTCGCAGTCGCCATGACTACGTTTTCACCGAAGCGCACGACGGCTGCGCCGTGGGCCTGCTTGGCAAGTTTTCCGGTTTCAATAGAGAGTTGTTTTCCGCCAGCGAGTTCGACGGAAACTTTGGTGGCTTCAGGCTTCATAGGTCATCCTTTGTAGGGGCGGAAGGGCAGGCGCGCGGGCACGGAGTTCGCGTGGACAGGCGGATGCCAGGCGGCGGTTGGGAACGCACTTTGCTAAGGCTCACGATGGTGGAACCGGCTCCACCCGGAGCCGGTCGCGCTGTTATTTGCGGATGCCGAGCTTGGAAATAACGGTCTTGTACCGTTCCGAGTCGTACTTCTTCAGGTAGTCGAGCAGACTACGGCGCCTGCTGACCATCATGAGAAGTCCGCGGCGCGAGCCGTGGTCTTTCTGGTGCGTCTTGAAGTGTTCCGTCAACTGACCAATGCGTTCGCTCAACAGCGCGATTTGAACTTCTGGACTACCGGTATCGGTCGGGTGCGTGCGATACGTGTCAACGACGGATTGTTTTTGCTCTCTGGCTAGCACTAACCTGTTGCACTCCTGTCTCTTCTCGTTTTCGTAACGAGATCGATGGTAACACGCGGCTGGCGGAGGTGGCAAACTGGCAACTGAATCGTGAGCGCTATCGCCTGTGGCTGTTGAAAAAGGAACCAAAGCAGTAATTTCAGCGGATTTCAGCGTCTAAGCCGAACGAAGATTCAATAACTTACAAACGAGTTTCGTTGTTGAAATCCCCTGAAAAGAGTTTTTCAACAGCCACGCCTGTTTGCGTCAACAATCCGACTGAACGGCAGACCGTTGCTGAGAGGTTTCGCATCAGTCGGCCTCGGGACGCGGTTGCGGCTTCTCGGTCGCTGTGGCTGGACCGCACTCGATAGGGCCGGGCTGAGAAGACGCGGTTGGGGAGCATTGAGTAGAGCCGTGTACGCCACCTCTACGGATGGTGCACGCGCGGGCCCCTGCAATTGCCCATGTGAAAGTCATCGAGCAATCCTGAGGAAGCGCCCAGTACTGTTCGTGAGCCCCATAAAGTGCCTCCACCGTACCGTCCCACATGTAGCAGCCTTGCGGATTACAGCTGCCGAATTCGTGCTCTCCATGAACCCCATGCGTCCAAATTTCGCCGTCCCTCGAATGCATTGCTAGAGGCACACCGTACCCCCCGCCCTTTTCGCGGTGCACAAGCTCCATGCCGAATGCCCAGTATTCACCGTCATGTAGAAAAACCCAATCCGCAAGTTCTCGATTCGTGGCATCATTCCGCTGGCGTACGACCTTCCAAGACGTACCCCCGTCACTAGTCACAACATAGATGTCTTCAACTTCAGGCTGGCGACGAATCATCAGGTAGTGCGAAGGGTCTAGCGCTGCTACAGCGAGAACTAGAGTAAAGGGCCGTAGCTCTTCGGAATTCAGTGCGGTGATGTCTTCCCAGTGGTCTCCCCCGTCGTGTGTAAGTCTCACGGTGCCACTCAGCGTGGACGAATCCCACCACACGACGGGGTCAACGCTACGGCGACCGCCGATCACCGCGATTCCATTGCGGGCGTCCGCAAAAGAGAACCTCCATACGGTCCCGCTGACGTTGTGTTCCTGCCATGTTTTGCCTCCATCCATCGTTGACAACAACAGCCCGTGCGTGCCAGCCGCATGCCCGACCTTGTCTGAGGTAAATGCGATGTTCAAAAGGACGCCGCCCCCGCGATTCTGGTGCTCGGTCGTCCATGTTGCGCCACCGTCAGAAGAGGATGCGATCATCTCGTCTGCCCCGCAGACCCAAAAAACATTTCCTACGGCGGTAATGTTTACTGCTGGGAAGGGAGTGGGAGCCGGGGCCCAGCTCCGGGTCACGGTTGTGGGTACCGGGGCTTGTGGAGGAACCGCAGATTTCTTCTTTGCCGCGCAACCGACAATCAGACCAACAAGAATCAACACGACCAAGGTGCTGATTGCATGCTTCGGCATGGTCACTCTCCTTGGCCCACAATACCATGCTAATGAGCGGCGGAATGTCAATGACATGGTCACACACCAGCCTGACAGCAAGGCGACAGGTCAATTGGTGAAAAATCCCGCACTCACAACCCCAGAATCGGCTGGTCGCCTGCTCATGAGAAGCAGTACGCCGCGTGCTGTGGGATCGGCGTGCGCTGCGACTCGGCTGGAGGTTATACTTAGGATGAACACTCGAAACAAACGAGAGATTGCCGCAATCTTCTGCTTGATTTCAGTGGTGGATTCCAGGACAAAATCGGGCCCATCTACAGAAGCTGCTTGTAGCCGGCCGCCATAATGACAATATAGATACGGGGGTTTGTACATGCCACGAGGCCGATCAACTTTTAGCAAGCGTCAGAAAGAGCAAGCGCGCCAGCAGAAACAGCGGGACAAGAACGAGCGCAAGACCCAGCGCAAGCAGGATCAACCGGGAGGCGTTGTAGTGGACGAAGCCGAGGAATTGCGTCAGATGCGGGAGCACGCCGCGGAGCAAGCCGCGCTGTTCGGCATCGGAAGCGACGACGAACCGAATTCCATCGAGATCCTCACACCGCACAGCAAGGAAGTCGATCGCTAAACGCCTTGGGAGATTCGCCGGAGCGCAACGCTCCGGCGAACCCGATTCCAATTAAACAAAAACCTCACCGGGCAAGGCCGTCAAAGTGCGCGATGCCAGCGTGTTTTCAATAAACCGTTTCGGCCGCTGCTCGCTGGCCGAGGCATCCACTTGCTTGCGTTCGATGCGCAGCTTCAACGTGCGTTCGATATTGCGAAGATCCAGAACCTCCACGCCGGTGACCAGAGTCGACGCTCGGCCCGGAGCGCCCATGCGCCCGGTGCGCCCGACGCGGTGAATGAAATCTTCCGCCATCTTCGGCAGGTCGTAGTTGATGACGTGCGCCACGTCATCGCAGTGCAAGCCGCGGGACGCAACATCGGTCGCGACCAGGATCTGGTAGCGCCCTTCCTGGAATCCGCTCAAGGCCGCGTTGCGCTGCGACTGCGTGCGATCACCGTGAATCTGGGCGGTCGAAAAGCCATCACGCTCGAGTTCCTTGGCCAGCCTTTGCGTGCCGCGCTTGGTGCGCGTGAAGATCAGGGTCTGTCCCTTTTCCTCATACAGCAACTGCCGCAGCACATCGAGCTTTTCGGAGGGCCGTACTTCATAAGCTTCGAGTGATACGCATTCCGCCGGCTTCAGAACCGAGCCCAGCGCGATCCGCACCGGCTCGTGGGTGTAGTCGTTTACCAGCGAGGCCACCGACTGCTCCATGGTGGCCGAGTAACACAGCGTCTGCCGGCGTTGCGGCAGAATCTGCAGGATGCGCCGAATCGCCGGAAGAAAGCCCATATCCAGCATGCGGTCCGCTTCGTCGAGTACGAGGATTTTCACGTGCCGCAGGTCGGCGAATTTGCGGGTAATGAAATCCTGCAGGCGTCCCGGAGTAGCGATAACAAATTCGCAGCCCGGGCGCAAACTCTGAATCTGTCCCTTTTCGGCTACGCCGCCCATCACCAATGCGGCCTTCGGCATTTTCTTGTCGCGGAGTTGTTCATACTGTTCGTGAACCTGCATGGCCAATTCGCGCGTCGGCAGAAGGACGAGCGCGCGGATGTGCTTCGCGGTTTCATTTTTCAAAGCTTCGGCACGCAGCATCTCGAGAATCGGAATCAGAAACGCGAGAGTCTTGCCGGTGCCGGTTTGGGCGGTGCCGATAACGTCCTTGCCTTCAAGGGCAGGAGCAATGGCGCGTGCCTGGATGGGGGTGGGGGTAATGAATTGAGCTGCCGCCAGTTTCTGCTGCAATTGAGCAGACAAGGGCAGTTCCGTAAATGTGGTCATTCGATTGTTTTTCTTTCTGGAGGGGCTTACTTTTAATTTCTCGGACACACAAGTCCGAGTTCGCATGCCGCTCGCAATGAAATTGGCGCTGGAACCAAACGGCGGGCAGGAAATGCGGAGGTGATGCGGATCCAACAGGATCCCCGCTTAACGAGCAAACCGTAGCAAAAGCGTTGACAACAGTATAGCAGAAGAAAGCGCGGCGCGAGGTTACGATGGTCAGCGAGGGTGTGAAACGAGATACCTGGCCTGCGGAGTCCGGCTGGACGGGCGGGGCGCCCGTCGCTTCACCGTTTGACGCAGGTCCGCTTTAACGACCCGCAGATTTGGTCCCCTGTTTCTCCGGCCGCACTTCGTACTCCGGATGCGGCACGCCCATCAGCCATTTGTCGAACCATCCCACAATATTGTCGAGCCGCTCGATGCGATGCCACGGCTCACCCGAGCGCGACAGTTCATGCGTCTCGCGCGGAAACACGACCATGGCGGTCGGGCGCTTCAGAAATTTGAGCGCGCGGAACAATTGCTCTCCGCCTGAATCCTGCGGAGTACGGTAGTCGGCCTGCCCCAGAATGAACATCATGGGCGTGTGGATTTTTTCGACGAAGGTGATGGCGGAGCGGTTGGCGTAGTCCTTGGGATCCTGAAACGGCGGCGCCTTGAACCAGTTCGGCTGGAACAAAGTGAAATCGGCGGTGTACCACCACGAAGCCCAATTCGAGATGTCGCGCTGCGACACCGCGGCCGCAAAGCGATCGGTCTGGGTCACGGTCCAGTCGGTGAGTACGCCGCCGCCGCTGCCGCCGGTTACGCCGAGTTTCTTCGGATCGACGTAGCCGCGCTTCAGGACCTCATCCACGCCCACCATCAGGTCGCGGTAATCGTCGCCCGGATAGTGGTACTGAATGATGTTGCCGAAGTCCTGCCCGTAGCTGGTCGAGCCGCGCGGATTGATGTAAAGCACCACGTAGCCCTTGGCCGCCATCCATTGAAATTCGTGATCGAAGACCCAGCCATAAGCGGCGTGCGGCCCGCCGTGGATGTTGAGAATCAAAGGATACTTTCTTCTTCGAATCGAAGTCGGGCGGCTTTTGAATCCATCCTTGAATCGGCAGGCCGTCGAAGCTCTTGTAGTTAATTTCTTCCGGCGCGGTCAGGTTGAGCTGCGACCAGAGCGTCTGGTTGGCATCGGTGATGCGGGTTTGGGCGCCGCCTTTCCTGTCATCCATTGCGACCGTAAACAGGTCGCCGATCATAACCGGCGTAGAGACCAGCGCAACCGCAGTGCGCGCATCGGGTGGGATGGAGAAATCGAGCACCGCCTGATCGCCTCGAGTAATTTCGGCAACCGCGCCGGTTTGCGCATCCACGCGAACCAGCGGCGTGCGTCCCTGCTTTGCCACGATGTCGAAGAGCCAGCGACCGTCCGGCGACCAGTAAAGCGTCGGGCCGCTGCCTCCGCGCGGGGCCGCGTTGTCGCCGAAAACGGCATCGCCCATGTCGAAGTCGTAGCCCGCGGTAAGGTTGCGGGGCTGCGCATTGGGAGCTAGATCCATGACCCAGAGATCGGGCTGCGAGTAGGAACGGATCGGGCTGCGTCACCGAGCCGTGAAACGCGATTCGCGGCCATCGGGGCTGAGCGTGAGATCGCCGATTCCCATCGGAACGGTCGGCCAGCTTTTCGGGCGCGCCGCCCGCTCGATGAGACAGAATAGATATCCGTGCTCGGCGTCTCGTAATAAGGCTCGTCAATGCGGCTGGTGAGGAAGTAGATGCGCGAACCGTCGTGCGTCCAGACGATTTCGCCTTCGTCGTAGTCACCGCTGGTAAGCTGCAGCGGCTTTGGCCGATTCGTCGGATGTGGCGGGACGTCAATCACCCAGATGTGCTCGTGCCGCTTGAAATCGAGATAGCCCTCGTCGTTGTCGCGGTAGACAGCACGAGTAATGATGTGGATGTCGGATTCGTGTTCGCCATCGGACTCGGCTTTGGTCGCCCCCGAACTGCCAGTGCTCCCAGATTCTTTGGTGTCCGCACCACCAGCTTTTGCTTCATTCTTCTTGCGCTGCTCTTTCGCAATATCTTCCGGCGTGGTCGAACTCAAGAAAGCGATGCGCCTGCTGTCCGGCGACCAGACCGGACCAGCCGCGCCTTTCGGCAGATCGGTAATGACGCGAGCTTCGCCGCCAGCCAGTGACAGAATCGCAATTTGCGCCGGACGAGGCTTGCCGCTGTCATCTTTCCCTCCGCCGCGGACGAACGCGATGCGCTTGCCATCCGGCGACCAACGCGGGTGCGCGTCATGCTTGCCGTTGGTCAGGCGCAGGGGAGCTTCGCTGCCGGAGGTGGCGACGATCCAGATGGACGTCTCGTACCCGGCATGCTTCTCGTCGGTGACCACGCGGGTAAAGGCGGCGCGCGACCCATCGGGCGAGACCTGCGGGTCGGCGATCCAAACGAAATTGAACAGGTCTTTTTCGGTGATCGCCCGCTTGGCACCCGGCTGGGAGCTCGAATCCTGAGCCACAAGCGAGGGCACGATTGCGAGAACAACGATCGCGAGAATGATGATTACCCTGACAACGGCGGAAAAACAGGCTTTCATGTGTAATCCCCAAGATGATGAAGATGGCAGCCGCACGCGCGGCGATTGTGCATTGTGCTATGCAGAGCGGCAAACGGTCAAACAACCTAGAGCGGCAGCCAGGTCCCAATTCCCTTCTCTAAAGCACGCTCGTAGATCAACGGCGCCACCGCGATGTCCTCGAGGGCGAGCCCCAAATTACAGGCCATCGTGCGCTCTTCCGGTTTCTCCCGGCCCGCCTTGCGACCCGTGACCAGTTCTCCCAGGTCCGCGTGGATGGCTGGGATGTCTTGAAAATATCCGAGGTCGCGATAGTGATGAAGCTGCGGCACGTCGTCGGTGCAGAACTTATCGGCTTCATGCAGGGCGCTTGGATGCCAGTACGAATCAAAGTCCACCAGCGACGCAAACGCGCCCTCCCGAAGCCAGCCGCGTTGAATGGTCGCGTGCGGCACGCGGAGAATCGGGCCCGCGGTGACAACCATGTCGCTCCGAACCACCGCCTCTTTCGGGTCACTCACGGGAACTACTTCGATCCCCAGTTGCCCACTCATTTCCTGCGCGTAGCGAACGGAGCGATCGGCGTCCTTATCGTATGCATAGACTTTCTTCAATGGAAATAGAGGTTTCAGCGCTTCCAGATTGCTGCGGCCCTGCACTCCGCAACCTAGGATCCCGACACTTTCCGACTCCGGCCGCGCCAGATATTTTGCGGCCATCGCCGTGGCGGCGCCGGTGCGCTGAGCGGTAATCCAGGTGCAATCCATGAGGACGATGGGGACGCCGGTTTCGGGATCGTTGAGGATCAGCAGTCCCGTAATGTAGGGCAATCCGCGCTTGCCGTTGTCCGGATATCCGCCGACCCACTTCATGCCGGCAGCCTTCTGCCCCGGAATAGAAGCCGGCATGGCGTGGAGAAACGCGTCGGGCATGGTGTGGATGCCGATCTTAGGCGGCATCTCGACGCGCCTCTCGCCCTTCTCGCGAAACACGCGCTCCAGCGCAGCAATGATTTCCGCCATGCCGAGTCCGGCGGCGACAACGTCGGCGTAGGAAAGGTAGAGCAGTTGTTGGCCGAGGTCTGACTTCACTTGGGAATGAATAGGTTCCTCCGAGTATCGCTTAGTTATTCTTGTTGCTCATTTTCTCCGCGAGCGCGGTCGCGTCGTCGAGCATCTTGTCGATGCGGCGAGCCTGCGCATCCGGAATTCGATAGTAGAAGATGCCAAACAGGTGCCCGCGGCGGCGCGAGGCCGACATTCCATCCCAACCTTCACGGGCGCGTGGATGGCGCGCAAACGCCCGCTGCAAAATCGGCGGCAGTTCGTGTTCCGCCTGCATGACCGCCAGCAGGCGTTCCGCAATTTGTTCCGCCCGGCGCACCCGAGCTTCGGCACTCTTCGGTTCGCCGATCCATTTGGCGATGTCATTGCGAGTGGAGTGGTTCAGTTCGTCATACCACCGGCGAAGTGAGCTGTCTTCGCTAAGAATGTTTTGGAGCTCATCGGGAACGATTACCGTCCGTTCTTCGCGGTCGACTTCAATTTGGAAACGAGCAACACTTCCTTCCGCGGCTCGCGCTCCCTTTTGCATCCGCTTGTTGACCAGCAGAATGTGCCGCCCCTCCCGAGTGGGGAACAGCGAAGTGCGGAACGCGAAGCCGTTAATTTCGCCTTTTACCTTGATCTGGCCACGCAACCCCCACACTGCGGCTGCATCGAAAGGCAGGTAAATAATTACCCAGTTGAGGCGCGAGCGCATGCGCTCGAGCCTGGCTTGGAAATGCTTGACCACGGACTTGGGCCTGCCTTTGGGGATTTTCGCCATGAATGGAAACCGGGCGCTTGCATTCTAATATGAACGAACAAACCGCTACGACATCGTTACGGGAGTTAAACTATAGGAAAGACAACTGGAGAACCATAGTGATTTGCCCGAACTGCAGGGAGGACAATGCTCCCACTTTCCGTTTTTGCGGAATGTGCGGCGCCTCGCTCGAGGCTCGACGGCCGTCGGGAGCGCCAACACTGGACCCGCTAGCGGCGTTTCCGCCAAAGCCAAAGACGGGGGATGCGCCGGAATTACCGAGACCCCTCTCCGTGGAGAACGTAAGCAGGCGTCCAAGCCAACCCGTGCCGCCGATTAGCGGACCTTCGATGCTGGGTTTGAATCAGCCTGCCACAAATCAAGCCAGTCTGAACCAGCCCAGTTTGAATCAGCCTCGCATGGACTCGCTGGGGGAAAATGCTTTCTCGGGCTTGGATTCTTTCTTCGAGCCGGAGCAACCCAAGAGCGGAGCTGGACGAATCCTGCTCATGGTGGTCCTGCTAGGCGCATTGGGTGGAGCAGGCTGGTGGACGTATACCAACTATCTCGGAGCTGGCGAGGGCCGAAAGCTGCGGGCTGCGATTTCGAATGCCAGCGAAACTGCGGCCGCGAAGCTGTCGCCCAAACCCGCGGCGAAGGATACGACTGCGGCGCCAGATGCTGGTTCGTCACCGGCGAGCTCTCCGGCAACGGGAGCCGCGGATGGCGCATCGGGGAAAGCAGCCGAAAGCGTAACGCCTGACGCTGTCCCGAAGACCGCAGACACCGACGCTAAACCCGCGAGAGAAACGAAGCCAGCGACTCCGGCAAAAACCGTGCTGGCTGAGAAGCGCGCGGCAAAAAGCGAGCGCCGCGCGGCCTTGGCCAAGACCTCGAAATTAACCGTGCCCGACTCGGGGGACGCGGAGTTCCAAAAAGGTGCGGCCTATCTCTACGGACGGGGCGTGCGCGAAAACTGCGACCAGGCAGTAAAGAATCTGAAGGCCGCTTCCGCCCAATCGAATGCCAAGGCCCGGAGCGCATTCGGAACCATGTATGCCACCGGCCACTGCGTGCCGCGCGATCTGCCGACATCGTATTCCTGGTTTGCGCTGGCTCTGCGGGCGGATCCGAATAATCAGATTCTGGAAAAGGATTTGAACGCGGTCTGGAACCAGATGACGCCGCCGGAACGGCAGATGGCGACAAGAATGAAACAGTGAAGGAGATCGGGTGATCGGGCCATCTAAAGTCAAAGGCCTTTGATCTTCGATCACCCGATGGCCCGATCACCCGATGACCCGATCCTTTCCCTACTCGCCGCTCGGCACCAGATTCAACGCCTTCTTTACTGAGCCGCGCTCGATCATGATTTTTTCCTGCAACAGCGTGATCGCATAGATCAACTGCTCGGGACGCGGCGGACAGCCGGGGACATAGATATCCACCGGTATGACCTGATTCACGCTCTGCACGAGCGCGTAATTGTTGAAAACGCCGCCGGAAGTCGCGCATGCCCCCATCGAAATGACCCATTTCGGTTCCGGCATCTGCTCCCAAAGCTGGCGAATCACGGGAGCCATTTTTTGCGAAACGCGCCCGGCAATGATCATCAGGTCCGACTGCCGCGGCGACGGCCGGAACACTTCGGCGCCGAAGCGCGCGATATCGAAGCGCGACGCGCCCATCGACATCATTTCAATCGCGCAGCAGGCGAGGCCGAACGTCATCGGCCAGATGGAATTCTTGCGCATCCAGTTGACGGTCGAGTCGAGCGTGGTCATGACGATACCTTCGGGCACGCCGTCTCCGAAGACAAGTTCCTTGACTACCTTCTTGCCGTTTTCGATGTCAACGTAGGGGCCGAAGCTGAGCTCTTGCGCCATGGATATATTTTAACCGCAGAGACGCCGAGTGCGCGCGGAGGAAAAGGTATCCCCACGCAGGTTTGCGATTTCCCTTATTGCTCGGCTCGCGAATGAAATCGCCTGTTCTCGATAGCTATCGTTCTCGAATGACCTCGAATGATCGATCCGCTCCTTATTGCTGTCCGGTCAAGTCGGCCAGCTTCCGTAGCTTAACTGTCGCGTCACCGGCAATGTCCTGCCGTAACCATCCCAGGTGACCGGCCCCATAGATCACGAGTATCCTCTCGTTCGGAGATTCGACCAGTTTGACGATATTGCTATAAATGCGAATATTTCTCTGAAACCAGAGCGCCAGCAGGTCGGGTCCGGCATAGTCATAAGGATCCCCAAAGGACACGTAGGCGAAATACGAGGCGACGTCCTTTGCCGCCCGCGCATCGGAATTCATGTACTCCAACGTCTCGAGAACCGTGTGCGATCCCAGAAAATCGCCCTCCTCCTTCACCATCGTGTCCGTGCTCGCCTGTATCGCGTCGAACTTTTCTTTGAGGCCATTGGCTTTCGCGTAATTGAGCACTCGATAATAGGGGAATTCACCTTCTTCATCGACCGGGTAGACCGCTTTATTGCCAAGCTCCTTGGCCAGCCGGTATCCGATTTGATTCGTCTCGTTGCGCGACAGCGTGTACTTTCCCGCGAGGTAGTCGGAATACTCTTGCTCCACCCGCCGGCTCCCGATATCGGCTTCAATCGCAATCTTTGTTGGATGAAACCTCTTCAATACTTCAATCAGCTGCGTGATCTCTTGCTGGCGTTGCGGCGATAGCACATCGTCGGCTTTCATGTTGTGGATATCGCGCCCCGGATTCGACATGTGATAGGTCCCAAGCACCAGAATCTCCGGGCGCGCCTCCGTTTGCGCCCAAGCAGTTATCGATATCGCCAGTACCCCCAGAAATAAAACAATCTTCCTCATACTCCCTCCGCTAACACATACGAGCCTTTGATTGGCAAAGTTCCCGATAGTTGTGACGAGCCGAAACTTTAGCGAGTTCGACTACGGTTGGTAAATCCCCATTGCCCAGCAACGCCGAACAGAGCATTCATGAAATGAGTTCCAGTTCCGCTTGACATCCTCCGCGTCTCTGCGGTGAAAACTCTTACGGGTTCAGAACGATCTTGCCGAACATCTGGCTCTTCTCCATATACTCATGTGCCGTGCGGATTTCTTTCAAAGGAAAAGTGTGGTCGATAACGGGCTTGAGCCGTCCGGCAAACACGTGGCCGAGCACTTCATGGAGTTCGCTCATCGTGCCCATGTACGACCCAAGCAACGCCAACTGGCGCGAGAACAGAAACCGCAGATCGAGCTCGACTTTCGGTCCCGTGGTCGCGCCGCAGGTGACGAGCGTTCCGCCGGCCTTGAGCGACCGCACACTCTCTTCCCAGGTGGCCACTCCAACGTGCTCGATGACGATGTCGACGCCCTCGAAGTTAGTGATCTTGCGGACTTCCTGCGAAATTTTCTGCTGATAGTGGTTGATGACAAAATCCGCGCCGAGTTCACGGGCGCGCTCCATTTTGCGGTCATCGCCGGCTGTGGTGATCACGCGCGCTTGGAACATTTTCGCGATCTGGATGGCGGCAGTCCCCACGCCTGAATTCGCGCCCAGCACCAGCACGGTTTGACCGGGGCGGATCGCGGCGCGTCCCGTAAGCATGTGCCACGCCGTGAGGAAGACCAGCGGCACGCTGGCGGCCTCATTGAAATCGAGCGAGTCGGGGATCGGGATGACGTTCACCGCGGGCACCGCAATCAGCTCACAATTGCCACCGTCCACGCCGTTGCCGAGCACGGTGAACTGGCGGCACTGATTCTGCAGGCCGGCAACGCACTTCGCGCAGTGATTGCAGAAACGCATCGGCGCGAGCAGCACGCGCTGTCCGGGCTTGAGATCGGTGATGTACTCGCCTACCTCGACGATTTCGCCGGCGGTGTCGGTGCCCAGGATGTGCGGCAGGTTCACTCCGGGCAGACCTTTGCGCACCCAGATGTCGAGGTGGTTCAGAGCGCACGCTCGCACACGGATGAGGACTTGATCTTTACGCGGCTTTGGATCGGGGACGTCTTCGTAGACCAGGACTTCCGGCCCGCCGAACTGATGAATGCGAACGGCTTTCATGAGGAACTCCTGCAACTTCAGACCACTGATTTGAACCCTACAAACTAGCACAAACGGCTCGGCCTTTGCGCAGTGACTCCCCTCACGCTCGGGCAGGGACAGCGGCAATTGACCTGCGCCCGCTCCCCCACCATAATCATCGACATGGATCTGTACGAGGAAATCGTCCGCTTGCGAAAAGACGGACGGCGCGGGGCCGTGGCGACCATTGTGAACGTGCGCGGGTCGATTCCTTCGTTCAAGACCGCCAAACGTAGGAACGTGGAGCGTGATCTGCCGCACATGAGCTGGTTCCATCGGCGGCCGACTGAAGTGGAACCGAAAGAAAGCCTGTAACCGCGAAGCACGCAGAGAAACGCTTGTTCTCAATTTGTCATCAGAATAATCTTGCTTCGTGAATGGGAGCAATCTGCTTCTTCGTTCTCAAGTCCCCGTTTTTTGTTTTCTCTGCGCTCTCTGCGTTCTCCGCGGTTCATGCTTTTTGCTGGCGCGGCGGTTATGATTTCGCCATGCCGAAGGAAATCGAAATCAAGTTTCGAATTGAGAATCCGCCCGCACTAACCCGGGCACTGAAGCATGCGGGCTTCAAGCAACTCACCCGCTCCACCCATGAAATGAATGCACTCTACGATCTGCCCGGCCAGAAGCTGCGCAAGCGAGGTGAACTGCTGCGGCTGCGCAAGTATGGAGAAGCCTGGGTGCTGACCCACAAGGCGAAAGGCAAGACTGGCCGCCATAAAATGCGGGTGGAGCTGGAAACGCGCGTCGAAAACGGTCAGCAGATCGACGCCATTTTGCGCGCGCTTGGCTATGCGCCCACATTCCGCTATGAAAAATATCGCGCCGAATGGGGCGACGGCACGGGCCACGTGGTGCTCGATGACACTCCGATTGGATGGTTCGGCGAAATCGAGGGCCCGGGTCGCTGGATCGACCGCACGGCGCGCGCACTCGGCATCACGCCGACACACTACATCACGCTAACGTACGCGGAGTTGTTCTTCTCCTGGAAGCGGCGCACCCGCAGCAAAGCCACGGAGATGACGTTTCGAGCGGTGGGCGCCAGCAAACCTTAAACACGGCGAATACAGGGGCGTTGCCCAACACGGCAACTCCTCTGCTCGGCGCTCGCGACACCCGCTCACCGTCAAGCCATGGCCGATCCGTCAGGCGGAACGCGCCAGATGCTCGCGCCCTTCTGCCTGCTTTTCGCGCTCGTAGCTTTCATGTCCGACCGTTGCAAAGTAGACGGCTTGATCGAAGAACTGGTCGAGCAGACGCAAGAGTTCGAAGCCCCCCAGGATTTCCAGAGGCTTTTCGCGCATGCCTTCCAGCTCCAGGAAATCCCAGAGATTCTCTTCCGTCATCATGAGCGCCCATAAAAGCGCGCTCAGGGGGACGCCGCCCGAGCGGAATGTAGACGCGCTCGACGCCTTCCTCGGTTTTGGTCAGCAGCCAGTCGCTGAGGTCGCGACAGATTACGCGTGCCCGTTCGCGGATTTCTGGGTCTCACCCTTTTCCCGACTGGATATTGCTGCACGCTTTGAGACGGCGACAGGCTATGACCTCTCGCGCCTCTGGGGCGTAGGGGCCAAGCTGAGCACGCGCAGGCTTTCACTCAGAAGAGAAGAGCCCTGCATGTCTTCCGTCCGTGACTCATGCTTGGCGGTCTCGTATCCCAGCGTCGCGTAATAGATAGCGCGGTCGAAGAACTGATCAAGCATTCGCAACAATTCGAGACTCCCCAGGATATCGATCGCGTTCTGACGCACGCCCTGACTTTCCAGGTATTCCCACAGGTTTTCCTCTGTCTTCATGATCGCCCAGCAAAGTGAGCTCATGGAAACGCCCTGTTCGGCACGCCGGCGGCCGAGTTGAGCGTAAACGCGTCCAATTTCCGGCTCGGTTTTGTTCAGCAGCCAGTCGCTCAGATTACGGTAGATTTCGTACGCGCGCTCCCGCACTTCCGATTCGGGCACCTTCTGGAGAAAATCCTGCGCGCGTGCGGAACTGTGGAGTTTGCCCAGCAAGCCTTCGGCAAGCTGATCAGAGTGGGATTCAATCAGGCGGGCAAGGCGAAGAGCGATCATGGTGAACCTCCCGTAAGTCCCACCTCTATTGTAGTCGTAGGAAGCTAAGTTGGCAGCAATGAAAATCCCCCCGACTTCCCGAGATACTCACCTGGGGGACTTTTGTCCCGACGTAAACGTCGTCCAAGGGCCTGCCTTCATGTCGCGCAAAACCGGCCTCTCCCAGTCATACTCCGGATGCCGGTTGAGAAAATCCTTGGCCAGAAAGTCCGCCCCGCAAGGATGGCCGGTGCGGGCACGAAGACTCATCTTGCCGGCCATGCTGCTGTCGGTGGCCTTGCCTTGCACGGCGCCGCCGGGATTGTTGGGTCCCCATTCCCACTCCTTCACCCCTCGCGGCGAGGCATCGACGTGGCCGCACAGCGAGCGTTCGCTGGCCTGCTCCTTCTTCTCGTAGCTGTCGGCGTGGTCGGCAAGAAATTGTTCCGCCATTTCCACGTCGATTTTCCCCTTGTTCTGCTGCATCAACTGCTCCCAGCGGACGCGCCGGGCATTGGGAGAAGACGAAAGATCCTTGGTGTCAAACGCTGGAGCTTCTTCGGCGAGCACCTTTGCATCCTGCGCGAAATTAGAACTCACGAAGTAGCCATCTTTGGTGCGCCACAAAGGAGTGTTCTTCAGGCCGAGTTCCAAGTAGGCGATTTCGCCACTCTTGCGATCTCCGATCAGCCAATCGTTGGCATAGCCCCCGTTGTTACCCTCCTTGATCAGACGGACATAATCGTCGATCGAATTGGCGTACTGCAGGGCTTTGCGGGAGCGCATGAACTCGGGCTTGCCGTTGGGGTCCCATCCTTCGAACTGGGTGATGGTGGTTTCGGCGATCATGATGCCGGCCGAATTGACGCCAAAGTCGTCATCGCTCGTAATCACTCCGGGGAAGCCATCCATCAGGATGCGATTGCCGTGCTCCGGAACAATGTCGAACATCATGACCCAGCGCGAACCGGCTACGTAGCCAGTCCAATTGTTGTGCGCGATCACGATCTGGTGGTCCTTGGTCATGCTGCCCGTGGCAATGAAGGCGCTGCAATTGCCGGGCGCAACCAGCTTGGGTGCATTCGCCGCATGTTCGCGCTTGTTCAGCCAGGGGAGGTAGTAGTCGGGAACTTCCTCGAAGGCGTTGAGCGCGACGATGTCATCCACGTCGAGGTCGGTTCCGTGCGCTTTGGCTCCGTCCGCGATTCCTTGCAGTTCCTGCTGGTACTCGGGATCGATGTGTGGCCACAGCATCTCGCGGGCGACTTTGCGGAAGAATTCCCAATCCCGCTTGGTTCGATGCGTATCCTCGAACTGAATGGCGTGAAAGGCGTCCTGAATCTCGGGCGCCAGGAGATAGCCGTGCTGGAAGCCGATCTCGGACGGCGAACCTTCCAGATGAACATAAGTCCAGCCGCTCTGCTGGAAACGATAAGCCTTGCGCAGCCGGGGATCGGCGGACGCGTCCTGCTGAGACGAGTGCGAATGAACGGGCACAGTAAAGACAAGCACCAGGGAAAAGAGCGCGACCACCGCGCTGACACTGCCTGCCCACCTTAGACCACCTCGAAAGCCAGGGTACCGGACCATGTCACCTCCCAGCGAGATCTGCGTTTGCATGCTTGGAGGATTTTACGCTGAGTGGTTTCCCATTGACTCTCTCTGCACACTCGGCGTCTCGGCGGTAATCCCTGCGATCAGGCTCCGCAACACTTCTTATATTTCTTGCCGCTTCCACAAGGACAAGGATCGTTCCGCCCGACCTTGGCCCCCGAGCGCACCACCTGCTGGACTTGCATGTCACCGGATCCGGCCATGCGCGCCTGTTCCAGTTCCTTTTTCTTCTTGCGCTGGAAGGCTTCTTCGATTTCGTCGACGGAGGTGGCGACCTGCCGCGGTGGGCGTCCATTGCCGCCTCTACCGCCGGTGATGACTGAAGGTATGCTGGTTTCCAGTCCCTCGCCGGACGGCACTTCGGGTCCAGCACCCGGCCTCGTTCCCAAGTCCGGAGGTCGCTCCATGATCTGCATCAGGTACAAATAGCGAACCGTCTCTTCCTGAAAGCGCTGCATCATCTCTTCGAACATGTCGTAGGACTCGCGCTTGTACTCGACCAGCGGATCGTGCTGTCCGTAGCCGCGCAAGTTGATGCCCTCTTTCAGGTGATCCATCGAGAGCAGGTGATCTTTCCACTGCCCGTCGATCACGCTCAGCATGATCATGCGCTCGTGATAGCGCATGGCCTCGGTGCCAATCAGCTTCTCTTTCGCGTCATAGCGCTGTTTGAGTTTGTCGAAGATGGCATCGCCCAGTTCCTGGCGATTCATTTCTTCAGGCTTGAGGCCTTCGGCGTAGATGTCGACGCCGAAGCTGGTGAAGATCGCGCCTTTCAGAGCTTTGAGGTCCCAGTTGGCGACGTGCTCTTTGGGCGGACAGTGCCGATCGAGAATGTCGCCGAGAATCCCGGAGACGTAGTCTTCGATGATGAGATCTTTCTGATCGAGCCCTTCCAGCAGGCGGCGGCGCAGGCCGTAAACCGCCGTGCGCTGCTTGTTCATCACGTCGTCATACTCAAGCAGGTGTTTGCGAGCCTCGAAGTTCTGTCCTTCAACGGCTTTCTGCGCGGCCTCGATTCGGCGCGTGATCATGCGCGATTCGATGGGGACGCCTTCTTCCATGCCCAGGCGTTGCAGCAGATTCGAAACCCATTCCTTGGCAAAGATCCGCATCAGGTCGTCTTCCAGCGAAAGATAGAAGCGCGACGACCCGGGATCGCCTTGGCGGCCGGCGCGTCCGCGGAGCTGGTTGTCAATGCGGCGCGCTTCGTGGCGCTCGGTACCGAAGATGTGCAACCCGCCCGCCTCGATCACTTCGCGGTGTTCCTGGTCGGTGTCAGCTTTGTAGCGGGTAAGAATCTCGTTCCACTGATCGGTCGGAACCGCGTATTCATTGCCCGCGTAGTACCAAACCGTGCGATTCGGATCGTCGACCTCGGCTTCGATTTTGCCTTGTGCGGCGCGGATCGGCTGCGCGATTCCCTTCTTCACGCATTCCTGCTTGGCCATGAATTCGGGATTGCCGCCCAGCAGAATATCGGTGCCGCGTCCTGCCATGTTGGTGGCGATGGTGACCATCCCTTTGCGTCCGGCCTGCGCCACAATTTCCGCTTCGCGCTCGTGATACTTCGCGTTCAGCACGACGTGCTTGATTCCCTTCTTCTTCAGCAGTTCGGAAAGGCGCTCCGATTTTTCAATCGAGGTCGTGCCCACCAGCGCAGGCTGACCGCTCTCGTGCAGCCTTTGGATTTCGTCGGCCGCCGCGAAATATTTTTCCTTCTCCGTGCGGTAGACGATGTCCGGATTCTCTTGGCGCAGCAGCGTACGATTGGTTGGAATCACGATGACTTCGAGCCGGTAGATCTTGTCGAACTCCGGCGCTTCGGTTTCCGCCGTACCCGTCATGCCCGCCAGCTTCTTGTACATGCGGAAATAATTCTGGAAGGTGATGGTGGCGAGCGTTTGATTCTCGCGCTCGATCTTCACATTTTCCTTGGCTTCGATCGCCTGGTGCAGCCCGTCGGACCAGCGCCGCCCCGGCATCAGGCGCCCGGTGAATTCGTCCACGATCAGCACTTCGCCATCTTTAACCACGTACTCGACGTCCTTCTTGTAAAGCGCGTGCGCTTTGACGGCCGTCTCCACGTGATGCTTCAGCGCCCAGTTTTCCGGGTCGGCGATGTTGCCGATCCCCAGCAGCTTCTCGACCTTTTCCCAGCCCACGTCGGTGACCGTGCAGTTGCGGTGCTTTTCGTCGACCACGAAGTCGCCGGTCATGATCTTGGGCTCGCCCGGCTGCGTGTCGATCTCTTCGCCCTTTTCGAGCTTGGGGATGATGCGATTCACCTTGTAATACTTGTCGGTGGACTCTTCGCTGGCGCCCGAAATGATGAGCGGCGTGCGGGCTTCGTCGATCAGGATGGAATCGACTTCGTCGACGATGGCGAAGTTGTGCACGCGCTGCACGCAATCGCGCAGGTCGAACTTCATGTTGTCGCGCAGATAGTCGAACCCGAATTCGTTGTTGGTGCCGTAGGTCACGTCGGCGGCGTAAGCGGCGCGGCGCTCCGCGTCGTCGAGATCGTGGACGATCACGCCCACCGTCAGGCCGAGAAAGCTGTAGAGCTTGCCCATCCATTCCGAGTCGCGCTTGGCCAGGTAGTCGTTGACGGTGACCACGTGCACGCCGCGTCCGCTGAGCGCGTTCAGGTACACGGGAAGCGTCGCGACCAGCGTTTTGCCTTCGCCGGTCTTCATCTCGGCGATCTTGCCTTCGTGCAGAACCATGCCGCCGATCAACTGCACGTCGAAGTGCCGCATGTTGAGCACGCGCCGTCCGGCTTCGCGGACCACGGCAAACGCTTCCTCGAGCATTTCGTCGAGAACTTCTTTGAGCGCTGCGGCGCGCTCGGTTTCGATTTCCTTCTGGCGGTCGATGTCGAGATCTTCGACATCCGTATCTTTATCTTTGCGATCAGCGTCCGCACCAGCAGTGCCCGCGTCCGGTTCGTCGGCGATCGAGCCGAGACGCTCCTGAATACGGGCGCGAAACTCCGCGGTCTTGGCGCGGAGTTCGTCGTCGGAGAGCTTCTGCATCTCCGGCTCGAGCGCGTTGATAGCCGCGACACGAGGCTGCAAGCGCTTGACCTCACGCTCGTTCTTCGTCCCGAAAATCTTGCCCAGCAATGTGTTGATCAAAACGGAAACCCTTCAGAGGACACGCGTCCCAACTATCAGTAAAAGCCTAGCACATTAGATGCGGGGCGATGTGGCATAGCTCCAAACGTCCGATTGTTTGCACTTCCTAGTTTTCCCCGGCCGTCTTTAGTATATTCACCTCGGACATGCCCACCTTCTATCAGCGGTTTCAGGAATCGGCCCGAAAGTTCCCCGACAACATTGCGCTTGAGATTCAGCGGCAGCAGACGGTCGAGCGCGTCACCTTCGCGGAACTGACCCGCATGTCGGAGAGCGTCGCGAACTGGCTCTCGACGCGGGTTCCGCGGGACGCGCGCGTGGCGATTCTGGCGGCGAACCATCCGCGGTGGGTAGCGGCGTATTTAGGGATCATCGCCGCCGGCAGAACTGCGGTTCCGCTCGACACCGCTTTCCATGCCGATCAGGTGAAGAAGTTGTTGATCGACAGCGGAGCTTCGCTGCTGTTCTGCGATGTCAAACATCTTCCTGTCGCGGCGGAGGCGGTTGCGGAACTCAACGTGGGTCTGGTCATGACTTCGGCGGCGGCGGAGCGGGGCGGGATGACCCCGACAACTACGAATCCCACGGCGAATCCCACTCATCGCACAGAACGCGATGAGTGGGGCACCCAGGGTTTGACTCCGACCGGCAAAGACCAGTTCTTCGGCGATCTCGATTCCATCTTCGCCGCTGGCCCCGCCGGTTTTCAGCCCATCGTCCCTGCCGAAGACGACCTTGCCGCGCTGCTCTACACCTCGGGCACCACCGCCGATCCCAAGGGCGTCATGCTGACCCACGCCAACCTGATCGGCGAAGCGAACTCGGTGTTTGCGGTGATCAAGATTGGCCCAGCGGATGCGCTGCTGGGAATTCTCCCCATGTTTCACGTGCTCGCGCAGATGGCGAACCTTTTCCTGCCTCTGTTCAACGGCGCGCGCGTCGTCTACCTGGAAACGCTGAACACCACCGAATTGCTGCGCGCTTTGCAGGAACGCGACATCACTGCCTTTTGCGTGGTGCCGCAGTTTTTACTACCTGATTCACGAGAAGATTTTCAAAGAACTGAACAAGCGCGGCCAGGTCACGCTGCGGCTGGTGCGCACGCTGATGGCGCTCAACCGCGGGCTCCGCCGAATCGGAATCAATGCCGGCAAACTTTTCTTCGGAAAGATTCACGCCACCTTCGGCACGCGCATGCGCTATCTGGTAACCGGGGGTTCGCGATTTGATCCGGCCATCGCCCGCGACTTCTACTCGTTTGGCATCGACGTTCTCAACGCCTACGGCCTGACGGAAACCAGCGGCGGCGCATTCCTCAATCCTCCGGGGCAAATTGTATTTGGCTCGGTCGGACCGCCTCTTCCCGGTGTCGAAGCAAGAATTGTGGACCCGAAGCCGGTAGAAGATGGCGCGCCGCCAGCGGGTGAGATTGCCATCCGCGGCGCGATCGTGATGAAGGGATATTGGAATCGCCCCGAGGCCACGGCCGAAGTGCTGCGCGACGGCTGGTTCTACACCGGCGATCTCGGCTACTTCGATTCCCGCGGCAATCTGTTCATCACCGGACGGCGCAAGGAAGTCATCGTGCTCGCCAACGGAAAGAATGTGTATCCCGAGGAGATCGAGGCGCACTACCTGCAGGCGCAGTACGTCAAAGAGATTTGCGTGATGGCGCTGGAGGCGCGTCCGGGAGATCCGACGTCCGAGCGGCTGCATGCCGTGGTCGTGCCGAACTTTGAACTGCTGCGCGAGCGCAAGATCGTCAACGCCAAGGAAGCGATCCGCTTCGACATTGAAGCGCTCTCCCACAAGATCGCGTCCACCAAACGGCTGGGCAGTTATGACATCTGGCAGGAGGACCTGCCGCGCACCACCACGCGCAAGCTCAAGCGCTTTCAGATTGAAAAGAAAGTTCGGGAACTGCAAGCAAAACAGCGGCGGCGATTCGGACGTTGGCGCGGGAAGCCCGCTAACCGCACTCACCAACGACGAGCAACTGTGGCTGGAGCGCGAGGATGTAAAGCGCGCCCTCGCCATCGTGCGGGAATCGTTCGCGCACTCCACTCGACGCGATTCGCCCCACCCACAATCTGGAGCTCGATTTGGGACTCGATTCCATGCAGCGCGTCGAATTGCTGACTGCCCTCGAACAGCAACTTGGCGGCGATGTGCCCGAGGCGCAACTGGCGGAAATTTATTCGGTGCGCGACCTGGTCGATGCCGTACTGGCGAGTGCCAGCCGCGGCGAGGGCCAGGCCAACGCGGCGGCGCCGGCATGGTCCACTATTTTGAGCGAGCCGGTGACCGATCCCGAGGTCCTTGCACTGGCGGGGCACAACATTTTCGCGGAAGTCTTTTTCTTTCTGCTGGGGAAACTGATTTATCTTTTCGCGCTCGACCGCTTTCAGCTCAAAATGCGCGGCCTGGAGAATCTGCCCGAAAAAGGCCCCTACCTGCTCTGTTCCAATCACCAGAGCTACATCGATCCGCTGGTGATGGCGGGGGCGCTTCCCTACCGCCTGTTTCGCGATACCTTTGCTGTCGGCACGAGCGACATTTTCGGCAAGGGATTCATGCGGCGGCTGGCGCGATGGCTTCGCGTGGCCGTCCTCGATCCCGACGCGAACCTCGTGCCGGCGATGCGCGCCGGAGCGTATGGCCTCAGCCAGGGACACATTCTGGTTCTCTATCCCGAGGGCGAGCGCACTAACGACGGCAACCCGAGAATATTCCGCAAGGGCGCGGCCATCCTTTCGATTCACACGCAAGCCCCGATTGTCCCGGTCGCAATCGAGGGCTTCTACGAAGCTTGGCCGCGCCACAAGAAGTTTCCCAAGTTCACCGCTCTGCAAATGGTATTCGGCAAGCCGATTCAACCCCCGCCGCTCGATCAGGCGAGCGAGGCCGCGTATGAACGGCTGACGTCCGAGTTGAAATCCAGAGTGGTGGCGATGTGGCAGGAATTAGAGCGAGAAAAAGAATTGCCGGGGAAACACGCGCCCGGGCCGGAATCCGATTCGAAATCTAATTCTTCGAAGAGTGCGGTGCTGGCTGAAACCCTTTAACTTGGTGATCCCGCGATTTCACGCGCCCGCGCCCTTGGCTTGCATGCCCATGGCTTTCGCGAAGGCATCCACAACGCCGCTGTGAAACCTCTTGCCCGATCCGGCAAGAATCTCACGCTCGGCCTGGTCCGGCGACAGAGCTTTGCCGCCGGCGCCGCTGATCAATTTCTGATAAGCGTCGGCCACGGCCAAAATGTGCGCCTCGATCGGAACGTTGACCGAGCGCGCCCCCTGCTCCTGCAAGATCTGCTGCGCAACGATGATCGGAATCACCTGCCGCAGCGAATTTCCGACGGCTTGGGTGCGCGCATCGGCCTTGCGGGACTTGCGGAAGCTGGCGACGACTTCGTCGCGGCTCATATCGGCGGCCTTGTACAGAATGTCGTTGGTGATGCCGATTTTGCTCAGATCCCGCAGCAACACCGCCGACCGCAGCAGATCGACGCGATCGGAACCCAGCCCCATCGCCTCTGCCGTTCTGGTCGAAGCCTCCACCAACCGCTGGTTTGCACCTACGCCGAGTTTCTCGTTGGCCATGAAGTGTTGCAGCACCAGCAGCAACCCGCTGAAGCTTTCTCGGACGTCGGTGGTCATCGCCTCCTTGCGCTCGTAGAGCGTGCCCATCACGTAGCCGACCACCACCAACACTCCCGCCCAAATGGCAAAGTTGAACATTCGCTCCCCCGGCAACGAGAGCACGCGGTGCGCCGGCATCAGGTTGTTCAGGAAGTCCAGCAGCACGACCAGGAATACGCAGGCGAACGCGGTGAGGGTGGCGTGCCGGCGTCCGAAGTGGTACGCCGAGTACAACGTCGGCAGAAAGTAAAAGCACAGCGCCATAGGCAGCGACTGGGCGAAGAATTGCACCAGCGCCGCAATCAGGAACAGCGATAGCAGCAGGACGCTTTCCTTGGCAATTTTACTCATCGTCTATTCCCAACGTTCCGCTTGTATGGACCTTTTGCGGCTCGACTTGAAAAAGCGCGATTATGAATCGCCGCTCGCGCGAGCAAGGATCCACCCTTACCATGTTGGAGCAACATTTCGCCCGTGCAAAGTTACCGGGGTAATGAGCTTGTTTTCAGGGGGATACGCCAGAAAAATAATCGGGAGCGGGACTCAATCCGGTCACAAAGGAACTCAGGCCTAGCGCACAAAAATGCGGATCAGAAAAAAGGTCGCGGCCGCCATGGCCGCCGCAGCGGGAATGGTGATCAGCCACGCCCACACAATTCGCGTCGCTACGCCCCAACGCACGGCCGACAGCCGGTGCACGGCGCCCACGCCCACAATGGCTCCAGTAATGGTGTGGGTTGTGCTCACCGGGATTCCGGCCAGGGCGGTCGTGAACAGAGTGATGGCTCCGGCGCTCTCGGCGCAAAAACCACCAACCGGCTTCAGCTTCGTAATCCTCTGCCCCATGGTGTGGACGATGCGCCAGCCTCCGAAATAAGTTCCGGCGGCGATGGCGGCGTTCGCGGCGAGGATGATGGGCCAGTGCAGGCGTCCCCAGTTGCCGAGCATGTCTTGCTTGCTCATGAACCCCGCGGTGTAAAGAGCGCCGGCAACGATGCCCATGGTTTTTTGCGCGTCGTTGCCGCCGTGTCCCAGGCTGTAACAGGCAGCCGACAGCAGTTGCAGTTTGCGAAACCACTTGTCAACCTGTTGCGGCGCCTTGTGCTGCAGCAACCAATAAACGGCGACCATAAACGTCCAGCCCATGACCAGTCCCATGATGGGCGCGACCACAATGAAGATCAGGGTCTTGTACCACCCGGCGGCGATGATTACCGAAGGAGCCGAACGCCACCCAGCATGAAGTGCCTCATGCGTCATGGCAGCACCCGCGTAGCCACCCATTAAAGCGTGCGACGAGGAAGTGGGCAGCCCCCACCACCAGGTCAGCAAATCCCACACAATGGCGCCGAAGAGCGCGGCCAGCACCACGTACTGATCCACCGCATCGAGCCGGATCATGCCGCGCCCGATCGTTTTGGCCACCGCCGTACCCAGCAGAAAAGCGGCCAGGAAGTTGAATGCCGCCGCCCACACCACCGCCAGCTTGGGAGAAAGAACGCGCGTCGAGACCACCGTAGCGATGCTGTTGGCGGCATCGTGAAACCCATTAAAGAAGTCGAAAATCAGAGCGACGACAACGGTTATCGCGACCAGCAAGACGGCCGGGTTCACCTGGGTTCGCTCCTACGGGACAGTGGCATCGAAATGGGGGTATCACCTTTGTGCAAGCGAGATTCGTATCACTGTGTGCAAGTGAGATTCGTATCAGGGTGTCGCTTCAGCGATACCGGATTCGTATCAGGGTATCGCTTCAGCGATACGCAAATTCTGCGAAATCGAATGCCCCTTCAGGGGCCGGGCGTCGTATCTCCCAACCTACGCGCTCTTCAGCACGATCGCTTCCAACACGTTGGCCGCATCTTCGGCCTTGTCGGTTGCGGTTTCGAGCACTTCATAGAGTTCTTTCATCTTGATCAACTGGATGGGATCTTTTTCGTATTCGAACAGCTCTCCAATCGCCTTGCGGCTGATTTGATCGGCTTCATCCTCGAGCCGGTTGATTTCGTCGCAGTGCTTCATCACATGGCCATTCTTCTCCAACAGCGAAACCCCGCGCGCCAGCTCTTCGCTTTGCAGCACGAGGATGCCCGCCAACTCCGCCGCCGCCGCCGTGGGCTGCGCGATTTTGTACATCACCAGGCGCGTGGCCGCCGTGTTCATGTAGTCGAGAACGTCGTCCAGCGACGACGCCAGATGATGAATATCCTCGCGGTCAAAGGGCGTGATAAAGCTCTGGTTCAGCTTGGTCATGATGGCATGGATCGCCTTGTCGCCCCGATGTTCGATGGCTTGCATCTGTTCGACCCGGACTTTCAGGTCATGCGGATCCTCGAGAAGGTCGCGGAGCAGGCGCGCACCCTCATTCATGGCGCTGGAAAGCTCGGCAAATAACTCAAAAAATTTGGTCTCGCGCGGAATAAGACGGATCATGTCACCATTAGCTGGTCAAAGGTTGGGAACGGGCTACTATCTCACGTCAAGCGAGCAATGCGCAAGGAAACGGATCACCTGGCAGTGAGCTACGTTCGCTCCAAGCAGCCAGCCCCTGTAGAGACGCGGCTTGCCGCGTCTCCGCCGGCCGCGATCAACTTTCAGACCTCCCTCAGTCTTCAGCGGGAGGCTTCGGGGTTCCTCGGGGATTTTCGGGATCCAACCCAGCCGCAGTCATGATGGCGCGTCCCAGTTCTTCGGGAGTAACGACAAATCCTTCGGCGAGCGTCTGGCTGCTGGCATCTTCTTCGGCGGTAGGCGCGACGAAGCGATAGCCCCGGCCGACTACGGTCTGCAGGTACTGCGGCTCGCCGGCATCGTCCGCCAGGGCGCGGCGGATCTTACGGATGGCGGTATTGATTCCCTGTTCGACGTCGACGAACACATCTTTACTCCACAACTCGCTGGAGATCTGCTCGCGCGTGACCAGTTGCCCCCTCTTTTCCACCAGAAACATGAGCAATTGCAGCGGAAGGCCCTCCAGCCGAACCGGGATGCCGCGGCGGCAGAGCTGGAAACGGCCGTAATCCAGCTGGAAATCGTCGAAGCGAACCTTCTTCTCCGGCACAGCGCAACTCCTAAGTCACTTGACCCACACCACAAGAGCGGTTTCACTGCACAGGGGAGACGCGGCAAGCCGCGTCTCTACGGGTTCAGAAATTCTGTTCTGCCGGGCTTGCCGGTGTCAAGCCCGCCATTCTGGAATTTCCTTTTTGAACACTGGCCCATATTCCAGGCCTGATGGACGGGTCAGATTAATCTTCAGATTGCTTCATAACAATTCAGACTGTCTCCATGGACGCCTCCTGCAATCGGGTGCAAGATCGCAACCATGATTTTCTCCCGTAGCGATTACAGCGAGTCGAAGTCAGTTCAAAACGGAGGTGATTCCATGACACCGAATACAAGCAACGAGTCAAAAGGTAGCAAGCGATCTAGAGTCCCGGCATTCATAGCGATGCTGTCTGGCGCGATCTTTACGATATTGTTGCTCCCCGCCTATGGCCAACAGGAAGTCGATCCGACTTGGTATGACCCGTGGGCCGCACCAACTGCGGCGGCCGTTCATCCCGCTCAGCCGCCCGCGGTAGTTCACTCTTCTCAAGCACACACTTCTCCAGCGCCCCTGGCCACTCGCCGGTATCGGCAGACAGTCAGGTCTGCGTCGTCGGCTCCGGACGCCGTGAAGCTTCGTGGGAAGGACGCACGACTCGACCAAAGCCGTCGGAAAGCTGCCCGCAAGAATGGTGAAGCGGAAATCACCGTCACTTCGCCCGCGGGTGCGTCTGGTCGTAAACGTTCATCACGTGCTTGACCGAGAGCTGGGTGTAGCGCTCGGTGGTCGCCAGGCGCTCATGGCCGAGCAACTCCTGGATGGCACGCAGATCCGCTCCCTCCTCCAGCATGTGAGTGCCGAAGGCATGACGCAGCGTATGCGGATGAACACTCGGGCGACAGTCCCTTGGCGACGGCGATGCGCTTGACGATGCGTCCCACGCTGCGCGTGGTTAGGCGTCCGCCGCGCTGATTGATGAGCAGCGCGGGCATGCCCTTCGCGGGCATCGTCGTTTTACGCGTGTTGCTTAACGTCGCAAGCAGTTGTTGCCGCCAGGGCAAGTAGACGGCCAGCGCCGCCAGAGCCGAGCCTCCGAACGGTACGTAGCGTTCCTTCTTACCTTTGCCGCGAATCAGAATGGCTTCGTTGCTCAGGCTGATGTCGTCGAGATTGATGCCGACCAGTTCCGAGTTGCGGATGCCGCAGCCGTAGAGCAGTTCGAACATCAGACGGTCGCGCTCGGGAAACGATGCCACCTCGGGCATTTTGCCGTCGAGCATGGAATTCATTTCCTCAATCGTCGGAACGCGCGGCAGTTTCTTCGGCAACCGCGGCGTCGAAACCAGCTTCGCCGGATTCTGCTCGACCACGCCTTCTTGCCCAAGCCAGCGGTAAAGCGACCGCACCGCGGCCAGGGCGCGGGCGACCGAAGTCTTGCTCAAGCCTTTGTCGTAGAGATGAGAGAGGAAGCCGCGGATCGCGATGTGGTCGATCGTCTGCCAGCCGCGCGAGCCGATATAGGCGGCAAAGTTGTCGAGATCTCCGGTGTAGGCCTTGATCGTGTGCGCCGAGGCGCTGCGCTCCCGCAAGTGGCGGAGGAAGTCGTCAGTCGCGCGTTCGACGATGGTGCGAGCCTGCTTCACAGGGCAGCTCCACAGACAAAGAGCGATTCACCACGGAGGCACGGAGACACGGAGGAAGTCTTTTGCAAACGCTCATTGTCGGATCGAAGTTGCTGCATAAGAAACGAAATCCAGAACTTGGTTTTCTCCGTGTCTCCGTGCCTCCGTGGTGAATTTAGATCTTTGCCTTTGCCCGCGGATGATGTTTCGCGTAAACGCTCTTCAGTCGGTCAAGCGCGACGTGTGTATAAATCTGCGTGGTCGAAATGTCGGAGTGGCCGAGGATGGTCTGCACCGTCCGAAGGTCGGCTCCATTTTCCACCATGTGCGTCGCGCAAGAGTGCCGCAGCATGTGCGGACTGGCGTGGCGCCCGGAGGCAAGACTAGCTTCTCCGACTAACTGCCAGACCCGCTGACGACTTAGACGCCGGCCTCCAGCGCCCAGAAATAAAAGCGGAGAACTCGTTGTCTTTGCAATCACTTCCCGGCTGCTTTTCAAGTATTGCTGTACGGCCAGCTGGGCCGGCACTCCCAGCGGCACCATGCGCTCTTTGTCGCCCTTGCCACGCACCAGAATGTATCCCATCTCCAGCTTCAGGTCTTCGAGACGAGCGTCGGCAACTTCGGAAACACGCACGCCCCCGGCATAGAGAAGTTCGAGCATGGCGTGATCGCGCAGCCGCAGCGCGTGGCGTCGCGCCGTTTCATTTTGCGGCGGATCTTCCGTTAGCATGGCTCCGACTTCGTCGCGGCTCAGCGCCTTGGGCAGCACCTTCCACTGCTTCGGCAAGTCGATGTTCAGGGTCGGATCCTTATCGATCTTTCCATCGAGCAGCAGATGGCGGTAAAGGTGGCGTATGGCAGAAAGCTTGCGCCCGACGGAACGGCCATCGAGCGAATTGGAAAATAATTCCTGGATGTATTCGCGCACGTCTTCGCGACTTGCTCCGCTCAGAACCACGTGCCGCTTCTCCAGAAACTCCGCGAACTGCGCCAGATCGCTGGTGTAAGCCGCAATCGTCAACTTCGCCGATCCGCGTTCGACTCGAAGGTAGTCGAGGAAGGCAGAGAGCGTCCGGGCGTTGGCATCGGAGACCATGCAATGAGTATGGGATGTCAGGCAGAACCCGAGAAGTAACGAGCGGGATGCGGGCTAAGTTATCCTCACCTCGAAGCGTGGACGGGCGAGAGCCTGCCCTGAGCTTGTCGAAGGGACGCCGTCTCCCCACGAGTTTGCGCCCTAGCCATCCTGACCGCCCGCTCGCAGAAGATCCACCGCGTACAGCACGCCCTCCGGCGTCTCTTCATGCTTGAAGTAGGCGAAGACATCGCGCCCGGCAGCCAGATGTTCCTGAATGCGCGCGACCATCGTCTTGCGCTCTTCGGCCGTATACGTGGGTTTGCGGTAGCGGTAGTAGGCGTAGTCGGCGGTGACTACGTCGGGGGTGTCGCGCTCTTCGGTTTCGGCCACACAGAGAGCAATGTTGCGCTCGCGCAGCGTGTCCCAAGTCGCATCGGTGAACCATGATTCGTGGCGGAACTCAAACGCCGCGCGCACGCTTCGCGGCAAGCTTTTCAGAAACTCTGCAAGTACGGCCTGATCCGCTTTGAAATTCGGTGGCAGCTGAAAGAGCAGCGGCCCCAGCCGACCCGCGCGTTCCAGAGCTTCAAGCGTGCCCAGAAAGCGCTGCAGGAATTCTTCCGAGTTCTTCAACCGCTTGATGTGAGTGAGCACCTGGTGCGCCTTGATGGTGAAACGGAAACACTCGGGCGTTTCGGCGATCCAGTTCTGGACGGTCGTCTCTTTTACTAACTGGCGGAAGGTGTAGTTGACCTCGACCGCATTCAGTCTTGAGGCGTAGAAGTTTAGAAACTTCTTCTGCGCAAGTTTCTTGGGATAGAAGGCGGGCTTCCAGGTCGGATACGCCCATCCGGATGTGCCAACGTAGAGATGCGCCATATCAGCCGGGATTATAAATCCCGTGTGTGGGGACGCGGCTTTGCCCTGTCCAAGCGGGGCACAGCCCCGCTTCCACACCGGCTACCTTTTCGTCGTTTTCTTCGTGGTCTTCGGGTGCTGCCGCGCTGCGGCTTGGGCGGCGATGTGCACGCTTTCCTTCTCTTCTCTTTCTGACTCGGCCGCGAGTCCCGCCAGTTGCGGCAGCTTCTGCGTCAATTTCTGTACGGGCTCGAACAAGTCGCCCATCTTCTCCACGCGCGCGAGCACGTCCTTCGCCTCGAACACCAGCCGCCCCGCGTCTTTCTTCTTCAGCGCCTGCTCGACTTCGTCCCAGGTAACCGGCGTCGAGACCGTCGGATGCTCGCGCGCTCGAAGTGAGTACACCGAGATCGTTGTTTTGTGTTCGTCGTTCTGGCTCCAGTCGACGAAGACTTTATTGGTACGCACCGCCTTTTTCATATCGGAAACAACGAGTTCGGGATACTCCTGTTCCAGCAACCGCGCCACCGCGTGGGCAAAAGACTTCGTCTCGTCGTAACTGGTCTTCGTAGGCAATGTTGCTGAATTCAATGGAATATAGATCTGCAGCCCCTTCGAACCGGAAGTTTTCGGAAAACTCCGCAGTCCGAAGTGATCGAAGATCTCGCGCACCCAGAGGCCAACCTGCGCGCACTGCACGATGTTCGCCGGAGGCCCAGGGTCAAGATCAAACACAATCATGGTCGGCGTTGCGATATCGGAGGCCAGCGAGAGCGACGGGTGCAGTTCGATCGACGCCAGGTTCGCGATCCACACCAGCGTGGACAAATCGTTAGCGAGAATGTAATGGATGGTGCGGCGGTTGCTCCCGCTCCAGATGGGCGCGGTCTTTACCCAGTCGGGCCGATGCATGGGCGCGTTCTTTTCAAAAAAATATTCCTGGTCAACGCCTCCGGGATAGCGCTTCATAGTCAGCGCCCGTCCCGCAAGATGCGGCACCAGTACGGGTGCAATGCGGACGTAGTAATCCACGACCTGGCCCTTGGTGAAACCCGAGGCGGGATAAAGGATCTTTTCCAGGTTCGTGAGTGACAGCTTGCGGCCCTGCACTTCGACGATGGTGGGTGTGGACATCTTCGCGCGGCGAGCTACGGCTTCGAGACGGGTTTCAGTATAACGGCTCCTCTTGACTCGGACTCTATATTTCTAGTATTATCGAAATATGCTTAGCGCAGGGAGCAGGATTCGAACCGACAGTGAGCGCGTTGCCCGCTATGCCGACATGTTTTCCGCCATGGGCACTGAGCCGCGTTTGCGCATCATGCAGTTGCTGCTTACCGCCCATCCCGAGGGACTGGTGGTCAGCGAGATCCAGGACGAGCTCGAGATTCCCGGCTCCACGCTTTCTCACCATCTCGACAAGCTCAAGAATGAAGGCCTCGTGAACGTCGAGCGCAAGGGCACATTTCTGCGCTACACCGCCAACACCGACGCGCTGCGCGAAATTCTGCAATTTCTTTACGCCGAGTGCTGCACCCGGAATAAGGCGGTCAAACCGCAAGACCTGGTCCAATTCGGAAAAGTTCAATTCGGCAAAGTCCAATTCTGCAAATAGGAGAAGCCATCATGCCCGATACCAATGTCGAGGTCGTCAACCCCAACATCAAAGAAGTCGTAAGAGAGAAATATGGACAAGCGGCCTTGCGAGTCACCAACAAGCGCGGTGGCAGCAGTTGCTGCGGTGCGGCGCCGGCCAGGGAATACTGCGACCCGATCACAGCGAATCTATATGACGAGTCGCAGGCCGGACAGATTCCGGAAGAAGCGATGCTGGCTTCGCTTGGGTGCGGGAACCCAACCCTGTTGGCGCAGCTGAATCCGGGCGAAACGGTGCTTGATCTGGGCTCGGGCGGCGGCATTGATGTGTTGCTCTCCGCGCGGCGCGTCGGACCAACCGGCAAAGCTTACGGCCTCGACATGACCGATGAAATGCTGGCGCTGGCCAATGAGAACAAGCGCAAGGCGGGCGCGGAGAACGTCGAATTTCTGAAGGGCGAGATTGAAAGCATCCCCCTGCCCTGATAACTCTGTCGATGTCATCATCTCCAACTGCGTCATCAATCTTTCCGCCGACAAAGACCGCGTGCTGCGCGAGGCCTTCCGCGTGCTCAAACCGGGCGGACGCCTCGCCGTCTCCGACGTGGTCACGCGCGGCGAAATCGCTCCCGAGGTTCGCCAGAGCGTGCTGGCGTGGGTCGGATGCATCGCCGGCGCTCTGGAAGAAAACGAATATCGCAGCAAGTTGCGGGCCGCCGGTTTTGAGCAAATCGAGATGGAGCCCACGCGGATCTATCGGGTCGAAGACGCCCGCGAGTTCCTCGCCTCGTCCGGCATTGACGTGGACGCCATCGCGGCGCGGGTGGATGAAAAGTTCATGAGCGCCTTTGTGCGCGCAGTGAAACCGAAACCGGCACAGAAGGCGTGCTGCGGCCCGACTTGCTGCGGTTAACGTTTTGTGTTGCTCAGCGAAGGCCAGCCCCTGAAGGGGCATCTGATTTCGAAGAGTTTAAGGCATCGCTAAAGCGATGCCCGGATACGAATCGCACTGGCACGAAGGACGATTCCCAATGGAAGCTCACTACAACGTTCTGTTCCTATGCACGGGAAACTCGGCGCGCTCGATCATGGCGGAGGCAATCCTCAACCACAAAGGAAAGCCTGGCTTCACCGCCTACAGCGCGGGAAGCCATCCTTCGGGGACGGTCCGTTCCGAAGCTCTAAAGCAGCTTGAACTGGCTCGCATTTCGACTGCCGGCCTGCGCAGCAAAAGCTGGGACGAGTTCGCGCGCCCCGGCGCTCCCGTGATGCACTTCGTTTTCACGGTTTGCGACAGTGCGGCCAAGGAAACCTGCCCGCTCTGGCCGGGACAGCCCATGACTGCGCACTGGGGAGTTCCCGATCCGGCCGCGGTTCACGGAGACCCCGCTGAAATCGAACGCGCTTTCCGCGAAGCGTTTTTTATTCTCGACCGGCGAATCAGTCTTTTTCTGTCTCTTCCTCTGGCGGCGCTTGACCGTCTTGCACTGAAAAAGGAGGTGGATCGCATTGGGCAACAATGACAATCCCTGCGAATCAACAAGCTGTGGACCAAAACATTGCGAGCGCGGAAAGCTCACCTCCGCGCTAAAGGGCGAACCCATTGCACGGCTGACGGCACGGCTGAAGTCGTGCCCTTCCCTTTTGCATGAAGGAAATTTAGGTTTTCTCTGCCGCCTATGAAACCATCCCGCCGTCTCAGCTTTCTCGATCGTTATCTCACCGCCTGGATCTTTGCCGCCATGGCCGTCGGGGTGTCGTTGGGATGGCGGCTGCCGGGGATCGTGCCTTTCCTGAATCGCTTCAGCATCGGCACAACTTCGATTCCGATCGCGGTGGGACTCATCGTCATGATGTACCCGCCCTTCACCAAGGTGCGGTACGAGAAACTGCACGAGGTTTTTCGCAATAAACGCGTGCTCGGCCTATCCCTCATCCAGAACTGGGTGGCCGGCCCGATCCTGATGTTCGTCCTGGCCGTTGTGTTTTTGCGCGGCTATCCCGAATACATGGCGGGACTCATCATGATCGGCCTGGCCCGCTGCATTGCGATGGTCATCGTCTGGAACGAACTGGCCAGCGGCGATGCCGAATATGCGGCCGGGCTGGTGGCCTTCAATTCCCTGTTCCAGGTGTTCTTCTACTCGCCCTATGCCTGGCTCTTCATCACGGTTCTTCCCGCCAAGCTCGGCCTCCACGGCGCGATCGTCCATGTCTCGATCGCAGAAATCGCGAAGAGCGTTTTTATTTATCTGGGCATTCCTTTTCTGGCCGGGTTCGTAACTCGCACCCTGCTGCTTCGGATGAAAGGGCGCGAGTGGTATGAGCATAATTTCGTTCCCCGAGTAAGCCCGCTCACGCTGATCGCCTTGCTGTTCACGATTGTGGTGATGTTCTCGCTCAAGGGCGCTTACATCGTCCGGCTTCCGCTGGATGTGCTGCGGATCGCCGTGCCTTTGCTGATCTACTTCGTGGTGATGTTCCTGCTGTCGTTTTACATGGGGAAGAAACTCGGAGCGGACTACTCGAAGACGGCCACGCTCTCGTTCACCGCCGCCTCGAACAACTTTGAACTGGCGATTGCGGTCGCGGTTTCCGTTTTCGGCATCAACTCCGGAGCGGCATTCGCCGCCGTCATCGGTCCGCTGGTCGAAGTGCCCGTCATGATTGCGCTGGTTAACGTAGCGCTTTTCTTCCAGCGGCGCTATTTTTCCGGTACCGCTGGTTTGGCGACCTTCTTCGCCGAATCTCCCTTGCGAGAATCGGGCCTGAAGGTCCGTCGCTTTAAGGGACGGCTCCGGAAGACTAACCTGTGAACTTTCCTTCTGCATGCAATTAAACGGTTCTCAATCCCTGAATTTTAGAGACCGTCCCCTAACGCGCCATGCGCACCGCGGAAACATCCGTCCCGCTTCGGCTGAAAGCGAACTGCAGCTTCCATTCCCTGGCAGCACCCCGGTCACCGGCTAGTGCCGGAGAAAATTTCCAATCCCGCGCCGCTTCCAGTGCGACGCGCGAGAAATACTTGCTCGGCCCGGCCGATTCCAGCGTCGCCTTCCCCACGTTGCCTGCGGCATCCACCTCGACGTTCACACGAACCTTGATCTTGCCTTGGATGGTGCGGCGCGCGTTCGGCGAAACCTGCGGCATCACCCGCCGTACCACGCCGCTTCGGTTGTCAGGGTTCGTTGTCTCGGTGGCGGGCTGTGAGTTTTCCGCAGCCCTGTCCTGCGGCGCTTGCGTCGATTGCAATTCCGTCGACTGGCCTGACGGTTTCTGTCTCACAATTAGAAAGAACGCAACCGCAACCAGCGCCGCCAACCCTCAGCCAGTAGGGCCATTTCGCGGATTCCTTCCGCTGAACCGCAATCGCCGGCGTCGGAGCGGACGCTGGTGCCACCAGCGCCGATTCCGCGCTCGCGGATTCCAGCCGATTGCTGATCTGCGCAATCGTCCATCGCTTCCCCGTATCCACTTGCAAGCAGCGCCCCGCAATCTCGCGAAATGGTTCCGGAACCGCAGTCGGTATAGTCGGCGGTACCTTCGCCGCGTTCGTCCCCCAAACCGGCAAACGCTGCGTCAGCACCTCGACCAACGTCATCCCCAACTGCCAAACGTCAGCAGCGGTCGAAAACGCACCCGTCACCGTCACTGCTTCTGGCGGATCGTAAGCCCTCGCCGACTCCGCGCGGCGACTCGTCTCGCCCGGCACCTCCAGAGCGTCGCTCGACAGCTTCACCTGATCGCCAATGGCCAAGATATTTGCCGGGTGGATGTGTCCATGCACGAAGCCCTTGTCGTGCACAAACTGCAAACCCCGCAGAACCGGCGGAAGCATCGCTCGCACCTCCTCTGCTGTCAGCGCCCGTTCCGGAAGAATCTGGGAAAGGTTTTCTTCCGCGTACTCCTCCACAACATAAAGCAGATCGGTGCTATCCAGTTGGCAGTGTCCCGCTTCGAAAATGCGAATCAAATGTGCATGGTTCAGTTCGCCGGCAAGCTTCCATCGGAGGAGTTGCTTCTCCGCGTCAGCCGGGACAGAGATCAACTTGATGACGGCTTTTTCGGAATCGCCCGCAGCGCTTTGCAGGCAGGTAAGGAACACAGCGCTGTGATCGGAACCGCCTAAGTAGCTCTGTAGCGGAAATCTCCCAGCGACGGTGCGGCCGTCCCACTGTTTCCAAGTCTCGCTCATATCCGGAGCCTCAACCGTTCGCTATTGTAAGTGACCCGGCGTCAACCGGATTAGTCATTTGGGCTTTTCTTCGCCGCACTCCCCGGCCCGTGATTACGGAAAATGGTCTGCCGCTGTTTACAATATCCCCATGGCTACTGTCCCCACCGAAATCCACGGCCAGCGTTACATCAGCCTCGCCACCTTCCGGAAGACTGGCGTTGCCGTGTACACGCCCATCTGGTTTGCCGAAGACAATAACAAACTCTACTTCATGACCAGCAGCAAGTTGGGAAAGTACAAGCGCATCCGCAACAACCCGCAAGTCAAGGTCGCTCCCTGCACCATCCGCGGAAAAATCATCGGCCCCGAATTCCCCGCTTCGGTTCGAATTCTGCCCCCCGAGGAGTCAGCCCGCGTTCGCCAGTTGATTAACGCAAAATACTGGCTCGCCCGTGTCCCTTTGCTCTGGCGCAACACCGACGCTTACCTCGAGATCACGCCCGCATGAACCAAATGGGATGCATTTGGCATGCAGGCACGGCGCCAGTGTCCTGTTTCGGGAATCGGGGCAGCATCCCGAAGGGCGCATGACATTTACGCTGACTCCACCATCCTGTTAACATCGAAAGTTGTCTTAGGCTTCTGCAGTTTAGGATTCAGCAAATCTCTCTTGGAGGCACCATGGCAGTAAAAGTTGGCATTAATGGATTTGGACGCATCGGACGCAATATTCTCCGCACCGCGCTCGCGGACAAGAACCTCGACTTCGTCGCCGTAAACGATCTCACCGATCCCAAAACGCTGGCACACTTGCTCAAGTACGACTCAATCCTCGGCAACCTGCCGAACAAAATCACGGCCGGCACCGACAGCATTTCCGTTGATGGCAAGGTCATCAAAGTCTTCAAGGAGAAAGATCCCGCAGCCCTGTCCTGGGATTCGGTCGGAGCGCAGGTGGTCATCGAGTCCACCGGAAAGTTCACCGACGCCAACGAAGCCAAGAAGCATCTGCGCGGCTCGGTGAAAAAAGTCGTCATCACGGCTCCCGCGAAGAACGAGGACATCACGATTGTGCTCGGCGTCAACGACGAGAAGTACGATCCCGCCAAGCACCACATCGTTTCGAACGCGTCCTGCACCACGAATTGTCTGGCCCCCATCGCCAAGGTCATCCACGACAATTTCAAGATCGTCACCGGCACCATGACCACCATCCACTCCTACACGAACGATCAGGTGATTCTCGACTTCCCGCACCGCGATCTGAGGCGGGCGCGGGCGGCGGCGCTCTCGATGATTCCGACCACGACCGGCGCAGCCAAAGCGCTCAAACTCGTCATCCCCGATCTGGCGGGTAAGATCGACGGCTTCTCCATGCGCGTGCCCACGCCCAACGTTTCGGTCGTCGACCTGGTGGCGTTCGTCGAGAAGAAGACGACCAAGGAAGAAGTGAATGCCGCGCTGAAGAAGGCTTCTGAATCCGGTCCGCTGAAGGGCTATCTCGGATACGAGACAAATGAACTGGTGTCGTCCGATTTTAAGGGAGATTCCCGCTCCTCCATCGTCGATGCTCCCATGACCCTGGTGGTCGGCGGCAATTGCGTGAAGTTGATTTCATGGTATGACAACGAGTGGGGATACTCCTGCCGTGTGCGCGATCTGATCAACCTGATGGCGGCCAAGGGGCTGTAAAGAAACGCGTCGTTAAGTCGTCCGTCGTTGGTCGTTCGCGGTTCGCTATTTACTGTTCACCCGTGGCCACACCTGCACAGCATACAGCGAACCGCGAACACCGAACGACGAACGGCGCTCCAGCGACAATACCGAACGACTGACGACCAACGACTAACGACAGGTGCATCATGTCTAAGCTTTCCATTCGCGATCTTCCTCTCAACGATCACCGCATCTTCATGCGTGTGGACTTCAACGTCCCGCTCGACGACGGCCGGGTCATGGACGACACGCGCATTCGCGAAACCCTGCCCAGCATCGAGTACGCTCTGCGCCACGGCGCCCGCCTGATCCTGGCGTCTCACCTCGGCCGTCCCAAAGGCAAGGCCAATCCCAAGTTGAGCCTCAAGCCGGTGGCCGAGCGTTTGCGCATGCTCCTCGATAAAGAACTGGCGCGCGGAGAAAACGTGGGCTTCTGCCCCGACTGTGTCGGGCCGGAAGCCGAAGAAGTGGCGCTCAAACTCGAGAAAGGCCAGGCGCTGTTGCTCGAAAACCTGCGCTTCCACGCCGAAGAAGAAAAGAACGATGAGGCTTTTTCCAAGCAACTCGCCAAGCTCGCCGAGTACTACGTCAACGATGCCTTCGGCACCGCCCATCGTGCCCACGCGTCCACCGTTGGCATGACGAAGTTCGTGCAGAAGTCCGCCGCCGGTTTGCTGATGGAAAAAGAACTGCGATATCTGGGCCGCGTGCTGCAAAACCCCGAGCGTCCCTTCGTCGCCATTCTCGGAGGCGCCAAAGTCAGCGACAAAATTGGAGTCATCCAGAACCTGCTCGGCAAGGTCGACGTGCTCATCATCGGCGGCGGCATGGCCTACACCTTCCTTAAGGCGCAAGGCGAATCCGTGGGCAAAAGCCTGGTCGAAGAAGACAAGATCGAACTCGCCCGCGATCTGCTGCAGCAGGCGAAAACCCACAAGGTCAAGTTCCTGTTGCCCACCGATCACGTCATCGCCGACCGCGTCGAAGCCGGCGCCATGGTTAAGTTCGTCGGCGCAGGCGAACCCATTCCCGCCAACATGATGGCGCTCGATATCGGCCCGCAATCGATTGAAGCGTTTTGCGAGGAAATCGCAGCCGCCCGCACCGTTGTCTGGAACGGCCCCATGGGTGTTTTCGAAGTGTCGCCCTTTGCCCGAGGCACGTTCAAGATCGCTCACGCCGTGGCGGAAAATGCGGGAGCGATCACCATCGTGGGCGGCGGAGATTCCGTAGCCGCGGTCAAGGCCGCCGGCGTCGCCGACAAGATCACCCATATTTCCACCGGCGGAGGCGCGTCACTGGAATTTCTGGAAGGCAAGAAGTTGCCCGGGGTCGAAGCGCTGACGGAGAAGAAGTAGCGGAGTGGTTCCTTTGTGAACCCTGCTGCCCCTGTGGTTAAGCGGCAAATCTCTACCACAGAGGTCACAGAAGTTCACAGAGGAAATCTAGACATTCACCGGAGTTCCCTTTAGGACCACATGTCCGACTTCGCAGCCCGACTGACTTTCTCGAACGGCAAGACACTCGAGTTCCACGGGCCCGACGACATCACCAAGGAGACTACCGAGGCCATCGTGAACGCCGCCAACTCCTCTCTGCTCGGCGGCGGAGGCGTCGATGGAGCAATCACCACGCCGGCGGTCCCTCCATCCTGCAGGAGTGCAAGCGCATCGTCGCAAGAATGAAGACCGGCACACTTCCCGCCGGCAAAGCCGTCATCACTACCGGCGGACGATTGCCCGCCAGATATGTCATTCACACCGTCGGCCCAGTGTATCGAGGAGGCAAGCAACGCGAGGCCGAAATGCTAGCCAGTTGCTATCGCGAGTCCATCCGCATCGCTGACGATCACGGAATAAAGTCCTTGGCATTCCCTTCGATATCGACCGGGGCCTTCGGCTATCCTGTTCACGAGGCCGCTGAAATCGCCGTTCGCACCATCGTCGAAGCTCTGCCGTCTTGCGCTCATATAGCGCACGTCCGTTTCGCGCTCTTCGACATTGCCACCTGCAAAGCTTACGTCGAGGCCGCCGAGAAATTGTCCCAGCAACTGCTCGCAAATTCCGCTATCGTCAGCATTGAGAGAGGTCCTTCATGAGAAAGAAACTCATCGCCGCCAACTGGAAGATGTACAAGACGCCCGACCAGGCCCGCGACTTCTTCCGCGATTTCCTGCCTCTGGTCCACGGCCACGATCATAACGATGACCGCGACGAAATCGTCGTCTGCCCCACCTACCTCTGCCTCGACGCCGCCGTCACCGCCGCCAAAGGCTCGAATGTCGCCATCGGAGCGCAGAATCTGCACTGGGAAAAAGAAGGCGCCTTCACCGGAGAAGTCAACGCCGCCATGCTGCTCGCGGTCGGCGTCACCCACGTTATCATTGGACACTCCGAACGCCGCCAGTACTTCGGCGAGACCGACGACACCGTGAATCTCAAACTGAAGTCCGCCCTCGAAGCCGGACTCATCCCCATCGTCTGCGTGGGAGAGGTGCTCGAAGAACGCGGAGCCTCGCTCACCGACGACGTGCTGCGCCGCCAGTGTTTGCGCGCCTTCCACAAGGTTTCGGCCAAGAAAGCCGCGCGCCTGGTGGTCGCCTACGAACCGGTCTGGGCCATCGGCACCGGAAAAACCGCAACCCCGCAGATGGCCGCCGATGCTCACGCCATCATCCGAGGCGAAGCCGCCGAGTCGTTCGGCCAGGAATTCGCCGGCAAACTGCGCATTCTCTATGGCGGCTCCGTTAAACCCGAAAATGCCCACGCCCTGATGTCGGAAGAGGAAATTGATGGCGCGCTGGTGGGCGGAGCGTCCCTCGATCCAAAATCGTTCGCGGCAATCGTGAAATATTAGAAGCGAGTGCGCCACTTTCTCGCGCCTTTTCGGCAAGTGGGGATTTGTGTGGTGACGGGACTCTGCTCCGTCTGGGTCCGTCGGCTCCGCTCAGGGCAGCTCCGCCCGTCAGCACACAAGCAAGAAGTGCTACGACTTTTGGTGCGGATAGTCTGTCCGATAACTGCTAGACTTCGCTCAGAGCCCCCATGCTACGCCTCTTTTATTTCGGAGCCCTGCTGGGCGTCGTGGCAATCTTGTCGGCGCCGATTTGTGCGCAGACACCTGCCGCGAGTGGCGCTCGCGTTCAGCATGTCGTCGTTCGCGGAACAGGCGATGCGATGGAAGTCGAGATCCAGACGTCGGGAGCGCCGGTCGAGCCCGATACCCAGGCCATCACCGGACCCGACCGCATCGTCGTGGATTTTCCCGGCGCGCTTCCCGCCGCCGAGTTGCGCGCGCTGAAAGTGAATCGCGGTGCGCTCAAGGCAGTTCGCACCGGACTGTTTTTCGATAACCCTCCGATTACACGCGTCGTGCTCGACCTCGCGGAGCCGCAGTCGTATCGGGTTTCGACGAGCCAGAATGCGGTCGTTATAAGGCTCGGGTCGGCCGCCGCGGGAGCGCAGGCTCCTGATGCTGCACGCGCCGCAACACTTCAGAATGTTTCGCTGGCCACGGGCACTCCCTTTGCAACCGCCAGAGTCTCTACCGCAGTTTCCAACGCGCCGCTTCCCGCCGCTGTCAGGGAAACGCCACCTCCGCCGAAGCCACCATTGACCGTGACTTTTGAAAACGGAATGTTGCGCATCCACGCCGAGAAAGCAACGCTGGCGCAGGTGTTATTCGAAGTGCAGCGCCAGACGCGGGCCGAGATTGCGATTCCGGCCGGCGCCGAGCTGGAACAAGTCGTCGCCGATCTGGGCCCAGCTCCGGCGCGCGATGTGCTGGGAGCGTTGCTGAACGGCTCGGCCTATAACTTTATTTTTGTCGGCGAGGAACTGGCCCTTGAGCGCGTCATCCTGACGCGCCGCGACCCCAACAGCTTTTAGTGTGCTGTCCCAGAAGTTGGTTGAAGGCCAAGTCCCTTTTCCAAATTCTCTTCCGATGCTGTGGACCCACTGCCACAGCCCTAGCTGGGCACCCATAGGGGTACCCCCTACCTTTCCGGTATATTAGAATCATTGACTTACGGGGAAACTCCCGCCAAAGTATTCATTCTAAAATAGTAATATGCAAAGTCTTGACAACACAGTAGTTAGATCCAAAGCTTGGATCGTTAACTTTTGGAGTCAATGACTTACGGACTGCACATCTTCAAAGTCTTGATTTCAAATAACTTAGGTTTAATCGGCTACGGCCGCGCTGGGCCGCTTGCTTTCTTAATTATAGCCCTTGATGTCAACTGGGGAGGATCAGGGCGTGGGTGGGGTCAGGTTTCCCTCAGGGGTAGAAGCCCAGGTCTCCCGATCCTTAGGTGAGGCGCGGGCTGAAGAGGCTGCGAAAGACTCAGTTTTGGATGCCCAGCCCCTGAATCGGCATCTGATTTGAAAGAGTTTATGTCATTGCTAAAGCGATGACCTGATACGGAGCCCGAGTTCTTCCGCAGCCTGTGAAGCCGAGCTTCTGGATGTGGTCGGCTGCGCACCCTCGAGGGTTATCCCCAGAGTCGAGGAGTATGGGTAAGAAGAGCTCTTTCGCCCTTCGACTACGGCGGCGTGATCAGCCGCACTGCCACCGGAGACGCGCCGTTGCCCAGAATCGGCGTTCCGGCGGCATTGGTTCCGCAACCGGCCAGGTTGATGACGGTGGTTTTCACCTTGCCGCTGTTCCCGCCGGTATCCTGCGTCCTTCTACCGTCCGAATTCAGAAATAGCTGGACGAAACCTATGATCTGCACGTTGCCGGTAGATTGCCATCCTAGCGCTGGGCTCGAGTCAAAGACCGGCACCGTGACCATTGAACTGCTGATCATCACGTCTTTTCCGACTGCGGCGGCGACCGGATTGTTGGTGCCTACGAGGAACTGGAAAGGCGGCGGGGTCGGAGTCGCGGCCCCGTCAACCTGATCGGCACCGCCTGGGCTATTTGTAGCATGGGTCAGACAATTCACCGCGTCCGCCGTGTCGGCATTTCGGTCGCCAGGGTAAGGGTTTGTGTCGATATTGGCGGTACTGTTGCAGGTGATCGGCGTCTGGATGCAACCTGCGATGCTTTCCTGATAGTTACTGGTCAGCGCCGGGGTGCACGAGGGCAGCGAACTGGTCGGGTGTGGAAAGGTGGTCGTATCATCCCCAGGATAGTAGTTCCAAGCAACCGCTGGTGTGGGTAGTGGCAGTGGTGTCAGGCTGCAACTGGTACAACTGGCTTGCAGGGGCGTGCCAGACGTTCCCAGCAGCGTCGTGGTTAGAATGGCACCGCTATTCGTATCAAAAATCGGATTCGTGCCCCCGCCGCTGCTGGGATCCAAATTCGGCAGCAGCCAAGGCTTCACACAAGTGAGTTCCACTGGCACCTGCCCGGACCCCGCGCCCGAAGGATTGTAGGCTTCTGCGGTGCCCGACGCTTTCACGGCAAGAGCACTGCTCCCCCAAATGCGAGCGAAGAATGTTGGCAAGTCGCTTCTCGTGGTTTGAACCGTCACGCGCGGATTGGTGGGATCGGCATTATTGAAGCTGACGACCACTTCACTCGGGTTGAGGGTTCTGCCGCCGACCTCATTTTGGGTTGCGACCTGGGTCGCAATCGCCAGGGCCAGGGCTTCCGCGTTGGATACCAGGGTTGCGTCTGCCGGTTTCGAAGTCATGCCGGAATTTGCCAGGGCGCGCGCGCCCGCCAGGGCCGCGGCATCCGCCGCCAGTTGTGCCTCGCTGCGCGCGGTGTAGAGCGACACCGCATCAATGGCCAGTGCGGCCATTGCTCCCACGACAAACAGGAGAAAGACCGCGACCAGGACGATGACGACCCCTTGTTCGCCTTTTCGGTCGTGGATGTTTCTCGCTCGACGCACTCGTTTATTCGCAACTGCTTTCACAACTGCCCCTTCACAACCGAACCTCACAACTGATTATGGCTTGTCGCGGTTTCGTGGATATAGGTGGTCGCGCTGTACGACGACGAACCCGGGAACAGCAATTGGATGACACTGTTAAAACGCCAATGGTAGGGGTAAGTCACAGTGAGCCGGGTGCCGACGGTATTGGTGCCTGCAACCGCCGGGACCCAGCCACGATTGATTTTAACGACCAGAGTGTCGGTCGGATAAGCGCTGGAACACCCGGAAATTGTGTAAGTCCACTCCAGGCCAACCGGTCCGGATGCCGTACCCGGTGGGGTGCAGGTTCCGGTGGGCACCACTCCACTCCCGACCAGCGAATTGAGAACCGCGCTCACCACCGGATGCAGCGAATCCGGATCGCTGGTGGTCGTCGCAATGTCGCTCATCGGCTGAGCGCCGGCAATGATGGCGCCTTCCTGCGCGGCCTGCTCGATCTTCTGCTTCTGGTTGAACCCGCCGCTGAAATCGTAGATGCCCACCACGAATACCACCAGAAGCGGCAGGGTGATGGCAAACTCCAGCAGCGCCGAGCCCCGCGCATCTCTCAGCAGACGGGCGCCGCGGGGTGCGCGGGGCGAGCGTGCCCCATTTCTCGCGCCTTTCGAGAAGTGGGCCCGTCCGCGCCGCTGCACAATTCGAATGCGGCCCATTTAGTTCTCCATCCTGCTTTCCGCTTGCGCCGACATCACAATCTGCTGCAGGTTCAGGGAGGTGAAAGGCAGATAGAAATTGAAGGGATATTGAAAGCTCACGATGGTTCCACATTGCGGCAGCTGGGTTGTAGAAGCCGGAGGATTCAGCAACACGTTACGGCAGACCTTGATATTGTTGGCGGTGGTTGTGCACCCTTTCGGAGAATTCGTGCAGAAAGTCGGGGAGGGAGGATTGGGGCTCACGAGAATTTGACTGGTATCGAGATTGGAGGATTGCATCACCGCCTCAACCGCGTTCCTCACCACGGGGTTGCTGGGAAAGTCAGGGTCGCAGGTGGCGCACGTCGCTCGCGCGGCCTTGATCGCTCCCTGCTGCGCCGCCTGCTGAATGGTCGAGTAAATATTGAAGGCTCGTCCAAACCAGATGATGCCCATCAGGAGCATGAACACCAGGGGAAGTACGAGCGCGGCCTCGGCGATCTCGGCGGCTTCGGCGCCGGCGAGTTTGCGCGCGAGTGGTTGGATGTTCATCATTCCTCTGATCCCGTTGTCATCTTGAGCGGAGCGAAGGACCGCCGTCTCCTGCGCGGACAACAAAGCAGGTCCTTCGCTTCGCTCAGGATGACAAATCTTAAAGTCAGGATGACAAATCATAAGTGGGATGGCAAATCATAAGTCGAGCCATAAATCACCAATTACCAATTGCAAATCGCAAATCACAATTTCCCCATCGCTCTCCCTATCCCATAAAACACAACCGTAAGCGCCATGGCCACTCCGAACGGAATTTTTGTGGACTGCGGATCGTCGAGCGATAGCTCGGACCCGGGCATCCGCAGCCTGAACAACGCCGCCAACAAATGTGCGATGTTCAGCAGTGTCCGATTCAGCCGCCCTTTCCAGATCACCACGGCCAGTGCCATGACTCCCGCAACCAAAACCGTTCCCATCAGCACGGAAAGCAGTTGCCGTGGGCCGAGACAGGCTCCCAACGCGCCAGCCAGTTTCCAGTCTCCCGCGCCCAGGCTGCGGATCCATACGAAGGGCAACAGCAACCCCAGGCCCAACGCCGTCCCCAGCAGCGCGGCTTTCAGTCCCGGCCAGCGGTAGAGAATCGTGTTGACCGCGACGCCCGCCACCAGCCCCGACCCTGTCAGCCAGTTCGGAATCCGCCGGTAGCGCCAGTCGAGAACGCCTGCGGCCATCGCCACCAGCAGCGCGGGAATCCAAGGTCCAATTTGAAGCCATGACCCAGATTGAAGCATGATCGCCGCTGGCAGACAGACGCCTCCGCGTTTCTCTTCCAGTACTTTAGGGCTTTCGGAGGCGGCACTCAAGGGGGAAGTTGTCAGTTGTCAGTTGTCAGTTGTCAGTCGTCAGTGGCATTCAATGGACAAACTGATTTTCCTGAGACTGAGAACTGCTTGCTTTTGAGCGCAGCAAAAGGCCCGGTTGCCCGGGCCTGAAATCGGAAACGAAATGAAGCCAAGCTAGCGGGTGACGGGGGCCGCGTTTCTTTGCGCAATCACTTTCTTGGCATTGTCGGCCAGGGCGCGCGCTTGCGGCATCAGATCCAGAGCCTTGATCACGTCCGGATCGGTTTCGGCGCGTACCTTCAAGCCTTCTTCCTGGCCAAAGGTATCGACGAAGAGTTCGCTCTTGATGTTGGAGCGCAGCCACTCGTCGTTCTCCATCATCTCGGCTTCGGTATGGGGTATTTTTTCTTCGTCGAGGAACTTGCGGAAGTCAAGCAGCAGGGCATCGTCGACTTCAAAGTTCTGCGTAATCTTGTGACCTATGGCGTAGCGCTTGGCGAAGTTGAAAAGCGCATAGTGCTGCAGCAACGACTCCTGGAACTTGTTCGACTTGTAAGGTGCGAGCTTCACGTCGGGAGTGATGCCGCCACCGCCATACACGGTGCGTCCACCATCGGTGAGCTTCACTTCGTGGTTGGCGTTATTCTCTTCGCTCTCCCGGTTGTAGTAGTAATCGTAGAGAGAAAGGTTCGAGTAATCGCGCTGGATGAGGCGTCCGCTGGGGGTGTAGTACTTGGCCGTGGTCAGGGCAAGGCCGGTATTTTCGCCCAGGGGATACACGGTTTGCACCAGGCCTTTGCCGAAGGTTACTTCGCCGGCGATGAGGCCGCGATCATGATCCTGAATGGCTCCGGCGACAATCTCGGCGGCCGATGCGGTGCCGCGATTCACCAGCACTACGAGCGGATAGTCTTTGCCACCGTTGCCGTGGGCTGCGACGTACCGCTTTTCAGGAGACGACCGGCCATGGTGGGAGACGATCAGCTGTCCCTTCTTTAGAAATTTGTCCGCCACTCCTACGCCTTCGCTGAGCAGGCCTCCGGGATTCTGCCGCAGATCGAGGACTAAACCCTTCAGATCGCCCATCTGATCGAGCGCTTCGGCGACTTCATGCTCGGTGGTTTCCTGAAATCCGGAAACGTGCATGTAGCCGATGCCGGGCTTGATCATGAAGTGGAGGTCGACGCTGTAGCGCGGAATCTCATCGCGGACGACGGCGAATTCGAGCGGATGATCGGAGCCTTCGCGCAACATGGTGATGCGGACGGTGGTGCCCTTTGGTCCCTTGAGCAGATCGGCCACGTCGGAGGTGCTCATGTTGTCGGTGGGCTTGCCGTCGATGGCGGCGATAATGTCGCCCGGGCGGATGCCGGCGCGATAGGCCGGGGTGCCGACGAAGGGAGCGATCACGATGACTTTGTTATTGCGCGGGCCGACCGTCATGCCCACGCCGTAATACTTGCCGCGCTGCTCTTCGCGCAGCGAGGAGTAGGATTTGGGGTCGAAAAAATTCGAGTGGGGGTCGAGCTGGTGCAACATGCTCGGGATGGCGCCGTTATAAATCGCCTTGTCGGGATTCACCGGGTCGGCATAATTCTCCTCGACCTTTTCATAGATCTCGGTGAACTGCTTCAGGCTGTCGCGGACGTCGGAGTCGCTGCTGGGCGTGGTTGCCGGGCTGATTCTCTGCGCAAACAACATTCCCAGCAGACCAAACAGACCCAGAACGAAAACAATCAGGAAGAGAGAACGACGAGAACTACCGGCCATGTTTCAAAATCCTCGGGCTGGGACGTGGAGAGTCCCGGTGACCCCATCTGAGCGCAGTATAACATGCGAAAGCGCGTCTTTAGTTGGATGCAAGAACCGGCCGGGGGTTACCGTGGAGTGACGGCTTGGGGGGCCATTCCCTTCCCGGCGCATGGGGGAACATGTTTCTGTGACATCGCCCGTGCTACACCCGAGCAGTTGGAGCAAACACCATCGATCGCCCGCCCTTCGTCCTTGCAAAAACCGGCGCAAGCAGTACAATTCGGGCGAACCGAAATTGCAGAAGAAATTCCCGTCTAAACGGAGGTCCGTGTGGTGACGGGGCTTTGCCCCGTCCCGGCGGGGTGCAGCCCCGCCACCACACTTCCCGATTTCTTCTTCCACACGGGGATGGAACGGAAGAGAAGTCGAAGCCAGTATCGGTGGAATCCGGTATCCGTTGAGATCGGTATCTGTACAGGTAATGGGTTCAAAACACTCTTGAAAGGAACGAAAAATGAAATCATATCGTCTCGCATTTGCCCTTAGCGTGATCGGCATTGCAATGCTGGCAGTGGGGTGTAGCTCAAACGAGAATAAGACGGCCTCCGAAACGCCGGCCGCCGCACCGAAGAAAGCGGAACCTTCGCTTTACTCCGGTGAGGAGGCATTCAATCGCATGCTCGGCCTGGCGTTGAAATGGGCGGCGGATGCTGAGCCCGCGCGGGTGGAATCGGTTCTGAACACGGAAGCCACCGGCCAGGGCGGAAAATCAACCGTCTGGCGAGGGTATTTTGTCTCGCCCAGCCGCCGCTCCACCAAGACCTTCGTTTGCTCGGGAAGCCGGCTGGCGGGCGCGCCGCCCTACGGAGTTTCCCCCGAGGGGGAGGAAGGCGCCTACAATGCCCAATCCGCCAATCTTGTCTTTTCACACTACTTGCTGAAAGCCGATACGGATAAGGCTTACGACGTCGCGCAGCAACACGGCGGCGATGCCCTCCTCAAGAAGGATGCGCAACAGCCCGTCACCTACGTGTTGCTCAAGGACAAGAAGCTGAACGTGCCGGTCTGGTTCGTCATTTACGGCGCCAGCGAGAAGGACCGCAAGGGCATCGGAGTAATTAACGCCACCACCGGCGATTTCGTCAGCGCGGGCAAGTGAGAGCAGGAATTTTCGGCGCTGGGCAAAATCCTGGGCGGTTCCCAGGTCTCGAAAAGCGCGAGACCCTTCAACAAGCTCAGGGCAGGCTCTGGGGGCAACCTGGCACAAAGCCCACTGGTCGCAGAGCGCGCGATGTCCAAACCCCATGGGTACACCACAGACGGAGGGTGTTCCCCGCGCGCCTTATTGGATCATTACTTTCCCGCAGTCCATGCCCGCTGCAACGCGGTCAAAGCCGCCAACACCTGCTGGCTGTGCTGGACTGGGGAGATCACGTCCGTGAACACCTTCGCGATTTTTCCCTGCGGGTCAATCACAAAAGTATTGCGCGATTCGAGCTTTACGAATAGAAGGTTTATCAGCGAACCATACTTGCGCGATACATCGCCTGACGTATCGGCGAGCAGCTTGAGATTCGCACTCTCTTGGATGCAGTTCTTTTGCGAGCCGACATCGTCGACACTTACGCCCAAGATCACGGTGTTCTTCTTCTCATAGTCCGCTCGGTCGTGCTGAAAATTGTCCGTTTCCATTGCGCAGCGGCCGGGAAACGGATAAAAGAAAAGAACCACCCACCTGCCGCGATAATCCTTCAGCCTTACCATTTGGCCATCCTGCGATTGCAGAGTGAACCTCGGAGCCTTGCTGCCCACTGCAGGAACAGGCCCGGCAAACAAGAACCCTGGACTGGCACACAGCAGAACCAAGCTCAACATTCGACCGGTCCGAAGCATTTTAGCTCCTTCCTTCTGAAGTATCCTCGCCAAACCGGCCTAGCCTCAAAAGGGCCGCGCTGCTCCTCGGAGAGTCTTGGTAAACCGCGCGAGCCTCTTCATAGTCCGCCTTGATGGGTTCCGGCATATCAGGATGCGACGCGGGCGCGGTCCTCGCTGTAGGGAACAACAACTTCTGATCCAGCCAGATGGAGAAGTTGTTACAGTGGTCGCAGAAAGCCAGCATCAAACCGCTCACCTGCAAATATTGGGCAGGGCTAGGACGCAACCAAAATGCCGGGTACCAAGTTTGTTTGGCATATGTCCCGCAAGCCGGGTTGGGACAATGAAATCCTGACTTACTGAACGTCGCAGGTACGTATTTCATGTGACCACCATTTTAGCCCTCTGCCCCACCCCGCCACAGCTCACCGCGCGGCTAATTTCGTGCAATTCCGTGTTAACGGCACGGAAATGGCACGGGTTGCATTTAATTGTGCTCAGCACAGAAGTAGAGGTGTTGCCTGTCCTCGGGAACCATCCAAATGCACGCCTCCGCAAGAACCACACCGCTCTTCTTGACAATTCTGACTAAAAGATAAAGCGCTTTACCTGGGGCATTTCCTGCTATTTCGGCATCCGTCAATGTCGCCCTGCTGTCTGCCATATTCCATGCGTCTTGGGCCACGGGAAATGCATTGAAGCGATGGCTCGTTTTCTTTAGCAACAGGCCAGCATCAAATTCTTTCCACAATTTGTCTTCCAAGGATTTTCTTGTTTCGTAATCCTGTTGGAAGTTATCGAAATTCAAAACTGGAACAGAATAAGTGTTCCATAGGCACTCGCCTTCGATTGATGATTCGCTACTGTTCAATACGTGTATCTTGATTTGCAAGGGTTTTCCCGAAGCATAGGGCAACACCTCAAATGAGGTGAATCGCAAGCGGTCCTTGGGCGGAACCCTGGGCGGCGGTACTTCCTTTGAAGCAGCGGCTTGGCTGGTTGTCGGTTGGATTCTCTGATGCTCTGCCACGAACTGCTTCAGTGCGTCATTTCCTTTTTCATTAACCTGTATCAGATATTCCCGCTGTGCGTCCAAGCTGATTCCGCAAAGGTAAGAGTATAAAGAGATCGCGCCAGCGCAAATTAGGAGCACGAAGACCCACTTGGCTACGCCAGTCAAGTCCTTGTAGGCTATTGCAACCATTCGGACAGACAGCAATACGCACCCTGCCCAGAAGAAATACATCGCGGCTGGGTAGCGATGGGACTCTAAGACAAGCGCGCCGAAACCAAATAGAAAAGCAAATGACAAAACTTCCAATGCACTGAAAGCACTCTCAACGCGTTCCCATATAGGAAACGCCCGCTCTCGTAACAGCCATGACTTAAAGCGGATGATTTCATCTGGTATAAGCAACGAACAGGCAACCAGAATGAAAATCTCGATGACTGCCACAAACCTAAGAGTAACCAAGGTAGTACGCCTCGAATCGGGGCTTTCCCCGTGTAGGATTTATTCTAGTTGTGGCCTCAAGCCGTGGTCTTGGACACCGCAGCTTGAGGGGCGCGAAGGCTCCGAGGGTTCGCGGCTCATTCAATACTTGGCGGGTGGGCCACTTTAACGGGGAAGTATAGCGCGGGCTTGTTTAACATTGACCGAAATAGTTGGGGGTGCGCCACTTCTCACGCTTTTTGAGAAGTGGCTCGCCGAACTGGTGGCCTTTTGAGACTCCGCTTTTGTGTCACAGCTAGAGCGGTTCTCGTGATGGTGCAGAGTGCGCGCCCTCAGCGTCTGAAGCCGGAACCCATTACGACTTCTGGCGGCACGGCTGGGTGCCCCTCGATAAGAGAGAAGGCTCTGTCAAGGACAAACTAATCCTGTGCAGTGCCGAGGCACCGCTTTTTTCGCCAGAGAGGTTGAGGACCAAGACTCTGGAAATCTCACGCGGAATCATTTCCCGGTGGAAGATCGTTCCACCAACCATCGATACGGCCCGAACATCGACCATGATTCTTCTATGCGAACATCCCGCCGTCGCCGGGCCGGTGCGAAAGTGGAAAACGGTTTTTTGTTTTCCAAGGCGCGTCTTTTGCGCCGGCTTTTGCACGGGCCCCTGCGGGATGCGAGAGCGCCCAATCAACTCAGCGGTCTAGCTTGCGCCGACCAGGGGCACCCGCGGGCTGCTCTCGATGCGAACGATCTCTGGATACGGTTTCTGTGTGCGTAGCATCCAGTAGAGTCGTACCGCTAATCTCCGCGCCGCCGCCACTTTTGCCACGCCTTTTGGCTTCTGATGACAGCGATGCACATACTGCTTTTTCATTCCAGGGTCGAAGCGCACTGCAATCTGCGCCGCTTCCACCAGCAACGATCGCAGCAGACGATTTCCCTGTTTGCTGATCGATCCCAGCATCTGACGCCCGCCGGAACTGTATTCACGCGGAATCAGTCCCAGGTAACTCGCCACCTGCTTGCCCCGTGGAAACCGACTCACATCGCCGATGGTCAGCACGTAAGCCAGCGCCGTGTTCGGACCGACTCCCGGCTGCGTCATCAGCAACTTCGCCTGCGGATGCTCATCGGCCGCTTGTTGCACCGCTTCATCCAACTTCCCGATCTGCTGATTCAACATCATCAGCAGCCCGAGTAAGTCTTCCCGCCGGCAAGCCGCCCAGGGTTTCAACGGCAACTCGCGCAGCAACTTCTGTCCCGCCTGGCTCCACAGCTTCGCCTTGCGCTGCATTCCTTTATTCAGAGAAAGGTGTTGCAGTTCGTTTTTTACCCGGCTGCGAATCTCCACCAGTTTGTGCCGATGCAACCCCAACTGCCGCAGATCGCGCTGCTCCCGGTCCGGAGTCCACAACCGCGGAAAACGCCCTTCCACCACCAACTTCAAAATGTGGGCCGCGTCCCGTTTGTCCGTCTTCTGCTGGCGCACGTAACTGGCCCGGATCTGCGCCGCATCCCCGATCCAGATCTCGTGCCCCAGGTCCTGGACCATCTCCACGAACCACTGGCTGTTGCCCGTAGCCTCGACGCCGATCAGCACCGGCGCCGCCAGTTGCTCATAGAACTTCTTGGCGTCACCCGAAGCGTGCACCAACTTTTGTTCCCCGGTTTCCTCAGTCTCCGTGTCCAACCACGACACCTGTTGCCAGCTGGGATGAAAATCACATCCTATAATCATCATGCGAAGGCTCCTTCCTCCCCAGGAGCCTTAGTCCTCAAACCAAGACTACCGGGTCGATCGAGCCTTCGCTCTTATCCAATCAACCCTTCGTTTGTTGAAGCGTGGGTTTCCGCAGCCGTCCCGCGCATGGGTTTTTTCATCGCGACCTGCACTACCCAAGCCCATTGAGTGCAACCGCCTTCCCTTGCTCGCGGACACTGTCCGAATCTCACCCCCTGCTCTTTTCATCACATTTCGCTTGTACGGTCATCACAGACTCCCAACCAAAACACTGCGAAAATTCCCCGAGAGTGGATCATTGAGAAGTGTCCCCGTCTCCAGAGACGGGCCCATAATCCACCGCAAAAACCATTTTCGGCGACTCTTTGACAAACAGTAGAAGCAGTGAACCCTCAACCCGAAAAAGCGCGCCAAACCGAGGAATCCCAGCCTAAGTCCTTATTGTTGAATATTTTACATCTAAGTCGTTTAATTAGAATAATTTAGCGGAAATTGGGGGGGGGGGGGGGGGGGGGGGTACTTTTGAAATCAGCCCAACCCAATTTGCTCAGAACTGAGAACGGGAACTGAGAACTACCCGAGGAGCCATCATCATGTCATCTTCTTCAGACAAATATTCAGGCAAACTTTGTGAACAGCGAAAATCCAATGGAGATCCCTGCCAATCTCCCGCCCTCCGCGACAAGAAATTTTGCCACTTCCACGAGCACAGCGGCCCGCCGCCGATCAACATCGACAACAACGAATCCATCCCTTCCTTTCACGTCTACCTCCCTCAACTCGAAGACGCTGCCTCAATCCAGTCGGCAATCTCAGAAGTTTGCGAGATGATGTTGCACCGCCGCATCGAGCCGAAAGAAGCTTCTGCCCTGTTCTACGCCATGCAGGTCGCGTCTTCGAATTTGGACCACCTGCCCGCCAATAGAAATCGAAAATTAATTTCGGAATCCAGCTCCGATACCTCGTCCGAGCCCAATCGCCTGCCACCCGGAACGATTCAGGCATGTGAGCAGCCGAGAGGTCGCAATCGTCGCCGGAGTGCTTGATCAAGAGTGGACGAGCTGCCCAGCATCTTCAATTAGCCCGTCGCGTTTTCGTCAACGACGGCAGCGTGTCCAAGGTGTAGCTAACCACTGTGGTTCACTCATCACCACTTCCAGTGACCGGAATCACTTGCCGCATTGCCCCCCAGTGGCATGATTACGAGTTTCCGCCATCCTGTGGCGATCGTTCATTCCCTAGGAGCTCTATGTCCACCTCTACCTCTGCTAGCTCTCGCGTTTTGAATTCCAGCTTGGCGTCTCGCATCATGAGCGCCGACGAGGCAGCGGCGCTGATCGGATTCGGCACTCGCATCGGCATGAGTGGATTCACCGGCTCCGGTTATGCCAAGGCCGTGCCGCTGGCCTTGGCTCGCCGCATCTCCGACGCCAACCTGCGTGGGCAGAAGGCTCAGGTCAGCATCTTCACCGGCGCTTCCACCGGGCCCGAGTTGGACGGCGCGCTCGCCATGGCTGGAGGCATCCAATTGCGGCTGCCCTATCAGTCGGATCCGGAGACACGCAAGAGAATCAATGCGGGCGAGATGGACTACATGGACATCCACCTCGGCCACGTCGCCCAATACGTGGAATACGGGTTCCTGGGCAAAATGGATTGGGCGCTCATCGAGGTCACGGCGATTCTCGAAGATGGGCGGCTGGTTCCCAGTTCGTCGGTGGGCAACAACCGGACTTGGATCGACCAGGCGGAGAAGGTGATTCTCGAAGTCAACGCCCGGCAGCCGGCGGAACTGGAGGGCATGCACGACATTTATTACGGCTTGCAACCGCCACCGAACCGCCAGCCCATTCCGCTCGTGCATACGGGGCAAAGGATTGGCAGTCCTTATCTTCATGTTGCGCCGGAGAAGGTCGCGGCGGTGGTGCTCACCGATTCTCCCGACCGCAATAGCCCATTCAAAGCGCCCGACATTACCTCACGCCTGATTGCCGGCCACATCTTGGACTTCCTCGGGTGGGAAGTGAAGAAAGGCCGCATTCCCGAATCGCTCCTGCCGCTGCAGTCAGGCGTTGGGAACATCGCCAACGCGGTTCTGTTCGGCTTGCTCGAAGCGAAGTTTGAAAATTTGACCTCTTACACCGAGGTCATTCAGGACGGCATGATCGCGCTGTTGCGCAGCGGCAAGCTCACCTGCGCGTCAGCGACCGCGTTTTCTCTCAGTCCGGACATGCTGGAAAAGGTCAACGCCGAGATGGCGACTTATCGCCAAAGCATTGTTCTTCGCCCGCAGGAGATCTCCAACCATCCGGAAATCATCCGCCGCTTGGGCGTAATCGGCATGAATGGAATGATTGAAGCCGATATCTACGGCAATGTGAACTCCACCCACGTTATGGGATCGCGAATTCAGAACGGCATTGGAGGATCGGGCGATTTTGCGCGCAACGGGTACTTGGCGATCTTCATGGCTCCCTCCACGGCGCAGCTCGGAGCCATCACGACAATCGTGCCCATGGTGTCGCACGTGGACCATACCGAACACGACGTCGACGTGATCGTAACCGAACAGGGGCTCGCCGACCTGAGGGGCCTGTCGCCGCGGCAAAGGTCGAAGGTCATCATCGAACGTTGTGCGCACCCGGACTATCGTTCCCTGCTGCGCGATTACCAGTCGCGCGCGGAACGTCTGTCGTTCGGCAAACACACTCCTCACCTGCTCAACGAGAGCCTGAGTTGGCATGAGCGTTACGTGCGCAGCGGACGCATGCGGCCGTCGGAATCGTGATAAGGCATACGAAGGAACGGCGAGCCTCTCGCCCGGCCCCCGCCCGGCAATTCTCAAAGGAATCGTCGTAACCATCGCGCGGTCACAATCACTACGCGACGACGGGGCGGGCAGTCTTTCTGCAGCGCCACAGGACCAGCGCCAAGCCGGAGGCGATCAGCACCATGGTCGAAGGCTCGGGAGCCACCGGCGGCTTAGGATGGCGTTTGGGAGGGCAGTGCTTGGAATCGCCGTCGTTGACGGAGCAAAGCCGGGGAGGAATCGGCAACCCGGTCGGCACGTACGGAAAGATGAAATTGCTGGCAAATAGCTGGGGCGGCGTCGGCTCGCCGCCGGGCAAGTCGGCCGAGGCCAGCAGGGGCCGGACGGGGAACGACGGTCCTGGTTCGATCTGAGCCACGGGCCGGTCCAGAACATCTTCTTCCGGCTCTTCGTTGGAAACTTCGGGCTTCGCGGTGTCGGAAATCTGGTTGCCACAACGCGCTCGCGCCGTGATTTTTCCGTCGGTCAGGAGCAACTCGCCGGGATGGAGGCGAATTTTCCTGCGCGTCCAGAACACAGTGTCGCGAATGCGATACGAGAGATAAACCTCGCGGGCTTCAGTGGCGCGCACCAGACGGGCGTGGCTGTAATCGAAGCGGGCGTAATGGCGGCGAACAACATAGTCGCGCGCCGCCGCGTAGCGAAGGTCGTCGGGATCCTTCACGCCCCCGGGCACCACCGAGTAAGGATAGACACCCGGAACCCGGCCAAGAAACCTGGCGGGATGGGCGGAGCGCGCCGCCATCAAAGCGAGATCTTTGCGGACGTTCTGCCGCGACCAAAAAGAGGCGGGCAAAATCTGGGAAGCGTGCCAGGTGGGCAACGCGAAATGGCGGGCGGCACTCTGCCAAAAGGCGCCGGCGATGAGCGTGCACGCGACTACGGCCACCAGGGTCCGCTGGATGCGCAGACGACGCCGATACCAGCTCCGCCTCCGCCGTACGGTCTTGCCATTGATGCCGTCGTTCAAACCAGTACTCCTGCCTGGCCTTTGGGCCAGTTGGCGGCTGAGGGGAGAGCTATCTCTAAGAGCATTCCGGCATCCAAAATGCGGTCCAGAACTCGTCCAGATGCAGTAACTTAGCGTGCAGTACGGATCATATTAGCAGAATTGTGCAAGGAATTTTCCTCAAAATGATACTTTGAGCGTCTTTCGTTGCCAGGATTCCGGACCAGTTTGGGAACGGATCGGGAACGGCCGGAAAGTTACGGAGATTTGGTGGAGCTAGTCGGGCTCGAACCGACGACCTCATCGTTGCGAACGATACAGTCCACCAAAAAACCACAATTTGGCGTGCACTTGGCAGCCGATTACGGTCCAAAACGGTCCAATTCAGACGGGCTCGCCGGGAGTTGCCTTCACAACTTCCCCACCGTGGTTCCAAAGTTCGGTATCCCATGTTCGGATTGTAGGCGTCCAGTCAGCAGGGTATTCTGCTCTTCTCTTTCGCGAAGGTATTTCTGCTGTTCTCCGTCGGCCTTGATCGTCTCGTCAAGAAGCGCGACATTGGTAGCAACCCGGCTTCCCCCCAAGCGTAAAATGAAGATCAACAGGAGAGCAAATTCCGCGTGGAGAACACGGAATGGCGAAATTCAGAAAGAAATTCAAAAAGAAGGGTTCACTTCTTGAGAGCGTGCCCATGCTGCTCCTGCTCGGTCTGCTCGCTGGCGCTGTAGGAGGCCTCGGAATCGGCTTCATCCAGATGCGCGCTTTGTCGGCGACTTCATCGTCGACCACCGGCAAGTAACCGCTACCGAGGTCGACCAGGGATGGAGCGGGAGACGGGGATCGAACCCGTGACATCCAGCTTGGGAAGCTGGCGTCAACCATTCGGCCAACGATAAATCATGCACATAGAGCAGTTCCACAGGGGCTAAGTGCGGCACTGTTGGCACGTATTGAACACAATTCTGAACACAACTGCCTGCCTTGGACTGCAACCAAATCACGAAGCAGTGGAAGGACAATTAGGCCGTTGTGCGTTCATGCCCCAACCTCGAATTACTTTTCGAGCGCACGAAGAGCGAGCTT
>CAVYEP010000003.1:0-97187 GCA_963767605.1 uncultured Acidobacteriaceae bacterium | reverse complement strand
GCGCGGGCCGCAGTAAGCCCGCTTGGGTTCGGAGCTTCGCCGAGAACCCAGCCCCGGAGGACAGTCTGAGCTTAGCCCAGCCACGAGGATTGAGAACGGATCGGAGTCGTTGCGGGATAGGCAGTTAAAATCCCCGCCCCTTCGGCCTCGCTCGGGGCAGGCTCTGTCGCAGAAAACGCGACAAGGACGGGCACCCTCGGGAGTTGTAATGAGGGAAAGGGTGGTCCAGCCCCCTCGATACGATTTCTCGTAGCTCCCCTCATAAGCCGTATAATTTGACGAAATGGAAGCCAGCAAAAGAAACCTCCGGTTTACCGAATGAAGCTACCGGTGGCTCTTCGCAAGTTATATCTTAACGACCTCTGGTTGCTGTCCGTCCTGTTAGCCTTCATGGTCCTCTGCTACGGTGTTATCCTGCGCAAAGTCGGGGTGCACCTGCCATTGAATGGAACCTTCAATAGCATGCTCGATCACCTTGTGCACGGACGGTTCGACGTCGACCCGAATATCGTTGGCAGCGAAGGGTTTCCGCGCAACGGACATGTCTACTCGTATTGGGGCATCACCTGCGCCCTTGTCAGGTTACCGCTTCTCTTTTTCCATCGCCTGGATCTGGATGTCACCGCGTGGTCCTGTCTGGTCGCTGTCTGTCTCGCCGGCATGATGAAAGTCCGAACCGTGCTCTTCCTCCGGCGATATTGCGGCCCCACTACTGCCTCCGAGGGAGCCGTTGTCCTCATGCTGGCCTACATCGTTCTCGGGGGCGCCCAGATAGGCTATCTCAAGTCCTCCACCTATCAGGAAGCGATCTTCTGGGCGATCGCCTTCGCCGCGGTCTTTGTCTACTTCGCGGTCAAGGGCCTTGTGAGCGGCCAGTTCACCCTCGTCATACTTTCGTGGATGGCCCTGGCGGCTGGCCTGGCCACTCTCACGCGCGTCTCTACCGGCATCGGATTGTGCGCGGCCTTTGGGTTACTGCTGCTTGTGCTGCTGGTAGAAGAGCTCCGCGCACGACGTGCCGTCTTCACCCGCCGGTTTCTCGTCCCCGCGATGGTCCTTGCCGCCTTCCTTATAGTCGTTGGCATAGTCAACTACGAACGGTGGGGAAAGCCTACAACATTCGCCGACTTTACGCTCTACCTGTCTTTCCACCGGGATCAGATTCTGAAAATAGAACGCTATGGCCTTTTCAATCTTGCCCGGGTTCCCTTCGGCCTAAGCTACCATTTCCTGCCGCTCGCGACCTTGCAGGGTGCTAATGGCCTTTTTGACAACACGCAAACCAGGCTGATGTTTGCCGCTGAACTTCCGCCCAGTAGCTTTTTCCTTACTGATTTGCTGCCCATCGCATTCATCGTCTTTCTGGCAATGGCCCTATGGCCGGCACGCCGGATTTTTCCGCAAAGGTTGCGAAAGGGCGCGCTATTCGTCCGGGGCACTAACCCACCGCAGTCGTCCCGGATTTTCTCTCATGCCCATGGGCTCGCACTGGCTGCCGGACTGGCCGTGCCTTGCGTCCTCATGCTGTCGTACATCTACATGAGCTACCGATACCGCATGGAATTCTATCCCGAAATCGATTTGCTCGCCTTTCTGGGCCTCTACGCAACCGTCAGCGATCCCGATCTGCTGGCCCGGTTCAATCGCTGTCGCCGCTGGATGTTAGCCGCGACCTTGATTAGCATCATGTCAGCTTTTGCAGCCCTGATCCTCTACTGGTTCTCGACCTTTGGCTTATCCCAGCGGGATCTGCGCAACGGACTTGTCGATTACTACGTGCATAGCTTTCTGCCTTACCTTCCAAAACTCCTCTTCTGCTTTGTCGTTGGGGTGCTAACCCTCTTCATTGCCAGTTTCCTTTATCTCTGGCGCTTCGAGCGCGTCGATAACTTGGGAACGTAACCTGGCACTGCCGTTCCGGGCTTTCCTGTTCCGCCGGTTCGCGGCTAATCCCCACAAAGCTCTGGAATGGCTCGCGCTAGGCAGGTTTGGAGGCTGGCTTGGCGGCGGCAACGGCGCGGCTAATGGCGTCGCGCAGGTCTTGCGGCTTGAACGGTTTGGCGAGGACCTCGAACGCGCCTTTGGACACCGCCTCGCGCGCCAGTTCCATGGTGGCGTAGCCGGTGATGAGCACGACCTTGGTCCGGGGCGACTTCTTGCGCGCCGCCTCCAGCACGTGCAGCCCGTTCACCTCGTCGATGCGCATGTCGGTCACCACCACATCAAACTCTTTGTTGGCAATGCTGGCCAGCGCGTTCTTTCCCACCATCTGCGACTCCACCTCGTAACCGTCTCTCTCCAGAGCCGGACGGAGCCGCTTGTTTACGATTTCTTCGTCATCGACCAGTAGAATGCGCAGTCTCTCGCTCATCGGAAAACCCAAGTTTCGTATCAGGGTATCGCTTTAACGATACCCTGAGTTCTTCAAAATCGGACGCCCCTTTAGGGGCAGTGCGAAACTCCAGCGGCCAAAAGCAGCGCCTAAAGGCGCATTCATAATACGGTACTTACGGTATGCCTGAAGGCATACCCTGATACGAATCTTTTCATGCCGGCGCTTCAAGCCGGCGTTTTAGCTTCTTTCAACTCCGGTTCCACCACAATGGTGGCATACATCTTCCGTCGCCGCACGTAAGCGCGCACCACCTCGACCAGAATTACTCCCGCCCCGGTGAGGCCGCTGACGAAGAGCAGCGCTTTGCTGGTTCCATTGAAATACGTGTCCAGGGCAGGGTTCAACTTGACCCAGCCGAGCTGTCGCAGGTAGGTGGGGACGGCGATCGCCCGGGAAATCACACAGAACAAGATGATCACACAGGTCACCAGCCGGATCATCACCTCTTTGACCACCTTAGTGCCGTAGGCGCCGATGTACACTCCGATCAGCGACCCCAAGTAGAGCAACAGGGTCAGGCGTATGTCGACCTTGCCTTCAAACACATAGTTCAGTGCTCCCCAGCCTCCCGTGAATACCGCGAGATACAATTCCGTACCCGCGGCCACCGCCGAGGGCATGCCGAACACGTAGATCATAGCGGGCACGCCGACGAATCCGCCCACGCCGATCGTGCCTGCCAGGTAGCCGGTGAGCAGTCCAACCGCGAGCACGATCCAGAGCGACACGGTTACATCGCCCACGGGGAAATGGATCATGGGAGGCAGCTTCAGGCGGTTGAGATAGTCGGAGATGCGCCGCGACGGCCCCGCCACATCGCTCTTCGACGAACCGATGATGTCGCGCAGCATGGAAACGGACACGATGGCCAGGATCGAAACAAACACCGCGCTGATATAAAGGTTAACCGCCGTCTCCTTGCGAGCGGCGCCACCCAAAGTGTGCCCGGCAATCAGTACGGTGTTGACCCACACCGCAAAACGGATGCCAATGGCGGCGGTGAAGAGCATGAACACAGCCATTTTCTTGTCGACGTTGCCCATTTCACTGTGCCGGCGGGAGCCGACCAGCGCCTTGCCGAATTTGTGAGTGATATTGGAACCCACGGCGATGACGCCCGGCACTCCCAGGTTCATCATGCCTGGGGTCATGAAAAACGCTCCGCCGCTGCCGATGAACCCGCTCAGGATGCCGCCGATGAGCCCCAGCAACACCACTTGCAACATCGTCGATGCGTTTAGCGCGTATGGAAATAAATTCATGCGGCCTTCCCGTTTCCCGGCGCCGCTCGGGTTGCCGGAGCGCGCCCAATCCGCTATCTGGTCATTCCGCTATGTCGTCATTCCGCCTATTCCATCTTGATCAACTTCAGCAGAGAGTGCACGGTTTCTCCGAAAAAATACGCCACGAGTGGAACGAACAGCGCCACAGCGGCGCATGCCGTCAGCCGCCACACCATCTCCGGCCGCGTCAGGAAGTCCAGCACCGCTTGTTGATGGGTGAAAACCACCGCGTAGATCACCGCGGTCAGCGCCGCGCACAGCAGCATGGTGACCAATTGCCTGGCGCCAAACAGATAGCGCTCTTGCATCTCTTCCGCTTGCACCACGGAAACTCCCCGCAATCGCTCCTGCAAGGTGGTCGTCAGCTCACGACTCATCCGGGTGCGCGCCGCCTTCCCTTTGTCGAGAAAGACTTCTCCAATCACCACCAGGCTGTAGGAGATCGAGCGGTCGATCGCGCTGGATAAGTTGTTCACACTGCCTTGTACCACCATCCGGCCACCAGCCTTGCCCAGCTTCACCAACTCGTTGAAGGTTTCTTCCACGCCACCCTCGCGCAGCCGGCTCGACTGCGTGTCTGCCGGCACATCGTCCTCGATGCCCCCGGTTCCCCGCGTCGCGGCGGGAGCAGCCCCGACTTGGGCGGCCGTCGCTTGCTCGACGACCAGCGGCGTCTCGGCCGGTTCCAGCCGCAGCAGTTCCACCGCGGCGCCCCATTTCTTCGCTACCTCGACGACGTGCTGAAAAGTCTCGCCCGTGGGAGTGAAGTGTTCCTGGATCCACAGGATCCGGCTCGCCGCCATGGTGGCGAAAATCTGATGCGCCCCAGGGACCTTTTCCAACACCGGGGTGATCGACTCGGCCACTTTCAGGTGCCGTGGCAGATAGGAAACCGACACGCTCCCGCGGTCCGCCTGCACCTGGAAACTGGCATAGTAAGTGCGGTCGTCCTCGGCGAGGGCCACACGGCAGCGGCTGGCCAGCAGCAGGTTCTCCAAGGCAACGCGCGCCGCTGGCGTTTCGTGAAACTCAGGAAGCTGAGCCACCGCGCAGAATGCCGACGCCACGTTCTCCACGTTGGCGTGCTCCACGTTGATCAGGAAGTCATAGCTGCGCGATTGCTCCCAATCGATGTTGTAGAACGTCCGCACCCACTTGCGGCGGTCCTCTTCGAGTTCGTCGATGTATTTTTTGGCTTTCGCGCGATCCAGGCCGAGCCGGTTGGTCACCGACTTGATACGGGTCTCCATGTCGGCCACAACCCGGAGACGCAAGACGTGCGGGACACCCTTGAACAGCATATGCCCCGTCAGCCCGTGATACACGAGCGGGCCGGAGAGTGCCATCTCGGCGAGCGCACTGGTGACGAACGCCTGGTAGTGCTCCCGTTCCAGCATCATGCGCTCGTTCAGCCCGCGTGGATTGACGCACGCCATCTCCAGCTTTCCCGCGGCAATGCCGGCGATGGTAGCCCTTTCCAGCAGTTCTTCCCGGCCGATGCAGGCACATCCCAACTTCCGCGCCAGGCTCTCGGCGAAAGCCTTACCGCAGCTGTAGCTGCCTCGCGATACACAGATAAGTTGCATGGCGCAACCTGCTGACGGTTGTCGAATCACACACCGCCAACTACCGGGCGGCGGATAACCATTCTCGTGAAATGGTGCGCCTTGGCCCTCAAGTTCACCGTGACCAACGTCACCAGTGAACGTGCGTTCCGGGCATAAGTTTCCGCACGAGTTCTCGTAGATGACCGGCAACCGCGCCGCCCAGCCTTCTCGAACTGTTTTCACAATGCCTTTCAACCCGGAAGGCACATCCCTCAGGGGCTAAAGCCCGCATGTTTATTGGCCCTGGGCGGCACGGCTGAAGCCGTGCCCTTCCCAAAACCATTGATCAAACCAGCTGCTCGGAGGGTCGGGTCCTCGCTGGTCCAGGCTTGGCCTCGGCCTTCGAAGCACACGATCGCAGACGAGTCTCGTTCCGGGTTGTCACCGATCACGGTGACTATAATCACGGCGGGCTGACCGGGTGTAGCACATACTGGCCTGCGGCTGCACTCCACTTTGGGGTCGGCTGGAATTGTGCTTCAATACTGGCGTTAGCGCGTCGGGTCGTTGGCGTGTCCGTTGTTGGCGTGTGTGTCGATGGTTTGCAAACTGGTTTGCGAACGGTGCGGGCTATTCCGGAGCCGGAGATTGGTAGTCGCCTTGTGCGTGGCCGTGTTTCTCCTGGCGCTCAGCAGCCGGCTCTGTCTTTTTGAGCCCCACCAGCGGTCTATCAAGGCTTTTGCTGACGATTATGATCGGCTGAAGGCGAGAGCGCACGCGAACCGCTTCCGGCACGCGGTCGTTTGCCTGCGCCCCGTAACGCCATCCGATGCATCCTCTTCTCCACTGCCCGCTCCGGACCAGAAGCTTGATGCTGCAGTTTTCATAGACGACATTGCTCCGCGTCGGCCCGATTACGTGGTTTTACCTGGATTCATACGGCCTCCTCCGCTGTCATAGTTCTTGATGCGTCCTGATGTCTTGAAAATGTCTTGAACATCCGGGACACACACTGTTACCCCAGGGCGCAAAAGACTCCAAGCGGCATTTTCCGAACCTTTTCCGAACTTGGAAAGCGGGGGCATCTACTATGTCGGTTATCACCATTTCTCGGGGCTCGTTCAGTGGCGGCAAGATTCTGGCGGAATGCCTGGCCCGAAAACTGGGTTATCGCTGTCTGGATCGCGATGTGATCGTCGAGCGGGCCGCCGCCTATGGAGTGTCGCAAGACGATCTCAGGGAAGCGCTGCAGAAACCTCCCGGATTCCTCGACCGTTTCCAGCACAAGCGCTATCTCTATCTGGCCCTGATGCAGGCATCCTTGGCCGAGGAAGTGCGAACGGGAAAGGTGATCTATCACGGCTTGGCGGGCCACTTGTTGCTCGGAGGCGGGCAGCCCATCCTGCGGACTCGGATCGTCGCCCCCATCGAGCGCCGTATCGAGATGCTGCAGGAACGGCTGCGCTACAGCCGCAGAGATGCCATTGCTTACATCGCCAGAGTGGATGAAGAGCGGCGAAAGTGGACCCGGTTTCTCTACGGCGTGGACTGGGAAGATCCTTCTCTCTACGACCTCGTGATCAACCTTGAGCACGTGGATATAGAAGAAGCTTGCCGCGTGATCTCCTCGATTGTGCTCGGGCCGCGTTTCGAGTTCACGGCCGAGAGTCAGCGCAGAATGGACGACCTGGCCATCGCCAGCCGGGTCCGGGCCGATTTGGCGATCAACCGCTCCACGTCGGATCTCGAACTCGAGGTGGTGGCGCACGACGGAGCGGTCGCAATCCAGGGCAAGGTCGCGATCACGGCCCAGATCGATGAAGTCAAACGGGTGGCGTCGGCTGCCTCCGGTGTTGTTTCCGTAAACATTGAACGACTGGCGCCTCCCATTCGGGTGTGAGCATGGCTGGGTTACGACTACGCGCGAGGTAAATCGATATGGCGCTGCTCCTGATATCACGGGGTTCCTTTTCCGGCGGTCAACTCATCAGTCAATGCCTTTCGCGAACGGGAACGCGGTGCTTGACACGGGAAGATCTGACGGCGGTGGTCAACACCCACGGCGACCTGGCGAACCAGGTCGTCACCAGCATGGCCCGAGCGGCGCAGGACTATAGCCGGCTCAGCGCGTTGCGGCGGCCGTACAAAATCCTCATGCAACGGGCCCTTCTCGAATATGTGCGCCACGGCGACGTCGCGTATTTCGGCTACTCCGGACATCTCTTGCTCCCGGGAATTTCGCACGCCGCACGGGTGAGGATTCTGGCACCGATACAGCTGCGAATCGAAATGCTGATGAAGCAGGGAGGGGTCAGCGAGGAGCAGGCTCGCGAGCGCATCCACCAAGTCGACGAGGAGCGCAGCCGCTGGACCCGCTTTATGTACGGAAAGAGCCTTAAAGATCCCGAACTGTTCGACCTTTGTATCAACCTGGAGCGCGTTTCCTTCCCCACGGCCTGCAGCATGTTGCTGAGTCTCGCGCAGCAGAGCGAGTTCAAGCCCACACCCGAATCCCTGGCAGCCGTCGAGAGCCGTTACCTCTGCGCCTGCGTTCTGGCGGCGCTGATTGATAACCCCAGGACGTTCGAACTGGAGGTGGGAGCGACCGCGGAGGGCGGGTGCGTCACCTTGGAGGGCCCTTACCTGGAGGACGCGGATCGCGCGGCGGTTCTGGAAACTGCCAGAACTGTGTCCGGGGTAACGGATGTGCTGTACAAGGAGGGGTATGCTCCTCCGTTCGACTTGACTTCATAACCGACTTAGTAATCAGGGAGGCCAGAGATGAATCACACGGAACTCGAACCCCAATCGCCGGAAGTTTTGATTGAGATCAAGGGGCTGCTCGCCCGAGGACTCGACTTCGATGAGAAGCAAGTCGAACTGATCGAAGAACAGAACGAGATGGCGAAACGGCGCACCGACACCACCTCCAATTTGCTGCAGTTTTCCTCGGCCACCGCGAAGTACACCGAGGACCAGACGGCGATGGCGCGGGAGAGAACCTCCCTTACGCGAGTGCAGACCAAGCTTTCCACTCGCAGCACGGAACTGGCGCACATCCGCACCGATCTCGGCCGCGAACGCACCGCCATGGCGGAGCAGAGAACGGAACTCGCGCTCAACCGGACCGAACTCGCCCGGCAGCGGTCCAAGCTGGCCGCGATGAGAACGGACCTCGCCCGAACCAGAACCTCGCTGGCGGAACAGCGCAACGTCTTGTCCCAGGCCAGGACGGACTTGGCGCAAGAGCGAAACGATCTGGCGGCTGAGCGGACGACGCGGGCATTAACCCGGACCCGTCTGTCGCTCCAGCGAACGGAACTCGCCCGGGGAAGAACTTACCTGGCCATGATTCGGACCGGGCTCGCATTTCTCGCCATCGGCCTGACGCTCTTCCGCTACTTTGGGGTCTCGCGATGGAGTCTCTTTGACGGAGCGCTGGTGCTGCTAAGCGTGGTTTTGGTGGTCTACGGCACGAAAGGTTACCGCCGCGCCCAGCTCGCCGACCGGCGAATTGGGGAGTTACTGGCGAATGATCCGGGGCTGGCGCGAGCAACTTAACTTGGCGGCTTGGTCGTGCCCCTGCTATTTTCCGAGGCTCTGGCGCATAGCATCGCGTCGCGGCAACTCAAGTACGAGTCCCCCTAACGCCGCAAAGCGCCGGTGAATGGTCTCCGCCAGGTTCGGTACCGGTGAGGAAGCGGTTAGAGCTGAGCGCAAAATCTCTCTGGCCTCCTCCTCCATCGAACGTCCGTGGTGAGCGGCACGAACCCTCAACCGGGTCTTAATCGTCTCGTCGAGTTGTCGAATCGTCAATGTCGCCATGTTTTCAATGCAATCGCTGCTAGCCACGGATGCAAAGCGGGGGCGCCTGGCAGCCAGTTCGGACTGCCGGTTTCCTCCCAGGAATGGTCACCACGCCTTTCGCAGCGCTGCGAGTCCTTGGAGATAATCCTCATCTTCGATCCTGCTCTCTACCCCAAACTCGGTCAAGATCGTCATCATCTGTCCCGCGGGAACTCCGGCCAGGTTAGCAGCTCTGCCCAGCGATGCCTCGCCCTTCTTGTACCTTTCGACCGCGAGTAAGATTCTTCCCCGGGTGACCATGTCGCGCACGGCCTTGGAAAGATCGCTCCTCTGCTCTTTGGTGAGCTCGCTCAAGAATTCGAAATTCTCTCGATCCATTCGGATGCTCATCGTCTTGGTCATATCGCTGTCTCCAGTTTTCGTCTGGCGTCTTGCAGAATTGATGGTTTGTAACGTCCATGCTTTGCCAGCGTCGCAAGCTTCACAAGGGCTTCGGCAATCGTAAACAACCGCTTCTCGCGCATTCGCACTAAGATGCCTACCGCTGTCGTAAATGCAACACCAAGCAACTTGCAGGCATTGATCCCGTTCTTATCGTCGATTCCTAAAATCCGAGCCTTCTCCATGAGAGCGAGCGCGATGGCTTCCGCTTCCCCCCTGCCAAGACCAAAGTCCCCCTGTAACTTTGTAACGACCTTCCTGTCCTTGACAGCAATGACTCTGATTCTCGACTCATCCAACGCCTTTTGAATCATGAGCGCGTCCAGCGATCTCTTGACGCCGCAGCACTCCTTCTCAACCGCACGCGGAATGGCGACCGGGAGACCGACACTGTCTAGGAAAAGCCCAAGCGCGTCAGTCTTCGCGATGAGGATCAGCGTCGAAGCGTCAAAAATAAACATAAATGTATGACATTATGTTACGTACGTATTCTACCATAAGCGCACGGGCGAGCGACAGCGCCCCAAGCGCGGTGACACAGGTCACGGAAGGCCGTTCTACCATGTGGTAAACCTGCTACGGTGCCGTCGTGTGTGCCCGCGCGCTCCGCCAGTTGGTTGTGCAGCGATGGATATCCTCCACAGCAAGCCGCCCCAGCGTACCAAGCCGCCCGCTAAGGGTGCCGAGTCTCGCGTACGGGACCTCGGAGTTAGAGTCCAGGGAGTTGGAGTCCAGGGATAATGATGACGCCGCTCACCTTCCAAGCGTCGGAACCGCGAAACTCGAATGCCGTGCCGCTGCCGGCCCCCGGCGTGGCCAGCCTGGCCGACGAAGACCGGCGGCTGCTGGCCGACGCGGAGCGAGCCCTCGCCGACCGCCCGAATATCTCCATGAGCCTGCGCATCGGCATGAGCATGTTGCTCTGCTTTCTGCTGGTCGCCGGAGTCGTGGTCGCTTCGATGGTGCTGGTCTCAAGGGTCGGCACGCTGCAGGAGTTTCTCGACAAGGCGAGCACCTATGCGCTGGAGGTAGAGAACACCCGGCGTTATGAAAAAAACTACCTCCTCTACGGGACCGGTCTGGACGACGCGCTCACGCAAGTGCAAGCGGCGCACAATCAGCTGCACAGCATCAAGGCCAGCATGGTCGAAGTTACCGGCCCGCAGGTGTTCGAGCGCATGGAAGAGAACCTCGAGCAATACGACCGCTCGCTCGCGCGCCTGGCCGAGTTGTCGAGACAGTCCGGCGCTGCTTCGCAGGACGAACGCAGGCAGAACGAACGCACCCAGGTCGAAAAGGAGCTCCGACAGCACGGCGCGCAGCTCATCGCCGATGCCACCGATCTGCTGGAGCGGGAGCGGCTTCGTCTCCGCACCGCCATTCGCACCTCGTGGATTGTGGCGGCCAGTTCGCTTCTGTTCATCATGCTCGCCATGGCGCTGGTCACCTTCACGCTGACCCGCCAGGTCTCCAATCCCTTGCGCCGGTTCACCGGCTACACGGAACGGATTGCGGCGGGCGACTTCTCGCCGATTCTGCCGGCGCGCCGCTATCGCGATGAGTTCTCGCGGCTCGCCGTCGCCATCAATCGCATGTTGTTCCGGCTGAAAGATCGCGAGGCGCAGCTCGCCCGTCATAGCCGCATGGCTGCCGTGGGAACCCTGACCGCCGGCATTGCTCACGAACTCAACAATCCCCTCAACAACATTAGCCTCAACGCCGAGGCGCTCCACGAAGGTCTCGACCACTACACCGACGACCAGAAGCTGAAAATGCTGGCCGACGTCGTCAGCCAAGTCGAGCGGGCGAGCGCAACCGTGAGGAATCTGTTGGATTTTACGCGCGTCGAGAAGCCGGTCGTCGTCTCCTTGTCGGTGGAAAATGTGGTGCGCGAGGCGCGGCGCCTCGTGGCCAACGAAGCCGAAATCAACCGCGTGGAGTTCAACCTCGCGCTGCCGCCGGACCTGCCGAAGGTGCAGGGCAATCCGCGCGACCTCCAGCAGGTCTTCTTGAATCTTTTTCTGAACGCGATCCAGGCTATGCCCAACGGAGGAGTGCTGACGGTCCGGGGCCAGGCAACCGGTGGTTCTACCAACGACCGCGCGCTGGAAGTTGAAGTGACCGATACCGGCGTTGGCATTCCCGAACAGAACATCGGTTCCGTCTTCGATCCTTTTTTTACGACCAAGGAAGTGGGCGCCGGAACCGGGCTCGGCTTGGCCGTAAGCTACGGGATCGTCGAGAAGCACAATGGGACGATCACGGTGCGCAGCAAGGTTGGGGAAGGCACAACCTTCATGGTGCGCCTTCCAATTTCTTCCGTCGTTCTTCCATTGAGGGAGGTGTAGGTGCATCTCTATCTTCCCATCGCGGGTAATAGCGTCAACGTGTTCTTGATGATTGGCCTGGGCGGATTGGTGGGGTTCCTGTCAGGCCTGTTTGGCGTGGGCGGCGGTTTTCTGATGACGCCGTTGCTGATGATGTACGGGATCCCGCCCACAGTAGCGGCGGCTTCGGATTCCAACCAGATCGTGGCCGCCTCCGCGTCCGGTTGCTACACCCATTTTCGCGCTAAGACCATCGACGTCCGCATGGGCGTGCTCATGCTGGTGGGCGGCATCGCCGGTGGGACGCTCGGGGTCCAACTCATCAAGTTTTACGCCGTCTGGGGGAGGCGGATTTTGCCATCACCGTGGTCTATGTGCTGATGCTTGGGGGCATCGGCTCCTACATGTTCTTCGAAAGCTTGATCTCGCTGCGGGGGCGCCCGTCCAGGGCTGCTGCGCCGCGATCGCCGATGTATCGGCGGATGGTCGGGGCGCTTCCTTTCAAGGTTTACTTTCCCCGGTCGAAGGTGACGATCACCGCGCTGATGCCACTCCTGCTCGGGACGCTGGTGGGCACGCTGGCGGCCATCATGGGAGTGGGCGGCGGATTCATCATGGTGCCCATTATGATCTACCTGCTGCGCATGCCGATGCATGTCGTGGTCGGCACCAGTCTTTTCCAAATCTTATTTACCTGCATCAATGTCACCGTGCTGCAGGCGCACTTCAATCACAGCGTGGACTTTGTGCTCGCGCTGCTGCTGCTGATCGGTTCGGTGGTCGGAGCGCAGATCGGCATACGCATCGGCCGGCGGCTCCGGGCCGACCAGCTCAAGATCCTGATGGCGGTGTTGGTGTTGGGCGTGATGGTGAAAATGCTGCTCGGGTTGCTCTTGCGGCCGGAGTTCCTCGTCGCCTACAAAGGGGGCCACTAAAGCGATGCGACACGTCAAGCTGGCTGCAGTCGCGCTCGCTGTTTTCGCAATCTTCGCCATCTTGCCCCGGCACGCCGCCAGTCAGCCCGCGGGCGTGACGGGCGATCTCATGGTCGTTCCCGAGCGCGTGGAAATCGACCTTGCCTACAACGGAGCTAACATAGAAGTGGGCGCTGAAGTGCCAGCCGGGTACGAGGCGGCGGTAAGGCTCATGAGTCGTCCCGAACGGCTGGAGTTGAAAAAACTCGGAAAAAAGGCAGGACTGCTTTGGATGGGTGCGGGCACCGTTACCTTTGAGAACATACCGGTTGTCTACCAGGTGCTCAGTACGGCGCCGCTGGCGGGTCTGGGACCGCCGGCCTTGCGCGCACAGTGGATGCTGGGCTACGAGTCGTTGATTCCCGATCAGGCTCCCGGGGCTGACTTGCGTGGAGACCTGGTTGGATTGAAGGAGCACGGCGGGCTTTTTGCGCTGCGCGAGGGAGCCCTGGTGCGGAGGGGGAAAAGTGCTGCGCTCGTCGCTCCCGCGTCCGAGCCCCCGCAGCGGTTGCGCGGTACCTTCCGCTTGCCCGCCTCGGCGCCGGCCGGCGACTACTCCGTCGATCTTATTGGTTTCAAGGACCAGCGCGCAGTTCACCTGGCCAGTGCTACTCTGCATATCGAGCATGCCGGAGCGGTAAGAATCGTGAGACGTCTGGCAATCGACCACGGCACGGCCTACGGCGGCGCGGCATCCTTGATCGCGATTGTCGTCGGCCTGCTGACGGGCGTACTGTTCCGGTCGAAATCGAACGAAGGGCACTGAAGGGGGCGACGGTGAAATTCGCGGATCTATTCCGCAGCGTGCGCCGGGCTGACGTAGAGTTGCTGCGAGCGCGCTTTCTCAGGTTTCGCAGCCTGCTCGAAAATAACAATCGCGTGCTCTGCCTGATCGCCGATGCCAACGAAAAGCTCGGAGGCGAATACCTCTTCGACACCCAGTATCTCTTGTCCCTGGAAGCACAGTTGGGAGAGGCGGTGACCGCCGTCGTCCGCAACCTTGCCGAGATGTCCGACAATGGCTACCCGACTCTCGCTCTCCAGTTCGAACGTATGCGGGCGGCGGTGCGGGCCAGTCTCAAGCCACACCAGATCGATCCGAACTTGCCGCTCATCCTCACCCTCGATGAACTGGGCACGGAGCTCGGCGATGTCGTGGGAGAGAAGATGGCGCGGCTGGGGGAGATTCGCCGCCGGCTCGCGCTCCCGGTGCCGGACGGATTCGTCATCACCGCGCGAGCCTGTGACCTGGCGCTGGCGCATCCCAAAGTCGCCGGCGAGTTCGAGAAGTATCGCGCCGGCACCCAAGGCGCGGCCGCCGGACTGCAGCAAGCCATCCTCGCGTCGGAACCACCCGCGGAAGTGGCCAGAGCCATCAAGGATGCTGTGAAGCCGTTCGGCCGGAATGCCAGGTTCGCGGTGCGCAGCAGTGCGCTCGGAGAAGATGGCGATCTTACCTTCGCCGGGCAGCACACGACCATCCTGAACGTGCCGCGCGAGCACGTGGCGGCGGCCTGGTTGAAGGTGGTCGCGAGCCTGTTTTCGGAGCCGGCGAGCGGCTACCGTCGCGGCCATGGCCTGTCCTCCGCCGCCGGCGAAATGGCAGTGGGATGTCTGCTCATGGTCCCAGCTTCGGCCAGCGGCGTGCTCTATTCCGTGGATCCAAATGCGCCGGAAAGCGGTGCCATGATCGTTTCCGCGGCGCGCGGCCTTGGCCTCATGGTCGTCGAGGGGCGAGGCTCCGTGGATGAGTTCAAGCTCTCGCGTCACGCGCCCCATCAAGTTCTCGCGCGCCAGATCGCGGACAAACCGGAGATGTGCGTTCCGCAGCTCGACGAAGGAACCCGCATCGCGCCCGTACCCGACGAACTGCGCCGCGCGCCCGCGATTGCCGACGACGCGCTCGCCGCTCTGGCCGACTCAGCCCTCAGAATCGAACGGCACATGCGCTGCCCACAGGATATCGAGTGGGCGGTTGGCCACGATGGCAGTCTGGTCGTGCTGCAAGCACGGCCCTTGCGTCTTCCACCCGCCGCGCCGCATCCAGCAGAGGAGGTCCTGGCGGCCTGCACCCGCCACCGCGTGCTCATGCCCGGCCACGGTGAAGTGGCATGTCGCGGAATCGGCTCCGGGCGTGTGTTTGTGGTGGGGCCCGACGAAGCCACTGAAGGTTTCCTGCCTGGCGATGTTCTGGTTACGCGGTTCGCCTCCCCCCGTCTCGCTGCGCTCGTCGCCAGCGCCAGCGCTTTGGTGAGCGATGTGGGATCGGTGACCGGACATCTGGCGACCGTGGCCCGCGAATATCGTGTTCCGGCCATCGTGGGAACCCGGGATGCCACCGAACTGCTCCCGGCGGGAACGGTGATCACGGTCGACGCCAATGAGAACACCGTTTACGAGGGAAGCGTGGAAGAGTTGCTTAGCTATCAACTGCTGCGGAGTCAGCCCTACGAGGAGACGCACGAGTTTCGCGCCTTACGCCGCATGTTGAGGCACATCTCGCCGCTCCATCAAAGAGACCCCAGCTCTCCCGACTTTGAGCCCGAACACTGCCGCACCTACCACGATATTATTCGCTTCGCTCATGAGCGCGCGCTCGCCGAGTTGAGTCGACTGGGCGACTTCCAGCTCGAGGGCAGCAGCGCGCGGGCGCTCGATCTGGATATCCCACTGGACCTCGTTCTCGTCGATCTCGGCGGAGGCATCGCCTCCAGTGCACGAGGCAAGGCCGTATCCCGAAGCCAGATTGCTTCCCGTCCGCTGGAGATTCTGCTGCAAGGCTTGCTGGCTCCCGGCGTCTGGTCGACCAATCCGGCCGAGATGGACCTCGATGGATTCATGGCCAGCGCCACCCGAGCGGGACCGCTGACGTCGCCCGGCGGCGACGCGCTCCGGCGCAATGTGGCCATCGTCTCCGCCGACTACCTGAATCTGAACCTTAGAGTCGGATACCATTTCAACGTGGTCGACTGCTATTTGGGCGAGAATCCCGAAGATAGCTACATCTTCTTCCGCTTCGTCGGAGGCGTGACCGATGTCACGCGGCGCACCCGGCGAGCGCGCCTGCTGGCGACCATTCTTTCCCAGCAAGGATTCACGACCGACCTCAGCGGCGAGCTGATCGTCGGGCGGTTGCAAGGCGTGCCCCAGCCCCTCTGCGAAGAGCAACTGCGAATGGTGGGCCGCCTGATCGGGTTCTCGCGGCAGCTGGATATCCTGCTGCGCGACGATCGCACCGTGGATCAGCTGGTGAACGCATTTCTCGAAAGCAGATTTCATATGACCATCGATACTCTTATGAAGGAGCGTGACCATGCCGACGAACATTGATGTGATGGTCCTTGACGACGAGCCCACCGTGTGCGAACGCCTCAAGGACTTTTTTGAGAAGGACGGAATGAAGGTGGAAACCTTCACGGAAAGCAGCAAGGCGGTCGAGCGGCTGGCGCAGCAGCGATTTCACGTCGTGGTCACCGACCTGAAAATGAAGGGGCCCACCGGCATCGACGTCCTGGTCGCGGTCAAGAACCAGAATCTTCCCACCGAAGTCATCGTTATTACTGGCTACCGCACCATGGATGTCACCCGCGCGGCGGAGTGCGTGGGAGCCTATGCCTTCCTCGACAAGCCGTTTCGCTTGGAGCAGTTGCGCGACTTAGTGAAGAAGGCGGCAAAAAAAGCGGGAAGCAGGAGTGAAGCCTGATGCCAGCCTGGATCGCTCGACCAGCGTTGGCGCCCTTGGAGGACTGCGAATGAAACCGGACTTCCGCATTCTGGTCATCGATGACGAGAAGATCGTCTGCGATCGTCTCACTATGGAGTTGGAGCGGGAGGGATTCGCGGTGGAAGCCTTTACCGAGAGTGGGCAGGCGCTGCAGCGAATCGCGGCGCAGCATTTTGATCTGGTGATCACCGACATCAAGATGCGCGGACCCAACGGAATCGAAGTGATGAACTTCGTGAAAGAGAATCACCCCTCGACCAAGGTGATCGTCATTACCGGCTTCGCGACGGTGGAGACTGCCCGCGAGGTGCTCAAGGGCGGCGCCGTCGACTTCATCCCCAAGCCCTTCAAGATGAGCAAACTTCGCGAATTGGTGCTGCGTTTGGCGACTGAGAGCTCTGGAGAGAAGAACGCCGACCGAGCGCCCTAGTGGAATTGAGACTCCGCAGCTTACCCCCCCTGCCCAACTGTCGGCGGCCGGGTCAGTGTCCCGGCATCGGCCTTGGCAGGGAGATCGTTCCAACCATCCTAAACAGTAAAGGTATAGCCACTTAATCCATAGCGAACATGTGGCAGGCCATGTGCAATGCTCCCCATGTGGAGCATTGCCGTCCCCCCGGCGAACTATTCCACCTGCCCGGTCTGGCCGACCCAGGAGATTGCTATGGGTGTTCCGCGGCGCTTCGCGATTCCGAACGACTGTCTAAGCTGCACCCTGAGGCGGACTTGTGACTTCTGCAATCTGCCTCAGCCTCTGATGAGTGTGTTCAACACGATAGGGCACCTGACCCTGTATCCGAGCAACGCCACCTTGCTGGCAGAAGGCCAAGTTCCGCGCGGCGTCTATATTGCCTGTTCCGGACGCTCCAAGCTCTCGGTCGAGTCCCGCGATGGCAAGACCATCATCCTGAAAATTGCCGGGGACCGCCAGGTGCTGGGACTGAGCGCGGTGGTCTGCGGGGGACCTTCGCCGATTACGGTCACCACCATTGAGCTTTGCCAGATCAAGTTTGTCGAGCGCGACAGCTTTCTGCGTTTGATTGAGAGCGACAGCCACGCCGCGCTCGCATGCGCTACCCTGCTGGCCCGCGACATTGCAACCTCGTTCGACGATGTCCACGAGCTGCTGCTCGCGCGCAGTTCGACGGAGAAGCTGGCACGCCTGCTGCTTTCCTGGGTCTCGGGCGAACCGCGCAACCGGGAACTCCGCGTGCCCACGGAGTTTACGCACGAGGAAATCGCCCAAATGATTGGATCTTCGCGAGAAACGGTCACCCGTTTGTTGAGTGTTATGAAGCGGAAAGATTTGATTCGGCTTGAGGGCGAGACGCTGGTGATTCCCAATCGGATCGCGTTGCAAGCCGTGGCGGCCTGAGAGATCCCTCCCCGGGGCGGACGAAGCAGTCCTTTGCGTCCGCCCATTTTTCTGCCTGCAAACCAACCGGCCACGGAAGAAAAGTTTGTAATTTGGCAATCGGGTAATTTGGTAATTGAAAACAGAGCAGGACGGGGTTGAAATTACAAGATTACCCAATTACACAATTGCCAATTGTCTTTACAGATTGAACAGTTCCCGCAGGCGGCGGGTCTGGGCGCGACTCACCGGAATTTCCGTCTGTTTCTTGTCGTCCATGCGCAACTGGTAGGAGCTTTTGAACCAGGGCACAACCTCGCGGATGTGGTGGATATTGACCAGAAAAGACCGGTGCGCCCGCCAGAATGAATTGGGATCGAGACTGTCGAAGAGTTCTTCCAGCGTGCGGCAGTTCGACTGGCCTTCCATGCCCGCATGGCCGCTGGTGGCCACCGTGATCACGCCGTCTTCGATGGTGGCGTAGCAGATATCCTTGGCGTCGGTCAGGAATAATCTGCCCGCGGCTTTGATCAGAATCTTCGCCGTCTGCGGCTTCTGCGACTCCAGCATCCGCACCAGGGTTTCGAATTTTTCTTCCGGACCGGCACCCGCTTCAATCTTTGCCCGTGCTTTTTCGACGGCCTGGGCCACCCGCTTCTTATCGAATGGTTTCAGGATGTAATCGACCGCGTTCACCTCGAACGCCTTCACCGCGTATTGATCGAAGGCGGTGGCGAAGACAATCTTAGGGAGGGGGATTTTACGGTCGAGCAGCTTCTTAATGACGCCGAAACCGTCCAAGCCCGGCATCTGAACGTCGAGAAACACCAGGTCCGGATTGTGTTCCTTGATCAGGCTGACGGCTTCCAAGCCGTTCTTACCCTGTGCGACCACGTTCACGTCGCCGGCGTTCTTGAGCAGGTAAGCGAGCTCGTCGCGCGCCAGTTGTTCGTCATCGACCAGGATCGCGGAAAGAGGCATAGGGCTCCGAGCCGAACTGGTGACACCGGCAGATGCGGTGGCGATTGCCATATGCTTACTGGTGAGTATAACGCTTGCCCAAGCCGCCCGCCTCTGCTGCTAACATCGCTTACGATGCTGGACCCGTCCACTCCAGTGCAGTATGTGAAAGGCATCGGCCCGCGACTGGCCGAGGTGCTTGCCGCCAAGGGCCTTCGGACCGTCGACGACCTGCTGCACTACTTGCCGTTCCGTTACGAAGACCGGCTCAACCCGCGGTCGGTGGCCGAACTGCGCGCGGGAGAGATGGCGACGGTGATTGCCGAAGTCCGCAACTCGGGACTGTTTCGCACGCGCCGCATGCCCATCTTCCAACTCACGGTGGGACAGGGCCGCAGCCGTCTGAAGTGTATATGGTTTAACGCCGCGTATCTTCAGGACCGCTTTCAGGCCGGACAGATGCTTGCTCTCTACGGCAAGGTCGAAGAGGACCGCGACGGCGGACTGCAGATCGTGCAGCCGCAATTCGAGATTCTTGGCGACATCTACGAAGCGGGCGGCGCCGACGAGGCTGAAAAAAAGGCGGCGGCCTCGCTTGAGATTGGACGGATTGTCCCGATCTACGAATCGACCGGGCAGGGCAAGCTTACGCCGCGCTGGTTTCGGCGCATTATTCGATTTGCGCTCGAGAACTTGAATCCCGATTTGCCCGATCCAATTCCGGCGGCGGTGCGCGCGCATTTGAGCCTGGCGTCTCCTCGGGAAGCGTTGTTTAAAGTTCATTGGCCCGATGCGGGCGAGAGTTTTGCCGATCTGCAATCGTCGCGCACGGGGGCGCATATCCGGCTGATCTTCGATGAACTGTTTTTCATCGAGCTGGGGTTGGAACTCAAGCGCCGCGAGCAGAAGGCGCAAACTGGAGTCGCCTTTCAGATCAACGATGGCGTTCGCGCGGCGATTAAGAAGATCCTGCCGTTTCATCCGACGGCAGCCCAGAAGCGGGTGCTGAAAGAAATTGCCACCGACATGCAGACGGCTTGCCCCATGCGGCGTCTGCTGCAGGGCGATGTGGGATCGGGGAAGACGATTGTGGCGTTTCAGGCCGCGATCATTGCCATTGAAAACGGCTACCAGGTCGCGCTGATGGCTCCGACGGAAATTCTGGCGCAGCAGCATTATTTTTCTGCGCGGCAGATTCTTGAACGAGCCGGATACCGTATCGTGCTGCTGACCGGCTCGCTTGAAGAGGATCGCAAACGCGACGTGCGGCGGCACATCGCGCAAGGCAACGCGCAACTTGTTATCGGGACGCACGCGCTGATTCAGGACCGCGTCGAATTTGAGCGGCTTGGCTTGGTCGTGGTGGACGAGCAACACCGTTTTGGCGTGATGCAACGGCTGAAGTTAATGAAGAAAGCGGATGATGCCTCTAAAACACCGGAACCCGACGTGCTGGTGATGACGGCTACACCTATTCCTCGCACGCTTGCACTTACGCTTTACGGCGACCTTGACGTCTCGGTGCTCGACGAGCTTCCGCCGGGACGCACTCCGGTTGTTACTCGCTCTCTGCCCGACGAACGCGCGCCCGAAGTTTGGGACTTCGTCCGAAAGCAGATCGGTGCGGGGCATCAGGCCTACGTCGTTTATCCGGTGATCGAGGAAAACGAAGAGCGCGAACTGAAGGCCGCCGAGCAGATGCACCGGCAGTTGCGGGAAAAGATTTTTCCCAGCCTTCATGTTGGGTTGCTGCATGGGCGTCTTGATGCCGACGAAAAAGAGCGCGTGATGCGCGAATTTCAAGCGGGCAAGATTGAAATTCTGGTTGCTACGACGGTGATTGAAGTCGGCGTCGATGTTCCCAATGCGACCGTCATGGTGATCGAGCACGCCGACCGGTTTGGATTGGCGCAGCTCCACCAGTTGCGCGGACGAATTGGGCGCGGCGCGGCAAAATCCTACTGCGTGCTGATGCGCGGCGGCAAAGTTTCCGAAGAAGGCGAGCGGCGTCTTGATGCCATGGTGCGGTCGAACGACGGTTTCCAGATCGCGGAGCTTGATCTTGAACTGCGCGGGCCGGGCGAATTTTTTGGGACTAAGCAGGCGGGCATTCCGAGCTTCCGCGTGGCTAACATCATCCGCGACCGGCAACTGCTGGAGGCGGCCAAACGCGAGGCTGCGTTTGTGATCTCGGGGCCGAATGCGGAGATATCAAAAGACGAGATTGATCGGGCGCTTCGGGAGATGCGGTCGCGCTGGGCGCTTAGCTACGGGCTGGTGGAGGTGGGGTAGAAGCGCATCTCTCCAAGAAGTCAGGTTGAGCGTTATTGGTGTAATGGCGATGGTACGTCAGTGATGCGCGGACCCTTGACTCTCGCAACCTGGAATTTCAGTAACGTGAATCAGGTTGAGATCTTTTCGTGGTTTGCCTTCCGGTCCGAAAACTTCTAATTTCAGCTTTGCCATTCCGGTTATCGCTCGCGTCGGCTGCAGCGTGAGGGTAAACGGGCTGAGGACGACGGAGGATAACTCTTCCATCGCAATCGGAACCTTAGACGCGGACGATGGATACGCGACGAGGCCTCCTGTGGCAGTAGGAATCTTTTTGAAGTACCCGCGGTGTGTATCAGTCTGGTCGTAGTCAAGAATGAGACCGAACACAGGCGGCCAAGAGGACCTCAGGAATATCGATGCGGTCGCGTCTGACGAACGATGGCTAATATTATCGCCGCCGTCACTGATGACAATAATTGCAGCATTCCGCTTTGGGTTTACCCGGCCTGCAATTTCAATCAGCGTGTCGTAAAGAGCGGTCCCACCCAGCCCGCTAGGGGTGTTCTTCGACAACTGATCCAGCAGTTCTTCACTTTTGGAGTGTCCGACTGCGTAACTTTGAATTCCTTCGCGAAAGGCAACTATATCGATGTCTTCGCCCGCCCTCCCGACCAATTGCCTGGCTGCGGCTATGGATTGATTCCAAGTGCGTTTCATGCTGGGGCTCACATCGAGCATCAGAATGATCCCCGGTTCACTGGGCGAGAACGAACTGATATTTGCTGGGCTGCCGTTGATTTCTGCCTTCAATTCATCAGCGGTAACGTTTACAACAGGCTGACCGTGTTTATCGAGAACGCGAACTATAGCGTTAACATGGCAATCCTGCGTGAGACCACTCCGAACAACTGTGCCGACGAGAATCATGACCGCGAACTGGTGAGATAGCAGGCGCAAACGACCTCGCATAAATCCCTCCTACGACTATGCAATTCGCCCTCATTTTACGGCTAAACGCACAGCGCAATGTGCGCCCGCAGCCCGTGTCTATGACAACTGCCGTTAGCAGACGATTTCACCAACGACACCGAACTGCGCGCCGTACTGTCTTAAACTATCACTTTCGAATTACCATCCAAGCGATGACTTCTCGCCTCGCACAATGGCTGCGCGATCCGCTTTTTCTCTTGTGTCTGACAGCGGGGCTGCTTGCTTTTGTGGTGCAATCGGGCGAGTTGGGGACGTCCGACACGGCGCATCGGCTGCAAACCACGCATTGGCTCTGGACTTCGGAGCCGCAGGTTTTCCCCAACGAGTATCCCGAGTTTGGACTGCATGGCCGCGGCGGGCGTCTTTATAGCTGGTATGGCATTGGACAGTCGCTGCTGATGCTGCCCTCCGATCTGCTGGGGACTTGGATTGCGCACTGGCCCATCTTCTCGGAATACGAAGACGACCCCTCCGTGCGCAGCATTGTGGTCAGCTACCTCACCAGCATTTTGGTCAACGTGCTCACCGCGCTGATCGCATTCCGGTTCTTGCGGCAGTTGCGCTTTGGCATGAAAGAGTCGGTGGCGGGCGTGCTGGCGTTGATGTTCTGCACCACCCAACTTCATTACACGCAGAACATGATGGAGAACAACTACATCCTGTTGCTGACGCTGGTTGGATTTTCATTTCAGTACGAGTGGCTGCGCAGCGGCAGCGGGCGGGCGCTTTTCTGGGGCTCTTGTGCGCTGGGGCTGAACCTGCTTACGCGGCTTACTACTGGGATGGATCTTATCGCGGTAGGAATCTTTGTCTTACTTGTGCTGTGGTTTCGAGGAACTATATCCGAAGCGACTGCGGAAGAATTGCCTCTCAATCAAGATCTGCAACCTCAGCGGCTAAAGCCGCATTACGAACCAGACGGCCACCGCAGCGCTGAAGCGCTGCGCCACCCAAAACCAATGGCAAAATCGAGTTTTCCCGTAAGGGGTGAAGGAGTGCGCAGTCGCCTGCTGTGGGGGCGTCTCATCGACTACTGCAAAGTCGCCGCGCCGGTTTATGCATTCTTTTTTGTCGTCGATCGTGCTTATCAGTTTTACCGCTTCGGGTCCTTTACCAATACCTACGTGACGATATTCGCGCGGGAATTTCGGCAGCGGGATCCTACGCTTGCGGCGAACTTTCCCTGGAGCACGCCTTTTCATACGGGCGTTCTCGGCGCGCTGTTCCAGCCGGAGAAGTCTATTTTTCTGTTCGATCCACTTCTGGTGCTGGCGATTTTCCTGCTGGCTTGGCTGTGGAAGCGGCTGACTCCAGAGGTGCGCGCTTATGGGTTGACCTCGCTTCTGCTGTTGCTCGGCTATGTCTGCTTTTACGCGCGCTACACCTTCTGGAGCGGCGACTTTGCCTGGGGCGACCGCTATGTTTCGACCACGGTTGAGCTGGTGGCGCTCATTGCCGTGCCGCTGCTGATGCGCTATCGCGAGGTTCTGGGAAGAGCGATCTGGCGCGCCGGATGCGTGCTGATCGCGGTCAGCCTGGCAATTCAGTTGGCATCGCTTGCCTTCTGGCTGCCGCTGGAAATTTACCAGATGGAGGCGCTTGGGCATCCTACGTTTGTGATTGCTCTGCGTTTCAAGAACATCGTTGCCTTCGCTTTGGGCAAGATGGATGCCTGGGGATTGATCACCGGAGCCATGACCCAGGACACGTGGGATTACGTTCACATTACGACGTGGAATTTTCTGCCGTTTCTGCTGCGCCGGGTCGGAGTGGCTCCGGGCTGGGTGGTGAATACGACCCTGGCCATTTGGATTGCCGGAACGGCGGCGCTGGGAGCGGTTTTGGTGCGGCTGCGAAGGTGCTTGCGAAGGGTCGCGTGAGGGCGGTTAGTTACGTGCTGGTGGAGGTGGGGTAGGGCTCGGCTCTTCGAGAAGTCTCAGCATTCCTGACATCACACAGAACCGTGACTGCGGCGCTTGCCGTTAGTCCGAATCCCGGCGTCTAATCAAGACGGCGAAGACGGGACTTTCGGGCTGAGGTCTCGCATGGTGTTGCCTTGTGCTCGCTTCCGTTCTGGTTGCCTTCCTTCCGCTCGTTGCCGCCTTGTGATCATGAGGCCTGCCATGCGCACTGTTCGTGTCGTTTTTCTGGTTCTGTTCGTGGGCGTTTCGGTTGCGTCGGCGCAACCGGTGAATCCCTGTACGCGGATTCATGTTCCGAGAACAGCCATCACGCTCTTTACCACCACCGACCTTTCGAGCAAGACCGCGACGGAAGGCGAGGAGATCCAACTCCGCGTCGACAACGAAATCCGCATCGATGATTGCCTGCTGATCGCAAAGGGCGCCATTGCGCGCGGACGTATCACCGCGGTGCAAAAACCGAAGAGCTTTGGCCGCTCGGGAAAGCTCGCGATCGGCGTCGAAAGTATTCAAACCGCCGGCGCAACGGATGCGGGCACATCGGGGATCACCACAGTCCATGGCACTGGTGGCGCTGAACTAATTGCGGGAGTGCTGCTGATTCCCGGCGGCGCGGGTCTTTTCATTGCGCCGATCCTGCTTCCACTGCCGGGTGAGCAAGCGGTAATGCTCGCGGGGACAGCATTCGAAGTAAGTTTGCCCACGGATTTGATTCTGGACGGCGTTCCGGTTGAACCGCCGTCATCGACAGACGCACATCTGATCGTATTCCGAACCCCGCATGATCCACGCCCAGCACGCGGCAAGGTTATCTGTACCGGGAAGGCCCTTTTCTGCTTCGGCAGCGGAAGGTACATGGAAATCACCATTCCTCCCGGCGAATACAAGCTTAGGGGTTTCGGGCCGCTGGAGTTCCACCCGGGAGAGCATGTCTATTTGCGTCAGATCCCTGAATTGCGGGGGAAACCGAGTGTCGTGCGGACAGGGGGCGGAATCTTCGAGTTTTTTCTGTCCCAGATGAAACCGCTCGAGCCTTCAGATGCGGAGAAGAGGAGGAAGAACGACTGCAAAGGTCCGTTCAACAAGCCCGGCGAGGTTCACGATTCTCGTTAGTAAGGTGTGAGATGGGTATAGCGAACACCGTTCCCATCGGGGCATCTTGTTCCAGCCGGAACGCGCCGCTTACCGGCTCCATCCGCGAGGGTTCTGCTATCATCGCGGTTGGGCCGGGGAAACCGGCGGATTTCATCTTTTACGAGGAGTTTTATCATGGAAATGGCCGCTCTTCCTCTAGGCTCCCGCCGCAATGAAGACATCGCGCTTGACCTTATGAAATTCATCGCCATGACCACCGGCTACGGCAAGACGGCTGGGGCTGGAGTCGGGTTTCAGGGTACTGGCGCGTCCGACAAGCCCGAGGAATACGCCGCTCATCTGCTGGAACTTTACGGGCGGTGTTTACAGTCGGTGGGTGGGAAGTAAGCTGGACGAAGGATACGGATTTATTGTCAGCGCTGGCAGCTGTCCCTACGCAACCTTTGGACGGGCGAGGCGCCCGTCCCCACACCTGCTTGACTACGGTAACCCCTTGCCGCTGAACCTCTTCGTTGACAAGGGTGTCGCGGCTGGGCTATTCTAAAAGCCTTTGGAAGTCCTGCGGCTGCCCGCCGGGAACACCTTGCGCGCGTTCTGCGTGGATTGATTTGGGCATTCAGCGGTCTTCATTAGCTTTAACGTTCTTTAAGTTCTGGGAGATTTCCGATGTCAACCTATTTCCCGAAAGAGGGAGATATTGCGCGTAAGTGGTTTGTGGTGGATGCGAGCGGGCTTGCGCTCGGACGCCTGGCCTCGCGCGTAGCCCGCATTTTGATGGGCAAAGAAAACCCGAAGTACACGCCGTTCATCGATACCGGCGATCACGTGGTCATCATCAACGCCGAGAAGATCAAAATCACCGGCATGAAAGCCGACCAGAAGGTCTATCACCGCTATACGGGCTATCCCGGTGGACTGCGCTCGGAAGAAATGAAGAAGCGCTTGGTCCGCAAGCCGGAGCTGATCATCGAAGACGCCGTGTCGCGCATGTTGCCCAAGAACAAACTGGGCAAGCAGATGTTTACGAAGTTGAAGGTGTACCGGGGCGACAAGCATCCGCACGAAGCGCAGAAACCGGAAGCGAAGGTGTTTGCGTAGCAAACAAGGTCTTAGGTGTCAGGTCTCAGGTCTCAGGAAACCGACACCGCGAATTTTCGAAAGGTTGAAGCACACGGTGCTTTAGCTAATTGCTAAGTGCTAAGTGCTAAATGCTAAACCATGGCAGAAATTGTTCAATACTACGGAACTGGACGGCGCAAGGCGGCGATTGCGCGGGTTTTTCTTCGTCCGGGCAGCGGCCAGTTCAAGGTTAATGGCAAGGCGTTCGATGAATACTTTGTGACGCCTTCGCAGCGCATCAGCGCGAAGTCGCCGCTGGTGTCGACCGACACTGCGGCCAACTTCAACGTGCTGGCAAACGTGTGCGGCGGCGGAGTCGCTGGTCAAGCCGATGCGGTACGCCTGGGCATCACTCGCGCTCTCATGGTATTCAACGCTGAATTCCGGGCTAAGCTGAAGGCTGAGGGCCTGGTGACTCGCGACCCCCGCGCCAAAGAGCGCAAGAAGTATGGGCAGAAGGGCGCGCGGAAGCGCTTCCAGTTCTCGAAGAGATAGTACGTGTAGAGACGGGGCTTGTCCCGTCTCCGCCGCGAAATGGAAACGCGGCAAGCCGCGTCTCTACCAGTAAGGCAGTAAAATTCATCCCCCCACCTCCCCGAGGCGGGGTGGACGGGAATGGCAATCCGGGGCCTTTGAGTGTCCGGATGCAGACCAACTGAGGAGGTTAATTGGCAAACATTACGATGAAGGAGTTGCTCGAAGCAGGCGTTCACTTCGGGCACCAGACGAAGCGGTGGAACCCAAAGATGAAGGAGTTCATTTTTGGCGAGCGCAACGGTATCTACATTATTGACCTGCAGAAGACGCTGAAAATGTTCAAAGAGGCGTCGAAATTTGTGCAGGACCTGGCCGCCGAAGGCAGAATCGTGCTCTTCGTGGGCACCAAGCGCCAGGCGCAGGACGCGATTGCCGAAGAAGCGCAGCGCTGCTCGATGTTCTACGTGAACCAACGCTGGCTGGGCGGCCTGCTGACCAACTGGGTCACCGTGCAGAAATCGGTGAAGCGGCTCAAGGAACTCGACGAGATGGCTACCGATGGCCGTTACGATCTGCTTCCGAAGAAGGAAGTGATCAAGCTTGAGCGCGAGCGTAAGCACCTGCAGGCGAATCTCGCCGGCATCAAGAACATGACGCGGTTGCCGGATGCGATCTTCGTCATCGATTCGAATAAAGAGCAGATCGCGGTACGCGAATCGCGCAAGCTGGGCATCCCGGTGGTCGCGGTGGTCGATACCAACTGCGATCCGAGCGAAGTGGATTACGTGATCCCGGGCAACGACGACGCGCTGCGGGCGATCCGGCTGTTCACCTCGAAGATTTCGGAATCGATTGCCGAGGGCGTCCACGCCCGAGACGACAAGCAGATGGCGGACATTCAGGCGGCGGCAGAACCGGAACCGGTGGCCGCAGCCCCGATCGCGGAGGAACTGGCTGCAGAAGTGGCAGCCGAAGGCGGTGTTGCCGCTCCCGCTGCGGGCCCCGAGGGCGAAGAGATCCGCATGGAAGACGTGCTGGGCAAGGGCACGCGGAAGCGTCCTTCAGCCGCCACGGAAGATCTTGACGAGTTACAGGCCGAGACGCGCCGGTTCTAGAACGGGCTACTAGCTTCTTAGCTTATGGCTACTCGCAGGCACCAGATCTGACCCGCGCAGTTCGACTGGGCGCGGGTCGAGTTTTATAAGAGCAGGTGGCAAAGTTTCAAGGTTGCAAAGTTTCAAGGCTTCAATCTTTGATTGGCACTCTGATTGGCCCTCCGACTTACCCTCTTGAGACTCTGAAACCTTGATTGAAACTGAGGTTCTATTTCTGAGGTTCTATTTCTAATGAGCACTACTATGGCGAATATTTCCGCAGCACAAGTAAAAGAGCTTCGCGAAAAAACCGGAGCGCCGATGATGGATTGCAAGCACGCCTTGACCGAAGCCAAGGGCAACTTGGAAGATGCGATCGTCCTGCTGCGTAAGAAGGGCGTGTCGGTCGCAGCCAAGAAAGCGGCGCGGGTGACGAGCGAAGGTTCGGTCGGCTACTACATTCACGCTGGCGGCAAGATCGGAGTTCTGGTCGAGGTGAACTGCGAAAGCGATTTCGTGGCGCGCACCGAAGACTTCAAAGAGCTGGTCCACGACGTCGCCATGCATATCGCGGCGAGCGATCCGAAGTATGTCCGGAAAGAGGACGTCACCCCGGAAGCCTTCGCCCGCGAGAAAGACATTTACCTGGCGCAGGCGATCGCGAGTGGCAAGCCCGCAAACATCGCTGAAAAGATGGTCGCTGGCAAGATGGAAAAATTCTACGAAGAGGTTTGCCTGCTGGAGCAGCCCTTCATCAAAGACCAGACCATCAGCATCTCGCAGCTGATCGCCGCCAAGGTGGGCAAGCTGGGGGAGAACATAGCCGTGCGGCGCTTTGCGCGATTCAAGGTCGGCGATGTCGGCGCTACGGTTGCCTTCGTCAGCTCCAAGCCAGACGAGGGTGGCGCGGCGTCTGCTCCGGCTGCCAAGTAGCAGCCGAATATTTCAGGGGCGCTGCGGCGCCCCTTTTGATTTATGCTTCTCTTCGGCGGATTGTCATCCTGAGCGAAGCAAGGACCTGCTTTTTCATGCCCACTCCGATCTTCAAGCGCGTCTTACTGAAAATCTCCGGCGAAGCCCTGGCCGCCGAACAAGGCTTTGGCGTCGACACCAAACGCATTCATGAAGTCGCGGCTGAACTGGCCGATGTACACAGTCTTGGCATCCAGTTGGCCATCGTCGTGGGTGGAGGCAATTTTTTTCGTGGGGTTGCCGACCAAGCCAAGGACATGGATCGCGTCTCCGCCGATCACATGGGCATGTTGGCCACCGTCATCAACTCGCTGGCCTTGCAGGACGCTCTCGAAAAGCAGAACGTCTTCACCCGCGTGCAGACAGCCATTGAGATGAACCAGGTGGCCGAACCCTTCATCCGGCGCCGCGCCATCCGCCATCTGGAAAAGGGACGCGTCGTCATCTTCGCTGGCGGCACCGGCAACCCGTATTTCTCGACCGACACGGCCGCCTCGCTGCGCGCCATGGAAATCAAGGCCGATGCCATTCTCAAGGCCACCAAAGTAGACGGCATCTACGACGCCGACCCAATGACGGTGAAGGATGCCAAGAAGTTTTCGCAACTTACTTACATGGACGTTCTGAAGCTGGGCCTCAAGGTGATGGACTCGACCGCCATCTCTTTGTGCAAGGACAACAATCTCCCCATCATCGTTTTCAACCTGAACCAGCGCGGCAATATCCGTCGCGTCGTGTTGGGGGAAAAGATCGGGTCGCTGGTCAGCGCTTAGCTAAAGTCAAAAGTCAGAAGTCAAATTGAAGAAAGTTCGAGCACATTTACTTCTTCAATTTGACTTTTGCCTTTTAACATCCTCTATAATCGAGCGTTTTAATCTTGTCATTCTAGGAGCCCCCAAGCTATGGCTCATCCTGCCCTGAAAGAAGTCTACGCAACATTGAAGACGCGGATGGAGAAGGCAGTGGAAGACTTCCGCCGCGAAATGGCCGCCACGCGCACTGGGCGCGCGAACGTTCACATGCTGGACACGGTTTCGGTCGACTACTACGGGTCGCAAATGCCGCTCAACCAGATCGCGCAGATCCATGCGCCCGAGCCGCAGATGATCACGGTGCAGCCTTTCGATCCTTCGCAACTGGGAGCGATCGAAAAAGCCATCCGCAGCGGCGACCTCGGTCTCAATCCGATGAACGACGGCAAGATTGTGCGCGTACCTGTGCCCGCGCTCACCGAAGAGCGCCGCAAGGACATGGTCAAGCACCTGCACCGGATTCTCGAAGAGCACCGCACTGCGATTCGCAATGTTCGTCGCGACGGCAACGAGGCCATCAAGAAGGCGCTGAAGGACAAGAAGATTACCGAGGACGACGAGAAGCGCGCGCTGGATGAAATCCAGAAGCTTACCGACGACGAGATCAAGAAGATGGAAGAGATGAGCAAGGCCAAAGAAAAGGAAGTGCTGGAGTTCAAGTAGCCTTGGCTTCTAACTTTGCCCGTCGGCACTCTCAACGGATTGGGGCGATGCGCCTGGTTCCTGCTTTAACGATCGCTTTCGTTTCGACAGCCGTCTCGGGCCGAATTGCCCTGCCGAAGAAGGTCCATTCGGGGCATTTTCGAAGTCAATTCGAAGTTAAAAGGAAATCCGTGTTAGCATTTCTCGCGTTCGGAGGAGGTTCGCATGAGAGTCATAGTTGCATTCATCTTCGTTATGCTGTTCACGCTTCCGGCGCTCTGCGCCAAACAGTACTCCTATTTCCGCGTGGGGAATCCAACCGATATCACCACCTCTACCACGCCGGGAACGGTGCTCATGGGAGGCGGCACCGACGTGGACGCTGGCTTTCAGTGGATGTGCCAGCGGAGCGGAAACGGTGACTTCCTCGTCATTCGCGCGACCGGCACGGACGCTTACAATCCCTACATCCAGCAGCTTTGCCCGAACGAGAATTCCGTGGCCACTCTGATCATTCCCAACCGGGCGGCAGCGAGCGACCCGTTCGTCATCAGCACCATTCAAAGCGCGGAAGCACTCTGGATTGCCGGCGGCGATCAGTCCGACTACATCAATTTCTGGCAAGGTACCCCGGTCGAGCAGGCGCTCAATGAATCGATCGCTCGCGGCGTGCCCATAGGCGGGACGAGCGCCGGAATGAATGTTCTCTCGGAGTTCATCTACTCGGCGCTGGCGAGTCAAGGCGTTACGTCGAGCGAGGCGCTGGCAAACCCATTCAGCAAGTACATTACCCTGGCGCGAGACTTTGTGAATTTATCGAACCTGCGAGGGATCATTGACGATCCTCATTTTGTGACACGAGACCGCATGGGTCGCGATCTTGCGTTTATGTGCCGGATCTACACCAATGGATGGTCTTCGGCCCCCCGCGATATCAGCATCGACGAGCAAACAGCCTTGCTGATCGATAGCAGCGGAAATGGCTCGGTCGTGGGCACAAGTACTGTGTATTTCATGCAAGCTCCCGGCGCACCTCAGGTATGCCAGCCGGCAGCACCGCTGACGTATCAGAACATCGCCGTCTATCGCATCAAGGCCGGCAACACCTTCAATCTCTCAACGTGGAATGGCAAGGGCGGCACTGCCTACACGGTATCCGCTAACGCAGGGGTGCTGAGTTCTACCCAGCCCAACGGCTCTATCTATTGACGGCAAGTATCGTCTCTACGGAATCTTTTATAATCCGGGGGATGAAGCGCGTCGTCCACGCCGCCTGCCCGCACGATTGTCCTGACGCCTGCGGCGTCTTGATCACCATCGAAGACGGGCGCGCCATCAAGATTCAGGGCGATCCCGAGCACCCTGTTACCCGCGGGTTCCTTTGCGCTAAAGTCGCCAAGTATCTGGACCGCGTGTACTCGCCGGAGCGGGTGCTGTATCCGATGCGGCGGGTGCGGTCTAAGGGGCCTAGAGCGCTCACTGAGCACGCGGACAGGAGTGTCCGCGCCACACAAGAAGCGAGTGACTCGGCTTTTGAGCGCATCTCCTGGGACGAGGCTCTGGACGAAATTACGCATCGCTTGCGCCGGATTGTTGCCGAATACGGCTGCGAATCCATCCTGCCCTACTCTTACGGAGGCTCGCTGGGGGCACTCAACAGTGCGTCCATGGACCGCCGTTTCTTCCACCGCCTGGGCGCTTCGCAACTGGAGCGCAGCATCTGCTCGAGCGCGGGCGAAGAAGGCCTGAAATCGGTGATTGGCATTAAGCTCGGCACCGAGCCGGAACAGTTTGCGCATTCGCGCTATATCATCGCCTGGGGCTCGAACATTCACGGCAATAACGTTCACCTCTGGCCCTTCATTGAAGAGGCTCGCCGCAAGGGCGCAAAGCTGGTGGTCATCGATCCGTACCGCACGCGCACCGCGAAGTGCGCCGACTGGTACCTGCCCATCAACCCCGGCACCGATGCCGCGCTCGCTCTCGGCCTGATGCACGTCATCATCAGCGAAAATCTTTTCGACGCCGACTACGTTTCGCGCTACACCGTAGGGTTCGAAGACCTGAAGGCTCGCGCGCAGCAGTATCCGCCAGAGAAGGTAGCTCACTGGACCGGCATATCCGCCAGCGATATTCGCAAGCTTGCCCGCGAATATGCCACCGAGCGGCCGTCCTTGATTCGCGTGAACTACGGCATCCAACGCTCGGAACGCGGCGGCATGTCGATGCGCGCGGTCACCATGCTGCCCTGTTTGATCGGGTCGTGGAAAGAACCTGGCGGCGGGCTGCAACTTTCGCTCAGCGGCGCTTACGGCTTGAATAAGGGCGCGCTCGAAATGCCGGAGTTGATGCAGAAGGCGCTCGGACGCCCGGCTCGCATCGTCAACATGGTGCAACTGGGCAGGGCGTTGAACTCGCTGGCCGCGCCGCCCATTCAGGCGCTGTTCGTGTACAACTCGAATCCGGCGGCGGTGTGTCCCAATCACAATGAAGTCGTCCGCGGATTAAAACGCCCTGACCTTTTCACCGTGGTGCATGAGCAGTTCTTCACCGATACTACCGACTACGCCGACATTGTGTTACCCGCGACCACGTTTTTCGAGCACAAAGATTTGCAGACCGCGTACGGGCACTACTACGTTCAGGTTTCCAATCCGGCGATGGAACCGGTGGGCGAATGCCGGTCGAATGTCGAGATGTTCCGTGCGCTGGCCGAGCGCATGGGTTTTGAAGACGAATGTTTTCGCGAGACCGTGGATTCGATGATCGACCGCGCCCTGGACGCGCCCAATCCGTGGCTCCGAGGGATTACGCGGGAGCGGTTGGAACGCGAATACCGCATGCGGCTGAACTTCGAGAACGAGAATTCGTCGCGCGCGTCGCAGTCGCCCTCAGCGGCTAAAGCCGTCGCCGAAAACAAGTCGGCGATCGCAGCGGTGAACCGCTGCGCCACCCAAAAGCAAGACCAAGCGCCATTTCTCCCGTTCGCTGAGGGCAACTTCCCTACCCCGAGCGGGAAAGCGGAGTTCTACAGTGAAGCGCTGAAGGGTCAGGGGCTGGATCCGGTTGTTGCCTTCACTCCGCCCGACGAATCGCGATATGGATCTAAATCCTCCGGCTTCCCGCTCGAACTTCTTGCCCGCAAACCTGACAACCATCTCAATTCGTCGTTTGCCAACCTGCCGTCGGTTCGCAAGATGGAACCTGGGATCGGCAATCTGGAGATGCATCCGGCCGACGCTGAGGCGCGCGGCATCGGCGATGGCGACCGGGTTCGCGCCTTCAACTCCCGCGGTGAGATCGTCCTCCAGGCGCGGGTTGATGGTGCGGTGCCTACGGGAGTCGTTGCCGCCCGGCTCGATTGGGCACGGTTCAGCCCTGGCGGCGCCAATATTAATGTGCTCACCTCAGAAAATCTTACGGACATGGGCAACGCGGCGACGTTTTATTCCGTCTGTGTTGAGGTGGAACTCTTTCGGGCGTGAAATCGGGGGTGCGAAAAACTTTTGCGGAAAACTTCGGTACTTGATGCCAGCCCCTAAAGGGGCGTCTGGATTCGAATGAGTTGCGGTATCGCTAAAGCGATACCCTGACACGAAGCTGATTTTTTCTACAGCCTGCCAAGGGGAGGAATTCGGTCCCCGCCTTGGACGGTTCCCGCTCTCTACCGTATAATTACCGTTTTCCTAACTCTAGTTGTTCGAGGTAGTTGCGATTCATCTTCGTCATCATGCTATCCCCGTGTGCCGTCCGCGACACGGCCACGATATGGGCCCACGGCGAGACCCTTCATGGTGTCCATCTCCTTCGTCTCCAATAGGTTGGGGGCACAGATCTGTTTGCAGTGGGCTCCTGGGTTTGCTGGCTCTTCTGCTTTTGACGGTCCCCGCTCTTGCCCAGCAGGATCTGATTGTCGGCATCACCGTCCACGGCAACCGCCGCATCCCGGCCGATACGGTCAGGGCCCGCATCTTTACCAAGGTCGGCGACGTCTACGACACGGCCTCCATCGAACGCGACTTCAACGCTCTGTGGAACACGGGCTACTTTGAGGACATCCGCTTTGAGCGCGAACAGAGTGCCAAAGGCTGGATTCTTCACATCTACCTCAAGGAGCGGCCGACCATCCGCGAGATCAACTACACCGGCCTGAATGCGGTATCCACCAGCGACGTGCTCGACCGCTTCAAGGATCGCAAGGTGGGACTCGCGGTGGAGAACCAATACGACCCGACCAAGATCAAGAAGGCCGAAGTTACGCTGAAACAACTGCTCTCGGAGCACGGGCGTCAGTTCGCGACGATTCGCACCGAGGTGCGCCCGATTCCGCCCAATGCGGTCGGCATCACGTTCGTGGTTCGCGAAGGGCCGAAGGTTAAGGTGGGTCGGATACGCTTCCGGGGCAACAAACACGTCAATGACCGCACCCTGCGCGCGGCCATGAAGAACCTGAAGCCCATCGGCATCCCGCACTCCATTTTTCTGGAGAACCTCTTCTCCAAGACCTACGACGCCACCAAACTGGAAGAAGACACCGAACGCGTCCGCGCCGAATTCCAGAACCGCGGCTATTTCAAGGTGCTGGTCGACGACCCCAAAACCGAGATCCACGACACTGGACACACGGGCTTCCACGTCCCAGGCCTCCAGGCGGGGCTCGGGAAATCCGTCGATATCACCATGCCCATCGAAGAGGGCGACCGCTACCGCCTGGGCACGATTACCTTCATTCACAATAAGGCCATCTCGAATGTCGCCGCCCTGCGCAGCCTTTTCCCCATGAAGGATGGAGAAATTTTCAGCCGGGAAAAGGTCGCCAAAGGCCTGGAGAACCTGCGCAAAGCTTACGGGGAAGCCGGCTACATCAACTTCACATCCGTCCCCGACACCAAGTTCGACGACGAGAAGAAGACCGTGAATCTGGAAATCGACGTGGACGAAGGCAAGCAGTTCTACGTGCGGCGCATCGAGTTCCAGGGAAATACGACCACCCGCGACAAAGTCATCCGCCGGGAAATTGCGCTGGAAGAAGGCCAGATCTACAACTCGCGTTATTGGGAGCTGAGCCTGTTGCGCCTGAACCAACTCGGCTACTTTGAGCAGCTCAAGCCCGACGATCAAAACACCACCGAACGCCACCTCGACGAAAAGGCGGGCACCGTCGATCTCACGCTGAAGGTCCATGAAAAGGGGAAGAACAGCATTGGGCTGCAAGGCGGCGTCAGCGGCCTGGCCGGCGCGTTCATTGGCATCAATTACAGCACCAACAACTTTCTGGGACTGGGCGAGACTCTCTCAGTACAGGCCAGCCTGGGCGCCTACCAGCGCGACATCATGTTCGGATTTACCGAGCCCTACTTGTTCGACCGGCCCATCCAGGCCGGATTCCAGGTCTACCTGCGGAAGACCAACTTTAACGAAGCGCGCCAGTATGCGATCTCCACCGGACAGAATCTGAACCTGCCGTCGGCTTACCTGCAGAATCTGCAGGACTACTCGCAGTCCAGCACCGGCTTGAGCTTGAGCGTTAGCTATCCGTTGCACCGTTCCTTTAAGCGCCTGGGCATCGCCTACTCCCTCGACCGCTCTTCGTTGGTCGCCGTCAGCGATGCCTCCAAGCTGTTATTCAACAATCTGAACTTCAGCGGCATCACCGGCCCCAACGCGCTCAACGGCATCGTGACCAGCAAGATCACGCCCAGCTTCACCCTGAACACTCTGGACGCGGCTTACGCGCCGCATCATGGCAAAAGCTTGTTCATCGGCGGGGAGTTCGCCGGCATCGGTGGCACGGTTCACACCATCCGGCCGATTATTCAGTACAAGCAATTTTTCCCGATGCAGAAGCGCCGCAATGCCTTTGGCTACAATCTTCAGGGATCGTTCATCACGGGATACGGCGGGATCGTCGCGCCTCCCTTTGAACGAGCGTACCTCGGGGGTGAGAACGATGTCCGCGGCTTCGACTTCCGCACCATCTCTCCCATCGCCTATCTGCCCAGCGCCCAGATTGTGAACCTCAGGAACGGCGATGGATCGTTTGTTCCCGCGAACTACCACTTTCCAGTACAGGTAAGCAGCACCGGAGCATGTGTCAGTAATTGCGTGAATATCCCGGTTCCGTACCTGCAACTGGTAACTCCGGGCGGCGACCTTAGTCTGAACGCCAACGCCGAATACAGAATCACCATCGCTGGGCCAGTCGCCATCGCGCCCTTCGTCGACGCGGGCATGGATCCGATCCTGCGCACCTCACAGCTGCAGGTCAACCCGATCCAATTCCAAAACTTGGAGAACACCATTTTCGGCTGTCCGACTCCACCCAGCCCTAGCAATGGGTACGTTTGCCAGAACGGAGCCACACTTCCAAAAGGCACCTTCTCGCAATATCTAAAACCGGTACCTGGGACGAACTGGGTGGTGCGCATGTCCACCGGAATCGAATTGCAGACCATGCTTCCGGTAGTCAATGCGCCCTTCCGCATTTACTATGCCTACAATGCCCGGCGTCTCGACGGCAGCGCATCGCCGCCCATACAGATCACCCGCAGCATGTTCCCCGGTCCTGTGGGAACGAACCCCTGCGCAAACCCACAAGGCGCTGGCGACTACACCTATTGTTTGACGAAAGCTACCCTGGGCTCCAACTTCACCCTTCGGGAACCACGAAAGACCTTCCGCTTCTCCGTGGCCACAACGTTCTAAGGGCAGCTATCAGCTCTCAGCCGTCAGCTCTCAGCAACGTCAAAGGCTTTTTACCGCAGAGGACGCCGAGATCGCAGAGAAAATCGGGGCCTTTGTTTCTTTTGCTTTTCGCCAAAGTTTTTCTCCGCGCACTCTGCGTTCTCGGCGGTGAAAGACTCTTTACTGATGGCTGATGGCTGATGGCAGAAAGCTGACAGCTACTCGATATGCACCAGTCCGCTCGCGGGCGCGGGGCGTTGCGGGGCGCGCCAGGCATCCAGGACCGATACCTGGTGCACGCATGATACCGTGCAATGGGGCGCGCACGGCTTCTCCGTGTGGAACTCGCGGCGCAGATCGGCAATCGTGTATTTCTCCAGCGGAATGCCCGGATAGCCGCGCTGCTGTGAGCAGTAATGCACCAGGCCGTCTTCGCAGATGTAGAGATAGCGTGCTCCGGCGCGGCAGCGCCACTGATTGGGCCGCCCTAGCGCGATGTTGTCCTGAAAGGCATTTACGCGGGTGAAGCTGCGTTTCTCCAGCCCCTTCATCTCGTGGTACACACGCCGTTCTTCGTCGTTCAAGGGCTGCACTTGCCCCGAACCGTCGTGAATGATTCCCACCGTCGAACTGAAGCCCAGTTCCAGCGCGCGCCGGCCGATGGTGAGCGCGTCCTGGGGATGGCTCACGCCTCCGCCCACCACGGAATTGATATTCACGTGAAAATCCGCGTGCTCAGCAAGGAGTTGCAGCTTGCGGTCAAGCACTTTCAGACTCTTCTTGGAGACTTCGTCGGGATTCACGTTATCGATAGAAATCTGCAGCCATTCGAGGCCCGAGCGATTCAGCCGCTGGATGCGATCCGCGGTCAGCAGATAGCCGTTGGTGATCAGGCCCGACACGATCCTGCGTTTCCGCATTTGGTGGATAATGTCGTCCAGTTGCGGATGCAGCAGAGGTTCTCCTCCGCTGATGGTAACGACAGATGTGCCAAGGTCGCCTAGCAGATCCACCCGCCGCAACATCTGCTCGGTGGGCACAGGCTTGGAAAAATCATCGAACTCATTGCAGTAAGTGCAGGCCAGATTGCAGCGCCGGGTGGGGATCAGATGGGCAAGCAGAGGATGGTCGGTCGACACTACGGCCTTGAGGATTTGCCACAATCCATGAACGTTGCGTTCCGCGGCCCTGAGTTTGCGGCGTAGTTTGACGAGCGAGGAAGCCATAGGAATCTAATCTTTTATTTGAACATCTCCGCCCGGTCGGCGTCCAATTTTGGCCAGTATTCAGCGGAAACGGGGGGTTGAATGGCAATTCCCGCATGGCGCTTCCGCAATCAGCCGACTTTTTCGTGTTCTGCCGCGCCCAGTACTGCCACCGCCTGCTCCAGGTTCTGGCGTTTGATCAGCACATAATCCGTATCAAACGTCGAAATCGCGAAGATCGGGATCTTGGCTTCCGCCAGCGGTTGCACAAATGAGGCCAGCACCCCGGTCATTGAAAACGGAAAGGGACCTTCGAGTTTCAGTGCCACCCACCCCCGTTCGACCGGCGCACCATCCGGGATTCGATCTACGGTGCAGACGTCTTCCGTGCAGGCGTCTTCCGTACAGACTATGGAAAGCTCATCTTGGGTTCGCACCACGCAGAAGAATCCGCCCTCCAGCGCCCAGGCTGGAACGCGGGCCTCGGACGGGAGACGGCAGACTGCCAACTGCTCCCCAAGGACGCGATATTTCAAATGGTGAGGCAATGCAGAAAGGAAGGTTACTACATTCGGGCCGCATTTCGGGTAGACGAAGACGGGGCAAGCCCCGTCTCTACACGCGGGACTATTGCATCGTCCCACCCATGGGCACGTAGCGGAACTTCTTTCCATCGAAGAACACGGCAGAGCTTTCTCCAAAATCACTGGCTTCTTCGATGTAGATCGCTTCGATGGTTTTCTTTCGCAGGTTCATTTTTCGAACGGAGAGGGTCTTATACGGCAAATTCACAATCACGTACTTGGCTTTCGGAGTAGCGGAGCGCCAGCCGCCGGTCCCCGCGCCATAGATGATCAGGACCACCAATCCCCGCCGCTGCGGATCGGGTTCGCTGAAGGTGGTGGTCACCTTGGGATCGCCATAGCCAAAAAAATCGTAGTAAGGATCCATAACGGTGTAATTGTGCTCGGCCTGATTGGGCAGCGGATTCTTGCAACGCGCCGCAATGACCACGTCTTCCACGCCATCGCCATCCAGATCGCCGTAGACGGTTGCGACTTCGGGCACCAGCGTGAAGTCCCCGCCAAACTGCTGTTGCACGAAATCGTTGTCGATTTTGCGAGCTGCCGGATTCCCCTGTCCGAAAGCTGGAAGCAAGATCGCAGCACTGAACGCCAGGAGTAACTGTACTTTTCTCATGGGTCTACTCTAGTCCCGGGGAGGTGACCACGGGCAGGTAACGAAAGTCACCAGTGGGGGCGGAATAAGTCGGGAAACGAGGCTCCTTAGTGGTATTGCTTTTTGCGAGGTCACCTTCTAGAATTCACCGTTGCTTGATTTGAAAGCATTTATCTAACAAGCGGCAGGCCGGAACCTCCCCCATAGGAACGATGAAAATGAAGCGAAGCTATATCGGGCTCGCGTTGAGCGCGCTGGTTGCGGTGGGAGCGGCGTTGAGCCTGCCGAGTTGCGGGAACGAAAAAAAACTGGTGAACATTACCATTCAACCGACCGCATTTACCTTTCTGACGCAGGCGGGAACAGAACAGTACACTGCGATTGGAACTTATATCCACCCTCCTTCAACGCAAGACGTCACCAGCCGGGCGACCTGGAAGGTTGACGATGGTATAGTACACATCAACGCAGGCTTGGTGTCTCCCGATCCCGCGCTCGGCTGTGGCGGGGGGACGATCTCCGCCAGCCTTCCTGAGGGCACGGGCGGTTCGTCGAACATCGTGATCGGTTACGCGACGGTAACGGTGGACAATCCTAGCGACTCCCTCTGCCCGGGCGGCGGGAAGTTTGCAACGCTGAGTGTGGGGGTCGTCGGAACCGGATCTGTGACGAGTAACCCAGGCGGGATCAGCTGTCCTGGTGCATGCATTGCTACCTATGCCGTGGGGAGTTCGGTCCTGCTCACGGCGAGCCCGGTCGCTGTGACCTGGGCAAATTGCCCGGGTTCGTCGAGCAACACTTGCGTGGTTCCCATACCCACCGGGGGTGCCGCAGTGAGCGCAACCTTCCCGTAAGCGTGCGGACGATTCTGCCGCTACTCATCCGTCAGTAGTTTGCCGAGGGTGGGCTTGTGTTTCTCCGGCTTGGTCTTCTTGGCGGCAACAAGTTGAGATGGTCTCGGACTGCCGACACGTTCGCGGGCCATCTCACGGACAACCTTCGCGGCTGAGAAAACCTTTTTCTTGCGCTTGCGGGGCATGCTGGTAATCCTCGCATCTTCGCACATTCCATCCGCAAAAGTGCAATAATCGGAAGTTGGCGTGGAGTCCCACTCATTCGCAAAAAGACGCGAATGAGTGGGGCACCCGCCGCGTTAGCCTAATTCCGAGGCCTAATTCATGGATGAGCGCGAATTTTTTGACGAGCGGTCGGATAAGAAGCCGGCAAATTTAAGTTGTCCGCATTGCCATCAGTCGGCGGAGTATGAGATCCAGTGGCTGGTGCGCATGAAGAAGAAGAGTCTGCCGCCGCGCGCCGACGATCGCGACCGCGCCAAGTTCGCCAAGGCCCAGTCTTACATGCTGCGCCGGGATGACATGATGATGTGCAAGAACATGCGTTGCCGCAAGCGATTTGAGATTACGGGCGTGCAGAGCGTCGCGTTTCTGCAGTAGCGAGGTCACCGTTTGTCTCAATCCGCAAGATGGCTGCTGGCCAACGGCATTCCCGTCGCGCGTTGAAAAGTTAGCAAGCAGTTTGTGGGATGGTTTCACAATTTATTCGCCCCCATTTTTCTGCGATTGCTTTCGCACAAAGGTTGCCTGTCGAGTCAAGAATCTTCCAAGGGTAATCCTGTACCGCGAATTTTCCGCCAGAATGTAGAATTTGCCCGCAGCGGAAATCCTGAACTTACCAACCATTTGTTGCAAGCCGCTGAACCTGCCGGAGATATTGCCAGACAGAATTTATTTGGCAGAGCGGTTGCACCATGGTTGCGGATGAGCCACATGCTCATCACAGGAGGTTTTGTGGACATGGCAACCAACAAAACGAGACGCCTATACGCTCGCGCTTCGTTGGCGCCGCTGCTTGCGTTGGCAACGCTGTTCGGGATCGGCACGCAGGCGAGTGGCCAAGCTCAGCCGCCGCACACTCCGCCGATTCAGATTCAGGACAACGATACGACCCGCGGCGAACTGGTGAATATGGACCGGTTTCTCGACAGTCATCCGGAAATCGCGGAACAGCTGCGCAAGGATCCTTCGCTGATCAACAACGCAACCTGGGTCCAGCAGCATCCCGCGCTGAACGAATTTCTGGAGAACCATCCTGGGGTGCGCGAGGAGTTCACGGAGAACCCGAATGCGTTCATGCGGCAGGAAAATCGCTTCGACCAGCGAGAGGCCGATCGTGACCGGGATCGGGATGGCGATCGTGACACGACTCGCAGAGACCTGGCGAATATGGACCGGTTCCTCGACAGCCATCGGGAAATCGCCGAACAGCTGCGGAAGGACCCTTCGCTGATCGACAACCGCCGGTGGGTCGCGAACCATCCCGCCTTGCAGGAATTTCTGCAGACGCATCCTGGAGTGCGTGAGGAGTTCCGTGAGAACCCGAACGCCTTCATGCGGCAGGAGGAACGCTTCGACCGGCGAGAGGATGATCGAGACGATCATGACACGACTCGAAGGGAACTAGCGAGCATGGACCGGTTCCTCGACAGCCATAAGGAAGTTGCGGAACAGTTGCGCAAGGATCCTTTGCTGATCGACAACCGCCAGTGGGTCGAGAATCATCCTGCCCTGCAGCAGTATCTGCAGACGCATCCTGAAGTGCGTGAGGAGTTCAAGGAGAACCCGAACGCCTTCATGCAAGCGGAGATGCGCTACGACCAGCGAGAAGATAACCGCAACGACCGCGGGGAGATGACAAGCTTTGGTCAGTTCCTCAGCGGCCATACCACGGTGGCGGAGCAGCTCTCCAAGGATCCTTCGTTGGCCAACAACAAGGAGTTTCTGGCGAGCCATCCAGAACTTGGCGAGTACTTGAAGGCTCATCCCGGCGTGACGCAACAGCTGGCGGCGAACCCGCAAGCGGTCATGAGTTCGAACTGGGTGACGCAAGCGAGCGGCACGACGGCGAAGCCTTCCACGCCGAAGCCCAAGCTCAACCCCAATCAGTAGCGATCGGAGGTGACGCGGAATGTGGAGGCCGGGCGACCGGCCTCCTATTCTGATTTGTGGCACGGGATATTGATTTGCGACTCACTCGGGGTGCGATACCAGGGTGAGGTAGCCAAGGGAGGTGCTATGAAGGTTAGAACATCACTCATCGCTGCGCTATCGTTGGTGCTGGCTGCTTCCCCCATTGCGGAAAGCAAGAACAAGAAAAAGCAGCCCCAGCGAGGCATGTTAGAGAGCATGCAGGCGATTCCTTGTGGGGCCAAACAAAGGGGTCTCACGGGTTTGGGTAGCGTGTTCGGATCTATAGGGGTGGAGCACGTGAACTCGCATGAACAGTTGTGCCCCCAATATCTGTTCCGAACCGACGACATGGAGTACCACATTCGTCCTTTGGACCTGAAGCACGCGGTGCTTCTGCCCGTCGGCCATGAGGGGGAATTCAAACTCAAGAAGGATCGGATGGTCCTGAAGATGCCTGACGGAGATAAAAAGGCGCGAGCCTACCAGGTGGTCGCGATGCAACCGTCAAATTCCGAAAGTAAGGCGGAGAGCAGCGCGTATCGTCCGGCGGAGAAGCCGGCCGAATCTCGGCCTCCAAACCAGGATGGGAGCAAAGTCATCGGCCAGACCAACGGCCCTCCGCCGCGGCAATGAAAGCCCGTGGCGGCTAGTTGCGAGGGTCATTCAGCCGAGGGACATTCAGGGGTAGAGATTCCGGGAAACAATAGAGCCAGCTAGCTCTTTGCGGAGGAGCGGTTAGGGACGAGCGAGGCGGCGAGGCGGCGGACACTGTGGAAGAGCAGCCCCAGGGCTTCGGAGGCCGGTAAAGCAAGAGGAGACGGGTTGGTTGGCGGCGCATCGCTGAAGCCTTCCCGCTCCATTTGTTTTACCGCGGCGGCCAAGCGCGCCGCACTTGCGTCTTCCATAGCCAGGAAGCGGAAGGCTTGGGCCAGCGGGACTCCCTCGGCGCCGGTCTGAAGAAATTCGATATGAGCGCTGACTTTGCCGAAGACAGTTTTCATCACCACGTCCCCCATGGTTCCGCGGGGAATCGGACCCTTGGAGAGAACTGCGGAACCTCCGGTGAGAGAGAGGCGCTGAAGGACGCCAACGAAGTGGGTAGCGTCGACGGTAAACAGCGCGCGCTCGCAGTTGGGGACGCGGATGCGAGGGGGGCGCGCCGGTGTGCGGGACTTCTGAGACTTCTTCACGATAAGCCAGCATCGCAAGCGGTATGAGCGCGGTCAAGGTTACGGCGGTGCGTAGCGCGGGCCGCACAGAGAGTAAGCGACGGGGTAGCTGGCTTAACAGCCACTACCAGCTGACGGAGACTCCTGTCCGCGTTCCATCCGCTCGTTTATACTAACCAGTTTCGGCCTGTGCCAGTTGACGACGCCAGGGATGGGAGTCGATCCGTGAAGATTCTGGTTTGCATGAAGCAGGTTCCGCAGAAAGACGCTCCGCTGAAGCTGAATGAGGCGGGGACGTGGATCCGCGAAGATGTTTCCTACGAAGTGAATGAGCCGGACGCGTTTGCGCTGGAAGAGGCGTTGCGGCAAAAGGAAAAGCACAAGGGCGAAGTGGTGGTCATTACCGCCGGCCCGGCGCGCGCCCTGCAGGTATTGCGCGAGGCGCTGGCCAAGGGCGCGGACCGGGCCATCCATCTCGAGGACGACGCCTTTGTCGGCCTCGATGCCTACAACACGGCGCGAGCCATCGCCGCGCGCTATCAAGGACGAGAAGTTCGACCTGATCTTTACCGGCTTGCAGTCGGACGATTACGGATACGCGCAGACGGGCGTGATTCTGGCGCGAGATTCTGGGCTGGCCGCACGCGACCATCATCATGCAGATCGAAAAGAACTGACGGCGGCATCCGCGTGAAGCGGGAACTGGAAGCCGGGTTCTTTCAGTTTGTCGACATGCCTGTGCCGGCGGTGCTGACCATCCAGTCGGGGATCAACAAGCTGCGCTACGCGACGCTGATCGGGATCAAGCAGGCCAAAAACAAGCCGCTGCGCAAGGTGACGATGGCCGAGGTGCAGTCCGCCGTGGGCGCGAATTTGCAGAAGATCGAGAAGCTGTACGTACCGCAGAAGACGAAGAATACTGAGTTTCTGGAAGGCCCACCGGCGGAAGTGGCGAAGAAGCTGGTGGAAAAGTTGAAGAATGAAATGCGGGTAATCTGAAGAGCAGTCGGTGTAGAGACGCAGCTTGCTGCGTCTCAGGCCGCTGAAGGACTGCGGCTGCGCGTGGGGAATCACTTTAGCGACGCCGTAGGTTGTTCGGAAACAAACGCCCTTTACGGGCAGGCCTTAACAGCCGAAGTTTCTCCACAGGCTGAGACGCGGCAAGCCGCGTCTCTACGAGGAATTATATGTCTGACATCATTCTTGTCGTCGTTGAACAGCGCGAAGGAAAACTGAACCGCGTCTCCTGGGAGACGATTGCCGCCGGACAGGCGATTGCCGCGCAGACGGGATGGATGCTGGAGGCCGCGGTGGTGGGCTCCGGCGTAGCTGCGATCGCGGGCGAAGTGGCGGAGAAAAAAGTCGCCAAGGTGTATGACATCGAGTCGGCCAGACTCGAGCCCTACACTCCCGACGCGTTTGCGCATGGGTTGCAGCAGTTTTTGGAGAAGCATCCGGCGAAACTGGTGCTGATGCCGCACACGTATCAGGTGCGGGATTTTGTCCCCAAGCTGGCGACGGCCTTGCAGACCACGGCCATCAGCGACGTGATCGGCGCTCGGTATGAAGGCGGAAAGCTGCTGTTCACGCGGCAAATGTTTCAGGGCAAGTTTGTGGCCGACGTGAGTTTTGCCGGCTCGGGCCCTTGCTTTGTGACCTTTCAAAACGGCTCGTTCCGCGCCGATAAAGTCGAAGCAGGCGCAGCGGCGGCGCCGGTGGAGACGGTCAATGTCGATGTTCCGGATGGCGTCGTGCGCAACCAGCCGCAGGAAGTCTTCAAGGAGAGCAAGCAGGCAGTGGATTTGACGCAGGCCGAAATTATTGTGTCGGTGGGGCGCGGCATCAAAGAGCAGAAGAATATCGAACTGGCGAAGCAGTTGGCGGATGCGCTGGGCGGTGAGCTCGCCGCATCGCGTCCGATCTGCGATAACGGATGGTTGCCGATGGACCGCCAGGTCGGATCGTCGGGACAGACGGTTGCCCCGAAGCTCTATCTGGCGCTGGGAATTTCGGGGGCGATCCAGCATTTGGTCGGCATGAAGGGTTCGAAGAGCATCGTGGCCATCAACAAAGATTCCGAGGCACCGATTTTTGAGATTGCGGACTGTGCCATCGTCGGGAACTTGTTCGATATCGTGCCGCCGCTGATTGAGGAAGTGAAAAAGGCGAAAGGGTAGGCAGGTTTCAAAGTTTCAGAGTTGCAAGGTTTCAAGGAAACTCGGGCTTTGTATCAGGGCATCGCTTTAGCTGCGACAGGCAAGACTTGAACCTGCACACTATGCCGTTGGATGAGATCGCTACCGTCGGGCAAACTCTTGGCAGTGTTTTGAGCGCTAACGCCTGTTCTCGTCATCTAACCGGAAACCGTTCCCGTTGCAGCGGTGTCTATCTGTATATGCGCACGGCAATTTCACTGTTGCTGGCACTTTCCTCAGCAACCTATGCTGCTCAGGCCCCAGGATATTTGCAAAGCGTCTGGCAACGCTGGGATGCTTCCGACTTAGTGTGCACTGGCCTTGCGTCTGCCCCGGCTCGCACTGGCATTACTCGAACGATCGATGGCAGTGACCGTGATCAACTCTCCAGCGAAGTAGAGTTAGAAACGTGCTTCAAAGGAGAGCACCCAGTTTCGTCGCCCGTGCGCGTTATTGGTTACAGCGAAGTGGCCCGCAAAGATACTCACAGGGGATACGTCTATTCCGGTCCTCCGCCGGGATTTGTCAGCAAGGGGCGCAACCTGTTGTTTCTTCGACGAACCCCCAATCCGGCCGAGTTCGAGGTAGCCGTACCGGTCTACGAGACTGCCATCCGCCTTGCCGACAGTCGCCCCTACTACACCAGCGATAAGTCGGCAACATCAGTTCGGTTCGCGCTCACGCGGGAGTTCGAGGCTGCTCTTGTGCAGTTCGATGGCAAGGATGTCAGTGACATTGAGCGCATCATCGACTTGCTTGGAAAGGTGGAAGGCATTGCCGAGCTCTCATGGTTTTCCAAAAGTGTGGCGCTGCCGATACAACGGGACATCGCCGTTGCCCTCGTAGCGCACGACCAACTCGAATATGAACCGCTCGCCATCTCCTTATTGATAGATGCCTCGGCACTGGCATGGAAACGTGAAAACGCCGCTAGTGCGCTTGGCAGACACGGAACAGAGCGTGCGCTACCCTACCTTCGGCAGGTTGCATCAGCCCCGGCGACAACTGACGACTTGAAGTCGCTGCACGTTTGGGCTCTCTCTGCTTCTCAGCGTCTCGAACGTCACCTGACGCAGCAACGCTAATTTGTGCGGATTAGCTGCAGAAACGTCGATCAATCGACAGCAACTGTCGATAAATCGCCATAATGCTCAAAACCCCAACTGCGTCGGTCACTGGCGCGTCGGGCAAAAGGGGGCAGCCGGGAGGCAGGGACGGAATGGCTGTGTCGGATACCCGGAACCTCGCCAGCAGTGTCGGCAAGGTCTAGTTCAAGTCGTCACACATTAGCGATGCCGAAAGCTCCTCGAAAGCAACGGCCTCTTTAGGGTCTGGGAATCACGCGGGCAAGAGTGTCCGCGCCACACGACAGCAGGTCCTTCGCTTCGCTCAGGATGACAAGTTCTTTAGGGGATTGGACTGAACGACTGGAGCTTACGAGCCCGCCGCAAACCCGCCAAGGTGTGCCAGGGTCAGCCGCAGGTATTTGTAGGGATTCACCGGGACGTCATTGATGCGGACTTCGTAGTGGAGATGTGGCCCTGTCGAGCGGCCGCTTAAGCCGACATAGCCGATGGTGTCGCCGCGTTGGATGTGCTGTCCGGCGGTGACGGCGAAGCTGGACAGATGTCCGTAGCGGGTCGAGATGCCGTGTCCGTGGTCGACGATGACGGCGCGTCCGTAGCCGCCCATGAAGTCGGCGAAGGTCACCAGGCCGTCGGCAGGAGCGATCACCGGCGAGCCGACATAGGAGGAGATATCGACACCGGAGTGGAAGGCGCCTTCTCCGTTAAACGGGTCGATGCGCTCGCCGAAGGAGCCGGTAATCTGGCCTTCGACCGGCCATAGGTTCGGAGCGGAATTGGCCCGGATCCAGTCGGCTGTGGTCGAGTTCTTGGTGAGGCCGAGTGAAATGCCGACACTGGCCGCGCCGGTCAGCGCCGTGTGCCTCAGCGCGTAGAGCTGGTCGAGCGACGAGTGCACCTGCGCTTCCTGAATCTGTTCGGTCGAGGCGGCTACCATCGCCGGATCGGACTTGAGCCCGTAAAGCGCAGAAACCTCGCTGGCCAGGGAACCGAGAGAAGCTACCTGAATGTCACGTTCCTTGGCGACCAGTTCCAGACGCGAATAGCGGTCCTTCAGCTGGGCATGGTCGGTGCGCAGCTGGTTGTAATGGGAAACCTTCGCCAACATCCGGGTATAAGAGCCGACGATTCCCGTGAGGCAGAACGCCCCGATCACCAACCCCGCCACAAGGGCGTAGGCGTACTGGACGGGAATGGAGATTTTGCGAAGCTGTCCAGCTTCGTCGCGAGCTACGAAAAAGATGTAGAAACGTTTACGCAATATGTCTACTTCCGGATAAAGATTCTTGTTCGGAATCCTGCCAGAGCGGTACTGTCATGCTCAGGCTCGGAATCCTGATTCCACCAGCCGCGTCAGGAGCAGGCTGGCATTCCAGAACCAGGCAGGCCGCAATCCAATTTTGCCGCAACTGATTCACGCTGCGGCACTTGGTCCGGCAAATTAAGTGTGAACGGCAGTTAAACGTAACAAACTTGATTCCCCATTGTCAACCGCGATACGCCCTTAGGGAAAGTTACCAAGGCAGGGTAATCTGGGGTGCCCGATCGGCCAAATTACCGTGGTAAGCGGGTCTTGCCTCGGCCCATATTCCTCGTTTGTTCACCACGGAGTCACGGAGACACGGAGAAAACCTTGAACCTGCAAAAACCAGCAAAGGAAGGTTTTACCCAGCCGTTGATTTTCTCCGTGTCTCCGTGACTCCGTGGTGAACAACAGAATTTAGGACAATACTGCCGCCGGGGTATAGTGATCGACATGCCGCTTGCCGAGAAGAAGCTGATTGAGCAGATCCGCCGTTCTGCCCGCGGAGGCGAGTCGGTGGTGACCGGCATCGGCGATGACTGCGCGGTGCTAAGGGTTCCTCCGGGACACGAACTGCTCGTGACCACCGATTTCACCATCGAAAAGGTGCATTTCCGGCGAGATTGGCATCGTCCAGAGCTGGTGGGGCGGCGGTGCCTGACGCGAGGGCTGAGCGATATCGCGGCGATGGGTGGCGAGCCGCGAGCGGCCTTCCTGTCGCTGGCCCTTCCGGGCGGCGTTCCGCAGAAGTGGGTGGATCGCTTTTTGAAGGGACTGCTCGATCTTGCGGCAGAATTCAAGCTTCCGCTGGCAGGCGGCGACACGGCGCAGTCGGCAGGCGGCATCCAGGCAGACATCGTGGTGGTGGGCTCGGTGCCGAAGGGAAAGGCGGTGCTGAGGTCGGGGGCGAAGGCGGGCGAAGGGATTTATGTGACCGGCGAGTTGGGCGGGTCGGCGGCGGAGCTGGCGCGCCTGGCGGAAGCGAAGCCCGTGGGCGCGAAGTATTCCCGTCACTTTTCCAGGCAATCTCGTCCACAAGCGCGGGTGGCCGTGGGCCAGTGGCTGCGCCGGCACAGGGTGGCTTCGGCCATGATTGACTTGAGCGACGGGCTTTCTACCGACCTCGATCACATCTGCCAGGAAAGCCACGTGGGCGCGGAGATCGAAGCCGAGGCGATTCCGCGCGCGCGCTTTGGACTGGGCAAAAAGCCGGGCAAAAAGCGGGTCGCGCTCGAATTGGCGTTGCACGGCGGCGACGATTATGAACTGCTGTTCACGTCCGCCGCCGCGGTCCCCAACCAGATCGCGGGAGTACGAGTGACGCAGATCGGCCACACGACCTCATCTGCGGGGATGCGGCTGATCGGACCGGATGGGAAAAAGTACCCGTTCCGGGCTGCGGGGTGGGAGCACTTCAAGGGAAATTTGTAATTCTGCGGTTCTCTGACTCTGCCCGGACAGCCAAGAGTCGCTACGGACCCTGCGCGATTTGCAAAGGCTGGGGCGTCTGCAGTCTCTGGCGAAGGATGGCGCCCCTGGCGGGAATTTCGGCAATGGCGTCGGCGTGGATTACATAGCCGCCGTGGGGCAGGGTGTTACCAAAAGGAATTTCAACGCTGTTCGCGCCAGCTTTCAGCGGGAAGCGCTCGTAGCCGATTGCGGTCGCTCGTCCGTTGTCGGCGACGGCCACGATGATGACGGTGAGGTCGAAGTTTTCCTTGGAGCTGTTGGAAACCTGAACCGAGCCGTCGATTCGGTTGTCGTGGACCTTTGGCGGTTGAAGCCATTCGATCAATAGCGGAGCGGAGACGACCGCCGTGAACTCTTTGCTAATGGTGTGCGCGGGATGGCCGGAGTCTTCGACTCTTACGGTTAGCGTAACCGTACCGGGCTTGCTGGGCAGCCCGCAGAGACATCCTTCCGGGGTGAAGGTGACTCCTGCGGGAAGATCGCCACTGGCTACGCTCCAGACATAGGGCGGAACGCCGCCGCTGGCATGAAGAAGCATGTGAAACTCCATCCCAGCTTCGAGTGGGGGCAAAGATCCCTCGACGATGGCGAGTGGAGGAGCCTGCCCGGCGGCCATCCCGAAACAACAAATCAGGATCGCGCCGAGTCGAATGAGTCGTAGGATCGGAGTGACGCGCATCGCAGTTCGTTTGATTTTACGCTGGGCACGGCGTAAAAGACTGCAATATGTCTTATCGTTGGTCGTGGTCGCACGCTCTCGTTGCCTTCTTACTCGCCTGGTCGCTCGTCTGCTTGATTATCTGCTTAACGACCGCGGACGGCATGGCGCAGGCTCCAGCTCCCTCCAAGCAGAAAACGGCTAACGCCGAAGAGGCTGCGGTCTTCGAGCGAATCTTCAATCATGTCCGCTTTGAAAATGACGGAACCGAAGTCAGCGAGACCGAGGCCGCGATTCGGATTCAGAGCCAGGCGGGCGTGGAAGCATTCGGTCAACTGGTTTTCGGCTACTCATCGGCGACCGAAAAGTTGGAGGTTGAATACGTACGCGTGCGCAAGCCCGATGGGCGGGTGGTCGCGACGCCGGAGTCGACGGCGCAGGATTTCGCTCCCGATGTGCTGAGAGAAGCTCCCATGTACAGCGACTACCGGCAGCGGCATATTTCCGTGGCGGCGCTCGAACCGGGGGACACGCTGGAATACCGCACGGTGACGCGGGTTCTCACGCCGCTGGCCGCGGGCAACTTCTGGTACGAATACACGTTTCCGAAAGGGGTCGCGGTCACTGAAAACCGGCTGGAGATTGACATCCCAAAGGCGCGCGAGGTGAAGCTCAAGACGCCAACGCGCCAGCCCGACATTCAAGACACTGGCGACCGCCGTACTTACACCTGGGTGGTGAAGGATATTCGGCCCGAGCGCGATAAAGATAAAGATGAGATGGACGAAGCAACCGGTCCGGATGTGCAGTTGACGACCTTCACTGACTGGAAGCAGATTGCGCAATGGTATGCCAAGCTGCAAGGCGAGCGCATGACGGTGGACGACGGCGTGCGAAAAAAAGCCGACGAACTCACCAAGGGAGCGGATACGCCCACCGAGAAGGCGCGGCGGCTCTACGATTTTGTGGCGCGGAATGTGCGTTACGTAAGCATTTCGCTCGGAGTGGGGCGCTATCAGCCGCACTCGGCCTCGGACGTTCTGCAGAGTGGATACGGCGATTGCAAAGATAAACACACGTTGTTTTCCGCGTTGCTGCGGGCGGAGGGAATTCAGAGTTATCCGGTGCTGATCGGCAGCGATCGCAAGCTGGATGCGGACGTTCCCTCGCCGGCACAGTTCGATCACGTGATTACGGCGGCTCGACTGGGGACGGGAACGGCGCTCACCTGGCTGGATACGACTCCTGAAGTGACGCCCTTTGGGCTGATTCTTTACCAACTGCGAAACAAACAAGCCGTGGTGGCGTCGGAAGACAGCGAGGGTGGCTTGCAGCGGACACCGTCGGATTCGCCGGTTAAGACCTTCGCGCACTTTGTGCTCGACGGCAAGTTCAGCGAGTTTGGCGCGCTCGATGCAACGCTTGAGTTCACCGCCCAGGGAGATCGAGATTGGGAGATGCGCGCCGCCTTCCGGCGATCGTCGCAGGCGGACTGGAAAGATATTGTGAAAGTCCTCTCGGCGAGTTGGGGGCTGCCGGGCGACGTTGATGACGTGCAGATCGGTCCCCTCGAGGATACGGGCAAGCCGTTTCATCTGAAGTATCACCTCCGCGTAGATCGATATTTTGTGGTGCCGGCGGCGAGCGTAAATTTTCGCCCGATCCCGCCGCTCGGAATGCCAGCGATTCGAGCGTCGGAAAAGAGCAAGGATCCCCTGGACATCGGCCCCGCGGGTGACATGGACTACCGCGTGCGCTTGCAGTTTCCTTCCAACTACACGGTGCACACGCCGACCGCGGTGAAAATGTCGCGAGATTACGGCGACTATTCGTCAACGTATTCGCTGAGCAAGGGAATTCTGGAAGGCGAGCGCAAACTTGTGGTGAAGGTGAACGAAGTGGCGGCGGCGCGGCGCGCGGACTACGAATCGTTTCGCAATGCGGCGCAAAACGATCAGGACCAGCTGTTGTCGTGCACGATCGTGACGCCGTCGGGGCAGGGGACGCAGACGGCTTCGAAGATGGAAGGAACTCCGGCGGAGCTGCATAGGGCGGGAGTGAAAGCGCTGCAGAGCAAGGATTATCGCACGGCAATCGACTTGCTGAAACGCGCGGTGGACGGGGACTCCAGCCTGGCGAATTCGAATATGAAAGACGGCTGGTACGACCTGGGACTGGCCTACGCCGGCGCCAACCAACACGCGGAGGCGATCGCGGCGTTCCGCAAGCAGATCGAACTTGATCCGAATCATAAGCACGCGAATGGCGACCTGGCAATGGAGCTGCAGCAAACGGGGAAGACCGACGAGGCAATCGCGGCGTATCGCAAGCAACTGGAAACGACTCCATACGAGAAAGCGGCGCACAAGAATCTCGGCTTGTTGCTGGCGCAACTGGGACGCGATGCCGACGCGCGCACCGAACTGGAAGCGGCCGCCGCGATTCCTCCGGATGATCCGGAAACGAAGATGGCGCTGGCGCAGGTATACGGGCGATTAGGAGAGAAGACACAAGCGCAGGAGTTGTTGCGGGGATTGACGGGCAGCGCGGGCGCGGATGCAGGCCAGGATATTTACGCGGCGGCGTTAAGGAACGACATTGATCCGGCCGAGACCGAGACCGATGCGCAGAAGGTTCTCTACGACCTTGGAGATCAGTTCGACTCGGGCGAGTTGGATCGGCTGGGCCCGTCGGCATTTTCGTCGATGCGGTTGGTTTCTCTGGCGTGGGCGCGGATGGGATGGGCAAAATATCAGCGCGGCGAAAATTTGGCTGCGATGCAGTTTCTGACGTCCGCGTGGCTTTTGAGCCAGTCGGGGACGGTTGCCAACCGGCTGGGGCAGGTGCTCGAAAAGCAAGGGCAGAAGGAGAAGGCGCGTCAAATGTTTGCCTTGGCCGTGGCGGCGGGAGGAAGCGACGTGGCGGACTCTCGGGCGCGGCTAGTGAAACTGGCTGGCGATCCCGCTGCGGCGGAGAAAGATGCCGCACAGGCGCCGGCCGAGTTGGGGCAGGCGCGCACGGTTAAGCTCGGGCCGATCACCAGCAAGACCACGTCGGCGCGGTTCAATCTCGTGTTCGACAGTTCGCCTCGCCCGGAGCGCGCCGAGTTTGTTGACGGCGACGAAAGCCTTCGTTCCGCGGCCGAGCAACTGCGCGAGAAGGACTTTCCAGTGCGGTTTCCGGATGTTTCGTCAATCAAGATTGTGCGGCGCGGGCAGTTAAGCTGCGGTGCCTCAGGCTGCGCCATCGAATTGCTGTCGATTGAGGCAGAACAGCGCGCGGCAGGAGCGGCGGCAAAATAATGCCGTCATTCGAGACTACGGTCGCGGCAGGATTTTGAGCGCTAACGGCCTGTTTTCGCCAGTTATCGCGCTCACACCTTCAGGGTGATGCAAACAAAAGCCGCCCAGACATCGGGCGGCCCAAAAGAACCTGTGCTAGTGATTTTGCGGTGTTACTTCGTCACGTCAAGGTGGTATGTCACGTCAAGAACGAAAGACCCATTCACTCCCTGCAGGTGCACCATGTGATGACCCAGGCTCAGCGGCGAGAGCATCACATACCATCCGTCGTCGACAGCAGGATAATAAGAGCCTGCGGGAAAATTGTTGAACCCAGGAGGGTATATTGCAGCAAGCAAATTATCGGCCGGGATCGTGAAAACGAATGCGGTTGACTGGACACGGAATCTGTCTTTGAGGTGCATGATTGGTGCTCCGTCCACCGAGAATGAGACAGTGGATGGACTCATCCCGGCGTCTTCATAGGAACGCATGAATCCGATCTGTTGAGCGGACTCGTTGCCCGGGTTCTCTGCCACAGACTCCTCCAGTGCCGAGTCCTCACCGTTGAAGATTGCGACGTACAGGGCTTTGCCCACCGGGACTCTGCAGGAGCGAACAACACCTGTGTAAGAACAAGTGCCGCCGTTATAGCAGAACTTTCCCCCAAGGAACCAAACCGGACCGGACTGACCGACGCTGCAGTCTCCATTGTCAAACAGAGGATGCTGGCTCGCTGGAATCGAGTAGGACCACTGCTCCCAAGCAGCGGACCACTCACTGTACGTCCTTCCGTATGCGACGGAATCGCGGTCGATTACCTGGGGCTCTCCCCAACCGCTGGCCATGACACTCGGCACTGTCAGCACTGCCAGGGCCATGCCCAAGACAACTGCAACCATTACGATTAAGTACAAGTGTTTCATGGCATTTCTCCTTATTGATCTAGTTTGGGCCGCGAGCCCGATGGACGCGCTCGCAGCGTGTTGGTCAAGCGCGATACTGCATCGCTGTCCTTCTACTCTGCGACTTTCCTGGTGCCGCAATGGAAATAGGCACCGACTTCGACAACGAAGTTAGCGTGTTTTTTTAAGAATCGAGCCGTTCGCCTCAAAGAGTGCTTGGGAATGCTGGAACGGTTCTTCCGGGAAGCCAGACAACCCGCACAGTTAACAAAGCAGAATGCAGAGTAATGCCGACAAGGACCGCGCATCGGCGGATCGATGGGCGTCAGTGTCGCGGACATGTGCAGGGGTAAACAGGCGGGGAGCACCAAGTTTGTGGTGCAAAGAACTTAGTGCTGCCTGTGTTGTGCGGGCAGATAGCGGCGAGAGCAAGATTGAGAACAGGGGAGTGCCTTCGTAAGGCAGTGCCTCCGATTCGTCGTACGCGGTCTCCGACGCATCTTCTGCCGGAACAGCCGTAGACGCGCCAAGGGCCAGAAGCACGAATAGAACGAGAACGGAGCAAGCCCTTCTCATAAAGGATGCGCCCCCAGAACTTTGGGGCGCCTTCGCCTCAGGGGGTGCTGCGTCTCAACGGGCAGGAACTGCTCCTCGGAGAGGCGGGTCGTGTTAATGCAAGCACAAATGAGCTCGTCCCGTCAGTGAGAAGGGTCACATCTTGATGTGCGGTGCTAGCCAAGAGCCCCAGGGGAAGGGCAAGACTGTCAATTGGTGAAAGACCATTACACTAACTACCGGAGGGAGCGGCTGCCCCCACGTTTTGTGGTTGTCGGAACCTGAGACTCCCGCGACTCAAGCCGCCGGACATAAGTCTTTATTCCTCAAAGACCTGGATCGAATTCCAAGAAAATGCTACTTCTAACTCATTGATTTTTAAATACTTTACAAGTAAGTCCTTATTTATCAAAGACCTGTGCGTGACCCAGTTGCTAAGTCTTTGAGTTCAAAAGACCACATGGAGAGGGGTCAGAGCGAATGCGCTGTCAATGAGATCTTCACTTTCGCCCGAAATCACCTTGAACCCAATTCCCAGATCACATCCGCTTGTGCGGCGTTGCCTCGACGCGTTCCGGAGACTTCGGTAAGCTATTGGGTCCTCCTTTTTTCTACAGAGTCGATTCTTAACAAGTCATTGGAGGTTTCCTGATGCGTGAGGCCGTCGAACGACTATGGCCGGAGATTCAGTGGATCGGCGATGCCAAGCTTCGCGAGCAGGTGACCGAAACCTGGGTCAATGCACTGGAGCGCAGTCCGCTGAAGCCTGACGATCTGAATCAGATTCCTTTTACGCTGCTGGTTCCGAATTGCCCGATCACCTTCATGGAGCACAAGCGCTGCGTGGTGCACATTGCGCGTGACAGCGCGAAGGCGATGACCGACTTTATGGGCCGAGCGCTGCCGATCGACGCCGACGTGGTGATCGCGGGCGCGATCCTGGCGGACGTCGGCAAGCTACTGGAATATGAAATCGGTCCAGACGGCAAGAGCCGGCAAAGCGAGCGCGGAGAAGCGTTGCGGCATCCGTTTACCGGAGTCGCGCTGGCGATGGAGTGCGGCGTGCCGGATGCTGTGTGCCACATCATCGCTACGCACGCGGCCGAAGGCGATCTGGTGAAGCGCACGACCGAAGCGTTCATTGTGCATCACGCCGACTTCATGGCGTTCCTGCCGTTTAAGAATCCGAAGAACGTAAGGTCAGGTCTTAGGGGTTAGGTCTTAGGATTTTACTGACGGCTAATAGCTGACAGCGGTTCCTCGAGGAGATGTCCTTGTCGACACAACAAACCCGCAAAGAGACCATCACCGCGACCATGTCCCGTTGGGCGGCGCGGCTGGAATACAAACATCTTTCGCAGGACGCGGTTTACCAAGCCAAGCGTTTCTTGCTCGATTCGGTGGGCTGCGCGCTCGGCGGATATCGACAGCATGACGTAATCCTTGCGCTCGAAGTGCTGAAGGAGATTGCCGGGCGCGGGCCGGCGACCGTGATCGGCACGGGCCAGAAAATAGACGCGGTTTCGGCGTCGCTGGCGAACGCTCTGATGATCCGCTGCATGGATTACAACGACATTTACTGGAAGCAGGACCCGTCGCATCCTTCCGATATTTTCCCCGCCGCGATGGCGTGTTGTGAGCGCGCCCAGAGCAATGGCAAGGAATTGATCGTTGGAGTTGTGCTCGGGCACGAATTCGAAATGCGCTTCTGCGAGGCGGCGTTTCCGGGCATTCGCGAGCGCGGCTGGCATCATGCGACGCTAACGGCATTCGTCTCGCCTATCGTTGCGGGACGCGCGCTGCGTTTGAGCTGGGAACAAATTCAACATGCGATCGGCATTTCGGCTTCGCGGCACTGCACCATGGGCGCGGTGACGGCGGGCAAACTCACGATGATGAAGAATACCGTCGATCCGATGGCGACCCAGAGCGGCGTTTTGGCGGCGCTGCTGGCGGAGAAGGGCTACAGCGGCCCCGAGCATGTGATCGACGGCAAGGAAGGGTTGGTGCACTGCTACGGTCCGGAATGGAAACAGAACCTGCTGACCGACGGACTCGGCGAGTCGTGGCGCATCACGCAGTGCGGGATGAAGTTCTTTCCGACTGAGGCGCTGACACACGCGCCGATTTCGGCGGTACTGGACCTGGTGAAGAGCAACGACCTGCATCCCGATCAAGTGGAGAAGATTCAGATTCGGTCGCTGGCGCGCGTGGCTGACATTCTTTCGGATCCGAGCAAATACGATCCGCATAGCAAGGAAACGGCGGACCATTCCCTGCCCTACGTGATTGCCGCGGCGCTGGTTGACCGGCAAGTAACGCCGGCGCAATTCGAGATGAAGAAGATCATGGACCCGGTGATTCGCGCACAGCTAAAGAAGGTCGAAGTCGTTGCGGATCCCGAGATCGAGAAGGTTTTCCCGGCGTTGCAGCGCGTGATTGTGAACATCACGACCACCGATGGGCGGAATTTCTCGGAACAACTGGACTATCCCAAGGGCGATCCGCGAAATCCGCTGAGCGACGCGGAGATCGAAGAGAAATTCCGGGCGCTGGCGGAGGGCGTGCTTTCGGAAAAGGCGCAGGACAAGTTGATTGCCGCGATTTGGAATCTGGAGAAGTGCGCGTCGGTCACGAAGCTGATGGCGCTGATGAAGGCGGATTTGAAGAAGAAATCGGCACATGGAAAGTCGAAGGCCGCGAAGCCCAAGGCTAAGGTGAAGAGTAAGACGCGGCGTTAAGGAGTGAAGGATGGCGGATCTGGGAGCAACAATCGCATCGAGCCTGGCAGCGCGTTACAAGAAATTGGCTGGCGTGGTTCACGAGTTGGCGGCGGCGCTGAGCGACGAGCAGTTTTGGGCCAAGCCGTTCGCCTTCGGCAACAGCTTTGGCCACCTGGTGCTGCATCTCACGGGTAACTTGAATTACTACGTCGGAGCTCAGATTGTGGGGACGGGGTATGTGCGGGATCGGCCGCTGGAGTTTTCCGACGCGACGCCGCCATCGAAGGCAGAAGTCCTGAGGAAATTTGATCAGGCGATTGAGATAGTGATCGGCGCGATCGGCAGTCAGTCGGCGGAAGACTGGTCGAAGGAATACACGGCAGTGGGCGTGGACGCGCGCGACCGGTTCGCTGTGCTACTGCTATGCGTAACGCATCTGCATAATCACATCGGGCAGATGATGTACCTGGGGTTCGAGTTGAAGCGGAAAGGCTGAGTAATCGGGAATCATGGGCCAGACCATCGTTGAAAAGATCGCGCAGAAACACATGACCGAAGGACCGTCGCGGCCGCTTCGGACGGGGGATTTCTTGACGATTCGCCCGCATCGCTGCATGACCCACGACAACACGTCAGCGGTGATGAGCAAGTTCAAGGGTATCGGGGCGAGGAAGGTGAAAGACTCGCAGCAGCTTACGTTCGCGCTCGATCATGACATCCAGAATCAGGATGAAGCGAACCTGAAGAAGTACCGAGCGATTGAGGCCTTTGCAAAAGAGCGGGGCGTGGATTTCTATCCTGCGGGGTCGGGCATTGGGCACCAGATCATGGTGGAGCGCGGGTATGTGGTTCCCGGTTCGTTCGTGGTGGCCTCGGATTCGCATTCCAATATGTATGGCGCGTTGGGCGCGATCGGAACGCCGATTGTTCGCACCGACGCGGCCGCGGTGTGGGCCACGGGCGAATTCTGGTGGCAGATTCCGCGCTCGATTCAGGTCGTGCTGGAAGGCAAGTTGCCGGACGGCGTTACGGGCAAGGACGTCATTATCACTTTGTGCGGGCTCTACAACCATGACGAATGCTTGAATGCGGCAGTCGAATTCACGGGGCCGGGAGTGGCGTCACTCTCGATGGACGCTCGGCTATCGATTTCGAACATGACAACGGAGTGGGGACCGCTGGTAGGGTGGTTTCCGGTGGACGAGGTCACGATCCAGTATTTGCGCGGCGTTCACCAGCGGCTGAAAGCGATTGGGGCGGAGCGGTTTTCGGAGAAAGACATCGATGGTTGGGAGAACAATCCTTTGGCTCCCGATGCAGATGCGGTGTATGCGGCGCGGATTGTGCTCGATCTCGCGCAAGTGACGCCCCACGTGTCGGGGCCGGACACCGTGCAGGCAATGCAGTCGCTGAGGGAGATTGAGAAGAAGAGAATTGCGATTCAGAAGGCATATCTGATTTCGTGCGTGAATTCGCGACTGGAAGACTTGACGGCGGCGGCAAAGGTGCTCAAAGGTCAGAAAGTTGCCTCGGGCGTGAAGTTCTACTTAAGCGCGGCCAGTAAGTGGGTACAGGAAGAAGCGGAGAAGCGCGGCATTTGGCAGACGTTGCTGGATGCGGGCGCGCAGCCGCTGCCGTCGGGTTGCGGGCCGTGCATTGGGCTGGGCGTTGGATTGCTCGAGGCGGGCGAGGTTGGAATCTCGGCGACGAATCGAAACTTCAAGGGGCGCATGGGGTCGCGCGATGCCAAGTGTTACCTGGCGAGCCCGGAGGTGGTGGCTGTGTCGGCAGTGGCCGGTTACATTCGAGGGCCGCATGAGTTTGCGAATCGGGCGCCGCAGCGGGCTTACACCGAATTCGCATTGGCCTCAGGCGCGGCGGAGAAAGTTGAAATTCTGGCGGGGTTTCCGCAGCGCGTGAAGGGGCGGTTGGTGTTCATGCCGCAGGATAACGTCAACACCGATGCGATTTACGGCAAGGACTACACCTATCGCGACGACATAACTCCGGAAATGATGGCGAAGGTGGTGATGGAGAATTACGATCCACAGTTTGCCTCGCACACGCAGGCGGGAGACGTCATCGTCAGTCAGTTCAACTTTGGTACCGGGTCGAGCCGCGAACAGGCGGTCACGTGTCTGAAGGCGAAAGGCATTCCGCTGGTGATCGCAGCCAGTTTCTCGCAGACCTATCTGCGGAATGCGTTCAACAATGGATTCTTGTGCATTGAAGTGCCGGAGTTTGTGGCGCGCGTGCGCGAGCAGTTTGCCAACGAGATCGCGGCGAAAGAGAAGACAGTGATCCCCGGCGACGAGATCGACATTGATTTCACGTCAAGTACGATCAGTTGGCGTGGAGAGAAATTTCCGTTCCCGGCGTTGGGCAGCGTTCCGCAGTCGCTGGTGATCGCCGGCGGGGTGGAGAATCTGGTGGCGAAGCGGCTGGGCGTGGCGTAGTTTTTTCACCGCCGAGACGCAGAGCACGCCGCGATAGAAGCAGGTCCTTCGCTTCGCTCAGGATGACAAAGTTCCTAAGTATATTATGAATTTCTCGGCGCCCGCGGCGCCTCGGCGGTAGACATTCTTAAGGAGCAATAATGGCGAAATATACAGTTGTTACCATGCCGGGAGACGGCATTGGAAACCAGGTTCTGCCGGAATCGTTGCGGGTTTTGAAGGCCGTCGGCTTCGGCGCCGAGTACGTTCATGCCGATATCGGCTGGGAGTGCTGGCGCTCGCAGGGTAACGCGTTGCCGGACCGGACGATCGAGTTACTAACCAAGCATAAGTTGGGCTTATTTGGCGCGATTACTTCGAAGCCGAACAAAGCGGCGCAGGCGGAGCTTAAACCCGAACTGCAGGGGAAGGGTTATGTTTATTACTCGCCGATCGTGACCATGCGGCAGAGGTTCAATCTCGATATCTGCATGCGTCCATGCGTTGGGTTCACGGGCAATCCGCTGAATTACATCCGGAAGAAAACGGGTGGCGGATTCGACGAGCCGCGCATCGACACCACCGTGTTCCGGCAGAATACGGAGGGCATGTACGCGGGCGTGGAGTGGACCAATCCGCCGGAAAACGTGCGCGCTGCGTTGAACAGCCACACCAGGTTCAAGGCGTTTGCCAATGTGCCGGGACCGGAGATCGCGGTCAGTTGCCGCATCATCACTCGCATGGCGGCCCAGCGCATCGTGACCGCGGCTTTCGAATATGCGAAGAAGCGCGGATTCAAGGGGGTAACGATTTGCGAGAAGCCGAATGTGGTGCGCGAGACATCGGGCATGATGGAAGAAGTGGCCAAAGAGGTGGCGAAGAATTATCCGGGAATTGCGCTTTGGTCGACGAACATCGACGCGCAACTGATGTGGCTGAACAAGAATCCGGAGGAGTACAACGTAATCGTATCCTCGAATCTGTTCGGTGACATTCTTTCCGACGCATTCGCCGGACTGGTGGGAGGGCTGGGATTCGCGGCGTCCGGCAACATTGGCGATGATGTGGCTGTATTCGAGCCTACTCACGGGTCCGCGCCGAAGTATGCCGAACTGGACCCGCCCATCGTGAATCCGATTGCGATGATTCTTTCGGCGGCGATGATGCTCGATCATGTGGGCGAAGGCGAGAAGGCGAATCGCATCCGCAAGGCAATTGCGGAGGTGGTGCGCGAAGGCAAGGTCCGGACGTACGATATGATGCGCTTTACGGGTGGTCCGAAGGCGATCAGTCAGGGCGCGGCTTCCACGGTCCGGATGACCGACGCGATTTTGGAAAAATTGAAATAACCACAGTGAGCACAGGGGATCACGGGGTACTCAACTCTGGATCTTGTGCTGGTTGAGGAAATCTGGTTGAGGAAATTATGAGCAGCGCTGTCGAGACCACGTCTCCGCATTCCGCCGAGGTCGGCCATTGGGGCAAGGAAGTGCGGTCGGACCTGCACGTAGCATTTGAAGCGCGTGACCGCGGTGGGGTCGAGATCTCACTGGAGTCGCGGGTTGCGCCCTATTACGGTTCGGCGATCATGGAACAGACGCGGGAAGTTCTGGCCGAACTCGGGGTCAAGCACGCGCGGGTTGCGATTCATGATGAGGGCGCACTGCCTTTTATTATCGCGGCTCGCATCGAGGCTGCAGCGCGGCGTGCTGGGATTGCGCTCGGAAAACGGTCGCTGCCGGAACAGCATCCCCTGCCGCCGTCGTCGCCAAAGGACCGGATGCGCCGGTCGCGGCTGTATCTTCCCGGCTCGGAACCGAAGTACTACATCAACGCCTCATTGCACGCGCCGGATGCCGTGATTCTCGATCTGGAAGATTCGGTGCATCGCGGAGAAAAAGACGCCGCCCGCATCCTGGTGCGAAATACCCTGCGGGCCGTCGAGTTCGGATCGTGCGAGCGCATGGTGCGCATTAACCAGTTGCCGCTGGGGCTCGAAGATCTGGCGGAAGTGGTGGGCGAGAGTCCGGATCTGATTCTGATTCCGAAGGTCGAGCGGTCCGAACAGGTGCGAGAAGTGGATCGCATGATCGGCGAGATCAAGGCGCGACACGGAATCATCCGGCCGATCTGGATTATGCCGATCCTCGAATCCGCGCTGGGGATCGAGAACGCATTTGCGGTCGCGACGGCGAGCGAAAACGTGGCGGCGCTGACGATTGGGCTGGAGGATTATACGGCCGATCTCGGCGTGGTGAAGACCGCGGAAGGGCGTGAGTCGCAATATGCGCGGTCGCGCGTGGTGAATGCGGCGCATGCCGCCGGAGTGCAGGCGATTGATTCGGTCTTCGGCGATATCGGCGACCTGGACGGACTGCGGCGATGGGGAGAAGCCTCGCGGGCCGCGGGATTTGAAGGCATGGGATGCGTTCATCCCGGGCAGATTCGGGTGATCCACGAAGCGTTTCAGCCGACGGCGGCCGAGATTGAAAAGGCGCAAAAGAGTGGTGGCCGCGTTTGAGGAAGCGCAAAACAAGGGATTGGCGGTGGTGAGTCTGGGTTCGAAGATGATCGATCCGCCGGTGGTGCAGCGGGCGCTGAAACTGGTGGAGCGGGCGAAGGCGATGGGAGTGATTTCGTGAGTGATATGTCGATCGGGCGCGTGGAACTGGCGCAGAACGCGGTGGGGCGAGCGGTGCCGACGATGGTGAACGGCAAGCCGCAGGTTCCGTTTCTGGGGGCGGGAAAATTTCAGCCGCGCGGGCGGAAGGCGGCGCCGGCAATCCCTTCCAACAAGGATTATCCGGAGAATGGCGACAAGCGCGTCGCGGATCTGGAGACGGCACTGCGCAAGTGCGGGCTGCGCGACGGAATGGTGATCTCGAACCATCATCATCTGCGCGATGGCGATAAAGTGGCGCTGATGGCGCTGGAGGCGGCGGCCAGGATCGGCGTTAAGGATCTGATGTGGTTTCCGAGCGCGTCGTTCCCTTCCCAGCAAGGTGCGATTGAGCTGATGGAGAAAGGCGTGATCCATCACATCGAAGGCTCGATGAACGGTCCGCTGGGCGATTACTGCACGCAGGGGAAAATGCGCGGCATGGGCGTGCTGCGTTCGCATGGCGGCCGCTACCAGGCGATCCAGGATGGAGAAGTACACGTTGACATCGCGGTGATTGCGGCGCCGACCGCCGATTTTTTCGGCAATGCGGATGGCTCGCACGGCAAGTCGGCCTGCGGTTCGCTGGGATTTGCGCTGGCGGATTCGACCTATGCCGACCGCGTGATCGTGGTTACCGATAACCTGGTGCCGTTTCCTTGTGTGCCCTGGCAGATTCAAGGCAACAACGTGGACTTTGTGGTGGAAGTGGACTCGATTGGCGATCCGGCGAAGATTGTTTCGGGCACGACGCAGATTACGCGTTCGCCAGACCGGCTGCGGATCGCGGAGTTGGTGGCGCTGTTTCTGCGCGCTGCGGGAATCATGAAGAACGGATTTTCGTTCCAGGCGGGAGCGGGCGGGATCGCGCTGGCCTTCGTCGAATATCTGAAGCAGATGATGAAAGAGGATGGCGTCAAAGCGCGCTTCGTTCGCGGCGGATCGACGAAATTCTTGGTCGAGCTGCTGCAGGAAGGGCTGACGGATTACATCCTCGATGGACAGACGTTCGATCTCGATGGCGTGAAGTCGATGGCAAACGATCCGCGGCACGTGGCCACTTCGCCGTTTACTTCGTACAACTACCACGGCAAGGGAAACTTCGCTTCGCTGGTCGATGCCGTGGTTTTGGGCGCAACCGAAGTGGACGTGAACTTCAATGCCAACGTGGTGACGCACTCCGATGGGCGGTTGCTGCACGGTATTGGCGGATGGCAGAACTGTCTGTTTGCTGGGCTGCACGATTCTCGCGCTGCCTTCGTTTCGCGATCGCATTCCCGTGATCGTGGATGAGGTTACGACGATGACTGGGCCGGGCGAGATGATTGACGTGGTGGTGACCGAGCGCGGAATTGCGATCAATCCGCGGCGCACGGACCTGCTCCATAACTTGATTGGATCGAAGCTGCCGGTTCGTCCGATTCAGGACATCAAAGTGGAAGTCGAGAAGATTTGCGGCAAGCCGGCGCGGCCGAAGTTGGGCGATCGTCCGTGCGCGGTGGTGAAGTGGGTGGATGGGACGGTGCTGGATACGGTGTGGCAGGTTAGCTGACGGCGTGTCGAGCTCGCGGCAGTCTTAGTTAACCGCAGAGATCGCGAAGTGCGCAGAGAAACGTAGGTTTGGTGAGGATGGCGTGTTCGCGGGCAGACAGGTATCCTGATCTGCCCGATTTTGTTTTGTGGAGGCGCGAGTGCGCGGGCTGAAAGCGAAGCGAGTCCTGATCACCGGCGGCGCCAGCGGGATAGGAGCGGCCACGGCAGCGCGGTTTCTCGAAGAAGGATCGGTCGTGTGCGTGCTCGACCGCGACGCGGAGGCGCGGCGGAAGATCTTGCACGAACTGCCCGATCTGGCCGCGGCGCTCGATGCCGACGTGTCGAATCTGAAACAGGTGCAGGCCGCATTTGCCGAAGCGATTCGCCTCATGGGCGGCGTAGATGTGCTGGTGAATAATGCCGGCATCAGCATCCGTCATAACTTTCTCGACATCACTCCGGAAGAGTGGGACAAAGTGATGGCCGTGAATCTCACCGGAGTGTTCTACGTGGCGCAGACGGCGGCGCGGCACATGATGGAGCGCGGCAGCGGCGTGATTCTGCAAACGGCTTCGACCAACGGCGTCATGGGATATCCGTTTTATGCGGATTACAACGCCACCAAGGCGGGCGTGATCGAGCTGACGAAGTCGATGGCGCTTGAACTCGCGCCGAAAGTACGAGTGTGCGCGGTGGCTCCCGGATACGTGTTGACGCCGATGCAGCGCGCCGAGTACACGGATGAAATGCTCGAAGAGGTCAACCGGAAAATTCCCCTGCGGCGTCATGCGCAGCCGGAAGAGATTGCGGCGCTGTTCGCATTCCTTGCCTCCGACGATGCGCAAAACATCACCGGCCACGTTTATACATGCGACGGCGGAGAAACCGCGGGAGGGCTGGCCAGCCGGTAAGCTATGCAGCTTGCAGGGAGAGTCGCGGGAAAAGTTGCGCTGATCACGGGCGGCACGTCCGGCATCGGCGAAGCCGTCGCTGAATTGTTTGCACGTGAGGGCGCAAAGGTCGCCATCACCGGGCGCAATGAGTCGCGCGGCCACGCAGTCACGGCACGCATTCTCGAATCCGGTGGAAAGGCCGTCTTTCTGCGTACGGACGTTCGCAAGGCCGCGGAATGCCAGCGCGCGGTGGATGAGACTTTGCGCTCGTTCGGGCGTCTCGACATCTTGTTCAACAACGCCGGAGTTTTCATTCCGCAGACGGCGCTCGAATGCTCGGAAGAAGAATGGGACCTGCAGATCGACATCAATCTGAAGGGAACATTCCTGATGTCAAAGTACGCGCTCACTCCGATGATCGCGCAAGGTGGAGGAGTGATTATCAACAACAGTTCGGGCTGGGGCCTGGTCGGTGGCGACAAAGCGGTGGCGTATTGCGCCTCGAAGGGTGGAGTGGTTCTGCTCACGAAAGCGATGGCCATCGATCACGGACGGCAGGGCATCCGCGTGAATTGCGTTTGCCCGGGCGATGTAGACACTCCCATGCTGCCCGAAGATGCACGACTGCGCGGCTTGGACTGGAAGACCTATCTGGCAGGTTGCGAGAACCGGCCCTTGGGACGGATCGGTACTGTCGAGGAGATTGCAAGAGCTGTGTTGTTTCTGGCGTCGGACGATTCGTCGTTTATGACCGGGGCTGCGCTGGTCGTGGATGGCGGCGGTACGGCAGATTAGCGATCAACGTGATTCTTCTCTGCCCTCAAATTCGACAAGGCGAAGAGGTGGCATGAGCACGATCGTTTTTCTCGGCGGAGGGCGGATCACGTCAGCGATGCTGGCGGGCCTGCGCCTGGGAAAGAGCAGACACCGCCTGGTCGTGCATGATCGCAATCCGGACAAGCTGCGCAATCTGAAAAAACGCTACGCGGTTGCGGTCGAGCCCGACCTGTTGAACGCAGTCCAGCAAGCGGACATGCTGATCGTCGCGGTTCGTCCGAGTTCGGTTCGCGAGCTTCTTGGCAAGGTCGGGAAAGTGAATCGCCGATCGCTCGCGGTCAGTCTGGCCGCAGGCGTACCGCTGCGTGTGTTGAGCCAGGAGGCCGGCCCGCCCATGCGATGGGCCCGCGCCATGCCAAGTCCGGTTTGCCGCAGTGGGCGCGGCTTGACGGCGGTGACCTTTCCCCGGAGTTTGCCGCGCGCGGATCGCAAACGCGTCCACGATTTTTTCGCCAGCTTCGGCCAGGTCGTCGAGATCCCGGAAAGCAATTTCGACGCGTTCACCGTGACCTACTCCTGCAGCCACGGCTATCACGCGCTTGCTGACCCTGGCGCGCGCTGGGCAAGAGGCAGGTCTTGATCGAAACACGGCGCTGCTGGCGAGCGCTCATGCCTTGGCGGACGGGATCATCGCCTGGCGCGATGGGAAGCATTCCCTGGAGTCGCTGCTCGAAGAGGCCGCCACTCCTGGCGGCATTGCCGCAGCGACTGCAGCCGCAATGGACGCCGCCGGATACGGGCGCGCAGTGCGGCAAGGCGTTGCTGCCGGACTGCGGCGTGCTCGCGCCAATGCCGGCAAATAATTTTTCGGGGAACTGATAACTATCCGCTTGCGTATTCGTCTAACAGCACAGGCGTGTCTGTTAGCGTGTGCCTCAACGCTAACAATTTTTCATCTGGAGTTTCCATGCGATTTTTGATCTGCCTGCTTGCCGCTGCCTTGCTGATTCCGGCCACCGTGGCCGCCGCGAATCCACCTGCCGATCTCGAAGCCCGGCGCAAAGCGCTGAACGACCTGCTGCACGAGCAGTGGGAATACACCATGCGCACCAACCCGATCTACGCCTCGATCCTGGGCGACAAGCGCTACAACGACAAGCTCGACGACTTCTCGCAGAAAGCCATCGACGACAATCTGGAGCAGACCCGCCGCTTCCTCGACCGCTTCGAAGCCATCGACACCACCGGCTTTCCCGAGCAGGAAGCGCTGAACAAGCAGCTCATGGTTCGCGACCTGAAAATGGATCTGGAAGGCGCGCGCTTCAAACCGTGGGAGATGCCGGTCAACCAGTTCAGTGGAATTCACATCGACGCGCCGCAACTGGTCAGCATTCTTTCGTTCGACAGCGTGAAGGACTACGAAGACTACATCACGCGGCTGAAGCTGCTTCCGCGGCTGTTTGACCAGAATATCGAGCAGATGCGGAAAGGCATGGCCGAAGGGCTAATGCCGCCGAAGATTCTGCTCGAGCAGGTGGTCACGCAGGCCAACGGAATCGCCACGACGGCCGCCGAAAAAAGCCCTTTCGCGCATCCTTTTGATAAGTTTCCCGATGCAATCTCTGCGGCCGATCGCAAGCGCTTGCGCGAGGCGGGTCTGGCGGCCATCAAGGATTCCGTGATTCCTGCTTACGTTAAGTTCACGGCGTTCGTCCGCGATGAGTATGCCCCGAAAGGACGCACGGAGCCGGGTGCATGGGCCCTTCCGGACGGCGCGGCCTGGTATGCGTTCCGCGTGAAAGAAAGCACGACCACGAATCTGACGCCCGAAGAGATCCATCAGATCGGGCTGGAACAGGTGAAGGAAATCGAAGGCCGGATGCTGGGAGTTGCCCATCAGCTCGGATACTCCGACCTGAAGAGTTTCTACGCGGCGATCAAGAGCGACCCCAAGCTGCATCCGCACTCGCGCGAAGAAATTCTTGATCTCTACCGCAAGTACATCGACGAGATGTACACCAAACTTCCGCAGCTGTTCGGCCGCTTGCCCAAGGGCAAGCTGGAAGTGATGCCCATCGAAGAGTTCCGCGAGAAGGAAGCTTCCACGCACTACGTGCAGGGAACGCCCGACGGATCGCGCAAGGCACACGTCATGGTAAACACCGGCGATTTCGCGAAGCGGACAACGCTCGACATTGAGACGACCGCCTATCACGAAGGCGTTCCCGGCCATCACCTGCAGATTGCCATCGCGCAGGAGTTGCCCGAACTGCCGCCCTTCCGCCAGCAGGAGAACTACACGGCCTACACCGAAGGCTGGGCGCTCTATGCGGAACGTCTGGGCAAGGAAGCCGGCTTCTTCCAGGACCCGTACAGCTACTACGGCCACTTGCAGGATGACATGCTGCGGGCGATTCGCCTGGTTGTCGATACCGGCTTCCACTACAAACACTGGTCGCGGCAACAGGTAGTTGATTTCTTCCACGATCACTCGGCCATCGACGAACCCGAGGTGCAGAGCGAGACCGACCGCTACATGGCGTGGCCCGCGCAGGCGCTCGGCTACAAAATCGGGCAACTGGAAATCCTGAAGCTCCGCCAGTATTCGAAAGACCAACTCGGCGGCAAATTCGACCTGCGCGCCTTCCACGATGAAGTGCTGGCGGGCGGTGCGCTTCCGATGGACGTGCTCTGCACACGCATCCACGAGTGGGTGGGACAGCAGATAGGGCAAGCGCCGGGATCGAGCCCCGCATCGAGCGCGAATCAAAACTGATCGCAGCTCATTTGCGGAGTATCATGGTCGGCGATGCCGCCGCCTGAACAGGAACGTGAACGTATAGCGGGCGTGTACTCCGGGATGAGCGATGAAGAGCTTCGCCAGATCGCGGAGAGTGGCGATGAATTGAGCGATTCCGCTCAGGAAGCGTTGCGAGCGGAGGCCGCGAAACGTGGCCTCAAGATGGAGATCGCGCCGCCGCGTGGCGAAGATGTTTACGAGTTGAACCACACCGTGACCATGCGCCAGTTCCGTGATCTTCCCGAGGCGCTGTTGGCGAAGGGCAGTCTCGAGTCCGCGGGGATTCAAGCGTACCTCGTGGACGACAACATGATTCGCATGGATTGGTTCATTTCCAATCTGCTCGGCGGAATCAAACTGAAGGTTCGCCCCGAGGATGCGGAAGCGGCCAGCGAAATTTTGAACCAGCCGATCCTTGAAACACTCGATGTTGAAGGCATCGGAAGCTTTGAGCAGCCCAAGTGCCCCCGGTGCCAGTCCCTCGATGTCAGTTACGGAGAGCTGAATAAGTTCGTCTCATACGGGACGGCGTACGTTGGTATTCCCATCCCGGTGTACAAGAAAGGATGGACCTGCCACGTGTGCGGCCACGAGTGGGAAGAGCAGGGCGGCATATAATCCTCAGCAATGCGACAGTTCTTCCGCATGCTGCTTTTGGTTCTGGTCCTGATGACGGTGGCGCTGATCTCGGCGCTCACGGCCATGCGGCTGGCGATCCACGGGCGCGAGGTGACCATCCCAAACTGGTGAGCATGACCCCATTCGAGGCGGAGCGCGCGGGCGCGGCTTCGGGCCTGCAAGTTGTAGTCGAGCGGCAGTTTTACAGCGCCGACATTCCTGAAGGAAGAATCATGACCCAGATGCCGCCGCCGGAGACCAAGGTGCGGCGAGGCTGGTCCGTCCGCGTGGCGCAAAGTCTGGGGCCGCAACGGGTGGCGATTCCCAACGTGACGGGAGGCAGCGAGCGCGTCGCCGAGTTGAACATACGGCGGCGCGGGCTCAGTCTGGGTTCGATGGCACACCTTCATTTGCCGGATGCGCCGCTCGACCAGGTCATCTCGCAAAGTCCGCCGGCGAATGCCAGCGGCGTGTCGGCGCCCAAGATCAGTCTGCTGGTCAGCGACGGTCCCGAGCCGCCAGTCTATGTAATGCCGAACCTTACCGGACAGCCGCTGGGCAGCGCAATGCTGGCGCTGCAGGATGCGGGCGTCAAGGTCGGCAAAGTTAGCGTGCTGCCACCGTCGTCCCCGTCGCCTGGTGAACCGCAAGCCGCGCCAGTTGCGCCGTCTGCGGTCTCTGAGCCCAGCGCAGCGAGCATGATCGTGACTCAGTCGCCACTGCCCGGGCAGAAGATTGTGGCGGGCAGCGCGGTGAATTTCGAAGTCCGATAGAACTGGCGAGCTTCGCTCGCCCGCGCAGCCGGGGGCGGCTGTGCCTACGCGATCCTCAGTCATCTCCGTTCGATCAGCGCAGCGAAAAATCCGTCGCAGGGATGCACGCCGGGAATTGTTCGCAGATAGGGTCCAGCCAGAAGCGACGCGTTATCCTTCCAGCTCATTTCTCCGGACTGCTGCAGTTGCTCCAATTCTCCCTTGCAATCGGCGACCTTGAATTCCGCCCTGCCATCGAGCGCAGCTTCCACCACCGCTTCGTTCTCCTCTGCTTCCATCGAACACGTGGAATAAACTAGCCGTCCGCGAATCGCAAGCTGGGCAAGGGCCGACTTCAGGATAGCCACCTGCCGCGACTGAAGATCGTGAAGGTCTTCGGGCTTGAGCCGCCACTTGATCTCGGGGTTGCGGGCCAGAGTGCCGGTGCCGGAACATGGAACGTCGGCGAGGATGCGGTCGAAGGCGTGTGCGAAAGGCAGATGACGCGCGTCCGCCGCGACTACATGAACATTCGGCGAGCGACTTAGGCTCCGCATTAAGCGCGCGCGGTGAGGATGCAACTCCGTGGCAAACACTTTGGCGCGCGGGTTGCGTCCAGCGAGTAACGCAGTCTTGCCGCCGGGTGCGGCACAGCAATCCAGGATCAATTCTCCACCGCTGGCCAGCAACCCGACCAGTTGCGACGCTTCGTCCTGAATGGAGATGCGGCCTTCGCGACAGGCGCGCGTTCCGGTCACGTCGCCAGCAAGAACGCTTCGCGCCGCTGACAGCAGTCGACCCGGCGCGAGCTGCACGCCGGTTTCCGTAAGTTCGGCTTCAGATGGATCGTCGCGAAATTGGCCGTCATTGGAACGATCGTTATCAGATCGGTTACCGTGAATGTAAATGGCGGTGCCCGGCACCGTCTGATCATGGGCGCAGATCTGCCGCGCTGCCTCGAGTCCATAGTGCTCGGCCCAGCGTGCCACCAGCCACGGGGGATGAGCCGCATTCTCAGCCAGTGTGATCGAGTCGGGTGATTTGCCGATTTTCGCGAAGATGTCTTCGGCGCCGTCCTTGGCAATTTTCCGGAGAACCGCATTCACGAACGAAGCTGCCGAGCGCTTTCGCGCCGCTTTGACCAGTTCCACACTTTCGAAGATCGCCGCGCGCGCCGGAACTCTGGAGAGAAACTGCAATTGATACATGCCGAGACGCAATGCGGCCAGAACCTCGCCGTCCAACCGTTCGATCTTCTGCGACGATGCGGCGGCCAGCCGCTGGTCGAGCAGAGACTGCCAGCGGAGAACTCCCATCACCAACTCAGTGGCGAGCCCGTGATCGCGGGAAGAAAGCTTCGCGAGGGGAGCGGAGTGGAGCAATTCAGCGGCGTAGGAGTCTTCGCGCTCGACCCGCAGAAGAATTTCGAAAGCAGAGGCGCGAGCAGGAGAAACGGCCATCGGAGCCTATTGTCCCAGATGGTCGCCGGATTGGGGCCGGTAGCCGTTGATGAATTCCTGCGCGGTCATGCGGCGCTTGCCCTCGAGTTGAATCTCGATGAGTTCGAGCGCCGTTCGGTCCTTTTGTCTTCATCCTTGCCGCAACCGACGAGCAGGCGCGTTCCTTCAACCGCGATTGCGCCGGGCGTCAATTGAACCGGACTCTGCAGGGGTTGAGCGCGGTGTACTTGCAGCGTCTTGCCCCTAAAGATTGTGAACGCCCCGGGCCACGGCTGAAAACCGCGCAGGCGGTTGAACAGGTCTTTCGACGAGCGCGCGAAGTCCATGCGGCCATCTTCTTTCTTCAGAATCGGAGCGAGCGTGGCTTGCGAATGATCTTGCGGAGTCGGGCGCACTTGCCCGCTGTCAAGTCCGCGCAGGGTCTCGACCATCAGGTCGGCGCCGATGGCGCGCGAGCTTCGGGCCCAGCGTCTCGGCGGTATCTTCGGCGCCAATCGGAATTTCGCGCTGCATGAGGATGTCGCCGGTGTCGAGCCCCGCGTCGATGCGCATGGTGGTAACTCCGGTGACAGATTCACCGTTGGCGATCGCCCACTGAATCGGCGCCGCGCCGCGATACTTGGGCAGCAGAGATGCATGCAGGTTCAAATTCCCGAGGCGGGGAAGATCGATCATCCACTGCGGAATGATGCGGCCGTAGCCGACAACGATGATCGCGTCCGGGCGAATCGCCGCAAGCTGATCGCGGAATTCGGCAGTTGTTCTTGATGGTCGCGGGTTGCAGCACGGAATGCCCAGGCGGACCGCCGCCTCTTTCACGGGAGAAACGGCCACTTCCATGCCGCGCCCGCGAGGCCGATCAGGTTGCGTCACCACCAGCGGCACGGAATGTCCAGCGCTCGACCAGTTTCTCAAGGGTCGGAACCGCAAAACGAGGCGTGCCGCAGAAAACCAGATTAAGAGGCGTTGGCATTACCGCCGGATACCTCAGCGGCTAAAGCCGCATTCAAAGCAAGAGGTCACCGCAGCGCTGAGCGCTGCGCCACCCAAAATCGGGTAGCTTTCCAATTACCTAATTACCCGATTGCAAAATTACCAAACCTTCTACCACTCTCCCGCCTTCACCAGTTTCTTGATCTTGCGCTTGATCAGGTCGCGCTTCAGCGCGCTGACGTGCGAGATGTAGAGCTTGCCATTCAAGTGATCGGTCTCATGCAGGAAGGCCCGCGCCAGCAGGTCTTCTCCGGTGTGCTCGAAAAACTTGCCGTTCACGTCCTGCGCGCGCACGGTTACGATTTTCGCGCGCGTGACGTCCTCGCGAAATTCCGGGATGCTCAGGCAGCCTTCGCTGCTCCGCTGGCGGCCTTCTTTGCTGACGATCACCGGATTGATCAGCACCAGCTTGGCGCCGGGATCTTCCTTGAAGGTCACGTCCACGACCGCGATTCGTTTCGAAATGCCGATCTGCGGAGCCGCCAGGCCGACGCCGCGAGCCGCGTACATCGACTCGAACATGTCTTCGATGAGTTTCTTGAGTTCGTCGTCGAAGCTGGTTACCTCGGCCGCTGGTTTTTCCAGGACCGGATCGCCGAATTTCACAATGGGATAAATCATTTTCGGATCACTAATTTTCGAATGCGAGTTTTGGATCAATAGTTCTTCAGTTGTTCCAGATAACCTTGAAAATTTCGTTTCGTTTCTTTCATCGAGTCGCCGCCGAATTTTTCGAGCGCACAGCGCGCCAGGGTGAGCGCGACCATGGCCTCGCCGGCCACGCCAGCGGCGGGTACCACGCATACATCCGAGCGTTCGTACGCGGCCTTCACCGGCTCGCGCGTCGCGAAATCGACCGACTGCAACGGACGCCGCAAAGTGGAGATCGGCTTCAGATATCCGCGAACCCGAATCTCCTGCCCGTTGGAGACGCCGCCCTCCAGGCCGCCGGCATTGTTGCGCGTGCGCGTGAAGCCGGCAAATCCGGCGTCGCTGCGATAACCGATTTCGTCATGCACGGCCGACCCCGGCGAATGCGCTGCCTGAATGCCGCTTCCAATTTCGACCGCTTTCACCGCCTGCAACGACATGACCGCCGCCGCCAGCAGCGCATCCAGTCGCTCGTCCCACTGCACGTAACTGCCGAGGCCGGGCGGAACATTGTGCGCCACCACCTCGAAAACTCCTCCCACCGAATCGCCCGTGCGCAGAACGTTATCGACTTCTTCCTTCATGCGCTGCTCGGCCTCGGCATCGGCGCAAGCCAGCAGCACCTCGTCCTTACGCGACAGGGGCTCGATTTGCTCCCACGGTATTTCCCGATCCGCAATCGACACCGCGCCGACCGCGATCACATGGCTCAGAACTTCCATGCCCAACTCGCGCAGCAGCAGTTTGGCGAGCGCGCCAATTGCAACCCGCGCTGCCGATTCCCGGGCCGAGGCACGCTCCAGTACATAGCGCGCTTCGGTGAAATCGTACTTCAAAGCTCCCGCCAGATCGGCATGGCCGGGGCGCGGCGACGCCACGCGCTTGTGCTTCCCCGGATCGCCCGTCTCCACCGGCAGCGACTCTTTCCAGTTCTGCCAGTCGCGATTCTCGAGCATCACCGCGATCGGCGAGCCGATCGTCTTGCCGTGATGCACGCCCGAGAGAAAATGCGCCCGGTCGGTTTCGATCTTCATGCGCCCGCCGCGCCCAAAGCCCTGCTGGCGGCGCCAGAGTTCGCGGTCAACAAATGCCTGATCGATCACGAGCCCGGCGGGCAGCCCGGAAAGAAACGCAACCAGGGCCTCGCCGTGGGATTCTCCGGAAGTGAAGTAGCGCAGCATGTCGAAGAGGCATTGTAAATGAAGCGGTACGGTTCAGCTCTCTTTGATTTGCGCGCCGGATTTGTGCGTTGGAGATTCTTGCGCCGAAGCTTTTTTGCGCTGAAGGTGGGGCCTGTGCGCGTACAATAGAGGATCACTTTGTAAGGAAGTCGCCGGCCGACCCGTTTTGAAGGCTCATCGCGCCCTTCGTCAGAGTACGCGAGGCCTTTTCCCATGTTGACTGCCCATGCTGGTCCGTTTCCTCCGGACGCGGCCTATCATATTCGCTGCGTGATCGCCGACGATCATGAGATGCTGCGCTACGGTGTGCGCCGCCTGCTGGAAGACGCTCCTGACTTTGCTGTGGTGGGCGAAGCGGGCGATGCCGCCGAGGCGCTGAAGTTGGTCCTGGAGCACCGTCCCGACCTGGTGCTGCTCGATATCAGCATGCCCGGTATGTCGTCGTTCGAAGCCGGGCGCCTCATCGAAGAACACTGCGCCGGCACGCGCATCGTGTATCTGACCATGCATGACGATCAGGAGTATGTGCAGCAAGCCCTGCGCTCGGGCGCCAGCGGGTACCTGCTGAAAGATACTCCCGCGCCGCTCTTGTTGAGCGCGCTGCGCGAAGTACACCGCGGCGAGCGCTCATTGAGTCCGCAGGTCAAGACCAAACTGAAAGACGGCGCGATCCTGCGGGACCAGCCGTTACGGACGCCCCTGCGGAGGAGTACCCTGACTCTGCGCGAGCGCGAAGTGATGAAATTGCTTGCCGAGGGCCATACCGTGAAGCAAGCGGCGGCAGTTCTCGGAATCAGCGTCAAGACGGTGGAAGCGCACAAGTTCAACCTGATGCGCAAACTCGACATTCACAACAAGGCGCAACTGGTTACGGTCGCCATCCAGAAGAAGATTCTTCCGCTGCCGGTTCCGATGTAGGCACATCAGTCTCGCGCACGTTTCATAGCTGCTGCGACGAGGCTGGCAAGATCGGGAACCTCCAAGTCCGGCCGTTTTTCGGAGGCGGGCGCCGCGGAAGATCGAACCGCGCCGATTCCAGGACGAGCCGACTTTCGGTTCACCCACACCGTCGAGATGCCCAGCGACCGCGCCGGGACCACATCGTGATACACGCTCTGCGCGGCGTGCAACAGCCGATCCGGAGAAATCGCAAGCGTCCGTAAGGCCATCTGAAAATTATTGAGCGAAGGCTTGTAGCTTCTCGCCTGTTCCGCCGTGATCACGGCGCTGAATTCCACGTCCAGACGCTTTCGTGTCTCCGCAAATAGATCGTCGTCAATGTTTGAAATCACGGCAAGCTTGTAGCCCTTCCGCAATTCGCCGAGCGCAGCCACCGTATCGGAAAATGGCGGCCAATCGCTGACGGATCGGTCGAGCGAGCGGATCTCGTCGGAACTGGCGTGGAAACGGAAGCGATCGGCAAACGCCCGCACCACTGCTTGCAGCACATCGCGGTAGCTTAGGTACGGCCCGCTTTCCGCCTCTGCCTCAAATTCCCCGTAGAGTTCAAGGATGGCGGCGTCGGACAGGCTTTGGCCGTGGCGGGCAAGCACGGCGCGCAGTACTGGCAGAATCCCCGATTCCCAATCAATCAGAGTGCCGTAGCAGTCAAAGCTGATGGTGGTGAAACGCGAGAAGTCCATAGGAGAGAGTCGTTGGTCGCCGGTCGTTAGTCGTTCGCGATTTCTTGCTAGCGATCAACGACGAACGACCAGCGACTGGCCCTCACTTTGCCGGTTTCACTTCCAGCGGAGACTTGAGCCTAAAGCTGAGGGCGGACTCGGCGGGAAAAACAATCTCTTTATTGCCGGTGAATGCGGCTCCACCCACGCCTGCGCCGCCGCCCGCTGCGGCACCAATCGCGGCCCCTTTGCCGCCACCGGCCAGGCCGCCGATGAGCGCGCCGAGGGCTGTGCCGCCGCCCGCGATCACCGCTGTGCGCTTGCCCTTGCCCTTTATCGTGCGGCTGATCGCGGAGGTTTCAATCGACTGCTCGGTCCCGTTTACCGTAATTGAGTTCAGCCTAAGTTCCAGGGAAGCGCCGCCCTTGAACTTGCCCAAGGGCTTCGCGTCGATCACGGTGCCGCGAGCCGACGCGCCCGCTGGTATCACAGCATTACCATCCACGGTTACGGCGGAAGCCAGCGTGGCGCTGAAGGAGTCACCCGGCGAACTGATCTTCGATCCCACCGAATTCCCCAGTCTCACGGTCAGGGTTGTGCCCTCGGGAATGACCACCGACTGCGGCTCAGGTGCTTTGGTCTGTGCCGCGGGCGATGCCGAAGAACCCATCGCGTTCCCGCCGGCGGCGTTTGAAGACCCTGTCGCGTTCTGGCTGGCCGCGTCCGAGGCTGTATCGGCCGGCTTTTTCGAGCATGCCATGAGTGAGAACAACAGGAAAATGGACAATGCATACAGCGCGCGAGAACGCATGATCTTTCCCTCCGAAGTCAGATTTGTCGAGGCCAGAACTGTAAACGAAGCGCGCAAAGTGCGCAAACGCAACCGGGCAATGCGAGGCTCCAGCCGCGCAACCCCTGTCTACGCCTTCTGTTCGCTGAACAGGTCACGCACGGGCGCCGTCGCTGGCGCTGCCGAAGCAGGGCGCTCCGTCGCCGCCGTCGACGCACCGGAATCTGGCACACTGCCTTTCGCAGCCCCCGTTTTTTCCGTTCGCAAAAATTTTCTGGAATCGAGCAGCGGCCGCCCCAGCGACGCGTTGTAGCTGGTCCACGGCCCCTCCAGTTCGGCCTCGCGGTCGAAGTGGGCGCGCATCGCCTCCATCTTGGAATCCAGATCGTCAAGATAGTGCAGCATGAGCGCTTCGGGAAACATCGGCAGCTTGGGCGATCCGAATTCGTACTGCCCGTGATGGCTGATGATCAGATGTTCGAGCAGGGCTTTCAGCTCCGTGGGAAAGCCGGGCAACTGGGCGAGCTTGGCTTGCAGCATCTCCAGTTCGATGATCATGTGCCCGAGCAGCTGGCCGCGCGTGGTGTAAGAAAACGCACGATTGTAGGTCAACTCCTGAGTCTTGCCGATGTCATGCAGAAACGCTCCCGCCAGCAGCAGGTCGCGGTTGATCTGCGGATAGTTCCGGCAGATCAAATCGCAAGAGCGGAACAGGGATACGACGTGATCGAGCAGCCCGCCGATGTAGGCATGATGGAGCGTCTTGGCCGCGGGGGCATTGCGGTAGCGCTCGGCGATCTCCGCATCCGCCATGAACAGTTCAACCAGCGCCTTCAGGTGGGGATTCTGGAACGTCGAGACGAACTCCGTCAGCGTCCTCCAAAGTTCGCCGATATCCTTGGTGGTCTTGGGAAGGTAGTCGGTGAAGTCGATCTCAGCTTCTTCCATGCGGCGCAGCTTGTGAATCGTGAGCTGAAAACGATTCTTGTATTTATTGATGAGCCCTTTGATCTTGAGAAAATCTTCCTGCTCGAAGGCGTCGATAAATTCCTCGACGTTGTCCCACATTTTGGCTTCGACCTGGCCGGTGCGATCGGCCAGGGTTAACGCCAGGTAAGGCTCGCCGTTTTTCTTAGCTTTCACCTGCTTCGACGCCACCACGAAGCTGGAGGTGATGACCTTGTTTTCCTGCTGGGAACATTCGGAGATAAAGAACTCTTTCATGAGCCTCCGCGAAATCGGCCTGCCGCATCCAGCGCCTGAAGGCGCATCGTTGCTACTATGCTTGCGGCATGCCGGAAGGCATGCCCTGATACGAATCTCAGCGCGCCCCGAAAGATTAGCCTAAAACACGCCCAGTTTCTTCTTCTTTCTCAGTTTCTTCGCTTTGTCTTCCTTGGCCGTGGTTTCGACCGGCTTGGTCTGCTTGGCGCTTGCGCCCGAGTCGATATAGCCGTTCTTGTAGTCAATGAAAGCTTCTTCGCGCAGCGTGGTCAAATAAGCCCGCAGCGCCGGCTGTAATTTCTGCATATACAACGCATCCTGAATGCGCGGCTCCACTTCCTTGAGAGTGGGAATGCCCGCCGCCTGATGCTCGGTCACCTGCAGGAATACGAAACCCTGCTTGGTGCGAACTACATCCGTGACTTCGCCGGCTTTTAGCGCAAAAACCTTGTCTTCCAATTCTTTCGAGAGCGTGCCGCGCTTGAAAGGACTGCCGAGGTCGCCGCCGTCTTTCGCCGACGGTCCATCGGAATACTTTATCGCCAGGTCCGCAAACTTTGCGCCCCCGCGGACCTGATTAAGCAGATTCTGCGCCTTGGCTTGGGCGGCGGCAAGAGCTGCCTCGGTCTCAGCCTCCGAGGGCGGCTCGGGTTTGCCGTCGGCGCCGACAGCCGGCTTGGCGGGGGTTTTGGGAGCGATAATAATCTCGGCGAGGCGAACTTCTTCGGGCCGCTCCATCTCCGCGCGGTGCTGGTCGTAGAACTTTTTTACGTCATCCTTGTTCATGGCCATTTTCGAGCCGACTTCCTGCCCGATTACACGCTGGGTGATGATCTGGTTGCGCAGGTTTTGCTTGAAGTCTTCGTACGAAGCGCCCTGGGCCTCCGCCGCCTTCTCCAGTTCTTCCATGCTTCCGAGGTTCATCTGCTTCCGCATTTCGTCCAGCTTCTTGATCAGCTCCGTGTCGCCGGTGATGCCGAGCTCTTTCCCTTTTTGCAGCAGGAGTTGCTGGTCAATCAAGTCGCGCAAAACGTCACGTTGCTTCTCGGCAAAAGCGCGGTCGGCGGTGGCCGAATCCTGCTGCTGTAGTTCCTGCTTGAGCTGATCGCGGCTGCGGACGTACTCCGTGCGCGTGATGATTTCGTTGTTCACCCGGGCGATGATCTCTTCGACGACGGTATCGGCCGGCGAAAGAGATGGAAGCAACAGCGCGTATCCAACAGCTAACAGCAGGGGAAGTCTGGCGTTCTTCATTAGGGTTCTCTCGAAACGTTTCCTCGAAACACGGGTAAGACCCGAGGGAAAATTGTTTTTCTATTTTACGCCGCCAGGAGCATGGAGGCCAATTGAGCGGACGAGCTTGTCTGGCTAACTTTGGCCAAGGCTAAATTCCTCGCGTGAGCGTCAATGCGGTCACGTCGTTGTGCTTCGGAGCCGTGTTCATGAAGTCTTGCACGCGTTGCAGGACGCGCTGGGAGAGGTCTTTTGCCGAAGAAGATCCCGCCTGCATGACGCTCTTGACTCCGTCCAGGCCGAATTCCACGTGCATCGACTCGGCCTCCACCACCCCGCGAGAAACCAGCGCCAGCGAGCCCTTAGACCCCAGGCCAACGATGCGAGCGTCGGTGGGGGCGAGCGCGAATAGACCTAGCGGCAGACCGGTTGCGGGCAATTCGACGATGCTGGAGTCATCGCGCAAGAGGCCGGGGGTGTGGCCCGCATTCACGTAGCAAACCGTGCCCAGATCTTCGTTGTAGCAACCGGCGAAAGCCGGGCAACTGCGCACGCCTCCGGCAGCACGCATGATCTCGAGATTCAGACGGCGCGACAGTTCGACCATCGCCTCCGATTCGTTCAGTTCGGGGGCGGCGAAGAGGTGCTCGGCAGACGAGCGGAAGCAAGCCTTGGCGGCTTCGAGTACGGCAGCGTTGGTTTCGCGTTTTCCAGCCACGTCGAGCAATCCGAAAAGGAAGCGGTTCGGGCTGACGCGCAGGAAATCGTGGAAATCGCCTCCGGCGCGCGAGGAAAAATAGGCGACCGCCATGTCCGCGCCCCGGAGCGCCAGGCTCTCTGCCTGGAGAATCTCGGGAGCTTCCGCCCGCTTTGAGCCGAACCCGAGCTTGGAGAAGAGCGCCTTCATGAGGGGCGAAATTAGCACAAACCTTGGAACGGGGCAAATCCACCGTTGGTGGCGGTGCCGAAGTTCGATGATCGTGTGGCAGCGGGGCTTCGCCCCCCTTGGACGGGGCAAAGCCCCGTTCCCACACAGGCTCAATCGCCGTACTTTTCTTTTAGCGTGCGAGTCATTTCGTCGCGGAGCTGGCGGTAGTCGGAGTGGACGGTGGCGCGCAAAGCGGCTTCCGTTGAACTGCCTTCGGAGAGCAGTCCCAAGATGCGCGCAATTTCGCTCATGCCGTAGGCGTCGCGGATGTATTCGGCGGCGGCCAGAGATTCGGCGTAGGCGGTGGCGGCCTCGGGAGTGGAGAAACTCATGAAGCTGCCTTCGAGCAGATTGAAGGGCATCTCATTTCCGGCCGCGAAGAGTTGTGCGAGCCGGTGTCCATAAGAGGCGGACGACCTTCCTTCTTCGATCTGGGCGATGCCTTCGTTCAGCCATGTGGGACAGCGGTTGCTCGACATCTGCGACACGAAAGAGTGCGTCAGTTCATGTTTCAGGATGCGAGCGAGCTCGGGCGTGACGCTCTGGACACCACTGATCGGGATGCGCAGCTTGCCATCGTTGAGGGCGCCGGTCCAGGAGGGCGCACGGGTAACGTCGAAGAACGCCTGCTGCGTGTAGAGCGTAACTGCGATATTGTCGTGGGGCGAGTAGCCGAGATCGCGCACCAAGTCGTCATACTCGGAGTCGAGGGTGGCGAGCAGGTCGCGGCGGAAGGCCTCCGAGGTCTCTCTGCCTTCGAAGTGGAAGTTGAAATGGCTGCTTTCGCGTTGCGAAAACTCGGACTCGGTGTTCGATTCGCGCTCGGCGCGGGCCAGGTACTCGCTGATAGTGGCGTCGGGACGCAGTGCGAGCGACTTCTTCCAGGAGAGAATGGCATCGGGCGTATGATCGCTGGCGAATTGCGCGAAACCCAGCATGGCCAGCGCATCGGGTGAGTTCGGATCAACGCTGGCGGCGTGTTGCGCGTAGGACAGGGCGTCGGCGGTTTGGCCGGTGCGCAACAGGCAGGCGGCATAGTAGACCAGCAAGGTGGAGTTATCCGGTTGAAAGTGGAGCGCGGATTCGTAATAGCGTTCGGCCTGCGGGAACCTGCCGTGATCGGATTCGTTCTTGCCGGCGAGAAAGTAGGCGGTGGCCGCGAGTTCGGGATTGCCGGTTTGCGCAATGTTGGCCAAAGCATCGGTATCGACCTTACCATCGCGGATGACCTTTTCGATCAGGTCGGCTGCGTAGCGGAACGACGGTGCGGGCGGAGTGATGTCCGGTAGGTTGGCGGCGGCTCCGGCATGAACCGGGGAGACGCCACCGGGCTCGATGTGATCGACGGAAGATTTCGGGATGGCGTAGGTGTCTTCCCCGAGGTCGTACTCGACACGGGTTTTGGTTTCGCGGACCTGGTCGGCCCAGATAGTGCGTCCATTCTTGAGATGAATAACGTCGGCGCAGGCGGGCAGCGCTGCGAGAAGCACTAGAATGAGGACGAGAACTCGCACAGGGCTGATCTTAGCAACCGCGCAGAGGGTCGGTAAGGTGACCAAGGTGCTGGAACTGGGGCGGCTCCCCGGACCCTAAAGGCACCTGATTTTCCTGTAGAGACGCGGCTTGCCGCGTCTCCCTCCGCAGTGGGAGACGGGGCGAGCCCCGTCTCTACGAGCGGAAGACATATGAAGCCAGGTCGGCGGATGATCGCGTTGGCGTGGTGGCTCGCAGCTGTGGCGCCTTGGGTGCTGGCTGCCGGACCTAGCCTGCAGTGTCCGCAAACCACGAGCGGGCTCTACGCGCGGATTCGTTCTGTCGGCCTCGATCCGCAGCGGGTGTACCAGGTTCGGGACGCCTCGATTGACCGGCCTAATCTTCATATTGATTTCGACGACGGCACGCTGGCGTTTACGGAAGACATTTGCGGGCGGATCACGGGCGCGTTCTTCGAGGGGGAGGGCGAGATACGGCTGCGGCCTCCGAACCGGGTGGAGCGCGGATCGCTGGCGCTGTTTACGGGAATGGCAATTCTCGAAGAGCAGTTCACCGCGGGATATCTCCGCTTCAATGACGACACCGCTGCCGCCTTGCAGCGCTCTCTGACGCCAGCGCCGGAGGGCACGGCATTCATTAAGGAATGGGGCGATGCGAGCCGCATTCTGGCCGAGTTCGACGCCCTGCGCCTGCTCCTGGACTTCAGCCATTTCCTTCCGCCGACGGGTGGCAGCGATCCCGAGCGAGAATTTCCGCCGTTGCTGCACGCTCATTTGCTGGGCAAAAGACTGGGTAGTTTTGAGGTGTTCTGGGACGCGGCAGGCGCCGAGCCGTTGTGGGCGGGGCAACCGCGAACCAAAGACGGCATCATGTTCTTCGATCTATGGACTTCGTTTGCGCCCGCCGGGATGGGCCTCGCGGCTGCGGACCGGCGGGTCGAGGATGTCTCGATTACGAGTTTCCGGATTCAGGCGTCGGTCGAGCCTCCGACGATGTTGCGAGCATCGACGGAGTTGAAGGTTCGAATTCGCAGCGGAGGAGAACGAACGCTGCTGTTTGAGTTGTCGCGTCATTTGAAGATCGAAACTCTCGAGGCGGATGGGCGGCCGGTGGACTTCATCCAGAACCCGGCGATCGAAGGAAGCGAACTGCATCGAAAAGGGAATGATCTGGTGGCCGTGGTGTTTCCTGCTCCGCTCTCGCCCGGCCAGGAATTGCAACTGCGCTTTCGCTATGCGGGCGAGGTTCTGTCGGAGGCGGGCAGCGGATTGCTGTACGTGGGCGAGCGCGGCACGTGGTATCCGAATTTCGGTTTGAGCCCGGCACGGTTCGAGATGGAGTTTCACTATCCCGCAAACTGGACGCTGGTGGCAACCGGCAAACAGATGTCACCCGCGGACGGCGAGGACGGGGAAACGAACCAGAAGGTTGGGGCAGAGAAGGTTTCGCGGTGGACCTCAGAGCGGCCGATTCCGGTGGCGGGCTTCAACCTGGGCAAGTACGTTCGGGCCGAAGCGAAAGCGGGCAACATTCTGGTGGAAGCGTTCGGCACCAGGGGAGTAGAGAAATCGTTTCCCAAGGCGCGATCGGAGGTGATTGAGCAGCCCCTTTTCCCCGAGCCCCTTTTCCCCGGCGCCCCCCCGTCGAGAACGCTGCCGCCGATCGTGGTAACGCCGCCACCTCCGTCGCCGGCACACAATGTCCAAGAGGTGGCCGACAGGGCGGCCAAGGCCGTTACCAGTTTCTCAGAGTGGTTTGGGCCGTATCCGTATGGTTCGCTCGAGCTGACGCAGATGCCGGGAGATCTGAGCCAGGGATGGCCGGGGCTGGTGTTCCTGTCGAGCTTCGCATTTCTGAGCGCGCAGGAGCAAACCGACCTCCATCTTGATCCGGTGATTCGCGTTCTCGACAGCCAGGTTCTGGTGCACGAGACCGCGCATCAATGGTGGGGCGATCTGGTGCTGTTCAAGAGCTATCGGGATCAGTGGATATCGGAGGGTCTGGCGAATTATTCGTCGCTGCTGATGCTGGAGCAGCAGAACCCAGCGCAATTCCGGCAGGTCCTCGAAAAATACCGCCGCGATCTTCTGAGCCAAAACAAAGATGGAGAGCGGCTGCGCGACGCTGGCCCGGTCACGCTGGGGCACCGGCTGGAGTCGTCGCATTTTCCCGCAGGATACGAGGCAATCAGTTACGAACGAGGAACGTGGCTGTTTCACATGCTGCGTATGATGCTGCGCGATTCCGAAACGGCGTCCCGTTCCCGGAACGGGCGGGCGAATCCGCCCCCGAACTCAGACGAGCCGTTCTTCCGAGCGCTGCGCAAAATCCGCGAGCGGTATGCGGGAAAGAGCCTGAGCACGCAGGAATTGGTACAAGTTTTCGAAGAGGAACTGCCGCGCCCACTTTGGTACGAGAAACGTCCCAAGCTGGATTGGTTTTTGGAGGGTTGGATCGAAGGGACGGCGATCCCAGAGCTGGAAGCGCGCGAAATTCATATCACGGAGAAAACCGGCGTGACTCGGGTTACGGGCGTGATCGTACAAAAGGACGCGCCCGACGATCTGGCGACGGCGGTTCCGGTGTATGCGACGACAGCGGGTAACACAATGATTTTTCTGGGCGAAGTGCTGGCGGATGGCCGGGAGACAGCGTTTCGCCTGACCGCGCCGACCGAGGTGCGAAAGATTGTGCTCGACCCGAAGCACACGATTCTGACCACCCTGAAGTAAATTCCGAACGATATTGCAAACATATTTTGAACGGCAGAGGCATAAGTGCGGAGGGTGCCGTTTGTCCAAACGCGGCGCGGCAATGCGATTGCTATGGAAGAGTTGTGATGAAAGTGAATTGGAAAACGACATGACTCTTCAGGCATCTGCATACGCAAACGATCGGCGCGCGCGGCGCACCATTCTTCTGGTTGAGGACGAGCCCTTTGTGCGAGAGGCGACGCGCACCATTCTGGAGCACGCGGACTTTGAAGTTCTGCCGGCGGAGGATACTCGAGATGCGATGAAAGTTTACGAGGAATGCAACCATGGAATTGATCTGGTGCTCACGGATATGGTGCTTCCCGGAGGAACAGGACAGCAGTTGGGGCGGGAGCTGCGGCAGCGGTCACCCGAGATTGTGGTTCTGGTGACGTCGGGTTACAGCGACCAGAACGAAATGGAAGCACCCGAGGCACGCACCTATTTTCTGGCGAAGCCTTATTCGAAGCGGACGCTGGTCGAGAAGATTGAAATGATTCTTGCCGCGGCGCCGCTGGGGCGGGCGGCGACGCAGGCGAGCTAGTTTGCGGCAGCAACCGCAGCTGCTATGTGAAACCTTGAAACTCTGAAGCCTTGAAACCTTTAGCTTTGCCCTTCTTTGGACGTTATAATCTCCGGTTCCAAAGGAGAACTCATGAAACTCGAGGGGCGAGTCGCGCTGGTTACAGGAGCATCGCAGGGAATCGGTCATGCCTGCGCGCTGGCGCTGGCGCGGGAGGGAGCGAGCGTCGCTGTGGCGGCGCGCAATCAACAAAAACTGGAGGAACTGGTCTCCGAAATCACGGCGGCGGGAGGCAAGGCCGCGGCTTTTGTGATCGACGTGGCGGAGGAAGAGCAGGTGAAGTCCGGGATCAAGTCGGCGCTCGCGCAATTCGGCAAGATCGACATTCTGGTGAACAATGCCGGCATCACGCGCGATCAACTGGTGATGCGCTTGAAGCGTGCCGACTGGGACGCGGTGCTGAACACGAATTTGACTTCCGCATATCTCTGCATCCAGCAGGTGATCGGTTCGATGCTTAAGCAGCGCTGGGGACGAATCATCAACATCACCAGCGTGTTCGGGCAGATGGGGCAAGCAGGACAGGCGAATTACGCCGCTTCGAAGGCCGGCCTGATCGGGCTGACGATGGCGATGGCTCGGGAGGTGGCGTCGCGCAATATTACCTGCAACGCGGTTGCTCCAGGGTTCATCGAGACCAGCATGACGGCGGTGCTGAGCGATGAATTCAAGCAGAATGCAGTGAAGGCGATCCCGCTCGGCCGGGTGGGCACACCGAACGACATTGCGAACGCCGTGTGCTTTCTGGCTTCGGAAGAAGCGTCGTACATCACTGGGCATGTGTTGAACGTGAACGGCGGAATGCTGATGGGGTAGTGGAGAGCCGGGCGCCCCCGCCCGGCCGGGCGAGACGCCCGTGCCTCTACTTTAGAGCTCATCGCGTAATCTGTGATGCCCCAGACTCAATCTTGCATACCATGCGGTCGAAGAGGGTTGGGTACCGTCCTACGGACCCTTGGCTGGGGTTTTGAGTGCTATCGCCTTGTTTTCGGTAACAATCAAACATTCGCACCAAAACCGTAAGAGCCGAATTGGCTCGCCTAAGCGTAAGGTCTAGTATGGGAGGCATGGGCAAGCCTTCCCGAATGCGACAAGCGAGCGTGGCTTTGTTGGCGTCACTGTCGGTTCTCGTGCTCGCGATTGCAGCTTTGCAGATTTATCATCACTCGCAATACGGACACTATGTTCGGTTCGGACTACACGCTGATGTGACCGCTTCCGATGGCACAAAACTCTTCGACGCACACCTGACAAATTTCGGCTTCCTGCCAGAGAGAGTCGAGAGATGTGAGTTCGTTTCTGACGCGGGCGCTCACGAAGCAAACGTCGCGTACAGGCTTGAGCGGCTGGATCCAGCAACCAACGCATGGGAAACCATTTTTGATACGGGGCCGAACTTCTGTCACCCGCATCTTGTGGTGAATGAGACGCTTTGGCCCGGTCAAACCCTGTCAATTGCGCCAGAGTTTATGGCGTCGCGGGGCAACGTTACGGGCAAGACAATGAGGTTCGTCATACAGGCTAATGGCCGTCAATTTCCGACAGGTCCGGTCCAGGTTGTTTGGGTGAGTAGATGACAACCCGTCGCGAAGCGTGTCCCCTGCGTGCATTGTCGATAAATCCCCCTAACGCTCAAAACCCTCAAAATCGGGTCCGGCACTTGGCGCGGCGGGAAAAGCTGAGTCGCTGGGGCGTAGGCACAGAATACCGCCTTGTGTCCGATACATCGAGCCTTGCCAACGCTGTCCGCACGGCCGCGTTCAAACTGTTACACGTTAATCACGGGGCTAGCGCCGGCATGCGGAGCAGTATCCACCGACTTCGAGCCGCGCGACCAAGATGTGAAAGTGGCAGTCTCGCTCTAACTGCTTCTTCAACGACTCGAAAGTCTTGCTGACGAATTCTGTGATTTTCCCGCACCGCAGACAGGCCATGTGAATATGATCGCGGCCGAGCTTGCGTTCGTAGTAGTGGCCTTCGCCCTTCAGATGCATCAGGTCGAGTTCGTCGATCAGTCCTTGCCGCTTCAGCAGGTCCAGCGTCCGGTAGACGGTGCTGCGATCGACCGAGGCGTCCACCTGCCGCGCCTTGCGCAGGATCTGGCTGGCGTCCAGATGTTTGGCTGCGGTCTCAATCACGCTTAGAATCGCCCGGCGCGGACCGGTCAGGCGGATCCCGCGCTCGGCCAGTTGCATCTGCAAACGGCCAGGAATCTCGGTTTGTGGAAGCGGCATGGGTTCTCCGATGTTAAGTCGCAATGAATCGCAAAAAAACTGCGACGAAATCTTCTGGCGTCCATTGACAGTGAACGAAGGCGCACTTTAGGCTGGGATTGTAACGCTTGTTGCAACTGAGTCGCAACACAAATAATCCGATCCGAGGAGTCGATGGTCGCGCACGTGATTCCTGAATCTATCCGCCAGAAGTTTCCAGGCCTTTCTTTCCTTGTCCTGCTTTTCTCTTTACTTTCTTGCTTTCCATCTCTGGTTTGGGCGCAGGAGAGTCCTTACATCGTGACCTACGACCATTACCTCGAAGAGCCGGGCAGTCTGGAGGTGGAATACTCATCGACGTTTGGAACACAGCGCGGTGGTAACGACTTCCACGCCTTCTGGGCGGAATTGGAATATGGCGCCACCGCGTGGTGGACGACCGAGTTGTACTTAGATGGACAGACGACGTTCCATGACAGCACGGTGTTTACGGGGTTTCGCTGGGAAAATCGGTTTCGCCTGCTGCAGCGCGAGCACCTCGTCAATCCGGTACTCTATATCGAGTACGAACAAATCAGCGGGGCCGACAAGATTTTGAAGGAAATCGAAGGTCACGATGGGGAGTCGGACTTCGCCGATCCGACCGCCACCTTGCGGAAAGAGCACGACCACGAATTGGAACTCAAGCTTCTCCTTTCCAGTTCCTTCAAAGGATGGAATGTCGCCGTGAATCCCATTGTTACCAAGAACCTGTTGCCGAGCGAGCCCTGGGAGTTCGCTTACGCCGTGGGTGCAAGCCGTCCGCTCGCGTTGAAGGCTTCAGCCAACCGTTGCAATTTCTGCCGGGAGAACTTTGTTGCCGGAGTGGAAATGTACGGAGGCCTGGGCGACGCGCAGAGTGCCGGGCTGCGCGACACGTCTCACTACCTTGCGCCGGTGGTTGCGTGGAACCTTCCGTCGGACTGGACCGTTCGCATTTCGAGCGGCTTCGGTCTGAATGACAACAGCCATCGTCTTCTGTTGCGCTGGGGACTTTCGCGTGAGTTCTCCGGCTTTGGTGAGATGGTCGGGCGGTGGTTTGGAGGCGGGCGATGAAAGCGCTCTCTGTTCCATTTCGCCCAGCGGGACGCTTCCACCTCGCGATCATCGCCGTTGTCGTCTTGGCGGTTGTCGCCTTCGAAACTTATCAAGCCAGCGCGCAGCAGAGAGACGCTGCAGGTACCGTCAAGCAATCGACCTACGCCGCGCTTGCGGATGCTCCTGAAAAGGCGCGAGCAAGGAAAAATCCTTTCGCAGGCAATCTTCAAGCCATGGCTGCAGGAGGAAAACTCTTTGAACAGCACTGTGCCGAGTGTCACGGACCAAAAACGGGAGGCACGAGGAAAGGCCCGAGCCTGCTGCGGGAAGAAATACAGCAGGCAACTCCCGGCACCCTGTTCTGGATCCTGAGCAATGGAGTGGTCCGCCGAGGCATGCCGGTTTGGTCGAAGCTGCCGGAACAACAACGCTGGCAGATTGTCACGTTCTTACAGTCGTTAAAGGTTTCGATGAACAGCCGACCATAATGCGATTCCGTAACGCTGGCCGCTTGCGAGCCCGGCTAACCCATGATTAGAGGAGGTCCGCATCGCGGCATCGCAACACCCTCCTATGATTTGTCATCCTGAGCGAAGCGAAGGACCTGCTGTCTCGTGCGCTGAGCACAAAGCAGGTCCTTCGCCTCGCTCAGGATGACAAAATCGGGTGAAAAGAGAGTGAGACTGCAAGTTCCACTTTCGCAGGCCCTGTTAAGCTCGTTCGTACGTGAATCATTCGGGCGTGAATCAGAAATACGACGTCATCATTCTCGGAGCGGGCGCGGCCGGCCTGATGTGTGCCCTCGAAGCCGGGAAGCGGGGCCGGCGTGTCCTGCTGCTCGAACGCGCGGATCGAATCGGCAAGAAAATCTTGATCTCCGGCGGCGGCCGCTGTAATTTCACCAACTTGCACACCGGCCCGGAGAATTTTCTTTCCGCCAATCGTCACTTCGCGAAATCCGCGCTCGCCCGCTACACTCCGGCCGATTTCGTGCGGCTGGTCGAAAAGCATGGAATCCCCTATCACGAAAAGAAGCTTGGCCAGTTGTTCTGCGATCGAGCGGCGAGTGACATTACGCTAATGCTGGAGCGGGAATGCCGCGACGCCGGCGTGGAAATCCGGCTCAACACGAAAGTGCGCGAGGTGCGTAAGAACGATGTGGGCAAGAGCGAGGCACAGAAAGACGACCAGTTCACCGTGCGAGCCGAGGACGCCAGTTTCGGCGCGCCCAGCCTGGTGGTCGCAACTGGAGGTTTGTCCATCGCAAAAATCGGCGCTACTTCATTTGGCTACGATCTGGCCCGGCAATTCGGCTTGCAGCTTGAACCCCCACGCGCCGCTCTTGTCCCTCTCGTCTTCAGGGAACGCGAGCGCAAGCGCTGGTGCGATCTGGCGGGAGTCTCCATCGAAGTGATTGCTTCCATTCGCGGCGCGAAACGCAACCCGAAACCAGCCTTCCGCGAAAATATGCTTTTCACTCATCGCGGCATCAGCGGGCCCGCGATTCTCCAGATTTCTTCTTACTGGGACGGCAAAGAGCCGATTCATCTCGACCTTGCGCCCGACCGCAATCTCACCGCCGAATTGCGAGAGCGCGGTCATCGCGACGAGGCGAGTTGGAAGTCCCTGCTGAAGGAAGTCCTGCCCCGCCGCTTCGCCGATCGCTGGCTGGAAACTTATCCTCTAACCGGCAACTCCAATCGCGCGTTTGCTGACGCCGAACGTCAACTGCATGAGTGGGAAGTCAAGCCGGAAGCAACGGAGGGTTACGGAAAAGCGGAAGTCACCGCGGGCGGCGTCGATACCAACGAACTCTCCGCTCAGACCATGGAGTCGCGAAAGGTGCCCGGCCTTTTTTTCATCGGAGAAGTGGTCGACGTCACCGGCCAGCTCGGCGGATTCAACTTCCAGTGGGCCTGGGCGTCCGGATTTTGCGCGGGACAAGCGTTGTGAGGATATCCCGCGAAACCGTGCGGCCCTCGATGCCGCCTAACAGGCGCCAGTCCAAAAAGTTATGCGGGGTAGAAGAAATTTTCATGGCGCTGTCACACACTTCCACAGGCGTTCGCGCTATATTTGGAGAAATCACTTTTCGCAAATAGTCGGATAGCGGCTATCGGAGTATGCGTATGTCGCTGATTCATTACGTAAGACCCTTCCTAGAGTTGGGTATCTGTAAGGAGTACACAATGGCTCGCAAGACGACCGGAAACGGTATCAGCAAACGCAGCAAAAAAAACGGAGTCTCCACTTCGCCAGCCGCGGTGCAGGTTGCGCCCGCGGTTCGCGAAAGCGGGAGACCGGCCAACCAGGTTCATGTCGAACGCCCTGTCAATCTTGAAGAAGAAATTCGCCGCCGCGCCTACGAACTCTACCTGCAGCGGGCAGCCACCGCGGGCAATGGGAACGGCGATCAGAACCAGGATTGGCTGATTGCGGAGCGTGAGATCCGCTCCCGCTTCGGTAGTCCGGAACAACACACGGCATAGGTCCCGGCGGGGGTCTGCAGGGGAATTCTGCCGAGAGCTGAGAACTGCTTAATGGCTCTGCGCCGGACGCGATACGACGGGCGGTCGAGCCTGGGTGCGAATTTGGCTGCGAGCACCTGCCAGCCACAGTCGCAGCCGATCAATATAGATATAGACCACGGGAGTGGTGAAGAGCGTCAGCATCTGGCTCACAATGAGCCCGCCCACGATGGTGATGCCGAGCGGTCGTCGCAGTTCCGATCCCGTGCCCGTGCCCAAAGCCAAAGGCAATCCTCCGAGAAGCGCCGCCATGGTGGTCATCATGATGGGGCGAAAACGCAGCAGGCATGCCTCGCGAATCGCCTCCGTCGGGGGCTTTCCGTGTTCGCGCTCGGTGTAGAGCGCGAAGTCGATCATCATGATGGCATTCTTTTTCACGATGCCGATCAGCAGGATGATCCCGATCATCCCAATCACATTGAGCTCATTCTTCGAGATCAGCAGAGCCAGCAGCGCGCCGACACCGGCAGACGGAATCGTCGAAAGGATCGTGACCGGGTGCGCGTAACTCTCATAGAGAATGCCCAGCACGATGTACACGGTCAGCACGGCACAAAGGATCAGCAGCCATTCGCTCGATAACGCATCCTGGAAAGCCGCGGCCGTGCCCTGAAAACCTGCGTGCATCGTGGCCGGAAAACCGATACTGCGCTCGGCCTCTTCAATGGCGGTGGTGGCGGCGCCAAGCGAAACGCCGGGGGCTAGATTGAACGAGAACGTCACCGACGGATATTGCCCCTGGTGATTGACCCCGAGCGGGGTGTTCGACGGTCCGAAGTGCGCGAAAGACGCCAGCGGCACTGCCGTGCCGTTTTGGGCGCGCACATAAATGCTCTGCAGAGCGTCCGTGCTGTTGGCAAATTCCGGAGCCACCTCCATGACCACGTGGTACTGGTTCAGTTGCCGATACATGATCGAGACCTGGCGCTGGCCAAAAGCATCGTAAAGAGCGCTATCGATCGCGGAGGCGGAGACTCCAAGCCGTGCCGCCGTGTCGCGGTCGATCACCACGCTGGCTTCGAGTCCTTTGTCCTGCTGGTCGGTGTTGACGTCGCGCAACTGCGGCAGAGCGCGAAGCTTCTGCAGCAGCCGCGGCGACCATTCGTTCATCTCGGCCAGGTTCTCTCCCTGCAGCGTGTACTGGTATTGCGCCTGCCCCATGCGTCCGCCGATGGTCAGATCCTGCGCCGACTGCATGAACAGGGTCGCACCCGGAACCACCGCTAACTTCCCTCGCAGACGTCCAATCACTTGATCGGCGCTGATCTTGCGTTCGGAAAGCGGCTTCAACATGATGAACATGCGTCCGGTGTTGTAGGTGGTATTGCCGCCGGCAAAGCCCACGACCGTGCTCACCGCGGGATCTTTCATCACGATATCCACGAACTGGCTCATCTTCCCCTTCATGGCGGTGAAGGAAATATCTTGTGCCGCCTGCACCGATCCCATGACCCGCCCCGTATCCTGCTGCGGGAAAAATCCCTTTGGAACCAGGATGTAGAGATACACGCTGAGACACGCGGTCGCGATGGTCACGGCCAGGGTCAGCGGTTGATGCCGCAAGACCCAATCGAGGCTGTGGCGATAGGTGCCCAGCATGCGTTCAAAGGCCCATTCGCTGAAGCGATAAATGTGCCCGTGCTTTTTCTCCCCCGCGGGCCGCAGGAACTTGGCGCACATCATGGGCGTCATGGTCAGCGAGATCAGCAGCGACACGCCGATGGCGACGCTGAGCACGACGGCGAATTCCCGGAAGAGACGCCCGACAATGCCCCCCATCAGCAAAATAGGAATGAACACAGCTACCAGCGACGTGCTCATCGAAAGCACGGTGAAACCGATTTCCTTCGCGCCGCGAAACGCCGCTTGCACCGGGGTCATGCCCAGTTCGATGAAACGCGTGACGTTCTCCAGCACCACAATCGCATCATCCACCACGAAGCCGGTCGAGATCGCCAGCGCCATCAGCGACAGGTTATCCAGGCTGTATCCCGCCAGGTACATCACCCCGAATGTGCCAATCAGCGACAACGGCACCGCCACGCTCGGAATCAAGGTGGCGCGCGCCGTACGCAGAAAAGCGAACACAACCAGAATGACGAGGATGACCGAGATGATGAGCGTCACCTCGATATCGTGCACCGAGGCCCGCACCGTGATGGTGCGGTCCATCACCGGACTCACATCGATGGCGGGAGAAATCGAAGCCTTCAACTGCGGCAGCGCCGCGTATACGCGGTCGACGGTTTCGATAATGTTAGCGCCCGGCTGGCGGAACACGATAATCAGGACAGCGGGCTTGCCATTGGCCAGTCCGACGTTGTGAATGTCCTCGACAGCATCCTGCACATCGGCGACATCGGCCAGACGGACCGGCGCGCCGTTCTTGTAAGCGACAATCAAGTTGCGATACTGCTCGGAGCGGAAAATCTGGTCGGTGTCGTGAATGCTCCACGCGTTCACGGCGTCGCTGAATTGGCCCTTGGGCGTGTTGGCGTTGGCCTGGTTGAGTGCGGCGCGAACCGCGTCCAGGCCCACCCCGAGCTTGTTCAGAAGCATGGGATTGACTTCGGCGCGGACGGCCGGTTTGGCGCCGCCACCGACGAAGACTTGTCCCACTCCCTCCACCTGCGACAGTTTCTGAGCGAGGATCGAATCCGCGGCGTCGTAAATTTTCGGCAGCGGAATCGTGTCGGAGCTGAGCGCCACAATCAAGATCGGCGCATCCGCCGGGTTGGCCTTGCGATACGTGGGATTGCCGGGAAGGTTGGAAGGCAATTGACTGCGCGCTGCATTGATCGCCGCCTGCACGTCGCGTCCGGCGGCATCGATGTTCCGGCTGAGGTCAAACTGTAGAACGATGCTGGTGGAACCCAGTTGACTGGTCGAAGTCATCTGGTTCACGCCCGCAATGCGTCCGAACTGACGTTCCAGCGGCGTTGCCACCGCCGACGCCATCGTCTCCGGGCTGGCTCCGGGCAATCCCGCCGACACCGAGATCACGGGAAACTCCACCTGCGGCAGCGGAGCGACCGGCAGAAAATTGAACGCCATCGCCCCCGAAAGTAGCAACGCCGCCGCCAGCAACGAGGTCCCGACCGGCCGCTTGATAAAGGGAGCGGAAATATTCATGGCTCAGTCCCCTGTTGCCTCAGGAGCCGGTTCCTCCATCGGATTGCCTATCCTGTAGCGGGCGAATCTCTGCGCCAGCCGGTCAAACCACAAATACACAACCGGGGTTGTGTAGAGAGTGAGCAACTGGCTGAGGAGCAATCCGCCAACGATCGTGATTCCGAGTGGATGACGCAGCTCCGAGCCCGTGCCGCCGCCCAGCGCCAGCGGCAATCCAGCGAGCAATGCGGCCATGGTGGTCATCATGATGGGACGGAAACGAAGCAGGCACGCCTGATAGATGGCTTCCTCCGGCGGTTTGTGCTCCACCCGTTCGGCTTCGAGCGCGAAGTCAATCATCATGATGGCGTTCTTCTTCACGATGCCGATCAGCAGGATGATGCCGATCAGAGCTACGACGCCCAGATCATTGCCGGTAATCAGCAGCGCGAGAATTGCGCCCACTCCAGCCGAGGGCAGAGTGGAAAGAATCGTGACGGGATGAATGTAACTCTCATAGAGCACGCCCAGGACGATGTAAACCGTGATGATGGCGGCCAGTATGAGCCAGGGCTCGCTCGAAAGCGAATTGTGAAAGGCAGCCGCGGTTCCCTGAAAACTGGTGTTGATACTTCGCGGCAGGTTGATTTCCTGTTCCGCCTGCGTGATCGCCGTGGTGGCCTCGCCCAGGGAAACGCCCGGAGCCAGGTTGAAGGAGAGGTTCACCACCGGAAACTGGCCGAGGTGATTGATGGCGAGCGGAGCATTGCGCGTTCTCGAGGCGGGTAAACGCCGAAAGCGGAACCTGGCTGGTGGGGCCGGTTGCTACGGCAGGCGCGCTGGCAGCCGACGTATTCGGGCCTGAGATTCCGGCCGCCGTGGTACCGGCGCTCGACGTGCCACTCGATGACTTCACGTAGATGCTTTTCAAAGCGTCCGGGGTCAGTCTGAATTGCGGATCTACCTCCAGCACGACGTGATACTGGTTCAGCTGCGTAAACATTGTAGAAACCTGCCGCTGGCCGAACGCGTCGTAAAGCGTATCGTCGATGGCCTGGGGCAGGATGCCCAAGCGCGAAGCCGTATCGCGATCGATGATCAGGTTGGCCTGCATTCCGTTGTTCTGCTGGTCGCTGGCCACGTCGCGCAACTGCGGCAGGGTTTGCAGCTTTTGCAGAAGCTGCTGCGACCAATTAGCTAATTCGGTTGCGTCGGCGTCCTCCATCGAATACTGGTACTGCGTGCGGCTGACGCGGCTTTCCACGGTCAGGTCCTGCACCGGTTGCATGTAGAGCGTGATGCCTTCGACCTTAGCCAATTCCGGTTGCAGATCGCGAATGATTTCGGAAGCAGTCTCCTTGCGCTGATCGCGCGACTTCAAATTGACTTGGATGCGTCCGCTGTTCGGCGTGACGTTGGTGCCATCGACGCCAATGAACGAAGCCAGGCTGTCGACGTTCCCGTTCTTCAGAATCACGCTGGCCAGTTCCTGCTGCTTTTGCGACATGGCTGCGAACGATATGTTCTCCGGAGCCTCGGAGATGCCCATGATCACGCCCGTATCCTGCACCGGAAAGAAGCCCTTGGGAACGTAAACATAAAGAAGCAGCGTGGCGATCAGGGTTGACACCGTGATCAGTAGAGTGGTGGTCTGATGTTTGAGAACAAATTTCAAGGTACGGCCATAGAACGCGATCACGCCGTTGTAGAAGTCTTCAGTGGCGCGGTAGAACCGTGATTCCTTCCCCGGCTGCCTCTGTTTCAAAATCTTCGCGCACATCATCGGCGTCAGAGTCAGCGAGACCCCGGCGGAGACCAGAATCGTAACCGCCAACGTGACGGCGAACTCGCGGAAGAGTCTGCCGACGATGTCTCCCATGAACAGCAGTGGTATCAGCACTGCGATCAGCGAAACGGTCAGCGATACGATCGTGAATCCAATCTGTCCCGCTCCCTTGAGTGCGGCGTCCAGCGGAGCCTCGCCTTCTTCCAGGTAGCGATTGATGTTCTCGATCATCACGATCGCATCGTCCACCACGAATCCGGTCGAGATGGTGAGCGCCATCAGTGTCAGGTTGTTCAGGCTGTAGCCGAGCAGGTACATCACTCCGAAGGTGCCGACCAGCGAGAGCGGCACGGCAATGCTGGGGATGACGGTCGCGGAAAGATTCCGCAAAAAGAGAAAGATGACCATCACCACCAGGGCCACCGTCAGCATCAACTCGAACTGCACATCGTTGACCGAGGCGCGAATCGTCTGCGTGCGGTCGATGAGAATTTGCAGCTTGACCGCCGCGGGCATCGAAGCCTGCAATTGCGGCAGAACTTTCTTGATGCGATCGGCCACGCTGATGATGTTGGCCCCGGGCTGGCGCTGAATGTTGAGCAGCACCGCGGGCGTGGTGTTCACCCAGGCCGCCTGTTGCACGTTTTCAGCGCTGTCAACGGCGGTGGCTACATCCGACAAACGCACCGGCGCGCCGTTCCGGTAGGCGACGATCACCCCGTTATATTGCTGGCTCGATAACAGCTGGTCGTTAGCGCCAATGGTGAACGATTGCCGCGGACCATCAATCACTCCCTTGGCCTGGTCCACGTTGGCGGCCATCAGCGCCGCCCGCACATCTTCGAGGCCCAACCCATAGGAGGCCAGCGCGGTGGGATTGGCCTGAACTCGAACCGCCGGCTTCTGCCCGCCGCTGATCGAAACCAGGCCGACTCCGGGAAGCTGCGAGATTTTCTGCGCCAGCGCCGTCTCGGCCATATCTTCGATGCGCGACAGAGGCATCGAGTCCGAGGTCAGCGCCATGGTCAGGATGGGCGCATCGGCCGGGTTCACCTTGTTGTAAATCGGAGGATTGGGAAGATTCTGCGGCAGGTACGTCGTGCCCGCGTTGATCGCGGCCTGCACTTGCTGCTCCTCGACGTCGATGTTCTGATCGAGAGCGAACTGCAACGTGATCAGCGAACTGCCGAACGAACTGGTCGAGGTCATCTGGTTCAGTCCGGGGACTTGTCCGAACTGCCGCTCTAAGGGAGCGGTGACCGAAGACGCCATCACGTCGGGAGCGGCGCCGGGATAAAAAGTCATCACCTGGATGGTCGGATAGTCCACCTCGGGCAAGGCGGAGACCGGCAGTTGCCGGTAGGCGACGATTCCGACCAGCATCACCGCCACCATCAATAAAGAAGTAGCAACTGGCCGCAGAATGAAAAGGCGAGACGGGTTCATGACGTTGGTGCGGCTGTACCGGGCTGTGTAGTCGATTGC
>CAVYEP010000002.1:0-209831 GCA_963767605.1 uncultured Acidobacteriaceae bacterium | reverse complement strand
TAAGAGCGGATGGAGGGACGGGCGTCTCGCCCGTCCGTGCCGGGCGGGGACGCCCGGCACTCCACTAGCAAGATTGGAACTCAGTTATGAATGCCAAAATCGGCAAGAACCGCGCGACGGCGCGCAAGAAACAGGGCATTTGGGTTTTTCGGACCGGGGCGCCGCTTAAAGCTTCCGTTGTTAGAGAAACCATCGAAATGGTGCGGAAAGAACGGGAGCAAGAAGTGTTGGGCAGGATGCTGCCGTCGGAGAAAAAGGCTAAGCTTACGCTTCCGCGATAAGCCTTGCGGCCTCGCCAGTGCGTTCGCGCAGCTTTTCGAGCGAGCCGCGGAGAGGCTCACTGTTGGCCTGCGTCTCCGCCTGCTGGCCGATGGTCAAGGCAAGACGGTCCACGGCTTCGGCCAGCTTCTTGGCCATGTCGACGAGGACTACTAAAGAATCGGCGTGCAACTTCCAGATCGAGCGGGAATTCCGCGAACGCTTGAGTTCTTCCATCTCGGTGGTGATGCGCGCGGTTACCGCGACCACCCGCAGCAACATTCGGGCAGCGTCGGCGCGCGGGCCCGCTTGTTCGAGATAGTCGGCGGTATAGGCCTCAATTTCGGCGGGACTGAGCATCAGGTTGAAATAGCGCATGGGCACGATCTGGCGGAACTTGGGATCGGCCACGCGCACGAAGACGCGAATCGATTCTTCCACTCTCCGCAATTTCGCTTCTTCGACCGAAAGTGCCTGGGGCGTGATGGCGGCGGGAACATACTTTGGAACTCCAACCGGAGCGAGCGCGGGAGCGGCAGCCGCGCCGCCAGCACTCACGGCGTGTGCGGAGTGTGCGGCGTGCGTGGAGTCCGGACTGTTGCGCCGGATGGGCGGCCTGCGCTCCAATTCTTTTTTCAGCCGGGCGACGCGGCGGAATTTTTCCAAAGCGGTGCCGTAGTCAACCTTCATCAAGGCTTCCTGATTCAGCGCGGCGACATGCTCGACGGTGACTTCAACGCCGTCGACGGTACTCAGAATGCTGCCGCCGAGTTCTTCCAGGCGCTGGGCGTAATCCTTGATCTCTTGCGCGGCGGCGTCGAACAGGGAGTGGAAACGATCGCCGAAGGCGACATTGTATGGCGCGAGTGTCGCCAGCACTCCCGGGTGATAGATCGCTTCGCCGAGCGAAGCTTTCAACTGCCGAACCCGCGGAATGATGCCGGAGTCCATGAGCGCGCTGAAATCCTGGAAGCGATTCGCCTGATCGAGCAGGGGGCCGAACTCGCGGAGCAATTGCACATCGGCCTCGGACAGTACCGGCACGTCGGACTCGGACAGGATTTCCAGCAGCGCGATTTCAAACGGAGACAACGGAATCGATCCATCGAGGCCGTAGCCACGCTGCTCCCACTGGCCGGTTACACGGGGATGGCGAAACAGAAAGGTTGCCACCAGGTCGGTTTTGTCGCGATTGGCGCCGGAATCGTCGCGGTGGCGCGCGAAGTAGCGCAGCAGCGCCTCGGCAACTTCGGGATCAAGATCGGACTGCACCCCGAGCCGGAGCATAGTTGGAGTGATCGCCATGTCGAGGAGCTGGATCCAGAGCTGCATGCGATCGAGAGTGGCGCGCACGTCGTCGGTGTGGCTGATGACGTCCGGGGCGAGTTCGGCGGGCGCGGGCATCTCGCCGCCGAGTTGGTCACTCAGCAGCCTCTGGTAGAAGCTCTGCACGGTGGCGAGCAACGCGAGTTCCCATTTGGGATCCTCAACCAAAATGAGCTCCTTCGAGATCGGACAGTAACGTGGCCAAATGGGCGGTGTCCTTCAGTACAGCCTAGTAAAACGGCAACGGCAGCGCAATTGGTTACCAGGTTACGGAAGTGACTGCACTAGTAACCGCGAGTAGAGACGGGGCTTGCTCGGTCTCATTCTGTGCGAGGGAACGCGGCAAGCCGCGTCACTACGGGAATCAGTTTCTTTGTGGGGCTATTGAAAGACCACGGTCTTGTTTCCATACAGCAGAATGCGGTTTTCCACGTGCCAGCGGACGGCGCGCGACAGGACGATTTTTTCGATATCGCGGCCTTTTTGGACTAGGTCCTCGACCGTGTCGCGGTGATGAATGCGAACGACATTCTGCTCGATGATGGGGCCATCGTCGAGTACTTGGGTAACGTAGTGGGCGGTGGCGCCGATCAGCTTGACGCCGCGCTGAAACGCCTGGTGGTAGGGTTTGGAGCCGACGAACGCGGGCAGAAAAGAGTGGTGAATGTTGATCAGGTTTTCAGAGCCGAGCGCGGCGATGAACTCGTCCGAGAGCACCTGCATGTAGCGTGCGAGAACGACCAGACTGCATTGGTGTTCGCGGACGAGCGCGATCTGCTTCTGCTCCGCTTCCCGCTTGTTCTCCTTCGTGACCGGCACGACGAAGTAGGGGATGCGGTAGAAGTCGGCGATCCGCTGGTTGTCGGGATGGTTCGAAACGATCAGCGGGATTTCGCAGTGGAGCTCACCGCTCTGGTACCGGTAGAGCAGGTCTTGCAGGCAATGGTCATGCTTGGAGACAAAGATGGCGATGCGGGGCCGGTCGGTGGAACGGGCGAGCCGCCAGTCCATCTGGAAATCGCGAGCGATGGGAGCAAAGCGGTCGGAAAACTCGGCCAGGTCAAAATCGAATTCTGCGGGATCGAACTCGACTCGCGTCAGAAAGAGATTGGATGCCTCGTCTCCATGTTCATCATTGAACAGGATGTTGCCCTGGTGGCGAAAAATGAAATCGGCAATGGTAGCAACGACACCTTTGCGGTCTGGGCAGGAGACGAGGAGAATGGCGGAGTTGTGCATAAAAGACTCAGTCGGTTTCCCCCGTGTGCCTATGTGTCCTCTGCGGTTCAAGAACTTCTCTATCACAGAGGACACAGAGGTACACAGGGAAATCACACTACCTTTTCAGCGCCTTCGCAATCTCGCGCGCGGCGTTGGCGCCGGAGCCGCCGGTCAAGCCCGTCCCAGGATGCGTTCCACTGCCACACAAATACAGGCGTTCGATCGGGGTCCGATAGCGCGCCCAGTCGAGTAGTGGGCGCATGGTGAAGAACTGATCGAGCGCGAGTTCGCCGTGGAAGATGTGGCCTCCGGTGAGGCCGTAGGTTTCTTCCAGATCCTTGGGCGTGATGATCTGGCCGTCGAGGATGGACTGCGGCAGATTCGGCGCGTACTGCGCGATCGCGCTCACCACGGCTTCGCCGAGCGCGGCGCGCTGGCTTTCCCAGTCGCTGTTCTTCAACTTGTAGGGCGCGTACTGCATGTAGATGGACATCACGTGCTGGCCGGCCGGCGCGAGCGACGGATCCGAAAGAGACGGAATCGTAATTTCAAGGAACGGACTGCGCGAGAAGTTGCCGTATTTCGATTCGTCGAAGGCGCGCTCCAGGTAATCGATCTCCGGGCTGATCTGGATGCGGCTGCGGAGCAGGTTGCCGTTACCCTTGGCCTTGAGCGCGGTGAATTCGGGAAGCGCGGAGAGCGCGAGATTGATTTTCGCGACCGTCCCCATCGAACGGTAGTTCTTGATTCTTTGTACGAAGTCTGGCGCGAGATGCGAGGGATCGACCAGGCGCATTAGCGTGCGCTTGGGGTCGGCGTTCGAAACGACAGCGCGCGCGAAGATTTCTTCCCCGGAGGCGAGCACGACGCCAGTGGCGACGCCATCCTTTACGCGAATCTCCGCGATGTAAGCGTTGGTGCGAATTTCCGCGCCCGCCTGTTTCGCCGCGGCGGCCATGGCTTGCGTGATCGCGCCGGCGCCACCGGCAGGGAACTGAACGCTTCCGGCTGGAGACGGATTGGACGATGCGTCGGCGGCGGCGCGCAACATCAACACCAGCGCACTGCCCGCCGACCACGGTCCGAGGAAGGTTCCGAAGATGCCACGGGCTGCGATAGTGGCGCGCAGCGGTTCGCTGTCAAAAAACTCTGAGGCCAGATCGGCGACAGCCATTGGCGCCCAGCGTAGCACGCGATACAAATCTTTCTTGCCGAGCTTCCGGAGCGAGCGGCCGGTCTTCAGCATTCCCCAGAGATCGCCACTGCTGGGGCTGTCAATGTCCGGCGGCGTGAGTGCGAGCGCTTCGGCCATGACCTTGCCGATCTTGCCAAGTGCCGCGCCGAATTCCAGGTAGGAGGCCGCGTCTTTCTGCGACCACGCCGCAATCTCCTGTGCAGCTTTTTTCGCATCGGAGTAAAGGATAAGCGACCGGCCATTGGGCAGCAGTGAAACGGTGCTCACGTCGGGAGTCGTCAGTTTCAGGCCGTGCTTCTCCAACTGCATGTCGCGCACGATATCGGCGCGCAGCGGGCCGGTGTTATGCGCGAGCGTCGAGCAACGAAAGCCGGGATGAAATTCTTCGGTAATGGCCGCTCCGCCCACCTGGGCGCGGCGTTCGAGCACCAGCGGTTTGAATCCGGCCTGGGCGAGATAAAAGGCGGCGACCAGGCCGTTGTGTCCGCCCCCGACGATGATGACATCGCGCGTTTCAGACATGGTCTTATGCCCCCTTTCCGTCTTTCAAGATTTCGAGCGCCGACAGGCGTCCGTTGGCGCCCATGATGCCGCCGCCAGGATGCGTGGCCGATCCGCACATGTAGAGATTCTTGATGGGCGTGCGATACCGCGCCCAACCGGGTACTGGACGCAGGAAGAAAAGTTGCTCGAGCGAGAGTTCACCCTGGAAGATATTGCCCTCGCTCAGTCCCCATTCGCGTTCGAGATCGAGCGGAGTGACGACCTGGCGGTGCAGAATGATGTCTTTGATGTTGGGCGCGTATTCGGCAATGGTGTTGACCACGGCATCGCCGAATTTTTCTTTTTCCGTATCCCAGTTGAGCCCGGGCGCCAGCTTGTAGGGCGCATACTGCACGAAGCAGGAGAGAATGTGTTTGCCCGGCGGCGCCAGCGACGTATCGGTGAGTGTCGGAATCACCATGTCGACGTAGGGGTGCGACGACCAGTGTCCGTATTTCGCTTCGTCGTAAGCCTTCTCCATGTACTCGACGGCGGGCGAGATCGACATGGCTCCGCGCAGATGCAGGCCGTTCCCCGGCATGCATTTGAAATTCGGCAGGCCGTCGAGCGCCATGTTCACCTTGCCGGACGACCCGCGGAATTTGTAGCGCTGAACGCCTTCCATGAAGTCATCGGGCAGATGGCCGGGCTGAATCATTTTCGTAAACGTAAGCCGCGGATCGACGCTGGAAGAAATAACGTCGGCGTAAATCTCATCGCCGTTCGCGAGCACGACGCCGATGGCACGTCCGTTTTTGACTATGATTCGAGCGATTGGCGCTTCGGTGCGAATCTCAACGCCGGCCTCGCGAGCGGCGTCGGCAATCGAATTCGAGATTGCCCCCGTGCCGCCGCGCGCAAATCCCCAAGCCCGGAAAGCGCCGTCGATCTCGCCCATGTAGTGATGCAGCAGAACGTAGGCAGTGCCGGGTGAGCGCACGCCGAGAAATGTTCCGATAATGCCCGAGGCCGACATGGTTGCTTTGAGCACATCGGTCTCAAACCACTGATCGAGAAAGTCGGCGGCGCTCATGGTCATGAGCTGGACCTGGTTGTACTTGTCCCCACTCGACATGCCCTGGAAGCGGCGTCCGATGAAGAGCAACTTCATCAGTTCGCGAGGATTCAGCGTCATCGGATCGGGCGGAATCATGCTGAGGATGGGCTTCACGAAGCGGCACATCGCCTGCATGGCCTTGCCGAATTCGTCATACGCTTCGGCGTCAACCCGCGAGTGGCGGGCAATTTCGCGATGCGTCCTGCCGTGATCGTTCACGCGCCACAAATAATCGCCGCTCGGCATGGGAGTGAACGTGCCGTCGAGCGGCAGGATCTCAAGTCCATGGCGAGGAAGCTCGAGGTCGCGAATGATCTCGGGCCGCAGCAACGAGACGACATACGAGCAAACGGAGAACTTGAAGCCGGGGAAAACTTCTTCCGTGCAAGCCGAACCGCCGAGGACGTAGCGGCGCTCGAGCACCAGCACTTTCTTTCCTGCTTTTGCCAGGTAGGCGGCGTTGACCAGGCCGTTGTGGCCTCCGCCAACCACGATGACGTCGTACTTGCTTGAATTAGCCACCGGCTCTAGCTCCTAGTTTTCTGAGAGAAGGAAAGGAATTGCGAAAAAGGCGCAGTCCTGCCACCTGCACGGATCAGAGTCCGCTGGAAAGGATGCTCCATTGAATAAGGCGGCGCATGCGAGTCGTTAGGCTGCCCATTCTATCCGAGGAATGAATAGCCTGTCTTGCGGAATATTTCTCCTCTAGTACGGGCAATCCGTGCCAACTTGCCAAACTAAGGTCTTCGGGTGTGTTTCCGCCCACTTTCCATCTTCTTCGTAGTCGGCCCAAGCCGCTGGCATGAGCTCTGAGAACTGGCTGCATTTGTGCCACCCGGTTAAGCACTTCAAATTAAACTGGAAGGCATTTTGACGATTCTCTGCCGACGCAAGGTCAGAAACTAAGACGTGAAAGGAGCGCACGTTGGAAGCATTAAAGAACGCATATCCAGGGTGCCGCTTCAAAGGATAATAGGCGCACACGGTGACTCCCAGTTTATGTTCGTCCGACGCCGAGGCCTCGATGTCAGGGTACGAGGTGCGGTCCTGATAGAAACCAAGGCCGTAGATCTTGCCAACAACCTGCCCCTTCTCGATCTCTATATCGCCAGCTGTGGCCCATGGCCTCCGTCCGAGGCGCTCTCCGATCTTGACTAGCGACGGTGATTTGAACAGCAGCCACATCCATTGGTTGTTCGGTAACACCATGTGAATGCAGGGCTGGTCTGCGCAGTCACTCGCTTCTTCGTAGCGGAACCCGTGCTCCGACCCCAAACGCCGCAGTTCGGCAATGCTGGAATTGTCCAATTGCAAGGTGCGAACCCGCTGCAAAAGGTACGCCGCCCGACTTGCGTAGTAGTAGTTTGCGCCAATCAAGAAAAGATAATAGAAGACCACGACGGCCACAAAAGGATAAATCAGCAAGAGCCACCATTTTCGAGACAAGAGCATAATCATCTTAGACACCGAAGTTCATCTCGATGTCAACATTATTGCCAGTACGGCGAGTTGCTGCATATAATCCAGCCTTCAGACTCTCCACTGGAGGGAGCCGCCTTGCCCATTGGAACCGCATTTCATGAGAGAACGTTCGCACTCTGTCACAGTCTGAATTACCGCGAGTGGTCGGGATACTACACGGTCAGCGTCTACGAGGTGCACCACGAGCACGAGTACAACGCGATCCGCAACGCGTGCGCCCTGATCGATATTTCGCCCCTCTACAAGTATTTGGTTACCGGCAAAGAAGCGACCAAGCTGGTGAACCGCGTGATCACGCGCGACATCAACAAAGTCGCCGTGGGGCAGGTGATTTACGCCAACTGGTGTGATGAAGACGGCAAGGTCATCGACGACGGCACGATTACGCGCCTCGAAGAGAACAAGTATCGCTGGACCGCCGCCGATCCCAGCCTGCGCTGGTTCAGCCAGAACGGCCTCAACATGGACGTTCACATCGAGGACATCTCCGAACAAACGGCGGCGCTGGCGCTGCAGGGGCCGGCCTCGGCGAAACTTTTGAAGACGGTGGCCGAAGCCGACATCACGAATCTGAAGTATTTTCGAAAGACTTCCGGCAAGATTGCCGGCGTGCCCGTCGATATTTCGCGCACCGGATACACGGGTGACCTCGGCTACGAAGTTTGGATCCCGTGGAATGATGCGATTACGGTCTGGGACGCGCTGATGGACAAAGGCAAGCAGTTCGACATTCACGCCGCCGGAATGCTGGCGCTCGATGTGGCGCGTGTGGAGGCGGGACTGCTGCTGATCGAGGTTGATTACATCAGTTCTAAGAAGGCGCTGATTCCATCGCAGAAGTACTCGCCGTATGAGTTGGGCTTCGGCAAGATGGTGCATCTCGAGAAAGAGAATTTCATAGGCAAGCGCGCTCTGGCACGAGATCACAAGCAGGGCGTGGCGCGCCAGTTGGTTGGCCTCGAAGTAGATTGGGTGGAAGTCGAAGAGCAGTTCGACAAGTTCGGACTCTCTCCGGCCGCGCCCAGCCAGGCGTCGCGCGTTGCGGTGCCCGTGTATGTCGGCGACAAGCATGTGGGCAAGGCCACGACGACAGCCTTCTCTCCGCTGCTGAAGAAGTTGATCGCGCTGGCCAGCGTGGGCACCGAGTATTCCAAGCCCGGCACCAAACTGCAAATGGAGTTGACGATCGAAGCGCAACGGATGAAGACGACGGCGACGGTCGTGCCGCTGCCGTTCTTTAATCCGAAGCGGAAGACGGCGGTGCCGGTGTAGGCGTTTGTTCACCACGGAGGCACGGAGGGTGAATCCGAACCTTCGATTCTCCGCAGCAGCAGCCGCGAAGCGGCGGAACAGGATAGCCCGGCACGGCAGTGCCGGGAACCTGAGGTCAGAAGACGCGAGTCCCGCCAGGGACGGCACCTAGCCAAACACCTGTTCCGGTTCGAATCCCACGCCGGTCTTCCGGAGCAACGCGAGGAACTCATCTTCGTACGAACGCTTGGCATGGTGTTGCTGCTGGCGCTCAATGTAGTCGCGTACCACTGGGAGATGTGAGGCGCTTACACTGAACGCTCCATAGCCCTCCTGCCATGCGAAATCGATGCCGTGTTCCCCGATCCAGCGGGACGAGTTCGCTTTGAGAACCTGGACGGCTTTGGCGACGGGCACATCCGTGGGCAATGCGATCAGTAGGTGGACGTGATTGGCGGTTCCACCGGCGACGAGAACAGGGATTTTGTAATTCCGACCGATACCCGCAAGATATTTCCATAACAGAGTGCGCAGTTCGTCCGGGATGAGGTCGCGGCGATTCTTCGTGCTGAAAACGAGGTGGACGAGAATGTTCGGAAATTTGTGCGCCATCGGTGCCGTCCCTTCGGGACTCGTGCCGTCTCTGTGAACCTACCCGGCACTGCCGTGCCGGGCTATCCTGTTCCGCCGCTTCGCGGCTGGTGCGCCTGCGATCGCAGCAGCGCGTTTCTTACACTGGCTTAGCGCTGGCGTGACATCTCTAGGCTTGCTTTGGCAACAATAAATGGGGGTGTTCCTGGGCGTCTGTGTCGGCGGTCACCGGCGCTTTGGTCGCTTTGAAGACTTGCACGTGCTGACGGGCAAGGTGGTTTTAGGCGGCAGCCTTGCTGCGGCTCTTCCACTTCCAATACAAGTATCCCGGCACGCCGATCAGCACAATGGTCGCGCCCCAGAAGGCCTCGGTGGGTCGGGTGATGATCGTGTTCAGCGTCCACGCCACCCCGACCAGAACATAGATTGCGGGCAGCCACGGGTATCCGGTGCAGCGGTAGGGACGGGGAATGTCGGGTCTTTTCCAGCGCAAGACGAACAGGCCGATGACCGTCAGCGTGTAGGAGAGCACCATGCCAAAAATGACGTAGGTGTAAAGCTGATCGTAGCGTCCGCTCATGGCCAGCGCCGCGGCCCAGATGCCCTGGCCGATCAGGCTGAAGGCGGGCGTGCGCCACTTGGGATGGATCGACCGCCATGCGGCGGAAAAAGACACCATCCTGCGCCATGGCGAGGTACACGCGAGCGCCCGAAAGCGTGCAGGTGGCGGCCGCGCTGAAACAGGAAATCGCGATCATGGCCGACAGCCAGACGGCGGCTGCGGGCGAGAAAAGTTGGGCCGCGGCGGCGTGGGCGATGGTTTCGTATTTCGCGACTTCACTCAGCGGCAGGGCGTAAACGTACGTCATGTTCATCGCGAGATAGATCGCGCCCACCGCGAGCACGCCCAGAACCATGGCCAGCGGCACATTGCGCCGAGGGTCCTTCACTTCGCCGGCCACCCAGGTGATGTAGACCCATCCGTCGTAAGCCCAGAACACGGCGATCAAGCCGACGCCCAGAGCGGAGATCAATTGTCCGGGGCCGAGCCCATGGTCATTCCCTGTTTTAAACCGCCCGTCGCTTGCGCGGTGAAGTTCGACCAGTGTCCTTTGCCGATGGCGAAGTCCCAGGATCACGAAGACGGCCATGGCGGTGAACTTCGTCACAGGTGGAGACATTCTGCAGAAGCGCGCCCCAGCGCAGGCCGAAGACGTTGACATAAGTGAGGATGACGATCAGAACCAGCCCGACCGGATGCGCGCGCGTGAAGACGATCGTGAAAAAAGCACAGACGAAGTGACCGTGCGCCAGCGCCGGATACGGCAGATTGATGTTCGCCATCACGTGCTTTTGCGACATGCCGGGAACGATGTTGCCCATGTAGGCCGCCGAGGCGACCGAGAGCGCAGCGATGGTTCCGCCGTTGGCGACGGCGAACAACATCCAGCCGTAGAGAAACGCGACCAGGTCGCCGTAGGCTTCGCGCAGGTAGATGTATTGCCCGCCGGAGTCGGGATACATGGAGCCCAGTTCGGCGAAGGCGACGCAGGCGCACAGCGAAATCACTCCGCCGAGGACCCACACCAGGAAAAACAACTTCGGATTGGGCAACGGCCCCGCAATATCCTTGGCGGTGAGAAAAATCGAAGAGCCGATGATGCCGCTGACCAGCAGCAACACGGAGTCGAGCAAACCAAGCCCGCGGACGAGACTCGGTTTTTGCGGGGAGTTTCGGTTTCGGGAGGCAGGGAAGCGGGATCCATGGGTTGGTCGTTCAGTCTTTCATTCGTGAGCGGTCGGTAGTCGTCGGTCGTTGGTCGTTAGCGACCCATCGGCAACTGATCGGTGTTTGTGGTAGCTCGTCAAAGGGAGTGCCTGCGGGTGTTGCCAACGACCAGCGACCAGCGGCCAGCGACTGCTTCATCCCATGGCCAATTCATCGGAAGATTCCAGTGGCGTGCCGCAGCGGCGGCAGATGACGGCCGAGCAATCGCCACAGGTCAACGGATCGGTGACTTCCGTGGCGCACACCGGACAGTAGAAAACCACGGCGGGTTTCTTGGCTTCCGGCGCGCTTTTGGAGCGGTTTCCATGAGCACGGAACTGTAACACAATTTTCTGGGGCGCTCTCGTTCTACTCAACCTGGCGCGGCAAGATGCTGCCCCGGTGCGCTCGGCTGGACAGCCGAGGGCGCTGTCCCTACGTGCGCTCTATTCTGGCGGCTTGCGCAGAATCAGGTCGCCTTCGGCTGGCGGCAACGAGACGGGGAATTGCCAGACTTTGTCTTTCATCCACACGCCGAGAATAAAATCCTCGTGTTCCTTCCACGGGCCGATCATTTGTTGCTGGTCGGGAAGAAAACCCAGCCGTGGGCTTCGGGATTGCCCGGGGTCAGCGTCACGGTGGTGGGATCGAGGCTCTGGGTGGTCAGGAACTCGATGAACTCGGCCGCTTCCTTTTCGCGATGCGCAGGAGCGCCGTTTTTTCTTCGGTGATTTTGGGATTTTTCTTGATTTGGCGCTCGGTGTCGAAGACCTGGGTATCCACGTCGTTCTGCAATTTATTGGAGAGTTCGGCCGGATCCTCGTAGGCCTCGAGCACATCGTGATGGCGGACAAAGTCGATGCGCACGTCCGCCGGGAACTCAAATTTGCCCTGCCCGTGTAGGTCACACTCAGGTACATGCCGAGGAGGCGATAGAAGCGGTGGCGGCTCTTGGTAGCTCCTGCGAATCCACCAGCAGGGTTACGTGAGATCGTTGTCGGTCATTGTCCAGCGGTAGCGGCCGTCATCGCCGCGTTCGAATGAGCAACCGGGAGCGCCCGCGGTCCAGCGCACGGCGGGAAGTGCTTCTTCTCTGCGCGGCTAAGGTCGGCAACAGAATCGCGCAGAAAGCGAAGCGCAAGTTTTGCCCGGAACAGACGGGAAGCCGCATTAATGCAGAGTGTATCGCGTTCGCACAGGCAACGTCATCCATGTGCCCGCCGGGCACGCCTGCGCTGGAAAATGTGTTAGATTGAAAATGGTGGGGCGCGTAGCTCAGTTGGTAGAGCAACGCCCTTTTAAGGCGTGGGTCGCAGGTTCGATTCCTGCCGCGCTCACCAATTCAGACCCGAATCAACAGGCCCTCCTCGCGAGGGCACAAGATTCGGCAACCTGCCAGCGTCGAGGACGGCGCTTGGCGGAGACAGTTCTCAATTTACTGGCGAACCGCGCTATCTAATTTCCGCGCGGCAATGTAAATTAGAAGAGATGATCGCAATCCGCTGCAGCGCCGTGCTGTTTGACTTGGATGGTGTGCTGATCGACTCCACTCCCGCAGTCGCGCGGGTCTGGCATCGCTGGGCGGTTGAGCATGGTTTTGATCCGAGGAAGTCGTTCAGCATGGCGCACGGGCGGCCGAGCCGCACCACCATTCGTGATCTTTTGCCGAACGCCGATATTGAAGCGAAGACCGCGAAGTCGAGCGCGCGGGAAATCGAGGACCTCGATGGCGTGGTCCTGCTGCCGGGTGCGCAGCAACTGCTGAACAGCTCTGCCTCCGGATCGCTGGACCATTGCGACCTCCTGCACGCGCCCGCTGGCCGAGGTTCGTCTGCGCGCCGCGGGCCTGCCCATCCCCAAGACGATGATTACGTCGAGCGACGTCAAGATCGGCAAGCCGGATCCCGAGCCTTATCTGAAGGCGGCGGCGAAACTCGGGTTTGCCGCCTTCGGATTGCGTGGTGGTGGAAGATGCACCGGCCGGAGTTCGCGCCGGAAAGGCTGCGGGCGCGAGGTGATTGCATTTCTTACGACGATGGCCCGCGCGCGAACTGGAAGACGCGGGCGCCAACTGGATCGTGCAGAACTGTGCTGACATCGCTGCGTCCATTGATGGCGACGAACTGAAGCTGAGTCTCAGGTCTCAGGTCTCAGTTAAGCAAGTCCTGGCACCTCAGCAAGACGACACCGATCCTTGCTGCGCGCGCCGTCTCGCTCAACTAGAATCCTCAGTTCGTCAGGATGTTGCCCGAGAGCGTTTGATGCGAGCCGGGCGACTCCGAATCTTCGGAATCGCGATACAGAATCGCCAGACAGGCAGGGCCTTGTGATCATCGGTGTGCCGAAAGAAATTTATCCAGGAGAGCGGCGGGTCGCGCTCGTACCGGCCGTTCTCCCGACGCTGACCAAAGCGGGTTTTGAAGTCCAAGTACAGTCCGGCGCCGGAATTGACGCCGGCTATCCCGATTCCCTGTATGCCGAGAAGGGCGCGAAGATCGTCGCCGACCGCGCCGCCGTGTTTGCCGCCGCCGACATTGTCGTGCAGATTCTTTGCTACGGATCCAACGACATCACCGGCAAACAGGATGTGCCGCTGTATCGCCGCGATCAGATTCTGGTTGGATTTCTGCGTCCGTTCGGGTCGGCGGAAGTGGTCGAGGAAATCGCGCACGCCGGTGTGACCTCGTTTTGCGTGGAGTTGATGCCGCGCACAACTCGCGCCCAGAGCATGGACGCGCTTTCCTCGATGGCAACCGTTGCCGGATACAAGGCCGTGCTGATGGCAGCCGACCCCCACCCGCGCATCTTTCCCATGCTCACCACCGCGGCGGGAACCATCACTCCTGCCCGCGTGTTCGTGATCGGTTGCGGCGTTGCCGGACTGCAGGCGATCGCGACGGCACGCCGCCTGGGCGCGGTGATTTCCGCGTACGATCTACGGCCGGCGGCGAAGGAGCAGGTGCAAAGTCTGGGCGGACGTTTTGTCGAGCTTCCGATCGAGGCGAAAGACGCGCAGGACGCTCGCGGATATGCGCGCGCGCAGGATGAAGACTTCTATCGCCGCCAGCGCGAGTTGCTGGGAAAAGCGGTGCAGGAAAGTGATGTGGTGATCACCGCGGCAGTGATTCCGGGAAAGAAATCGCCGGTGCTGGTGACCGAAGACATGGTGAAGGGAATGGCGCCGGGTTCGGTGATCCTCGACCTGGCCTCCGAACGTGGCGGGAACTGCGACATCACCGAAACCGGCAAGACCGTCGTCAAGCACGGCGTGACCATCATCGGAGCGATCAACGTGGCTACCGGCGTGCCTTATCACGCCAGCATGATGTATGCCCGCAATGTCACTGCGTTTATCACTCACCTGATCAAAGATCAGAAGCTGAATCTGAATCTGGAAGACGAAATTGTTCGCGAGACGCTGCTCACCCGCGGCGGCGAGATTGTGCAAGCTCGGGTGCGCGAGTTCTTTAAGTTGCCCGCGCTGACAAACTAACGGCTGGAGGGACGGGCGTCTCGCCACGAACTGGGCAAATCGGACGGAGGAAAGATGAACAGTAGTTCGAACCTGATCAACGCACTTTTTATTTTCGTGCTGGCGGGATTCATCGGATTTGAAGTCATCCGGCGAGTCTCGCCCCTGCTGCACACTCCGCTGATGTCGCTGACCAACGCCTTGGATGCGATCGCGGTGGTGGGCGCGATCGTGCTGGTGGGCGAGCACAAGAGCACGCTCTCCGCCGTCTTCGGATTCATCGCCGTGGTCGCCGCCACCAGCAATATCGTCGGCGGCTTCTTCATCACCGACCGCATGTTGAAGATGTTCAAATCCAGCCGTCCCGCGGCCAAGCCGGTGGCCAAATAATGGCGCCCGAACTGGCAGGAGTCCCAAATCGTCATCGAGCTCGTCTATCTCATCGCGAGCGTGCTGTTCATTTTCTCGCTGAAGTGGATGAGTTCTCCGACCACGGCCCGCCACGGCATCTGGGCGGGTGAAATCGGCATGCTGCTGGCGATCTGCGGCACGCTGCTGCACCACGGCATTGTGGACTACCGGCTGATCGCCATTGGGCTGGTGCTCGGCACCATCATCGGCATACCGCTGGGGCGAGTGGCAATGACGGCCGTTCCGCAGCGAACCGCGCTCAGCCACGCTTTTGGCGCGCTTTGCGTAACCCTGGTCGGTTCGGCAGAATATTACCTGCGCACACCATCCGAGCTCCCGCCATTCATGATGGCGGTGTTGTCGCTGGAAGTCATTCTTGGCGGCTTGACCGTAACTGGCAGCTTGATGGCTGCCGGCAAGCTGCAGGAAATTCTGCCGCAGCGGCCGCTGACGTATAAAGGCCAGAACCTGGTCAACTTTGCGCTGCTCGCGGGCGCGCTGGCGATCGCCGTATCTCTGGTGCGGAATCCGGGAGCTCATTCACTGTTTCCGTTCATGATCCTGATCGCGCTGGCGTTCGGTGTGTTGTTGATCATCCCCATCGGCGGCGCGGACATGCCGACCGTCATTTCGTTATTGAACGGTTATGCCGGACTGTCGGCGGCGGCCATGGGCTTCGTGCTCAACAGCAAGCTGCTCATCATCGCCGGCGCGCTCGACGGATCGTCGGGCCTCATCCTCTCCATCATCATGTCGAAGGCCATGAACCGCTCCTTCACCAACGTTTTGTTCGGAGCCTTTGGCCAGGTGCAAACTTCGCACGCTGCGGGAGAAGAAGCGAAACCCGTTCGCAGCGCTACCCCGGAAGAAGCCGCCGCCATCCTTTCGGCCGCGAACCGTGTCATCGTAGTTCCCGGATACGGCATGGCCGTGGCCCAGGCACAACACAAAGTACGCGAACTTTACGATGGCCTGAGCAAGCGCGGCGTGGACGTGCGCTTCGCCATTCACCCCGTTGCCGGACGCATGCCGGGCCACATGAATGTGCTGCTGGCCGAAGCCGATATTCCCTATGATCGCCTGATTGAGATGGACGAAATCAATGGCGACTTTCCGCAGACCGATGTTGCCCTGGTCATTGGCGCCAACGACGTTACCAACCCTGCCGCCCGCTCCGACGCTTCCAGCCCGATCTACGGGATGCCGATCCTCGACGTGGACAAAGCTCATACCGTAATGGTCATCAAGCGCAGCATGAATCCAGGCTTCGCGGGCATTGATAACCCGCTCTATTATCTCGATAACACCCTGATGCTGTTTGGCGACGCCAAGGCATTTGTCGGCAGCATCGTGCGCGAGCTCGGCGGAGGACACGGGTAGCAAGACAGGCCAAGAGCCGTCTCTACTGCAACGGTTTCCTACGCACTACGCGCAAGTCTCATGTAGTTCGAACGCTCCAACACCACGGGCCGAATCCCCGCTCGCGTTAGCACCTCATAGGCGGCGGTCGAGCCCGCTGGGCCAGAGCGGCTTGCGTGTGACTTGTATCACAATCGGCTGTGATGACGGGTGCTGCCGCAAGCGCTCTGGGCCCTTAGCCTTACAGGTAACGAATGGCGGCGCAATCAGGTCTCGAGATGGCACCTTCACCTCGGCCTGCGCAACTTGAGTTCCGGGAGTCCTAGAAACATGCCGAACGAAGCACTCGATCCGCGATCTGCTGTGACTTGGCAGACCAAGCAGGTTTACGCGATGGCGGCCGTCTGCCTGGTGGTAGGGTTGGCGATCGGATACCTGTTCCGGGGGTCGGCGTCGCCTGCGCCCGCAATCTCGGAAGGGCAGCACTCGGCCAGCACGGCGGGAGGAATGGCCGGACATGCGGGCGGAATGCCAACTCTAGAGCAGATGAAGCGCATGGCCGAAAAGAAGGCAGAGCCGCTGCTCGAAAAGCTGAAGAGCGATCCGAACAACAGCGCGCTCCTGATCCAGGTAGGGGTCATCTACAAAGCGACGCACCAATTCAAGGAAGCCGGCGAGTACTACGACAAGGCCTTGAAAATTGATCCGAAGAACGTCGCAGCTCGCTCCGAATACGCTTCCTGCCTGTATTATGACGGCGATGTCGATCAAGCGATCGAACAGCTCAATCAGGCGCTGCGCTATGACCCGAAGGATGCGAATTCGCTGTTCAACATAGGCATCATGAAATGGCAGGGAAAGCAGGATGCCGCGGGAGCGCTGACGGCTTGGCACGAACTCCTGAAATCGAACCCCCAGCTGAGCGCCAGCCGGAAAGCCAACGTCCAGAAACTGATTGAGGAAGCCAAGCAATCGGGTACGAACGGCGCCAAGGGCGAACCGGCAGGGACAGGCGCAGGCGCGTTGACCGACACGAAAGCCCAATAGCCGGGGCTGCAATTGGCTTTGAGATTGGAAGAGGATGAAGCAATGAACCAGACAAGTCAGACTAGTTCAACCGAGTGGACGAGCATGCAGGCCTATACCCTCGCGGTCATCTGCCTGCTCGTCGGCATCGCCGGAGGATGGTTGATCCATGGCTCGCAACCTGGCTCGCAGCCTGCCGCCGCGAGCGGAACCGCCGAGACTGCCAATGCAGCTGGGCCGGCGGAGATGGGAGCAAGCCCCGCGTCCGCGATGCCGTCTCCCGCTCGACTGAAGGAGATGGCCGATGTGCAAGCGGCGCCGCTGATCGAGCGGCTCAAATCAGACCCAAACAACGGGGACTTGCTCGCCAACATCGGCAACCTCTACTATGACGCCCAGCAGTATCCCACCGCGATTGAATATTACGAGCGCGCCGTGAAGGTGCAACCTGCCAACGCCAATCTCCGCACGGATATGGCCACGGCGTACTGGTATACGGGCAACGCCGATACGGCGATCACAGAATTCAAGAAAGCGCTCGGCTACGAACCGAACAACGGGAACACGCTCTTCAATTTGGGCATTGTCCAATGGCAGGGGAAGATGGACAGCGCCGGCGCCCTGGCCACATGGCAGAAGTTGTTGGATACGAATCCGAACTATCAAGGCAAGGAAAAGGTGCTGCAGCTGATGGCGCAGGTCAAGCAACACGCCGGAATCAAACCCGGGACCCCGGCAAAGCCTTTGCCGCAGTAGCGTCTGGCGCGTTCCTATCGTAAGATTCCGGTCACCTCGCGTCGTGCTATGCGCCGCGGATGAACAACGCAATCAAAGGTCCAGGGGAATCGAAAGCCATGAGCACGGCCCAGGAGTTGCGCGGACTGTTGCGCTTGCGGGTGCTTCAGCTGTTTGCCCTGGTCATGTTGCTGGCGGGCGTGGCATGGAGATCCTTTCAGCTTAAATTCTCGGTTCTCGACCTTGACATCTGGTGGCATCTCAAAGTTGGCGACTGGATCGTCCAGCACTTAGCGGTTCCGCACACTGGCATCCTGTCTCGAACCGCCGCCGCCCGTCCCTGGGTAGCTTACAGCTGGGGCTATGAAGTGATGCTCTCGCGCGCCTTTGCCTGGTTCGGATTGTTGGGTGTCGGGGTGTTTGGGACGCTGCTCACCGTCGCGGTTGCGTATGGCGTGTACTGGATGGCGCGGCGGCTTTCCGGCCGGTTTTGGATCGGTTGGCTGCTGGCGGCGGTTACGTGCTCCGCGTTTCTTTTCGACATGATGCCCCGGCCGGGATTCCTATCCATCGTGCTATTCACCGTAACGCTCGCCCTGATTCTGAAGGCGCAGCGCAGTGGGCAGGTGCGGACGCTCTATTGGTTACCCGCGATCTTTCTCTGCTGGGCCAACCTTCATATCCAGTTCATCTATGGGTTATTCCTCGTCGGCCTGTTACTGGGCGTCAACCTCGTGCAGCGCGTGGGCGCTCGCCTGGGGATGGAAATCGCCATTCTGGCGCCGCCCACCCTGCCGGCCGGGGCTCTGGCGGCGGTCTTCGGAGCGTGCGTGACGGCTACTCTGGCCGGGCCGAATTCCTACCATTTGTATGGAGTTATCGCCAACTATTCGCGCGCGAAAGTCTCCTACTCCATGATCGTCGAACTGCAAGCGTTGAGTTTTCGCGCCTACAGTAACTATGTTGAGTTATTGCTGGCGGGCGCAGCGTTCTACATGGTCGGATGGCAAAAAAGGATCGATCTGTTCAAACTTGCCCTGCTGGTGATTGGCAGCGTGGTGGCGTTTCGTACGATGCGCGATGCCTGGTTTCTCTGCATCCCGGCGGCGGCGTGCCTGGCTGATGCGCTGGGTGAGGATCCTGATCGCGAGGTGCAGGAGACGCCGTTCGAACTGGTTGGCGTATTTGCCATGGCTGCCCTGGCGATGGTGCTATTTGCCGGTGAGGCCGAGTTCACCACCCGCGGTCTCGACCGTGCCATTACCGGCACATTTCCGGTGAAGGCTGTCAACTTCCTCCGCCGAAATCCTCAACCCGGACCGCTGTATAACACCTTCGACTGGGGCGGGTTTCTGATGTGGTACATGCCGCAATACACCGTCGCCATTGATGGACGCAACGATCTCTACGGCGACGAAATGGACGAGCGCTTCTACCGGACCCAGAGTGGCGACCTCTCGTACAAAACCGACCCATCCCTGACCGAATCGAACCTGATCTTTCTGCGCAAGACCGACGGCCTGGTCTATTCATTGAATCTCGATCCTGGTTACCAGAGAATTTACGAAGATGAGCTGGCGACGATTTTCGTCCGACGCTAGGGTCGCGTCCCATTCGGACATCGGACTGTCAGGGAACCAATCGCCGGTATATCAGATACGCCTGACGTTCGTAGACAGATCGCTTATAGAACAGATAACCGTCAGAGAGATGTGCCAGCTTGTAGCCCTGTGAGTTCAATAGCGTGTTCACGATGCGGTAATCGACGTCCGGATCCAGGGAGTGGATGATCAGATACTGCGGCCTTACGGCACTGATTTGTTCCCAGTCGAGGATCCGCCCCTCCAGCGGCTCGCCGTGGTGGTAGTAGGTCGTTGACATGTTGGAGAGGATGTTGTGGTCGAAATAGGCCTGCACTCCGGCTACTCCATACATATAGCCAAAGATCGGCTTGCCGATGGCGTTTACCGACTTTAGGTAGTTGGCTGCGTCCTCCGCACCACTATAGGGGTAGAGGTAGTCATTTCGAATGGCCACAGCCGCATCCCAGATGTTAACGCCGAACAGGCATACGAGGAGCGCAATCAGGCCCTGCGTGGCCCGGCGCTCAGCGATGGTAAAGCTTGTCTGTTCTTCTTCCGTGGGCCAGGCAATCCAGAGTCCCATGATCGCCGCGACAAACAGCGTGCCGTGATGATGCCCAGCGCCATGCACCATGGTGTATAGGAGAATGAGCAACGCAGTCGGAAGGGCGAAGGTCAGCAGTCTCCGGCGCATGTAACACCAGGCCGCAGCCAGCAGCAAGAAGACGCCAGAAGGCAAGGAATAATCAAGAAACGCACCCGAAAGGATTGACTCTGCGCGGGCCAGCTTTGGTGGCTCAACAATGTGGTACTTCGCAGGGTCCTTCTTGACCGCGAATACTTCTATGTCCGGGGTTGGTTTCAGGATTACGAACAGGAACAGAAACGTGAGCGCCATGGTGACGAGAGACATCACGTACCGTCGCCGCACAGGCTCTTCCAGCGTGACCCAGGACTTGATTCCGTCGATCAGGTAGGCGAGCCCGAGGCAGCCCGCAATTATGGTCCCGTGAAGACTGACGTTAGCCAGCAGAACCAGTACAACGGTGATTCGTTCGGGATGCCGGATGTCCTTGAACAGGATGGCGGCCGCAAATGCCAGCAGCGGTATGAGCGTGTAAGGGCGGGCGATCACGGCGTACTGGTAAACCAAAACGTAGCTAAACACCAGCAGCCATCGAAGCGGCCTGGGAAAGGGAGCTTTGAATAGGACGAGGGCCACCCCGCCCGTCGCGAATGCCATCCCGATGTAGCCGATCGAGCCGTAGGGTGCGTGAAAAACGCGTTGTGCCAACCAGAGGACGGTGTGCCAGAGCCCAGGAGTGCCCTCGTATCGCAACTCGTGGAACCACAGCGTGCGGAGATCAAGGTCGCGGGCTAACAGCCAGGCCTGCGCCTCGTCCGCCCATTTTTCGTGATACTGAATCGTGAATCCGACCGTCACGATCCACAGGCCGAGCACGCCGAAATCGGCGATCCGCCACCAGGAGACCTGCGCCGCTACCGCAGGATTCTCGACCCCAGTGGAAATGGCGGTGTTGTCTTCCTTCATAGGATCCTTGCAGGGCACCCCGCGCTCCAGGTTCCAGGGCCGCCTAATCTCTCCTCACTAGCACGCAGGCCAGATCATCGCGGTAGGCTACCCGAAAGCCAGGAAGCGTGGCCAGCGCTTGTGCAATCGGTGATTTCGTTTCCAGCAGGAAGGTCTGCGCCTGCGCGAAACCCGGGTGAGACTCCAGAGGAATCTCTGCTTCGGTCAGCTTGAAGTAGGGCAGGTTATTGGCCTCACCGTAGAGGTCCATGCGGCCGTCAATGACCACGGGATATTCGGGCAAGTACCAGGTCAGAAAACCACCCCAGTAATAGCTGTTGAATAGAGGCTGAGGAAGACGGTTCTGGCGTATGTAGTCGCTGGCGCGCGTCGGGAAAGTTGTCTCCCACCTTGGCCATCAGCACTCCGTTTCGAGTTGGAAGGCGCAATGTACCGGCGGCCAGCGTGACTAGAACCAGTGCGGTCGTCAGCAGCCTTCCCCAGTGCCAGGCCGGCTGCTCTTCCGGTGCGCCTGTGGGTGACGCTCTCCCGATGATACCGGCGGCAACGAGAGTAACCAGCCATGTATCGCGTTGTAATCGGAAGGAGATAGCCGCGCAAACGACTAACAGGGATATCTGGAAAAGGTCGCGCGAGCGGCGGCGGCCAAGCGCGAGACAAGAGGTCATCACCAGTAACATCAGCAGATAATCCTGAGGCTGGCGAAAGCGCATACTGTGGAACTCGGGAGGTAGTGGTCGGCCGCGGTGTTGGTGGCGCCCTGCCATATGAGTTCGTGAAGGTGGTAAGTGTAGGGTGAAGCCAGGGTGGCAAGCACGCACGCGCCGAAAACTGCTGTAGTTACTCCAAGGGGAAGATGGGGACGATGGTTTTAAAAGGATCCGATAACAGGACTTCCGAATCGTCGCCCCAGATGATCCGCGACCATCGCGCCACAGAACAGGAGGAGCGCCATGAGTCCATAAACAAACTGGCGGTCAAGGTTGACCCAGACCATGAAAAGAAGCGGCATCCAGAACACTGGTCGTATCTGGCCGGAGCGCCTGGCGTCGGAGAAGCAGAGTTAGTTCCAGGGCAAAGAATAAAATAGACACCAGGGCCGGACTCGGCTTAAGTCCCGGAAATACAGTACTGCGCTACGGCGGCAAGAATGGCAGCCTGCCAAAAATTCCTTTGCGCGTGGCGCGCCAGCAGAAAGATCGCTGCCGCGATCGCAGCCTGCAGCACCATCAACAAGACAGGCAAACCGCGCAGCCCGAAGACGCTGTATGAGGCCGCCACCAGAAGGTCAAAACCCCAGTTGCGGTCAACCCAAGGCAGGGTCGTCGATTGCGAGAATAGACCGTCATGGGGAATCGCGTGGTTCTGTAATATCCACGTCCCCGTACGCAGGTGCCACCAGATGTCGGGATCAGTCAACGCACTCAGATGACTGGCCTGATACAGGGCGGCGACGGTAATAACTCCAAGCAGCACGGCGATCCGCATCCCCGCCGTATCCAGCGGACTTCGACGCCAGTGCACAGGAGGCCCTTTGCCGCTATCGAATTCGATGGGTTGATGCATGAACCGTATTGACTTCGCCGTTGGTCCTCGACTACCTGAGCCTTTCTCCCTCCACCCTTGATCGGAGCCATGCTTGCATTGTGGGCATGTCCGTGACACGTGAGGGTACAGGAGTCGTTGCCACCATTGTAGGAGTACGTGATTGGGGTTGCCCCATTCGGCGCGACGACGTTGACGTCGAAATTCACCAGGCGCTGGCCGGAGATAGTCGCGGAGGTTGAGCCCATGCCATGGGGAGTGTGACAGACGGAGCAGGAGAACCCGTCAGTGACGACGTGAGAGCTGTGGTGGGTCCAACTCTGGTACAGCTTGGTCAAGTCGTGGCACTTGGCGCAGAGGGCGTAAGTCCCGGTGGGTCCGGATCCAGGATTCGGATTGGGGTACAGATACTGGCTCGGGATGGGCTGGCCGGGAGCGGGAGCCTCCGCGAACGGATACGCTCGCTCGAGGATGTGGCTGTACTTCGATCCATGCGGCCCGTTCGGACTGTTTCCGCCGGACTCGCGGCTGTCGTCGTTGTTATGGCAGTCCGTGCAGAAGATCTGTGAACCTATGGCGCGTCCCTGGGCGGTGCCGTCGAAGTTCCACATGTTACCGACAGCGTCGGTTGAGGTAATGCCGAGCCGCTGCTGGGATACATGACCGGGTGAGCCGAGGTCGCGGCCGGCGGCGAACTGCGGAATCAAGTTGAGGGCATCGGCCGGCGCAACCGCTCGCACCGGCAAGTATCCGAAAACAGGATTCGCGACTTTTCCGCTGCTGTTACCGTGGCATCGCAGGCAGTTCTCGTACTGGTTCACCGCGGGATTCACGATGGTCGTCCCGTCAGCGCTGACGCCGGCAACGCCGGTTTGCGACACGCGAATCGACGGAGGCAGCAGAGTCGTGAACGAAGCAGACCGCAAACGACGAGTGGGCGTTATGGCAGTCGACGCAGGTGGCGTGGCGATTGTTGTTGAGGACAACGTTTTGCCCGATCAGATCCTCGGCCGCATCGTGGTTGTTCGTGCCCTGCGGGAAAGGATGACCAACGTTTCCCGCCTTAGTGTATTCGGCGAACACGTTCGGGGCGGCAGGCGAGATATTGGCGCCTCCGCTGTGACAGTTCACGCAATCCAGTTCATTCGGGGCCCGCGTCAAGCGCGTCGGCCCCGGCGCGTTGTGCGGCATGTGACAGGAGATACACGCGTTTTGGGCGACGGTTGCGTAGTCCCCGACATTCGCATTTGATGCCACTTGATTCGAAGCCAGCGCGTGAGTGCTGGTCGCCCAGAGCGTGAGCGGATTCTTCTGCCACTGTCCCGGACCAACCTGACCCGATACGGTGCGGGTTGGGTCATGGCAAGCCAGGCATACCTGGCCTTTCGAAGCTGTCACGAACCAGAAAAGTTGTGGACACCTGGTCTTTGTTCTGCACATGGGGATCATGACAACTGGTGCACTCCACGTTGCCCTTGATGAGATTCACGGTGGGATCGCTGGTCTTCCCCTGAGTTACCAGGGTTGAGATCAAATCCAGGGAATCCTGCAGCGGCAGCACCAGGCTGAAGGGATGCTGCGGTTGCAACGGATGCTGGTTATTGACGTCGGCCGCACCCACTAAGTCGGTGCCATTCATAGTGCCGTTCATGATCATCGGGCCGTAGGCGATGGTCTGACCCACGGCTATGGTTCCGTCATGACAGCTCAGGCAAAGCGTGCTATCCGTGCCCAGCAACGGATTCGGATTCCCCTTCTGGTGATACGTGGAACTGGCGTACGGCACGTACGTCGTGCTGGATAGTTTCTGGTTCCAAGCCGCGGTTCCAGGGGCATATCCCGAGTGCGGAGCGTGGCAGTACAGGCAACCCGTTCCTGCCACTCCAGTGACGGGCGAACCGCTGTTCACCGTGAGTTGGTGCTGGCCCAGCACGTCGCCGCTGAATTGGGCGCACACACTGCTCCCCGCCAATATCAACCCACCGGCGATGAGCAATCTCAACTTCATGGTTTTCCTAAGGCCGCCTGTTTGGGCAACCCGTAGTAATGGAAAATCTGGATGCGGCGGTTGAAAGAATCCACTACGAAAATGCGGTCGTCGTGATCGATAAACATCCCGGCAGGCAACTGAAACTCGCCCGCGCCCGATCCGCGCTCGCCGAAGTAATAGAGAAGCTGGCCCTGGCGATTGAATACCTGCACCATATTCGCGAAACCTTCGACCACGTAGAGGTTCCCCTCGGAATCGAAAGCGACGCCCTTGGGCCGGAATGTCAGTCCCAGTCCGTCTCCCATAGTTCCAACGCTGAAGCGGTAGGCACCGGCGCGGTCGAAGACCTCCACCCGGAAGTTCATCGTGTCCACGACCGCGATGCTATCACCCTGCAGGTGAACTTCGGTGGGCAGATTAAATTCTCCCGAACCCGTGCCGCGTTTTCCGAAACTTGTCAGCACGGTGCCTTGCAGGTCGAGAATGAACACCTTATCGCGCAAGGTGTCGGTGACGTAAATCCGTTTCGCGGCGGAATCCACCGCGATTCCCGTAGGCCGCTTGAAGTAACCTTCCCCGCCTTTTATGCTGCCGAGCACGTGGCGAAACTTTCCGTTGGCGTCGAAGACGAAGATCTTGCCGGAGACCGAGTCGGTCACGTAAAAGTTGTCTTGCGCATCCACGGCGACACACTGCGGAGTCAGCAGCGGGTCCTTATCTCTGTCCCAGCGGTAGAGAAACTTGTACTTTTTCTCGCGGAAGTCGAAGATGTGAATGCCGGCGGCTCCCGGATCGGTTACGATGACGCGCCCGCGGGAATCCGCGGCAATGCTGTACGGGCGCAGCAGGCGGCGGTAATCGGGCGCGCCCACGACCACGTCCAGCACCTTCTTCCAGAAGCCGCGCTTGGCGTGCAATTCGCGTTCGGAGCTGAAGCAGCCCTCGTAGGTCAGCCTGCGTCCGCCATCCATCTGCAGTTCGGGTCCAACTAGCGGCGCGGGCGTTTCTTTCGAGCGAGGCCAAGCGGGAGCTGCAGCAGCAGAAGAACCAGAAAAAAAGAAAACCGTCTTCCGATGGTCCCCGAACTTCCTCGGCGCGCGCGCTTTAGAAGAAGCTGAACCATCGGTTCACACCCACATAGAACGTCGTTCCATCGAACGGTTTCACCCCAGTTTGGCCGAATCCTTGCTGCAGCCGGTTGTAGCCCGCGGTGAACCCCATTTGCCGGAAATGATATTGTACCAGCGCGTTCAGGCTCTTGGTTTGGTAGGAAGAAGCGAGGCCGGACGAGGTCGTATTGCCGTGCGAGGCCGAGTAGGACCCTGTGATGGTCAGATACCGTATCGGCGAGGCGCCCACTGTGAAGTTTGTGTTTTTGCCGCCGAACAGGATCTGTTGCGCCGGAATCGGCACGGGCGGCGCCGCCACCCCCGTTGGAGTCAGGACGCCAATCCCGGTCGAGTTTGAATAGCCTGCGCCAAATGTTATGTGGCGCGAACCCAAGCCGGTCGAGAAGCTTTGCGAATTGTTCGAACTCCCCACCTGCTGCACGAACCCGCTATGGCTCCCCGTGAAGGAACCTGTCCAGCGCAGCTTCCAGAAGGGGCGGTAAACGGCAGCCCCGTAACTATAGAAAGAGGTGAGATAGCTGATGAGCAGGGTTTGCTGGTTTTGCGAGTAACTGAGGTTGCCAGTGACGCGCCACCTTCTGAAATCGCGCGAGTAATTGCCACTGGCAATCAAAGAAAGCGCGCTGGTGTTTGGACTTCCTGCCACGCCACTCGATCTGTAGTCTACCAGCCGGAACACGCCCGAAGCCATTCCCCCGAGGAAGGTGCCGGAAGTCGTAACCCCTCCACCAAACATCGTGGAGGAGTAGGTCTGGCCAAGAAATGACTGGTCCCGCCGGCCGACCACGCCATCGACCGAGACATTGGCGGGCAACCTGTAAGTAGCCATGGCATCCATGTCCAGCGAATGAGAACCTGACGAGTTGAAGAATTGACCCTGAACTCCGGAATTGACCAACGTCTCGGTCAGGTTCGCCGCCAGATTGTCAACGTAATTCACGTTCCCAATCAGCCCGAGCTTGGTAGTGGGATTGAGGCTCACCGTTGCGAAAGCGTTGTTCACCGAACCGTTCTCGTTGTAACCGGAAGACTCTGCGCTGAAGTCCGAGTGGTTGTAGCCGGCTGATGCGCCTCCATTGAAGGGCAGCTTGTGAGAGACGCCAAATGAGTAACCGTCGCTCGTCGAAGAGGAGCTCTCTGCCTGAGTTTGCAGAAACGCCGGCAACTCCGAGTGACTCCCGGCATGGTTGTAGCTGGCATTGAGCTGGAAGCCATCTAGATTGTAGAGAGAGCGCAACCCAAAAGTCTGGCTCGCCGAGTCACTGGTAGTGTCGGTACCGTACAACGAAGCTGAACTGCTGGACCGGTTGTAAAAGGTGGACAGAGTGGGCAGGTCCGGAAGGTTTACGCCCCAACTTACACCCAGGTTCTGGGCGTCCCCATGCGTGGTAAGATCGGGCGTGCCCGGAATGGCAAAGGTGCCGCTGCTGTTGTAATCCCGGGTGTAGCTCACGGCTCCAGGAAAATGGCTGCCGGAAAAGATAGCGCTGGAAAAAGCGACACCCGAAGAGTTGTCCACCGAGCGGTAGTCTGAGTTGGCCCGATTCTCGGCATAGTAGGGTGTGAAGCTGAAGCTGAGGAAGTTAGGGTTGTAATAGAAACCGGCCAGCGAGGCGCTGCCGTTCAAGCCCAACTCGTGACTCGAGGTCTCTTCGTTGCCAAAGGCTCCGGAGTAGCCGGCCCCGAGAATGCCGTTCAGTTTCGAGAATTGCGTGTCGCCGAACTGGTACTGCGCCGCGGCCGGCATCGCCTGCAGCAGCAATATCATCAACACCAGGCGAACCGCTGTCGTGCGACCCCGCATAACTGCTCCCTAAGAGGTTGCGAAAAAATAGGATGTCGAAGCCCAGCCCCTACAGGGGCGCCTGACTTCGAAGACCTTACGGCATCGCTAAAGAGATGCCCTGATATGGAGCCCCATTTTTCCGCAGCCGGTAAAGCCGCGCCCCTTCAAAACAAAGTCAAAACACCGGTTATTCCGACAGCTTTCTAAAGCTCTTCCACTTTGGCGTTCTTGTGTAACTTCGCGTCCAGTCCGGTGCGTAACCGGTCTTCCTTCTCCTTTTGCAGATCCGTCCGCAGTTTGTCTTTCACCTCGTCAAACTTCCGCTTTCCGGCCGGAACGTGGTCGTTCAGGCGGAAGAAGGTGAAGGTCTTGCCCAGCGGGATAAGATCGCTGACTTCACCCGGCTTCATCGCCAGGGCGACCTTGACAACCTCTGGGGGAAGCTGTTCGCGCTCCACGGTCTTGTGGTCGCCCATATTCACGCGAAAATCGTCTTCCGAAATCTTTTCCGCCAGCAAGCCGAAATCCCGATAACTCTGGGTGGCCTTGGCTTGGCGCAAAGCGTCCTCGGCGCGCCGCCGCGCCTCCTGCATGACCTCCGGAGTAGCGGTTTCAGGCGGCATAATCGAAATGGACTGGAACAGGAAACTTTCCTTGTAGGCGAACTTTTCCGGGTGTTTTTCGTAATACTCGCGGGCCTCGGCGATGGAGACCGCCGACTTATCTTTTACTTCGGCTTTCAAGTAGGCGTCGACCACCAGCGAGCGCCGAATCCTATCTTTGACCACCCGTTCCGAACCGGAAGCTTCCGTCTGCAAGTAGTTCTGATACTCTGCCCGGGACTGGAACTTTTTCTTAAACTCAAATAGCGCGTGGTTCACCTGGTCGTCCGGCACGGTTGTTTTTTGCCGTTGTGCCTGCTGGTAGACCAGTTCCTCGAAGATGACCATTTCGAGCGCGCCCTTGCGGATATCGGCTTCCATGCTTTTGGGAAAGCCATTGTGCTGGCGCGCATACGGGAAGATGGTGTACATCTCGCGCAGCAGGTCGCGGTCGGTTACGGCGACTCCGTTCACCCGTGCCACCGGCTTGCCGGTAACGGTCGGAGCGGGGCTTAGTTGAAAGCTGCTTGGTTAGAGGCGGGGCTGGTTGGTGTGGCCAGCGCCGTCGGAGCGTGCGAAGCGACTTGTGCCGGAAGAGGACCGGCCAGGAGCGCCGAAACCAGGGCCACTGACAGTCGAACCACCATCGCCAGACTCGCGCGTTTTGACAATCTTTTCATCGAAATTTCTTTCAAAGGATTCCTATTCGTTCATCAGGCACCCTGAACCGGCGCCCTGAAAAATTAGGGGAGGACCGAAGTCCTCCCCGGGAAAAGAACTACGTGGTCGGAATGTTCATTGTATTGTTCATTTCGTTCGCCTCGCCGCCATGGCAATTGCGGCAGAACTGCGCGACCGAGTTACCTGTCGGGTTGGTCGGGTTGTAGTAACCACGAATGCCAAACTGCGTCTGGTAGTAGCCAGCTTTTCCGGCAATCGTTCCCTTGTACACGGTCATGACGTGCTGATTGTGGCAGGTCGTGCACATTACCACGGGTGTGTTGTTGTAATAAGAAGGGCTCACCGTGAAGCCGTAGTTAGCGATGAACGCCGTCTGCAACGGGCCAGGGATGATATGGCCGTTGGCAGCGATGGTGCAATCCCAGCTGTATCCACCGCAGCCGATAGCGGCGTTCAAGCCTACCGGGTGGTCGTTGTTGTAATTACCGACGCCGCTCGAGCTGCCATCATTGCCCAGCCAGGTGGGAACGTTGGCCGATTTATAGCCCAAGGCAGTCGGGTTCAGACCTTCAGCCGCCCAGTCCACGATACCGGTCATCATGGCGCCCTTCGCCAGGTTGCCGTCATGACAGGTCAGACAGAGCAGCAGTCCGCTCAGGTCCGGGGTAGTGGCTTGGTCGGTTGAGGGCAGAGTCTCAGCCCAGCCGCCGGCGTCGCCGAAGTTGAGGGTTGCGCCCGCCAGTGCTCCGGGAGCCTCGCCCCATAGGGCCTTGTCGCCCTGGAAGTTGGTTTGGTCGACGCCGCCGTTGCCGGCAGGGCCGCTGTGTGGAATGTGACAGCCCGTGCAGCCGCGCCCATGGTTCTTGTGCGCGCCTAAGACGTCAACGGGCGACGCGTAGTAGCTGTTGAGCTGCGCAGCGGCCAGGCTCGCGGCGAAGATCACAGCCAGCAAAACTAACGTTACTTTCTTCATTGCGATATTCCTCCATTTAATTTGTGTCGCTATTAATTGCTTCTACTGCCGGAGATAATCTGCTGATCTCCGCTTGTCGGCCTAAAGCCTCCAAACTCATTGCGGCTCCTTGACTGCCGCCTTCTCTGGCGCATTCGTTGCCTGCACCAGCGCATCCTTCGGCTTGTCCCCCGATCGGGCAGCCGTTTTCTTTTCCCGTTCCGCCTGGCGACGCTCAAACTCGGCTTGCGCCTCGGCCTGTGTGATGTAGCGGAAGATCTGCACTTTGCCGGTCGGGTATTGCTCCACAGTGAAAACCCGGTTCGTTTTATCGATGGCGATCCCGACCACTCCCTTGAACTGCGAGGCAATTTTTCCGTGGGTGCCAAAGGCCAGCAGCGCGGTGCCGTCATTGGCAAAAATCGTGACCCGGTCGAGCGCGTCGTCCACCACCCAAATGTGGCCGTCGCTGTCGACCGAAATGCCCTTGGGCCGACCGAATTCCCCAACAGCGTCGCCGATCTTGCCCCAGGTGCGGACGAAATTGCCGTCCGCGTCGAAGACCTCGATGCGGTTGTTCAGCATGTCACTGACGTAGAGGTTGCTGTCTTTATCCACGGCGGCGGCGTAAGGGGCGCCAAAGTTTCCCTCGGTGGTAAGTTCGTGGTTATGGCCCGTGGTTCCGATCTTGCGCAGCAACTTGAAGGAATCCGCGTCATAGACCAGCACCTGGTCCAGACCCTCATCGACGACGTAGAGGAAGCGGTTTTCGGTGTCGATCGCCAAGCCGACGGGATCCTGCATGTCCTGGCTAACCTCGTCCACCGGTTTGTGCTGGGCGTCGAAGACCAGGACGTGGTGCAACTGGCCGTCCGCGACAAACAAGCGGTCGTTGTCGTCAATGGCGATGCCATTGACCAGCTTAAAGTTCGCGTCCCGGCCGTTGCGGATAAACTGTGTATCCTTGGTCTCGGTGTTGAAGATGAAAATTCCGCCCGTCTTCTGGTCGCTCACATAGAGCAGGCCCTTGGAATCGACGGCCAAGCCGATGGGGAAGACCAGTTGCGGGGGAACATGGCGCTGACCTTTGCGCTCGTCTTCCTTCGTGCCCGCCATGGCATCCATCCAGGTCTTCTTCTTCGTATTGGGGGGCGGAGGCTCAAGTTTCGCGCCATAGAGTGCGTCGAGGTACTTGACCCGCGCGATTTCGGGAGCCGGCGGATATTGCAGCCTCGAATAGTCGATCGGCTTGGGGGCCGGAGCGGGGGCCGGCGCCACTTTCTTCTTCTTTGCCGAAGCGGGGCCCGACATTGCCAGAGCCAGCATCAGCATCGCCAGCGCCGCGACCGCTTTCCTGAACATCGATTTCGGGCTAACTTCAAACATCTCGTCCTCCACTCCGCTCAACGCGCTCCGCTACCCGGCTTCAGGAAATCACTAGCCTTGTGGCAGGTTGAACAAAATGCCAGGTTGTTCGCTTGATCCTTCACCAGCAGCCCGGCCTCTGCTGAAGCATGGGGTTGATGGCAAGATAGGCAGCTCAACTTAACTGTGACTTTGTTCTCTCTCGGGTCAAACAGGTCCGAGGTCGGGTGATTCTGTATGGGATGGCCGATGCCATACTTCAGCGGCAGCCGCGTGACCTTGCCGAAGTAATTCTCGGGCAGCCTCACTTTGCCGTTGAAGATGGTGACGAGGTGGGCGCTCTCGTCCCGGACCGGCTTCGCATCGGGGCCGTGGCACTCCAGGCACAGAGTGTTGCCCTCGGCGCGGAGCAAATGATCGTTGTTGCCGCCATGTGCCTCGTGACAGGTCGAGCAGCCCTGAACGAAGGCGGGCTGATGAAGGTGCGCTTTTTTCATCTGGTCTTGCTGTTCGCTGTGGCAACCCAGACAAATGTTCACCGGATCCGTTTTCGGCAGGCCCGGGTAGGCGCTGGCGTGCGGGCTGTGGCAGTCGGTGCAATCGCCGGCTGCTCCGGGATGCTGCACCTTCGCGGTCTCGATCAGCTTCGCCTTGTCGTCGTGGCAGGTGACGCAGAGATCCTTTACGTTCGCTTGCGTCAGGACCACTTTCCCATCCTTCGCCGGAGCATGGCAGACTTCGCATTGCTTGTCGGCAAACGGGGGATGCGCGAACTTTGCCATCAGCTTGGGCGCCGCCGACTGGTGCGGATCGTGGCAGCTCAGGCAGTTGGCCGTGCCGAAGGGCTGGTTCTGGTGCGCCTGCTGCAGCGCGGCATCTTTCGGATCATGACAATCCACGCAGAGCGCCGGGGCGGCTTTGGTCAGATGGAACTGATTTTCGGGAGTGAGATCCGCGCCCGTTTTGTGCGTCGTGTGGCAGGTTTCACAGCCCATATCGAGCGCGGCGTGGCGGCTGCCCTTAGCGGGAACATTCGTGCCTTGTGTGTGGCAGCTGAGGCAGAGATTGTCTTTCTTTTCGCCGGTGGTCGGCTTGAGCAACTGATTCTTGTTGGCCGAAGTGTGGGGATCGTGACAGGTCAGGCAATCGCGAACCGCCGGCGGATGGACGTGTCCCTTGATCTGGGTTGCATCTTTGTCGCTGTGGCAGGAAAGGCAGAGCCTATAAGGAGTGGCGGTGATCAGCTTGACGCGGGTGGTGTCTTTGGTGACGCGGATTTCGTGGCAGCTCAGACAGCCGGTGGCGATGGCGGAGTGCACGGACGCGCCCTTGGTCTTATCTTCATGACACTCGATGCACTTGGCGGCGTCGGTCTTCGGATCGAGCGGAACCGGGTGAACCGCACTGGAGGCACGCGGGATGCAGATCGCGGCGAAGCTCAGAGCGAGAGCCAGGCGCAGAACCAGGCCGGGAATAGCAATCCCGGTAACCAAGGCGTTGTGACGCCCGATCAATTCTGGGCCCCGTTTCCGGGCTTGGTTCACGAACTGTGGAAGGCAGGTCACCTAATTCTCCGGTTGGTACAGGTGCACGGGAGTTGCCGACCGTTTGGGTACCGACAAATTTTTGTACTGTTTTGTAAGTTACTGAATGTAAATTGGTTAGTGGCAATGGCGTGAACTATTGCGGAAAGCATCAGGCGGTGTGGGAGGGCGAATGGGCCTTCTCCCACCTTGGGACTGGGTTAAATGACCCACGCCAGGGGAGGCAGTTCTCAAAGCTCTCACCGCCGGTTGCCGAGAGGATTCCCAAAGTCGGTCGGCTGTTGCCATCACGTCCATCTGTGACCGGTGTCACATTTCGCCGTCGCACGGCAACCGGAAGGGCGCAGGGTAGGAAGGATGAAGGATGCGTTGAGTTACTCTGTGGCGCCGGACATCCGCCGGACATCGGCAGCAATGGAACTTCATCGAATATCGCAGCACCCGATCAAACGCCGGAACCCGAGCATCAAAGAGAGTACCTTGTGTTTCCCGCCGTTCGGGGCGGCCCGTGCTAAGCTTGGTGAAACAAAAACTACATTCCTCAATACTCCGGAGGAGAGATGTCGGCCCAGCGTCTCGCAGCTCTAGTCGTGCCGGTTCTATTTTTTGTTTCCAGCGCGTTGGCACAAATCAATGAGTTTTCCATCACGGCGGGGCGGACTTTCGTCAGCACGCAGACGGCCGCGAATTTGCCCGTTCATTTCGGAAACGAGGAATCGCTCGAGTTCAATTACGGTCGCCTGCTCAAGAGCCATTCGATATTCGGACTGTACGCGGAATTGCCCGTGGCGATCTATCCGCGGATGGATGTGAACTACAACCTCGGAACGAAAACTCCCAAGGATATCGGGGCGCTGTTTGTGACTCCATCCGTGCGCCTGAACATTTTTTCCAGCGACTCCGTTACCCCGTGGGTTAGCGTTGGCGGCGGCTACGGTCGCTTCCGGGAGTCCCCGGTTACACTTTATGAAACTCCGAACCCTGGCAGCGGCAGCAACACCGGCGTCGTCCAGTTCGGGGCGGGACTGGATATGTGGGTGTGGCATAGTTGGGGAGCGCGCTTCGAGGCGCGCGATTTCTACTCGGGAGCTCCCAATCTGAATGTTGATACCGGCAGAAGCCGGCAGCACAACTACTACGTGGGTCTGGGCGTCGTCCACCGCTTCTAGGCAAGTGTAGCGGCGTGTGTCCTTGCTCCTCGGGAACCACTTTCAAACGGGAAAATTGCCGCACCCCTGCGCCTGGTCCGGCCTCGGGTATGCGGGACTGGGCGGACTAAAATCTGCAGGTCGCGTCGCTACGGGTCGCCGCCGTCCTTCCGGGCGAGTAAAGGCCTATCGGCGGTCGAAAAATATAGTTCTGTTTTTGGCCGGTTATGCGGTAAGATCTTTTACCAAAGTTTGGGCGCGTCGACCCTTCCCGGACGCGCCCCCTTCATCTTTCTCGGGGTCTTTTAGAAATACAATTGCGGTGTCGCAGGAGAGTAATGCGCCACGTCGTCTCCGTTTTGATTCTCTGGCCAGTGGTCTGCGTGTGCTGTGCGTCCGCTCTTGCCCAAGTGTCCCTCGCGCACCAGTACGTAAACATGGTTTCCTGCTCTAACACCAGACTAATCTTCTTTCGAAAACTCGCAGTGAAATGAGGCTGACTATGCAGACTACAGTTCAGACGCTTCGCACATCTTTGTTGGCCTGCCGCCCAGCGCGCGCGACGATGGCATTGGGGTTACTGCTGATACTCGGATTTGCGCACTCAGGCCTGGCTCAAAATCCGCCGTTGAATTTCGGCAACAACTACTTTGTGACCGGCGATTACGTCGTAGCCGGCGTAGGCCTGCGCGGACTTGGGGTGAACGGCTTCGCGACAGGACAGATCAAGATGCCGGACGCGACTTCCGTGCCTTCTACGGGTGTCCCCCCGGGGGCCGACATCGTAGCTGCCCTCCTCTTCTGGGAAACGGTTGAAAGTTCGGGGACATTTGCCGGGCAAAATGGATTCTTCAGGCCGGTGCTCCCAAACGGACCGGCGACGCCGGGCTACCCGATTATCGGAGCGATACTGGGGAACCCGAATGCTCCCGTGTCATGGAGTAGCGGGGGTTGTAGTGGGAGTTCGCAAGGGTCGAAAACCATGGTCGTGTACAGCGCCGATGTGCGTGCGTTGTTGCCGGTAGATTCCAATGGAAATGTCCTGGCTAACAGCACCTATGAAGTGAGTCTGGCAGATAGTGGAAGCAACGGTGGGGGCGTCCCGCTGACGTTGGGCGCAAGCCTCGTTATCATTTACCGCGCCCTCGACTCGGGATTACCCCTGAACTCGGTGGTCATCTACGACGGCTCCTTTGCACCCTCCAACAGTTCCGACAGCATGTCGCAGACCCTGTACGGGTTCTACCAGGCTGCGGCAGGCCCGATTTCCAAGCTGACGCACATCGTGGGCAACGGCCAGAACAACAAGTTTGAAACCGTGTCTCTGAACGGCGTGAACCTGCCGTCCCTGTACGGGAACGGGAGCCTGCCGTCCTTCCCTGGCTTCTACAACGGGTCCTGGGATAATCCCACCTGGAGTTTCCCGAACCAGAATTATCTCAACGGCAGTAACCCGGTGAACGCTAATGATTTTTCAGCGACGACCGTGGTGAGGCCGACTTCCCAGAACGGCTCATGTGTGTCCTGGGGCGCCGTCATCGTCAGCACGACGGTGCAGAACAGCGACAACGATGGCCTGATCGATCTCTGGAAAAACAACAACCCACCAGGATACTGCGATGCATCGTTGAGCCCTCTTAATAACTGCAGCACGACAGATCCTTCCTGGGTAGCGCTTCCCGGAGCAAAAACGGGCCAAAAGGATCTCTTCGTAGAGCTCGATTACATGTGCAGCATCGTAAATGCCGATGGCACCTGTGACACGACGAACGGGTACTCCTTCTATCCGCCTCCGGGCGCGCTCACGATGATGACGGACGCGTTCTCACCTGCCGCTCCCAGCATTACGCCTCACAGCATCAACGTGCACTTCCTTCCAGGGAACCCAGGATACCCAGCACAATATGCTACAGGCGCGATCCAGGAGCAAACCTGCACCGATACTGCGAACTCCTTGTGCGTATTCCCGAACCAACCGGGAATCGTGGGCTGGAAGGCGGGGTTTGAGTCCCTCAAGGAGCAACCGCTCAATTACCCGGACGAGGCCTCCTGCGAGGCGGCGCTCAATGGCCCCTGCATACGGCGTTTCCAGCACGGGCGGAAGGACAGCTATCACTATGCGCTATTCGCACATGCTTTGGGGCTGCCGGAGTGGAGTTTGCTGGGCGGAAGCCTGACCAGCGTCGTTGCCTCCGGCAACACGGTTACGTTCACGACATCAGCCCCGCACGGCCTGAATACCGTAGCCGGAACAGACCGCGTCACCATTGCCGATGCCATAACGAATCCCAGCCTGAACGGGACTTACTCCGTCCAGACCCCCTCTCCCACCACTTTCACCATACAAATCTCCACTGCAACCAATGCAACTTATACCTTGGCGACTGACCCGGAGCTTTCAGTAACGTCGGGCCAAATCGGAACGAGATCCGGCTTTTCCGACATTGGAGGTGCGGACTCTCTCATCACACTGGGTCTCTGGGGAGCCGCGGGTCAAACCGACCAGGTGCAAGGTGGCACGTTCATGCATGAACTGGGGCACTCGAATGGGTTGACGCACGGTGGCTTGTATTACGACACACCCAATACCTACTTCGCCACGTTCGAGCCCAACTGCAAGCCGAACTATCAGAGTGTGATGAGCTATTTGTTCCAGGTAGACCTCTTGGACGATGGTGTCCTGGATTATTCCGAGCAGGGGCTGAACCCGCTCAATGAAAACAGTCTGCCGCCGGGTGTGACCACAACCGACGGGTCGGCGCTCGCCTATTCGACGACAAAGTGGTACACGCCTACGCAACCCGGTGGAGTCGGCACCGCGGCGACGTCCCATTGTGATGGCGGGGCGCTGTCGAACAATGACCCGAATCCCACGATGTACCTTGCCTCGGGCCCCGCCAACCCGACTACGCCGGAGTGGGTGACCCCTCAGTCGGATGTCAATTTCGATGGCACCCTCAGCGCGAGCTTGCGCGGCTACAACGATTGGGCCAACCTTGACCTGCGCCAGATCGGGGCTACCGGCAGTGACGTTTTGGGTGGTGGCGGCAAGGGCATTGTAGGTGGCGGAGGCAAGGGTCTTGTGGGTGGTGGCGGCAAGGGCATTGTAGGTGGCGGAGGCAAGGGTCTTGTGGGCGGTGGCGGCAAGGCGATTGCGGGTGGTGGCGGCACGGGGAACGGGGAAATTACGTTGGCAGCGGCGAACTCTTATGTCCGTCCTCCCCGGAACCTGACGGCGGCGGCGTTGACAGCGGCACCACACTACATACAACTGAATTGGATTGCGTCGACGTTCAGCCAAATCGGCTTGTACAACATCTATCGTTCGACGGACGGTGTCGCCGCCGTGAAGATCAACTCGGTTGCTGGCACCTCGCTTACGTTCACAGATACGACTGTCACTTGCGGCCCGACTTACTCGTATTTTGTGACCGCTGTGCTCGCGAACTCGAATCCAGTCCAGGAAAGCGTACCGTCCAACACTACGTCTGCGATACCGATCTGTAACCCGACCTCCACGACCGTGGCTTCCTCGGCGAACCCGTCGATCTTCGGGCAGTCGGTTACATTCACCGCGACTGTGACCAACCTAGGGACCAACACGGCCACACCAACCGGTTCCGTCCAGTTCTATGTTGATGGCGGGACATTCGGCGCGGCGGTGCCAATATCTGGATCGGGAGCTTCTGCCACGGCCACAAGCAGCGCAACAGCAATCCTGACCGTCAAAGGCTCGCCACACGCCATCAAAGCGGTGTACACGAACAGCGACGGAAATTTCAACGGGAGCTCTGGGGCTCTGAGCCCGGGCCAGACAGTCAACCCGGCGCCTACCTCCACGATCGTGAATTCATCGGCGAACCCGTCAATCTACGGGCAGTCGGTTACGTTCACCGCGACGGTTGCCAACACCGCCGGGGCAGGGATCAGCACGGCCACACCAACCGGTTCCGTCCAGTTCTATGTTGATGGCGGGACATTCGGCACCCCGGTGCCAATATCTGGATCGGGAGCTTCTACCACGGCCACAAGCAGCGCAACAGCAATCCTGACCGTCAAAGGCTCGCCACACGCCATCAAAGCGGTGTACACGAACACGGACGGAAATTTCAGCGGGAGCTCTGGGACTCTGAGCCAGACAGTCAACCCGGCGCCGACCTCCACGACCGTGACTTCCTCGTTGAACCCGTCGATCCTTGGGCAGTCGCTTACCTTCACCGCGACGGTGGCGAACACCGCCGGGGCAGCGATCAGCGCGGCCATACCAACCGGCTCCGTTCAGTTCATGGACGGCCCGTCGCTCCTCGGCACGCCCCAAAACCTTAGCGGCCTGGGTACAGCTACGCTGACTACCAGTACGCTTGCGGCGGGCAACCATCCGATTACCGCCGTCTACACCAACATCGACGGCAACTTCAGAGGCAGCACATCTACCAGCCTCACCCAGGTCGTACGAGACTTCTCCATCACAGCTACGCCCAGTGCTCAGACCATCTCTTCGGGACACCAGGCGACCTACAGCGTCACCGTAACGTCGATCAATGGCCTGACTGGTACGATTGCCCTCTCTTGCAGTGGGTCTCCACCCAATTCAACCTGCTCGGTCTCTCCGTCCACAGACAATTTGCAGGGTAATGCGGTCAGGTCGACGGTGACGTTGTTTGCAAACAAGAACGTGAATCACGGCACCTTCACTCTCACCTTCACCGGGGCACTTGTGGGCGGCAACCTCACCCACAGTACGACCGTGCAAATCACGGTGAAATAGAAACACAGAAGTTATGACATTAAGCAAAGGGTGGGATCCATGGGGACCCACCCTTTTTCTGCGCAACGAGAAGGAATGTGGTGTCGGGGGACATCAGCGAAGGACTTGGATAGGAGCATTGGGACAGTAGAGATGTGGCAGAAGAGGGACGGAGGTGGGCTCCTTGAGGCATTCGAGATACGCCTTGAAGGCGCCGGCGGGCGCAAAATCTCCCGTTGTTTTTTCTGGTGTGCGACTCACTGGCCAAGGCGGCGGTGAATGTCAGCAAGCAAGGGATCCTCGCCCGCCCGCTCGCGGATGCTGAGATAGGCACGATAGGGTTCTGCGAACCCGGGACTCTTGAGTCCCTGGCGCACGCGTCCCTGGTAGTACTGGACCAATGGGAAGTAGGCGACGGTTGGGAAGTTGTCCATGAAAATCTCAAGTGCTTCGCCCCGCCGCTTCACGCAGCGGTCAAATTCTGAATCCGCCTCGACAAATAGCCCGGCCTCCAGATAGGCGCGTCCCAACTCAAACCTGCCAATCCAGGTATCGAGCAGTTGGTTGGCGTCGGTGAACATCTTGATGGCCTCGTTCTTGTCTCCGCGCTGCAAGGCCAAATCGCCACGAATGATCTTTGCATAGGCCTGAGTCTCCGGTTCGAGCTCAGAAGCCAAGCCGTCGGCCAGTTTTTGCGCTTTGGTGATTTCCCCAGCCTCCAGCAAAGCTCGCGCCGCCAGTACCCGCACCGGTACCAACTGGCTCGTGGACAGGGCCTTGGTGGCGGCGGCAACCGCCGGTCCTTTCTGTCCACGCAAGAGTTGTAGATGAGCGAGAGCAGCAAGCTTCTCAGCGGCGTTGTCAGCGTTCTTGGCGTTCAGGTCGGCGGCCACACCCTGCTCAAGAATTCGCACCGCATCTCGGTAACGGCCTTCATAAGCAGCGACGTCTGCCAGACCGGAAGCAGCCAGGGAAGCGCCCATCGCGTTCACCGTTTCCAGTTTGTGGTAGGTTTCGATGGCCTGGGACATCTGACCTAACCCCAGTTGCGCTTCCGCGAGAGCAAGATAGGCCAGGAAGGACGGATTGAGTCCCAGCGCAGTCCGCGCCTCGCGTTCGCCGGCGGTGAAATCCCCGGCGTAAGAACTTTGAAACGACAGAATCACTCGTTGCAGAGCGCCTTTTGGGACAATTTCGACAGCTCGTTGCGCCGCCGCGACCGCTTCCGGGGTTCTGCGCAAACTTACATAACAACCGGCGAGATTCATCTGCGCAATATCGTCGGCGGGGAAGCGCTTGACGAGGTCACCATATTCTTCAATGCATTTCTGCCAATTCGAGGTGGTGAAGTAATATAAGCCACGCACCCGGTAGCGCTCCCGGTCCGTCATACGGTCCACGTGTTCCATTGCCAGCTTCACATACTTTTCGGCATCCTTTGTTTTGCCCAGGTTTTCCGATGCGGCGGCCATGCCGGCGTAGGCACGCGCAAAGTTCGGGTCCAAGGCGATCGCGTTGGAAAAGGACTTCAGGGCTTCCTCCGAGTTCCCTGCAAACAACTGCTCCATCCCAATTCCATACTGGTGAACGACCTCCAGCGATGCGGCAGTAAGCGTTCCTCGAGCATTTTCCACCTGCACCGACTCCGGCGTAGTGTCGCCAAGGGCCTTGCGGATGGGCGCGGCAAGTTTGGGCACGGCAAGCAGAAGTTCATCTTTGCTAGCGGTATTGACGTCGCCGCTGGCAAGGATTTTTCCGGTGACGGTGTCGATCGCTTTCACCGACAAGCTGTAGCCGCTGCCGCGGCTGCTCAGCGAACCGGTTACGATCGCGCTGACTCCCTGGTTGACGGCCACCAGCCGGGCCGTTTTTTCATCGAGCTTGCTGGTCGGATTGGGAAGCTTGCCGGCTAACTGGCGCGCGTTGCCGCGGCTGTAGGCGTTGATGAAGCTGGCTCCTTCCAGGGCGACGTTGACCATCGGTTCCAGGGTGTCATCGAACAGCGTGTCGGAAGTATTGTTCTGGAAATCAGCCACCAGAACGGAAACCGGCGCGTGCGTCGCGACCGTCGCATTCTGCCTCCTGCTGAAATACCAGGCCGGTGCGGCCACCATCACAACCAGCAGAAGGACGACAGGTGCGATCCGCGACCACGATAATTCCCGAATTCGGTTCATCCACAAGCCAACTGAGGAAACGGAAACCTTCGAAGATCCTCTCTTGCCCTGCCAGGCGTGCAGATCGGCCAGCAGGTCGTCCGAACTCTGGTAGCGAAGCGCCGGGTCGCGCTCCAGGCATTTACTCACAATGTTGCTGAGCGCTCCCGGCACGTTCTTGTCGATATCGGAAACCGGAATCGCACGCTGTTGCGTTCGCTTGAGCAGGCTGGCGATCGCGCTTTCCGCCTGATACGGCATGATCCCAGTCAGCAGTTCGTAAAGAATCAGGCCGACCGTGAAGATATCGGAGCGCGCATCAAGCTCCTTCGCCTGCGCCTGTTCCGGAGACATGTACTCCATCGTCCCGAGCATCGTCCCCGAACGGGTCATGCCATCGCCCTGGAGAGAGCGGGCGAGTCCGAAGTCCATGACCAGCACCCGGCCATCGCTGGCGCGCATGATATTTCCCGGTTTCAGATCGCGGTGAATAATGCCTATACGGTGGGCTGCTCGCAGGCCACTGACGGCCTGCTCCATGATGTCCACCACCTCAGCGGCCGGCAGCTTTCCCTGGCTATGCAGCAGGTGGCGCAAGTCATCCCCCTCGACGAACTCCATGGTGATGAACTTCACGCCTTCAGCGTCGCCCAGGTCGTAAATGCGGATGATATTGCGATCGGTAACTTTACTGGCGAGAAGAATCTCTTGCTTGAAGCGCTGCAGAATGTCGGGATTGCTGGCCAGTTCGGGACGGATCACTTTCAGAGCGACGGTGCGGCCCAGTTCGCGGTCTTCGGCCTTGTAAACGGCCCCCATGCCGCCTTCGCCGATCGTCTGGAGGATTTCGTAGCGTCCACCCAGCATCGTCCCCGGAAGCAAGGCGGGAAGCTGCCAGATCGAACTGGCGGGAGGTCTGGGTGGCGGTGGGCCGCTCCGCGTGCCAGCGTCGAGCAGGGTTGGCGCATCCGAGGTGGCCGGCGGGCGAGCCTGGGGCGCCCCCGCCAGAATCGTGGGAGCGTCGGACGCATTGGGCTTGCCTCTGCCTCCATCAACCAGGGTTGGGCTTTCGGATGAGTCCGGCGACGGAGGGGCTGACTCCAGCTTTGTGTTCCCCTGTGGGACAAGGGTAGGGCTTTCCGAATCTGCCCTGTTCGGAATCTTGGGGTCACTCATACCCTATTGGAAACCCGGAAAGAGACGCCGCCTCGAGTCAATCAAGCCAGCATCTTAGCATCAAATCGTTTTCGGACGGAATCACTGTGGCGGAACCATGGGCGTGCTACATTAACCGCAATGCGCTCCGAGATCGAACGGGCGGTTCTCCTGTTGCAGCGTGGCGATGACCAAGCCCTGGAACAGGCCCTGGCTTTGCTGCAAAACACCGTTTTCTCTTTCAGCATGAAAGTCTGCGGCCAGCGCGAAGATGCCGAAGACACCATGCAAGAGGTGTTGGTAAAGTCGGTTCCATACCTTCCCAAGTTCGAGAGTCCCAAGGCACTCGTGGTGTGGCTCTACAAGGTTGCGAAGAACCGTTGCCTGATGAGCCGCCGCAGAAGCAAGTTCGCGCCGAAACAAGATCTTTCTCTGGAAGAACTAATGCCCGACCGGAAAGAACTAGAACGTCTCGCGGCCGATGGCATCAACCCCGAAATGTTCGCCATCCGAAGTGAGCAGGCGGGGCGATTGCGGGAGGTAATTCAGAAACTCCCGCCGCCATACCGCATCGTTTTGGTGCTGCGGGATATGGAGGGGCTGACCGACGACGAGGTTGCAGAAATCACCGGTTTGCGTGCGGGAACCGTGCGCGTCCGTCTGCACCGGGCCCGGCTGTTCGTACGAAAGGAACTGATGAAGCCGCGGAAGCAAGCTGGCGGCACACGTGTCGAGCCCAGCGCCTCTCGGGGCGTTGCCGCCGCCGAGCCGAGGCCCGCCCGCTGCAAGGCAATGTTCGCGGAACTTTCGAACTATCTCGACGAACAATTGGATGACTCGCTGTGTGAGGAACTGGAGAAACACTTAGGGGGTTGCGACCCGTGCCAGGCGTTTCTCGCGGGTCTGGAAGCCACCATCCAGGAGTGCCGGCGAATGCCGAGTCAAGTCCCGGATCGTGCTAGAGCGCTCAAGCTGCGCAAAGAAGTGATGTCGCGCTTTGAAAAGGCGCTGGGGACAATTGAGTCATTGAAACAATGATTCAATGACTCAATGGTAATAGCCACAGCTTGACTTTGCACACCACGCTGTCGGACGGGGTCGCTACCGTCAGGCCGTAGCAGGGGTTTTGAGCGTAATGGCTGAAGAGCGAACAAACGGCGCAAACTTGCGATAACGCCTGATTACGTCAACTTGCGATGCGGTTTGACATAATTGGGTTGGAGGACGCGAAGCCAGATGGGGTTCCGGCGAAGTTTCGACATCGTGTTGGGCTTGCTTGCTATTGCGGGAGGTATTTTCAACAGAGAGTTCAAACCGACAGGTTGGACCACTCGGCTGACTTGGGGCCACGACGAAAATGCGCGCATCCCCAGATGGATTGCAGCATCATTTTACGTTGGGCTTGGGCTGTTCCTGCTTTACATCGGTATCACAGGCAAGTAGTTCTGTCGTCAATTAGTGTAATCGCCTGTGGGTGTTGAAAAAGGGCTGAGTGAAATCGGAAGTTAGTGGGTGTGAGCACCGCGGCGAGGACGAGTTTCTTGCTGTTCTGGGAACTAAGTCGTTGCAGGGAGCGGTGGCTGCGGCCCTTGGCTGAGGAAGCGAACCAATCGCTTGATGTTTTGCGCAGCCGCCGCCATGAAGAACTGCTCGCGAACAAACTTTAATCTCCGCAGGCGTAGGCGACGAAGTCCGATCTGATTCTTAAGTTCCGCGAACAGCGCTTCCACCTTCTTCCTTTCCCGTTGTGCGCTCGCGAAGCCTGGCGTGTTGGCCAAGTCGCGAGCACGTTGCCGGGAAGGTTCGTGGATGTGGATGGCGAGATATTTGTACTGGCCGGTGGTGCATTGCGCCTTTTGCGAACACGCACCGCAACGTTTGCGGCTTCCGATGTAAGCATGGGCACGATTCCGAACATTCAGACCGACGTAGTTGAGCTGCTGACCTGCGGGACAGCGATAGCTGTTGCTTTCGGGAAGATACGTGAAACGCTCCGGACCGTAGAGTGGGTTGTTCTTACGGAGAGCGCTGTCCCGAGTGCGCATATACGGTGTGATCCCCCGCTCCATTAGCCACTGCAGGAACTCGCCGTTGCCGTACGTGGCATCGGCAACCACCGACTCGGGATCGCGTCCTTGCCATCGGGCGAAGCGAGCCAGCATGTCTTGTGCGGCCACCGTCTCCTGACTCATCCGGGCTGCGGTTGCTTGCACTCCCACGATCACGCAACTGTGATTGTCCACCAGATAGTTGTCGTAATACCCCAGCCGGGCCGGAGTTCCACCCTTAGTCGCGTAGGTTGCATCCGGATCGGTGGTCGACACCAGCTTCTGCTCATGCACGGGCTCTTCGGTTGGATTCTGCTGCTCCAGTTCCACCAGGTACTGGCGCACGGTTTGGTTGACCTGCGCCGCTTCCGCTAACTGCTCGCGTGGGATGCGGCTCTCCTTGCTGGCATTGGCCTCCACGAAGCTGCCATCCACCGACAGGTTGTCCCCTCGGACTAGGCCGGCTTCCAGACAACGGGCTACGATCTCTTCAAACAGTTGCTCGAACAGCTTCGACTCCTGAAAACGCCCGTGCCGATTCTTGGAAAACGTGGAGTGGTGCGGAATCTCCTGATCGAAACCCAGCCCCGTAAACCAGCGCCACGCCAGATGCATGCGCAACTCCTCGACCAACTTGCGCTCACTAGTGATGCCGTACAAATAGCCGATCAACAGGATGCGCAGCAGAAGCTCGGGGTCAATCGACGGACGGCCCGTATCGCTATAGCTTTCTTTCAGCTTTTCCCGCACAAAGGCAAAGCTGATGTGCTTATCGATGAGCCGCAGAAGATGAGTCTCAGGAACCTGATCTTCCAGGCGGAAGTAGTAGAACAACGCTTCGGAACGGGAGTGTTGCCCCATCATGATCAGCACGCCTCCGAGAATGGTGATCCAGCAAAGCATGGCGAAGAAAGTTCTCCTTCTTCTACCACGTTTTTGCCGTCATTCAGCTTGCTAATCACAGTGACTTTTTCAACACCCACGCCTGGTTGCGACAGTTGGCGAACAATTATGACAAGTATTGCGCCCAAGCAAGAATGCAAGACTTGTAGAGCTCGGGCACATCTGCCATACCGGGCAGTTCAGCAACGCTAATCCAGTTCCATCCTTGATGCTCGCTGCTAATGACTACCCTCTGATCAGCGGGGATGGGCCTCTGTTGAAGACGGCAACCGTAGGCTTGAATCCAAATGTCGGTAGCACAAGGCACATGTGGGGGTATTATTGTCAACACACCGCTGCCAACACAAGGCCCGATGGCGACTTCGAGTCCGGTCTCCTCTTTGAATTCACGTACGAGGCAGGCCTCCGGCGTCTCGTTGGCTTCTATCCTGCCACCGGGCAGCTCCCATTCCTTCCTTTCATTTCGCAACAGGAGGACCTCTGAGCGCCTGTTGATGTTCTTGAAGACAATGCCTTTGACGGACACCGGTAGCTTGCGTTCAGTCATTTTCTCCCCAGATTTTCCACCGGGAGGTCCGTGTAGGTTTACAAAACGATGCCGTTGACGATGGATACCTCAGAAATGAACCCCCTCTCGATGTAAGACGGAATTTTTCTGTATTCAGAAATGACTCTTGTCCTGAATTCGCGGTCCCTCCACCACTGATCCACTGGACACGACAAATAGTTGACGCCATGGCAACAGATCTTTCTTATCTCAGGCCATTGTTTTCGGACCGTCATTATGTAGCGCCGTTTCGAGCTGATCTTCCCGATTACAAGCAGGTCCCTGACGCCGAAATCCTTGACTTTTTCCCGAGTGAAAGTGACATTTTGACCCGTGTGGATGGCCTTATCTTCGATAAGCATCACGCCTTCCGGAATGCCGCGGGCAAGTAGCATCTGATAAAGAATCGAGGCTTCAGACTCTTTACTCTGACCGGTTACGCCACCCGATATGATCACATTTGAAAAGTAGCCCTGCCGGTATAGGGAGAGAATCTCCTCCGCGAACTTGAGTACTCCGTGCCTGGTCCCAAATACGAGAGCGAATTTCGTCGGGAAAAGCGACACATACGGAGCAACGTAGGCAATGATCTGCTGCCTTTTCGCATACCTGCTCATCGGTTTCCGAAAGGTAACACGTTGTCCGCTATTCCGCACGCTAACGAACTGGGGGAGCATACCGGGGCCGATGATAGTTGTTGAAACATCGCGATAGCGCTTATTGACCCCTGAGCCGGGGGTTTTGAGTGCTATTGATTCCATGACAGTGTCGGCTCCCACGCTCGAGTAAAGTTGCTGGTGCTAAATCCAACCAGCAAGGCTCGCTGCGAACACGCCAAGGAAGTCGGGGCAGGCCAAATCTAGAGGGCGCGTCTTCCGATCGGAACGGACAACTGAAACCAAAATGCATTTCCGCGGGGTTTGTTTTGGACCAGAGTGTCACGGTAGTACTTGACGGCAAATCCCCCATGCTTGCCCAGCGGAAACCGCAGCTGCGGCCCCACGGCCAGATCGCGGCCTCGAAACCCGTCCTGGAAAACCACCCCTTTCAGGTAGTCATTGGTCATTTGCTGGTAGAAGTACCCGTTGAAACCGGCCGCTACCTTCTTTGAAATCTCATAACTGGCGTTGTACTCCCACATGAATTCGTTGCCGCTGTGGTAGTGCGTATCCCTGTCATAGCCGTTGAAAATGTAGCTGAAGCGAGAACTGATCTCGCCTTTGCCCTGCTGCGGCAGATAGGTGAACCCAGCTACCGGAGCAATCGCCTGGTTGTGCTGTCCGATATTCACTACGTGCGCTGCGGAATAACCGGCCCCGGAGGAAAACAAATCGGCTTCGTAATACCAGTGCAGATTGCCTTTCTGGTAGGTGACGCTGACCGGAATCAAGTTCATATTAGTGAGGCCGAACTCGCTGAACTTGCCTGACTCGGTGCGCAGTTGCTCATAGACAAACGGGACCCCGATCTGGCTCTCGATCGTCCCACCCAGGAAGTGAATTCCCCAGTTGTGGGTTACCTTAGCAGCATTGGCAAAAACTCTAAGCTTGAATTCCGCGATGGCGCTTTTGCCCTTCGAATCATCGAACTCATTCGCCATGTAGAAACAGGTGTACTCATACAGCACGGTTTGTCCGGGACGCGGCTGCACCCCCGTCATCACCGTTTCCACACCGACCGGGTAAACACTGCCGCCATTTTCGGTAGCACTCGCCGAACTGAGCATGGCCACGACAGCCACCACGCAGCAAGTTATCCGCCACATCCTTATTGTGAACATTGCCTTTCGGGACAGGACAAAGCGGGAATGTTTGCACAGATCGGCCGGCTGCTCAGTGATCTCACTCACTCGGGGAAGTGATCCAGCGGACTGGCTCAGGCACTTCCGTGAGTTTTGGGCAAGTCAATGAAAGCCATGGAGTTGGCGGTGTCTCAAGAGGATCGCTGTTGTAACATCCCGACATTGTTATGGAATCAATTACACTCAAAATCCCCAAATTGGATATCAGTCTGAGTCCGATACGTGGAGTCTTGCCAGCCCTGTCCGCAAGGTCGCGTTCAAACTAATACAACTCAATCGTTCAATCTCTCACTCTTCATTGGCGCTGCAGCAGACCCTGAATCTCCCGCTCGAAAACCGATACGTCCGTCGCCCCCATATGTTGGGCTTCGATCCGGCCATCGCGGCCGACGAGGAAGGCGACCGGCAAGCCCAGCACTCCCCCGTAAAGCTCGCCCGTCTTCGCGTCCCCCATGGCAACCGGATAGTTCATCTTGAAACGCTGGTAGAAGTCGCGGACAGGAGCAGGCCCGTCGTCCATGGAAATGCCAATGACCTGCAAGCCCCGATCCCCGTATTTGTTTTGCAACTCCACAAAATGCGGGATTTCCTCCAGGCACGGGCCGCACCAGGTTGCCCAGAAGTCGAGCAGAACTACTTTACCCCGGTAGGCAGAGAGATTAAGCGTTTGTCCGTTCAATTCGGGAAGTGAGAATTCCGGAGCCAACGGATGCCGGGCGATGTTTGTAACCCGGCCGCCCGCGGGCACGGTGCGATGCAGATTCATGAAATGGAGCGCAATCGCTAAAGCGATCGCCGCCCCGAAGACCAGCAGTTTCTTTGAACGACCAAGCACGCCGGTCCTAATCTCCCTTGGCAACCGGGTAGCCTTTATCCACCCAGTTCGCGCCGAAATTGTCGGAGATATAGAGCACCTTCACGTTGGTGAAACCCAGCGCTTGCAATGCGTCGTCGGCAGGCTTGACCGTCGGACAATGGCTCCATGGGCAACATCCGCAATAGATCACGATGAACTTTTTCTTAGGCAGCGCCTGCACCCGTTGCCGCAATTGCTGCAACCCGCTCTCGTACGAAGCCGGGCCGATGTACTCGGAGCCGGGAATATGCGCCTGCTCGTACATGACGTGCGACCCCACATGAATCAGGAGTGGCTTTTCTCCCTTGGGCGATTGCAGGACTTTGACCAGTTCTTCCGGATTGATCAGGCGTGAAGCGGGTATCGAGGTTGCCTGAAATGCAAGAACAGCGGAAGCCGATATCAACACCAGCACCGCGACGGCGAAAAGAACATACGTCTTTTTGAAAGAAACATTCATTGGGATTCTCACCTCATCATTATTAAATCGCGATCGCGCACCTCGCAAGCAGAAGGAATTTCTCGCAGAGACCGGAGAAGCCCCCGCTGAGAATCCAGCCCCGGAGGGGCGACCGAACTTAGCCCAGCGCTTCAGCGCTGGGAAAAGTGGAAGAAATGATTCAAGTCCCGCAGGGACGACCGAGTCCTCACGCAGACTCTTTGGCCGCTGCGACGAGCGCAAGGTTTCTCCAGCCAGTTCGGGGACCCGCGCGTGCTCGCGATCACATACAGCGCTGAAGTTTCCTGTAACAAAATCCGACTTCTTGCATTTATTCGTGTGGTTCTCAAGAAATAATCCCAGGGAGGCAATCATGATCAGCGCCAAAGTTGAACTCACTCAACCACTTAAGCAGCAGCGGCAGTTCGTGGCCCAGACCGGCAGCGGGCATCACCTGCTGCTGGACGATGCGGCCGGAGGCACCGGCCCCAAGCCCATCGAACTGGTCGCGGCAGGCCTCGCCGGATGTACGGCGTTCGATGTCATCACGGTTCTGCGCCAGAAGTATCACCAGAAAATCACTGGATACGAAGTGCGGGTGGAGGCCGACCAGGCGGACCGTCCACCGCAAGTGTTTACGGCGGTGCGGATTCACCACGTGGTCACCGGATACGAAATTGATGTGGCAGCCTTGGAGGAAGCCATCCGTCTCTCCGAAGAAAAGTACTGCTCGGTGGGGGCGATGGTGCAAAAGACGGCAAGCTTTCACACCACCTACGAGATCGTCGAAGACAAAACCGAGTGGATCAAGCCGATCGTTATTCCTGCTGCCGGAGTCCAGAGTTGAGAACGACTTGAGAAATCAGTTGAGAAGCAGGTTGAGCGCTCGCCTCAAGTTCGTCCTGGCTGCCTTTGCCGTACTGGCCATCTCGCAAGCGGCACCGGCTCAACCACCAGCCGAGCCCTCGCCCCTTACGCTTCAGCAGGCGGTAAAGATCGCGCTGGAGAAGAACCCGCTGCGCAAGGTGGCCGCTCGCGGACACGAGAGTAGCGTCCGCGGACGTTCGCGAAGCGCGATCGGTCCTCATGCCGCGGCTGACGTTCTCCGAGACTGCGACGCGCGGCAACGACCCGGTTTACGTGTTTGGCAGCAAGCTGCGACAGCAGCGCTTCACGTCTGCTGATTTCGCGCTGAACAAGCTGAACACTCCCTCGCCCTTCGGAAACTTCAGCACGCGTTTTGGCGGAAGCTGGAATCTGTTTGACTCGTTTGCCAGTTGGCACGGCGTGAATCGGGCAAAACAGATGAACGAGGCCGCCGGGCATCAGCTGGAGCGCACCGAGCAGGAGATCGTCTTCCGGGTCGTGGATGCATATTACGGAGTGTTGCTGGCGAGCAAGCAACTGGAGGTCGCCGAGCAGGCGGTGAAAACGTCCCAGTCCATCATGGATCGCAGTCAGGCAAGGTTCGACAGCGGGTTGGTAGTGGAGTCGGACCTGCTGACCGCGAAGGTGCGCATGGCAGCGCGACAGCAGGAACTCATTCGGGCCAGGAACAATCTGGATCTGGCGCGGGCCCAGTTGAGCACCGCGATGGGTGTGCCGGTGGACTCCTTGTTCCAGCCAGCGGAAGCCTTGGCGGAGCGCACGCTTCCTGTCCCTGTTCTCCAGGAAGTCGAAAAACAAGCCCTCACGAATCGGCCGGACTTGAAGCGCATTCAATCCGAAGAAGCAGCCCAGCGGCAGAGCGTTGCCATCGCCAAGTCATCGTTTGGCCCGCGAGTGAACGCCTTCGCCGGCTGGGAGATGGACAACCCAACGTTTGTGGCGGGCGGTGGCGGCAACAACTGGCTGGGCGGGATCGAAGTGCAGTTTGACATCTTCCAGGGTGGCGCAAAACGGGCAGAACTTTCGCGCGAACGCGCTCTGCGAAGAGAGAGTGACAGCCATGAAGCAAGTGGCCAGCGACGGAGTCCGCCTTGAGGTCCGCCGCGCTTATTACAACCTGGACTCCGCCCGGCAGGAGGTAGAAGTTGCGCGGGCTGCCATCGCCCAGGCGCAGGAAAGTCTGCGCATCAACCAGGACCGCTACGACGGCGGGCTGACGACCATTACCGACCTGCTGGGCGCCGAAGAAGCGACGCGCCGCAGCCAGACCGACTACTGGGAAGCTGTTTATCGGTTTCATACCAGCTACGCCAACCTGGAGTTGGCCAGCGGAACTCTGAATCCTCAATCGCCTGTGGTGACGCCATGACTCGTACCCATTCCATTCTCTTCACGTCTCAGTTCCTCTGGCCGTCGGCTTCTGGCCGGACGGCCTCAGCGGTTGCTCCAGTGAGCGAGCCGCAACGCCTCCTGCGCCGGAGACCGTGCGCAATGTCTCCGTGCTCCCGGTACAGCGGGCCGACGTGCCCGATTTGCTGGAAGCAGTGGGAACGGTACGCGCCGCGCAAACCAGCCAACTCGCCAGCCAGATGATGGGGAACATCGTGGAGCTCCGCGTACATGAAGGAGACCGCGTGCAGCGCGGGCAGGTGCTGGCGGTCATCGACGATGCGCAACCGCGGGCTGCCGTCGACCGCGCCACGGCGGCCGAGAATGCAGCCGAGCAGGAAGTGGCCGCGTCGGATTCCGACCTGGCCCTCGCTCAATCGACATTGAATCGTTACCAGAATCTCTACGACAAGAAATCGGTCAGCCCGCAGGAATTCGATGAAGTGAAGGCCCGCTACCAGGCGGCGCTCGCGCATCGCGATATGACGCGCGCCGGGCAGGCGCAAGCCAAAGCAGCGTTGGCGCAGGCACACACATCGCTCTCGTACACGCGCATTCTTGCGCCGTTCGATGGAGTGATCACCGAGAAGAAAGCCGACCCCGGCACGTTGGCCAGTCCGGGCCTTCCCATCTTCACGATCGAAGGCCTGGGGCACTATCGACTGGAAGCCACGGTCAACGAAAACGATCTGCGATACGTCCGGATGGGAGAGCAGGTGCCGGTGGTAGTGGACGCATTGGAAAACCCGGAGCTGAAAGGAAAAGTCGTACAAATCGTACCTGCCGCCGATCCCGGCAGCCGCAGTTTCCTGGTGAAGATTGAACTGCCTGCGGATGCGCAGCTGCGTTCGGGCTTGTTTGGTCGAGCACAATTTTCTCGCGGTAAGCGGTCGTCCTTGTTGATTCCACGAACCGCAGTCGTGGAGCGGGGTCAACTGCAGGGGGTTTACGTGCTCGACCAGAACAAGATCGCGAGCCTGCGCTACGTCACGCTGGGAAAAACCGGCGGCGCCGAAGTGGAAGTGCTCGCCGGTCTTCAGGAAGGCGAGCGTCTCGTGGCGAACCCGGCCGGACTCGACCTGAATGGCAAGCGCATCGAGGCCCAGCATGATGGACGGAAGACGGACGGAAGACGGACGCAACTGACCAAGAAGCGAACTCCGCGCCACGCCCGTCTGCGCCTGGCGGGACGCATCGCTCACGGCTTCATCGACTCGAAGCTGACGCCGCTGGTGATCGTGGCGGCATTGCTTCTGGGCGCTTTCAGCATCCTCGAGACTCCGCGCGAGGAAGAACCGCAGATCGTTGTCCCCATGCTCGACGTGTTCGTGCAGATGCCGGGCGCATCGCCCGAAGAAATCTCGCAGCGGGTCAGTCTCCCCATGGAGAAGCTGCTGCGCGAAGTTCCCGGCGTCGAATATGTCTACTCCATCAGCCAGCCCGGCATGAGCATGCTGATCGTGCGTTTCTATGTTGGCTCGAAGGAAGAAGACGCCATCGTACAGACGTACAACAAGCTCTACTCCAACTTCGACCGCATCCCGCCGGGAGTCTCGCAGCCGATCATCAAGGTCCGCTCGATCAATGACGTCCCCATCATGGCGCTCACGCTGTGGGGCAAGAACTATGACTCCTACCACCTGCGGCGCATCGCGGGCGAACTGGAAAACTCTCTCAAGCAGCTGGATGATGTTTCTGAAACCGCGATCATCGGAGGCCAGCCCCGCCAGGTACGAGTGGTTTTGGATACACAGCGGCTGGCCGCCTATGGCCTCACGCCGGCGGCAGTCGCGGATCAACTCCAGAGCGCGAACAGCCGTGCTGAGGCGGGCAGCTTCAGCCGCGACAACCGCGAGTTCAAGGTCGAGGCGGGAAAGTTCTTCACGCGCCCTGAGGATTTGCAGCAAGTCGTAGTCGGAGTCCATTCGGGCCGCCCGGTTTACTTGCGCGATGTGGTGGAGAAGCTGGAAGACGGCCCTGCCGAGCCGGACAGCTATGTCATGTTTGCAAATGCCCGCGGCAGTGCCGGGCAGGGCAGAGCGCCGTCACCACACAAGACTATCCCGCAGTTACCATCACGCTCGCCAAGCGCAAAGGCACCAACGCGACCATCATCTCCGAACGTGTTCTGGAGAAGGTCAACTCCCTGCGCGGCTATGTACTGCCCAATGACTTGAACATCACCGTCACGCGCAACTATGGCGAGACCGCAAAAGACAAGTCGAATGAATTGCTCAAGCACCTGCTGATCGCGACCCTGTCGGTCACCTTGCTGATTGCTTTGGCGCTGGGCTGGCGTGAATCCGGTGTAGTGCTTCTGGCCGTTCCCGTCACGCTGGCCCTCACCTTGGCCGTCTTTTATCTCTACGGCTACACGCTCAACCGAGTCACTCTGTTTGCGCTGATCTTCTCCATCGGCATTCTGGTGGATGACGCCATCGTGGTGGTCGAGAACATCGTGCGCCATTTCCGTTTGCCGGCAAGTCGCGGGCGTCCTCTAGCAGACGTGGCGGTTGAGGCAGTGGATGAGGTCGGCAATCCCACGATTCTCGCGACCTTCGCCGTCATCGGCGCCATCCTGCCCATGGCCTTCGTGCGCGGCTTGATGGGACCCTACATGCGTCCGATTCCGGTCGGAGCGTCGGCGGCCATGCTGTTCTCCTTGATCGTGGCCTTTGTGGTCTCGCCCTGGGCGGCGTTGCGTTTGCTGCGAAATTACGCGGGCGAAGACGCCCACGCCACACATGAAACCGAAGGCTGGACGACGCGTCTGTATCGCCGCATGATGAACCCGCTGATACTGGATGCCCGTCGCCGCTGGATGTTTCTAGGCGGAGTGGTCGTGCTGTTGCTGGCGGCAGTTGCGTTCGTGCCGTTGAAGTGGGTGCGAGTGAAGATGCTCCCCTTCGACAACAAGAGCGAGTTCCAGGTCATCATTGACATGCCGGACGGAACTCCGCTGGAGCAAACGACCCGCGTCGCGCAGGCGCTCGGCGGCTATCTTGGCCAGCAACCCGAAGTCACGAATTACCAGATTTACGCCGGCACATCCGGCCCTTACAACTTCAACGGACTGGTGCGGCATTACTTCTTGCGCCGTCAACCCAATCAGGCCGACATCCAGGTCAACCTGCTGTCGCGGCACGACCGCAAAGCGCAGAGCCACGAAATCGCGCGACGCTTGCGTCCGGAACTGGACAAGATTGCCGAGCCATTCGGGGCACGCATCAAAGTCGCGGAAGTTCCTCCCGGTCCGCCGGTGCTGCAGACCCTGGTCGCGGAAGTCTACGGGCCCGACTACAAAAGCCAAATCGAATTGGCGGCGCAGATCAAGAAGATCTTCCAGCAGACTCCGGGAGTCGTGGACGTGGACTGGTACGTTCAGGATCCGCAGACCAAGTACGACCTGAAAGTGGATCTCGACAAGGCGGCACTGCACGGAATCTCGCCTGCCGATGTCACGCGCACGCTGCAGGTGGGACTGAGCGGCGCGAACGCCGGGCTTCTGCACGATCCCAACTCGCGCGAAGACGTTCCCATCGAAGTTCGTTTGGCGCGCCCCGATCGCTCGGGAATCGAGAACCTCGAAAACCTCAAACTGCCGACCCCGTCCGGCGGACAAATTGCACTGCAGGAAGTCACCGACCTCCAGCAGACCACGATTGACACCAGCGTCTATCGCAAGAACCTGCAACCCGTGGTGTATGTGACCGGCGACGTGGCGGGCGGCGAAGAGAGCCCGGTGTACGCCATCATGAAGATGAGCGACGCCATCGACAAGATCAAGTTGCCCGATGGCTACGCCGTCAAACAGTACAAGGGCACGACCATGCCCGACCGCACCGACCGCTTGTCCCTGAAGTGGGATGGTGAGTGGCACATCACGGTGGAAGTGTTTCGCGATTTGGGACTGGCGTTCGCGGCGGTGCTGGTGCTGATCTATGTGCTGGTCGTGGGCTGGTTCCGATCTTTCATAACGCCCTTGGTCATCATGGCGCCGATTCCGCTGACGCTGGTTGGCATTCTTCCCGCGCACGCCCTGATGGGAGCGTTCTTCACGGCCACGTCGATGATCGGCTTTATCGCAGGGGCTGGAATCATTGTGCGCAATTCCATCATCCTCGTCGACTTCATTGAGCTCCGTCGCTCGCAAGGCATGTCGCTGGAGGACGCCGTGGTCGACGCGGGCGCGGTCCGCTTCCGCCCCATGCTGCTGACCGCTGCGGCGGTGGTCGTCGGAGCGAGCGTGATCCTGTTCGATCCGATTTTCCAGGGCTTGGCCCTATCGCTGATGGCGGGAGAAGTGGCGTCGACCGTTCTCTCGCGCATGGCTGTACCGGTCCTTTACTACCTCTCCAAAAGGCGAGATTCGGTTCCGCCCACGCATCCGCATTCGCCCGAGAACATCGCCGAATGCGAAACACCGCAATGCGAAATTCCGCAGAACGCTTTGTAAGATCCAAGGAGGCTGAGCTATGACCGTAGAACGTGCACTTCGTTTGATTGCCGGAATTTTCATTCTGGTGTCGCTGGCACTGGGGCACTGGGTGAACCCGTACTGGTACCTCTTCACAGCTTTTGTCGGTTTGAATCTATTCCAGTCGGCTTCACCAACTGGTGCCCAATGATGACAATCCTGCGTAAGTGTGGGATGAATCGTTAGGGTTCGTCTGACTTAGCTTGGGTTTGCCCCCCCTCGACTGGGTCTTTTGGAATCAAAGACTTAGCGTTGGTGTTTGGCCAGGTCTTTGAGGAATAAGGACTTACTTGTAAAGTATTTATAAATCAATAGTTTAGATCGGATTTCCGTCCGGGTTCTTGCGGACGTTTCCCGCCAGGTCTTTGAGAAATAAATACTTTAGTGGTCATGACGGTGGAAGGAGCAAAAGAACCTGCGAGGGGCCGCGCGGACAAGAGTGTCCCCGCCACACCGCCAGGTCTTTGAGAAATAAATACTTTAGTGGTCATGACGGCGGAAAGAGCAAGAGAACGATCAGCGCGCCGATGCCCAATTTACGTCCGCACCACCCGCTCGCCGCAATCGGATTCAGGACAGGCGTAGGTGATGTGGTTGCGCTGGCGGTCGAGGCTGATGATGAACATGGGGCGTCCGTGGCGCTCGCAGATGGGCTGGTTGGGGGTGAGGACCGGCGCGTCTCCGCGCTTCGGCGTGATGTAGCCGACGCGCTCACCGAAGCAACGGTGGCAGAACTTGTCGGTGCAACGAAAGAACTCGATGGAATAGTCGGCGTTGTAGGGAGCTAACGCGGGCTCCATGGTGCGGTAGTGCTGGTCGCAAAGGGGCAGGATGTCCGTCCGCATCGCAAGTGAGTGTAGCACCTAGGGCAAGCAGAATGCGGCAATCAGCCTGTTCCGCCGAATGGCCCGTGCGACGCCGGTACCGCAACCTCAAAGCTCCGGAAGGAAAACGGACGGGCGGGGTCGCCCGTCCTATACGGGGTGGCGTTCCCACTACTGTTTGAGCAGGGGAGTCGCCTTGTCAACTTCCTTCTTGACCGTCACGGGTTCGTGCTGGCGCTTGCCAGCCATCTGTCCGCTGGCGGCGTCGCGCGAAGCCTGGACGTTCGAAGAACCGCTGGCCGGGCTGGTTGCGCTTTCGGTGGCGTGGGCGGAATTCTTGCTTGCCGCCACGTCCGGGGCGCCGTCTCCATTCACATCGCCGGTGGCCACGCGCGTCGAAGCCTTGTCGACTTCCTTGGTGATCGTGATGGGTTGGTGCTGGCGCCTGCCAGTGGCCTGTCCGCTAGCGGCGTCGCGCGGAGCCTGGGTTTGCGAAGAGCCGGCGGCAGGGGCGGAATTCTTGCTTGCCGCCACGTCCATGCGGCCGTCCCCATTCACGTCGCCACTGGCCACATGCGTCGGTTTCGCGTTGGAGCCGGGGGCGGGCTTTGCGGTGGTCTGCTGCCAGTCGTCCTGAGCCGACTTGTTGCCCAACCTTTGATCTTTGGCAGCGTCTTTGCTCGGAGTCTGCGTGGTGGAAGCCTTGGTTTTCTGCTTGTCGGTTGTAGACTGCGCAGCGGCGACGAGCGATAGACCGGCGAAAGCGGCGATCAGCATCTTATGGTTCATGTTTTTCTCCTGAGTGGCGCGTCCCCACGACGCGTCGTAGCCCGCTGGGACCGGAGGAAATTGCATACGTGCCGTCCCATGGGAATTCGATGATTCTGGCTGTTCTCGGGCAGGTCGGCAAATTACCAAAGTACATAGCGCGGGCGAAGGCCCAACTGGCGTCAAATGTAGCGCCCGCCCTTTGATGACCAGGGTTCCGAGCGCGACACCGGCGATGCCGCCCATCAGAGAAATAGCAATCGATTCGCTCAACAAAAACTTGAGGATCCGCACCTGGCCGGAGAAGCGGCAAGCCGCATTTCCACGGGAGATCAGGCGCAGGGCATTGGGTTCAAGAGAGAATCTTGCGCAGTTCGCGGCGCAGAATCTTGCCGGAAGGAGTCCGCGGCACCACTTCCACAAAGCGAATCTCGCGCGGCTGCTTGTGGTGGGCGAGGCGGTCGGCAACGAAATCGCGGAGTTGTTGATCGAGCGCGTCCGAGGGCGTAAAGCCTTCGCGGAGCACGACAAAAGCGCAGGGGATTTCTCCTGCATCGAGGTCGGGTTTGGCGACCACGCCGCAGTCGCGCACGGCGGGATGTTCGAGCAGAACAGATTCGACTTCGGCGGGGGCGACGGGGAATCCTTTGTACTTGATCATTTCTTTGCTGCGGTCGAGAACGTAGTAGAAGCCGTCGGCGTCCGAGCGCACGATGTCGCCCGAAAAGTACCAGCCATCGCGAAGAACGGCGGCGGTAGCCTGCGGCTCCTTCCAGTATCCCAGCATGAATTGCGGGCCGCGCATGACCAGTTCACCAGGTTCGCCCGGGGCGACCTCGTGCCCGTCCACATTGACGATGCGGCAGTCGGTGAGGGCCAGCGGCTGGCCGATGGAGGCGGGGCGGTACATTTCCGGGGGCGCGATGTAGCCGACGTGGGTGACGGGCGAAGCTTCGGTCATGCCGTATCCCTGGAAACGCTGATGCCGGTGAGTTCGGTCATGCGGCGGGCGAGTTCGGGAGCGAGCGGCGCGGCGCCGGACTTGATCCAGCGGACTTTGTGGTTCTTGGGAAAGACGCCGGCTTCGGCGGCCTGGCAGAGCGCATTAATGGCGGGCGGGACCATGGGCATCATGGTGACGCCTTCCTGAATCAGAAGCGCGCACAGCTTGTGCACGTCGAAGCGCGGCATCAGAACCAGGGTGTTGCCCAAGGTCAGGGAAAGAGTCAGCGCCACGGTGAGTCCGTAGATGTGGTAGAGGGGCAGGAAGCAGAGCATGACGTCAGCGGGTGCGAGCGTCGCCGCATTCGGGCCCAGGATCTGATAAACATTCGCGACCAGGTTGTAGTGCGAAAGCATGACGCCCTTGGGCAAGTCCGGTGGTGCCGCTGGAGTAGGGAAGGGCGGCGATGGTTTGCGCGGAGTCCTGGATTGGTTCCGGGAATTTGGCGGTCGTGGGCCGCAGCAAGCTTGCGAAGTCTTCGCAGCCCGCGCGCTGACTGCGAGTAGTGAAGACGCGACGCAGACGGGGAAGTCCCGCGAGGTTGACGTTTTCGAGAAGTGGACCGTCGGTGATCAGAAAAGCGGCGCCGGAATTTTCCAGTTGAAAGCGGATCTCGCGCTCGCGGTAGGAGGGATTGAGCAGTGTGGGAATGCCTCCGGCGAGCGTGGCCGCGTGATAAGTGATGGCGAATTCCCAGGAGTTAGGGAGAAAGATCGCAACCACTTCTCCGGGAGCGAGTCCGGCGGAGATGAGGCCGCGGGCAAGGGATTCGACCAGGCTGCCATATTCGGCGAAAGTGAAACGGCGATCGCAGGAAGTGTCAATCAGTGCTGTCTTGCCGGCTGTTCTGTTGGCAGCTTTGGAGGACGATGTCGTGGACGAAACGGCCGGCGGGATCGGCGTAGAGCTGGGTGCGAAGCATCGGGGGTGATTGTAATGGGAGATGGCGGAAGTTAAAAGCAAGTTATAGATCGCGGCGCTATACTCTTTGATCGTTCATCGACGCGGGAGAAAATTATGCGGAAGCGGATCGCTACAATCGCACTCTTCTTAGGCGGATTGCTGGCAGTCGGCCTGATAACCCTAAGCTCGACAGCTTGCAAAGGGAAGACCGGGATCACGCACGACGAGCTCGTTCGTCGCACGCAAGAGCTGATGGACAGCGTCGCTGGCGGTGATCAGACTCCGTGGAAAAAGTACTATGCCGACGACTGCATGTACTTCGACGAAAAGGGCAGGAACATGAACAAGGCAGCGCTGGTGGCCGATATTACTCCTTTGCCCACTGGCTATTCAGGCAGCATCAAGGTGGTGAATGCCCAAAGCCACATCGAAAGAAATGTAGCGATCCTGAGCTACGACATGGACGAAATCGAAATCGTCTTCGGCCAAAATATGAAGGCGCGCTATCACGAAACCGATACCTGGATGCGGCGACACGGGCAATGGCAAATTGTTGCGGGTCAGGTGCTCCGGTACTACGAGGACCCCGCGCCCGGGAAGCTCGATCGCGGCAAGTCAGCCGAGTATGCGGGAACGTACGAGGTAGCTCCTGCGAACCGGCTGACAATTTCCGTCGATGGCGGCCAGTTGTATCGCCAGCGCGGCGATCAGCCAAAGGGCGAGCTGATTCCAGAGGCTCCCGACATCTTCTTCCGCAAGGGTGTAGAAGGTCGAATTCTGTTTCGACGCGACGACCACGGGAAAGTGGATGCTTTAATCGACCGAAGAAATAACGAGGATGTGGTTTGGAAAAAAGTTCAATAACGTCAATCAGGTGCGAATGCTGGCAGACGCCGATTCCCGTGCCAAATTGCCTTCGTGTACCTTCGTGTCCTTCGTGGTTTGCGCTCTTGTCGTAACCACCAAAGACGCCGAGGAGCGCAAAGGGAATGCAGGCAAGCTCAAGCGCTTAGTTTGCGCAGGAATTCCTGTTCATCCATGCGGTACTTGAAAGCTTTGCGGCCGTTGATGAAGACTACGGGGACTTCGTCGTTGTAGAGGCGGCGGATTTCGGCGTCGGAGTCGACGTCGATTTCACGCCAGGTGAAGCCGCCCCGCTTGTGGAGCTTGACGAGGCTCTCCTTGACGATTTCGCAGAGATGACATCCCTTGCGGGAATAAACGACGACTTCGCGGGGCTGCGTCATGCGAGGGAGTGTAGCAGTTTCGGTGCGGGGTTTCCAAGATGCGGAATGCCAGACACGGGAGCCCGACACGGAATGCGAGATAAAGACGGGCGTAGAATTTCCTGATGATGACGACGCTCAGGATGACGATGACGACAAACGCACGGCCGCTTTCTGGCAGGACGCGTGCTGGTGACGGGAGGCGGCGAAACGGCTGGGGCGCGCGATTGCTTTGGCCGCGGCCGAAAACGGCGCCGACGTGGCGATTACGTATCGCGAGTCGGCGCGCGAGGCGCGGGCGGTGGTGGGAGAGCTGGCGCGGCACGGCGTGGAGGCGCTGGCGGTGCGCTGCGATGTCACCGATGAGAAAAATGTCCGGGAGATGGTGAAGGAAGTGGCGAGCGAACTGGGCGGGATCGACGTGCTGGTGAATAACGCCGCCAATTACGAGACCGTCGAGTTTGAGAAGCTCACGTTCGCGCAGTGGGATGCGATTTTTGCTTCGAACGCGCGCGGGCCGTTTCTGGTGTCGCGCGAGGCGCTGCCGTATTTGAGAAAGCGCCGAGGGCGCATCGTGAATATGGGCTCGCTGGGCGGGCTGCGTCCCTGGGCGACGCATGCGCATTATTGCTCGTCGAAGGCGGCGGTGCACATGCTGACCAAAGTGATGGCGAAGGCGCTGGCGCCGGAGATTGCGGTGAATGCGGTGGCTCCGGGGATGATTGAGTTGGGAGAGAAATCGGCAGCGGCGTTCATGAAGAAGATGGCGAAACAAACGCCGATGCAGCGCAACGGGAACGGCGGCGGACATTGCGGCGGCGGTGATGTTCTTCGCCACGGCTCCGCAGTTTATTACCGGGCAGGTGCTGGCGGTGGATGGCGGGCTCGGACTGTAGTAGGCTCGTTCTCGCACTCGATTTTGGGTGGCGCAGCGCTTCAGCGCTGCGGTAGCTAGTCCGTTTTCGGTGCCGGCTTTAGCCGCTGCGGTCAGGGTGCTGCCCCACAAGATACATTTCAGCGTTTTGCCATACGCCGGAACGGAGATTGGAGTTTTACCGGGCTCTAGAGATTTGTTTCCTGGCTTCGGTTCGCGTATCGTTCCTTTTTTCGACTTTGACCATACCTATGACACGATCCATTCGGAATGCGGTCTCTGTTCTTCTCACGTTTTTTCTGACTCTCTTTCTGGCCGCTTCTCTCGCCGTCGCCCAGGATCGTCCGGAGGAGGGCGGTCATGAACTCCAGGTTTGGACGGGCGGCGGACGCTCGGTTCCGGGCGGAACCAAAGATACCAGCGTCTGGAACGCCGGACTCCGCTATGGATGGATCCTGACCGCTCCGCACGGCCCCGGTTTTCTCAACGGACGATTCGAGTATGCGGTGGACGCGGTCCCGGCGTTTGTTGTATTCCAGCCAGCAAACACTGCGTACGGGGCGGGAGTGAATCCCGTGGGGCTGAAATGGATTTTCGCCACCCGCGGACAGGTTGCTCCCTACCTCGAGTTAAATGGCGGAACACTGTTTACGACGCATGAGGTGCCAACGGGAACATCGACGATCAATTTCACCTCGGGCGCGGCCTTCGGGCTGCATTTTCTGGGAGAGCGCGCGTGGTCGGTGGATGTCCGCTACATGCATATTTCGAATGCCGGACTGACCGTCGCCGAACCCGGGAGTGAATACGGTGCAGGTGCGTTTGGGATTTGGGAAGTTCTTCGGGAAGAAGTAGCCGGTGCGTTCCTGTAGAGACGCGGCTTGCCGCGTCTCCCGCGTCCAAGGAGACGGGGCAAGCCCCGTCTCTACACTCCACTACCCTTGATGGGATAACGAAGTCGCGGTCTGCCGCGGTTCCGCCCGCCGTCCGCAGCACGGTCCCGGCGGAATGGGCGCGCCGTGCGGACACGTAGACGGATGGTTGAGGAAGGTGCAGATCTTGTCGGTGGCTTCCGGCGAGAGAATGTGCTCGAACTTGCAGGCCTGTTGCTCGATTTCAGTTTCGCTGTCCATGGCAAGCGAATCGGTGAACAGGCGCTCGGCCAGGCGGTGGCGGCGGATGATATCGGCGGCTCGCTGATGTCCACGCGCGGTGAGTTCGACGATCGCCGAGCCGTCGCCCGTCGAAAAGCCAGCCGGCTTCAGCGCGTCGTGGCAGGGATTGACGAAGGGTTTGTGATCGTGCGCCGCGGGCGGGTGCGGGCGCGCCGTCACCAATCCCATGGCCGCCATTTTTTCCACGGCGATGGATACGGGCAGGGCGCCGTGCACTTCCATCCGGCCAATCTCCGCGACTTGGCCGTTCTCTTCCAAAGCAAATAGTTCTTCCAGCACTTCGTCGATCTGCTCGTCGTCGGCCATCGCAAAAACTTCCTGGGCGGCGATTTTGCCGTGATGCAATTCAACCCGGCGGTCGGCCAGGCGCGCGACCACGGGATCGTGCGTCACCATGACGATGGTGCGTCCCTGCTGATGAAGCTCGCGCAGCAGGCGCAGAACAATTTCTTCGTTGACGGCGTCGAGGTTGCCGGTGGGCTCGTCGGCCAGCACGATTTTAGGATCGTTGATGAGGGCGCGAGCGATGCAGACGCGCTGCTGCTCGCCTCCGGAAAGCTGCGAAGGCAGGTGGCCGGCGCGGTCTTTCAGGCCGACGCGATCAAGCGCTTCGAGAGCTTCCTTTTCGTCGGTCATGCTGTGGAAGTATTGAGCGAGCATGACGTTCTCGACCGCGGTGAGATAGGGGATCATGTGGAATTGCTGGAAGACGAAGCCGATCGTCTCGGCACGCACATGGTTGAGATCCGAGGCGCTGAGGCTGGCGACGTTTTGTCCGTCCAGCCAGATTTCGCCGCTGGTGGGGCGGTCGAGGCATCCGATGAGATTGACCATGGTGCTCTTGCCGGAGCCCGAGGGTCCCATCATCGCGACCCACTCGCCGGGCGCGATGGAGAGAGAGATGTCGTCGAGCGCATTGATGAGGCTGCGGCCGCCATTATTCTCCTCTTCTCTGGCGGGATAACTCTTGGTGACGTTCTTGAGTTGAATCATCGCTAGTCTTTCCTTCGCTACTACTCTTGCCGGGCAGCCCCTAAAGGGGCGCTTCTTTCGACAGAATTGCGGTATCGCTAAAGCGATACCCTGATCACTCAATCAGTCATCTACTCTCCCCTCAGAATAATGGCGGGCTGCACGCGGCGCAGCAGTCCGATCGGCAGGATGGCCGAGATGAGCGCCACGGCAACGCTGCCGGCAAGCACGTACGGAAACACGCTGAAGCGCGGCACGACGGGCGCGTGGAAATTGACGCGTCCGATCCAGGCAGCGACGCCGATGCCGATGAAAAACCCGACAATCGCGCCGACTACGCCCAGCGCCGCCGCTTCCGCCGCGAAGAATCCGTTGACCAGACGTTCGGAAGCGCCCAGGGCTTTCATGATGGCAAAGTCGCGGCGGCGGTCGAAGACCCATCCGATGAGCGTCGCCAGCACGCAGAGAGCTGAAGTGAGCACGACCAGCGTGGAAGAGGCGTAAAGCGTGGCGCGCGTTTTGTTCAGCACGTTCGCTTCGCCTTCCATGATCTGGCGGACGGGGCGAATGTCGGCCGCAGGCAGAAGCCGCGCCAGCTGGCGAATCGATGCTTCAACTTCCGCAGCGGTTCCGTTGGCGGCGACTTCGATGGTCGAGGGCGCGACGCCGGTCCAGTTCTGGAATGCAGATTGATCGAGATAAATACGGCTGTCTTCGCCCGCTCCGGTCTGGAGCATGCCGGCAGGAGCGAGTTGGATCGCTTTGCCTTGAAAGGTCAGTTCGAAGGGCTGGCGCTTGGGGCTGACTACCGCGGCCGCGCGCATTCCGATCAGCGCTTCGTTGGGTGCGTCGGGCCAATGGCTCACCTTCCACCAGTGATTCAACTGGCGGGCGCGGGTGAAGTCGGTGCCGACGACGACTACAGATTGTCCGTCGCGGGTGCGTGCAACCGCGTAAGCGAAAGGAACAGCCAGCGTCTTTGCGCCGAGAACCGATTCGACTCTGGCCAATGCGTCGGCGGGCAAGGACTGGCCGTCCTTCGCAACGATGACCACGTTGGCGCCATAATTTCGAAACTCCGTGCGCAGCTTGGCCTGCACGTCGACGTAGAGGTTCATCATCGCGGTGGCGACGGCGGCGGCAACGATCATGGCAAGCAAGGCGGAGGCGGCGCGTCCGCGACGCAGGACGGCGGCGCGCAGAAGCATCCGAGCGAACATGGATATGTGCGGCGCCTGAGCGCGGCGATCGGCGACCTGCTTCGGAGTGTGGAGTGCGCTGGGATGAGCGCTCATCCTTCACCTCGCAGGGCGAACACGGGATCGAACTTCACGGCGCGGCGAATGGCGGCGGCGCTTCCGGCGAAGGTCACGAAGACGGCGATGGTCATGATGATCGGGAAGAGCACGGGCTCAATCGAGATCTGCGAGTTGAAAATCGACCGGCCGATCTGGCGCGCCAGCAGCGCTCCGGCGGAGAATCCGGCGATGCCGCCGACTAGCGCCAGCAGCAGCGCCTCCGCAAAGAAGATCGCGGAGACCACCAGATCGCCCGCGCCCAGCGCTTTCATCAGCCCGACTTCGACGCGGCGTTCGTAGATGGCCGTAGCCATGGCGGCGGAAACGGCGAGCGCGGACGCGAACAGGGCGGCCAGCGTGACCAGCAGCATCAGTCCCTTGATGCGCGAAAGCACCGTGCCTTCGTTTTGCGCGACCTGGCGAATCTGCTCCGCGTGCGAATGCGGAATGACTTCCTGCAACTGGTAGGCAATCGACTGCACGTAAGGCGAGCAATACCAGCGATCGTAAACCTCGGGAGTCATCGTCTTCGGATCGCGGATGGCGAGCGCATCCTGAGGCTTGGTCAGCGCGCTGACGTAGACGCGGCGTACGGCGCCGGGTTTGCCGAGAATCTGCTGCGCGAGGGCAAGCGGCGCGACGATCTGGTCGTCTTCGGCGCCGCCGGTCGAGAGGATGCCGGAGATGGTCAGTTGGCGGCCGGAGACATCGAGTGTGTCGCCGGGTTTCTTGTTGAGCTTCGTTGCCAGGCGTTCGCCGAGCAGCACATTCTGCGAGTCGTCGGCCGGCCAAACGCAATTTGGAGACTCTTTGCCGTCCCCACACGAAACCTTCCACCATGGATGCGTGATCCGCACGCCGGTGGTGAACTCTTCCTTGCCGAAGCTGAGCGGCTTGTTGAAGTAGGTGCCGACCAGCGTGACATCTTTCGTCAAATCTTTCGCGCTGCCGCTACCGAGTTTCACCGTGACCGGCAGCATGGGCGAGAAGCCGACGATGTTGTGGTGCCAGAATGTGCCGCGAATTTTCGGAAGATCCGCTTCGTTCAGAAACGCGCCGTCGCTAGGAGGCTTCAGGTTGACGCCGCCGACTTCCACGTCGAGCGTGTCTTCCTGTGGAGTGACCACCAGGTTCGCGCCGTAGCTGCGCAGCTCGCGGTTGATCTTGTCGCCGATGTCGGTGGCGACGGCGATCATGGCGGTCGCGACCGCTACGCCCGAGCGTGATCGCGATGCCCGCCAGCAGCTTGCGGCGCGCTTGGCGGCGAAACGATTCGTAGACGAGGCGGGGAAACATTATTTCTGCTCGAAGTAGTGCCTGCCCGCCGCCACGTCGGCCTCGGAGACGATGACCGCGTCGTCGGTGACCTGCGCCTTCAGCGGGATCGGATTGCAGCCGCCCGGCATGCCGACCGACTGAGGGTTGATCGGAGCGGCGCAGTTCTTGCAGATTACGCCCTGTGCTCCCTTATAAAAGCCGACCGGGCCGCAGATTTCGCAGGCGTCGAACAGGGTAGCCACTTTTCCGTCGGGCTTCTGGTAAAGCCAGAAACGGACCTCGACCCCGCCTTCTTTAGCTTCAAAGCGATGCAGTTCGCCGTCGTAAACCTGCTTCAGCGGGATGGAAACTTTGCCGTCGACGAACGTGACTTCCGTGGCCGGCGAAAGTGCGCTGGCGCTCTTCTCGTAGATGAAGCTGGCGGTAATCATCACGATGAACACGAACGAGAAGACGTAAACCGAGGCCATCCACATACGCTCGCGGCGCGCTGTCCAAAGCGCTTTGCGGCGGGCGGCGCCGGCCGCCGGCAGTTCGACCGGCTGGCGGCTCTTCATTTCAAACAGCACCATCAGCGCGGCCAGCACGAAGATGGTGACGAAGAAGAAAAAATCGTTGCGGACGATGGGGCCGATCATCGCCATCTCCTGCCGGGAAGAGGGAAGCACCCCGTTCTCGGAAAGCTCGTGCAGCCCGGAGATCACCAGTTGCCCGGCCACCAGGAAAAGAATTGCAGTCGTGACCTTAAAGAACTTCTGCAGATTGATCTTGACGCTGCCCTTGACGAACATCACCCCGAACAGGATGGCGACCACCACCCCCATGACGGTGCCGATGAAGCTCATCAGCTCGCTCGAATTCAGCGTCACCGCCGAGAGGATCAGAACCGTTTCCGCGCCCTCGCGCAGCACCATGAGAAAGACAAAAATAAACAGGCCGATCCAGGCGTCGCCCCGGGCGAACAAGCCCACCTTGCTTTCGATCTGGCCTTTGAGCTTGCGGCCGGTCTTCATCATGAAGACGATCATGGTGACGACGAAAAGCGCGGCGACCAGCATGACCCAGCCTTCGAAGATGTCCTCATTCAACTTAAAGCGGGAGAGCACGACGGCCACGCCGATCGATCCGGCAAAGGCGGCAGCCAGAGCGGCGTAAACCGATTTGCGCAGATCGTTGCGCCCGATCTTGGCGAGATAGGCCAGGGTGATGCCGACAATGAGCGCCGCTTCGACGCCCTCGCGGAGCGTAATGATGAATGCCTGGAGCATGGAAGAACGAGTCGCTTTCTAACTGAAAATGAATTTCAATTTCAATATCAATAGGATACGGGTTGGAGCGGGGCCCGGTCAACGCAATGCATCACCGATGGACGTGATTTGCATCACACGGGGAGAACGGAGCATGGAACGGTATTTCGCGGGAACGCCACGCATTTGTCACAATCGTCGTGTGATGCATGAGCTTGCCGGCCAACGCGAAGACCCACGAAACTGGGGCTAGGGCCCGTGGTGTAATGGGAGCACATTAACCTGTCCAGTTATAAGGCGCGGGTTCGAATCCCGTCGGGTCCACAGTCTCCCAGTTTGGGTAGGGGGACTGATCTGGGGACTCAGGACAGGGAGTCCCCTTCGGTAACATTGACTTCAAGGGGGTGGCTGGCGATAATCTTCTTGTAACTGGACAGGTTATGCAGTTCCCGAGACCCGAACCCGCGCGGTTCGGGTTTCTTCTTTTTTCCGCGCTCCTGCTCGAACGCCTAGAGCAGTCTGAAAGCTCAGATAATCCGCAAGAACTTCTTTGCGTGGGCGATTTCGGGAAAAAGGTTTTCTTCCGCCAGAAATTCCCGCGAATGCACGCATCTCCGGCTCCCCCGCAGTCTAACCGGGTGCTTCAAATGCAGCATCTCGTGAAAAAGAATGTATTCGACGGCGTAGCGCGGCACGCGCGGGTGGTCGAAGACGCGGCTGATGACGATGGCGTTGTGGGCGGGATCGTAGTGGCCAAGGCTGCTGCGGGCGTGGTTCTGGCTCCAGGTAAGTTGTGGACGCCCCATCAGTCCGTGGAAGAAGCGGCGGTTCAGGTCGTCGAAGATTTCTTCCAGATGGTAGTGGTGGCCGCGGGCGGAGCGGATGTGCTTGCGTCCGCGCATCTGCCGGACGAGTCGCGCCTTGGCGGCCACGTTGTGGCCGGCAACATAGCGGCGATAACGGGCGCTGTGCACGCGGTCGACCGGCTTGCGATAGAGCTTGGCGAGCAGGATGTGGGTGATCGAATGCAGCACGGCTTCGGGCGCGCCTTCGAGCAGATCGGAGAGGCGAATGTAGAGCTCTCCCTGGCGCAAGCGGATGGTGTTGTTGATGGAAACGAAAGGATAAAAGCGAACGTGCAGAGGCGGCGCGGGCGTTCGCGGACGAAGTTCGCGATAGGCTTCGTGAAAGATTTCGGCGAGCTTTGGAGACACGTTGAGGGAAGAGTAGCACGGCGCATGACCTCTCCAGTGCGCTACGAGTTCAGCGGGTTGTCGATGAACTCAACGTAGCGCCGAAGTTCCGCGATCGAAGACTCCGATAGCAAAGGGAAGGGAATGGCCCGGCAGCCCGCAGGAAGCTGGGTTGCTGTAACGGTATCGCACACCACCGCCGCAGTCTGCTGCAGGCCGCGCTGCCAGTTCGCTTTGCGCGCGTCGCGAAATACCAGGGCATCCGGGTGGAAACCGGCGGCCTGCAGGATGGTGCGCGCCAGGGTTAGAAAAGTCGGGTAACCCGACGCAATCCCGATCAGCGTCCCAGAAGGAGCCGGCAGCCATCCGGCAAGCGAAGTTGGGACGGACCGAACCTGCAGCGTGAGCACGTCGGCGCCTTCGGGCAGAGCCTGCCGCACGGCCGCGGCGCGATTTGGAAGCACGACCGGAATGGCGCCGTCCTGACTCTTCGGGCAGTCGCGCAGATCGCAACTCTGGACCGGAAATGCCACGGCCTGCCCGATCTCCGCCGCCAGAATTCGTCTCAGTTCCTCGTCGGGCTCGATCAGCAGGAAATGGTCGGGCGGCTGCAACTCCAACCATTGCCGCAAGCGCGAACGCACGGTGCTGAGCGGCGCTCCCAGCTCGCGCGCTGATACAAAGAGTCTCGAAATCAACTGATCGAGCGCCAGCGCCGACGAGGGGGCCAACTCAGGTTTGCGCTCCCGCACATACACGCCGCTGCCATGGCGAAACTCAACCCACCGCTCCCGTTCGAGTTGGCGGTATCCGGCGCTGACCGTATTGGGATGAAGGCGAAAGCGCAGCGCCAGTTCTCGCGTGCTCGGCAAACGCTGACCCGGAGCCAGGTCGTCGCTGAGGATTCCCAGTATGACCTGGGTTACGAGCTGTTCGCGGATGGTAACTTCACCTCCGCGGGCGAACCAGAGTTGCATGACGGACTATCTTAGCTGAGACCAAGAGCTAACCACAGGGGACACAGAGGAACACAGGGGAACCCGTACGCTTTCCCCGTGTTCCTCCGTGTACCCTGTGGCAAAGAAGTTCGCCGCGGACCGCGTCGCCCTATTTGTGTCTTCTTGCGCTTCATGTAGGCCTCAACTTCGGCGACGGTTTTGCGGTGGTCGTCGGCGCTGGAATCAACGGTATCGAGCGCGTCGGTCAGCAAGAATTCGTACTGCTTCGCTTCGTCGACATTTGTATTCGCGGAGTTCTTGATGGCGCGCAGCTTCGCCTGAAATTCGGTGTCGGCCTCGATGATGAGTTTCAGCGGCTTGCGAATATCGTCCTTGCGGCCAACGTACATGTCGATGTTGTCGTTCAGTTCGTCGTAGACGGCGAGGAAATCTTCCAGCATGTCATGGGTCTGGCGCGCGCGCTCGGTCGTCTTCGGATCGCTGCGCATTTGTTCAAGCTTGATCATACGATCCCGGGAAAACTTCACGTAAAGCTTTAAGCGTTGGTCCGGGTCGAGCATGGCGTCGCGGAGCTGATCGATCTCCAGCGGATTGAGCGGGTCACGGCGGCGCTGGGCCCAAAGCGGCGAACAAACCGACAAGCAGGCCGCGAGCGCCAACAACAGGGCCAGCCCGAGCCTTGTGTGACCGAGCATGGTGCGACCGAGTATGGTGCGACCGAGCATGGTGCGCCGACGCCAGTGCCCGTAGACGCCCGCTTTCATTTTTTCTCCTTCTTCTTGTCCTTGGCGAACATTTCCTGCAGCAGCGCGGTGCGGACGTCTTCCAGGCGGCGGATGGCCCGTTCCACCGGAAGCTGGTCCTCGAAGGCGAGAGTGCGCTTGATGTCCCGCAGCTTCTCCGCCATTTTTCGCACATCGATTTCGACATTCTTGAGGTGCTTCTTCGTCTGCGCGGCGTTGTCGCGCGCTTTCTCGGAGTAGGCAACGACGTCGTCGACGGCGGCAGCGGCCTCCGCGACGTTGCCACCCTTGTACAACGTGTCGGCGCTGCTCAACTGACGCCGCGCGATCTGCATGCAGAGTTCGGGGCGGTCCTCGGCGCGCGCGCTCTCCAGGCGCGCTTTCAGTTCCGCTACGGTGGCGTCTTTGGCGGCGCCGTAGGCGGATCCGAGTGCGAGCAGAAGCAGATACAAGGCAAGCCGGCGCATGGCAGTCAACGCTTCTTCGGTTCAATCGCGATCAGGCGGTGTCGAGCCTGCCACTCCTGATCCGGATACTTTCCATTAGCAACATCCAAAAAATGATGATAATCGAGTGCGGCCTGTTTGTAGTCGCGCAAGTGGTCATAGGCGGAGGCCCGAAGAAAAAAACAAATCGCTGGCATCTCCGCATTCAATAAAGCGCGCCCATTGAGCGCTCGGATCGTGAGGTCGTAATTCTTATTCTCGCTGGCCGCAAATGCCAGATCGACGTAAACCTCCGGCCAATCGCGCTTCAGCCGGAGGGCCATCAAGAATTCCTGTTCGGCTTCCGGGAATTTCTTTTGCAGCAGCAGAGCCCTCCCCAGCCCGCGATGCAGTTCGGGGTCTTTCGGCTGGGCAGCGACCAGAGCGCGATATGCGGTTTCCGCGAGATCGTTTTTTCCGGCACTCGAATACAGGTCGGCAAGTTCACGCTGCGCGTCAGAGTCCCCGGGAGCCAGTTTCGCCACAGTCTGGAATTCCGCGATTGCCTCATCCTTCTTTCCTTCCGCCTCCAGCACGCGCCCGAGTTGTAGATGAATCCCGGAATCATCGGCGCGCTCGGCGGCCAGCTTACGCAGCAAGGGTTCAGCGTCGCCGAGGCGGTTGGACTTCATGTAGATGTTGGTGAGGCCGATGGCGGCTTCCGCAGTGGCGGGGTCATTGGCGTGGGAGTCATGGTTGTGTTGATCATTGTTGTGGGGATCGGCGGAGCGCGGATCGAGCGTCAGCACCTGTTTGTATTCGGTTTCGGCGTCGGAGAATTCTTTTCGCCGCTCATGCAGCAATCCCGCCGAGAGATGGGGCTCAGGGTCCTTCGGCATGAGCTCGGAAGCCTTGCGGTAAGCCTGCAGTGCGTCCTCCGGCTTTGCGTTTTCGAGCGAATGCGCCAGCGCGATCCAGGCGCGGGCCTGGCCTTCTTCGACGTGAGCTGTGGGTTTCAGGCCGGTGGCCGCGCGCAGGAATTGTTCGCCGTCGGGATTATGGATGCGCACCAGCATCAAGCCCAGGTTGAGGTTCGACTCAAAAACGTCGGGCTTGGCGGCGACCGACTGCCGGTAGGCGTGGATCGACTCCTCGGTGCGACCCAGGCGGTTCAGAACAAATCCGAGATCGAACCACGCTTGATAGTTCTTGGGATCTTTGTCGATCGCCTTTTTCAGCAGCGTTTCCGCCGCGGTGAAATCGTTTTTCTGGATGGCATCTTCGGCCTGCGCGATTTCCGGAGGTGTGTTGTCGATGCGTTCCTTGTAATGGCGGACGGTGGTATGGGTCTGCGCAAGGGTGATGGAGCAGACGGTCAGCACGACGATGATGAGCAGGATCGCGTTGCTGACCGGCCGGTTCATAAGCAGGAAAATCCAGCCCCGGAGGGGCGACCGAACTTAGCCCAGCGCTTCAGCGCTGGGAAGAGTGAGCAAGATGATTCAAGTCCCGGAGGGACGGTCGAGTTCTCACATAAACTCTAACCACTTCTATTCTACCGATCGCCATTCCGCGCGTAGTTCCCGTTCAACACCCGCTTCAGATACTGTCCAGTGTAAGAGTTCTTCAACTCCGCAATCGCTTCCGGAGGCCCGAATCCAACAACCTTTCCGCCTCGATCGCCCCCTTCCGGCCCAAGGTCGATAACCCAGTCTGCGGTCTTAATGACCTCGAGATTGTGCTCGATGACGACAATCGACCCTCCCGCATCGATTAGACGGCGAAACGCGGAAAGGAGTTTGCTGACATCGTCGAAATGCAGCCCGGTAGTAGGTTCATCGAAAATGTAAAGTAGGTGCCGTCTGCGTTTGGGCCCGTCGCCGCCCTCTGCGACGTGGCTGACCGGGCGAGTTCCAGGCTGAAGATGCGCGGCCAGCTTCATGCGCTGCGCCTCGCCTCCCGAGAGCGTCGTGGCCGATTGCCCAAGACGCAGGTAGCCAAGGCCCACTTCGTCCAACACGCGCAATTTTTCCGTGAGCCGCGGAACCTCGGCAAAGAACTTAAGTGCTTCGCGAATGGTGAGGTTCAGCACCTCGTGAATACTCTTGCCTCTGTAATGGATTTCGAGCACCTGCGGCTTGTAGCGCGCGCCCTTGCACTCGTCGCAGATCAATTCCACGTCGGCAAGAAACTGCATTTCGACGGTGACCGTGCCGTCTCCCTGGCAGGTATCGCAGCGGCCGCCGGGCACGTTGAAGGAAAAGTATCCGGCCGGGAAGCCGCGCTTTTGCGCTTCCGGCAGCGAAGCAAACAGTTCGCGGATGATGTCAAACGCCTTGATGTACGTGACCGGATTCGAGCGTGGAGTGCGGCCGATAGGCGATTGATCGACGAGCACGACTTCGTCGAGAAACTCGTCGCCTTCGATGTCATCCCACAACTTGCCCACGGTGCCGCTACTAATCTGCCGCTTGGCCGTGGCCAGCGCCTGATAGAGAACGTCATGCAACAACGAAGATTTTCCCGAGCCGGAAACGCCGGTAATCGCCACCAACATTCCCAGCGGAATTTCCAGATCGATTCGCTTCAGGTTATGCGCCCGCGCGCCGGTGATGCGCAGTTTGTGTGATCCGGGTTGACGGCGTCGCGCTGGGATCTGGATGCGAAGTTCGTCGGCGAGATAGCGGCCGGTGAGCGAGTGCGGCATCTTGACGATCTCGTCATAGGTGCCCACGCCCACGACTTTTCCGCCATTCTCCCCGGCGCCCGGCCCGAGGTCGAGAATGCGATCGGCGGCGCGCATGATGTCGGGATCATGCTCGACCACCAGGATCGTATTTCCCAGGTCGCGCAGGCCGTGCAGGATCTTGATGAGTCGATGAGTATCGCGGCTGTGCAGCCCGATGGAAGGTTCGTCGAGTACATACAGGGTGCCCACCAGGCGCGACCCGAGAGAAGTCGCCAGCTGTATGCGCTGTGCTTCGCCACCCGAGAGCGTCGAGGCGAGACGGTCCAGCGTCAAATACTCCAGGCCGACTTCGTTAAGGAAACGCAGGCGCTCCCGAAGTTCGATCAGCAGCCTGTCGGCAATCGCGGCTTGCTCGGTCGAGAGCGTGAGTCGATCGAAGAAGCGGGCCGCCTCTTCCACCGTCATGCTGCACACCTGGCAGATGTTCTTGCCATCGATTTTCACCTGGCGAGCTTCCGCGCGCAGGCGGGTTCCGCCGCACGTCGAGCAAAGCGAGTAGCCGCGATAGCGGCTGAGAAAGACGCGGACGTGCAGCTTGTATTTCTTGCGCTCCAGATGCTGGAAGAAGCCGCGGACGCCGCCGAAACCGCGGGCACCATCGACAACCGTCTTCTGCTGCTCGGTGTCCAGGTCATACCACGGCACGTCCAGCGGAATTTCCGCTTGCCGCGCGAAGCGCTTGAGCTCGGTGAACAGCGGCCTATATTTTGGCTTCGTCCAGGGCTCAATCGCACCTTCATTCAGGGTCTTGCCTTTGTCCGGGATGACGAGGTCGAGATCGATGTCGATGGTGTTGCCGAAGCCCTGGCAACGCGGGCAGGCCCCATAAGGATTATTGAATGAAAACAGCCGCGGCTCGGGCTCGTCGTAGCGGCGGCCGTCGTTCTTGCACTCGAAGCGCTGAGAAAAACGCATTCGCTCGGGAGCTTTGCCATCGCCATCCCGACTTGCGGTTTCAAAAATAACCTCGCCCGCTTCACGATAGCCGATCTCGACCGCATCCACGATGCGCGAACGCTGATCGGCGGAGACAACCAGCCGATCCACCAGCCCAAAAACAGGTTCGGAAAAGTTGACGTCAAGCAGCGATTCCGGAGTCGAAAACTCGAAGACCCGGCCCTTCTGAAAGAGCCGGTTGAAGCCGCGTTTGCGCAGGTCGAAGAGCCGCGCCCTCATTGCGTCCGAAACTGCGCTGGACGGCAGACTAGGCTTGGCTGACTTCTTCTTGGCACCAGACTTCTTAGCGCTCCTCTCTTCCGGCGCCGGCACATGCTCCTGAATCGGAAAGAACACATGCAAGCGAGTGCCCTCGCCCAGAGCGAGCAGACGGTCAACCACTTCGTCCACGGTATCTTTCTTCACTTCCTGGCCACAGAGCAGGCAGTAAGTTCGTCCGACGCGGGCAAAGAGCAGCCGCATGTAATCGAAGATCTCGGTAGCGGTAGCGACAGTAGAGCGCGGATTGCGGGTGGAGTTCTTCTGCTTAATGGCAACCGCAGGCGCGATCCCGTCGATCACATCGACGTCCGGCTTCTCAATCCGCTCCAGAAACTGGCGCGCGTATGCCGACAGCGACTCCACGTAACGCCGCTGTCCCTCGGCATAGATCGTGTCGAAAGCAAGCGACGACTTGCCCGAACCGGAGACGCCAGTGACGACGGTCAAACGGTTGTGCTCGATCTCAAAATCGATGTTCTTGAGGTTGTGAACCCGGGCCCCGCGAACCACAATGCTTTCTGTCGACATCTTCCCCTGGTACTACAGACGGATCAAAACCCGCAACCGAATCTTTCTATTATAAATCGTCGCTACACCCCATTTCGTGTAGAGACGGGGCTTGCCCCGTCTCAGACTGCCGAAGAACTGCGGTTCAAGCAGGTTTGTGAGACACTTGCGCGACATGAAAAAGAGTACTCGCGTCTCATCCCAAAACAATCCCAGCGCTGGACCAGGAATAGGAACGCTCGCGGTCTGGGCAGGAGAGCAAACCGTTCACTGGATGGGCTCCACCCAAGTCCCCGTCGCGCACGGCGTCTCCTTTGGCTACAAGGACGTTGACGAATGGCTGAAGGTAGCGCAAGGCAAGAAACCCGGACACATTTACGGCCGCAATACGAATCCCACCGTAGCCGCGTTTGAGGAGAAGGTAAAGACCCTGGAAGGCGCGGAAGCCGCCACCAGCTTCGCCAGCGGCATGGCAGCGATCAGCAATACGCTGTTCACGCTGCTCTCGCCGGGCGACAGTCTGGTATCGGTGAACGACACCTACGGAGGCACCAACAAACTCTTCATAGAATTTCTGCCACGGTTTCAGATCGGCGTGACCCTCTGCGATACGACTGATCACAAAGCGATTGAGTCCGCCATTGCCCGCGGCTGCAAGGTCCTGTATCTGGAGAGTCCGACCAATCCAACCAACAAGATCATCGACCTCGCACGCCTGACGGCCGCCGCGCATCGTCATGGCGCTCTGGTCGTAGTCGATAACACGTTTGCCACACCGATCAATCAGCACCCGCTGAAACTCGGTGCCGACCTTGTCGTTCACAGCGCCACGAAGTTTCTCGGCGGACACGCCGATGCTCTGGGCGGAGTGGTCTGTGGCCGCCGTGACTTGGTGAGCCGCATTTACCACTTCCGCGAAATTACGGGAGCCTGCCTCGACCCCATGGCGGCGTACCTCCTCCTGCGCGGAATGAAAACCTTGCACCTCCGCATTCGCCAGCAAAACCAAAGCGCGCTCAAGATCGCCCGTTTCCTGCAAGCGCATTCCCAGGTCGCATCCGTGTTTTATCCCGGCCTGGAGTCGCACGAAAATCATGCCATCGCGCGCCGCCAGATGAGCGGGTATGGTGGCGTCCTCAGTTTCGTTCTGAAGGGCGGTTTCGCGGCGGTCAAGAAACTGCTTCCGCGCCTGCGCTACGCCCATCTCGCGGCCAACCTCGGAGCGGTCGAAACCATCGCCGGCCCTCCCGCGACCACCAGCCACGTGGAGTCCACGCCCGAGGAGCGTAAAGCCAGCGGCATCCCCGAAGCCCTGATCCGCTACTCGGTCGGCATTGAAGACACTGACGACTTGATTGCCGATTTGAAAGCAGCGCTGAAACCAACACCCGCGAAGTAGGTTCCCCTCGAGACGGGCGAGGCGAATTGTCATCCTGAGCGAAGCGAAGGACCTGCTGTCGCCGGCGAGTTGTCGGCGCTCGCGAACGACTAACGACTAACGACTAACGACTAACGACCGCCTCACCCCGCCGCAAACGAGAACAACACAAGAATGTAAATCCACAGCCCCGTCATGCAATGCCAGTACCACGACGCAATGTCCACGACGATGCGGCGCGTTTCGATGGGACGATGCAGAGCCGCCGCGACATGGGCGAACAAAAGCGCAAGCACACCGCCGGCCAGATGAAGCCCGTGCATCGCGGTAAGAATGTAAACGAACGAACTGCTGGTGCCGCCGGCGAGGTGAAAACCTCCCGCGGAAAGTTTGCTCCAAACAAAGAGCTGCCCGGCAAGGAATAGCAGACCGAGAACGGTGGTCAGGGTCAGCCAGGGAAAATTGCGCTCCTCGCCGAGCGAGATGCCCGGAATCGATTGCACCGGGGCGAGCGCGGCGGCTCGCGTGATTTCGCGCCGCGCCATGTCGATCGTGATGCTGCTCGCGATCAGGACGGCTGTGTTGGCCAACAATAACATCCACGGCAATCGCACCGGAACCCAGCTTCGGATGTAGGCAGTGTCGTCCACATTGACGCTGAGGAATCCGCGCCGAACCAGATACACAGCCGTGAAAGATATGAAGAGCATGAAGACGGGCGTCATGGCGACGGCCAGTCCCATCCGGGCGCGGCGCAGGCGCTCGCCATAGTTCGGAATAGAGTTAGGAATAAAGTCCGGCATGCCGCCGCCACCGCCGCCGGTGCGGGGCGGGAGCGAGGCGCCGTTGTGGCCGAAATGGCGCGTCGAGATGGGCGTCACGCGGGGCATCTCCACCGCTCGCTTCGCCGGCCGGGATTAGAATCAAAAACCATGTCTTCTTATTCTGATTATGATGACAATGAACGCGACCGCTGGAACCGGAAATATCGCGAAGCGCCCGAAGCCTGGCTGGTTCCCGATCCCTTCCTAAAGCGGACCTTTTCCCAATACGTTCTGCCGTTGTTTCCGCACGGCGGCCGCGCGCTCGATCTCGCGGGAGGAGCCGGACGCCACGCCATCTGGCTGGCGAAACAGGGTTGGAAAGTCACGCTCATCGATATCTCCGAGACCGGAATCGAACAGGCGAAGCAGAATGCCGGACTGCTCGCCCCCCACATTCACTTTGTAGTAGATGATCTCACCCGCTTCCAGGCTTCGCAAACCGCAACGTTCGAAGTGGTGATGGCGTTCTTCTATCTGGAGCGAAAGATTTTTTCGGAAATAGTGCGAGCGGTACGGCCCGGCGGCCTGCTCATCTATAAGACGCATACCCTGGCACAGGCCAAACTGCCGGGCGGCCCGAAGAACCCGGCGCACTTGCTGGAGCCGGGCGAACTTTTGCAACTGGCAAGCGGGCTCCGTGTATTGCATTACCAGGAAAGGGTGGCGAAAAAGGCGACCGCGGAGTTGGTCGCGAGAAAAGAAACGGCAAGAGAAATCTGAGCGCCACACCGCTATCCGCAAAACCGCCCGCAAGATCGAGGAAAGGCTGGTGCGGGGCACAGGACTTGAACCTGCACGGCCTTGCGGCCACTGGCTCCTAAGGCCAGCGCGTCTGCCAGTTCCGCCAGCCCCGCTCAGATTTCCATCGTACCACCGGGCGCGGAATTCGAGCCCCGGAGGGGCGATCCTGATCGTGTGACTCCTTCACCTTTGCTCGGTTCTTTGCTCTGTGATCTGCCGCGGCGTTACACTGCGAGACATGAATACAGCGAACCAACCGAATGTGAAGTTTGTGCAAACTCCCGATTACCGCGACGCCTACTCCAACAGCGTACAGATCCGCGTAAATGTGTGGGATTTCTTCCTGGTGTTCGGCACCATGCAGCAAAGCTCGGAGACGCAGGTGGAATTACGCAACTTTCAGGGAATTTATCTCAGTCCGCAACAGGCCAAGGCGCTCATGGCGCTCCTGCAGCAGAACGTGTCAAACTACGAGGCCGCGTTCGGCGAGATCAAGCTTGATCCACGCGCTCCGGGTGGACAAATTCACTGATGCACTATTCAACAACGGCTGCGCGGTGGGCGATCTGAAAACACAATCTCAACCGCCGCCATCCGCATGGGCGCAGCAGTTTCTTCTCTTCGCGCTGTTCTTTGCCGGACTCATGCTCCTGCACGCGCCGCTTCTGCGACTTCCTTATTTCTGGGATGAAGCTGGCTACTACGTTCCCGCCGCGCGCGATCTGTTCCTGACCGGCACGTTCATTCCGCAATCGACGCCGTCGAACGCGCATCCACCACTGGTGATGGTGTGGCTGGCGCTGGCGTGGCGCGTTGCCGGATACTCCACGCTGGTCACGCGCACGGCCATGCTGGCCCTGTCCGCATTCTCGTTGCTGGGATTGTTTCGCCTTTCGCGAATCGCCGCCAATTTGCCCGTGGCCTGGGCGACAACCGCGCTGGTCGCACTCTATCCGGTGTACTTCACGCAGAGTTCCCTGGCGCAGGTTGACTTGCCGGCCGCAGGGTTTACGTTCTGGGCACTGGCCGCGTATCTGGAAGACCGTCCCTGGAAGCAAGTACTCTGGTTCTCGCTGGCGGCCTTGGCGAAAGAGACCGCGATCCTGGCTCCACTGGTGCTGTTGGCCTGGGAACTGTTGGGCGATTTCATCCGGACGCGCTCGCAAGAAAGCTCGAGAGAAAGTTCGACAAGAGGTTCGAAAGAAGTTCGCTGGACAGAAATTCTTCCACCCGTGGGCAGGCAAACGCGTTGGCTCTATCTCTTGCTCCCCGTCGCGCCCTTAGCCGGTTGGTACGCCTACCACTACGCGAAGACGGGCTTCTTGCTGGGCAACCCCGAATTCTTTCGCTACAACGTTGCCGCCACCCTCAACCCTCTGCGCATCCCGCTGGCGTTGGGAATGCGGCTCTGGCAACTCTTCGGATATTTCAGTCTTTATCTGCTCACGCTCGCGGCATTGCTGGCCATGCTTCGTCCGCCGCAAAAAACCAACGCGGGCGCCCGTCCGCGAATTCCGTTCTGGATGCAAGCCGCACTTCTTTCCGTGTTGCTCGCCTATCTCGTGTTCATGTCGGCGGTGGGCGGAGCCGTGCTGGCTCGCTACATGTTGCCGGTTGTTCCGCTGGTAATCCTGGTGTCGGTCTCGACTCTCTGGCGGCGCGTGCGTTATTGGAAATTGATTGTGGGAGCGGTCGCGGCCGCATTCGTCGCCGGCTTGTTCAGCAATCCACCCTATGGATTCACTCTCGAAGACAATCTTGCCTACCGCGACTACATCGTGATGCACGCGGAAGCCAGCCGTTTCCTGGCGATGCGAAACCCCGGCCAACGCGTTCTGACCGCCTGGCCCGCGTCCGACGAACTCACCCGGCCATGGCTCGGCTACGCCAGTGCCAGTCAGCCTTTCCGCGTCTTGCGTGTCGAAGATTTCTCCGCCTCCCAAATCGACCTCGCGGCCCGGGCTCGCGACCGCTTCGATGTGGCCCTGGTCTTCTCCACGAAGTACCAGCCGCCGCATCCGGTCTTTGGTATTGAAAATTGGGAGGCGTGGCGGCGTATCAAGGAAAAATTCTTCGGCTACCATCGCGACCTACTGCCCGAAGAAATTGCCCAACGGCTAGGCGGAACGATTGCCTATCACAAGGAACGTAACGGGCAGTGGATCGCGGTGATTGCCATCGAGCGCTGAGCCTGCTTGTGTTGGGAGGAGGCACCGCCCCGTCTGAAGCGGAGCAAAATGGCGGCTTCCGATTCGCGGTCATTTCAGATCGCGGAATTGCTAACTCCACGCATCCTGCAAATTGCCGAGTTGACCTATTGCTTCCCTGACGATCATCCGGGAAATGGCAAAGCGCTGTTCAATTGCGGCAATCAGCTCGTCACGATTTGCCAACACATGCACCGTCGATTGGTCCCCTTGAGATTCAACCAGCGTCAAATTATGAATGAGGACGGAACGGCCCGGATTGAACCGCACCAGCAAGACCGAATTTAGAAACGTTGCATCGGCAGAGAACGATGCAGCGATCACCTTGCTGAAATCTTCAATCTTCCTGGGCTCCGGCTTGGCAAGGTAGCCGTGACGCAAGACTCCATCCCGATACAGGTCAAGGCGCGAACAGCCATTCGCGTCTTGCGGTTTCAGCACATAACGGTCCCGGCCCAATCGGGTTTCATAATCCACCGTCAGGTCGCGAGGCATTGGTTCCAGCAGCGGGGCGGCGTAACCCGTGTCTGCCATGTACTCTCGCTCCTCAATCCTAATCATGTTTAGCGCATGAACCTGCGGAGTCTTCATGTCCGAAGCGCATAATTTCGCTTCGTATCCCAGGCTGCGAAGCAACAGATGGAAGTGGTAGTTGTTGGAATAGCAGGTGCCACCAAAATGGTATTGCTCGATCCCCTCGAGATAGAGCCGAATTGGCGGCAGGTTTACTAGTCCCAAACGCTTGCGGTAATAAAGCTTGGAAATATTCTCGAACGGAATGCGGGTAAGGTGAGCTGCCACGAGCTCGCGAAGGGCCTCCAGGCTGGGTTCTCTTCGCGCGACTCCCAAAATCGCCAAGTAATGATCGACGACCTCCTCGGACAGTGGCGCCAGTGTTCGATCAACTTGCATTGGCAATGAAATTATCATTTTCTCCAGGCTCGCGCTTTGCAAGGGGAAGCAGGTTCTCCGGCAACGTGTTCACACCGCCATCAAGTGGCAGGAATACGTCTTGACCACGACCCAGACGGCTTTGCCGGGGCCGAGTCCCAGAGCGTCGCGCGCCGCCAGCGTTATGTGTACCTCGAACTCGGTGCCGCCGCAATCCACCATCGCCAAGACGGTGACGTCTCTCTGCTCCAGCCGCCGAATCTTTCCCGGCAAAACATTACGAGCACTCAGCAAGCGCGGTTCTTCCGTCGCCAGCAGCAGATCGCCGGCGCGAACGCCCACGCGCAGGCGCGAGCCAACCTCGGCCCGAACCAGCGGAGTTTCCAACTCCACCGCACCGCCGCTCAGACGACACGTCATCGACCCGCGATCCTCGTGCAGTGCCAGCACCGTGGCGTCGAAGATGTTTTCGAATCCTGAGAGATTCGCAACGGTTTCCAGCCGCGGAGCGCGCATCACTTCATGCGGACGCCCTTGCGCCACGATCCTCCCCGCGTCCAGCACAATGACCTCATCGCCGAGGGCAAACACTTCCTCGCCATTGTGTGTGACAAAAAGAATCGGAACGCGGTGGTTTTGGTTCCAGCGCCGCAGGTCGCCAACCAGAGACGATTTTGTCGGACGGTCCAGCGCAGCCAGCGGCTCATCGAGCAGCAGAGCGCGTGGTTCGGTCACCAACGCGCGCGCCAGGGCAACGCGCTGGCGCTCGCCTCCGGAGATTTGCGCCGGCCGCCGGTCGCGTAAGCCATCGATGCGGAACGCCTCCAGTATCTCGCGGCTGCGCGTCTGCCGCTCGGCCGCGCTGAGCGTGCGCAGACCGTACGCGACGTTCTCGCCGGCGGTCAGGTGAGGGAACAGCGCCAGGTCCTGATGTACGTACCCGATGCGCCGTTTCCAGGCGGCGACGCTCCGCTTCTTCTCCGAGTCGTAAAGGTCCTCGCCGCCCACCGCAATGCGCCCGTCGTCGGGATCGCTCAGCCCAGCAATGCAGTCCAGCAGCGTCGTTTTCCCCGCGCCCGACGCGCCGAAGAGAATGGTGAATCCGGCCAGCGCGCGAAAGTGGACATTCAGGTTGAAACTGCCCTCGGGATTCGGAAAGCGTTTGCGAATACGGACTTCGAGCTCGGAAGAAATTGTCTGCGCCGATATTTGTAGGGCGGTTTGTGGCGCGGGAGTAGTCTTCATTTCCATAGACCCACCGCCCACGGACGCCGGTTCAAACCATATACGACCGACAGCAGGACGAAAGAGACGGCAAGCAGCACCAGCGCCGTCTGGTTCGCTCTGGAATAATTCGCCATCTGCACCTGATCGTAAATATCAATTGAGATGGTGCGCGTCACGCCCGGAATGTTGCCTCCCACCATGAGCACCACTCCAAACTCGCCCAGCGTGTGCGCGAAGCTGAGCGCAAATCCCGTGACCAGCCCCGCTTTCGAGAGAGGAAGTACGATGCGGCGAAAGGTCTGCACCGGGGAATGACCCAGCGAAGCCGACGCGCGAAGCAACTTGGAATCGACCGCGCCGAATGACGCAGCGAACGGTTGCACGGCGAACGGCAGGCTGTATAACAAAGACCCGATCACCAGCCCTTCGAAAGTGAAGGCCAGGGTATGGCCGGTGAGCGACTCCCACCAGCGGCCAAGCGGACTTCGCGAACCAAGTGCCACCAGCACATAAAAACCGAGTACCGTCGGTGGCAAGACAATCGGAAGTGCGACCGCCGCTTCAATCAGAAATTTCCAGCGCCAGCGCGAGTGTGTGAGCCAGTACGCGATGGGAATTCCGATGGCCACCAGCAGCGTCGAAACGATGGCCGCCAGACGCACCGTCAACCAGAAGGCCTCCCAGTTCATTTCAATGCCTCTCCATATCAGTGTGTCTCGACCGGCACGCTGAACCCGTAACTGCCGAGCAGGGAAGTAGCTTCGGGGGTGCGTAAGAATTCCAGAAATCTGCGCGCCGCATCCTGCTGCTTAGATCGCGAGAGTACGACGGCCGCCTGGTTCAGCGTGGGATAGGCATCGAGCGGAACCGTCCAGTAACGGCCTTTGCCTTTCAGCGCGGGAGCGAGCGCATGCGAGAGCGCGATCAGCCCCGCCTGAGCATTGCCCGACTCGACGAACTGCGCCGCCTGCGACACGTTTTCTCCCAGGACAAGCCGGCTGGAAACCTGATCGTAAATTCCAAAATGCCGCAGCGCCGCCTCCGCGGCGCGCCCGTATGGTGCGTGTGCAGGATTCGCAATCGCAATCTTCTTGATCGACGGTTCGAGCAACGCCTTCATGCCAAGCTTTGATAAGTCCAGTGGCGAATCGGCGGGTATCCACAGTACCAACCGGCCAACGGCATAGCGGTACAGCGTGTCTTTGGCCGCGAGTTCCTCGGCGATCAACTGTCGAGGATAGTCTTCATCGGCGGAGAAGAAGACGTCGAACGGCGCGCCGTTTCGTATCTGATTGGCCAAATTGCCGGACGAGCCGAATGAGAACTTCACCGTTTGCCCGGTCTCCTTCGTGTACGCCTCGACGATCTGCGGAAGAGCAGCATTCATATCGGCCGCCGCCGCCACGACGATTTCTTGGGCGGTAGCGAAAGCTCCTGCGAGCAGGAGGAGCAGCGCCAGCAATGTTTTCACCGTGGATTTGTCGGACATTTCTTAAAAGGCAACTCATTTCCTGTAGAGACGCGGCTTGCCGCGTCTCCTGCCGCGACCAGGGGAGACGGGGCAAGCCCCGTCTCTACAGGAGTAAGAAACAGGCCACTTACACCAGTTTCGTCTTCGACAACGGCAACTCCCGCACTCGCTTGCCCGTGGCCGCAAACACCGCGTTGTACAGGGCGGGCGCAAACGGCGGCACGCCGGGCTCGCCCACTCCGGCCGGCGGCGCTTCGCTCTCCACAATGTGCACCTCGACGTGCCGCGGAGCGCGGTTCATGCGCGCGATCTGGTAGTTGTTGAAGTTGCTCTGGTGCACGGCGCCATCGGTTGCCGTAATCTCGCCGAACAAAGCCAAACTCGCGGCAAACACCGCGGCGCCTTCGAACTGATAGCGCACATTGTCGGGACTGACGACCGTTCCCGCGTCCACAGCAGTCCACACATTCGGGATGTGTACCTGCCCCCGGCTGTCGACTTCGACCTCAACCACGGTCGCAACATAGGTCAGAAAGCTCCGGTGCGCGGCGATACCCAGCCCGCTCCCTTTGCCCAGGGCTGTCGAGCGCTTGCCCCAGCCCGATTTCTCAGCCGCAATTTCGATCACGCGCTTCAGTCGCGCCGTGTCGTAAGGAAATTGATCGAGCGAAGCGCCGTAGTTCTGGTACTTGGTACCCGTGAAGTCGATCTTTCGGTCCGGACCAATCAACGCAAGCTGGTATTGCACCGGGTCCTTCTCGGCGGCGTGCGCCAGTTCATCGGCAAATGATTGCACGCCGAAGGCATGAAATATATTGGTTACGCTGCGCACCCATCCGATACGGACATTGGCGCGCGCCGGCCCACTCTCGGCGCGGTGGTTCGGAATGTCGAACGGAACGTCAGTCCAGCCATTGTCGATTTCGTCCTGGCCGGGGTAGAGGACTTCGGTATCGCTCGTGGACGCGCTTCCTTGAAAGACCGAACGCTGCAGCCATGCCGAAGGTTTGCCGCCGGGGCCGACCGCGGCCTTGAGGTACATCGCCGCCGAAGGGTGGTAGTAGCAGAAGCGAATGTCATCTTCGCGGCTCCAGACGATCTTCACCGGCTTATGCAACTTTTGCGAAAGCACCGCGGCCTCGGCGACGAAATCCTGAAACGACTTGCGCCCGAAGCCTCCGCCCAGCAAAGTGACATGGCAGATGACGTCTTCCGGCTTGATTCCGAGAAGGTCGGCGAGCGTCTTCTGAAGCTGCTGAGGATCTTGCGTCGGCGCCCAGCAGTATGCCTTTCCGTCCCGGACATCGACGACCGCCACGGGCGGCTCCATCGGCGCATGCGCGAGATGTGGAGTGTAGTATTCGGCCTCAAGAATGGTTCCGCCGTTCCGAAAGGCAGCGTCCACGTCGCCGATGTTGCGGACCAACTGCCCAGGCTTTCTCGCGGTCTCGGTCGCAGTCTTGCGGAATTCTTCGGAGTTGTACCCCACGTGCGAACCGTTGTCCCATTCGACCTTCAGCTTCTTCCGGCCCTGGAACGCGGCCCAGGTGTTGTCGGCGATTACCGCCACTCCGCCCATGGGTTGATGGCCATGAGGAGGTTTGAAGGTTTCGATGACGACGGTTTGTTTGACGCCGCGAACTTTGAGCGCATCCGTATCGTCATGCGATTTGACGCTGGCGCCTAGCACCGCCGGACGCGCGACGGCGGCATACACCATTCCTGCAACGGTTTGATCGATGCCATATTGCGCCTTGCCGTTAATCATGTCGGGCAGATCGTAGAGATGGTGATTCTCTTTGCCGATATATCGCCACGCGCTCCGCGGGTTGAGCTTTAATTCTTCCCGGCTGGGAACCGGCTGTTTGGCGGCTGCCTCTGCCAGTTCACCGAAGCCCAGCTTGCGGCCGCTGCGGTGATGCCGAACAAAGTGCGGCTCTCGGGTGTTACACTCAGCCGCCGGCACTCCCCAATGGGCAGCGGCGGCGCGGATCAGCATCAAACGTCCGGCCGCTCCGGTTTGCCGCATCAAGTCAAAAAAATCGCGGACCGAGTGCGAGGTATCGGTTTCCTGGTCCCCATACTTCGGATCGCCAAGCGCCTGCTCCACCTTCACCCGGCTCCAGGCGGCGCCAAGTTCATCCGCCAGCACGATCGGAAGTGAAGTCTTGATCCCGTTCCCCATCTCGGTGCGGTGCGCAACAATAGTGACCGTGCCGTCGGGCGCAATCGCCATCCACAAACTGGGTTGAAGAGGCGGGGGCGCCGCTTCGCCTTCCGCAGCCCAAAGCGGTTCGGGGATCAATCTGGCGCCAAGTATGAATACTCCGGTGGCGAGAGTGCCCTCAAGGAATCCGCGACGGCTGACATTTTCAATGAGCTTCATGCCGTCTCCTTCGCACTTGGATGTTTCGCTGCTTGATGTTTCGCTGCTTGATGAATCGCCGCTCGAATCCGCTGATACGTGCCGCAGCGGCAGAGATTCCCCGACATGGCCGTGTCAATCTCCTGGTCGCTCGGATTCTTGTTCTTTTTAAGCAGCGCAATGGCCTGCATGATCTGGCCGCTCTGACAGTAGCCGCATTGCGGCACCCGAATCTCCATCCACGCCGCCTGCACCGGATGCATTGGCGCGATGCCTTCGATGGTGGTGATCTCGGAGCCGCCGAGCGCCTTCATGGGCGTGCTGCAGGAGCGGATGGCCGCGCCATTCTTGTGCACGGTGCATGCGCCGCACAACGCCACGCCACATCCGAACTTCGTTCCCGTGAGCCCGGCCACGTCGCGCAAATACCAAAGCAGCGGCATGTCGGGATCGCCGTCAAACGTCTTTTCCTGCCCGTTTACCTTAAAACGGATCATTCGTCCCTCGGTCAACTACGGAGGCTGCAAAATTGATTTCCATATCCTAGTCGCAGTGCGCCAAATGTGGAAGAGTATTAGGAGCTGAGGAGCCGTAGATCGCGTTCGCCACAGGTGGTTAAAGGTTTCTGTCAGCCTCGTCATATAATCGTCTGTCCTTTCAGGAGGAATTTTGGCCTACGACGATCTGCGGGACTGGATCCAAGCGCTCGACCGAGCGGGAGAATTGAAGCGCATCCGCACCGAAGCGGACCCAATTTTGGAGATTGCGGAAATTGCGGACCGCGTTTCGAAGAGCAAAGATAAAGACCGGCAGGGAACGGTCGGCGGGAAAGCTCTGCTCTTCGAGAACCTGAAGGGCTATCCCGGCTCGCATCTTCTGATCAACCAGTTCGGTTCCGCCCGCCGCATGAGACTGGCGCTGGAAGTCGATTTCCTGGACGAGATCGCCGAGCGCATCCGCGGCTTCATGGACGTGAAGTCTCCGCAAGGTTTTCTGGACAAAGTGAAGATGCTGCCCATGCTCGCCGAGATGGGCAAATTCTTTCCCAAGACCGTAGCCACCGGCCCCTGTAAAGAAGTGATCCAGCGCGACAATTTCTCGTTGCTAGATTTTCCCATCCTGCAATGCTGGCCTAAAGATGGCGGACGGTTCATCACCCTGCCCTGCGTGATCACGCGCGATCCGAAAACCGGCAAGCGAAACGTAGGTATGTATCGCATGCAAGTCTACGACGAGCGCACCACCGGCATGCACTGGCAAAGGCAGAAGGTAGCCGCGGAACATTACCGCGACCACATGCGGGCTGCGGCCATGAACCTGGGTGCCCTACCCTTCGCGTCTTTTGCGAAGGGTGGGAACGCCGCCGCGGTAGACATCATGGCCCGATCATCGGGTGGCGCAATGCAAGCCCCAGGCGACCGCCCCTCCGGCAAAATGGAAGTAGCGGTAGCCATAGGCACCGAGCCCGCCCTAACCTTCGCCGCCATCGTCCCCGCCCCGCCGGACGTAGAAGAGTTCATCATCGCCGGATTCCTCCGCCAGAAGCCGGTCGAGCTAGTGAAGTGCGAAACGGTCGATCTGGAAGTCCCGGCCAATGCCGAGATCATCCTGGAAGGTTACGTGAACCTGGACGAACTCCGCACCGAAGGCCCCTTCGGCGATCACACCGGCTTCTACTCGCTGGAAGACGAATACCCGGTCTTTCACGTCACCTGCGTGACCCACAGAAAAGATCCAATCTACGCGACGACCATAGTAGGCAAGCCGCCGCAAGAAGATGCCTGGATGGGCAAAGCTGTCGAGCGCATCTTCCTCCCGCTGATGAAGCTGACCATCCCCGAACTGGTGGACATCAACCTGCCCATCGAAGGCGTGTTCCACAATTTAATGATCGTTTCCATTCGTAAGTCCTATCCCGGACAAGCGCGCAAAGTAATGAACGCCATCTGGTCGCTGGGCCAGGCCATGTTCACGAAGTGCATCATCGTGGTAGATGAAGATGTGGACGTGCAGGACGTGGCCGACGTCACCTTGAAGGCGCTGAACCATATCGATCCCGAGCGCGACATCCAGTTCACGCTCGGCCCGGTAGATTCGCTCGACCACGCCGCCCGCCTCGCCAACTACGGCTCGAAGATGGGCATCGACGCCACGCGCAAGTGGTCGACTGAAGGCTTCGCCCGTCCGTGGCCAGACGAGATTGTGATGGATGCAAAGACCCGCGCGCTGGTGGACAGCAAGTGGAAGGCGCTAGCGAAAGAGTTGGGCATCGAGTAGAAAGCGATCTGGTCTTCGTACACCCCCATCGAGGCGGCGACTGGCTGCTGGGTACTGCTCCCTGCGCGTATAATGGCGCGTTCTTTAGACGCGCGGCTTTTCTTCCGTCCGTCGCAGCGGGCAAGCCATTTTCCAGGCAGAGGAGACTCCCATGTCGAGTACCCCGTCCGGTCCGCAAACACCCGGCGGCGTCCCGCCCGCGCCCCAGAAGAGTTCAGGAACCAAAGTACTTCTGTGGGTTGTCGGCATCGTTGTGGGGCTCATTCTGATTTCTTTTGCCAGTTGCGCCGTACTCGGCTTCTATGCCATGCACAAGGTGAAGCAGGCCGGCTTCGATTCCGATTTGATGAAGAAGAACCCCGGTCTTGCCACCGCGAAGATGGCCGTCGCCATGAGCCCTGACACGGAGATCGTTTCGAGCGACGACAATGCCGGAACCATCGTCGTCCGCGACAAGAAAACCGGCAAGGTCGTAACCATGAAGTTCGACCCGCAGAAGAAGGCCATGGTCATTACCGACGAGAACGGCAAAACGACCTCAATGACAATGGCGGGTGAGGGGGCAAACGCCAGGATGGAGATGAAAAGTTCCGAAGGCACCATGAAGATCGGCAGCGGCTCGGACAAAGCGCCCGATTGGGTGCCGGTGTATCCGGGATCTTCTCCGCAAAACACCTTCTCAGCAAAACACCTTCTCAGCCAGCAGCGGCGCGGAGCAAACCGGTTCCTACACGTTCGTCACCAAGGACGCGGCCGACAAAGTCATATCCTTCTATGGGGACTCTCTGAAAGCGGTGGGCTTTGCCGTGTCCAACATGACCAGCAACTCCGATGGAAAAGTCGGAGGCATGGTCTCCGGTGAAGACCAAGCCAACAAGCGCGCCGTCGTTGTAACCCTCGGAACCGAGGATGACGGCACCCACGTAAATGTGACCTTCTCAGTCAAACAGTAAACCCGGCGGCGGATGGTTGCGAAACAAACGCACAATAGCAACATCGGAACGACAATATAGCCACGGATCGTCGGCTGCCTGCGATCTGCTTGGGAGAGCCGCCTGAGTTAGAATACCCGCATGGAAATCCGCCTTCGGCCCGAACTCGAGGAGTTGGTTAAACAGGACGTCCAGCGCGGCGCCTACGAAACCGTCGACGAATTTGTGGAGCAGGCGGTCTCCATGCTCCACGAACAGGAAGCCTGGTTAGCCGCGAATCGCGCCGAGATTCGAGACAAGATTGACCAAGGCTACGCCAGCGCGCAGCGCGGCGAATTGATCGGCCCCGACGCAGTTCGTTTAAGGCTTGCCGAACTAAAACGAAAGCGATTCGGTCACCAGCAGGGTTGATGGAGAAGTATCGGTTAACGCCGGAAGCAGTCAACGATCTCTTCGAGATTTGGAACTTCATAAGCCAGGACAACACTGAAGCGGCAAACCGGGTTGAAGAATCAATTCTGCGGGCCTGCAACCTTTTGGCCGACTCGCCACTCGCCGGTCGTGTGAGGAAAGATCTGACTCCGCTGCCTCTCCGGTTTTGAGTCGTGCAGCCTTATTCGGTGTACTTGATCGTTTACGATCCAGCGAAGCAGCCGCTCCAAATCATCCGAATCCTCCACGGTTCTCGCAATCTCCCATCGATTCTGATGTAGCCTTGAGTCCTATCCCAACTTGTGTTCTCATATCCCTATCAGTCTCAGCGCGGGCCGTGGGGGTCCGCGTACGCGCCTCAACCTCAACCCTCAACCTCATCTTCGAGGAACACCATGAGCGGAACATCAGAGGAGAAAATTATGAACAAAGTCCACTACATTCCCAAGGGATTCAATTCTGTCACGCCGTACCTCGTCATTAAAGGTGCCGCGAAAGCGATCGACTACTACAAAAAGGTTTTCGGAGCGACCGTACACGTGCGCATGGATGGTCCCGACGGCCAGGTCGGCCACGCCGAGTTGCAGATCGGCGACTCGCGCATCATGCTGGCGGACGAGAATCCGAAGATGGGCTACCGCAGCGCTGAAACCATCGGCGCGACTCCGGTGAGCCTGTATGTGTACTTTCCCGACTGTGACAAAGTCGTCGCCAAGGCGACTGCCGAGGGCGCGAAAATCCTGAAGCCGGTCGAGGACCAGTTCTACGGAGATCGCTCCGGATTCATCCAGGACCCGTTCGGACATCTCTGGGGTATCGCGACTCACAAGGAAGACGTGTCGCCGCAAGAGTTGGAGGAACGTGCCCGGAAAATGATGAAAGCCGCTTGAGAGCCGGTCTTCGCTGTTAGCTCTTAGTTGGCCTAAGACAGAGCTTTCCTCTGTGTACCTCTGTGTACCCTGTGGTTCAAGCTTTCGCAATTCTCAACCACAGGGAACACAGAGGTACACAGGGAAGGCCGATTTTGGATGAAAGCCAGGAGAGCGGCGACGGTAACCGCGTTCTCCGCTGACCACCCACAATGCATAACCATAGACAAGGAGACTTTCATGCTTTCCGCGGGCAATGCTTTTCCGAATTTTTCGCTTCCCAATCAAGACGGCAAAACCATCAACCTTTCCGACTTCACCGGCCACTGGCTGGTCGTCTATTTCTATCCGAAAGACGACACGCCGGGATGCACCATCCAGGGCAAGTCGTTTACGGCGACCAAGGCCGATTTCGACGCCGCTGGGATTAAAGTCATCGGCGTGAGTGCCGACGACGTGGCCTCGCACAAGAACTTCTGCAACAAGTTCGCCTTTACCATCGATTTGCTTGCCGACACCGATGCCCGCCTGATGAAGTCGCTCGGCATCGGCCAGGCGGAATGGAAAGGGATGAACTTCTGGGAGCGCAGCAGTTTTGTGGTTGATCCCAACGGCGTGATCCGCAAGGTGTACGAAAAGGTGAACCCTGAAGGCCACGAGAGAGTGCTGCTTAGCGATATCGTAGGGTTGCAGGCGAAGGCTGCTTAGCGGAAAGTCGGAAGAGCTTGTCATCCTGACCCTGAGCGTAGCCGAAGGGGAAGGACTTGCCTTTTGCCGCGCAAGAGACAGCAGGTGTTTTCCCCTTCGGCTGTGCTCAGGGTCAGGATGACAAATCGTTAGAGTAGGCGCGCGGCCAGCCGCGTCTCTACGATGCGGGTGGTAATTATTCCGACACCGGCTCGGTGGCGAAGCGCGATCCGCTGCTGCTGTTCCAAGGCAAGCTGAGCGTTCCAGCCAGGCCTTCGGCCATCACCGCGGGCAGTATCCGGTACAGGCGCGCACGCAAGTCGCGGTAGCCTTGAATCCCGGCAAAAAGGTCGCTCATCAGATCGCGGAAGCTGGCGCTTCTCGCGGTCAGCGATACCATTTGCTCGAGGACGCTGTCGCCGAATACCTGCCCTCGGTAGAAGCGCTCGGAGACGCGCGCGGCCAGCTTCAATTCGGGAAGCACCTCTTCTTGAAGAAGCGCCCGGTAATCTTCAGGTCGTCCGGCCAACAGCGCGCCGGCACACAACTCCGCCGATCGCAGCGCGTAATAGAGACCTTCTCCGGTAATCGGGTCCACCAGACCCGCGCTGTCGCCGATCATGGCCCAATCTTTCCCGCAGACTTCGAGCGTTTCGAAAGTCTGTGGACGCAAGGATGGAAGAATGTGCGAGTAAAAACGGGCGCCGTCAAGACGGAGGCCATGCTCTTTGAGCCATTCTGCTTCGAGCCAATGCTCCAGTGTGCGGCGCAGCTCCAAAGTAGAGGTTTCGCCCATCTTGCCCGCGATTCCGGCGGAAACGTGATCCACGCGAGGAAAGACCCAGAGGTAGCCCGTGATCCCTTTCAGAAATTGAATCTGCATTCGAGAACTGCGGCCAGGAATGAAGTAACCGGCGGTGACCATCAAGTCGCGCGGGGAAATCGGAGAGAGAAACTGAGAGCGGAACGAATTGCGCGCGCCCGCGGCCAGCATCACGTACGACGCTTGGTATTCATGTTGGGGCGTGACCAGTTGCCAGTCTTCGCCTTTGCCTTTGCCGGTTCGCGCAATCCGGGTCACGCGCTCCTGGCGCAGTTCGACGCCGCTGCGCCGGGCTCGCTCCAGCAACAATCGATTCAACGCCAGGCGCGAGAAGATCGCGACCGGGTATCGCAGATGGAAGCGTACCCGGCGCCCCGACGGACTGATCAGTTCGCACTGATCGACCGGATTACTTTTGACCGGATTACTTTCGACCGGATTGCTTTCGCCGCCGGCATCCGCCAAGAACGGATAGCGCTGCAAAGCTTTGTGCGTGAGTCCGCCGCCGCAAGGTTTTTCCCAGGCGAGCTTTTCGTCAAAGAGAACGACGTCTCTGCCATCCGCCGCTAACCGGGCACCAGCCAGAGCGCCAGCCGGACCGCCTCCGACAATCGCAATGGGGCTTTGCGCCCTCATAATTCTGATCGTGGATTCTTCCGCGCAGGAAACAGGTTCGCCAGCGAGCAGCCGCACACTGCCGCTGCGCTGGCGAAGTTCTCCCCGAGCCGGGGTTAGCTAGGACTCCTGGCAAGGACTCCCGCGAATCCGCCGCAGCCTCCCCGGTTACTGCGGCGTGGTGGCGATGTTCAGACCCTGGTAGATAAACAATCCCGCGATGATCAGGATCATCACCCCCGACAAGGCGCCGAGCACCTTGACGATCGGTGTGATCTTCTGCATCTTGGAGATCACTTCCGTTTGATCTTTGTGCATCTGGGATTCGGTTTCATGGAGGAAGATCGAATCGTCCTCGTGCATGGTGAGGGTGCTGCGATAGATCAGGAGGATGATGAGAACCCCCGTCAGAATACCCCACGCGACAAGCAGCCCGAACATTGGAGACATACGCCACCTCGGAGCTGAGATCGAGCCCATCCCGAAGTTGCCGCCTTCAGCCCCAGCGAAGTCTGTCGTGGCATCCGCTGGCGTTCGGGAACCGGCTCCTACTCCGCACGATTATAGACCCATTGGCAAGAGGGGGCGCGACTTCTTGTCTGGCCGAAGCATCTAAATGGCAGGTTCGGGAAATGGGACCAGGTCCGGAAAAGCCCTTGCCGGGCCGGTTTCGGCCTTTGTTATAATGAGCTATCACCAAGGAGATCAAGCGAATGGCGACCACCACCACACCCAACGTTCAACCCAAAACTGCGCCCGTCCTGACCCCCGCCGCGATTGCCAAAGTCAAAGAGATTATGGCTGCCCAGAATCCGGTCCCGTCGGGATTGCGGTTGTCCGTAGTCGGCGGCGGTTGCTCCGGCTTTCAGTACTCCATGGCCTTTGAGAACGGCGCGGGCATGATGGACAAAGTTTTCGACTTCGACGGTCTGAAGGTTTACGTCGACGCGACTTCCCTGATGTATCTTGGCGGAGCGCATGTCGATTACGTCGAAACCCTGGAAGGCGCCGGCTTCAAGTTCGAAAACCCGAACGTGAAGAGCACCTGCGGCTGCGGCTCCTCGTTTAATGTTTAAGCCTTAACGGTTCGGTGGCTCCGGTTTCACGTCAAGCCCCGCTTTCCACGCGGGGCTTTTCTGTTGGCGCTTTCAGGGTGCCGTTTTTCCATTTTCCCATCGGACGAGAATTGCCGGCGGGGAGCGAAATCTACTGTTGCGGTGGGGTTTGCGCAGGGGGTTGAGGCGCCGGGTTCGAAAGGCCTTGGGATGGATTGGCGCTCGCTCCGAAACCGCCGGTATTTGCGGCCGGATTCAGATTGCCGCCGTTCAAGTTCGGAGTGGGCATGCCAGGGTTCACCGGCCCTTTCAGCAGGCCGCCTTGGTCCGCCTGCGGCAGATAGATAAAGAGCCAGTCCTTATAGTGGTTTTTTCCGTAGAAGACGCGAATGGGCTTTTCTTTGCTCATGCTGGCGACCCCGACGATTGCCCCGCCGCCCAACACCGGCCCGTTGAAGCCGGAAGTGGAGCCGGCCTTCTCAACAGAATTAGAAGGGGACGATTCAGCCGAATTCGAATTTCCCTCCGCATCCGAAGCGTCGCCAGTTGCGGGATTGGGCGTGACCGCCGGTTGCACCCCGCCGGTCTGCGCTCCCAGAGCGGCAAGTCCCCCTTGTAACGCGTTCAATCCGCCCTGAGGGACGCCGGCGAGTCCGCCCTGCGGCCCATTTTGCCCGGGGATTTGTCCCAATACCGGCCCGTTGTTGAGCATGACATCGGTCTGATGCAGAATTTTAAAGTCTCTCTCCTTTCCCGTGGCTGGGTCCCGATTCATCGGATCGGTATAGCGCTTGCGGAGGAAACGGAGGTGGTTGGTATCTTCCAACTGCTCGATGCTCGCTGGATAACGGCTGTACTTCGTGTAGTAATGTTGAATCGCGCGCATGTAGGCCGTGCCCCGGCGTCTCATCTCCTCTTCGCGATCGCGTTTGATCTGCTGGCCAATTTCGGGGAGGACGGTGAGCAGCGCAATCGCGATCATGGCCAGGGCCAACATGAGCGTGATCATCATGTAGCCGCGCTGGCGAATTTGTAATTTGTAATTTGTAATTTGTAATTTGGCCGATGTAAAACCGCGACGCCGCATAAAAATCTCACTCGCCTTCCAATTACCTATTACAAATTACCAATCACCAATCAGATTCATCCCTGGGTCAAGGGCAGGCTCTGGCGGTTGTTGTTGATCACATCTTCCACGTCCACCGCGTTGGGCGAAATGCGCAAGATGCGATAGCGCCGGTCGACAATGTCACCCTCGGCGGCGATAAAAACGTCTTCGCCCTGGGACAAGAACACTCTCTTGGTCTCTCCCGGCCGGTTGGCAAACCCAAAAAACTTTAACGTGATCGGCGGCGGTGGCGGAATTGGCGGAGGCTGGTGCAGCGCCGCCGGTTGATCCGTGACACCGGTTCCCTTGAGCTTTTCGATGGGCAAAGATCCAGCGACAAAAATATTTCTTCCGTTGCCCGCGTACTTGATCTCCTCGCTTTGGCTGAGCAGGTTCAGGTCGAGCGTAGGATCCAGCCGCGGTTCCACCAGGGGAACCATTTTTCCCGAAGCCGCGCGCCGCATGCCGGTCCGGCCCGCGGCCGTAGCCGTCGATCCCGTAACCGGCGCCGCTTCCGGCAACGAGGGCCACAGAGCGCGGCCCAGCATCAGCAGCGCGAACCCGCCCAACACAGCCAGCCCTATGACTTGCTTCCGATTTTCGATTCCCAGTTTCACTCAGGCACCAAACCCCAGATAACTGTGCATCGTGATTTGCAGCTTGACCGCTCCCGTGCTTTCGCCCGCCAGATCCACGCTGTCCACCGCAAAAAAAAGCTTCGACCGTTCCAGCGCGTTGATGAACCGCACCAGTTGCAGGTAGTCTCCGGAAAAACTTCCGTCGATTTCGACTGGAACCACACCGGAGATCGCCGCGTCCTCTTCCTTGTATTTCGCCTGTTGCATGCGGACGCCATTCGCCGCCGCCAGTTTCCCCAGTTCGTTGAGCAGATCGGAATCCTGCGCCGCAAAGCGGTCCTGGTAAAACCCGCCAATCTGTTTCTTAGCCAGCACGATCTTTGTGTCCATGCCGCGCAGGGGTTCGACTTCGCGAGTCTTTCTTGTCAATTCCGCACGCAACAGGTTCAATTGCAGCTTCCGCGAATCCGCCGAACCCACCAGCGGCGAGAACAGAACCGCCACTGCAACCAGATCGGCCGCCAGCATCGCCCCAATCGCAATCTTCAGCTTGCGCCGCGAATTCCCCAAGTCCGGCATTACTTTCCGCTCCCCTCCGTCAAGCCCGGAACGTAGATCGAGACCACCGTAGCGGTTACGGGCGCTCCCGGCTCCATGCCTTGACCCTCCTCCACCAGTTGCGCTCCCTGAAAATGCTTGGAGCCCTCCATGCGATGGACGAGTTCAATGGCCGCAGCGCGCGTGTCGCCGGCAACTTTCATGTCCAACTGCATCTGATTCCGATCGTTCAACTCCGGCTTGAGCGAGACCACATGCAGATTCGGCGGCATGACCCGCTCCAAATCTTCGAACACCCGCGTCCAGGAAAATGCTTTGCGTTGAATCAGTCCATTCAGGAACTGCGACTGGTCCCGCGTGCTGCGGTTGACGGCCAGGTCGAGTATGGCCTGATCCTGCGCCCGTTCCTGGTCGCGCTCCGCGATCAGTTGCTGCAGTTGGGCAATGTTATGGCGATCTCTTCCAGCATGGGTCCAGCCGCGCGCCACCACGACCAGCAGAGCCAGAGTCAACACGCCCAGCAGGCCCACGCCCAATCCCCAACGCTGCCAGAATTCACGGGCGTCTTCATAGGGCCGGGTCGCGAGATTGATATCGAGACGCATAGGAAATAGAAAAACCCAAACCGCTCTTAGCTCTTAGCCTTTGGCTTTTAGCTAAGAGCCAAAAGCTAACCGCTAACAGCCGACTTACGAAATCAGCGCTCCCACCACTCCCGCCATGCGCCAGCGCGGGACCGCTCCCGTGGTAGAGCCAATCTGCGACGCCGCCACCAGTTCCTCAACCTGAGCTCCGGACTGGTTCTTCAGCGCCGGTGCGGCGCCGCCCACTTCCGCCAGCCCCGCCACATACACACGCTCGATGTTCAGGTTGTAGGTGTCCTGGAAAAACACCACCGAGGGATAGACTTCCTCCGCCAGTTGATCGCCGGTGATGGTCACGCCCCGCACATTTTCGAGCGTCCGGAACAGCAGCAGTTGTTCCTGATCGAGAATCGCAATGCTGATCGTCCGCGCATCGACCTTGACCACCAGGGTTGGCCGTTCCGCGTCCGCGGCTCCCAGCGCGGCCAGCATCGACGGCATGACCATGCCGGGGTTGTAGCCCACGTCGCGGAACGCCGACTCATATTCCTCAAGCACCGTTTTCAGCACCACGGCGGCCACCGCCCGCACGCCTTTGCCGGACGTCTGTGCGTGATACGAGACGCGGGCATCGTCGGGATCGAAAGGCAACGACTTCTTCAGCCGGAAGCGGACCACCGCCTCGGCTTCATCCCGCTTCGTGGGGAGGGTTTCGAAATCCAGCAACACCACCCGCACCGCAGTGTCGGGAAGAATCGCGATCACGTCGCGCGACCGTCCGCCGACGCCGCCGAGCGCGCTTTCAATCGCTTGCCGCACCGCCCTCCCGTCGAGCAGATTCGCTTCCATCAAATCGGGTACCACGGTGCCGGGGGCCAGTTCCCGCGCCGATGCGATTTCCACCATCCGCCCCGTGTCGGCGGCGCGGCCCGCGAGAACACGGTCCGCCGCGATTTCGCAGGCCAACGTTGGACGGCGAACGTGTTTGGAGTTGGAAGTCATCGCTATTCGAACGTTCCCCTAACCTTGATGATATCCCGCACCTTCATGGCGAGAACAGTTACCTCGGCGGGTGCTCGGACTGGACTTCTGGTCTCGCTGAAGGAATACCCCGGCTACCGCATGGTCTCGATAAAGGTGACCTTGTTGATCTCCTTCAGAGTGGTCGCTCCACTGCGCACTTTATCCAGCGCCGATTCACGCAGGAACCTCATGCCCTCTTCGCGAGCGGCTTTGCGGATCTCCGAGGTCGGCCTCCGCTCCAGAATCATCTCGCGGATGCGGTCGGTCAAATCCAGCAGCTCGTGAATCGCCGTGCGGCCCCGGAAGCCCGTGCCCGCGCACTCGATGCAGCCCTGCCCTTCGTACAAAGGAACCTGCGACCATTGCTGCGGGTCCAGGCCGCTCGCTTCCAGCACATCATTCGGATATTTCACCGCCGTCCGGCAGGAATCGCAGATCACCCTCACCAAGCGTTGCGCCAGAATGCAGTTCAGCGCCGACACAAAGTTGTAAGGTTCGACGCCCATGTTCAGGAAGCGTCCGAGCACGTCGACCACGTTATTGGCGTGGACGGTGGTGAACACGAGGTGGCCGGTCAGCGCCGATTGGATGGCAATCTGCGCCGTTTCGTTATCGCGGATTTCACCCACCATGATCTTGTCCGGGTCGTGACGCAAAATCGATCGCAGGCCGCGGGCGAAGGTTAATCCCTTCTTCTCGTTGACCGGAATCTGGGTAATGCCGCGGATTTGATACTCGACCGGGTCTTCAATAGTGATGATCTTGTCTTCGTCGGTCTTGATCTCGTTGACGGCGGCGTAGAGGGTCGTGGTTTTGCCGCTGCCCGTCGGTCCCGTGACCAGCACCATGCCGTAAGGTTCCTTGATGTAGCGGCGAAAGCGGCGCAGATCGTCTTCCTCGAACCCCACGACGTCGAGCGTGAGCTTCTTGAACTTCTCGCTCATCGACTCCTTGTCGAGCACGCGGAGCACGGCGTCTTCGCCGTGGATGGAGGGCATGATCGAAACGCGGAAGTCGATGGCGCGGCCGCTGTATTTCACCCGGAAGCGGCCGTCCTGGGGCACGCGGCGCTCGGAAATATCGAGCTCGCTCATGACCTTGATGCGCGAAATAATGGTCGAGTGGTGCTCTTTGCCGATGGGTGGCATGGCGTTGGTGAGCACGCCGTCAATGCGAAATTTGATGACCACCGAGTCGTCCCGCGTCTCGATGTGGATGTCGCTCGCCCGCCGCTGCAACGCCGTGAAAATCGTGGTGTCGACCAGGCGAATGATCGGGCTCATGTCGGTGCCCGCCGTCGCCGTCAACTTGTCGATGGAAATGGTCTCGTCGTTTCCGGCTTCGTCCTCGCGGATCACGTCGAGCGTGAATCCCTCGCTCGCGTCTTCCAGCACGCGCTTGGACTGCTCGGTCTTCTTGCAGAATGTCGGAGATCTGCTTGAGAGTGGAAACCTTGGTGACGATCCGCTTGCCCAGCAGCAGGCTGATTTCGTCGATCATCATCAACTGGCTGGGATCGGCAATGGCGATCGCCAGCCGCCCGTCCGCAGTTTCGGCCAAGGGCACGAATTTATAGCGGAACATCAGGTGCACCGGGATCTTCTCGAACAGATCGTGGTGCAACTGGAAATCGCTCAGGTCGACGAATTCGCAGCGGTAACGCCGCGCGATATCCCGCGCGCGTTCCAGTTCGTCGGGAACCGCCGCCGCTTCCGGCGCCAGCTTCCCGCCATTCCCGCCGTTGACCAGTGCTGTCTTCTTATCCGCCATGCCCATTCCAGTTTACAGCCCTTTCCATCCCTGCTGTAGAGACGCGGCTTGCCGCGTCTCCTTTTGCGGCGGAGACGGGGCAAGCCCCGTCTCTACACCTAATGCACGCTCGCTCCCAAGGTAAAGATCGGCATATACAGAGAAATCAGGATTCCGCCGACAAAGACCGCCATGACGACCAGGATCAACGGCTCAATCAGCGCCATGGCTGCGCCCAGAGCCGTCTGCACGTCTTCTTCGTAGAACTCCGCCACCGAGCCGAGCATCGCCGGCAGCGCGCCCGTCGACTTCGCCGACCTCCAGCATTTCCACCGCCAGATCGGGAAACAACTTTTGCGCCTCCAGGCTGTGCGCCAGGCTCTGTCCTTCTTTCACCCGCTCCGCCGCGGCGGTGACCCCGTTCAACATTTGCCGGCTGCTCATCGATTCGCCAGCCGTCTCCATCGCCGGCACCAGGGGCAGGCCGCCTTGCAGCAGCGTCGCCAGAATGCGCGAAAAATTCGCCACCTGATACTTCAGCCGGATTTCCCCGAGCAGCGGCATCCGACAGCAGAAACCGGTCAATCTGTTCCGCCCCCCGATCGCTCTGTTTCCACCGCAACAACAAAACCACCGCTACTGCAGCGGCCAGCAGCACCACCCACCCATACTTCTGCGCGTTCAGGCCGACCGTCAGCATGAACACCGTGATCGCCGGCAGTTGTGCTCCCAGGTTGTTGAACAGGTCGGCAAACTTCGGCACCACGTAGGTGATCAGAAAAATCAGCATCACCGTCACCACCGAGACCAGCAGCGCGGGATACACCAGCGATACCAGCAGCTTCTTACGGAACGTCTGCACCATCCGCTGATACGCGATGTAGCGGCCGAGAACTTCTTCCATGCTGCCGCTCTTCTCCCCGGCCATCAGCGTGGTCGTGTACATCTTCGGAAACACCTGCTGGGCGGCGAATGCATCGGAGAGCAACTCGCCCCCTTTTACCCGTTCGCGCACATCTTCGAGCAGTCGTAACAGCGACTTGTCCCGCTGCCGCTTGATCAGAAGATCCAGCGCCGTCAGGATCGGCAGTCCCGCCTTAATCAGCGTCAGAAACTGCTGGTTGAAGATCAAGAACGCGGACTGTCGCAGCTTGCCGCGCTGGCCCCCGCCCCGGCTAAGGATAGTCCGGGGCTTGACCCAGTACACCAGGTATCCCTGTTGCGTGAACCGGTCGTGGACCTCGGCTTCGGAATACCCGTTCTCCACCTGCTGCCGCAGGTGGCCCTGTTCGTCGGCGACTTTGACCAGGAATTGTGGCATTCGATCTCGTCTGCTGTTGAGGGATCTGGTTGCGAGCGCCCACTGTCCAGCTTGCTCAGGCCAAGTGTAACATTCTGTCCCCAAAGAAGTTACCGCAGCCCGCAGTCTATGCAGTACGCAAGTAACTTACTGTAGAGACGGGGCTTGCCCCGTCTCCTTCGGCGGGCTGAGACGCGGCAAGCCGCGTCTCTACCGAAAAACTACGGTCCCAATTCTCCTTCCACCGTCTCCACTCCCGGCGGCGGAGTGAACTGAAACCGGCCATCGCTCAGTTCCGGATTCTCCTTCCAGCCCGCAAAGCGGAACTCCGTCGTCGCCCCGTCGGCCTCCACCAATACGATGCGGACGATCTGGTCTGAGGGATTGACCTCCAGCAGCACCTCACTCGCCGCACCTGCTGCGCCCGCCATTGCCCGCGGAACCCCTCGCAGCAGGGTGTTCCCGGCGTCCAGGGGCGATTGATCCACAACCTTCGAAAGCCCCCGTAATTCATTCTCCAGCTTGGTCTTACCGAGCAAAAATGCCAGTGGCGACCGCAGGTCGTCCAGCTTCCGAAGCGTCGTTTTTCTGAGTTGCCGTTCCGCCGGCAGGTAGAACCATACCGCCTGGCCGTCGCTGACGAACAGCTTCTCTTTCGGAGAACGGTATTCCCACCGCATCTTGCGCGGCTTTTTCAACCACAAGGTGCCTGATTCCACCCGCTCGGCGCCGTCGCCCCGGTAGATCTCGGTGAAGTCCGATTCGAGACTACGCAAGTGGTTGTAGTGATCGTCCACCGCGCGAGCGAGCTTCTGGATGTCTTGAGCAAGAGAGTTCTGTGCGCGGGCCCACGGAACGAGGCAAAGAACGGCGGCCGCCATCGTCACCAGCCAGCAAATTGATCGATTCCTCACTTCGGATAAATCCCCAATCTTTTAATTCTACCTTCACGGCACTTGCGCTTACATGAAATGACGATGAAATGCAGTTTGGAGGTTCTAGGGCCGGTGGCAACGCTCGCTTGATTCTTTAAGACTTTGAAGCCTTGAAACCTGGCTCCGATCGGAACACGGAGTACAACTCCGTTCCGCCGGCTTTCACCAGTGCCCGCGATGCTCCGAAGATGCTGTCCATCGCGGGGTTGTGATACACGATCCAAACCGGCCTCGGCGATTGCTCCAAAGACCGTTCAAGATTTCGAAGTACCCGTCGCAATCCCGCTTCCGGCAGCGGATTGAACAAGTACAAGACGAGCGGAGTGTCAGGAACGACAAACTCGTAGGCATCCGTGCAGACCGCTTCGATCTGGGTGCATCGCTGTGTCGTGGAATGGTACACGCGAATATTTTCCTCTGCCGCGCGATGCAGTTCGGCAATCAACTCCACTCCGACAATCTTCCGAAACGGATACTCCGACGCCATCAGCATCGTTCGTCCCTTGCCGGATCCGAGATCGACGAAGGTGAATGTATTGAACTCGATGGGCAGACTCGCCATCATCTCCCGAAACACTGCCGGATCGGTCGCTTGATAAGAGGAATGAAACATTCCCAGCAGCCGCGCGCGCCATCCCACCGTGCCGCTGGTCGTGTTGACGCGATGCTCCCAGTCGTACTCCATGTCGCCGTAGCGCTGCCGCCGGCGCTCGGGCGTAGACTCGCGCACAAAACTCCACAAATTTCGAACCAGCAGAGAAGTCGCGCCGGCAGCGCCCTTCGCTCCTGCCTGTTCGCGCCACCAGCGGCGTAATGTGGTCCAAAGTTGTTGGGGGAAACTGGAGGACACGCAAGGATGCTAACAAAATAGGGAAATCGCTGTTAGCTCTTAGCCTTTGGCCTTTAGCCAAAAGCCAAAAGCATCAGCGCAATTTTGGCGGCCCTGACCTGTATCCGGGCGGCAGCCCCTTCTCCACGTACGGAAAGTCGTCCGGGTTGCGCAACTCGATACGGCCGTCCGCCAACAGTTTGTAGGGTTTCCCGTCTGGGTCCACCGGCACCCCGCGCAGAATGCCAGCGCTGATCAGCACGTTGAAGCTCGACGGCGCCACCCCCGTCTGTTGCCGGTACCGAGCGACCATCTTTTTCAGTTCCGTAATGTTCTCATCCACCTGCAAGGCCCGCAGGTGCTCGACTGCGTTTTGCCGGATCTGATCGTCCGTCGTGGTGGCATAGGTAGCCTGCCACAGCATGCGCGCCGTCTGGATCTCGCCCGCATGCTGCGCCATCCGCGCTGCCATCGCACGCAGGAACGGATGCGCATTTGGCACTTGGGCGCCGCGCTCGAATGCCTCGGCGGCTCGCCCGTAATCCTTCAGGTCCATGTAGTAAAAGAATCCAAGGTCGTAATACAGCCTCCAGTTGTCGGGGTTGTTCCGGATGCCGTCCTCGAGCAAAGCAATCGCCTTGTCGGGTTGGCCCGCACCCTCCGGCGGCTTCGGTCCCAGGAAGTTCGCTCCGAACTCATAGGCCACGGTCAGCTTGGGGTCGAGCGCCGTCGTGATCTCCAACAGCGGGGCCAGCAGATTGTAATCGGTCGCGGTTCTGGTCACGTGCCGGTTGCCAAAATATTGCACCGCGCGGGTCCAGTAGATATCGGCGAGCAATCCGTCGTAGCCCAGGCTAAGCCGCTTGACCAACTTCGGCGAGTTGAAATAGAGGACGTCTTCCAGAGTAGCGGCGGCGCGTACCTGGTCGAGCCGCCGCAGCAGCAGCACGGAACTGGCCAGGGAAAGCAGCAGCAGGATGCTGGCCGCCGTCGTCACTCTGCTTGAGCCGGTCATTTTCAGTTTTAGTTCCGAGCCGTTGTCATTGTCATTTCAGGTTCCGGCGCTCGAAAATCAGCACTGCCCCGCAGATCGCCATCGCGGAATAGGCCAGCGCGTAAGCCGTATTGTAGGCAATGAGACGCGCAGCGATAGGTTGTTCGTGCGCTACCTGCCCGATCACGTTTAGCGCCGAAAAGTTCGGCACCAGATAGGCCGCGCCGGTCGCCAGCCACCGCGTAAGCCCATGCGACATTCCGGCGAACCCGCGCAGATCTTCGGCAAAGCTGCCGATCACAAACAAAGAGAAGGCGAACACCGCCGACAGCAGCGGGGAAGAGAAGGACGAGAACAGCAGTGCCAGCGAACACAGAATCAGGAATTGCAGCACGATGAAAAACAACGCGACCAGGATCCAGGCATCGGAGGACTGGAACTTGTGCGAGACATAGAGCAGGGCCGCGAAGACTCCAATGGCCATACAGAACGTATTCACCACCAGCGTCCCGGTAAGCCCGAAGAACTTGCCGACGATGAATTCCCAACGCCGCACGGGACGCGACAGCACGGTATAGAGCGTGCGCTTCTCCATCTCCTTTGAGACCAGGCCGATCCCGATGAAGATGGCGATGACCACGCCGAACAGCGACACGGCGGTCAGTCCCAGGTTCACCACCACCAGCCGCTCGATATTGATGGAAACTTGCCCCACGAAGATCGCGGCCCCGGTCAGCAGCACGGCAAAGGCGATAAGGTTATAAAGCACACGGTCGCGGATCGCCTCGCGGAAGGTGTTCGCGGCGATGTGCGTCACTCGATTCATCTCGCCCCCACTGCCGGCCGGGCTTCCGGACTTACTTTTTGCAGGTAGTACTGTTCCAGCGAGGAGCGCACCGGTATCAGCGAGATGAGCCGCAGCCGCTCCCGCCGCAGGATTTCCAGCGCCGCCTCCTGCTGTGCCTCGGGCAGCACCGCACGGACCGTCTCCCCAATCACGCGGCACTCGGCTCCCAGAGCGCTCAACCCGGCGGGAACCGCGCTTCCATTCCAGATCAACTCCACTTTGGCCGCGACCGACGAGGTCAATTCGGCCACATGGCCCACGCCCCGCAGTTCCCCCTGATGGATCACCGCCACCCGGTCGCATAACGCCTCGGCGTCGGAAAGGATATGGGTGGAGAAGAAAACGGTTTTGCCTTGCTGTTTGAGTTCTTCCATCAGGTCGCGCACTTCGCGGCGTCCCATGGGATCGAGTCCCGACATAGGCTCATCCAGGAAAACCACCTTAGGGTCGTGCAAGACGGCTTGCGCCAGTCCCACCCGCTGCAGCATGCCCTTGGAGAACTTCCGCAGTTGCACGCGCGCGGCGTCTTTCAGGCCCACGCGCTCCAGCATGGCCTCGACCTTGCGGCCGCGCTCCTTCGGCTCCATGCCGGAAAGCCGCGCGTAGTATTCGAGAAGTTCCCTGGCAGTCAGGTAGTCGTAGAAATAGGGCTGCTCGGGAAGGAAACCGATCTGCGCCTTGATGGCCGGATCGTTGATGTCCTTTCCCAGGATGCGCGCCGTGCCCCCGGTCGGGAACACCAGGCCCATCAGCAGCTTCAGCGTGGTCGTCTTGCCGGCGCCGTTCGGTCCGAGAAAGCCGAAGACTTCGCCTTCCGCGACCGTCAGGTTCAGCGGACGCAGCGCCACGCGCGGCTGCTTCCGCCAGAACCCCACGGTGTAGGTCTTCTCCAGATTGATTGTCTCAATGGCAGCCATCGGCGCTCAGAGAACCGGTTGCGGATGATCCAGAAGAATTATAAGCAAGCGAGAGGGCGCAGCGGCAAGTACAAAGGTAACCTTCGTGGTCGTGTGGGGCGGACACTCCTGTCCGCCACAGACTGCGATCGGCAGATAAAGCTGAGGGTCAATTGCCTCTGACTAAATTCAAGTCAACTGCGGCGGACAAGAGTGTCCCCCGCCGAGAAACAGCGATTAGCCATTAGCTCTTGGCCTTTCGCTAAGAGCCAAGAGCTAAGAGCGATTTTCACGGCAGAAACTACGGATGCTCGCCCTGTTCCGGAATCAGTCCCGGCGGCGGCGCCGGAATCGCAATATCAAGTTTGTTCACCGCACCCAGAGACGACAGCGGTTTGTCGAATTCGCCGACGTTGCCCACCACCAGCACCGCCATCTGCTCGCGGTGAAGGTACTTTGCCGCCACCCGCGCTACATCCTCTTCCGTAACTTTTTCGATGCCTTTCTGAAAGTTCTCCAGAAAATCCAGCGGATAACCGTAAAACTCGTAAGCCATTTTTTCCTGCAAAACCTTCGCCGGAGAATCGAAACGGAAGACAAAAGAATTCAGGATCGAGTCTTTAGCGCGCTTGATTTCCTCGTCGTCGATGGGGCGCCGGGCCAGGCCGGCAATCTCCTCATCCAGCGCCTGAATCGATTCGATCGTGGTCTTGCTCTTCGTGCTCACCATCAGCCGCAGCATGCCGGGATGATCCCAACTCGTACCCACTCCGCCGCCGACCGCGTAAGCCAGTGCTTTCGTGGTGCGAATGTCGCCGAACAGGCGCGACGAAAATCCTCCGCCGAAAGCCTCGTTGAACACCGAGACTGCGAAATAATCCGGATTCTTGCGGGTGATGCCCAGCGCGACCATCTGAATGTTGCTTTGATTCACGTCGGTTTTGTCGACTTGGTAATATCCCGGCTTCGCTGGTTCCGGCTTGATCTCCGCATCCTTCGCCGCTTCGCCTCTGGGCCCCCCTGGCCACGATGCAAACGCCTGGCGCAGACGAGCCTCCATCTTCGCCGAGTCGAAGTCGCCAACCACGCCGAGGATGATATTGTTCGGGTGGACGTACTTGCCGTGCCACTCGATCAAATCCTGCCGCGTGATCGCCGCCACCGTTCGATATTCCGGGATCCGCGCATACGGATTGTGAGTGCCGTACACCAACTTCGCCGCTTCCCGCCCCGCAATCTGCCCCGGATCATCATTGCGCCGCGAGATGCCGTCGTACATCCCCTTCTGCGCAATTTCAATTTTATCGGCGCGAAACTCCGGATTCTTCAGCAGGTCCTCGAACACGCCGAAGACGTCGTCTAAATCTTCTTTCAGACACGACCAACTTACCGTGATCGAATCGACGCCGCCCCCGGTTTCAACCTTAGCCGCGCGCTGCTCCAGATAGTCGTCCAGTTGATCGCCGGTCTGGGACTTGGTGCCGCCGGTGCGCCACACTTCACCGTAAATGTCGATCAGCCCCGTCTTGTTCGCGGGAACCGATCGTTCGCCGCCGCGAATGCGAGCCGTACCGTCAATGGTTGGCAACTCGTGGTCTTCCTGCAGAAAAACCACCATGCCATTCGGCAACTCGATGCGCTTCGGCTGTGCCGGATGAAACGCCGGCAACTTCGGAATTGGTATCTGTTGCCAGGGCTGCCGGGAAGACTGCTGCGCCTGCGCCCACAATCGCGAATTGCCGCCGAAGAAGCTAACAAGAACGAACAGGACGAGAGCGAGGAGTACCTGTGGCTTTGTATCAGGGTATCGCTTTAGCGATACCGTAAATCCTTCTAAATTCGCTGCCCCTTTAGGGGCTGTGCGTGCGCGCTTCACTGTCCACCTCCCTGCGGTCCTGCGCCCGCTCCCGGAGGAGGCCCTCCGGAAAACTCGATAATCCCTACCGTCCGGTTATCGGGCACAAACGTCTTGTTCGCGACTCGCCGAATGTCGGCCTTCGTAACTTTGTCGATGCGGTCGACCGAGCGGAACAACTCCCGCCAATCGTCATAGCGCGCCTGATACTGCCCCAGCTCGGACGCCAGGCCCTCATTCGATCCCAGCGAGCGGATCAAGTTTGCTTTAGCTCGCGTCTTGATCATCTTCAGCTCTTCATCCGAGACGTCTTCTTTCTTCAGCCGTTCAATCTCGGCGTGAATCGCGTCCGCCATCTCCTGCGGCTTGTGGCCCGGAATCGGGAGCGCGTAAAACGCAAAGAGATGCGGATATTTATTGCCCGGATACCCGGTGACTCCTGCCGCGTTTGACGCGATCTGCTTGTCTCGCACCAGCGCCCGATAGAGGCGGGACGTGCGCCCATCCGACATCAGGTCGGCGATCGCCTCGTAGACCTGGTCATCCGGGCTGCGGTAATCGGGACGATGATAGCCTTCGAGGTAGACCGGCTGTGTTTGCTCGTGCAGCACGACGCTGCGTTCGGAATTCTGCGGCGGCTCGGTGGTGGTCGCTGTGTCAGGTTTGGGACGCGCTGGGATCCGCGAAAAATACTTCTCGACGATCGGCATTGCTTCCGAAGCTTTCAAGTCTCCAACCACGGCGACCACCATATTCGAAGGCACATAGTACTTATCAAAAAACTTCTGCGCGTCGGCCGCCGAAAAAGAATTCAAGTCCGAGATCCAGCCGATGGTCGGGCGGTGATACGGATGGGCCGCGAACGCCTCTTCCGCAAATTGCTCAAGCAGCCGCCCGAAGGGATTGCTGTCGACACTCATGCGGCGTTCTTCGATCACGACGTTGCGCTCTTTGTAGAATTGCCGCAACACCGGATGCAGGAAGCGCTCCGATTCGAGATAGGCCCACAACTCCAGCCGGTTGATGGGGAACGAATAGTGGTAGCCGGTCTCGTCGAGACTGGTGAAGGCGTTCATATCCTCACCGCCTCCACCTTCGACGATCTTGCCGAACTCGTTCGTGTAACCCGCGGAGAACTTGTCGGCGGCCGCAATCGCGTCCTTCCAGCTTTGCTCCAGTTGCTTGAGCTTGGCTTCGTCGCGGCCAACGGGCTGGTCGCGCTCGGCAATGAAAGCGGCATACGCCTCTTCAACTTTCGCCAGCGCAACTTTTTCGCCGGCGTAGTCGCGCGTGCCAATCGTGTCCGTCCCCTTGAACGCCATGTGTTCGAACATGTGCGCCAGGCCCGTTTTGCCCATCGGGTCCTGCACCGAGCCCGCATCCACGTGCGTGAAGAACGAAAAAACCGGTGCCTCGGGCCGCTCGCAGATGACGATGGTGAGTCCATTGGCGAGCTTCTTCACCGTGGTCCGCTTCTCGAACGAAGCCAGATCCTGCCCGAGCGCGAGCGCGCTGAGCACGAAACAGACGGCAATAGTTTGTAGAAGGGTTGTGCGGAATTTCATCCTGCCTCCACGACGAAACACCAAAAATTCGAAGTTACGTGGAGGCAGGGAAGATTGTCAAACCAGCCGGCACAATCGCGATGGAAGAAAGTAGTATGGACTGGCGGCTCTGCCGGCGGCTTCAGGAGAATCAGTGAACGTCTTTCACATCGCAGGGGCTCGGCCAAATTTCATGAAAGTCGCGCCCGTGATGAACGCGCTCAGAACGCGCCCGCACATCGTCCAGACGCTGGTTCACACCGGCCAGCACTACGATGCCAACATGTCGGATGTGTTCCTGGAGCAGCTCGGCATTCCGGCTCCGGATGTGAACCTGGCGGTGGGCTCGGGCAGCCATGCGCGGCAGACGGCCGAAATCATGACTCGTTTCGAGCCCGTATTGCTGGACCGCAGGCCGGACCTGGTGCTGGTCTATGGCGACGTCAATTCAACCGTTGCCGCCGCTCTGGTCTGCGCCAAGCTTGGAGTGCGCGTCGGCCATGTCGAAGCCGGACTGCGCTCCTTCGACCGCACCATGCCTGAGGAAATCAACCGGCTGCTGACCGATCAGCTCGCCGGCCTGCTGTTTACGCCTTCCGAGGACGCGGACGCGAATCTTCGGAACGAGGGAATCCCCGCCGAAAAAATTTTCCGCGTCGGCAACGTGATGATCGATTCCCTGGTGAAGCTCTTGCCCGCCGCCCAGAGCCAGAGCCACAACGGCCTTCGTCATCCTCAACCCCATCCTCAACCCCAGCGCTATGCGCTGGTCACCTTGCATCGTCCGGCCAATGTCGACGACGCCACGATTCTGAAGCGCATCCTCCAGTCCTTGCTCGAGGTCAGCCAGGAGCTTGCCGTCGTATTTCCCGTGCACCCGCGGACCCGAAAATGCATCGCCGATTTCGGACTGCACGCCGGTCGGTTGCAGATCCTCGACCCTCTGCCCTATCTCGAGTTTCTTGCCCTGCAGTCCCGCGCCACCGTCGTCATCACAGACTCCGGCGGCATCCAGGAAGAGACGACTTATCTGGGCGTTCCATGCCTCACACTCCGCGAGAACACCGAGCGCCCGGTCACGGTTTCCCTGGGGACGAACGTTCTGGTCGGACGCGATCCCGGCAAACTGCGCTCCGAACTCTCCCGAGTTCTCGCCGGCCAGGCCAAGAAGGGAACCATTCCTCCGCTATGGGACGGTCACGCCGGCGACCGAATCGCCGCCGTAATCGCCGCCCTAGTGTAGAGACGCGGCTTGCCGCGTCTCCCTTTGTCCCGCGAAAATGTCCCGAAAAATGTCCCGGGAAAAGGAACTCGACGGCAATTGCTATGTGCGGAACGCGGAACAATGTGCAGAACATTGCATACCCGCCGCATCCTGCTCATCGCCGCCCCGTGGCAGCGAACCGCTGTCTTCGCTAACGCATTCGCCCGCTTGCCATTCTCGCGAGTGCTTTCCCGCCGGGGCGGGTTTAACATAGAAGAAAGCGAGCGCTGGATGGCAGGGTGCGTGCATCTAATCTAGAAGATCAGGCAGCCGAAGTTCTGGAGCAGGGAGTAAAAGCAGATGAGATTTTCTTTGGCGGTTGCGGTCGCACTGGTGGGCATGAGTCTGAGCGGCTGGGCGCAGCAAATCAACACATTCAAGGTCAAGCCCGCGCCCACTAAGGCCCCAAAAAGCGCACCCATAGGCAAGACGGCAGCGAGTCCAGCGGCGTCCACCTCCACCTCCAAGGAATTGCAAAGCGTGGAGCGTCAGAGTGCCAAGTCCCCCGCAAGCGCTCGCTCTGCCGGACCGAGGACGGGAAAGGGCCCTGCGCTGAAGCCGGCAAGAAGCAAACCCAATCCGTCAATCAACTTCGGCGGGACGGGCGGAGGCAAGGGCGCGCGATCGACCAATCGAGGTTCGGACCCCTTCAAAGGGCGGCTCAAGCAGAAAGGTCACCAGTAAGAACTCACCGAAGAGACTCACGCCGGCTTCATCGCAAAACGCACTTAAACGGATGATCGGTCCGGGGGCGTGGCTGCCTTCGCAACTGCTCTCGCCCCGGGTTCTTTCCAGGAGTACTTCAACAGACAATACACGGCGCGCACGCCGTCTTTCCATCCGATCTTCTTGCCCTCCGCGTAGGTGCGCCCGGAGTAACTGATCCCAACCTCATAGATGCGCAGGTTTCGCCGCGCCACTTTCACCGTGATCTCGGGCTCGAACCCGAAACGATTCTCCTCGATTGGGATCGCTTGAATCACTTCACGCCGGAAAACCTTGTAGCAGGTCTCCATATCGGAGAGATTGATGTTGGTGAGGCCATTGGAGAGCAGGGTGAGAAACTGGTTGCCGACCGAATGCCAGAAGTACAACACGCGATGCGGCCCGCCACCGAGAAAGCGCGAGCCATAAACCACGTCGGCCTTGCCCTGAATCAAGGGCTCGATCATCAGCGGATACTCGGAAGGATCGTATTCCAGATCGGCGTCCTGAATAATGACGAAGTCGCCCGTGGCTTCCTGAATGCCGCGCCGGAGCGCCGCTCCTTTGCCCATGTTGTGCGGCTGAAGCACGACGCGGATCTGCGGATACTCCGACCGCAGTTCCGCCAGAATCTCGCGCGAGCCGTCCCGCGAGCCGTCGTCCACCGTGATCAGTTCGATCTCCAGCGGAACCGAGAGAACCTTCCGGACCACCTCCCGAAGCGTGGCGCGTTCGTTATACACGGGCATCACGACGGAAAGTTTCATGGCGCGCCGCTTGACGGCGAGACTCCTCCTGAATCCATTCCGATTGTAAACCGCAGGTTTGCGGCTGGGCGTTGCCAGCTTGGCTACCCCGTAAACGCGCTTCGAAGTCAACGAACAGGCATCCCGGACAAATGTCACAGACAAGTTCAGCCAGTTTTCAACATACTGTCTGAGCCAGCGCCACGGCGGTTCGGTGCGGGTCACCAGAAAATCCCAGGAGGTCGAGATGCGCTCCTACTTCTTTTCTTGCGTGTGGGTACTACTGTTCGGCGTCAGCGCCTTTTCCCAGTCCACTTCCCAGTCAACTCCCAAAATCTCCAAAGAGGGCCAGCAGTGCCTGGAGTGCCACAGCAACAGCACCCCCGGCGCCGTCGAGCAGTGGCGCGGAAGCGCCCACGCCAAGGCGAACGTGGATTGTTATTCCTGCCACAAGGCCAATCCGGATGACCCCGCCACCTTCGACCATTACGGCCTGAAGATCGCCGTGATCGTGACTCCTTATTACTGTGCCCGCTGCCACAAGGCCGAGGTGGACCAGTTCGAAAAGAGCCGACACGCTGACGCCACCCACTTCATCGGCTCCCTCGACAACGTGTTGGGAGAGGTCGTGGAAGGTGGGCCGGCGGCGATGAATGGCTGCCGCCAGTGCCACGGCAGTGAAGTGAAATATTTAGGTGACGGCAAGTTCGACTTCTCGACCTGGCCCAACAGCGGCATCGGACGCATCAATCCCGACGGCAGCAAGGGAAGCTGTGCCGCTTGTCACGGACGGCATTCTTTCAGCGCCGCCCTGGCCCGCCAGCCCGAAAACTGCGGCAAGTGTCATTTGGGCCCCGATCATCCCCAGGCCGAGATCTACGCCGAGTCTAAGCACGGCATCCAGTTCCGCGACAATATCGCCAAAATGAACCTCGATTCCAAGTCCTGGGTCGTCGGCAAGGACTACTCCGCCGCCCCCACCTGCGCCACCTGCCACATGAGCGCCACCTCCAATCAGAAAGTCACTCACGACGCCGGCGCCCGCATCAGCTACACCCTGCGGCCGGTGGTGAGTTTCAAACTGGAGAACTGGGAGAAACGGCGCGCCGCCATGCAGGATGTGTGCTCCAACTGTCACGCCACGGGATGGATCGAGAACTTCTACAAGCAGTACGATAGTACGGTCGATCTTTATAACGAGAAGTTCGCCAAGCCGGCCAAGGCCATCATGGACAAGCTCTACGCCAACGGCAAACTCACCAAAACTCCCTTCGACGAAAAAATCGAGTGGACCTACTACGAACTATGGCACCACCAGGGCCGGCGCGCTCGCATGGGGACCGCCATGATGGGCCCCGACTACACACAGTGGCACGGCTTTTACGAAGTGTCGAAGACCTTCTACACCGAGTTCATCCCCGAAGCGGAAAAACTCATGCCGGGGGTGACCGCCGACGTGATGAAGAGCGACGACCACAAATGGACGCAGGGCCTCACGCCCGAACAGATGAAGCAGCAGATCGAGTTCTACAAGAAACGCTATAACCAGTAAGCGTGTCCGAACGATGAAGGGATGAGGAGCGTGGCGCGCTCGGGGTACATCTCCATGACGACGGAAAGTCTCGTGGCGCGCTAGATGGACGGCAACACTCCTCCGAGATTCATCACGATCGCAAACGGTGTGCTTCTGGCTTGGGATTGGAGGATCGGCTATCGTGCCCCCAGCTTCTGCGGGATGCAAAAGAAAAGCCGCCCAGACATCGGGCGGCTTGGCTGTTCATCGCGTTGGCGATGGCAATTTCTCCAACTCCTACTGCGGCTTCGCCAATTTAGCTCCAAAGCGGCCGCCTCGTCGCTGCTGAAGCAGCTTGCGAACATTCTCCGGGAGAACGACCTTCGGCCTCTCGCTGATCGCCCAGTCCCCCCTTGTAGGAGTCGCCAGGAAGGCATGCACTTCGCCCGTGCTGATCTGTAAGGCAATGCCGGCGATCTGTCCCAGATCATTGACTGTCCCGGTTGCCTCCAATAGATACAAAGGGGAGTTCGGGGGGATGAGGGTGTTGAGATCCGTCATCACGCCGTCTTGCCACAGGAAGGCACGACAGCTGCTTTCGACGTCTTGAGAGCACGACCCGCCTACAACCTGGCCTTTGTTGTTAATGCCGTCGCCTGAACTATCAACATCGCCGGGTAACGTGCCAAGGTCCATCATCCCGGTGCGTTTCTGCCAGAGGAAGGCGTGGTAGTTTGTATCACCGGGTAGAGTGGACAATCCGGTCACCTGGCCCCAATGGTTAATGTCAACACCTTCGCTGACCGTGCCGCCGAGACCGCCGAGGTAAATCGCCTTCCCTTTTTGCCAGAGCAAGGCGTGAGCACCCGGCCCGCAGGGACCCGACAAGCCGGTGGCCTGGCCCTGGTCGTTGATGGCGTAGGCGAGTCCGTCAGGGTCGCCAGGAAACGTGGTGAGCTCGTGAATCTGGCCCTTCGTCCAGATAACAGGCTTATACTCCAGGAAAGGCGGGCAGGTTGGGTCTATGGTAGCGTTCTCCGCTACGCCAACCGCCTCGTTTAGGTCGTTGATGCCCGCGGCCCAACCGTTGTTGCCACCCAGTGTGGGGAGCGGGGTCATCACGCCCTCTCGCCAAACAAAGGGGAGACATATAAGGTAGGTACCGTAACCGCAAAAGTCTTCCCCATTTGGATCCGGGGTGGTAGTGTCCGAACCACCGCCAATCTCACCGCGCTCGCTGGGCCGCCATCCAGAATCGCTGTTCGGCCCTCCGAGTGTGCCGAGGTCGATCGGCCCGATATGTTTCCACCAGAGAGAGGCGTGCTCGGCGGTATCGCCGGTCAGGTACGAATATCCCTCCACTAAGCCTGCGTTGTTAATGCCCCCGGCCAGGCTATACGTGCCTCCCAACGTGCCGAGGTCTGTGACTTTATAGCGAGGGGGTCGTTTCGCTCCTGCAACCGACGCCAAACATGTGCATAGAATCACAATCAGAAAAGCGATGCGTTTCATAGCTATCCTCCATGAAGTAACTCAGTGAATCTGCCGTAGTGGGCAGAGTGTTGGTCAACGGGGAAGACCATGTTCGTCTCAGGGGGTGGGTCTCAACGGGCGGGAACCGCGCTGCGGAGAGGCGAAGCGGGATAATAGAACACCAATTTGTGCATAATGTCAGTGAGAGTTGTCACATCATGATGTGCGGTGATCGCCAACCTCCACAGCGCAATGCCAGACTTCAGTTTTTCAACATCTTCATTGCCCAAACAACCGCTGCGCACACTGTTATGACCGCAAGCCGTCGTCAGCGCGTTGTAGATGCTCCAACCTGATCGTCACTGAACTCACCGTAGGCACAGAGCTATACTCACTAGTCGCGCGGGAAACTGGGTCACCCCTCCCGCCCGGAACGTCGTAGCCATGGAGCCATGAAGACTCTCCGCAATCTCAAATTCCTCGCGGGCGCGCTGGCCTTTGTGGTTGGCCTCGGCACGGCGGGCTTCCACTACATCGAGGGATGGTCCTGGTTCGATGGCTTCTACATGGTGATCAACACTCTGACCACCATCGGAGATCAAACCCATCCCCTCTCGCACGCGGGGCGCGTGTTCAACGTCATCGTCATCATCATCGGAGTCGGGCTGGTGTTTCTGGCCATCGGCTCCCTCACCCAGGCTTTGCTAGAATTCGAGCTGCAGAACTTCTTTGGAAGGCGCCGCATGGAGCGCGACATAGGCCGTCTCACCGGTCACTACATCATCTGCGGCGCGGGACGCGTCGGCCGCAGCACCGCCCGCGAACTGGCGCGCCGGCCCGCTCAGTTCGTGATCATCGAACAGAACGAGGCCAAGGCGCAGAAATATGCCAGCGAGAACTGGCTCATGCTCGTCGGTGATGCCACGCAGGAACAGACCCTGCGCGACGCGCAGATCGACCGCGCCGGCGGCCTGGTCGCAGCCACCACCACCGACGCCACCAATCTTTATATCGTGCTGACCGCCCGCAGTCTGAATCCCAACCTCCGCATCATCGCCCGCGCCAGCGAAGCGATGGCGGCCAAGCACCTGCAGAGCGCGGGGGCGGATTCGGTCGTCTCTCCCTATGTTTTTGCCGGACAGCGGATCGCCCATTCTTTCCTGCGTCCGCACGTGGTCAGTTTTCTGGACGCCGCCACCACCCACCTCGGCATGGACCTGGAGATTGGCGAAATAGCCATCACCCCGCGCAGTCCGTTCGCCGGCAAGACCATCGAGAACTCGCGCATTCGCCAGGACCGGGGGCTCATCGTCCTCGCCATCAAGCGCGAGGCCGGAATGCGCTTCAACCCCGCGCCCGACGATCGCATCGAACCCGGCGATTTTCTGATCGCCATGGGCGAGCCCCAACAACTTCGCGAACTCGAACTGACGGCCGGGTCCGAACCCTCTGGCTCGCGAACATCTGGGTCGCAAGTATGAAGATCGTGAGCGCGGCGGAAATGCGCGAGATCGATCGCGCCACCTCGGAGCGCTTCGGAGTACCTTCCCTCACCTTGATGGAGAACGCCGGCTCGGCCGTCGCCCGTTTCGTCCTCTCCCATTACCCGCATGCCGAGCGCGTCGGCATTCTCTGCGGCAAAGGCAACAACGGCGGCGATGGATTCGTAGTGGCCCGCAAACTCGTCGAAGCGGGCCGCGCCGTGCGCATTCTGCTGTTGTCGGATCCTGCGGAGCTTCGGGGAGATGCGGCGATCATGTTTCAGAACATGGTGAAGTCGCTCCATCCCGTGAATGTCGCGCCCCTGATTGTGCGCGAGCCGAGCGGACTCGATTCGTCCGATGCGGCAGAAGTTTTTGCGGCCGACGTGATTGTGGATGCAATCCTCGGCACAGGTTTTCGTCCGCCGGTCAGCCCGCTCTACGCGGCGGCGATCGCAAAGATGAATGCAGCGTCGGCTCCGATGGTCGCCGTCGACATTCCTTCGGGCGCCGATGCCGATGCCATGCAACCGCAGAACGCGCCCGGTTCGAGTGATGTCACAAGCAACAAAGCCCCCGCCGATGCCATCGTGACCTTCACCGCTCCGCGTCCCGCGCACGTTTTCGCCGCATTGACCAATGGGCCAACCGTGATTGCGCCCATCGGTTCGCCGCCCGAAGCCATCGTCTCTCAACTTGGACTCCACCTCAGCACTCCGGTCGACTTCGCTCCCCTGCTCGCCCCCCGAGCGCGTGTCGCCAACAAGGGCAGCTACGGACACGTGCTGGTAATCGGCGGATCGCTCGGCAAAGCGGGCGCGGCGGCAATGGCGGGATTCGCCGCCCTCCGTGCGGGCACGGGCCTGTCGACCGTGGCAACGCCTAAATCCGTGCTCGCCACCGTAGCGGCTTTTCATCCCGAACTCATGACCGAGCCGCTGGCAGAAACCAAACATGGCACGATCTCATTGCAAGCAGTCGGACTGGGCCTCGATGCGCTGCTGGAGCGCAAGACGCTGGCGATTGGCCCCGGCATCTCGCGTAACTCCGAAACCGCGGAATTCGTGCGCACCGTCGTCACCCGTGGCGACAAATCGATAGTGATCGATGCGGACGGGATCAATGCCTTCGAGGGATCGGCGGACAAGTTGAATGGCCGCGGTCGAACCGTAGTCATCACTCCCCACCCCGGAGAAATGTCGCGCTTGACCGGCATGAGCATTGCAGAAATTCAAGCGAATCGCCTGGAAGTCGCGCGAAACTTCGCGCGCGCGCATGACTTGATTGTCGTGCTCAAGGGACATCGCACCTTAATCGCAGCGCCCGACGGCGCCGTCTGGGTCAATCCCACCGGTAATCCCGGCATGGCCACCGGAGGCACGGGAGACATTCTCACCGGAATAGTGGCCGGACTGATCGCGCAACATCCGCGGCACGCGCTCGCAGCAACCGCTCTCGCCGTCTATTTGCACGGACTGGCAGGGGATTTGGCCAGTGAATCCGTCGGCGAGAGTTCTCTGGTGGCGACGGACCTTGTGCGCTTTCTACCCCAGGCGTTCGCAGAGATGCGGAAGCAGAAGTCGGAAGAGATTCGCATTCACGGCTAGTGAGGTACACGTAGGGACAGCCGCCCTCGGCTGTCCAGCGGGGCGAAGCCGCATAAGCGCTAACTTAAGCAGGATTCTTTCTGGATTGCCGACAATACTCCCGGAATCGCCGGATTCCCTGCGTGAACGACCGCTGCATGGACAGCGATGAGGGTGGGTGCTGGCCATGGGCCAAGAGCTTGCAAGACCTTTGATCTTGACCGCTGGCCCGCATGGGAAGACAATTGTTCCTACTCGACTCCCGCGAAATTCCCTCCCCTAATCGGTAGCCGGGCCTTTTTATCTACCGGATACTTAGATGCCACGGAAGGATCATCGCATGAAACATGCCTGCTTCCTCTGCCTGTTTCTGTGTCTAGCCGCCACATTCATGTTGTCGCAATCCAATCCTGTTCCTCTAATCAACCAGACCGCGAGAATCGCGACGGAGCCGACTCCTAACGCACCCGTAGTGATGTTCTCTCCACGCAGCCTGAGCTTCTCGACCCAGCTGGTGGGCACGACCAGCGTGGCTAAGATAGTGACGCTCACGAATACTGGCAGCGACACCCTGGACATCACGAGCATTACCGCGAGCGGGGACTTCGCCCAAACCAACACTTGTGGTTCCAGTGTGGGCGCGGGAGCAAGTTGCAAGATCAGTGTGACCTTCGCACCCCTGACCAAAGGGACTCTGGCTGGTTCTGTGTCCGTTGTGGACAACGCACCGGGCAGCCCACAGACGGCTTCTCTCACCGGGACCGGCACAGTGGTCACCCTCTTTCCTGTCAAGTTGAACTTCGGCAGCCAGCAGGTCGGCGCGGCGAGCCTGGCGCAGGAGATCAAGCTGACCAATGGAGGCGCTGCAGCACTGACCATCACAGCGATCAAGATCAGCGGTGCCAACGCTGGGGACTTCGCTGAAACCAATACTTGCGGGAGCAGTGTCGCCGGAGGGGCGAGCTGTGCGATCAGCGTGACCTTCACTCCCGCCGCAACGGGGCCCCGATCCGCTGCGATCAGCATTACTGACAACGGCGGCGGTAGTCCCCAGGAAGTCTCGCTGGCGGGAACTGGCGCCAATCTCCAGGCCGATTCACTTAGCGTAACGATTAGTGGATTGCCGAATGGCACGAATGGACGGGTCACTGTAACCGGTCCCGGGGGCACCTGGACTCTTACGCAAACGGGGGCACTAAAAACGGTCTGGCACCAGGCACATACACTGTTACCGGAACTATCGTGAATTCCAGTTCCGCGTCCAATACCGTTTATGTGCCGACAGTTACCGGCAGTCCTACGGTAGTGACCCAAAGCACAGGTGCAGCCTCAACCGTATCCTATTCGAAGCTTGTGGCGACCTGGAAAGCGATCGGTCCGTCTGCCATACCAAACTCCGAGGGACCAAACGGCGGGCCCCCTGGCGCGGGAAAGCTCCAGGCGTTCGCCGTCAGCAACGCCAATCCTTCTCTGATGTACGTCGGGGCGGCGTTGGTGCCGGTAATCTGGGGCCCTTCTCGGAGGCGGGGATCTACAAGACCACAAACGGGGGCAGCACCTGGGCTCAGAAGAACAATGGTTTGACCGATCCTGCCGTCAATGCCTTATGGCTGGACCAGAGCAACACGAATATTGTCTTAGCCGGAACCAACTCCTCGGCACTGTTTTCAGACAGTAATTCCTCCGGCATATTCCGGAGCACCAATGGCGGAACGAACTGGAGCCTTGTGAGTAACAGCCTTGCGGCCCCGGTATCGGCTTTCCTTCTGGCGGGGGGAACACTTTACGCCGCTGCAGGACACGGAATTTATGATTCGACCAACAGCGGGACAAGCTGGACCTTGGCATATTCCACTTCGGTTCCCGTGAGAGCCCTAGCGGCCGGAGGTGGGGTGACCTACGCAGGTCTGGACAACGGGGAGGTTCTGGTCAACTCATCCGGAACTTGGAAGCCCACACCATCTCAGCCTAGTGTCACGACAGTCTGGTCCATCGCCGTCAACCCGACCAATGGTCAGATCGCCTTTGTGGTGGGAAATACCTACCTCTATATGACCCAGAATGGAGGCACGAGCTGGACCCCGGTCACTCCGCCCTCAACCTGTGGAGGCCCATGCGGGTTGGCGTTTGTGGCCATCGATCCGACCACGAGCTACCTTTATGCAAGTGACGACTATACCGGAATATTCCAATCGACGGACAACGGCAGCAAATGGACGCAGCTTCCGAACACGTTTTGGGATGTGAAGCTGATTGTCCCGAATGCGGCCGGAGTCGCCGGACTAATCATCGTCGGTTCCGACCAGGGACTGTTCTTGAGCACGGATTCAGGCACAAGCTGGCAGGGCCTCAATAGTGACATCACGTCCTCGATCATTGAGGGGGTCGCCGTGAATGGCCCGACTATTCTCACCACGGTGCAGGATTACAGCCCGATTTACACGTTCGACGCTGGCGCGACATGGCAGCAACTGGAGAACTCGACCTCACCCTCCGGCGAGGATGGGTCGGTAGTGCTCAACCCAGCGAACCCTCTTTATGCCTACATCTTCACCACGGCGGGATTCCAGGTTACCGCCGACGGCGGGCAAACCTTCACCCACATAGCGGCGCTGCCGGGTATATGCAACCAGCCACCCTGCAAGAATGGCTACAACCCGGCAAACGGAAACGGCGAGATCATCGCCGTTGACCCCAATAACGCTTCCACGGTGTATGCGGCTGCACTTGATGGGGTTTACAAGAGCACGGACTGGGGCCAGTCATTTACACTCCAGTGGTCTCCGTCGTCAGTGCCTGAGTGGCCTGCATCCTCAGTGCCGGTGATGGTCGCAGTGGATCCGGCGGATGGCCAGACGATCTTCGTCGGACTGTGCGGCGCGGCGGGCTGTGGCAACGGCATAGTCGGCTCGCTCTCGTACACCCACGATGGGGGCAGCCACTGGAGCGACGCGACCCAGGTTGGTAGTGCCTGCGGCCCACCCGTCACCCTGGCCTTTGATCCGGCAGACCCCCAAACGATCATGGTAGGGATGGTGGGAAGTCCGACCTGCGGCTCCGACGCTGGGCGGGGAATGATGCGCAGCACCGACGGGGGCCAAACTTTCGCACCGGCCTACTCCGGGCTCTCCGCGCTGACGGCAGTGTGCCAAGCCGCGCCGATCCCCCACCTGCGGCTCGATCCTTCAGAGTCGAGCGTCGTGGCGGCGGCTACGCCGGGGGGCGTGTACTTATCCAGCGATTTTGGAAATAACTGGACCAGCATCCGTGGGAATACGGTGCCCGCGTCGGTGACCGAGGCGATTTGGTCTGGAGGCTACCTGTACGCATCGACCTGCGGAGAAGGAGTGCTCCGCTTGCCCTTCAAGTTTTAGGGCGGCAACAACGACGACTACGCTCCCGTCTTCTCCGAATCCGTCCACTTACGGACAGGCGGCGAGGTACAACGGCAACGCCAGCGTTATCGACAGTTCGGCTTCGCTGACCCAAACAGTGAATTAGGGGAAAGCGATAGTGGCAGCCATCCGTGACAGCCGAGTGATCGTGCCGGTTGACGGGCAACTCGGAAATAATAGCTCCTTAAGTTAGTGCCTATGGGGCGAAGCCCCGCGATGCTCTTGGGTACAAGGATGGACAAACAGACCTAGGCGAGCTGCGCTCGCCTGGACAGCCGAGGGCGGCTGTCCCCACGCGGGCCTCGTTCGTGATTCACCGCGGAATGTAGCTGTCCAGCAGCGGCAGCAACTGCGACCCCAGCTTCATGATGCGCGCCTCGGCGGCTGCGGGAGACTCGTCGCGCAGCATCGGGGTCATCAGGCGCACGAGGCCCCCATCGCTGCGATTCATACGAACCGAATCGGACACCAGATAATACTTAGCCCAATACTCGCTGGCCACTGCGCGGCCGTGCGCCTGAAACCAGTACAACACCAGTTGCCGCTCTCCGGACTTTGAAACCACGTAGCGGTTGACGGGGAACGAAGAGCCGCCGGGACCCGTGAGCCGTACCTTCTCCCGCGAAGTCGGAACCCATCCCGCGCCCGGCAGGCAGTGGTTCGGCGAATGGATCGTATCGCCCGTCTTCTGGGTTGGAAAATATGCAATGTAAAGATTGATCCCAGGTTGCGGCTGGCTCGCGTTTTCGTATTCGCGCACCAGAAACTCGCCCGGCCCCAGGATGTCGAGCGTCTGCTGATCCAACACTTCGTCGCTTCCGGTCCAACCATCGATCTGCGAGGGCAGGGAACCCAGCGACGCTCGCGCCGGATTGATCTCGCTGCGCGAATGGGCCTGGAGCACCAGCGCCGTCGCCAACATCAGCGTAGCCGCAATCCCGAAGCGAAGCGACCCGGTATTCATGCGGATTTCACCTCCGGGCGACCGCTCTCCGGGCTACCCCACAAGAGCGTGATCGCCCGGTGCACGGCGAACAGCATGATTAGCGCCACCACGAAGATCAGCCAGCCCGAAAAGGCGTGGAAAAATCCAAGCGCTTTATCCGGATCCCAGTATTGCACCAGCAGTCCGGTGCCAAAAATACGAAAGCTGTTGGCCGCCACTGCGATGGGCACCGCCGCCAGCGCCAGAACCACCCGCACCCATGTCCGAGTCTCCGCCAGATACCCGTAAATGATGGCCAGGGTCACCAGGGTCAGCAGCGACCGGATTCCGCTGCAGGCTTCGGCGACGTCCAGCGGCATGGAAGCCAGTACGATCACATTCCCCTGCCGCAACACCGGAACTCCGACCAGTTCCAGCAGCCCCGTGGCCAGCCTGGCGGCTTGCAACTGCAAGGGAAAGGTGATTTGCTGCAGAATCAGGCTCGGGATCGGGATCATCAGAATTAGAATCGCCCAGGGGAACAGGACCGCGCGAAACAGCGTCCATCCCTGAAACAGAACGATCAGCCCCGCCAGCAGGATCAGCAGCGACACCCGCGAGAAAAACAATTCCGCGCCCAGGACTCCCAGAACCAGCATCAACAGGCTCAACACCACCAGCGGGAGACCGGTCCAGGATGGGGCCGGCACGATGGGCTCGAGCTTCTTGCGGTCCTGCCAGAGAACGAACAAAGCAAACAGGGGAACGAAGATCCCGTGCTCGAAGTTCGGATCCCGGTTGGGCCCGACCCATTGCAGGAAAAGGCGGGCGAGAATCGAGGCGTAAAGCCAACCGAGCAGCAGCAGCAGCGCCACAGCCTGCCAGCGCGGCAACCTGGACAATGAGCGACCCTCCCTCGTCGAGACGAGCGGAGCTACCTCGGCTGAGTTACCCATAAATGGCGCGCTTGCTTGCATCTGAGAATATGCGAAAACTGGGTTGCCGTGCAAAGTAAAATCTTGAAATCTTGCAGCCTTGCAGCCTTGAAGACCTCGCCTGTTCTCACCTGCGCCGCCCGCGAGGTTGGACTCTATCCCCCAAGACAGGTGGCAAGTAATGCCCCATTGGTTACTAGGGATGTGGGCAAATTATTTCCCATTTGTCCGCAACGTGGTAACGTATGGTTCGCGTCACGATCCGGGGTTATAATCGCAAGTTATTGAAACATAAACTGCATATTGGCAGGAAACCAACTTAGACGGGATTGGCAGCGGGTGTGCTCTAGACTGTCAAGGCACTAAGCGTTTGCCCGAGACGTCTCCCCACTGTCTTGGCTTTGGAACCATAAAGAAGAGCATGGACCTCAACAGAAGCGAAATCCAGGCAACCACCGGAACACCCCAGAACGGCGGAAGTCGTGTCTGGCTGGAGAGCGTCAGCGCCGGCATGCGCACCGTGGAAGCGGTGATCCGCGAGCTGTCGCAAAATGACGTTCCCGTGATGGTGGTGGCGGAGCACGGTTCCGGCAAGGCGGCAGCGGCAGAGCGCATCCATGTTCTTTCCGGCCGGGCGGCGGAGCCTTTTCGGTCCTATCAGGGTTCTGAAGCCACCGATCAAGTTCTGGCAGCGGGCAGCGGTGAAGGTGGGACCGTCTATCTTCAGGAAGTGGGAGAACTCACGGCGGCCAGCCAGAGAGAACTGGTTCGCCAGATCGGGTTGAGTGGCAAGGGCAATAGCAACAGCAAAGACCATGGCAATGGCGAAGACCAGCGGCGCGTGCCTCGCTTCATCTGCGGAACCTCCTGCGAGTTGGAACCCGAGGTCAAGGCCGGCAAGTTCCGCGAAGATCTCTATTACAGAATCAGCGGAGTTTGTTTGCGGCTGCCTCCTTTGCGCCAGCGGAAAGAGGATATTCCCGTTTTGCGCGACTGGTTTCTCTCCGCCGCCGCCCGTGATTTTTGCCGGGCCGTGCCCGCGCTCAGCCGCGAGACGCAAAGCTTCTTTCTGGAATACCACTGGCCGGGAAACATCCGCGAACTGAAGGATGCGGCTCGAGCCATTGTCGCGCTCGGCGATGAAACGCTAGCCATGGGAGGATTGCGCTCCCTTTTGCGGCGCGCCGATCGCGGCGGCCAGGGCGAGAAAATTTCTTTGAAAGATGCGGCGCGGGCCGCTTCCCGCGAAGCCGAGAGGGAACTGATCCTTCACGTCTTGACTCGAACCCGCTGGAATCGACGCCGGGCCGCGGAGGAGTTGCAGATCAGCTACAAAGCGCTTCTCTACAAGCTGAAACAGATCGGGTGTGAAGAGTACGGAGCATGAGGGCTGAGAACGAACGGTTGTAAAGTTTCAAGGTTTCAAACCGTGAAACCCGAGAGGACTAGGAAGATATGAAATCGACATGGAAAGTGGTGGCCGCGGCACTCGTTTTGATCGGCAGCATTGCGTTGGCGCAGGATGCGCCGGCCCCGCCCGCCGCCAGTCCCGCTTCCGGCAAAACCACTTCTGACAAGACCACGCCCGCGCCTTCCACCAGTCCAGCCGGACCCACGTATGTCATTGGCCCGGAGGACGTTCTTCACATCGCGGTGTGGAGGGAAGCCGACCTTACCGCCACTCTGCCCGTACGTCCCGATGGCAAAATCTCTCTTCCCTTGCTCGACGACGTGCAGGCCGCCGGCCTGACGCCCAAGCAATTGGCCGAGTCGGTGACCGAAAAGCTGAGGAAATACATCGCCGACCCGCACGTCACCGTGGTCGTGACCTCCATCAACAGCAAGCGGATTTTCCTGGTCGGCGAGGTGATGCATCCCGGGGCAACGTCCATGCTGCCCAACATGACTGTTCTTCAAGCGCTGTCCAGCGCCGGATTAAGCCAGTTTGCCAACACCAAGCGCATTTACGTCCTGCGCACCGAGAACGGTAAACAGCGGAAACTGCCGGTGAATTATCGCCAGTTGGTCAAAGGGGAGCAGATCGAACAGAATTATCTGTTGCAGCCCGGGGACACGATTGTTGTCCCGTAAACGATGGGTGGTTCGGTAAGGGGATCTACGGATGAAAAGCATAACAAGAACGCGAACAATCCGGTTGGCGCTGCTGGTTTTCGGCATGAGCGTCTGCGTGGTCGCCCAAGATAGTTCTCCATCTCAGCCCGCGACCCCTCCGGCGCCGGCCTTCGGCCAGAACGCGCCGGTGCTCAGCCCGGAGAATCCTCCGGTCTCCGGTCTGGACGAACCCACGCTCGAACTGCGCACCGCCAGCCGCAGCTTCATCGCGCCCGCTTTGCAGGTGAGTGAATCGGCGGACACCAACGGGGCCAACCAACTCGGCTCCAACGACGTGCAGTCTGTCACCCACGTTCTCGGAGCTTTCGACCTCCAGCAATTCTGGCCCAAGAGCGATCTCTTTCTCGAGTATCTCGGGGGTGGAGCATTCTCCAGCAGTCCTTATGAAGCGAAACAGATGCACGCGGCTGGCCTCGAGGCGGTTACGCGCTGGCGGACGGGCCAGGTCACGTTGCACGACTCTTTCAGCTACCTGCCCGACGGTTCCTTCCAAAGCGGATTTGGCGGCAACCCAGGGTTGGGTATCGCCAACGCCGGTATCGGCCTCGCTTTGCCCGGCTTCAGCCACGGCTTGGAGGGTTCGGTCGGAAATGTTCCCCGGCTCGCCAACACGGCGATTCTCGATGCGGTTCAGGCGATTAACCCGCGCTCCGCCTTTACCGTGGCGGGCGCCTTCACCAACTCTCATTTCTACGACCCCACCAATACGTTCCTCAACGGCGACCAGTACACGGTTCAGGGCGGATACAGCCATCTTTTTTCCCGTCACGATCAGATCGGCGCAATCTACGGCTTTCAGCTCTTTCAATTTCCGCAAGTTGCTGGCGGCGAGGTTTATAACCACGTCTTCAATGTGCGTTGGAGCCATACCATCACCGGCAGGTTGAGCTTAATTGCCGGAGCCGGCCCGCAGTATACCGACTTGCAACAGGTTGTCGAGTTCAAACATTGGTCGGTGAGCGCGCGGGTTCAGCTGCGCTACAAGTTTGCCCATTCGTCGCTGTCTGCCACCTATACAAAATTCACTTCTCCAGGATCGGGATTCTTCGCCGGCGCCGAAACCCAGGCGGCGCAGCTCGCCTATACCCGCCCCCTGGGACGTACTTGGACTGTATTTGCCGATGTAGGCTTACTCCCATAACAAGAAGCTCCAGCCTTCGCTTTCTTGGGGCCCAGAATGCCAGCAGTTACAACGAAGGCTCTGCCGGGGCCGTCTTCCGCAAGCACCTGGGACGTTCCTACGACTTTTTTGGCTCTTATCACTTCAGCGAAGTGGCCTTCAATGCCCCCCCTGGCTTTAGTGGTTTCCCTGGCACTGGCAGGATTGCGCATCGGCACATCGGCACCATCGGGGTGGAGTGGCACCCCAGGCCGACTCGTATCGAATAATTTTTTGGCCGCCTCTTTCGATCGCGGCCGGATTGGTGAACTGTATGACTGAGAATCGCGAACTGACGATGGACGATTATCTGGCGATGCTGCGGCGGCGCCTGAAAGTCATTTTGATCCCCGCCCTGCTCGCCCCGCTGGCAGGCTTCCTGGTCTCGTATCTCTTCCCGCCGAAATATACCTCCCAGTCCACCGTGCTGGTGGAAGGCCAGAAGGTGCCCGATGCCTTGGTGCAGTCGGTCATCACGGCCGATTTTACCCAGCGCATCCAGACCCTCAGCCAGCAGGTCCTGAGTCCGACCCGCCTGCGTCCGGTGATTCAGACCCTCAACCTCGGCAAGTCTGAGGATGAGGCCAAGTTCGATCTCCGACATCCAGCAGAATATGACGGTGGAGCCGGTGATCACCTCGATGAGCGCTGCCGCGAGTGCGGCGGGAGGTGGTGGCGCCAAGAGAGAAGCCCGGTCAGCGACGAGCCGGTGCCCGGCTTCAACGTCAACTACACCGACAGTGACGCCGCCCGCGCACAAAAAATCTGCAATGCCATGACCTCGCTGATCGTGGATGAGAACCTGCGCTCTCGCGCCGAGGTCTCCCAGAGCACCACCGACTTTCTCAGCCGCCAGGTCGAAGACGCCAAACGCGCCATTGACGAGCAGGATGCCAAGCTCGCCGCCTTCAAGAAGCAATACATGGGTCAACTGCCCACCGACGCCGACAACAACATGCGCATCCTGATGTCGCTGAATTCGCAACTCGATGCCACCACCCAGACCCTGAGCCGCGCCCAACAGGATAAGGCCTACACCGAAAGCATGCTGGCGCAGCAGATCGCCGCCTGGAAGAGTTCGCAGTCCAGTACCAATCCGCAGACCCTCGAACAACAGTTGAACCAACTGCAGGCGCAATTGCTCGACCTGCAGGCGCGCTATACCCCCGATCACCCCGACGTGATCAAGACCCAGGCCGACATCGCCCAGGTGCAAAAGAAGCTGAAGGAAGTCAACGCGGCCGCAACCGCCAATCCCGCCGACAGCAGCGAAAAGGCCAGCGCCGCTGAACCTCCTGAAATTCGCCAGCTCCGTCTGCAGATTCACCAGTACCAGAGCGTGATCGAGCAAGCCACCCTCGACCAGAAGAAGCTGCAAAGCTCGATTGGCGTCTACCAGAGCCGCACCGCCATGAGCCCCAACGTCGAGGAGCAATACAACCTGCTCACCCGCGACAGCGCGAACGCCCAGTCCTTCTACCAAGGACTGTTGGCCAAAAAGAGCTCCGCCGCTCTCGGTACCAGCATGGAGAGCCAGCAGGAGGGCGAGCAGATGCACATTCTGGCGACCGCCGGACTGCCTGACTCTCCCAGCTTCCCCAACCGCCCGCTGTTTGCCGCCGGCGGTCTGGGCGCCGGTCTCGGCCTGGGCTTCCTCATTGCCATCTTGCTGGAGTTTACCGACAAGTCGATCCGCACCGAAAAAGATGCTGCCGCCATCATGGATCTGCCCCTCCTGATTTCCGTGCCCTGGCTCGGCGAGGACGAGGAGGATGCCGGCGCCTCCGGCAATGGCCACGCCCGGCGCCATTTCTGGAGCCGGGGGATCCCGACTCGTCCAAAGATAAAGATCACGAGAACGTCAAGGTCTAGCGCACGCTTATGTATAAAGAATTTTTCGGACTTCGCGCCAACCCGTTCAACGTCAATCCGGACCCGCGTTACCTGTTTCTCACGCGGCACACCGAAGAGGCGCTCGCCTGCCTCACCTACGGCATACAAAGCCGCAAGGGCTTCGTGTTGCTGACCGGCGAGGTGGGCACCGGCAAAACCACTCTCATCAACAAATTGATGGAATGGCTCCGCATGCAACAGGTCGCCACCGCCTTCATCTTCAACTCGCGCATGGACGCGCCCCAACTCCTCGATTACATGATGGCCGATTTCGGCGTTCCCTGCGATGGCCTGTCGAAGAGCCAGCTCTTGCAGCGCCTCTACAACTGGCTGCTGGACCGCTATCGTGCCGGCGAGACCGCCGTCCTGGTCGTCGACGAGGCGCAAAACCTTTCCGACGAGGTGCTCGAAGAAATTCGCATGCTCACCAATCTCGAGACCTTCACCGAAAAGCTCCTGCAGATCGTGCTGGTCGGACAGACGGAACTCGAACAGCGATTGAAGCAGCCCCAGTTGCGCCAGTTGCGTCAGCGCCTCACGCTGCGCGCCAAAACCCATCCTTTTAATCTTGAGGAAACCAAGTCCTATATTACCCAGCGCCTGCGCATCGCGGGCTCCAACGGCGAGCCGATTTTCGATTCCGACTCCACCGTCGCCATTTTTCGTTACTCGCGGGGCATTCCCCGCATCATCAATCTGCTTTGCGAGCACTGCCTGGTCAGCGCCTTCGTCGATCAGAAGAAGACCGTCTCGGCTGAAGTCGCCGATGCCGTCGCCCGCGATTTCGATTTGTCCGATGGCAATGCCTCCGCCGCCATGACGGCGCCGGTTCCGCCATCCGAAAAGTTCGATCTGGTCGAAGCCTTGCGCACCTTGGCAACCCTGGCCGACCGGCTGCGCCAATCCGAACCACAAGATCTTCCCAAGGAAAGGAAACTATGAGCCGCATCCATGACGCTTTGAAGCGCGCCGAGCAGGAACGAGCAACCTCCACGGGGACGCACGTCGAGCCCACGTTCGACCAGCCCGAATTCCAAAACGAACCCCCGCGCGAGGGCCTTCCTCCCTCGCCGCCCTCGGCGTCCGCCGCGATGTCCACCATGGCCTCCGGGTTCAATTACGAATCCCTTCTCGCCCGCTGCCCCCAGACCGAATGGACTCCGGATCAGCGCACCATGCTCTTCTTCCAGGAAGACGACAGCCGCATGGGGGCCGAAGAGTTCCGCACCTTGCGCTCCCGCCTTTACCAGATCCGCGAGAAGATGCCGCTCAAACGCCTGATGGTCACCAGCGCCCTTCCCAAAGAAGGGAAGTCTTTCGTGGCCGCCAATCTGGCCCAGGTCATGGTGCGGCAGCACGGGCGCCGCGCTCTGTTGATCGACGCCGATCTGCGCAATCCCGGCATGCACCGCCACCTCGGAGCCACCCAGTCGCCCGGATTGGCCGATTACCTGTTGGGCGAATGCGACGAGTTCGCCGCTATGCAACGCGGGCCCATGGAAAACCTCTTCTTCATGCCCGCCGGCCGGTCCGTTCCGAGCGCCCCCGAACTGCTCTCCAACGGCCGTTTGAAACTGTTCCTGCAGCGCGTCGAGCCCTTGTTTGATTGGATCATCATGGACACATCGCCCGTTATCCCCGTGTCCGATGCCACCCTGGTGGCCGGTTCCTGCGACGGCATCCTCATGGTCGTGCGCTCCAACGAAACCCCTTCCGATCTGGCTAAGCGCGCCCGCGAAGAATTCCCGGACAAGCTCCTGCTCGGAGTTGTACTGAACGGGACTTCATCCGGAAAACACGCACATTCGAAGTACTACTATGGCGAGGCCGTCGGCAGCCAAGCCTAACATCCAGCAGGCTGCCAAGAAGTGCGATATGTATTTGATTTTTGCGTGGCGCAGCGCTTCCGCGCTGCGAGAACTGGCTTTCTTTGATAGCGGCTTTACCGGCTGCGGAAAAACTTGAGGACTTACGCTTCCTATCAGGGTATGCCTTCAGGCATACCGCGAGTCGCTAAAAATGCTTCCGGCTTTAGCCGCGGCGGTGACGGTTGTTGCTTAGAAACGAGTTTTTCCGCAGGCTGTTCAGCCTGCTGAGGTCAAGATGATGGTCCTTGAAGGTTTTGTAGCCACCTGTAGAGGTAGATGAACCGAGGCCCAGTTGATCCGGCTCTTTAACGTTTATTACCCAATCCGTACGCTGGTCCTGCTGATCGGAGAGGCCCTGATCATCTGGACCTCGTTCCTGCTCGGGGCCGTCTTCGAATTTCGCCAGGACAGTTACCTGGTGCTCAACTTCGAGGGCGGCTACTACAAGATCTTCGCCGTGACCGCGCTGGTGTTGCTCTGTTCGCACTGGCTGGACCTTTACGACACGGCGCGCTTGAACACCAAAGGCGAGCTCTATTTCCGCCTGCTCATGGTTCCCGGCGTCCTTGCCTTCCTGCTCGCGGGCGTCGCCTACCTACGGCCGGATTACTTGCTGGGCAGAAATTCCGCCACCATAGGCCTGCTCATCCTCACCGTCGCGCTGATTGGGTGGCGCCTGGGCTATACCTGGCTCGTCCAATTGCCGATCTTGGTCGAGCGCGTCTACGTCCTCGGTACCGGCGAGCGTGCGCAGCGCCTGGTCCAGGGCCTTCGCCAGAATCCGGAAGTCGGCGTCGAGATTGCCAACTGGACGGGCAAAATGGATGGTGCGGTTACCCGCGAATCCATGGCTGCCCATTTGATGGAAGCCGTCCAAAAACAAAAAGTTCATCGCGTCATCGTCGCCACCCCCGATCGCCGCGGCACCATCCCCATGCCCGAACTCCTGCAACTGCGCATGCAGGGCGTCAAGATCGAGGAAGCCACCACCTACCTGGAAAGAATGTCGGGCAAGATCGAGGTCGAGAATCTCTATCCCAGCTGGCTGGTGTTCGGCGAGGGCTTCCGACTCGGCTCGACTCTCCTCCTCGCCCGCCGCATACTCTCCGTAATCATCTCGCTGCTGGGTCTTCTCTTCGCCCTGCCTTTGTTTCCCTTCATCGTGCTCGCCATCCGCTTGGATTCCAAGGGGCCCGTGTTCTATACCCAGGCGCGAGTGGGCAAGGCCGGACGCGTCTTTAACGTCGTGAAGTTCCGCACCATGCGCCAGGACGCCGAAGCCGCGAACGGTCCGCAATGGGCGGACGACAACGATCCCCGTATTACCCGGATCGGCAGGTTTCTCCGCTCCTCGCGCCTCGATGAGATTCCCCAGTTGTGGTGCGTGCTCAAAGGCGATATGGCCTTCGTCGGCCCGCGTCCGGAGCGTCCGGAATTCGTCGAATGGCTCTCCCGCGAGATTCCCTTTTACGGCGTGCGCCACATGGTGCGGCCCGGCCTCACCGGATGGGCCCAGGTCAAGTACAAGTACGGCAGTACCGTCGAAGATGCGCGCGAAAAACTTCAGTACGACTTGTTCTACATCAAGAACGCTTCGCTTGGTCTGGATCTGCTGATCGTGTTCCAAACGGTCAAGACCGTTTTATTGCGCCGGGGTGCCCAGTAATGAGCGCTATCATGAGCGCAATCGTCATGAAGATGAAGTTTGTCTTCTGGCTCGCGGCCGCGCTGGTCGGCTACTCCTACCTCGGCTATCCCGCGTGGTTGTGGTTGCGCTGCCAATGGTCGCCGCGTCCGGTGCGCCGCGGCGTGGTCGACGGCTCCACTGCCCCCGCGGTCACGGCGGTGATGGTCGTGCGCAATGAAGAAGCCATCGTCGCGCGCAAGCTCGATAACCTGCTGACCCTCGACTATCCGCCGGCGAAGCTCGACGTCGTCGTCGTCTCCGACGGTTCCAGCGATCGCACCCCCGCCATTCTCGCCGACTATGCCCGCGATTCTGGGTTGCGAACCCGAGTGCGAACCGCGATCAAGCCCGTATCCCAGGGCAAAGCCGCCGGGCTCAACGATGCCATCAAACTGGCCACCGGAGAAGTGCTGCTGTTTACCGACGCCCGTCAGCACATCGAATCCGGCGCCCTGCGTCTGCTCCTCGAGAATTTCGCCGACCCCGAAGTCGGGGCGGCCAGTGGCGCCTTGATGCTCGGCGATCCCTCCGATGGAGAGACCGGGAAGGGAATGGGGACGTACTGGCGCATCGAAAAGAAGGTCCGCGAACTGGAGTCCGCCTCCGGTTCCGTCGCCGGCGCCACCGGCGCCCTCTACTGTGCCCGCCGGAGTTTGCTTGACGCGTCGCCCCTGCCCGACGGCACCATTCTCGACGACGTCCTGTTGCCCATGCAGATCGTGCGCCAGGGATCGCGCGTCGTCTTCGACCCCCGCGCCCGCGCCTGGGACTTGCCCGATTTGGGCAAGGGCCGTGAATTTCCCCGCAAGGTTCGCACCCTGACCGGCAACTATCAACTCCTGCAGCTTGCTCCCTGGCTGTTGAGTTCGCAAAATACGATTCGATTCGAATTCATCAGCCACAAACTCTCGCGCTTGGCCGTACCTTTTGCCTTGCTGGCGCTGCTCCTCGCTTCCTTGTTTCTTCCGCAGCCGCTCTATCGCGCCGCCCTCGTGGCCCAGCTTGCGTTTTACGCCCTCAGCCTGGCCGCTGTTGCCGGTGTCAAGCTCGGCCCGCTCTCGCGCATTGCCGATCCAGCCCGTACTTTCGTCATTCTCAATTGCGCCGCCCTGGTTGCCTTCATCAACTTTGCCACGGGCAGAAAGGCAGTCTGGGTTCGCTGAACAATGATTCGCTGAACAATGATTGCCGGTCTGTTATGAAGATTCTCTGGGTCAAAGCCGATAAGCTCCTCCCCGTGCAGAACGGCGGCAACATCCGCACGTACCACGTCTTGCGATATCTGTCGGCGCGCCACCAACTTACGTTTTACTCGTACTATGCAGGGACGCCCGATCCGGACTACGAGCGCGAGTTACAGCGGCAATTGCCCGGGTCGGTGGCGGTCTCGACCGGCAAGCGCGAACTCTCCGGAGCGGCTCGCGGCCTCGATTATCTGGCGCATCTCGGCGCCCGGCCGCCGTATGCGGTCAGCCGCTTCGCCGACGCCAAAGTCCAGAAGCAGCTCCGGACTTGGTTCCGCGAGCAGCGCTTCGACGTCGCCGTTTGCGACTTCCTCGATGCTGCCGTCAATTTTCCCGGCAGGCTCAACATCCCCAGCGTGCTCTTCCAACACAACGTGGAAAGCGAAATCTGGCGCCGCCACGCCGCCACCGCCGGCGATCCTGCCAAGAAGATGATGTACCGCATGGAATTCCGGAAAATGCTCCGCTATGAACGCGCCGCGGTCTGCAAGTTCCAGCATGTGATTGCCGTCTCCGAAAACGATCGCTCCCTCATGACCCAGTGGGTGGATGGACACCGCGTGACCGTCGTCCCCACCGGTGTCGATCTCGGCGAGTATCGCCCCGATCCGGCAAATCCGGCTTCCGATCCCAATGCATCCGCGCCCCTTGTCACCTTTGTTGGTGCCATGGACTGGGAGCCGAACGTCGACGGCGTCGAATATTTCTGTGCGGAAGTCTGGCCTGCGATCAAGACCGAAGTGCCGCAAGCCCGATTCCGCATCGTCGGCCGCAATCCGGGCCGCCGCGTTCAGAAGTGGGCCTCCGATGCCTCGATCGAAGTGACCGGCCGCGTGCCTTCGGTCGTCGAGCATCTGCGCCAGTCCGCCGTGGTCATCGTGCCCCTGCGCATCGGTGGCGGAACGCGTCTGAAGATCTACGAGGCGATGGCGGCCGGAAAAGCGGTCGTCTCCACCACCGTCGGCGCGGAAGGATTGGATGTTCATCACGGCCGCGACATTATACTGGCCGACGATGCCCGTTCGTTCGCTCAGGCCGTGATCGTGCTGTTGCGCGATTCGGAAATGCGCCGCCGTTACCAAGCCGCCGCCGCCGAAACCGCCGCTCGCTACGACTGGCCGGCGATCGGCGAGCGCTTTGCGGAAGTCTTGCAGTCGGTCGCGGAAATGAAATCTCGCGCGCGGTGTGCGATTCCGCCACGCTTCGCGGAAAAGAAAGCTTAAGAAAAAGAGGAATTTGTGGTCATCGGCAATAACGGCAATCTAGTACCGGCGGAAGTCTCGGGCAGGCGCACATCCTTCCGGGTCGCGGACCCGACCAAGATGGCGTTCTTCTGGCTCAGCGCTTTCTTCGTGGTTTACTGCGCCCGCCCGGAAGACTGGATCCCAGGTCCTCTTAGATATCTCCCGATGGCCAAGATCACCGCCATCCTCGCCATGTGGGGCCTGTTCAACGCCACGGGCAAAACCAAACGCACCTTAAAGGATCTGCCCAAGGAAGCAAAAATTCTCCTGATCATGATCGGCCTTCTCTATGCAGGGGCATTTCTGTCTCCGGTCTGGATCGGCGGCGCCCTGAACCACACCATTGATTTTTCCAAGCTCGGCATCGCCTGGGTGCTGGTTTTCCTCCTCGTCACCTCCTTCGACCGCTTGCGGCGAATCATCTTCATCCAGACATTTTGTGTGGTCGTCGTTTGTGGCGTCGCCATCGTCAAAGGCCACAACTTGCCCCGCCTCGAAGGTGCATTGGGTGGCATCTATTCGAACCCGAACGATCTCGCATTTGCCATCGTGTTAACCCTGCCGTTCGCGCTGGCCTTCATGGTCACCTCCAGGAACGCTGCCGTCAAAGTGTTGTGGCTCTGCGGAATGCTGCTCATGATGCTCGCCCTTTTTATGACCGCATCCCGCGCCGGTTTCATCGACCTCATCATCTCCGGCTGCGTCACTCTCTACTACTTTGCCATCAAGGGAAAGCGCCTGTACCTGCTCGTGGCCACGGCCCTCGTCGGCGTCGTGATGATGGGCTCAGTCGGCGGAAAACTCTATGATCGCTTTGTCGCCCTGTCCGGCGATAGCGCTACCGAACAGTCCGCCTACGGATCGTACGAACAACGCAAGTTCCTCATGGTGCGCGCCCTCGATGGCATCGAACACTATCCCATCTTAGGCGTTGGCGTTCACGACTTCGAAAGCTACTCGGGGACATGGCACGACGTGCACATGACCTACCTCCAGATCTGCGTCGAAGGCGGCATCGCCGTCCTGATTCTCTACCTCATGTTTTTCTGGCGCGCCTTTAAGAATCTGAAAACCCTGCGACAAAAGAAGAATCTCGATCCCGGCATCGTTTTGTTCACCGGAGCCTTGCATAGTTCCCTGATCGGCTTCGCCGTGGGCGCCTGCTTTGCCCCCGAGGCTTACCAGTACTTCCCCTATTTTGCCGTGGCGTTTACGGCAACCCTGTTGCGGACGGTCCAAGAACAAGAACCAGTGCCTGACACGGTCCTTGCGCAGCCGAAAAAAACGCGTCATTTTCTGGAGGTTTATGCCGGTCGTGGAACCAACGATGCAGTCTCTCCTACCCGCCGATGAGATCGCAGCCGAGCCGCCGCCCCCGCGGAGCGGAAGATGGGATCGCCGTTCCACGGGGCTGCTGCTTTGCGTGCTTGCCATAGCGATGGTGGCGATACTCCGCGGTATCCGCGTGGGCGAGTTCAGTTACAACGTGGATGAAGCCCAGCACGCGGTGACCGGGCTCTACGTTGCCGATCTGGTCCGAGACCATCCTTTTGCGCATCCGGTAGAATACACATACCGCTACTACGCGCAGTATCCCGCACTCTCCGGAATCATCCACTGGCCGCCACTTTTTTATTGCTTCGAAGGCCTGGTTTTCCTGGTTCTGGGCCCCACCGTGGTTGCCGCGCGGTTGGCCATCCTATTTTTTGCGCTGATTGGATCAGTGTTCTGGTTCGTGCTGGTAAGAGAGCTTTTGAATGAGTGGGCGGCCGCATTATCCGCGGCATTGCTCGCCTTGCTGCCTTCCGTTCTCTTGTTTGAAAAAACCGTGATGCTCGAGATTCCATTACTTTCCTGCTGCATTGCCGCGAGTTTCTTTTGGATCAGGTACCTGCTCAAGGGGAAGGAATCCGACATTTATTGGTTTGCTCTATCGGCCAGCGCCGCCCTCCTCACTAAGCAGAACGGAATTTATCTCCCCTTATTTTGTGTTCTGTCGGGCCTTCTGTGCGGAGGGTGGAGGCTGTTTCTGCGCAAAGAAGTGCTGCGCGCCGTGGCCATTTGTTTCGTGCTGATTGCACCCTTTTATACGCTCGTCTATGCCGTCCATCGCAAGACCATTGCCATGGACCTGGCTGAAAAAAGCATCTCAGGCGGCAGTCGCTGGCTCTTCTATGTCAAAGCGCTCCCGGGACAATTAGGCTGGAGCCTTCTGGGGCTGGGACTCCTCGGCATTCTGACCAGCCGCACATGGGCACGGGCGAAAGTTCCTGGAATCATGCTGAGTTGGATTTTCGCTTGTTATTTGACTTTGACACTCATCGGACACAAGGAACCTCGCTACGTAATCTACTGGATCCCTCCTTTTATCTATTTTGCTTCCGGATTGCTGTTTTGCTTCTTTCGCAAGCCATGGCTCAAAGTAGCGGGAGCGGCGGCCGCGGTGGCTTTACTCGGGACAACACTGGCGTCCGCGTGGTCGTTCCATCGCCCCTACGTGACCGGATTTGCCGCGGTTGCGAAGAAGACTCTGGAGCAAAGCAAGTCCGCCGTTATCCTGTTTGATGGGCCGCTGCCCGCCAATTTCATCTTCTTCATGCGCGCCGACGATCCTGGCCGGCAATTCTTCGTCTTGCGAAAGGCGCTCTACGCCTACCAAATCAAGAAGAGCGGCGGCAGCGTGGAGTTGGTCCACAGCCAACAGGAGATCGAAGATCTATTCCGCGAGGATGGGGTTCGATTTATTGTGGTCTCGGATCATGCGCCTCTCAATTTTGAGTCGCAGAAAGTGTTGCGCGATCTTTTGCAGACTCCTTCCTACAAAGAGCTGGGCAGATTTCCGCTGGGAGGAAACGACTTGTACCCTCCCCACAGCGATCTGGTTCTCTACGAGAACCTGAAATGGGCGCCGCCCACGGGGAAGTATCTGCGAATTAAAATGCTCACCATGAGCCATGACATTGTCGTTCCGTGGGACAGTTTTCCTGTTCTACAAAGCAAGTAGCGGCCACCGAGCAAGCCGCGTCATTTCCTGGAGGGTTATGCCGATCACGGAACCATCGGTGCAGTCTCCCCTGTCCGCTGAACTGCAGGCAATCTTGCGTTGCCTCAGTTGCGGCTCGAAACTTGAAAGCGACCAGTCTGGAGGCTTCCTCTGCCCGGGCTGCAAGCGCGTCTATCCCAACGTGCAGGGCATCGCGCGCTTTGTGGACGCCCAACACTACGCCGCCAGTTTTGGTTTTCAGTGGCACCGTTATCAGAAGACGCAACTCGACAGTGATAAAGATGAACTGCGCGAGTCCGAGCGCCATTTCCTGGCGAAGACGGCCCTCCGCCCCGAAGACCTCAAAGGCAAACTCGTCCTCGACGTCGGTTGCGGCATGGGACGCTTCGCCGAGGTCGCTGCTCGCTGGGGAGCCCGCGTGGTGGGCGTCGACTTGAGCGCCGCCGCCGAAGTTGCCGCCAAGAACCTTGCCGACCGCGACTTCACCGCCTTCCAGGCCGATGTCTTTGCCCTGCCCTTCGCTCCCGAAAGCTTTGACGTCATCTACAGCATTGGCGTGCTCCACCACACCCCGGATTGCGAAGCCGCCGTCAAAGCGCTCGACAAGTATCTGAAGCCCGGCGGCCTGCTCGTCGTCTGGCTCTACAGCGGATACAACAAGTGGTACCGCTTCAGCGATTTCTGGCGCCGCTATACCCACAAGATGAAGCCCGAGACCTTGCATGGAATTCTGAAAGTTGCCGTCCCGTTCTTCTACAACTTGAATCAGGGCTTGCAGCGCGTGCCCCTGCTAGGCCGTCCTGTGGCAGGCGTTGTTCATCATGTGTTCCCGGTGAACCGCCAGAAAAATCCGGAAGCTCGCATGCTCGACACCTTCGACTGGTATTCTCCGAAGTATCAGTCCAAGCACACCTACGAGCAGGTGTTCAAATGGTATGAAGCGATGGGCATGGAAGACATGCGCGTCGGCGAGATCTCCATCGCCGTCCGTGGCCGCAAACCGGCAAAAGGGTAGTAGCCGGTTGACGAAAATAGGCTTTGGGTGGCGCAGCGCTTCAGCGCTGCGATAGCCGGCTTATCGTAAGAACCGACTTTAGCCGCTGAGGTTAGACGGCGGCGCGGAAAGATTTCGCAGTCTGTCGCGACGTGCGCCCGTCGAAGATTTCATAATGCGTTTCAAAAAACAACTCGCCTACGTCAGCAAAGTTATGCCATCCGCGACCTGGCGCGCGCTGCAATCGCCCGTCCGTGGCCCCGTGCACCTGATCCTTGTCCTGGCCGATCATTTCGAACCGGCCATCGTTCCCGAGGACGGCCAGAAGCGCGCCCCGCGCTCCGAGCAGGAGCGTCGCCTGGAATCGTGGTCGCGCGAATATCCCAAAGTCGTCGACGCGTGGCGCGACCACGATGGCCGCCCGCTTGTCCACACTTACTTCTATCCCGCCGAGCAATACGACGAAGTCTTGCTCGAGATGCTCGCTGCTCACTGCCATGCCGGTTGGGGAGAAGTCGAAGTCCATCTGCACCACGGCATTCCGCATCCCGACACCGCCGAAAATACTCGCCAACTGCTCACGGAATTCCGCGACCGGCTGGCCTTCCGCCATCGCTGCCTCGCCCTCGAAGAAGGCTCAACTCGTCCCCGCTACGCGTTTGTGCACGGAAACTTCGCGCTCGCTAACTCCGCCGCCGGGCGCTTCTGTGGCGTCGATTCGGAAATGCAGATCTTAGCCGAGACGGGCTGCTACGCCGACATGACCCTGCCCGCCGCCCACTGGGATCCGGCACAGACCGGGAAAATTAATTCCCTCTACGAATGCGCCCTTCCACTCGATCAAGCGGCCCCGCACCGCAAGGGATACGACTTAGTTGCGGGACGCGTGCCCAAAACCTTTCCTCTCATCGTCCAAGGTCCGCTCGTAACCGACCTCCGGCGCACGTTGCGCTCTGCCCGGCCCGCTTTCGACAACGGCTCCCTTACCGGGGCCAATCCCGCGACTCTCTACCGCTACTCCCTCTGGAAGCAGGCGCAAGTCCGCGTCGTCGGCTGTCCCGACTGGCTGTTCATCAAACTGCATTGCCATAGCATGGACCCGACCCAGAGAGACGCCGTGATCGGCGACAGCTTCCGCGCTTTTCTTGCCGCCCTGGTCGGAGGAGCCGCCGATAGAAAGGAAACGCTCCACTTTGTTGCCGCGCGCGAGATGGCGAACATCCTGCTCGCCGCTTGCGATGGCCGCGAGGGCAATCCCGGCGACTACCGCGATTATCGCTTCAAGCGAGTTGCCGAGACCGGGCTATCGGCGGAGAAAACCAGTTCCGTCCCCGTGGATCTGAGAGGATAGATACCAGCACCATGTGTGGAATCGCCGGAGCAGTGAGCACAACTCGCGAGAGCAACATCACGGAAGCTCTCATCCACCACATGTGCCAACAGATCGTGTACCGCGGCCCCGACGATGAGGGACTCTACGTCGCCGACGGCGCTGGCCTCGGCATGCGCCGCCTCTCCATCATCGACCTCGCCGGAGGCCACCAGCCCGTTTTCAACGAAGACCGCAACGCCTGGATCGTTTTCAACGGAGAAATTTACAACTTTCCCGAACTCCGCCCCCAACTCGAAAGCCGCGGCCATCGCTTCTACACCCACACCGACACCGAGGTCATCGTTCATCTCTACGAAGAGATGGGCGCCGACTGCGTGAAGAAACTGCGCGGCATGTTCGCCCTCGCCATCTACGACAAGACGAAGCGCAAATTAACCCTGGCCCGCGACCGTCTGGGAAAGAAGCCGCTGCACTACGCGCTCCACAAGGGGAATTTATACTTCGCATCCGAAATCAAGTCGATCTTGGCCGTAGCCCCCGAGCTCGCCGAAGTTAATTCCCAAGCCCTGCTCGAATATCTTTATTACGGATACGTTCCCGACCCCATCACCGCGTTCACCGGAATTCATAAGCTTCCGCCCGGACACCTGCTCGAATTCGAGAACGGAAGAATCACCATCCGCCAGTATTGGGATCTGCCGCCCTACGATACCTATTTCCCCAAGAGCGAAGAAGAGTGCCTGGAAGAATTAGAACGCCGCTTGTTTGAAGCCACGCGTATTCGCCTTATCTCCGACGTCCCGCTCGGCGCTTTCCTCAGCGGCGGAATCGATTCTTCCACCGTAGTCGCCATGATGGCCCGCGCCAGTTCCGGCCCGGTCAAGACCTTCTCCATAGGATTCAAGCACGACGATTTCAACGAGGCCCACTACGCCCGCATCGTCGCCAAGAAATTCTCGACCGATCACCATGAGATGATCCTCGAGCCCGACGTAGTCCAGACCGTCGAGCATCTCACCAGTTCGCTCGAAGAGCCTTTCGGCGATTCCTCCATGCTGCCCACCTATTACGTTTCGCAGATGGCCCGCCAGCATGTGACTGTCGCCCTTTCCGGCGACGGCGGCGACGAGATGTTTGCCGGATACACCCGCTACGGCATTCACGCCGGCCAGCGCATCTTCGAGCACATTCCCGGCTGGGTACGCCGCGTCTTTCGCAACCAGATCTTTCCGCGCATGCCGCGCACCATGCGCGGGCGCGCTTTCGCCTACAACGCTTCGCTTCCCTGGCAGGAGCGTTACATCGATCAACTTTCGTTCGTCCCGGGTTTTGAACGCAACCTGCCGCTGCTCTCCGATGGCTTCCTTGACGTTCTCCGCCGCAGCGACGATCCCGGCAACGCTCTCCGCCGCTACTTCACCCACAGTCCCGCCCACGATCCGCTCAGCCAGCTTCTCTACGTCGATGCTAAAACTTATATGGTCGGCGACATCCTCACCAAAGTTGACCGCATGAGCATGCTGAATTCGCTCGAAGTGCGCGTCCCCATCCTCGATCATGAACTCGTGGAATGGGCCGCCAGCCTCTCCTCCGCATGGAAGCTGCGCGGCCGCCAGCAGAAGTACATCCTGTTAAAGCTCGCCGAACGCGTCGGCGTGCCGCGGGAAGCTCTCTATCGCAAGAAACAGGGGTTCGCGCTGCCGCTCGATCACTGGATGCACCACGAACTCAAAGACATGTTGACCATCCTGCTCGAGTCCCGAACCCTCGATCGCGGCTACTTCGCCGCCGCCGGGGTCCGGAAACTGATGGACGATCACCTCGTCCGCCACCGCGGGAATACCGCGCGTATATGGCGTTTGCTGATGTTCGAGCTCTGGCATCGCAACTTCCTCGAAAAATACATCAAGCCCGCCGGCCTGTTTTCACTCCCCGTGGTCGCCGACTCGCGCCGCCAGGCGCCCGATTCCCCCGCCCTGGCCTCCGCGCCGGTGGGAGGATGATCGGGTGCCCGCCAACGAACCTGCCAGGCTTTTGGGTAACAGGCTATTGAGTAACATGCTTTTGGGTGGCGCAGCGCTTCAGCGCTGCGGTGACAGCGCACCTTTGAATGCGGCTTTAGCCGCTGAGGGCGATCCGGCGATCGCTCTGTTTCTCATGGTCAATACTTTTGAAACTGGAGGATCCGAGCGCCAGTTCACCGTGCTCGCCCAGAATCTTGCCCCTCCACAATTCCAAACTCATCTCGGATGCATCAGCCGCCGCGGCCCGCTAGCCCACAACTTTCCCGACGCTCCCGAATTTCCCCTCGGCGGCAGCCTCTACGGATGGCAGTCGCTGCGCACGCGCCTCAACCTCGCCCGCCATTTGCGCCAGCATCGTGTGCAGGTCGCTCACGCCTTCGATTTCTACACCAATCTCACGCTGATTCCCGCCGCCCGGCTCGCCCGCGTGCCCGTCGTCATCGGCAGCCACCGCCAACTAGGAGACCTGCTGACCCCGGCGCAGTTCCGCGCTCAGGCCGCCGCTTTTCGCTGGTCGGACGCCGTAGTCTGCAACTCGCAAGCCGCCGCCGATCGCCTCATCGCCGCCGGCCTCTCGCCGAAGAAAATTGCAGTCATCGGAAACGCCCTGCCCGCCGACGTTTTCGCCGCCGCACCCGCCGCTCTGCCCAAGCGCCCCGGTGCACTCCGCGTTGGCATGGTCGCGCGCATGAATCATCGTTACAAAAATCAGTCGGGATTTCTCCGCATCGCCGCGCGCATCCATCAGCGCATGCCAAATGTTGAATTCGTTCTCGTAGGCGATGGCCCGCTGCGTCAGGAATTGGAGCAAGAAGCGGCCAGCCTCGGCCTCGGCGCTTCCGCAATCTTTCTCGGCGACCGTCAAGACATGCCCGCCGTTCTCGCTTCCCTCGATGTCGCCGTCAACACTTCCGATTCCGAAAGCTTGTCCAATGTCATTCTCGAAGCCATGGCCGCTGGATTGCCCGTGGTCGCCTACGAACTCGGTGGCAACGCCGAACTGCTCAACCAGGAACGAGGAACCCTGATCCCCGCCGGCAACGAGGCCACTTTTGCCAACGCCCTCCTGAAACTTCTGGCCGACCCCGCCCTTCGCCAGCAACTGGGCAGGAACGCCCGGCAGTTCGCACAAGGAACCTTCAGCCTCGATCGCGTGCGCCAGCGCTACGTGGACCTCTATGTCACGCTTCTTCAGAAAAAGGTGGGGTAAATACTGGCTACCGCGGGGGCGGACGTAGCGCCGGCATCCTTAGACTTCGCTCAGGACAAGCCTTGCCGGCTGTCCCGAGGCCTGCCCTGAGCCTGTCGAAGGGGCGTCTCGCCCTCGGCGCCGCGTCCGGCACAGCAAAACGAACTCGCCCTAGGGAAAGTCTGATTAAGTCTCTGGGGTCCTCCGTGCACCCCTGTGTACCCTGTGGTTCAAGGTTTTCAATGCTGCTTAATCAGAGTTTCCCTAGCGCGCCTTGCCGCCCACTAGCTTCACCAGGGCCGCGGCAAAACGTTCTGTGTTCCGCGCCATGTCGTAATCGCGCAAGACCCGCGCCCGCGCTTGCCTTCCGATCTGCGCCGATAGCTCCGGCGACTCCAGAAGATCGCGGATCTTCTCCTTGAGATCCTCCACGTCAGCCACCGCGAAGAGCATTCCGTCGACCCCATGCTCGATCAACTCGGGTATGCCTGTGATGCGAGGAGCTACACACGGTATCTGCATCGCCATGGCTTCCATCAAGACCATTGGAATGCCTTCCGCCAGGCTGGGCAATACGAACAGATCCGCCTTGGAATACATCGCCATCAGCCGGTCTTGATCGACCCAGCCTGCGAACTCTACGTTGGATGCGATTCCCAGTTCGGCAGCGCGCCTCTCAAGCCAGGCGCGATCAGGCCCATCGCCCACCAGTTGCAAACACACCGGGCGGCCCTCCGCGCTCAAAGCCGCGATGGCCTCGAGGAGCAACGCCTGTCCTTTCTCCGGCGCCAGCCGGCCCACGCACAGGAGGCGCGGTGGCGAAGAGACAGTTCGGGGCGGTCCCGGCGCAAACTCCGATGCGTCAATGCCCAGCGGAACGTAGATTAGCTTGGACCATTCACTCCGGGGACAAGAAAGCATCAGCTGGCCGCGCCCGTGCCGGTTGATCGAGCGCACGAACAACGCTCCCTTGATGCGCTCGGCCAGACGCGTGCCCACGGGATCGTGCAATTCCCCGAAGCCATACACTGCAAATGACATCGTCACCGGGAACGTGCGCGCGACGAGTAAGGCGACAGTCGCCGAAAAGCTCGCGTGAACGTGAGAAACCCTGCATTGCCGCATGCGCCGGCCGACTAAAATTGCCTCGGCGAAATATGCCAGATAATAAGCCAGTCGAGTAGGGCTGCCGCCCGCCAATCCCAGGGCGAAGATCAGTCCTCGCAAGTAGCGCAGCGGATGCCGGAGAAACTCGCCCAGGTTCAAGATTGCAGCCTGCGCAGCCGGCACGGCTTTGACACAATAGGTCCGCGCTGCTTCTTTGCGTTCAAGCGGGCTGAGCTTTTCGAGCGGACGATCCGGTCCGCTTACCGACACGACCGGCACTTCGAGGCCAAGGCTTCGAAGATGCCGTACTTCAGCCAGCAGATAGCTGTGATTGATCGCCGGGAATTGACCAACCAGGTAGAGTACCTTCGCCTGGTCAGCCACGGGCCGCCCGCTCCGCCGCGACCATGGCGGCAATACCATCCGCCAACGAAGTCCGCGGACGCCAGTTAAGGTCTGCAGCGGCGCGCGACGTGTCGGCAACCACATCCAAAATTTCTCCCGATCGGGGTTCGTCGGAGCTCACCACAGGTTTCGAGACCCCAGCGGCAGCATTGACCAGTTCGGCAACTTCCGCCACGCTGGCCGAGCGGCCGCTGCCCAGGTTATAAACACCGCGCACTCCAGGCCGTAAGGTGGCCAGCAGAAACGCGACCGCGTCGGTCACATAGAGGTAATCGCGCTTGGGGCGCAGGTCCATAACCCGCACCACCGCTGCCGAGGGGTCCAACACCTGCCGCAGGATCGAAGGAATCAGGAATGAATGGCCCTGTCCCGGGCCGTAAAGGTTAAAAGGGCGCACGATCGCCAGCGCAAGTCCAAAGCGCTGCTCATAAAAGCGCGCTGTGTCTTCGGCGAGAATCTTCGTGTGCGCGTATGGATTAGTCGCCGCCAAGGGGTGATCTTCGGCAATCGGCAATCGTTGCGGCTGACCGTACACGTAGGAACTTATCAGGGTAAGAGCGGCCTGATTCCGGCGGCAGTGTTCCAGAACGTTCACCGTGCCCATCACGTTCGTGTGGTAAAAGGCGTGGGGATTCTCCCAGCTTTCCGGTACGTAACTCCTCGCGGCTAAATGAAACACGTGGCTCACGCCATCCATCGGAAGCGGGCAATTGGCGATATCCCCCTCGGCGCTCGAATGTATCCGCACGGCGCGGCCTTGCGACTCCAGGGCCACGACCAGATGGCGGCCCAGAAAGCCTGTCGCCCCGGTTACCAGGATTTCATTTTTCATCCGGCAAGAGTTGCTGCCGACGCTGTTCAAATTCTTCGATGGCGCGCATGTAATCATCCACCCGCCCGATATCCAGCCAATAGCCGGAATAACGTTCCACATGCGTGCATTCTTGGTGCGCCAGCATGTCGAGCATGAGGTCGTCGAACCCGTACTTCTGTCCCACCGGTACGCGATCCAGCACCGATCGATTCACTATGTAGATTCCCATGCTCACCAAGTACTGAATCTTTGGTTTCTCTTCAAATCCGGTGAGCCGGTTCTCGCTTACATGCAGCACTCCGTAGTCGACGATATGGGTGCGCTCAGATGCGGCGATGGTGAATTGACGTTTCTGACTAACGTGCTCCTGGTACAGCTTGCCCATCGGGAGATCGGTGAGCACGTCTCCATTCATCAGCAAGAAATTTTCCGGCAAGTCGCCGATCAGCCGCAGAGGAGCTATGGTGCTGAGCGGTGTGGTTTCGAGCGAGTAATCGACGCGGATTCCCCATTTCGATCCGTCGCCGCAAAATGCCCGCACAATTTCCGCCTGGTGGTTTACCGCAAGCGTGACGCGATCGAAGCCCTGAGCCGCCAATTGCCGAAGGATGACCTCAAGAATAGGGTATTCGCCGATCGGCATCAGTGGTTTGGGTAGCACCACCGTGTAGGGACGCAAACGGCTGCCTTTACCACCCGCCAAAACCACCGCCCGTTTAGACATTGTAGAGGTTGCCCTTATACCGGCGCAGATTCTCCGGCTGCGTAAACCACTGCACCGTGCGCTCCAAACCTGCGCGCAACGGAATCTGCGGGACAAAAGCGCTGGCGTCCCGTAGCTTCGAATTATCGCACTTCAGCCGTTGCACCTCACTCTTTTCCGGACGTAATCTCCGTTCATCGCAAACCACCCGGATGCTGGCGCCCATGGTCTCGCCGATGAGCTTGACCAAATCGCCAACCGCAATCTCCTGATTGGATCCAATGTGAAAGACTTCGCCTTCGCCGCCTTCCATTTCGGCGATTGCCAAAAAACCGCGGCACGTGTCTTCGACATATGTGAAATCACGTGTGGCCGTCAGGTTACCCAGAGAAATCGTGGTCGCGCCCCCCGCGATTTGAACGATGATGCTGGGAATCACCGCGCGCGCCGATTGTCGCGGGCCATAGGTGTTGAACGGGCGTGCGACCACCACCGGTACGCCAAAAGAATAATGAAAGCTGAGAGCCACACAATCGGCGCCGATTTTCGTCGCGCTGTAAGGCGACTGCGGCTGCAAAGGATGTTTTTCGTCAATCGGTACATACTGTGCCGTGCCATACACCTCGCTCGTCGAAGTCTGGATGAATCGCTTGACTCCATTTCGCCGGGCAGCCTGGCAGAGATGCAACGTGCCCTTCACGTTCGTATCCACATAGCTCTCGGGCGCGCGATACGAATAGGGAATCGGGATCAGCGCCGCCAGGTGAAACACAATATCAATGCCACGAGTTAGTTCATCACAGAGGTTGGAGTCGCGAATATCTCCGGTAATAACTTCGATTTGTTGCAGGCAGCCGACCTGTTCGAGCCAGCCCCAATCGTTGAATGAGTTGTACTGGCTCAATGCCCGCACCCGCGCTCCAGCAGCCACGAGTTGCTCCGTCAGATGCGAACCGATGAAGCCGTCGGCCCCAGTTACCAGCACGCGCGAGTTGCCGATATTCGCCATACAGTTCCTTAGAATATCACGCAGTGTAAGCTCGAATGTTTCGAAGAGTGGTACCGAACCAGCGTCACCGTTCTACTGGCCACCGGCACTGGCACTGATTTTCGTGTTATTCTTTCCGCCGTACCTCGCGGGACCCGCGCGCCGATCTCGACCGCCTGGAGCGGCGCCACCGACAATGAGGGTTCCTACCTACGTCCTTCCTCGCAAGGGTCGTGGATGGAGGAGATGCGAGCACACCGGAAGTGTGCGCCATCGTCCTTCACGACGCACACCGTTCGGAATCCAATTCACGACCCAATTTACGAAGAAGAGGAGAAACCCATGCAAATCAAGAAACTCACGCCCAATCTCGTCGTCCGCAACGTCGAAGCCAGCCTGAAGTTTTATAGCGAGATTCTGGGTCTCGAAAAAGCCATCACCGTCCCCGAGCAATCGCCTTACGTGTTCGCGTCAGTCTCGAACGGATCGGTCGAAATTTTCTTCAACGACCAGAAGACCGTCGCTGCCGAATATCCCAGACTAGCCGCGACCATCGGCGCAAGCCTGACTCTCTACATGGAAGTGGACAGCTTGCAAGCCGTCCTCGATCGCGTCCAGAAAGCGGGCGCGAAAGTCTCCATGCCCGTCACCGACCAGTTCTACGGGATGAGGGAATTCGCTTTTGAAGATGTTGACGGTTACACCGTTACCATCGCACAAAAGGCGGTGTGAACGTTGGGAGGCGGGTTGGAACCCCCCTGATCGCGGTCTTTTAAAGTCAAAGACTTAGTGGGATTGTTTTGGCTAAGTCTTTGAGGGAATTGGAGTTAGAGGTAAAGTATTTAAGAATGTATGAGTTAGGGGAATGCGGGGGGCCCGGAAGCGGTCGGGTGGGGGTGGAGGCCCGCTCATCCCAGAGGGTGCGATGAGTTGGGCAGTCGCGGCGCACTTCTCGAAAAGCGCGAGAAGTGCGGCACCCCCATCACCCTGATGCCAGCAGTATGAGAACCAACTGCGTGAGCGTCGCGTCGGAGATGTGGGCCAGCCCCCAAGGGGTGGTCTTGGGTTACTCGCTGCTCGGGGCTGATGTAGCTGAACACGTCCAACTGTTGCTCGTCTTTTCCGCGCATGCCTTCTTCTTATCAGGTTGTGCTGTGGAAACAAGAGAGTTTCGTGGTACTGCGTCCGCTTCAAATCGAGTTTTTCCGCAACCTGCTAGGTCACGGCTGACGCTGGAGTTATAAGTGGAGAGACCGGCGCGTATCTTCTTTATTTTGTCCCTATTTCTATTATAGGACGGGTTGTCAAGTGTTATTAGCGGAATCATTCCGGTGATGAAAGAACAAATCTCTGGAGTCGGCTGTGCGGCGGCCGGCACTGACTGGGTCCCAAGCGTGCCGGTTTCGGATGCGCGATAATGCGTTATGGACCAAGAAATGGAATTAGCGAAGGCGATAAAGGGGGGAACTCTCGAGTTGATCTGCCCCGAGATGGAGTTGCTGGTGTGCCCCTCCTACCACGAAAGCGCACTTAAGGGAGCAGGAGTCATACGGTCTGACGATCTTGGGAGGCTGTATTTCCGAATGATTTCGCCTTTCACCGTCGGGGACGCACGTCACAAGTCATTGTTCGGCCGAAGGCCCGCAGGCGAGCTCTATGCTCCTGAGGATTACGTCATGCTCCGGGCCGTAGATGAAAACGGAAGGGAGTGGCGAAGCAACCAATTCCAATTGAATTTGAGTAATACGATTCCGCTTCCGAACTATGTCATCCGATCGAATCTTTTCTCTATCCTGCATGCCGGCGAAAGGCCGGAACTGAATTACAGCGGTGTCCGCATTGTGATTCCTGGGGTGCCCGGGGTGCCCTTCGATGCGGTCACACACGACCAACGGTCCGTCGGTGGACAAGATGCGGGCTCCTCCTATTCGATCGATCATCATGAGCACATCATCGGTGCGGCAAAGGTCACGTTTCGACGCGAAGAGGGCGGGTTCCTCTCAGTATCCGCGGTTCAATCTGAGTCGTTCATGCCTACATGGCCGGGGCTGCTGTGCCATGCCCTGGGTTTCGCTGTAGCTCAGACGATATTGCCAGTGGTAATCGCCCGCGAATTCAAAGATCGCGCAGATCTTTCATTGCATTCCGGGCCGTTTTGGCGCTATTCGTCGCTGATGCCTTCTCCTGTCCCCTTTACAGACCTGCAGGGCACCCGTGACTTCTGGCGGCTCGTTCAGCTCTTGTTTGTTTATATAGAGAAGCAACAGATCGAGCCGAATCCGCTGCTTGATGAGCTAGACGGCATTCGTCGTGGCGCGCAGGGTTCTTTCCAGACGGCTTGTCTAACCTTGGCGGTGGGCATCGAGTCGATCGCAGGGTTACTCCTCCAAGATGAGTTTACGTCATTAATTCCCCGTCCCTCGATTCAGCCGTTATTGGAATACCTTGAATTGTGGCGAGGCGACGTCGCACTTAGGGATCGAGCTAAAGGAGCGCTTTCGCGGTTGGCGGACGTCGGAGCCGCGGGCCTGATGTACGCATGGGCAAAGAAAACCGGAACGAGCAAAGAGCTGGTGGACGCGTGGAAAAAGCTCCGTCATCCGAAGGCTCACGGGAAAAGACTGACCGAGGAAGTCTGGATGGACCCTTTATTGCAGTGCTGTCGAATTACTGTACCGCATGATCGCCTATGCGGTTGGTTACGAGGGGCAAATCTTGAGGACATCGCAGCCTGGTTGGGGACTTCAATGACGCGGCGTGAAAGGCAAAGCCCATTGTGCGATCAGTCTGGCCACTTCTCGAAAAGCGCGAGAAGTGGCGCACCCCCGGCCGTGCCGGGCTATCACATGCCGCCGCTCCGCGGCTGGGGCGGAGTTTCTCACGCCGTCTCGGCAGCCCATCGAGTTTCGTAACAGACTTTTACGCGGGCGGAGGTCAGGTCTTTATTTTACGCACGCTCATTTGGGGTGCACGCGGCGTGAAAGCCAGAAGCCCGTTGTGCGATCAGTCTGGCGCTCCCACTCATTCGCAAGGAACGCGAATGAATGGGGCACCCCCGGCGCTGGTTGTGCAGGCGGCGGAAGCCCCGGCCAACCCGCCAGAACAAGAACAACGGCACGCGGGCGAGGGCGCCCGCGCCACACAAGCAAGGAGCCCCGCTCTTGCGAGCGGGGCTTTGGTCTTGCTGTCGGCGTTTCGCGGGCGAGGGCGCCCGCGCTACACTTTTCAGTACATTCCGTCCATGCCGCCGCCGTGGCCGCCGCCCATCGGAGCGCCCTTCTTCTCTTCCGGGATCTCCGCCACCAGCGCTTCGGTGGTCAGCATCAGCGCCGCGATCGAGCCCGCGTTGGTCAGTGCCGTGCGCACCACCTTCGTCGGATCGAGCACGCCCGCCTTCACCAGGTCTTCATACTCGCTGGTCAGAGCGTTGAAGCCATAGTTTTGGTCCTTGGAATCGGTGATCTTTCCGAGGACGATCGCGCCTTCTTCGCCGGCATTTTCGGCAATCTGGCGCAACGGCTCGACCAGTGCGCGCTTCACGATGTTTACACCGATCTGCTCGTCACCTTCCAGCTTCAGCTTATCGAGAGCCGCAACGCAACGCGCCAGAGCCACGCCGCCGCCGGGGACAATGCCTTCCTCGACTGCTGCACGAGTCGCGTGCATCGCGTCTTCCACGCGCGCCTTCTTCTCTTTCATTTCGGTTTCGGTCGCGGCTCCTACTTTGATCACCGCCACGCCACCTACCAGCTTCGCCAAGCGCTCCTGCAATTTCTCGCGGTCGTAGTCGCTGGTGGTTTTGTCGATCTGGCTGCGAATCTCTTTTACGCGGCCTTGGACATCTCCCGGCTTGCCTTTGCCTTCGACGATGGTGGTGTTGTCCTTGTCGATGGTGATTTTCTTGGCTTGTCCGAGATCGCCAACCTGCACGTTCTCCAGCTTGATTCCCAAATCTTCCGTGATGGCCTTGCCGCCGGTCAGAATTGCGATGTCCTGCAGCATAGCCTTGCGGCGATCGCCGAAGCCTGGAGCCTTAACGGCCGAGACTTGCAGCGTGCCACGAAGTTTGTTGACGACCAGAGTCGCTAGCGCTTCGCCTTCGACGTCTTCGGCGATGATCAGGAGCGGCTTGCCGCCCTTGGCGATCTGCTCCAGCAACGGCAGCAGGTCTTTCATCGAGCTGATCTTCTTTTCGTGGATCAGAATGTACGCGTTCTCCTGCACCGACTCCATCCGCTCGGGGTCAGTGACGAAGTACGGAGAGAGATAGCCGCGATCGAACTGCATGCCTTCGACCACGTCCAGCTGAGTCTCGAGCGTCTTCGACTCTTCGACGGTGATGACGCCATCCTTGCCGACTTTCTTCATCGCTTCGGCAATGATCTTGCCGATGGTCTCGTCGTTGTTCGCCGAGATCGTGCCCACCTGCGCAATCATCTCGCCGGTCACGGGCTTGCTGAATTTGTCGAGCTCGCCTTTCTCGTGATTACCTTCCTTGTCGAGCTTGCCGGTGATGAGCGTGACAGCCTTCTCAATGCCGCGCTTCATCGCCATCGGATTGGCGCCAGCAGCAACTGTCTTCACGCCTTCGCGATAAATGGCCTGGGCAAGAACGGTAGCGGTGGTGGTGCCATCGCCGGCTACGTCGGAGGTCTTCGAAGCGACTTCGCGGACCATCTGCGCGCCCATGTTCTCGAGGTTGTCTTTCAATTCAATTTCTTTGGCTACCGTTACGCCGTCCTTAGTGATGGTTGGCGCACCGAACTTCTTTTCAATAACTACGTTGCGGCCCTTGGGGCCCAGAGTAACCTTCACAGCGTCAGCCAGCAGGTTGACGCCGCGGAGAATGGCCTGGCGGGACTCTTCTCCGTGAACAATTTGCTTTGCCATAGTTGTTTGCTCCTTAAGATGTGTGCAGGCTGAGCCTGCGGAAATTGGAAATAAGGTCTCAGGTGTCAGGTCTTAGGTCTCAGGGCTTAACTGATGACTGACAACTGATAACTGACAGCTACTTGCGGGCTCCGGCGGTTTCCTTCTTGGCTGCGCCCGAGGTCGCACCGGTGAGAATGCCGAGTACTTCCTCTTCGCGCATGATGATGAAATCTTCACCATCGAGCTTGATCTCGGTGCCGGAATACTTGCCGAACAGAATGCGGTCGCCGGCCTTCACATCGAGCGGCCGAACCTTGCCTTCTTCGCTGATCTTGCCCTTGCCGGCGGAGATGACTTCTCCCTCCTGCGGCTTGTCTTTGGCGGAGTCGGGAATAATGATGCCGCCGCGGGTGGTATCGGCTTCTTCTACCCGACGGACCAGGATGCGGTCGTGCAGCGGGGTAAATTTAGTTGCCATAGTTGCGTACTCCTTTCGAGAGTGGTTGGTAGATTGAATCGAACCCAGAGGTGCCCCGGGATTGGGACTGTTAGCACTCGAACAGCATGAGTGCTAATTATAGGAAGATGAGTGGGGGGTGTCAAGCGGACCGAACAATTGTACGCAAATAATGTAGAATCAATACGTTAGACACGTTCGCTTTTTCGCTTCTTGCCGACTCGTTCTCGCGAAGGCGGCGGCAGGATAGGGGGGCAGCCCGAAGAGACTCCAACGGGAAGCTTGAATCGGGCCACCCCATTTCGATAGGTACGTCTCTACTGCTGGTTGATGAAAGCCATCCCGTGCGGACTCACCATCCCAGTAACGATGTCGGTGAGCACCCCCGTGTCCTGATTGAGTTCCGCCACCGAAGTGGGCGTTGCACTATAGGCCGCGTTGGGCGAGAAAATGTTGCGCGAGATCGCGTACACCGTCTCCCCGTCGCGATCGGACACTAGGATCACACCGTGGCTGGCGGTGGCAAAGATCGTATCGTCGATTTGGACGGGTGCGCCTTTTTCTTTTGGTCCGAGACGGTACACGCTCTGGTCGGTAAAACCGGGGTGGTGGACGATGATCAGTTCAGCGTCCGCCTGGCTGTCCAGAACCAAGTCGCCGAGCGGATTGAAGATCATCGAGTCGGGATCCTGCAGGTTGAGAGCAACGGGAGTGTTGGTCGGGATATTGGTTGCAGTTGCAGCGGCGCTCAGCACCGGGGTGACGACCACCGTCGTCCCGCTGATTTGAGCCTTTACGATGGCGGGTGCGGTGTTGGGATTGTTGGCAGGATTCGAGGCGCTCAGGAAAACATCGTTGCCGCGGAAGGCAATGTCGTCATAACCACCGCCGTGCGGAGTGGGCCCGAAGCTGTACTGGGTCTGAGTCTGGGTTTTGGGATCGATGATCACAAGATTCGGATTGGCGTCCTCGTTCTGCATCGCCCATATCTGCCTGGTCTGCGGATTGACGCGAACTCCATCATTGTGTCCCGGCACAGTGTAGGTCGTGACGATATCGCCGTTCAGTTTGTATTCAACAATCGTGCTGCTCTTGCCGTCGGAGCCATCGGGAGCCGCGCCGTCGCCATAGCCGACAAAGACGTGTCCGTCGAGTACGGCAATCGAATCGGGCGCGAAGTCGACTCCAGGAATGCTGGTCGCGAAAGTGGAAATCGTGTAGGGGGCGTGGGCGACAACCTGCCCGGATGCCAAGCGGATCAACAGGGCACCACAAACGAGAGCGAGTTGCAGAATGCGCGGGGACTTCATGGCATTTCTCCTCAGAGGGGATGGTGGATGACACAGGCAGGTTATCTGCTCAGCGGTTCTGGGAAGTTAAGGGCAGATTAAATTCGGGTTGAGATTGGGCCAGCAGCGCCAACTTGCCCAACCTTCGGCAGCCTGCCAGCCCCCCGGCGAAGTCCTGGCAACGCTGGCAGGAAGAGCGCTGCAAGCATTGAGTTTCAGGCCCAAAATGAAACGGGCCGACATGGCTGTCGTCGTGCAAGCACTCACTCCGTCATCACCTTCCGCAAAGGGGCGGTCTGGCCAGCCACGAGACTTAAATATTTACTGCTTTCCATCGTTGCTCGCCGCCCGTCGCGGGGCCTGTTTGCTGCCGGGAGATGGAGGAGCACCCATGATGTCCGGCTTGCACTGCGTCGAGAGTTGTCTTGATTGCCATCTGCGTTCCCGCCATTTTTTCTGCGACCTATCCCCGGAGTCGATTGAGGCTTTCGACAAAGTAAAACATGCGGCGGTTTTTCCTGAACACGCCGTGGTTCTGGTCGAGGGACAGAGTCCCTGTGGAATCTTCATACTGTGCCAGGGACGCGCCAAACTCTCTACCACCTCGCGCGAGGGCAAAACGCTGATTGTGCGAATCGCGGAACCCGGGGAAATTCTGGGACTGCACGCGGTGGTTACGGGCACGCCTTACGAGTTGACGGTCGAAACCATGCAGCCCTGCCAACTGAACTTCGTGGGCCGCGAGGACATGCTGTGCTTTCTCAAAGAGCACGCTGACGCTTGTTTCCATGCCACCCAGCATCTCGCCCGCGACTGTTCCGATGCCTATGGCGTGGTGCGCACGATCGGATTGTCACACTCGGTTTCCGAGAGGTTTGCCAGATTCTTGCTGGAAACCGCCGCCGATGGCAAGGTCAGCAACGGAATTGTGCGTGTCCGGCTGGCGATGACCCATGAGGAAATCTCGCAACTGGTCGGCACCAGCCGCGAAACCATCACCCGCCTGATGTCCGAGTTCCGCCGAAACTGTATGGCGGAGCTGAAGGGGTCGACGTTGATTATCCACAACCACTCGGCATTGAAGAACATGGTCCGGGCCTAGGACCCTGCGATAAGACTCTACTCTCCCGCCTCGCCGCCGGAAGGCGCTCGATTTGGTTATTTCACCACGGAGTCACAGAGTCACGGAGAAAACCTTGAACCTGCAAAACCAGAAAGGGAAGATTTTGCCAAGCAGTTGGGTCTCTCAGTGTCTCTGTGACTCCGTTGTGCAAAAAAGGCAAACTAGGACATTACCAGTCGGCGGCTGAGTAGCTTGTTTAGGAGATGAGTTCTAAAATGAACGGCTATGAAGAAGCGCGTTCTGATCGTGATTGCGGTAGTAATCGTGCTTGGAGTGGGCATGATTGGGTTGGCGCAGGCTCAGAATGATGAAGGGCCGATGTCGGACTTGCAGTTTGTGGTGGTGCGCGATTACAACGGCAAGCCGGTGAGGAATGCGGCGGTGGTGCTGCATCCGGTGAATAAGAAGGGAAAGCAGTCGCGCGGCGGGTTGGAGTTGAAGACGGACAACGATGGGCGGACGAACATTGACGGGATTCCGTATGGTCCGCTGCGGGTGCAGGTGCTGGCGCCGGGTTTCCAGACGTTCGGGGAAGACTACCAGATCGACAAGGCGGAGCTGGTGATTACGGTGAAGTTGAAGCGTCCGGGGGGACAGTACTCGGTGTATGAGAAACACGCGGATGCAAAGAAGGCGGACGACAAGAAACCGGCGGAGCAGAAACCGCAGTAGTCAGTGGTCGGTGATCGGTGGTCAATGAATCGTAGCGCGAGGGCGTGAAGGGGGCCAGATTTCCCGTAGAGACGCGTCTTGCCGCGTCGCTGCCGTGTCTTCCAGTGCCGCGCGACCGGAGACGGAGCAAGCCCCGTCTCTACAAGAGGGTTTGTCAAGGAAGGTTCGTCACAGGAGGGTTCGTCGGGGTGAGATTTTCATGAATAGAAATTTGACTACGGTGACAGCGCTGGCGATCATGCTTGTGCTTGGCATGGCGGGGTGGGCGTGGGCTCAGGACGATGAGGGGCCGACGTCGGCTTTGCGGTTTGTGGTGGTGCGCGACTCCGACGGCAAGCCGGTGAGAAATGCGGAGGTGGTACTGCATCCGGTGAAGCGCAAGGGGAAGCAGGGTAAGGGAGAGATTGAACTGAAGACGGATGCGGAGGGGCGGACCAATGTTGATGGGATCCCGCATGGTCCGCTGCGAGTGCAGGTACTGGCACCGCATTTCCAGACGTTCGGGGAAGACTACGAGATCAACAAAGCGGAGATGGAGATTACGGTAAAGCTGAAGCATCCGGGCGGGCAGTACTCGGTGTATGAGAACCACGGAGACGAGAAGAAGCCGCAGTGACTTGCCGGTCGCGGCGAAGCGGAAAGAGCGTCCGGAAAGAACGAATACAAAAAGTTACCTTTGCGGCAGTGACAGGGAGAGGGTTGTGGCCTACAATCCCCTGCCATGGGATTGCAGGAACTAACCGTCGAGCGCTATGAAGGGGTGGCGGAAGATCAGCGGATTCTGCTGCTGAGCGGGCCGATCACGGTGGAAACCGCGCCGCAATTCGACCGGGCGGTGGGCCACGAGAGCGCGGAGACGATGATCCTGGACTTGTCGGATGTCCCTTTCATCGATTCCGTGGGCTTGGGGTCGCTGGTAAAGGCGCACGTATCCCATCAGAAGATGGGACGATACCTGGTGCTGACGGGACTGAAGCCGCGGGTGCGCAACGTCATGGAAATCACCAAATTGAAAGATGTTTTCGTGATGTTTGGCACGACGTGGGAAGCGGTGGAAGCGCTGGCGAACACGGGGACGGCCTGAGCGTCAGTCAGCTTGAACTCAATCTAGCTCCGTTTGAATCGCCGGTTGTCGGACGCCGATCCCAGTTCTCGGCGGGATTCCCCAACTTGGTTTGCCGGCCAACCGTCCAGAGGCGAGCCGATTCCTGGGTTGTGAATGATATGGGGATGTAACGCCACCTACGGGTAGGCTGCCGAGTAAAACCCACAGCGGGAAGCCAATCCGCCTCTAGCCTATTGTCCAGCGTTGACTTGCCTTTCGTTCGGGCTTACGATTCGCCGTAGACGGTGAGGGGAAGAAGCATCTTCCCCATGGCAAACCAATCGGTGAGCCAAGACTCGCTCGTCGGCCAGCCCCTTGGCCACTACCGCATCGTCGGAATTACGCACTTCCTGAGTACAAACCAAACCGATGGAGGATGATTTGTGAAGAATCTATTCTTTGCTGGACTATTGGCGTTGTTATTGGTATCGGTGGGGGCGATGGCGCAGAGTCCTTTCGACGGTACGTGGAAATGGGATCCAAGCAGCGTTCAATGGCCCGAGAAACCCGATGTGTTTTTGCTGCAGAATGGAATGTATGAGTGCAAGACCTGCATGCCGCCGGTCAATGTCAAAGCCGATGGGACCGACCAGAAAGTGACCGGGGATCCCTACAGCGAAAGTTTGAGCGTAAAGGTCATCGACGACCACAACATCGAGAGTACGAGCAAGAAAGGTGGCAAGGTAGTCGGAACCGCAAAAATGTCAGTCTCATCTGACGGAAACACCCTGACGGTCAATTGGACTGACAGCGGGCAACCGACCGGAGGAACGCAAACCGGCACATACACACAAAAGCGCGTCGCCAAAGGGCCAGCGGGTGGAAACCTGATCTCCGGTTCGTGGCACACCGATAAATGGAATGCTTCCGCAGACGCCCTCACTTGGACCTACAAGATGAATGGAAATGAACTGGCCATGACGAGCCCCACGGGTCAATCCTATAATGCCAAACTGGACGGGACGGACACACCCTTCAAGGGCGATCCCGGAGTCACCAGCATTTCGGTGAAGAAGCTCGGCCAGGACACGCTGGAGGAAACCCGCAAGCGCGATGGCAAGGTCATCTACATTTTCAAACAGACAGTTTCGGCCGATGGCAAGACCATGAAGTGGATCTTCGACGACAAGCTGCAAGGAACAACTATCAAAGGCGCCGCGCACAAACAGTAGGCTTCGCGGCTTGAAAGATGGCAGAAAGGCCCGGCTCAGAGCTGGGCCTTTTGGCAAAGAACAAAAGCAATGTTTGTTGTAAACGCGGGTCCCGCTCGGGGACGGCTTCTTCCGCCGCCTCTTGACCTTCCTTCCTCCGGCACGTTTCCTGAATCGAAAATATCGGTGCGCCATCTAAACCGCATTGCCCACTTGCGCGCCGACGCCTATGAATCTTCTTTACCAATATTCCAAACAGTACTGGAAGCTGTTTGTGGCCGCCCTGTTGCTCGCCGCGACCAATCAGATCTTTTCGCTGCTTGATCCGCTGATTTTTCGGCATGTGATCGACAGCTATGCCACCAAATATCACCAGTACACGCAGGGGCAGTTCATCCGCGGGGCGGGGCTGTTGCTGCTGGCGGCGGTGGGCGTGGCGTTTGTGTCGCGCGTGGCTAAGAACTTCCAGGACTATTTCGTGAACGTGATTGTGCAGCGGCTGGGTGCGCGCATGTACTCGGACGGGATCCAGCATTCGCTCGATTTGCCCTACCAGGTTTTCGAAGACCAGCGCAGCGGCGAGACTCTGGGCAAATTGCAGAAGGTTCGCAGCGACGTGGAGCGGTTTATTACCGCCGCCATTAATGTGCTGTTCATTTCGCTCATTGGCATCGTCTTTGTGATGATCTACGCCTTCCGGGTGCATTGGGCGATTGCTCCGGCGTTTCTGATCACGGTTCCACTGCTCGGAATAATCAGCTCGGTGCTGAGCAAGCGGATCAAGAAGATGCAGAAGACGATCGTTGCCGAAACCACGGCGCTGGCGGGTTCTACAACCGAGTCGCTGCGCAATATTGAATTGGTGAAGAGTCTCGGTCTGGCGCATCAGGAAGTGGGGCGGCTCAACGGGATCACGGGAAAGATTCTGAAGCTTGAACTCAAGAAAGTGAAATACCTGCGCAGCCTGAGCTTCATCCAGGGGACGGCCGTCAACGGGTTGCGCACCGGCATTTTGTTCTTGATGCTCTATCTGATTTTTCGCCAGCAGATCACCGTCGGACAATTTTTTGCCCTGATGATCTATTCGTTCTTCATTTTCACGCCGTTGCAGGAGTTGGGGAACGTCATCAATATCTATCGCGAAACCGAAGTCTCGCTGAACAATTTTCAGCAAATTCTCGACACGCCGCGGGATCCGAAGCCGTCCGATCCGGAGCCGGTTGAGGAACTTATGACGCTTCAGTTTGAAGAGGTTAGTTTTCAGCATCAGAGTTCTTCGGCGCTGGCCTTGGATGAAATCGGTTTCGGCGCGGCTCGCGGAGACACGATTGCCTTTGTGGGGCCGTCCGGGGCAGGGAAGTCGACGCTGGTGAAACTTCTGGTGGGGTTGTACGCTCCGAAAGCGGGCGAGATTCTTTACAACGGGATTCCATCGCATCGCGTGGACCTGGATCTGCTGCGGGAGAAGATCGGATTTGTTACGCAGGACACGCAGTTGTTCTCAGGCTCGATTCGCGAGAACCTGCTCTTTGTGAATCCGAAGGCGACGGACGAAGAATGCATGGAAGTTCTGAATCAGGCCGCCACGCACAGCCTTCTTTCGCGCGCGGACCGCGGCTTGGACACGTTGATCGGCGAAGGCGGCGTCAAGGTTTCGGGAGGCGAGAAGCAGCGGCTTTCGATTGCTCGGGCGCTGTTGCGGCATCCGCAGTTGCTGGTGTTCGATGAAGCAACGTCTTCGCTTGACTCGCTGACGGAAGAAGAAATCAGCCGGACGATTCGTGAGGTCGCGACTAACCAGGAGGCGATCACAATTCTGATTGCGCATCGGCTGTCCACCGTGATGCATGCCGACCGCATCTACGTGCTGGAGCGTGGACGCATCGTCGAATCTGGACGGCACTCGGAGTTGCTCGACCAGAAAGGTCTGTACTACGCGATGTGGCGGCAGCAGGTTGGCGAACGCGAGGCGGTGGCGGAGGCGAGGTGATTACGGGAATTGTCGCAACTGATCTTTCGCCCCTTTGGGGCTCGCGTGTCGCCCACTTGGCACCCACGGCTTGCGCCGTGGGCTGCATTCTTACGCCGCTTCGCGGCTGAGGCCGGTCCTGAAAACTGGCCTGTTATCGCAACGCTAAAGCGTTGCTCCACCCAAAATCATCGCCAAGCGATGCGCCCACCCAAGAGCCTCATGTGATCACAGGCAGGTCGCTGATTCCCGCAGTGCCGAATACGCGGCGATAGCGTTCGATTTCGGACGACGTGCCGAGCGCCTTGGCGTAGTTGTCAGAGAGCTTCACCGCGGGCTTGCCTTCGACCGTGGATACCTTGCAGATCAGGCTGACGGGATCAAAGTCGCTGCTGCCGGCGGGGTCGCAACCGCGGAAATCGTTGGTGAGCAAAGTGCCCCAACCGGCGCTGAAACGAATGCGGCGGCCCGGCGTCCACTTTTTCGGATCGCGGAAATCGGCGGCGGCGCCGAAGTCGTTGATGTTGGCTCCGCTGGCGAGCGTTCCACCAAAATAGGCGTGCAGGCCGAGGATGTCATCCACGTCGAGCGCGTCGGAAGCGATGAGGCGCTTCTCCTGCGGATTTCGACCGCGGGCTTTGAGCCATTCGATATATTCGTCGCCGGCGATGTAGGGGTTCTTGCTGTCGATGCGTTGGCCCGTCCAATCGGCTACCCAGTCGGGGGCGCGGTCGAGAAATTGCGTGGTTCCAAAAGTATCCGGCAGCATGATGCGAAGAGCGCCATGGTAGGTGGTCTGCCACAACTCGAGGACGCGGTACTGCGAAGCCCTAATGGCATCGTCGCCATCGTCATCATTGGTCGCGAGCGCGGCGAGGACCATGGGGATCTCATGCGCGTTGGTTCCGATGGCTTCGAGATCGTGCTTATGGGCGAGGAAGGCGTTGGACGTTCCGGTAAAGGCCCCGCCTAGATTCGCCGCCATGGCCTCGACTACGTATTCCTGCCACAGGAAGCTGTGACGGCGGCGGGTTCCGAAGTCGGCCACGGCAAGATCGGGGACTCCGCGCAGGCGCTCGATCTTGTTCCAGAGCTTTGTTTTTGCCCTGGCATACAAGATGTCGAGGCCGAACTCGTGCAGCTTCTTCAGACCTGCCCGGGTCTTGAGCTCGTCAATAATCGAGAGCGCATAGAGCTCCCACATCGTGGTTTCGGTCCAGAGGCCGTCGAAGGTAAGATCGAGCTGTCCATCCTTGACCGATAGTTCATAGTCGGACAATCGAAAATCGCGTTCCAGCCATTCCAGAAACGCGGGTTCAAAAATTCCGCTGCGGCCATAGAACGTGTTGCCAGCGAGCCAGACCAGTTCCGACCTGCGAAAGCGGAGGCCGCGAACGTGCTCCATCTGGTGCAGAAGCTCCTCGCGCGGAAACATGTCCGCCACGCGTACAGAGGTCGTGCGGTTCAACAGGGAGAACGACACGCGGGTTTTCGGGTAATGCTTCCAGATGAACTGGAGCATCAGCAGCTTGTAGAAATCCGTATCGAGGAGGGACCGGATGACCGGGTCCAGTTCCCAGTTGTGGTTGTGCGCCCGCTCGGCGAAGTTCACGATCATCGCGTACTATCCTCTGCGACAGTCCTTAGAAAATCAACCGCAGTGAACTTGTGAGGTTCGGTTTCTCGGGTTTTGGCTGACTTTGGCAAGGCAAACACGGTAGTATCAGATTCTTGCATGAACCTGGGATCCGCCACTACCGCGCGCCGAAGTTTTGCATCGTTATTCCTGGCGCTGGGGCACGTGCGCGGCTGGGCAGGATTCTCTGGCCGCGCTCTGCATGCGCTGGCGGCCGGAGCCTTGCCCGCGGTGTTCCTGCTGCGATCGAGCCGCGACGAAATTTACAACATTCTATGGGCGCTGGTGTTCGGCTTTGCCACGCTGAACATTTTGAGCCTCGGGGCGCGCCGCTTTGAGGAGCAGAAGACCGGCCTGAACTTCGGCGAGACTCTGGCCATCCTGGTGGTGGTGGTGTCGATCGTGCTGCTGGGTTGGGAGTTGCTGTATCTGTTCCACATTCTGCCGATTCGCCTTACGCCGCGCTGACCTCGATTGCGGTATGATCGCGTTGTGAAACGTGAATCCAATTTTCGTGAGTCCAATTTTGACGTGACTTGCCCCTGCTGCGGCGCGGTCATGAAAATCGACGCCGCGACGCGCAGCGTGATTGCGCATACCGCGCCGGTCAAGCCGAAAACTTTCAACGACATGGAAGAAGCGGCGCGCGCCATGAAAGAGCAGGACAGCCGCCGCGATTCCATCTTCCGCCAATCGATGGAAGCGCAAAAGCATGCTTCGGAGTTGCTGGAGAAAAAATTCCAGGAGGCGGTAAGAAAGGCCAAAGAAACGCCGGATACGGGAAAGCCGATCCGGGATTTCGATCTGGACTAAGAGCTTTTCACCGCCGAGACGCCGAGTACGCCGAGAAGTGCAAAACCTTGAATGACTAGACCTCTTCTTCTGGGACATCGTGGGGCGCGGGCTTGCTGTCACATTCCTGAAAATACTTTGGCTTCGTTCGAGCTTTGCTTACAGCAGGGCTGCGACGGATTCGAGTTCGACGTACGCCGTTCCGGCGACGGGCAGGCCGTGGTTTGCCATGATGCGGCGGTTGGTGGGATGGAGATTGAGAAGACGGTTTCGAAAAGCCTGGTGCTGCCTACTCTGGAAGAGGTTCTGCGGCAATTTGTTCGTCGGGCCTTTCTTGATATCGAGTTGAAAGTTGCGGGGCTTGAGCGTGAGACGCTCGCCGAGTTGCGCAAACATCCGCTGCAAAGAGGATACGTGGTTTCTTCGTTTCTTCCTGACGTGCTCATGGCAATCCGCGATCTCGACGCGGCGATTCCGCTGGGATTTCTTTGCGATTCGCAGGATCAACTCCGAGATTGGCGCGAAACGCCGGCGGAGTGGGTCATTCCGCAGTTCAAACTCGCAGACAGAGACTTGGTCGAGCTGGTTCACGCGGCGGGGAAGAGTGTTATGGTCTGGACGGTGAATCGCTCCAAGAGCATGCGTGAGTTCGCAGAGTGGGACGTGGATGCGATCATCGCGGACGAAACGGAGCTGCTGGTTCGCTCGTTGCGCTAGAGGTTTTACGAATGGCGGCGGCGAAGAGTGCTGCCGAGCTTCTCCACGCCGTCAAGCCAAAACCGGGCTTGACGGGGACCCCGGTTCGCTCGGCTTGGACGGGCGAGGGCACCCGTCCCCACACCGACACCCGACCGCCATTGCTCCTGGTATTCGCGTCATTTACATTGAACAGGATGTCCACCACCGGCGAACGATTCGAGCGAGCGGTTCAGATTATGGCGCGGTTGCGGGCTCCGGGCGGATGCCCGTGGGACCGTGAGCAGACTTTCGACACCATCAAGCCCTACACCCTGGAAGAAACTTACGAAGTCCTTGAAGCCATCGACAATCGCGATTGGCCGGAGCTGACGGGCGAATTGGGCGACCTGCTGTTGCAGGTGCTGTTCTATTCGCAGATGGCCAGCGAGGAAGGCCATTTTTCGGTGGATGACGTGCTCGACCGGCTTTCGAACAAGCTGGTCGACCGGCATCCGCACGTATTTGGCGACGTGAAAGCGGACACTCCCGCCGAAGTTTTGCGCAACTGGGAGGCGCTGAAAGCGGAAGAAAAGAAGAAGCGGCTGGCGGCGCGCGGAGACAATCAAGCGCAGCAGGCTGACGGCACGCAGGTTGTCGACGCGCAAACTGGCTCCGAACCATCTAGCTCCGAACCGTCGGTGCTGGCGGGCGTGTCGTCGAAAATGCCCGCGCTGATGGAAGCTTATAAACTCAGCTCGCGCGCGGCGCACGTCGGATTCGATTGGCCGGAGATGGAGGGCCTCTTTGCCAAACTCGAAGAAGAGACGGCGGAGTTGCGGGAGGAACTGAAGGCTGTGCCGACGCTTCATTCCAAGGGGCAATCGTTCAAAGGCAAATCGGTGGGGAAGGGGATTGCCGGGTCGGGGAAACCGCAACTTCCGCCCGAGTTGCGCGCGCGCGTCGAAGAGGAAGTGGGAGACATGTTCTTCGTCCTGGTGAACGTTGCGCGCTATTTGTCGCTCGACCCCGAGTCGGCATTGCGGAAGACGAATCGCAAATTTAAGCGAAGGTTTCAATGGATGGAGGAGCGTCTGCGCGCGAGCGACCGAACGCCGCAGCAGGCGTCGATGGACGAACTGGAAACCCTATGGCAAGAAGCGAAGCAGCAGGAAAAACTGGCGTGACCGTAGCGGGCACGGGAACGCCGACGGGAAAAACGCCGTCCGAAAAAATGCCCGGCGCGGTGACCATTCGCAAGTGTGAAGCACTTGGGGAGATGCAGGCCTGTTTTGCGCTGCAAAAAGAGGTATGGAAGTTTTCGGATGCGGAGTTGGTTCCCGTGCGGATCTTCGTGGTGGCGGCGAAGATCGGCGGGCAGGTTATTGGAGCTTTCGCCGGCACGGACGACAAAAAGGAACTGATCGGCTTCGCACTCGCGCTCCCGGGAATGCGAAACGGGCACTGCTATCTGCACTCGCAGATGCTGGCCGTCCGCCAGCAATATCGCAATGGGGGCCTGGGACGGCGGATGAAACTCTATCAGCGTGAAGATGCGCTGGCGAGAGGTATCGAGCTGATGGAGTGGACATTCGATCCGCTGGAGATCAAGAACGCGTACTTGAATATCGAGAAGCTGGGTGCGATCGCGCGACGCTACAACGTGAATCAGTATGGGATCACGTCGTCCCCGCTGCAGGGCGGGTTGCCCAGCGACCGGCTGGTGGCGGAGTGGTGGATGAGGTCCAAGCGGGTTGCGGCGGTTCTGGCGGCGGCTCCGCGCGCGAAGTTCGAATGCCGCGCGCGCATCGACGTGCCGGCGGAGATCTATGCATGGAAGGCTGCGGCAGCGACGCGCGCGCAGGCGCTGGCGGTGCAGGCAAGCAATCGTGAGCGATTCAGCCGGGCGTTTGCCGAAGGACTGAGCGTGCTTGGGTATGAGCGCGACGAACATGGGAATGGGCGGTTCTTGCTGGGGACGTGGGATGAGGCCTGGCGGTATTAGCAAGCTGCTGTAGAGACGCGGCTTGCCGCGTCTCCCGCAGCGTCCAAGGAAAGACGGGGCAAGCCCCGTCTCTACAGCATATCTTCTTGCTCTTACTGGTGCGCCCTTCTATACTTGCGGGTCCCAATTCTGGGTGCCTGCCCAGGGTAAGTCTGAATTCAGCGATGACTAAGTCATGAAAATCGAATCTGTAACTCTGCGTGAAATTCACATGCCGCTCGTGCATTTTTTTGAAACGAGCTTTGGCCGCGTTTACAGCCGCCGCATCCTGCTGGTGAGTGTCGAGGCCGATGGAGTGCGCGGGTGGGGCGAGTGCGTCGCCGGGGAAGATCCGTATTACAGCCCGGAATGGACCGAAACCGCGTGGCCCACGATCAAGAATTATCTGGCGCCTTTACTGCTCCAGGGCGAGTTGGCGGCCGGCCGCGATTGTGCCGCGCGGTTTGCCAGAATCCGCGGCCACCGCATGGCCAAGGCCGCGCTCGAAAACGCGGTGTGGGACGCGGAAGCGCGGCAGAAGCAACTGCCGCTCTGGAAATTGCTGGGAGGAACCCGGCGCGAGATCGCCTGCGGCGTCTCGATCGGCATTCAGGACTCGCCCGAACAACTTCTGCAGAAAATCGAAACGGAACTGGCGGCGGGATACCGGCGGATCAAGATCAAGGTGAAGCCAGGATGGGATCTCAATGTGCTGGAGAAGATCCGCGCGCGCTGGGCGGATATTGTTCTCAGCGTGGATGCGAATTCCGCCTATACGCTCGACGAGGTTGAGCACCTGCGCAAGTTCGATGCCTTCAACCTGCTGATGATCGAGCAGCCTTTGTGGAACGACGAAATCTATCTTCATGCGCGGCTGCAGAAAGCGATCCAGACGGCAATCTGTCTGGACGAATCGATTCTGAATGCGCGCGACGCCGATTTTGCGCTGGAGACGGGCGCGTGCCGGATCATCAACATCAAGGTAGGACGCGTGGGCGGCTTCGGCGAGGCGAAGAAGGTACACGATGTCACGGTGCGGCACAACCTTCCAGTGTGGTGCGGCGGGATGCTGGAGTCGGGAGTGGGACGGGCGCACAACATCGCGTTGTCGACGCTCGAAAATTTCCGCTTGCCCGGAGACGTATCGGCATCGAAGCGCTATTGGAAACAGGACATCATCGAACCGGAAGTCGAAGTGCGCGCCGACGGAATGATTGCCGTCAGCGACGCGCCGGGAACGGGCTACAGCGTGCGCGAGGATCTGGTGCGGAAGTTCACCGTGCGCGAAGAAACGTTTCGCGGGGGAAAGGCCTGAGAGCCCACGGTGAATTGTTCATGTATGAACGACACCACCCATGAATTGTCATCCTGAGCGAAGCGAAGGACCTGCTTTTTGCCTGGCGCATGAGGCAGCAGGTCCTTCGCTTCGCTCAGGATGACAATTCATGAAAGGTGTTGGCAGCACCGTTGATACGTCACTTGTGGGCGAGTTTGCCGGCTGCGGGATTTTCGGCCACGGAAGTTTCTTCCTGCTTCAGCAGTTCCAGGGCCTGGGCGAATGTCAGGTCCGACGGAACTTGCTTGAAGCCGCTGAAAACTTCCGTCGAGATGATGGAGAGATTTTTTACCAGCAGAATTTTTCCGGTGAAGCTCAAGTTCATGCTTGAAATTTCCCAGAAGTTGCCGCCAACCTCCTGCTGATGAACGACAAAGCGGCCGCCCCGGTCGAGGTGTCCGAGAATCCCCCAGCCGAAGCTGACTTCCTTGAAGAGCGTGCCGTCAATGCTGGCAATGCGGTAACGGACGGGGTCCACCAGCACGAAGCCCTGCATGCCGGTCAGGACCTCCTCCACGCGCGAGGGCGGTTGGTAGCGGGGATTCGGGCGGAACTGCAACTTGACCAGAGGGTCCCCGGCCTGGCCCATGCCTTCCGATCCCGGTTCTTCTCCCGCGTACTCAAACAGGAAGGCATCGGGCAGGGCGCGCACGATGCGCAGAGTGCGCTCGGCGCTGTCGCGCTCCTGCTCGCGCTTCTTTTTCAATTCTTCCGGATTGTTGATGAAACGTTCCACGCGCGCCTCTTCGGCACGGCGTTGTTCGGGAGTCAGAGGTTTGCCGTTGTAGGCGACCACCAGACCGGCCGTGGCCTCCTTGGTTTCGACGTAGAGTTTTGTCGTGGATCCCTTAGGCGTAGTCTTGATGCCGCGAAACAGGAAGTGGGCGCTGTCGTCATTGGCCGCCTTAATTTCGTTTTGCACCGCTTTGCGCACCAACGCCGCTGGATCCAGAGAGGAAGAAACCGTCGCGGGCTGGCCTCCGAAGCCAGCCGCGGCAAGCAGCAGAATCCAGGCGCTGGTTTGTGCAACGCTGTGGGCGGTGGAGTTGCGCGAACTAGAGTTCGAACTAGAGCTTACGACCGCCATGATTGGACTGGGCACGTTGAACCCGTTACCGTTAGACGATGGTAGCAAAGCCGGGATCGCATCGGCACCGTCGTTTGCCGCTGCTGCTGTAAGTTCCTGACGGAGAATGATTTCGGGCCAGCAATCCGAACTGGAAGCGAGTGGATGATTTACAATCGGGGGATTCGCGGCGACCAGAGCGCGAGGAAGATGGAGGCCAAGCATGGATGCTCCGCAAACCGGAGAATTCGCCCACATTGGCAAGTCGGTGGTGATCAAGGGAGAGCTGTCGGGATCCGAAGACTTGTATGTGGATGGCAATGTCGAAGGCAAAATTGAGCTCCGCAACCACAGCCTGACGGTCGGGCCGAATGGAAACATCAAGGCCGACGTCACCGCGAAAGCCGTGGTGATTCAGGGTAAGTTGGATGGGGCGGTGAACGCCTCCGATCGCGTGGAGTTGCGAAAATCGGCGGTGGTGACCGGCGACGTGACCACGCAACGCATCGCCATTGAAGAGGGCGCGTTCCTGAAGGGGAAGGTCGATATTCAGAAAGAAGCGGGAAAGGCGGCAACGCCAGCGTCGAAGTAGCGGCCGCGTTTAAGGAAACTTTGGTCCGGTACCATCGAAAACCCTGAACCACAGGGCACACAGGGGTGCACGGAGGAATTTAATCAGACTTTCTCTAAGTGAGAAATGACGGGCTTGGACGCGCGGCTGGGTGCATTCGTGATTGGTCATTGCTTAAGGTCATTGTTGAATGGCATCTGTTTCTGACAACGTAATGAAATTCTTTCGCAGCTCTTCGAATCGGACTGCGGGCCCCGCAGTCCCGCAGAAGTTGACCCGCCGGTCGAGCGGCATGGGGGAAATTTCGCGGCTGCTGAATTCCGAGGAGGGGTTGTGCGTGCTCGACATGGGCGCGACCTCCGCCAACAACATCCGCTTCTTCACCGGCAAAGGACACAAGAATTACAGCGAAGACCTGCTGCGGTCGTCGCTCGATCCCGCGCTGCGCATTCAGGACAGCGCCGGCAACTCCGTTCTCGACAGCAAGAAGTTTCTGGATGAGAACCTGGTGTACCCGAACGCTCAGTTCGACGTGGTGCTGTGCTGGAATCTGCCGGATTACATGGAAGAGAGCCTGGTGAAGCCGACCATCGACCGTTTGTGGTCGGTGATGAAGCCGGGCGGATTCCTGCTGGCGTTCTTTCACACGCGCGATGCCGGCCCGGACTCGACCTGCTATCGCTATCACGTCACCGGCACCGACATGCTGGAGATGCAAGAAGTAAAGTTTGCGCCGCCCGGCCGTCCTGCGTCTGAAAAACAATCTCCGCGCCTGCAGCGCGTGTTCAACAACCGGCACATTGAAAACCTCTTCCGCGATTTCGCTTCGATCAAATTTTTCCTGGCGCGCGATGCCATCCGCGAAGTGCTGGTGGTGCGGTAGACAGAATTGCCATTGGAGTGCCGGGCGCTCCGCATGGGCACCGTCACAAATTGGACGAGCAGATCGGGCACGTCTTGGCGTGAGCCAGGCGGGCCTTGTGAGCTTGCTGATACGCTTCCATTTCTTCTTTCTGATGCTTCCGCTTTGCCTTCTCTGAAAGCTTCGGCTTGACTTCGTTGCGGAAGAGATGGGAAGTCCATGCGGCGTGGGCGCTCGTCTCACGAGCCTTCAACTTTTGGTAGGCGGGGCATTCTGACTCAGCCATAGCGTGATGATAATTGAAAAGCTCGGAGCGTTGCCGGTGCCGAGACGCGGCAAGCCGCGTCTCTACGATGATGGGTCTCCATGGCCATTCCTGTTTTCGGCGATCTCTTGATAATATGAAGAGTCAGGCATCGGTTCCGCGCGACGTTTTCCCGCCAACCCCGCCAGGTCCGGAAGGAAGCAACGGTAACGGGCTCTTTCGTGTGCAGTGGACCGCCGGTGCCTGGCTTTTGTTTGCCCGCTGCGCGCTACCCTCGACATGACCAAACGTCTTTACTACGACAGTTCTGAAATCCACGAATTCGATTCGGTTGTCGAGGACGTTATACCTCCCTCGTCCCAGCAGTCGCGCCCAGCAGTCATCCTGCGGGAAACCGCTTTCTATCCCACCAGCGGCGGGCAGGTTCACGATACAGGATGGCTGACGCTCGACAGTGGCGATCGCTTGCGGGTCAGCGAAGTTGCGGATGCGGAGGATGGCAGGGTCGTTCACTACCTGGAAGCGCCGCCGAGGTTGCCGGTGGCGGGCGCTGCCGTGCATGGCAGCATCGACGCCGAACGCCGCCGCGATCACATGCAGCAGCACACCGGACAGCACGTTCTCTCGGCGGCGTTTGTCGAGCTTTACCAGATGCCGACCGTCTCGTTCCACATGGGCGAAGACTATTGCTCGATTGATCTGGCGACGCCGTCGGTAAGTTCCGCGCAGATTGCCGGAGCCGAGAAGCGGGCCAACCAGATTGTGTTTGAGAACCGTCCGGTGCGGATTCGCTATGTTTCGCGCGCGGAAGCGGAGAAGCTTGGCCTGCGCAAGCTGCCTCCGGCGGAGCGCGACGAGTTGCGGCTGATCGAGGTCGCGGATTTCGATCTGTCGGCGTGCGGCGGAACGCACGTCGGCTCGAGCGGGCAGATCGGCTCGATCCTGCTGCGGAAGACCGAGAAGGTGCGGCAGGGAACGCGGGTGGAGTTTGTCTGCGGCAATCGCGCGGTGCGCATGGCGCGGCGCGACTATTGCGCGCTCAGCGAGGCGGCTGCGTTGTTCTCGGCACAGCTTTGGGATGTGCCGGAGCAGATCCGCAAGAGTGTCGAAGAGAGCAGGCTGGTGCGCAAGCAAAAGGACGATGCGCTCGATCAACTGGCCGAGCTATGGCATCGGCCGCTCTTCGGGACCAACCGGAGACGCAGGGACGGAAGATTGTTGTGCGGGTGTTTTCCGATCGCGACATCAGCTTCGCCAAGTTGTTTGCGCAGAAAGTGACGCGAGTGGGTACGCCGGCGATTGCGCTTGTAGCCAGCACCATGGATCCGCCGGGACTGGTTTTCGCGCAGACTCCCGGCGGCTCAGCCGACATGGGCGCGTTGCTGAAGCAAGTATTGTCCGCCGTCGGAGGGCGCGGCGGTGGCAGCCGCGATTTTGCGCAGGGCGGAGTTCCGGCGGGCTCGAAGATCAACGTTGAGCAGCTTTTGCGCGAGGCAGCGGGTACAATCGGAGCCTGATCTGGTGGTTCCCGTGAGAGAGCGTAACTGCGAACTCGGCCGTCCCTCCGGGACTTGAAACTTTAGGTTCATTCTTCCCGGCGCTGAAGCGCTGGGCTAAGGTAGGTCGCCCCAACGGGGCTAAATCGATTCGATGCTGGAACCGCGGCTGATACTCGTCAACCTCCTGATCAAGCTGGGCGTGGCTGCGGCCGTGTCGAGCGCCCTGGTGCGCTCCAAAGAATTCAAGACTTCGATCTTTCGCGAGCAACGCGAAACCCGGCACAAGATCTATCTGGCGTTGTGGATGGCGATCCCCATCGCCCTCGGCGTCTGGATACGATTCAGCGCCAAGAGCTTCCTTGCCGGCGACCTTTCGCTGGAAACGGCATTGCTGCTGGGCGTGATCGGCGGGCGCCTGTCGGGAGGGCTTGGCGGAGCGTTGATGTCGCTGCCCGCGGCGCTTGCACGGCGAGTGGGCGAGCCTGCCGTTGAATGTGTTTGCCGGAATCATCGCCGGGCAGTTGCGCCGGTTTGCGCCCGAACAGGAAGATATCTGGTCGTTCTCGCCGTTCATCGATCTCACCCTCTATCGCATGATTCGCCGCAATCTGCCGCGGCCCGCGCGTGTTCGATTGGCAGGTCGCTTTTTTCGCGACCATCGTGGGCTTGCGTTTTCTGCAAACCGAAATCTGGCATTTCTGGCCGAACTCCATCTTCAGCCTGGAAAGCCCGGGCCTGTGGGCCGATGGAGTAACTCTGAACGGGTATCTGGTGGAGAGCGCGATCTACCTGACCGTGGTCATGGTGGTGGGCACGGAACTGAAAATCTTCAACAGCGTGCGCATCCAGATGAAGCTCGAAGAGCAGGAGCGGCTGCTGCTGCAGGCGCGCATGGCGGCGCTGCAGAATCAGATCAACCCGCACTTTCTGTTCAACACGCTGAATTCCATTTCGTCGCTGGTGCGTTTCGATCCCGATACGGCGCGCGAGATGATCCTGAAGCTCGCAACCATTCTTCGCCGCCTGCTGCACAGCACGGATTCGTTCGTTCCGCTGCGCGAGGAAGTGGAGTTCATCGACAATTATCTGGACATTGAAGTCGTGCGCTTTGGGCGGGACAAGCTCAAGGTGGTCAAGGATCTCGATCCGGCGTCGCTCGAAGCCATGGTTCCCAGCATGTTGCTGCAGCCGCTGGTCGAAAATTGCATCAAGCACGGACTTGCTCCCAAAGTCGAAGGCGGCAGCATCACGCTGCGCAGCCGCCTGATCAAATCGCGGCTTGTGGTCGAAGTGGAAGACGACGGTGTGGGCATGGGGGCGGCGCAATTGCTGGAGCAACCCGATGGTTTGGGCGGCATCGGCATCGGCATGGCCAACGTTGCCGAGCGGCTCAAGGTGCTCTACGGCGATGCTGCCAAGATGATGATCGAAGCCCGCGAAGGCGGCGGCACGCTGATCCGGTTGCGGCTGCCGATTCTGCCTAATCCTGAAGAGCTAATGACGGCTGCGCCGACTGCGATGACTGCTCCAGCACCTTTCGGTAAAAGTCTTCGTAAAGCGGAATAATCTTGCTGGAGCAGTATTTCTCCTGGGCGGCGGCGCGCGCCCGTTTCCCCATGGCGCGCAGGGCGGATTCATCGCTCAGCAGATCGATGGCGTAACGCGCCATGGTTTCCACGTCGCCGACATCGGCCATGAATCCGGTTACGCCGTGCTCGATCACTTCCGGCACTCCTCCCGTGCGGGTGGCAATCGGGACAACCTCACAGGCCATTCCCTCCAGCGCCGCCAGTCCGAAAGTTTCCAGTTCGCTGGGCATCAGCATCACGTCTGAGATGGCGAGTTTTTCCCGGATCTGATCCTGCTTCCCGAGAAACAGCACGTGCTCGTGAATGCCTTTTTGCACCGCCAGCCACTCGGCCTGCGAACGATCGGGCCCGTCGCCAATCAGCAAGAGCTTGGAAGGGATCTTCTTGCGCACGCGGTCGAAGATCTCGACCACATCCAGCACGCGCTTCACTGGGCGGAAGTTGGAAAGGTGCACCAGCAGGCGCTCGTCGTTGGAAACATACTCGCCGCGCTTTTCTAGCCATTCCGGCTTGCGCAGATACTCGTCGCAGTTCACGAAGTTGGGGATGACCTCGATGTGGTTCTTGATGTCGAACACCTTAATGGTGCGAGTGCGCAAATATTGCGAGATGGCGGTCACGCCGTCGCTCTGTTCGATGGAAAAACGCGTGATCGGAAGATAGGAGCGGTCGAGGCCGACCAGCGTGATGTCGGTGCCGTGCAGGGTGGTGACAAACGGCAAGTGGCGCCGCGGCGGGGTTGCGGCCAGCATCTGCTTGGCCAGCATCGCGCTCACCGAGTGCGGGATCGCGTAGTGCACGTGCAGCAGGTCGAGTTCGTAGAGCTGCGATACCTCGGCCATGCGCGTTGCCAGCGCCAGATCGTACGGAGGATATTCAAACAGCGGATAGCGCGTGACCTCGACCTCATGATAGTGAATGTTGGGTTCCGGCCCGGTCAGGCGAATGGGCTGCGAATAGGAGATGAAATGAATCTCATGGCCCCGGCGCGCCAGCTCGAGTCCCAGTTCGGTGGCGACAACTCCGCTGCCGCCGTAGGTTGGATAACAAGTGATGCCAATCTTCATGCGCCTCCCACGATACCACTCATTGGATTCGCGGGAAGGGCTGGGGATGCAAGAGCAGGCCATCAAGTGTTCCGAAATCAAGGGCCTAGAGAATTGACACAACCGCCTCAGTCGGTCTCAACGAGGACAGTTTATCATTGACAATTATAATACCAAGTAATAATGTAGTAGTGAGCTTTTGGAGGTAGTGAATGCCAACGCCAGTGACGACCAAGCCGACCCCTATTGCGCCAACCATTAAGGTGGCCGACGAGGTCTGGGTGGCGACACTCATGCTTCATCAGCGGCACCCGGAGCGCCTGGATTTTTCGATCGAAGAGATTGTGGAATTCGCAGGATCTGCGAAAGAACTCAGATTCATGGGACCACTGCGGCCTGGATTCTATGTCCACGTAGTGCAGCATTGCGTCGCCAATCGGCCTCCTAACCCGGGACGCTACCGAATGCTCTTCGAAACATCACCCGGCCGCCGCCGTCTGTTTCGGCCTGGCGACGCTTATCATCCTCAACGCGAGGGAGGAAAGATCTCACCAAAACCCGAAGACCTGCCCGAGAACTGGTTCAAAGGAGTGCTCGCGTGGTATCGCGGTTGGTGCGCGAAGGCCGCGAAGCGAGCAGTCGAAGACGATCCGTTATTGGCTCTCCGGGGCTCTGGAAAAGGTCTTTGGGCGGACGAGCACGCGGACGATTATGTGCGTCGCTTGCGTGAGGGGTGGGAATGAGTCGCGTCTTTTGGGACACCAACCTCTTCATTTATCTGTTCGGGGACTACGGTGTGCTTTCCAAGGCCGTCGTGCAGCTCCGTTCCAAGATGCTCGACCGGGGCGATCAACTGCTGACCTCCACACTCACACTGGGTGAGATTCTGGTGAAACCCACCGAGCGGAGCGACTCTGAACTTTGCAAACGCTACGAACGCGCACTTTCAACCGTCGCGACGATGATTGCCTTCGATGTGAAAGCGGCCAAGGTATATGCGGCGCTTCGGACCGAGAGATCACTCAAGGCGCCCGACGCCATTCAGTTGGCTTGCGCCGCAAGTGCGAACGTGGATCTCTTCGTCACCAATGACGAACGGCTCCAGGGCAGGCACGTCGACGGCATCCAGTTCATCGTGGCCCTGGGCAGAGTGCCTATCTGAACCTGCCATGGGGCGCTTTTGCTTGCCTGCTGAGAAGCCGACGACCAGCCCATTCACTGCGGCCGCCAGGTCATTTCCACGCGCACGGGAATGTCGTTTTTGACGGGCATGGTCAGCAGCGATGGCGGATCGATTTTGAAATCAGCGAGTGTGGCTGGAATTGTCCCGGTGATATGGGTCTCGCCACCTTGTGTCACCAGTTTGAAGGGAACCTGCTTGTACTGGGCAGTCTGGCCGGCAAACTGAATTTCCAGATCGGCGTTAATGGTCGCGGAGGTGGCGTCCGATTCGGGCAGGCGGGTGCGCACGGTGACCATGGGAAACTCCGCCCCGCGCGTGACCTGGAGCATGTGAAGGTCGCGGTTACTGTCTCCGGAATCAAACGACTTGACGGGCACTGCGATCAGAAAATCGCATTGTCCGGCGTGGCAAACTCCCTTGCCTCGTGCCGCGTGGCTCACACCCTCGCTCCGATGCAGCGGATGGGATACATGGTAGGTGAGAGTGCACTGTTCGAGAACCCATTGGCCATCCGCTGCGGCCAGCAGAGGAAGCGCCAGAAGCGCAAAGGCCATCAGGATGGTCTTCTTCATAAGTTCATAAGCGCGGCTCAGAATTTAACGGATACCGACAGAAGAGCGGCTCCAAATGCCCCGGCGGTTACGATCGCCACCGGCCCATGCGCGGAGGCGATGCCGTGGACCTTCTCCCCTTTGCTCTTTTGCTCGAAAGCCATGGCTCCGAGAATAGGCGTCAGAATCATCCCGGGGCCATGGATCCAGGCCATAACCTTGTGGAAACGGATCGGTCCGCGGGTTTCGGTTCCGGGCACCCTGGGTGCGCGGATGGCATAGTACGCGGTCATGAAATACAAATCTCCCGTCAGCCCGCCAAGAGCCACATGCAGATCGCGCGAGGCCGAACTGGTGCTTTTGCCGCCGGCGTTGAGGGAGGTGGCAACGGTGGCAATCAACGGAATGGTTGTGATCAAACCCAGCCGCTGATGGATCTTCAGCATGTGCGTCCGCTTATCGAGCAGCGCTTGCTCGCGGGCGTTTCCCTGGGACTGCTCCGCGGGAAACCCGAGATCCTGTAGCGAAGGGGGTGTGGTGCTGCTGGAAGGGGCGTTCGGCAACTCTTCCTGTGACACCGGCGGTGGTTTGTTAACGGGTATGGCATTGCCTACCTCGGCGATTTCCAGTTTCGTATCCAGAACCGCTGCCTCAGTTGCATTGACCGCTGCGGAAGGAAGTTCCAACGACTTGAAACCGGAAGCCTCAAACTTCACCCGGTAATTGCCAGGCGCGAGCCCGTCAAGCTTATAAGTGCCATCCGTCCCCGTGGTGGTGCTTCGCGTTTGGCCCGTGTCTGCTCCCGTCGCCGTGACCGTGACATTCGCTACCCCGGCACCGGACGGATCGGTAACCCTGCCCGTCAACGCTCCCATTTCAGCCGTCTGAGCCATGAGAGACGGAGCCAACGCAACGAACAGATAAACAGAAACGAGGCCAGAAGGGACGGCACGATGCTGGTTGCGAAAGATCTTCCTCAACATCTTTCACCTCACCCTGAAATTCGACCGAGCGGTTAAGCAACGCGAGGAACTGAACAACCTCAAATGATCTTTCACCTCGGATGCGCATTCCTCGGCCTGCGATGCCCGCGAGTCACGGGTGCCGGCACATTTAATCTTTGCTCGGCTTCTTCGCGGTCAGATCGCAGGCTTGTCGGACACGATCCAGATTCAACCCGCTGGGAGAAAACTCGGCGATCTGGCGGCCGCTCCGGGTGGGGAGCGCGATGTTGAAGACGTTGGCCCCCATCATGCCTCGAACGGTGCCCTTGTCCATGGAGAGGAAGTGACCGCGCATCCAGTTCCAACCCTTGAAGTAATGCACGTCGTCGACGCGGACCTCGACTTGCAACTGGGGCTGTCCCCAGAAGCCGGGGCGGTTCGGGGGAGCCAGTCTGACCCCGGGATTGAAGTCGGCCAGCTTGAGCTTGCCGTTATCGCAAATCAGATTCACTCTGGGCTTGTATTCTGGATCTTCACGAAAGTAGTTTTCCGACTGGAGTTGAAAGCGCACCCTCTTCGCGCCGGTCATCTTGTCGGTGGACTGAAATTCCAGCCACTTTCCTCCGGCACTGACCCCGTCCGCCTCGCCCTGATAGGGGCTCATGGCGCCACTCTGGGCGTACGCCCACGCTGCCGCGCCAAGTACCACAGCGAAAAGAGCGGTTCTCGCCGCCAACCCGGAACCCACTGCTTTACGAATCGAAGCTTTACGAACCGAACGCGATCCTTTCAAGGTTCCCTCCCGGTAATCACACCCTTACATACTTCTCCTACATACTATGGAACCCGGAAGTTCGCAAGAAGTTGCATGGAAAGGCGAAGACAGTTTTGCGGGCGATTATCGTAGAATTCAGTCATTGCATCGCGTTGCCCGGATGGCGAAACTGCCAGACGCACGGGACTTAAAAACCATTCTTGATGCGTGCGTGGCAGTGCAGGACAGTGCAAGTTATAGCAAACACTGAAAACGTAATATCGCCTGCATTGCCCTGCACAACCCTGCACCGGAACTAAAACCGGAATTTGTCACATACGCACCAGCAGGGTATTTCCGATCACTGGATTTTTCGGGTCGTGATGCTCGCTCATCAAATGCGCTATAAACACACCCCGCCGCTGCGGTGACCCTGCGGCGCGTCGGGACTCAGGCCGTTTGGCGGGTTGAGGTGTTGGATTCTGAGGTCGCGCCGCACTTTGGGCAAGTCACCTGGCCGGAGGTCGGGCGTTGAATTTCGGCTGGCGGAATCTGGTAGCCGCAACGCGGGCAACGGCCCGGCCGGTCTCTCGCGAGTTGCCAGTTGATCCCAATCTGCGATCACCGTTGGGGCTTCCCGTGTTGCGTCTGGTCTCCTCTGCCTACATGCCATCGCCATTACCCCGGCAGGTCCAATGGAGCTTGTTCGCTCGTCGATCTCCACTGTCAGCGGCCTTCCCTGTGAAAAAGTCAGGTCGGCTCCTGCATTTGTCGTTTCGGGGCCTGCTCAGCGTTCACTCTCGTTATGGCCTGCACGCTCGCCGAGTCGCCACGCGACCCTCTACATCGAAAGCTCCGACGGCTTCGTTGCCTCCGCCGCCGCTTCGATTGCTACCGGGTGGAGCGAACCAGTTCCCGGGCGGGAGTTGCACCCGCTGAAGTCCAGCGCCTTTCACGGCGCACTTTTTCGCCAATTACAAAAAGCTTGCGGTTCTGGTCCACCTTATCACACGCCTACGTGACTCATGTCACTGACCTTACTTGATCTCGAAGATACAATACCCCCGCTAGTTTCTCGCCTCCCCGAAGAGCGCCAGCTAAGACGGGACGCAGCACCCCCTCAGGCGAGAGCACCGATACGTTCACGTCGCGGCGATCTTGAGCTTGTGTGATCTCCGCATCTGGAGACTTCGCCGGGTCGGCGACAACTTACTCTATTACTCTGGCGGCTTACAAGAGCTGCACCATTAGAACCCTGTTTTCAAGTCACAAAAGAAGGGGGGAGCCCATGAAGAACCAGAAGTTTGTACTTGCGTTGTGCTGTATTGTGACAACGTTCATTGCCGGTTGTGGGTCGTCTTCGACGACCAAAACTGTCAGCGGTGTTTTCGCGGATGCGCCGGTGGTGGGACTGAGCTATTCATGCGGAAGCACGACAGACGTCACCAAGACGGGAGGAGCATTTACCTGTCCTGCTAAGAGCGCCGTAACCTTCAAGGTAGGAGGAGTCACCATCTGCAACGCACCGGCTCAGTCCTTCATGACGCCGGTGAGCTGCGCACAGGCCAACGGGGATCCCTCGGCCGATGCTTCAACCCCGTCCGTGGTCGCGACGGCCCAGTTCATGATCTCGATCGGCACTCCGACAGGCACTACGCCAGGCTCTTTGAGCACGTTGACGATTACGTCAGCCGAACTCACGGCAGCCTCAGGCTTGAGCCTCGATTTCTCAACGGCGACACAGGCGGACCTGCAGACAGCAGTCACCACCGTTAACCCCCGGCAAACACTCTGCAGCGCGAGTACCGCGCAAAACGAGCTGACCGGCACCGTTGCCACCAATGTAGCTGGAAGCTACTCGGGTAGCTATAGCGGGGGCGATAGCGGCACATGGACGGCTACGGTCGATACCAGTGGCAACGTTTCAGGCACCTATACTAGTAGTGGCCAAGGCGGCACGGGAGCGATATCAGGCGCCCTCGTTAGCGGCATAACGTTCAGCGGCTCCGCAGGCAGTTCATCGTGGACCGGAACCGTGAATACCTCGCAGCCCCCCACCACGGGGACAGGGCCATATCTTTTCAGTGGCACGTGGACCAATACAACGAACGGCGCGAGCGGTTCGTTTACTAACTGAGTTTTGTGGGCGGCGGCTTATCTCCGCCGCCCTGAACCCAGCGTTGAGTCTCTTCCTCCATCGTTCATGCCTGATTCCGAAACTCGGGCGCGACGCCGCGTCCTGGCTTCGATTCTGTCTCAGGTTCCAGCATCCCGGCCGGGGATAATTGACGGAACAACGACGGGCGGGTCGTGAGCATGCCCAACGATGTGCACCAGATTCTCTCCGCCTGCGCCGAGGGCAAAAGTGAACAGGACTTTGTCTTCACGCGCGACGACGGCCAGCGCGTTCGCGACTTTCGGACCGCATGGGAAAACGCCTGTGCGCGAGCGGGCTGCCCCAATCTGCTTTTTCATGACCTTCGCCGAACTGCGGCCAGAAACCTGAGGCGTCTCGGAGTCTCGGAAGGCGTGATCATGACTATAGGAGGGTGGCGCACACGCGACGTGTTCGCGAGGTACGACATTATCGACGAGGCCGACCTGGCGGACGCGGCGCAGAGGCTGGACGGGAAGCGGGAGCGGGAACAGATCGAGCGGGCACGGCTCGCGAGCGAAAGCGCAACCGGAACCGGCGTCGAAACCGGAACTAAAACCGGAATTGTGGAAGAGGGCGCGGAGCGTAGGGTGCAGTGAACTCCACGCATCGTTTTTAGATAGAATGGTTTGCACGACGTGCCCGGATGGCGAAACTGGCAGACGCACGGGACTTAAAATCCCGAGTTCCGAGAGGAACGTGACGGTTCGATTCCGTCTCCGGGCACCAGGTCAACTCGACTCGTCCGGTTTTGCTGACCGCCTAGAGCTGACAGCTGCTCCTAGAAGAATCGGCGCAAAGAGGCGACAATGGTTCCCGTCAACTAAAGGAGCCACGGTTGGGAGCCAGCCCGATTCTGAAACCCAGTCCCAAGCCTGCGAACCCCAAGCCCGCGAACTCCAAGCCGAAGCTTGGGCTGCGCGCTTGGATGGAGCGCGTGCTGATGGAGTGTGACCGCGCGGCCATCGGCTTCGATGCCGATGCGGTACACGACCTTCGCGTTGCGTTGCGGCGCTGCCGTTCTCTGGCCGATGGATTGATGGCGATCGATTCCGATTCTTCATGGAAGGATATGAAGAAGGCGGGGAAGAAGCTTTTCCAGGCGCTCGGCGAGTTGCGCGACATGCAGGTGATGGCGGAGTGGATCGAGAAGCTGGGCGATGCAGGGGTGGGAGCCGCGGCAAGCCGCGTCTCTACAGAAGGCCGGGGCGAACCGGTCGTCGTCAGGCTGCTTGATCGCGTGCACGCGCGCGAAGGCGAATGCAAGCAGCACGCCTTCAAAGCTCTCAATCAGTTTGACCGCAGGCAATGGCGGCAGTGGACGAGAACGCTGCCGCGGCGCGCGGCGCGGGTGCGTCCGGGGAGCGTGGTGTACTTGCATTTGGCGCTCGAAAAGTGGATCGCCGCCTACGACCTGCACAAACGCGCTTTGCGGACGCGGACGCAGGCGGCCTGGCACGAACTGCGCATCGGTATTAAACGATTCCGCTACACGGTGGAAAATTTTCTGCCGCGCCAGCACGCGCTGTGGGGCGGCGATCTGAAGGAACTTCAGGATCTGCTGGGAGAGGTGCACGACCTGGATGTGCTGTGGGCCATGGCCGTCGAGGCGCAGGCGTTTCCCGATGTGGAGAGTCGCGACCGCTGGCGGGAGAAAGTGAACGCGGAGCGCGCTAAGCGGATCGAGCGCTATCGCGAGAAGATGGTGGGACGGCAGTCGCTATGGCGCGTGTGGCGGGCGGAGTTGCCGTCCGGTCCGCGGTTGCGGGCAGCCGCGCTGAGCCGTCTGCGCGTGTGGGCTGGATATCGGGATCCCGACTTCGCGCACTCCGAGCGCGTGGCCAAGTTGGCGCTTCTTCTGTATGACGGGTTGAAGAATGCGGGACTGGGGATGGGAACGATAACGACGAAGCCGGAGACGTCCGACTTGGTTGTGGGCGACGTTGTGGGCGACGTTCCGCGCGATTCGCGAGCGGTGTTGCAGGCGGCGGCACTGATGCGTGATGTCGGCAAGGCCAAAGGCGCGGAAAATCATCAAAAATATTCGTACCGGATGATCCGCGGGCTGGTGCCGCCTTTGGGTTGGAGCGCGCGAGAACTGGAACTGGCGGCGGTGGTGGCGCGCTACCATCGCGGGGCGTTGCCGCGTCTGCGGGGAAAATCTATGCAGACGCTGCAACTGGCGGATCGGCGGATCGCCATGGAACTGGCCGGAGTTCTGCGTCTGGCTAACGCGCTGGACATGCGCAACGGCCGAGAGAGCGCAAACTCTCCGCGGCTCGAAGTCAGCGTGCAGGACCGCTTCGTAGTGGTGCGGGCGGCGGGATACTCGGCGCTGGACCGTTCGGCGGAAGATATTGCCGCGGCGCGTCATTTGCTGGAGACGGTGCTGCGGCGGCCGGTGCTGGTGCGGGGATTGCGAGTCCTGCGCACCCCCTAAAGGGGCCATTGATCACGGGCGGTTTGCGGCATCGCTAAAGCGATGCCCTGATACGAACCAGGTTCCTTCTCAGAACGTGCTAGAAGCTAGTCTGACACTTCTCAGAAATGCGTCCCTCTTTCACACTTCCTTTGTGACTCATGCAAAACTGGTTTCGATGGCGGTGCGATGGCTGCGACGATATCGCTGCGGCGTGGTGCTGAGCGAGCAGGCCTGCGCGAGTGGCGAGATGCCGGACGCTATTGGCTGGAAAAGGGCGTGCCATTCGGTGCTGGTCGAGAGCAAGGTGTCGCGCGCGGATTTTCTGGCGGATCGCGACAAGCCGTTTCGGCAGAAGCCGGAGATGGGTGTTGGCTGTGAGCGGTATTACCTGGCGCCGCGGGGATTGATTCGGATCGAGGAACTTCCGGCGGGCTGGGGGATGCTAGAGGTGTGTGGGCGCGAGATTGAGCGGGTGAAGGCGTCGGCTAAGAACCTGCGTTCCGAGGCCGGGTTCCAGAACGAGATGAATCTGCTGCTGGCTAGTTTGCGCCGGGTAGAGATTCGCATTGAACCCGAAAGCATCACCGACTTCCTCAAGTGGAAGAACCGCATGGTGGAGTACAACCGAGGCCGGTTGCCGGAAGGGCTGGTGGCGGCAGAAGAGGAAGCCAACGGATTTTTGCTGGGGACGGCGGGCGACTGAGGAGCGGATGTGATTGCGCAGCTCCTAAAGGGGCGTCAGCATTTTGCGAGTTTGCGCCATCGCTGAAGCGATGCCCTGATACGAACCGACGATCCCGGCAAAGAATCCACGATCCCGGCCAAAGAACCCACGGTCCCAACAAAGAAACCCACGATTCCCGACAAGAGAACCCACGATCCCAATAAAAAAAATGAAACCGGGCGCTGGGCCCGGTTTCGAAAGCGTCGGTTGAGATGCGGTTACATCGCGGCCCGGCGCGGCTGGCTCGGAGACTGATGCGGGCGCGGTTCGCGTCCGCCTTATGCATCTCGCGCCAGCAAGGGTTCAAAAGGAGCGAGGATACAGACATAATGGAGGGAGCAACTTTGGGGCCAGTGCCGGGTTCCGTGCGATGCTTTCAACTTACTTCTGCAAGTTAAAGAAAAGACAACTAGTTCAGTGATGTATTCGCGCGGTTGACGCGGTCGTTCCAGGGTTGCTTACGCTGGAATGCTTCAAAATGTTGCACAGTTCCGCGGGTGGGGCGGCGTGAGCCCACTCATGATCTTTTCAACCACCGCAAAACTGTAGGAACTGTACAATAAGGGTAGAGCGGAGTTCAATCGCTGGGAGAAGTTTGCTTTTTCGAGGTGAATGTTCAATGACGAATGGGAATCCGGTGGGACCTGAAGACAAGCGACCGACGCAAGAAAAGCAAACCAAGAAACCCTACACAAAACCAGCATTCCGGTTCGAGCGTGTGTTTGAGACGCAGGCATTGAGTTGCGGAAAGCTTCAGGGTGGAACTGGGAATTGTGTGTCTCACCGCAACGCTTCCTAGCAAGCCTACAGACCCGCTGTCAGACTAAGCCCGCGCCGTATTTCGCGCAGATGTTTCCGGGCTACAAGGGCAGCTTTGAGGAAGTCATTTCCGATTCAGGGCCACAATGAATCGTCCCTCGCTGGTGGACACCAGACATCCGCGCTGCGCGGACAATTCTCTGAGCTAGCTGTGGAACCCAAAACCCAGCCCGTGATCCCCAAACTCAGTTCACCAGTCCCGGCTAATCCCACCGGTCGTCACCCACAATTATGGGTTCGCTTGTGACGCCTGCGTGGCTGACATCGTACCGGCAGTGCCAGCGGCGCAGTTGTTGCTGGTTTGGGTGGTACCAGTAGGACCGCCTGCAGTGTTGCCACCTAAACCTATGAAGTAAGTCTGCGAAGCGCCTGCCAAGGTGCTGCTGTTGTCGATCACAATTCCACCCGTCGGCCAGCAACCATTCCCACCAGGAGTTAGTAACGTCCAAGCCGGAACCGGACCGGATGACCGCCGCGGGATTGCTTACGTTATAGGACAACACGCAGCCGTTTCCAGCAGTGTTTGTACACCCGGTCCCCAGTCCCGCGATAGACGCTGAAGAAAATATAGTCTGTGCCCGCGGTAGTCTGTGTTCCATTGGTGGTGCATGCGCTCAGACCGTTGTTGCAGAACTCATTAAGGGTAGATGGCCACGGACGCGAAGCGCCCGCTGGTAAGTCCGTTAACAACGGCAACAGGAGTTGCCATTATTGAGGTCGTAATGTGTATCCGGTACAGATTCGCTCCGGTGGTCACGCCGGTGTTTCCTACTACGTAAAGGTTTCCTGTAAACGTTGCCGACGAGTAGTACACGTTGTCGAAGGTGCCGGCGTAAAGGTAATATCCCGCGCCGCCCGTACCAACTGGCTGGGCGCTCGCACCGGTAATGCTAGTGAAATTGGTCGAGAGTTCATACACCTCGTTGTCGCCAGGGTTACTGAAAGTGCTTGTGGTGACAAAGGCGTAGAGTTTGCCCGCGCTGCTATCCACCAGGGGCGCGTCGGCAATGGCATCCCCAACGCTGATCGTTGTGCCGTGTATGGTCCCGCTTGACGCTGTTACGGAATGCAGGACACCACCAAAGTCGCCCACAATCACGTTCCCGGTGACGCTGTCGTAGACAGGCGACGAGAGTTTCGACGCGCCCAGATTCACCGGCCAAGGGCTCCCCGCCTCGGCTGGGGTTCCTGCAAACACGTCCCGTGAACTTGTGGAGATTGCCGCTGTCATCGCCCACATAAACCGTATCGCTGGCGTAATCATAATAACGGCGCAGAGAACGTGTCGTTATGGTTGCCACTAAAGGCCAAGGTCACCATGCATGGAGCTGTGCAACCCCGATAAGTGGCAAGCGTCGCAGCCGTAGGCGTCACAGGCAGGGTGGGCGTTCCGCTGTTCGCCGACCACTTCAGCAGAACCAGGCTTGCCGTAGTGCCGCTGACCTGAACGAACACCACTTGTGTGCCATCCAGGGAGGGCACGGGAGAAGTCGTGACCATGCCGCCCGTGTTATAGGCCCAATAGACCGACGGAACCGTGCCCAAGCATCCACCCGTATAAAGATTTGAGAACGCGACAATACTCGCCGCCCCCGTCGCACCCGCCGTGCCCATGGGATAGACCACAAAGTCGCTGCAACTGGCCGTGGTGGCGCTAAACGAGTACTTCGCAGGATACATGTTCGGCTGCACAACAGCGCCCGCTACGCCGCCGCTGAGCGTCGCGCCTCCCCAGGCGAAACCGGAGAAATTAGTTTTCGTGGTTGCCATAGCTGTTTCCAGCCGTCCCCGGCGTGTTGGCCGTAACGGTAACAATCATTTCCATTCGATGTCGCGGAAACGCCCGTGGCAACCGATTTGCAGCGTGGTGTTCTGGTTGATGGCGGACGCGATATTGGCGGCCACTTGCGTCGGGCTAGCCGCAGCGGCGCCTGACCAGTAAGCGAAGGTGTTCGCCGAGGTCGTACCGTCGGTGCCGCCGCTCAGGTCAGCGCCTGACCAGGTGAAGTTCGATGTCGTACTCCCAAGCGCGATACTGTTTCCACTCGACCCGGCGGTGCTGGCCGTCACCGTGACGACGGGGCCGGCTGCAATTGCGGTAACACCCGCCGCAGCGGGGCAGGCGTTAATCGCCGCTGCCAGGTTTGTCGCCAGCGTTACGGTGCTATTGCTGGTGGCGAAGGTCCCGGTGGTCGAACTCGGGCAAGTATTCGTACCGGAAGTTCCGGCGGTGACAGTTCCCCACGAGAAGAGGCCGGCATTGTTCGATGCTCCGACCGCCAGGTAAGGTCCGGCAGCCACGCTGGAAACGGTAAACGTACTGCCAGAGGTGTAGCTGGCTGTGACCCCAACGGCCGGATATGAACTGTTGCACGCATTAATGGCGGCTGCGATGTTTGCGGCCTCGGCCGCGGTGCTACTACCGCCGGCAAAGGTCCCGGTGGTGGCGCTGGTGCAGCCATTGCTGCCTGGGGAGCCCGTGGTCACGGCACTCCAAACGAAGTTGCTGGCGGTTTTGCTAAGCGTAAGGCTACTGGCAGGACTTCCGAGCGTGGTGCTGGCGATTGTGACTACGTTGCCAGTCGCATATGCGGTGACCCCAACGGCGGGATACGAAGTGTTGCAAGCGTTAATGGCGGCTGCCAGGTTCGAGGCCGACAATGGCCGGGTTGGAGTTGACACTAAAAGTTCCGGTGGTGGCGCTGGTGCATGCGTTCGTGCCCGCCGCATAACCGGGTATGAAGCCCGTATTAGGCACTAACGTCCAGGCGTTCTGTACGGAGTACCAGCTAAAGGGCGTATTGTTGCCCGTGATGTTGGTCAACGTGACCACACCTGCCGCTCGGGTCGCCGTGACACTAGGATTCGCCGCCGTCACATACGAGTAACACGTCTGCTGCCAGTTGCCGTAGAGCCCCTGGGCGACCGTCGGACACAATGCCGGGTTATTCGTGAGCGCAGCCAGGAGAGCCTGCGCAGTGTTCACCGAGGTGGTTCCCCACCACACACACGGCGTGGTCGTGTTTGGGCAGTAAAATTGCGGGCCAACAAATTGCTCGCCAGCAAATGCCGTGGTCGTCTCCTCGAACACGTACTCGACAGACCCTACGGTACCGACGTCGCCATTCGCAGCACCGATAGCATTTGACACACTCACCGTACCCGTGCCCAACGTTCCGTTTTTCGCGGTTAAGGTCAGCGTATTGGCGCCATTTTTGATGGTAATCGTCTGGCCGGAGGTGGGGCCGGCGCCCGAGAAGGTGCCGGTGGCCGTCGCCCCGGTCGCGCTGGTCGTCAAGCTTAATGTATTGGGAATGACTTCCCGCGGAGTTGATGATGGTGATGGTGGGAGCCGTGGTGGACGTTGGCGCCGCTGACACAGTGCCCACGACGGAGGACGCAGTCGCGTTGGTCGTAAGGCTCAACACGTTCGCGCCGTTGGTGATCCTAACGCCCTGACCGGCGCCGGGCGTACCCGGTGAAGATTCCCGTGCCGCTCGCCGTTGTCGGCGCGCTCCTGTGAAGGTCTGGCCGTCAACGGTCACGGTTGAGTTAACGCTCGCGTTGTTGTTGGAGACGGTGCCCGTGCCGCTCGCCGCAACCCCGCCGAACGCCACGGCCCAGTCTTTCTTCAGAGCAACTTTCCGCTTTCTCAGCGGGAATGGCAAAACGGTGTCCGGCAATTTGTCTGGCGCACCGACTCCTGAAACTTCCTCGCTTGGCGTGCTGGCGGCGGAGACACGCATGCCTTCCAGCGCCTTTGAGCCCCCGCTCCGCTTGATCTGCTGCAGAGTAAAGCGGGGATCGTTGACAATCTTGAGCCACTCTTCAAACTTGCCACTCTCGATCGCCTGTTGCTCGGTGCCGGGATTGGAGAAAACCAGATAGTGGTGAGTCCAATCGTCGGGCAAACCGCGCTGCTGGACCGCCCAATCGTCGATGTTGCGCTGTACCACCGGATCAACCGCCGGATTTCCGGCGTCCGGAACTGGGAGCGCATCTTGCGCGCAGAGCGTGCCGGTTACCAGCAACAGCGTACCAGCGCAGAAAACGACTGGTTGTACAAAGCGGAAGACACGGCCCATAGGTCGATCCCTCGAAGAAAATGTCGGATTTGGGCCATTATACGCAGGAGATTTGGCCATCAGCTAGTGCCTTCGGTGAACCCTCCGGACGGGTTCGGGCCAGGGATAAGGAACTTCAATTGCAAGTGCGACCGTGGCAAACGCTATATTTCCCGGCGGCCTTCCATGGCCTTGAGCATGGTGACTTCGTCGGTGTATTCGATGTCACTGCCTACCGGAATGCCCATGGCGATGCGGGTTACGCGCAGTCCTTGTCCTTGCCGTTTCAGTTGCTGGGCGAGGTAGGTGGCGGTAGCTTCTCCTTCGACCGTGGGATTGGTGGCGAGGATGACTTCTTCGATTTCGCCGCCGGCGACGCGGGTCATCAGATTTGGGATGCGCAATTGTTCGGGCCCTACTCCGTGCAATGGCGAAATCGAGCCGTGGAGCACGTGGTAGACGCCATTAAAGTGGCGCGTCTTTTCGACGGCGGCAATGTTGGTCGGTTCCTCGACCACGCAGATCAGTTTTTGATTCCGGGTAGGACTGGTGCAGTACTCGCAGGGATCGACGTCGGTGATGTTGTTGCAGATCGAGCATAGGTGCAGTTTGGCCTTCACATCGCGAACCGCGTCGGCTAGGGCTTCGGCGTCATCCGCGCTCGAGCGCAGAATATGAAAGGCGAGGCGCTGCGCGCTCTTGTTGCCGATTCCCGGCAGCTTTTTGAGTTCGTCGATCAGGCGGGTCATGGGTTCGGCGAAGCGAGACATAGGGAAAACCAATCGGGTCATCGGGTGATCGGGCCATCGGGTGATCTTAGGTGCAAATGCATATGCCTTTGAATTTCGATCGTCCGATGGCCAAATGGCCCGATCACCCGATGCTTTACAAAATTCCTCCGAGTCCACCGAGCATTCCGCCCATGGTCGATTGCATCGCCTGGTCCACTTTGCGCCCGGCTTCGTTTAGGGCGGCCATCACCAGATCCTGCAGCATTTCCACGTCGCCGGCCTTGATCGCTTCCGGATCGATGACGATGGCTAGCACCTGTTTGCGGCCATCCATTTTGACGGTGACCGTGCCGCCGCCGGCCGAAGCCTCGACCACGGTCTGCTCCATCTTCTTCTGCAGCGTCTCGTACTGCTGCTTGGCTTGCGACATGAGTTCCTGCAAATTGAATCCGGCCATAGAGAAACCCTATTTAACCGCCGAGATGCCGAGTACGCAGAGAAAAACAAATTCGGGTTCTTGTTCTTCTCGGCGTGCTCCGCGCCTCGGCGGTTCAGTCTCTTACTGCTTCTCCCGATAGTCGATCACGGTGCGGATTTCGGCTCCGAATTTTTCTTTCATGCGCTGCACGATCGGGTCCTGTTCGGCGCGGCTGCGGGCGCTTCCGTTCGATGCCCTTCGTGGCGCGGAGGACGCTCGCGGCGGTCCTCCGGACTCGACTTGCATCTTAATTGGCCGCCCAGCTTGGCCGCTGGCGGCGGCGCTCGCTATGCGGCGCGCTTCGGCCGTGAACGACATTTCGATCATTGTGCTGGAAGCCGCCACTTTTGCGATCAGGGAGCTTCCTGCCAGCGTCCACTCCGCGTTCTCCAGGATGGAAACGAGCATTTGCTGGTTGCTCAGCGCGTTTAGAACGGCGTCGCGCAGGGACTCTGCGGTGGCCGGAGACGGGGCAAGCCCCGTCTCTACGGTTGCGCGTTCAGGGCTCGCTCGCTCCAGCATAGACGGTTCAGGACGCGGGTCGGGAGAAATTTCGGCAACGGCGGGCGCGGCCGATCCCATGATGACTACGTTCGCGCTTGATCCGGTTGTCGATCCGCTGGTGGCGTTCGTTCCACCGGCGGATTCGGCTTTGGGAGTGCTTTTGCGCGCGGAGTCGGCGGCGAACGGCGACACCGAACTTGATCGCGCTGGGGTAAGAGACTCGGGGCGGCGGGCTTCCGCGGGCGAAGCGAGAATCGGCCTCGGGGTGGTGCGGGCTGGTCCAGAAGTGGAGGCCGCGGCATCGCTCAGCAACTGCTCGATCGGCAGCAGACGCTGCGCATGCGCCATTTTCAGCAGCCCCAGTTCAAGGTGGAAGCGCTGTTCCTGGCGGTATCCGAGTTCTCCATGGGTGCGCAGCATGATCTGCAAATGGCGGGCCAGGTCTTCTTCGGTGAACAGATCGGCGATGCGGCTGACGCGGGCGCGCTCATCGGAGGAAATCTGGAGGAGCGCGGAATCCTTGCCTGCAATCTTCGCCACCGTGGCATTGCGCAGGAAGCGCACCAACTGGCGCGCGAAATGGGTGGGGCTGTGGCCTTCGCCAATCAGTTCGTCGACCAGCACCAGGATTTTCTCGCTTGAACTTTCGGCGACGGCTTGCATTACCGTTTCCAGCGCCGCTGCCGGGGCAGAACCGATCAGGCTGCGAACGGAATCGGCGGTCAGGTGATCGGAGGTGGAGGCGATGGCCTGGTCGAGGATGGAGAGCGCGTCGCGCATCGAGCCGTCGCCTGCTTCGGCGAGCAGGGCTAAGGCGTCCTCGTCGGCGGGGATCTTCTCTTTGGCCACGATGTCGCGGAGTTGCCCCATGATGTCGTCGAACTTCATGGCCCGATAGCTGAAGTGCTGGCAGCGCGAGCGAATGGTCTGGGGAATATCTTCGGGCTGGGTGGTGGCCATCATGAAGATGACGTGGCTGGGAGGCTCCTCCAGCGTTTTGAGCAGGGCATTGAAGGCCGCATCGGTGATCTGGTGGGCTTCGTCGAGAATGTAGATCTTGAAACGATCGCGCGCCGGACGGTAGCGGGCGGCCTCGCGCAATTCGCGGATCTCGTCGATGCCGCGATTGGTGGCGGCGTCGATTTCGATCACGTCGACGGAGTTGCCGTCGCGAATCTCGGTGCAGGAATCGCAAACGCCGCAGGGCTCGGCCACGGGCTTTTCGGACGAGCGGCAATTCAGCGCCATGGCCAGGATGCGGGCGACCGTGGTTTTGCCGATGCCGCGATGCCCGCTGAAGATGTAGCCGTGCGCGATGCGCTCCTGCGCGATGGCATTTTGCAGGGTGCGGGTGACGTGTTCCTGGCCGATGACGTCGGAAAATTTCTGCGGACGGTATTTGCGGGCCAGGACCTGGTAGCTCATGCGAGTCCCTGATTATACAGTCTTAGCCAGGCGCGAATTACCCGGGCATGGACTCTTGCCGTGGACTCTCCGGTAGAGACGCGGCTTGCCGCGTCTCCGGCCGCGAGGGAGACGGGGCACGCCCCGCCTCTACAGTCGGCGCTTGCATGGCCTCGGCAGCCGGGGTACGCTCAGGCATTCCGGGTTACTGCGAATATCGGAGAAGCGCCTATGCAACTGAGAATGAGCACACGATCGATGCAGGGCGTGCTGGTGGTGGATTGCAGCGGCCGGATTGTGTTTGGCGAAGAATCGGCCAGTCTGCGCGATACCGTCAAGAAACTGCTGGCCCAGAGCCCGAAGGTGGTGCTGAGTCTGCACGAAGTGAATTACATCGATAGCGGCGGGTCTGGGAACGCTGGTTTCGCTTTACACGACTGCGCGCAACGCCGGCGGCGCGGTGAAGCTGGCGAGCGTGAGCCAGCGTGTCGGCGACCTGCTCCAGCTCACCAAGCTGCTGACTATTTTTGATGTGTTCGAGGATGAAGAAGCGGCCGCGAAGTCGTTTAAGAAAGATGCGGCGTAAATCCAGCGTTCGCAATTAGTTGAGATCGGACAATTCCAGGAAAGTCGAGTTCATTGCACCTCCGGTTGGGGCGTCCGTAAGCACAAGGGTACGAACCGCTCCGGCAGTGGATGGACTGAGGAGCTCGGTAATATAGATTGTTTTCGTGTCTCCCGACTTGGTGACGTAAACTGTAAAGCCTGGGGGAGGGGTGAAATTGTTGGGATTGAAGATAAAGGTTACGTAATTGCTGGCCTGGGTGTAAGTCAGGCCTTGAATCGCAATGGGGAGCCCGGGACCAGTGTTGGGGTTGAGTTCGATATAAACATCCACCTTGGGTACGCTGGGCGAGGCATGGATGACGCGGAATTCGACGTCGCCGGAAGGGGGTGTCGGGATGTTGTCAGGGATCGACAAGAGGACAACGTTGCTGCCGTTGGTGCCGGTTTTGGAAGAATCCAGTGGCAACCACCGTGTAGTTCGCGCCGGCGCCCCAGCCAAGGGTGTCGGTGAATACCGGGGTGGTGGTACCGGTCAAAACCGCTGCGACGGTGTCACTGCCCGACGGTACGCTGGTATAGCCAGGCTGGGCCGGCTGAACATCGAGGAATGATAGATCGGGTAAATTCCGCCGTGCTTGCGGTATTCGGGCCGGTGACATCGATATCCAAGGTGGGGGCGTCCTGGATGGCATGGACGAAACGAACCTGCGCTGGAGCGTTGGAAGAACCACAACTGGCGGTGACGATGCTCATGGCCGCCAGGGCCAACGTTAAGGGCAGGGTTTTCAGCAAGCGAGACATCAAGCGGCACATCCGTAATTCTCCAAAAGCATTTGGCTGGCGAGCAGGAAGAATTTTAGCAGCTTGTCCGGTGGTCTGCCGGGGTCCGGTCGAGGAGCGGGAGCTTCTATCGAAAACCTTGAACCACAGGGTACACAGGGGTGCACGGGGGAACCCGGGGCCGACGGCTGGTGCGTGGTTAATTGAGGTCATTCAACACGAGGGCGATCGGATTCAATTGACTGATGTTCTGCTGGTCGGTGAGCACCAGGGTACGAATTGATCCGGCGGACGAACTTCCGGCACTGAGAGTCTGGCTAAAAAGAATTGATGTTTCTCCGGATGGCGTCACGAACATGGTGTAGTTGAAGCCCTGTACAAAATTGGGATTGTAGTCAACGGATGCGTATGTGCTCGCACTTCGGTAGGCAACGTTCGAGATGGTCGCGGGCGGGGTGATGGGGGTGGCGGAGCCGACCGGGACGATATAGATATCCACGGCGCCCCCTTTGCCGTCAGATCCGCTGGGCGAGGCGTGAATGACGCGGAAGTTCTCCTTGCCATTGGTCGGCGGGAGGTTGTTGTCAAGGGCGGAAATGAGGACAACGTTGTCGTTGGTGGCAAATCCCGTTGCAACCAAAGTGTATTGCGCGGAAGCGGTCAAGCTAATGTCGGCGATGAAGACCGGGATGCTGGTATTGTATTGAATCCCTTGGAGCGCGGCGCCGCCGGAAACGATTTTCGTATAGCCGGAGGAGGGCTGAAAACCTGGGAAGGGCACGTCGGTAAACTCCTTCGTTCCGGCGACATCGATATCGAGAGCGTTGCCGTACTGGGCAGTGTCCGGGATGGCATTGACGAAACGAACCTGCGCTGGAACGTTGCTGCTGGAACCACAACTGGCGGTGACGATGCTCAAGGCCGCCAGGGCCAAGGCAAGGGGCAGGGCTTTGAAGCAGCGAGACATCCTTAATTCTCCGAGAGACAGTTTAGTGGTGAGCAAGAAGGATTTTAGCAGCTTGGGCCATCGGGTGATCGGGTGATCGGGCCATCGGGTGATCGGGAGTGCGATTCGCCGGGCCTCAGTCGAGGCCCGGGTCCTTTTCCTGAAGGTTCTTCCGGGCGTTTTTCTGAACTCTTTCCTGAACTCTGCCACTGGACGCCTGCCAGGCCGGAACGACCTGCCTGCGGTTAGTTGAGGTCACTCAACAATAGGGGTACCGCGCTCATATTGTTATTTCCACCTGGATTGTCCACTAGCACTATGGTGCGAATCGAGCCAACCGATACGCCGCCGCTTTCAGGGATGGGAAAGCCGCCGCTCCAACCTGGGAGCAGGTTCGTTGTTCCCGTTACCGTCACGTACATCGTGTAGCCGGAGTTTTGGGAATTATAGGGCACGTTTATGTAACCGCTATATGGCGTGATGGATGCTTGAGGGGAAGAAACGGCGGAGATCGTGGGGGCGCCGCAATCATTACCAAATGTACAGCTAGGGGTGCCGTTGGCGTTGTTCGGGATGATATAAACGTCCACAGCGCCGTTATAGGCGGGCGAAGCGTCAATGACGCGGAAGTTCACGGTGCCAAGTGCCGGCGCCGTGTTGTTATCAACTGGAGCCGTGATCGTAACCGAGCTGCCGGCCGCAAGTGATCCAGTTGCAACCACCGTGTATTGCGACCCAGAGTTGAAGCTAACGGGGCTGGCGGGCACGGTGAAAACCGGATTGGTGGTGGTGCCGCTCGCAAACCCTTGGATTTTGTCGCTACCCGCCGGTATGCTCACATAGGTCGATCCCGAATCGGTGGGAAAATCGCCTGTGAGGCCAAACACCTTCGTTCCGTTGAAAAAGATATCCAAGGTTTGAGTATCGTCCCCGGAGATGGCATTGACGAAACGAGCCTGCGAATTGTTGGAACCACAACTGGCGGCGAAGGTGGCAAAGACGATCAGGGCGGCAATGGCCAAGGTCAGGGGCAGGGCCTTCAACAAACGAAACATAGCACTCTCCAAAAGGCAGTTTTGGTGGTGGGCAACCACATGAGATGCACTTATCGTAATCCCAGGTTTTACGGGTGTGTGTAAAATTTTGTATTGGTGAGTCTAGATTAGCATGAGTGCGTGGGACGGTCGTTGGTCGTTCGTCGTTGGTCGTTGGTCGTTAGGCAAAAACACTGTTCGCGGTTCGTCGGCTGCTGATTTGTGAAACGGAAAACGCAATCTTTGGCAGGGAGTATGGCATGGCGAAAGAGGAGCGCGCCGGAGGATAAACGCGCGCGGGTCGTGCGCTGCATTCGCGCGTTGCCGGCGGGAGCGGTGTCGAGCTACGGGGCGATCGCGCGGGCGGCGGGTTGGCCGGGCGCCGCACGGCAAGTTGTGCGCATCTTGCAGCAAGTCCCTGGATTGCCTTGGCATCGGGTGGTTGGCTCGGGCGGGGCCATCAAGCTGGGTGGAGAAGGTGGCGCGGAACAAAGATTCCGTCTGCGGATGGAGGGCGTGACGTTTCGCGGGGCGCGCGTGGATATGAAACGCCACGAGTTTCGATTCCGGAAGGCTAAGGGCGTCCGCAGTGTGAAGTGATGCGGCTAGATGCGTTAAGCGTGTTCCGGCAATTGTCCTTCCAGCAAGCTGTGCAGGCGGTTGGCGGGACAGCGCAATCCTACATAGAAACTTCCGAACAGGGCATAGACGGCGCTTACGTGGTCGAAGCGCATCTCGTAGATCAGCTTCTTGAACACCAGGGGATCGTCGGCGAAGAGGTCGACGCCCCACTCCCAGTCGTCGAAGCCGATGGAGCCGGTGATGATTTGCTTTACCTCTCCGGCATAGCGGCGTCCGACCAGGCCGTGTTCGTTCATCTGGCGCTGGCGTTCTTCCATGGGGAGCGTGTACCAGTTCTTGTCTTCGCCGCGGCGGCGGTCCATGGGATAAAAACAGATGTAGCGGTTGGGCGGCATGGCAGGGAACAGACGCGGCTTCATCGCTTCTTTCTGGCGCGCGATGGTTTCCTGGATCGCCTTTTTCCATTCGTCCGAGTGGGGTTCGACGCCGCGATCGGCGAGCGCTTTGTAGGTCTTCAGCGACGACTCGTATAGGCCCAGCTCAATCACCGACAAATAGGAAGTTGCGGGCTCCAGGAAATCGTTGAGCCGGAGCCGCGCCAGATCGAGTTCGGCCTGATTGAGCTGGTCGAAGCTTTCGCGGAAATGGACGAGCATCAGGTCGCCTTTGTGGCCCAGCAACGAGAACAGCGCAGACTGGCCATCGGACTTTCCATCGGACTTTTCATCGGACTTCGCTTCCATTGCGGCGAGCAGGCTGGCGGCTTCGGCGGCGATCTCGCGACGGGCGGTGTCGGCTAGCGCGCGCCAGGCGGTCCAGCGGAAGCGCATCATCTGATGTAGCGTGGCGTAGCCTTCAAGCGTCAGCGGTACGGCGGGAAGTTGCCCGGCGGCGACCGGGAGAGTTGGAGGATGGGTTGGATTCATGGATTTGACCTTGGCAGTTATTGTAAATCGATCGGGTCATCTGACCATCGGGTCATCGGGTGATCGAAAGTCAAAGGCATTTGAACTTCGATGGCCCGATGACCCGATCACCCGATGACCCGATCGTCAAAGATGATTGCTCCGAGATGCGCTGGTGTGCTACAAGCTGCTATATGCGTAAATGGATGAGCGATCGATTAAAGCGTCGCAAGAAGTCCGGAGACAGCTCCAGCAAGGAAACAACCAAGGCGCCCGAGCCTTTGCAGCCGAGGTTCTATGATGATGAGCCGGCGGCACCGCCCGCCGAGCCTAGAGAAGTTGCCGGCAAGGCTGCAGTCGCCCAGGTGCAGCGCCCGTCGAGACCGGAGCCTGAGGCCGCGCCAGAATCCGCCTCGGCTCCATCCGCCGCCGTGGAACCGAAACCGCGCACGTCTCGCCGCCGTCGCGGACGTGGAGGTCGCGGGGGATCGCGTTCACGTGCGGCGGCTGCGGGCGCAGTCGTTGCGGAACCACCCGCAGGAGAACCATTGGCGGCAGAACCGCCGGCGCCGGAACCGGTGGTTGCCGGGATGTTGCCGGTCGTAGTTGTGCCTCCTCAGGTTGTGGCTGTTCCGGCTGCGGCTGTTCCGGCTGCGGCTGCTCCGGCTGCCCATGCCGGGGTTGCGCCGGCTCCCGTCCGCGCCGGCAAGGGAACGGTGGTGCTGGCGATTGGGTTGCCGGGATCGGGCAAGAGTTCGTGGTTCAAGCGGCACAACATTCATCCACTATCGAGCGATCTGCTGCGCGAACTGCTTTTTGACGACGCACAAGAGCAGCGCTTTCAGGATCTGGTGTTTTCGAACCTGCGCTCGATGCTGAAGGCGAGGCTGATTGCGCGGCGTCCCATGAATTACGTGGATGCGACGAACCTTACGTCTCACGACCGCCATAGCTGGATCAAGCTGGCGAAGGATTACGGCTACGATGTGCAGGGCTTGTTCTTCGATGTGCCGGTGGAGGTTTGCATGGAACGCCACCAGCGCCGCGGCCGCGTGGTCGCCGAAGATGTTATGCGCAAGATGGCGGGCAAGTTGAAGCCCCCGGCGTTTGAGGAGGGGTTTTCGAAGATCACGGTGGTGCGGGTGAAACAGAAGGAAGAGGCGCCAGGGTCTTAGCAAAGTCGATTCACCACGGAGTCACAGAGACACGGAGAAAAGCGATTTCTTGCTTTTTCTCGTTCTTGATTTTCTCTGTGTCTCCGTGTCTCCGTGGTGAAAAGCTTTCAGCCCTTCAGATAAGGCAGCAACTCTTTGAACGCGGGCGTGCCCGAGGCTCGCAGCAGTTCGTAGACGATCATTTCGGTCGAGGAAAGAATGGCTCCGGCGGCTTTCATGCGGTCCAGGCCGATCCGCCAGTTTAATTCTGTGCGCGAACTGACGGCGTCCGACGCCACGTGCACCAGATAGCCCTCGCGCAGCGCTCCCAACGCGGTCTGCATTACGCAGATGTGGGATTCCATGCCGCAGAGCAGCGCGGTCGTTCGTTGGCCCGGCAGGCGCTTCAGCAGGGAGCAGAACACGTCACTGCCGAAGCAGGAGAACGTCAGCTTGTCGATAGCCGTACTGTCGGGCAGCAGGGACGCGACCTCAGGCACGGTGTTGCCCAAGCCTTTCGCGTATTGAACCGTTACCAACGCCGGGATCTTCAAGATTCCCGCCAGGCGAATCAACAGCTGCGCGTTGCGGACGAACCGCTCTTTTTCCCAGATGGGCGGCAGCAGTTTCTCCTGGATGTCGACGACGATAAGAGCGCACTGCTCGGCCTCGAGGGGACGGCGCGCCATCTCGGCGTAGCTGGTTTCAACGGGCATAGATTCGGAGAAAGTTTCGGGGAAAGTTCCGCTGCCGGTCATTGTCGTTGTCATCGCGACTCCTTTGCGACTCCGCGCACTGCTGTCAGAGATTGTAACGCGGGTGCCGTACGAAGCGCGTGTGCGGGACGGGAGCGCGCGGTTTTGCAGTCACCGCAAAATGATTTAGAATTCTGCTAACAGCCCGGTCGTTCAACGGTAGGACTGCAGCCTCTGGAGCTGCGTATCGGGGTTCGAATCCCTGCCGGGCTGCCAAATTTTTCGGCATGAGAATTCCTTCCACGCGCCAAGCAGCAGGAGGCATCTGCCCGACTCGCTACTCTCAGCGGCGCAAATTCCAAGAGGACGAGGAGTTGATATGAGAATTCTGCTATATGCGGGCTTGCTCCTGATGGCGCTTGGCATCGCGTCGCTGGTGGTGCCCATCCCTCACACCGAGACGCAGGGAATCAAGATCGGAGATGCGAACTTGGGGGTTCAGACGAGCCACAGCGAGCGGGTTTCGCCGATCATTAGTGTCGTGCTGATCGCGGGCGGGATCGCGCTGAGCATTGCCGGTTCGCGTACTCGCTCCTGAGGCAACTTCCGCGTTGCTGTCGTTGGGCTTAGCTCGTGGGCATGGCTGGTTTACAAACTTGACAATGGCAGCGCAGAAGACTACGATGAAAATTGAGTAAGTACCTATTCTTATTCTTTCGCGTCCTCTAATTAGTTAGCCTATCTGAAAATTATCTCCTCTTAGGTGGCTCTGAGGGGAAGTTTCGAGTCGACGCTACCACCTTTCTCAGTCGGCTCCATGTGTTTGGCGGCGATAGAACCAGGAAGGAACCATGAAAAACATTAAGTTTGTAGTGAAGGTAAACCGCGGGGGAGCTCATGTCCCTCAATATGTGCTGCGGGTCGATAAGGTGCCCATCCAGACCACAACCAACCGTAAGCTGGCCCTGGTGATGGGGAGATTTACAGCGGAAGACGCGGTTAAATCCATGCAAACCTCCCACTGCAACCCGGAGTTAGTATCCGTACGGGTTAGTGCCTAGGGTTTTTCGGTATCAGGTCTCGCAATGCAAAAACGTGAATGTTCGCAGTGTGGTGGTGAGCTGGTTCTGGCGGTGCGCGCAAGCCAGACCCAGACGAGTAACGATGGGCCGAGCCTCGGGGCCAGCGCATTTACAAGCTGGAGATGCGGCACGTGCGGTTGCGCCTTTACGGCAGCGCAGCTTCGCGAAGACAAGCGCGAACGGTCAAGAGCTTCCCATACACGCGTGAGCGTTTGAAGTCCAGCCGGGCGGGGACGCCCGGCTCTCCATTACAGGTTGATAGACTTTTTTCCCCCTAGTCTCCCGACGGCATCAGTTCGTCGGATGTCTCCTGGCACGCATCAGTCTGGACCTGCAATGACGGCGACGTTTTGCGGATCATCTCCAACAGAAGTACCCGGTCAGGCTTCAGCAATTCGGCGACGTGTTCTTTGTTGACTTGCGCGACGATGATTTGGCCAATCTCGGTATGCACATCCGAAAAGATCCCCACGCTCTTCATCCTTTGGGTCTGAAACTCGTTGTCCTCGGTCGGGGTGACGTAGTGCACCGAACTGGCATTGTAGCGGTGGATCAGGAACAGTTGGGTAACGGTCATGAGGCGCTTTTTGCGCACCGGCGCCAGGGTGTTCTGATCGCGAACCGAGAGGATGTTGCGGCCGCGACGATCCTGGATGTAGGCGAAGATCACGTTGGCGAGCTTCTCCCCGCTGGGCTCGTTCAGCACGCTCAGCTCCAATAGGTCCGAACCGGCCGTGTGCGGACGGAGCCGGACGCTGATTTTCTCCGCATAGTTGCAGTGCTTGCTCCACTCCGCGAGCCACTCTTCCAGCAGCTTGGTGGGGACCTCGGTCTGAACCAGGTGCTGAAACTGCGTCGAGCCCTTGCCCATCGCTTTGGTCGCGGCGGTGCGTCCCGACGAAGCCATTAAGGCGGCGTCCAGGCGCGGGCCTCCGACCAGGGTCTGCGGCGTGCGATAGGGCGACTCCAGCAGTCTGAACTTGCGCTGCAAGCGCGCCAGCGCCAGCATCCCGTCCTGCTTCAATGCGGTTGCGAACTCCTCGGCAGCCAAGCCGTCGATCTGGTGGCCACCGTAGGTGATGAAGTTGAAGACGAAGCCGAGTTTCCCGAGTTCCTCGGGGAAGCGCTTCATCTGCTCGTCGTTCATGCCGGTGGTGTCCCAGCTGAACGACGGCGAGAGGTTGTAGGCCAGCATCTTGCCGGGATACTGGGCGTGGATGGCGTGGGCAAACTTCTCCGCGTCCTCGAGATCGGCGGTCTTGGTTTCCATCCACAGTATGTCGGCGAAGGGCGCAACCGCCATTGACTTCGCGATGGCGTAATCGATGCCCGCCTGGATGTGATAGAAGCCTTCGGGAGTTTTGGGCAGCTCGCAATCCCAGATGACGCGGATGCCCATCGATTTTGCGCGCTCGCGGGCCTCGTAGAAGGAAGCCCGTTTCGCGAACGCGAGCCATTCCTCGAGGGTCATGTCGAAACGCTCGCCCTCAGCCGCGCGGAACTCCAACACCTCGGCGACCGCCAGCCCATAGGTCTTCATCCCCGCTTCGGCTTGCCAGGTTTCCACGTAGCGCGTGTCGATCTTGTCGAGCGCCGCGTCGAGATCGGTTGCTGTCATATTTCTGAGAGCCGGGGCGCGCTCGGTAATCATGGACATGAGCCCAACCCGGTCGAGCCAATCGAAGGCTGCCGAGTACTCGGTCTCAGACACGGCAAAAAGCAGGTGACCGCGGACCTCTTCTACGCCCAGCTCGAAGAGCTTCCGCAAGATGGCCAGATAACCGGCCTTGTAACTGGGTAGATCGACGTTGGTGGCGCCGAGGATGAAGGGCTGGTCGCGCTCGTCGCTGCGACTCTCGATGAAGGTCGCGGACTCGGCGTCGGTTCGGGCGACAACGATGCCGGGGACCCGCATGATGTCGAGCTGCAGGCGGGCGGCGTTGAGGCGCTTGATCTGCTCGTCCTCGGCCACAACCACCTTGCCGCCCTGGTGGCCGCATTTCTTCGCTCCGGGCTTCTGGTCTTCGATGTGGTAGCCGGGCACGCCGACCTCGACGAAGCGGCGGATGAGATTGCGGACGTGCGCGTCTCCACCGTGACCGGTGTCAGCGTCGGCGATGATGAAAGGGCGATAGTCGATGGCCGGTGTCGCCTGGCGCTGTTCCTCGGTCATCCTCATGCGGGCGAAGTGCTGGTTCTTGTCGGCGGTGAGAAGTGCCCGCACCAGTCCGGCGGCCTCGTCCGGCACCTGGCCTAGCGGATAGCTGGCGAGGTCTGGACCCGGATCCTCGGCCTGCGAGCCTTTGGCGGACGTTGCCCAGCCGCCCAGGTAAATGCCTTCCATCCCAATCCGCTTCATCATCACCGCCTGGCCCGGCGAGTAGGGACCGAAGGTGGTGATCTGCCGGCGCTGATCGAAGAGCTCGCGCAACCGCTTGTAGAACTCCTCCGCTGCTTGTCGCGCTACGGTGTAGTCGCCGGAAATCGTACCCTGCTGCTCGGCCACCTGGCGCGGGGAGTAGAGACGGACGATCCCGTCGAATCGGGGGCGCGCGAACCATTCCTTGGCGGCCGCGACCTGTTGGTCGAACATTGTCTTCGTCGTAGTGGTTTCCTGGCTCTCAGCGCTGGTTAACACTTTTCCGCCTCCATGGAGTTTGCGGGTTTACGTCCCAGGTGCAGTAGACCGCGGATTGCGATTTTCCCACAAACCGCGCTGTCCGTCCCGGCCTACTAGGACAAAATGACCTAGTGCGCGGGACTTGCGCCGGCAAAGGGCTTATGCTGCCGTCCATGAACGACATACCTTTGTCGAGACCAAGTCCGTCGACGAGCCAGGTCCAAACCCCGACCGAGACCAGCATTCTTACCGCGGAAGCTCGCGCCTTCCTCTTGAAACTTGCGGCCCGGTTCGAGCCGCGGCGGCAGGAACTGCTTGACGCGGCGGCGAACCGTGCAGCAGGAAATCGATCATGGCAAGTTTCCCGACTTTCTGCCGGAGACGGCTGGAATCCGCCAGGGCGATTGGAAAGTGGCGCCGATTCCGAAGGACTTGTGGATCGCCGCGTCGAAATCACCGGGCCGGTCGATCGCAAGATGATCATCAACGCGCTGAACTCGGGCGCCAGTGTGTTCATGGCCGACTTCGAGGACTCGAATTCGCCGACCTGGACCAACAATATTGAAGGCCAGCAGAATCTGCGAGACGCGATTCGAGGCACGATCGAGTACACGAGTCCCGAAGGAAAGCGCTATCAGCTTGGGTCGAAGCTGGCCACGCTGGTGGTGCGGCCGCGGGGATGGCACCTGGACGAAAAGCACTTTTTGGTGGACGGGAAGCCGATCTCGGCGTCGCTGTTTGATTTTGGCCTGTTCTTTTTTCACAACGCCGCCGCCTTGCTCGGCAAAGGCACGGGCCCTTATTTCTACCTGCCGAAGCTGGAGAATCATCTGGAGGCGCGGCTGTGGAACGACGTGTTCTGTTTTGCCCAGGACGAACTGGGCATTCCGCGCGGATCGCATTCGCGCCACCGTCCTGATCGAAACCATTCTGGCGGCGTTTGAAATGGACGAGATCCTTTACGAATTGCGCGAACATTCGGCGGGGCTGAACTGCGGGCGCTGGGACTACATTTTCAGTTTCATCAAGAAATTTCGGGCGCATCCGGAATTCGTGTTGCCGGATCGGTCGCTGGTCACGATGGAACGGCATTTCCTGAGCTCCTACGTCGAATTGCTGATTCAAACCTGCCACCGGCGCGGCATTCATGCGATGGGTGGAATGGCGGCGCAGATTCCGATTCGCAACGATGCGGCGGCCAACGAACAGGCGCTGGAGAAAGTGCGGCGCGACAAACTTCGCGAAGTGAAAGCCGGCCATGACGGAACATGGGTTGCGCATCCAGGGCTGGTCCCGGTGGCAAAAGAAATTTTCGACAAGTACATGCCGGAACCGAATCAGATTTCATCCATAAGAAGTCAGCGCGAGCGGGCCAGCCGTCAGGTCCAAGCGCAAGACCTGCTTGCGGTTCCCGAGGGCGATATCACCGAGAGAGGGACTGCGCTGGAATATCGACGTGGGATTGCAGTATCTGCATTCGTGGCTGCGCGGATCGGGTTGCGTGCCGATCTACAACCTGATGGAGGATGCGGCGACGGCTGAAATCTGCCGCGCCCAGGTTTGGCAGTGGGTGAAGCACGGCGCGCACCTTAAGGATGGCAAGGTGGTGACGGAGGACATGGTGAAGGAGATTATCCATCAGCGGGCGGCGGAGTTGGGCGGCAGTCGGCAACGACGAAAAGTGCAGCAGGCTGCCGAGTGCTCGAAGAGTTGACGACGAGCAGAGAGTTTGCGGAGTTTCTGACGCTTGCCAGTTACGATTTATTGGACTAGAACGTTGAGGCATGGGCGCACGCAGAGGTACTCCGGCCAACCTGCCGATTGACGCAGCCTTCCTCTCGCAGTTACAGGAGCATGTGGCCGCGCGCGAGATCGAGCGCGGCATTGCGTGTCTTCGATCGCATCAGGACCTGATCGCCAATCTCGATCCTTCCCAGGAAAATGCCGCCCGCCTGCTGGCGCAGCTTGCGATATGGACGGATATCGGATTCAGCGGGCCGCCACTCCAAGAACTTCTGCAACGCTTTGAACACTTGAAGCCCGGGATCACGGTCGAACCTCTCGATCGCCGACTACCTCTGCCTGCGCATGGCCGAGGGAATGGCGGCGATGGTGGAAGAGGCGATGGAAGCGGCGATTGCTCATTTTGATTTTGTCTTGAGCTTGCAGGAAGAACTGGACGACCGGTTCCTGCTGGCCATCGCTTACTACTGGAAGGGGCGCTGCCTGCGGCGGCGCGGCGAGTACGACGAAGCCCTGATCTACACCGGCAAGGGAAAAGACCTGGCGCTCGAGTTAAACCATCCGCGCATGGCGGCGGTGATGCAGGTGCTCGAGAGCTGGCTTTTATTTCAGCAGGGCAAATGGAAAGAGGCGGTGCGCCTTTCGCAAGCGGCGGAAAGCGTGCTGCGCGAGACCGACGACTATGTGACGCTCGGCAACATTCAATCCTTCTACGGGCGCATGGCGCGCCGGGAAGGACGCTTCGACAAGGCGATCGACGTTCTTCGAGAACGCGATTCGCTATTATGGCAAGCGCGATCCGCGGCACCCGAACCTGGCGCGATCGCTGGCCAATATGGCGCTCGCCAAGCGCGGGATCGCGCTGCAGTTGCAGAAACGGATCGACCGCGACGCCCAGCGCCGCCGGAAGACGCCGGCCAGCGGCGACGGCAAGCCCAGCGAACACCAGTCATGACTATCGCAGTCGATTGACCCAGCTTCGCCGCGAAGCGCTCGAACACCTCGACGCCGCCCGGGCCATCTACCAGCAGCGCCCCAACCATCACGGAGTCGGGCACGGTCTACCTGAATGCCGCGTACATCCACCTCGATGGCGGAGATTTTCAGCGCGCCGAGGAAGAAGCGGCTTCGGCGTACGAAGTGGCGGAACAGAAGCAGGACTACATTCTGATGGGACGGGCGCGCATTCTGGAGTGCATGATCGAGAATGCGAAGGTGGAGGAAGAGATCGGCGGGGGCGCCGATCCGGGGAGCCATGCGCGGCGGGCGTTCGAGTTCAGTCAAGAGGCGATCGATCTGGCGAAGCATACCCAGCATCATCTGCTGCTGGCGAATGCGCATCTGTGGCAGGGATTGACGCAGTGCAATTCGTTTTTCGACAATCCGGAAGCGGCGCGCGTTTCGTATGACCTGGCGCGGGCGTCTTGCGGGACGAATCAGCCCGACAACAACATGTGGCAGGATCTGCAGACTCTGGGCGCGAGAATTCTGCGGAAGGGAAGTCTGCATCCGGCGCTGAAGGCGTGGTCGCAAGGAGCGGTGGGCGAGAAGACGTTCCGGCAAATCAGCGACGAATTTGCGGAGATTGTGATCGCGCGGGTGTGGGAGCGCGAAGGGCGCAAAGTGTCGCGGGTGGCGGCGCGGCTGTCGATTTCTCCCAAGAAAGTGCGGCGGATACTGGCGCGGGTGGGACGGCGGAAGCCGGGGCGACGCTAGGCTGACGCGCCTTTCCCGAACTGCTCGAGGCAAAATTATTCAGTAGCGGGAGACGGGGCAAGCCCCATCTCTACAGGAGTTTTCTGGCAATCCTGGATAGCTTTCAGAATCGAATCGGACGATTCGAGGAATCGAAGACTCTATGAAAATCGCGAAGGATGTAACGGAACTGATTGGGCACACGCCGCTGGTGCGGCTGAACCGGGTTACCGAGGGCGCGGTGGCCGAAGTTGTGGCGAAGCTGGAAAGCCAGAATCCCCTGGCCAGCGTAAAAGATCGCATCGGGGTGAGCATGATTGCCGATGCCGAGCGCGCCGGCAAGATTCAGCCCGGGAAAACCGTTCTGATCGAACCGACCAGCGGCAATACCGGAATCGCCCTCGCCTTCGTGGCGGCCGTGAAGGGCTACAAACTCATCCTCACCATGCCCGACACTATGAGTCTGGAGCGGCGGGTGCTGCTGCTCGCTCTGGGCGCCGAGATTGTTCTGACGCCGGGTCCGCGGGGAATGAAGGGCGCAATTCTGAAAGCCGAGGAATTGCTGGCCTCGACTCCGAACGCCTACATGCTGCAGCAGTTCGACAACCCGGCCAATCCAAAGATTCACTTCGAAACTACCGGCCCCGAGATTTGGGAAGACACCGACGGGCGCGTCGATTTTCTGATCTCCGGCGTCGGCACCGGCGGAACCCTGACCGGCGTCTGCGAATACATCAAGCCCAAGAAACCTTCGTTCAAGGCGGTGGCGGTGGAGCCGGCCGATAGCGCGGTCCTCTCCGGCGGACCGCCGGGGCCGCACAAAATTCAGGGGATCGGCGGTGGTTTTATTCCCAGCATCCTGCGCCGGGACTACATTGACGAGGTCATCACCGTAACCAACGACGAGTCGATCGAGATGGCGCGGCGGCTTCCCCTGGAAGAAGGTCTGCTGGTGGGCATCTCTTCGGGAGCGGCGGTGGTGGCGGCTTTGAAGGTGGCGCGGCGTCCGGAAAATGCGGGAAAATTGATCGTCGTGGTTCTGCCGTCGTTCGGCGAGCGCTATCTGAGTAGTATTCTGTTTGAAGGACTCCGGAACCAGGCGCTGCAGATTCCGACAGTGCAACTCCCGGCTTGATCTTCAATCTTTAGACTGTTTGACCCCATGCCGCATCTGCTGTCGCACATCCGCGAAGATATTGCCACCGTGCTTGAGCGCGACCCGGCGGCGCGGTCGCGGCTGGAAGTTTTTCTTTGCTACTCCGGCCTGCATGCGGTCTGGTTCCATCGCATCAATCATTGGCTCTGGAACCATCGTTTCTTGTTGCTGGCGCGCTGGCTGTCGCAGGTGGCGCGCTTGCTGACCGGGATCGAAATTCATCCGGGCGCAATACTAGGCCGCCGATTGTTCATCGATCATGGCCTGGGTGTGGTGATCGGCGAGACCGCGATCGTCGGCGACGATGTAACGCTCTACCAGGGTGTGACGCTTGGGGGAACCGGCAAAGAGCATGGCAAGCGCCATCCCACGCTGCTCGACAATGTCGTCGTGGGCGGCGGCGCGAAGATTCTCGGCAACATTACGGTGGGGCACAATTGCCGGATTGGCGCCGGATCGGTCGTGCTGCGCAACGTGCCCGACGATTCCACTGTGGTCGGCGTGCCGGGACATATTATTCTTCGGGAAGGCAAGCGCGTCGTGATTACCGACCCCAAGCAAATCAACGACCCGCTGTCCGCGGCCTTGTCCGCGGTTGCGACTGAGGTGAACAAGTTAAAAGAGCGAGTGCGTCAACTGGAAGGCACGGGCGGAAGCGAGCCGGCTTCCGAATCCCTGCAACGGATCATCGAAGATCGCGACTATCAGATCTAGAAACCTAATCGTTTTGCCATGCTGATCCCAGTGTAGGGCGGACACTCCTGTCCGCCGCCGTTGACTTTGATTCGGTCTGTTGGAATTGACCCCCGGCTTTACCTGCCGATCACAGCCTTCGGCGGACAAGAGTGTCCGCCCTTCACCGAGGTCAGGATGACAATTCATCTCTGCGGCGTTCTGTATCTCTACGAAGAAAACCTGAGCGTGCGGCTTGACGTTGTAAAATGACGACATGCCGTTACCGCCAGGAAGTTCCAACTTTGGCAAGAAGCGCACTCCGCCTCCGGACGAGACGTTTGAAGAAGCAGCCTATCTGAAAGCGCTGGGGGAAAAGCAGAAGGTCGTGAGCCTGAAGCTGGCCGACGGCGAAGTGGTCCGCGGCTGGATTGAGTACTACGACAAGAACATGGTGCGCGTGACGCGCGAGGATGGCCCGAATCTGTTCATCTTCAAGCATGAGATTGTGTATATCGCGGAAGACGGCAAGAAGAAGTAGCCAGTACCCAGTACCCAGCGCCCAGTGCCTCAATCCTGAAAACGAAAGTCTTGACTCTCATGACATCCCCTCAATCTTTGGATTTGATTTCTCCGATGCAGGCTATGGCTCGCGAGGCGGGCAGCCTGCTCATGGACTACTTTCGGCAGCATGTGAAGATTGAATACAAAGGCGACGTGGATCTGGTTACGGTGGCCGATCGCAAGTCGGAGGCGCTGATTCTGGAGCGGATTCGCCACCAGTTTCCGACTCATGATGTGATGGGGGAAGAGGGAGCGCGCATCGAAACCGGCAGCGAATACAAGTGGTACGTCGATCCGCTGGATGGCACCACGAATTTTGCGCACGGCTTTCCGGTGTTTTGCGTTTCGCTGGCGGTGGAACGCCAGGGGCAACGGGTCGCGGGCGTGATTTACGATCCGACTCGCGACGAGATGTTCGCCGCGGAATTGGGCAGCGGCGCGCGGCTGAACGGCGCCGCGATCCACGTGTCGGCCACGGCGAATCTGGGGGAGTGCCTGGTGGCCACCGGTTTCCCCAGCCATAAGCGGCATAAGAACCCGAATATTTATTTCTATCACCAGCTCACGTTGCGCACGCACGGGGTGAGGCGGGCGGGATCGGCCGCGCTGGATCTGTGCAATGTGGCGTCGGGCCGGTTTGACGGATTCTGGGAATTTAATCTCAATCCCTGGGACACGGCGGCGGGCGTGCTGATCGTGGAAGAGGCGGGTGGGAAGGTCACGGACTTTTCAGGCGGCGCGTTCCAGATCGCCAGCCGCGAGACGCTGGCGTCGAATGGGCTGGTGCATGACGCGCTCCTGCGGGAGTTTCAGGAGATCTTCGCCGGCCGGGGATTGGAAGAGTTGGCCAGTCCGGTTGCCTACGCGAAGGATCGAAAGCTCTAGTGGAGCGCCGGGTGTCCCCGCCCGGCGTGGCGGCTCCGAGGACGGGCGAGTGACGCCCGTCGCTCCACCGTCATGGGTCTAGCGGTACAATTACTCGCGTGGGTTCGTCTCTTCTTGAACGCAAGATTGAAAAGCGTCCCGGCAAGGTGCGTCTGCAGGGGCGCATTCTCTTTCTCACCGAAGACCCGGAGCTGATCAGGAAGCAACTGGCGGGCTGGGATCTGCCGTGGGATACGAAGAATCCGGCCAACAATCCCAAACTCCGCGACGACATTTCTACCGACGAGATCACTCCCGCGCACTGCTGCTTCTACTTTGATCGGACGCTGGGCGAGATTCCGTACGTTGGCTTGAGGTGCGGCGACACGCTGCCGATTGGGCGCGGCGATGTGAAGAAAGGCGGCTTCGTGTGCTCGGTGAGCGGCAAGCGGCGCGGCAAAGGATCGAGTCGCGAGCAGTCGCCTTATGCCGAGATGTGCGCCGGGATTCAGGTCGCGATTGCGGAGAATATTGAGCGCATCTACAAACAGAACTGCCAGAACCTGGGGCTGCTGACCTCGACCAACTTTTCTTTGATCGACCGGATTCGCGGCGGGGAAGAGATCGCGCTCAGCGAATTTACCGCCGGGGAAGATGAGATCACTAAGCAAGTGATCGAGTATGGCGGGCTGTTTCCGTTTAACGTGGCGCGGATGCAGGGGAAGGTTTTTCTGCCGGCGATCACGACTGCGAAACGGGCGATGACTCTGGCGGAGAAGATCTTTGTCGCAGCATATGATTAGTCGAGTTTGCGGTCGCCACAAGGCTGCCGAGCTTCGCTCGGCTGGACAGCCGGTGGCGGCTGTCCCTACGCGTTCGGTTAAGCCGGGCGACACTGGCTTCACTCGCGTCGATCTGCGGTTCAGTCATGAATACGTCACGCCGATGGCTGCGATTTTCTACGAGCAATACGTTGGCAAAGATGTTCCGGTCAATGATGCTTCGAGCATCCGCTTCTTCCGCGACCATCTCACCTTTCTTGACGAAGTGATTTCCGAAGAAAAGAAGAAAATCGGGCTGCTCGATTTGGCCACGCAGCTCAAGCTGAAGCAGGAGGATTTCGCCAGGCAGCAGGGAATCAAACTGCACGGCGAACTCGCCGACCGCAAAGGCTCGGAGGGCATCTGCCACTCGGTGATGCTCGAGACCTATGCGCTGCCGGGGCAGGTGAACGTTGGCTCCGATTCGCACACGCCGCACGTCGGCGCTATCGGATGCATCGCCTTCGGCATCGGGACGACCGACGTATTCAACTCCTGGATCACGAAAGACGTTCGCGTCAAGGTGCCGGAGTCGGTCAAGATCGTGATTCGGGGCAAGCGGCATCCGAACGTCACGGCGAAAGATTTCATCCTGAAGATTCTTTCGCTCGACTACGTGCGCAGCGGCAAGGCTCTGGCGAAAGTGATGGAGTATGCGGGCGAAGCGGTCGAGGCGCTCTCGGTGGACGAGCGCGCGACCATGACCAATATGGCGGCCGAAATCGGGGGCTTTACGGGCATTGTGGCTCCGGACGAAAAGGTGGTCGAGTTTCTGATCGAGCGGCGGGGCATGAAGCGCGCCGAGATCGAGAAGATGATCGAGGGCTTGCAGAGCGATCCCGACGCCGAATATGCCGAGGTGATCGAACTCGACGCGGCTGAGATCACGCCCATGGTTGCGACTCCGGGCGATCCGGGCAACGGCAAATATATCCGCGAACTCAACGCTCGCGTGCCGATTGAAATCGCCTATGGCGGAACCTGTACGGCAGGGAAGAACGAAGACATGGATATGTACGCGGCGGTTCTCGCCGATGCGCTGAAACAAGGCAGGCGAGTTTCGAAGAATGTCGAGTTCTGGATTCAGTTCGGCTCGCAGGAAACGCGCGAGTACTCGAAGCGCCGCGGCTACATCGAGATCTTCGAAAAGGCCGGCGCGCGCGTGATCGAGCCTAGTTGTGGCGCGTGCATCAATGCCGGGCCGGGAGTTTCGACGCGGCCCGATCAGGTTGTGATCAGCGCGCAGAACCGGAATTTTCCCGGACGCAGCGGGCCGGGGCAGATGTACCTGGCTTCGCCGCTGACGGTGGCCGCGAGCGCCGTGGCGGGGTACATTGTCGAGTACGAGCCTTCGAAGGCAACGCTTGTGTCCTAGTGTTCAATTTTGAACAGCACCGCGCTGCCCGTTGTTCATAAAATCGTCCGGTTTGTTCAAGCGAGGACGTGGTTTGGCGATGACGCCGAAGCACGGCTTGCTAACGATCGCGGTGTACAATATATTGGGGTCGTTTAAACGAACATATCCAACTCAATAAGCGCCGGGGGAAGAATGTGCCCTGGTGCCATCGATTGGCCCCAACTGAGAACGCAGCAGACCGCGCTTTACAGAATCGCTAAAAGCCTATGAAAATTCTGCTTTATAACCCCGACAACGGCGTCACGCGTAATTTCATGCCGCATCTATGGATGTTTCTGCTGCAGGCGCTCACGCCGCCGGGCCATGAGGTGCTGCTGGTGGATGGCAACGCGCAACCCATGGATGAAGCGGGGATCGCGCAGTATGTGCGCGACAACAAGATTGGATTGGTCGGCATCGGCGCCATGACCCGAATGATCGCCAAGGCGTATCGCATGGCGGATGCGGTGCGGGCCACGGGAGTTCCGGTAGTGATGGGCGGACCGCACGTGACGGAGATGGCCGACGAAGCGCTGGGTCGAGATGGCGGGCCGCGCCACGCCGACGCGGTTGCACTGGGGGAAGCCGATGCGACCTGGCCGCGGATTGTTGAAGACGCCGCTCGTGGTCAGCTCAAGGATGTTTATGCTCCGGTGGATGCTTTTGGCCAGGAGAGCAAGCCGTCGCTGAAGGAATATCCGGTGATTCCGTGGCAGTCGATTGATCTCAAGCAGTTCAATCTGGTGCCGAAGGCCGCGACCGGCCTGCTGCAGAAAATTGGAGAAGGCTGGGGATCGTTTCGCATTATTCCGGTCGAATCCGGACGAGGCTGCCCTTATGGTTGCGAGTTCTGCACCGTGACCGGATTTTTCGGAGACTCGATTCGCTTCCGCACCAATGAGAGCGTGGTGAATGAACTGCTGTTGTTGAAGGCCCGCGCCCGCAACGAGAAGGGCCAGATGGCGGTTTTCTTCATCGACGACAATTTCGCCATCAACATCAAGCGCACGAAGTCGCTGTTGCGCGACATCATTGCCGCCGGAGCGCAGGTGCATTGGGTGGCGCAGATCAGCGCCAATTTGTTGCGCGACGAAGAACTGGTCGACCTGATCGCGGCCTCCGGAGGCAAGTGGATTTTTATCGGCATGGAATCCATTGATCCGGCCAATCTGAAAGACGTGAACAAAGGATTCAACAAGCCCGGCGAGTATGCGGCGGTGCTGGAGCGGCTCGCGGCGCGCAATGTGTATGCCATCACGTCGTTTATTTTTGGCATGGACAATGACACGGTCGGAGTCGCCGAGCGGACGCTGGGGCAGGTTCGGACCTGGCCTCCGGGTCTGCCGATCTTTGGACTGCTGACTCCTTTGCCCGCAACTCCGCTGTACAAGCGACTGGAGAAGGCTGGGCGGCTGACGCGGCCCAAGCACTGGCAGGAGTTCATTCCATTTGCCATGGCGCACACGCCGTTGAAGATGACGATTGAAGAAGCTCACGCCGAAGTGAATCACGGCTGGGCCGAGGCTTATAGTCCGGAGGCGCTGGCGGCGGCGGTCGATTCGCTGAACGATCAGCCGCTCGGTTATCGCGTCAACATCTTCCTGGCGCGGCTCTGTTTCCGCGGCATCTATTTCCCCATGCTGGGGAAGATGGCATGGGTGAAGGTGATTGCGCAAAATCGGCGAACCATCTTCAAGCTGGTGAGGGAAGGGTTCAAGGCGGGTGCCTGGCGCGGCGCGCCGGCGAGAATTCCTGCCATGCCGGTGCCGGTGATAGAGGCAGGAGACGTTGTCGCAATCGACGGGTGAGGGACAGGCGATTGCGGTTCCCGCCGATTGAAAGCCGCTTATGCACCTCTCGACCCTGGAAAGCTGCTGCTGATTGGCGCTGCCTGTACCGATAGCTGCGTTCTTGCTAAAATCGTGAAGTCGATCACACTCCCTGCGCCGAGGAGCAGCGAGATTCTATGGCCTACGTAATTGCCGAGCCCTGCATTGGAACGAAAGACACCGCCTGTGTTGACGCCTGTCCGGTGGACTGCATTCACCCCAAGAAGGACTCCGACAAGTACGCAACGGAAGAGATGTTGTACATCGATCCCGTGGAATGCATCGAC
>CAVYEP010000001.1:0-96269 GCA_963767605.1 uncultured Acidobacteriaceae bacterium | reverse complement strand
GTGATTCTGAGTCCTGAGCAGGCTTTTGCAGTTTTGGTCGATCTGCCAGAACCGGAGAGAACCCTAACGTTACTTGCCGCCAGTACGGGCCTGCGCATCTCCGAGTGCTTGGGCTTGCAATGGCAGGACGTAAATTTCGACGAATCCCTTATCCATGTAAGGCGCACTTGGACATGTGGAAGGATCGGAGCGCCCAAGAGCAAAGCGTCTCAGGCTCCGGTGCCGATGCACCCGTTGCTGGCGGAATTCATGCAGGCGTGGCGAAAGCAGACGCCCTACCCGCAGCCCGAGAACTGGGTCTTTCCCATTCTCAAGCTGGACGGTAGAAAACCAAGGGCAGCAAACATGCTGGTGGAAGACTACCTCCGGCCAGCAGCCGTAAAAGCGGGAGTGATCGCCGAGGGCGACCCGTGCCGGTTCGGATTCCACAATCTCCGGCATTCGCTGGCATCGTTTCTGGTCCGCTCGAAGACCGACCCGAAGACGGTGCAAGCGCTCTTGCGGCATTCGGACGTGAAGACGACGTTGCAGCTCTACGCCCACAGCATCAGTGCGGACCGGATGACAGCGCAGGGAGAAGTGCTTCAGGCCATTCTAGGGCGCGCAAGTTCCGGAGAAAACGGACTGAATGCGGACTGAAGCGTTTTTGGTGATTCGAAGCTAACTGCTTTGGAATGATGGTGGCCAGGGACGGAGTTGAACCGCCGACGCCAGCCTTTTCAGGGCTGCGCTCTACCACCTGAGCTACCTGGCCACTTCCTACGGACACCTTGTCTGCACAGCTCCGTCCACAAAACGACTGACGGCGGTTTTCGCCGTGCACTGGGCGCTCTCACTGGGCGGGATGCCGCGAAGCAAAACAGCCGATGCGCTGGGAACCGTGCGGAACCTCTCGAATTATAGCAACCCTGTGACATTCCTCAAAATTGTTGCCGACGATTTTTCAGCGCTCCTTTTCTTGCTCACATTCTTTTCGCACATTCCTCATTCATGCTCATTCTCACGACGAGAGATGGCCGCTGGGCACGCCGTTCATGACGGTCATCGCGCAACGATTGGCGCCAAACCAGTAGGGGATCTCGCGATAATCGCTCACGTCAAACACAGCCAGGTCGGCGTCTTTGCCCGCTTCCACGCTGCCTTTGCGGCCAGCTAAGCGAAGCGCCCAGGCTCCGTTGATGGTTGCCGCCGCGATCGCCTCCGCCGGTGACATCTTCATGTGCGTGCAGGCTAGCGACATTGCCATTGGCATGCTGAGCGTTGGGGAAGAACCGGGATTGTAGTCCGTGGCCAACGCGACCGCTACACCGGAATCAATGAACTGGCGCGCGTTCGGATATCTCGCTAATCCGAGGAAGTAGTTTGCTCCCGGGACGAAAGTTGCGACCGTGTCACTCTGGGCGAGAGTGGGCAGGTCGGCATCGTTCACGTGATCCATGTGGTCGAGAGATGCGGGATGATAGCGAAGCAACGGATCAAGCCGCGTTTCGCTGAGTTGCCCTATATGGGCGCGGACGGCGAGGCCGTGTTTTTCCGCCGCCGCGAAAATCTGCGCGGTCTCGTCGGCGCTGAAGGCTCCACGATCCGAGAACACGTCCACGAACTGGGCAAGCTTGCGCTTGGCGACGGCTGGCATCATTTCGTTGCAGACGAGGTCGACATATTCTTGCGAACGTCCGCGATACTCGGGCGGGACCACGTGCGCGCCCAGTAAAGTTGGAACCACCGTTCCCGGCCACTCGCGCGCGGCCGCGCGGATGGCTTCGAGCGACTTCAGTTCCGATTCGAGGCTGAGGCCATAGCCCGACTTGGCCTCGACAGTCGTGGTTCCGTGGCGAGCCATGTCGGTGAGCACTGCGCTAACTTTTTGCGTCAGCGCGGTCTTGCTTGCCTTCCGCACGCCGTCGATGCTGGAGCGAATCCCTCCGCCCGCTTCGGCGATCTCTTCGTAGTTCGCGCCAGAAATTCGCTTCTCAAAATCCACCAGCCGCGGATGCGTGAATACCGGATGAGTATGGGAATCGACGAAGCCGGGGAAGACGACGCGTCCGCCGCAATCGATCTCGCTGATCTTCTTTCGATTCTTCTTCAGCCAGGCATCGCGCAGAGCGTCTTTCGTCGGACCGACCGAAATGATCTTCCCGCCGACGCACAGCACGGCAGCGTCTGGAATAATCCCAAGTTCGGAAAGGGAAGCGCCGCGTCGCGGACCGTCCGCGGATGAGCGCAGCGTCAGAAGTTGTCCGATGTTGACCAGCAGCAGGGTAGTGCGACTAGACATTGCTGCCCCAAAGCCCTGACCCAAGATTCCTCTGTGTCTCGGTGTCTCTGTGGTGATGTTTCATGATCGCGCCATCGGAATGCGAACGCCCGCCTTTGCCGCAAACTCCTTCGCCTCGTCGTATCCCGCATCGGCATGGCGAATGATGCCCATGCCTGGGTCGGTGGTCAGAACGCGTTCGATGCGCTTCGCCATCGCGTCGGTGCCGTCGGCCACCGTGACCTGCCCGGCATGCAGCGCGTAGCCAATGCCCACGCCGCCGCCGTTGTGGATCGAAACCCATGACGCTCCCGCGGCCGTGTTCAGCAGGGCATTGAGCAGCGGCCAGTCGGCTACGGCGTCCGAGCCATCTTTCATGCTTTCGGTTTCGCGGAACGGAGAAGCGACCGAGCCGCAATCGAGATGATCGCGCCCAATCACGATGGGAGCCTTGATCGTGCCTTTCTTTACCAGGTCGTTGATCGCCAGCCCGAAGCGCGCTCGCTCGCCGTATCCCAGCCAGCAGATGCGCGCCGGGAGTCCTTGGAACTTGATGCGCTTGCGCGCCAGTTCAATCCAGCGGCGCAGGCTGCGATTCTCGGGAAATAATTCCAAAACCAGAGCGTCGGTCACGGCGATGTCCGAAGGCTCGCCCGAAAGCGCCGCCCAGCGGAACGGACCTCGGCCTTCGCAGAACAGCGGACGAATATACGCGGGAACAAATCCCGGGAAGTCGTAAGCGTTCTTCACGCCGCGCTGGAACGCGAAGGTACGAATGTTGTTGCCGTAGTCGAAGGTGACCGCGCCCATCTTCTGCAAGCGCAGCATGCCTTCGACGTGCTTCGCCATGGCGTCGAGCGACCGCTCCTGATACGCCTTGGGATCGCGTTGGCGCAGTTCGATCGCCGCTTCCAGTGTCATGCCGTTGGGCACGTATCCGTTCAGCGGATCGTGCGCCGAGGTCTGATCGGTAAGAATGTCGGGCACCACGCCGCGTTCGGCGAGTTCGGGAATGATGTCGGCGCAGTTGCCGACCAGACCGACCGAAACGTTTTCTTTCTTGCGGACGGCATTTTTCAGAATGCGCAATGCTTCGTCGAGCGTGGTCACAAGAAAATCGCAGTAGCCGGTCTTGATGCGTTTCTTGATCCGCTCGGGATCGACGTCAATGCCAAGAAACGCCGCGCCTGTCATGGTGGCCGCGAGCGGCTGCGCGCCTCCCATGCCTCCCATGCCGCCCGAGACGATCAGCTTCCCACTCAGATCGCCGCCAAAATGCTGTTCGCCCGCGGCGTTGAACGTCTCGTAGGTGCCTTGCACGATGCCCTGCGAGCCGATGTAAATCCACGACCCGGCGGTCATCTGGCCGAACATCATCAGGCCGGCGCGCTCCAGTTCGTTGAACTTCTCCCAGTTGGAAAAATGGCCGACGAGATTCGAGTTCGCGATGAGGACGCGGGGCGCGTGCTCGTGAGTCTGGAACACTCCGACTGGCTTGCCGGACTGCACCAGCAGCGTCTCGTCGTTCTCCAGAGCCTTGAGCGAGCGGACGATGGCGTGATAGCAATCCCAATTGCGTGCTGCCTTGCCTGTGCCGCCGTAGACGACCAGGTCCTGAGGGCGCTCGCCAACTTCCTCGTCGAGATTGTTCATCAACATGCGCATGGCGGCTTCCTGCTGCCATCCTTTGCAGGAGAGCGTGGTGCCATGCGGGGCGCGAATGCGGGTGTAAGAGGACGTTTGAGTTTCGGTATCAACTGGCATGGGGATATGGTAGTTCTTCGAGTGCGAAATCATCAATCGCAAGTGAGGCCGCCCCTGCAACTCCAAAGTTGGTCATCCCAGTAAGAATTGTCATCCTGAGCGGAGCGAAGGACCTGCTGTTCGCCGCAAAATCCTCATCCGTTGCTTCGAATCGGAACGACAATTCACGGATTGCCCTATCATGTAAGGGAAAGAAACTCGTTTCGAACCAAAAGCCCATGCGGACAACCATCGATATCGACGACGCCCTGATGCGCAAGGCGATGCGCCTCACCGGCCTAACGACAAAGAAAGCGGTTGTCGAGGCCGCCCCGCGCCTGCTCATTCAAACACACTCTCAGATCGGCATCCGGCGGTTTCGAGGCAAGATCAAATGGGAAGGGAATCTCGACGTTTCTCGTCGCGGGCGAATTCTGCCCGCGCGAAGATCGAAAGCATCGCCGCTGGATGTGAAGGGCGTCAAGTTAGGTCTGTCCACTACAGATCTGGTTGCGGTTGTGCGCGAGGGAGCGGGGATAGAGAGCGTTGGGAAGCCCCGCCCGGGCGCCGCTTTCGGGGAATCCCACACATCGCAAAGTGCGCGATGAGTGGGGTACCCGGCGATAGAGAAGCGCTCGATTAGGAGCAAAGGCAAATGATGTGTCCAAACTGCTCGTCCTCTGTATCGGAAGACCAGGAGTTTTGCGGTAAGTGCGGTCACCGCGTTCGAGAGACGGTTGTCGCACTCAGCGAACGCCTCGCGAAGGCGGAGGCTCAGCTTGCCGCACCGCGCTCTAACGGAAAGGAGCAGAAGTACCTCGAACTCGAAACCGCTGAGAATGTTATGAGTCGAGTGAAGACGTGGACCACCCTACTCTTATTCTTTACCGGCATTCCCGCCGCAGTCGCTCTGCTCGCGCTCACTGTGATGTTCGGCAAAGGGGCATTCGACCTGCACAGCATCGCCGCAAATGCCAAGCAGTCCGTCGGCGCTGTCCTGACTGAAGCCCAATCTGTGGCGTCAAGCACTCAGAAAACAGTCAACGATGCGCGAACCACGTCCCAGCAGGTCAGCGAGCAGATCACTGCAACCCAGAGACGCGTCGCAGAACTGAAGAGGTTGGTTGACAGTCGCGTCGCGGAAGCTCAGAAGTTGGATGCTCGCATCAAGGAATCAGAGGTCACTGTTGCCGCACTCAACGCGAAGGTCAACTCGCAAACGCAACAGGTCGCACACCTCTCGCAGCAGGTTCAAAATGTAGAGAGTCAAAGGAACATCGCCATGATGAAAGCCCTCGATCCAGCGGCGTATGGCGACCGTATTGTCCGTGCAGTAGATGGACAGATCATCGATGCGAAGACTAAAGGCCTTGGCGACGTGTATGTCGCCTTTGCACTTTTGCAGAAACCCAATTCCAAAATACCGCGGCTCGATCTCGCGAAGATCGAGGTAGCATTGCGACCCCTTAGAGATCAGCATTACCAGTTCTTCAACGGCGGTGTCGGATTGTTTGCGGTCATTCCCGGCGGATCCCTGTCCACCTTAGGTGGTGCATTTTACCAGGACAGCTGCATAGAACAGATCCGCGCGCAGCGACCTTGCATCTTCTACTTCAGCGAAACGATGAAGTCACAGGCTGCTGAACTCAAAATGCGCCTAAGCGAGGTACAGAAAATCCCGGACGATAACGTTCGATACGTGCCTCTCTCCAGCCTGGACGATTTGCATAAAGAATCAGTAAAGAGGTCCGGATTAGACCTAGTCGTCGTGCTTGGTCAGAATTAACGCGACCGCCCCGTCGAGCAAATCCTCGTTGGCATGAAGTCACTCTGTGTCTCCGTGCCTCCGTGGTGGGTGTAGGTCCGATTCCTACTCCCACTCAATCGTTCCTGGTGGCTTCGACGTGATGTCGTACACCACCCGGTTCACGCCGCGGACTTCGTTTACGATTCGGTTCGAAATCGTCTTCAGCACTTCGTACGGCAGCGGAACCCAATCCGCGGTCATGCCGTCTTCGGAGTGCACGGCGCGGATGGCGCACGTGTAGGCGTAAGTACGCTGGTCGCCCATCACGCCTACCGACATCACCGGCAAGAGCACGGCGAACGACTGCCAGATTTTCTGGTAGAGACCGGCCTTCTTGATCTCGCCTACTACGATGTCGTCGCACTCGCGCAACAGATCGGCGCGCTCTTTGGTTACTTCACCCAAGATGCGCACGGCCAGCCCCGGCCCCGGAAAAGGCTGGCGCTGCAGGATGTCCTCGGGCATGCCGAGATCGCGGCCGATGCGGCGCACTTCATCTTTGAAGAGGTCTTTGAGCGGCTCGATGAGCTTGAGCTTCATCTTCGCCGGCAGTCCGCCTACGTTGTGATGCGACTTGATGACCTGCGACGGCCCGCGCACCGAGCGGGATTCGATGACGTCGGGATAGAGGGTGCCCTGCACCAGCCACTTGACGCTGCCTCCTGCTTTTTCGTTTTCTTGAAATATGCGACGTGCTTCCCGATCGAAGACGGCAATGAACTCTTTGCCGATGATCTTGCGCTTCTTCTCTGGATCGCTCACACCCGCCAGCTTCTTCATGAAGCGCTCGGTGGCATCGACCGCGACCAGGTGCAGTCCTAGATGGTCACGCAGATTTTGCTGCACTTTCTCGAACTCGTTCTTGCGCAGGACCCCGTTGTTGACGAACACGCAAGTCAGGCGCGATTTCCCAGATGCATCGCGCATGGCGCGATCGACCAGCACCGCCGCAACCGATGAGTCCACTCCGCCCGAGAGGGCGCAAATGGCTCGCCCGTTGCCGACCTGAGTCTTCACTGCGGCGACGGTCGCATCGATAAAATGCTGCGGCGTCCAGGAAGGCTTCGCTCCACAAATGTTCATCGCGAAGTTGCGCAGGATGTCCTTGCCTAGCGGCGTGTGGTGTACCTCGGGATGAAACTGCACCGCCCACATTCTTCTCTCGGCGTTTTCGATCGCGGCGACAGCGTTGGGAGTTTTCGCCGTCAGCCGGAAACCCGGAGGCAGCTCTTCGGCTGAGTCGCCGTGCGACATCCAGACCGCGAGCAGCTTAGGCAGGCCCTGAAAAAGTTGCGAGTCGGATTCCTGAATCTCCACTTTGGCGTGGCCATACTCGCGTTTCGCGGCGGGGCGCACTTTGCCGCCGAGAGCATAGACCATGAACTGCAATCCGTAGCAGATGCCGAGCACGGGGAGGCCAAGATCGAAGACTTTCTTGTCGGCATGGGGCGCGCCTTTGTCGTATACGGACGACGGGCCGCCCGAGAGAATAATGCCCACTGGAGAGTAGCTGCGAATTTCTTCCAGGCTGGCGTTGAAGGGCAGGACGACCGAGAAAATCTTCTGTTCGCGGATGCGGCGGGCGATCAGTTGTGAATACTGCGCGCCGAAGTCTAGGACAACGATGGATTGGGTTTCCACGGATGAGTTTCTCAGATTGGAATCATTTAGTCATTGAATCATTTAGTCATTGAATCATTGAACCGCTTCCTGTGGTGGTTTTCAATGACTCAATGTCTCAATGACTAAATGATTCAATGGCACTACTTAACCACAATATTCACGAGCTTCTTCGGCACCACGATCTTCTTCACAATCTGCTTGCCCGCAATCGCCGCCTTCACTTTTGCATCCGCAAGCGCAGCCTGCTCGACCTGATCGTTAGTCGCACCTGCTGGCACCACCACCAAGCCGCGCAGTTTGCCATTGACTTGCACCGGAATTTCGATCTCGTCCTCTGCCGCCAGCGCCGCGTCGTATTTTGGCCACGGAGCTTTCAGCAGATTGCTCTTCTCGCCCGTCATCTCCCACAATTCGTGCGCGAGATACGGGGCCATCGGGGCCAGCAACAGTGCGATGTTGCGCTGAACGTCGGCAATGAGCGCGGGGGGAATTTGCCCGGCGGCAATTGCCTCCTCGGCTGCATAAATCTCGTTCACCAGTTCCATGATGGCCGCGATGCAGGTGTTGAAGTGCCAGCGGCCTTGGAAGTCGTGGCTTACACGCTTGATCGTCTGGTGCAGCTTGCGCTGGATGGCCCGCGCCGGGGGCAATAACGACTCGCTCCGCGGAGACGGGGATTGAGCCGTCTTCGCTTGCTGCGTTATCTCCGCCGCCGGAGACGCGGCGAGCCGCGTCTCTACAGGAGAGGTGCGCTGGTAGAAGCGGTAGACACGGCCCAGAAACCGCTGAATGCCTTCGATCCCTGTGTCCTGCCAGTCGAGGTCGCGATCCGGTGGCGCTGCGAACAGGCTGTACAGGCGGGCTGCATCGGCTCCGTAGCGCGCCACCATCTCATCCGGCGACACGACGTTGCCCAGGTTCTTCGACATTTTGGCGCCGTCTTTGATTACCATCCCCTGCGTGAACAGGCGCGCAACGGGCTCGTCGTTTTTCACCAGGCCCATGTCGCGCATGAACTTGGTCCAGAAGCGCGAATAGATAAGGTGAAGAATGGCATGTTCGACGCCGCCAATGTACTGATCAATGCCATTCTTCCCGAACCAGTACGCGATCTTTTCGCTGTCAAACGGCGCCTTGTCATTGTGCGCGTCGGCGTAGCGATAGAAGTACCACGACGAATCGACGAACGTATCCATGGTGTCGGTCTCGCGGCGCGCTGGGCCGCCACATTTCGGACAGGTGGTATTTAAGAACTCCGGCACGCCCGCTAAAGGCGATCCGCCCGCCAGCGTGATGGGTACGTTGTCCGGCAAAATCACGGGCAAGTCTTTTTCCGCGACCGGTACAACTCCGTCTTTCTCGCAGTACACCATCGGGATCGGCGTGCCCCAATAGCGCTGCCGCGAAATGCCCCAATCTTTTATGCGGAAGGTGACGGTTGCTTTGCCAAAGCCTTTTTCCTCGGCGCGCGCCGACATTTTTTTGATCGCATCCTCGCAGCTCAGGCCGTTGAACTCGCCCGAGTTCACCACAATCCCATCCATGGTGGTAAAGGGCAGCGGCGGTTCCACCATGGTTTCTTCCGGATCGCTCGATTGCGGCAGAATCACCAGCCGGATCTCCAGCTTGTACTTCTGGGCGAATTCATAATCGCGTTCGTCGTGCGCCGGAACGCTCATGATGGCGCCGGTGCCGTAGTCCATCAGAATGTAGTTCGCCACCCACACCGGCACCGCTTCTCCGTTGTAGGGATTCTTGGCATAACGTCCGGTGAAGACGCCGTGCTTCTCGATGGCGCCAACGTCGCCCGCTTCTTTCGCTTTGCGCTGCTCGGCGATCAGTTGGTCGACCTTGGTGCGCAAATCGGCGTTGCGGGCGGCGATATCCGCCACAATCGGATGCTCGGGCGCCAACTGCACCGAGGTCGCGCCATAAATCGTATCCACGCGCGTCGTGAACACCGTGATCGTCGATCCCGCCGGGCCCACGGAACCGCCTAGATCGAAATCCACCAGCGTGCCTTCGCTGCGTCCGATCCAGTTCTGCTGCATGATGCGGACTTTTTCCGGCCAGCCTTGCAACTTTTCGATATCGCGCAGCAACTCGTCCGCGTACTTGGTGATGCGCAGAAACCACTGCTCCAGTTCGCGCTGCTCGACCGGAGTGTCCTCATGCCGCCAGCACATCCCATTGACAACCTGCTCGTTGGCCAGCACGGTGCAGCACACCGGACACCAGTTCACCCTGCTCTTCTTGCGATACGCGAGTCCCGACTGGTAAAGCTTCAGGAAGAACCATTGATTCCAGCGGTAGTAATCCGGCAGGCAAGTCGTGACCTCGCACGACCAGTCATACGCGAAGCCAAGGCGCTTCATCTGCACCTTCATGGCGGCGATATTGGCAAGAGTCCACTCGCGCGGCGGAGTGTTGTTCTTAATCGCGGCATTCTCCGCCGGCAATCCGAAAGAATCCCAGCCCATGGGATGGAGCACGTTGTAGCCGTTCATCCACATGTAGCGAGCCAGCGCATCGCCGATGGAGTAATTGCGCACGTGTCCCATGTGCAGCGCGCCGGAAGGGTAGGGAAGCATCTCCAAAACGTAAAACTTCGGCTTGGTGGAGTGGGCCTCGGCGGCATAGAGCAACGGATCGCTTTGCCAGCGCCCGGTCCATTTCTGTTCAATGCGCTGCGCGTCATAGCGCTCTTCGTTGTTATTACGCGCGGTGGGGATCGATTTGTCTTCCTGTGGCATAGATCAGGGTAGTTCGGTAATGAGTAATCCACGATTTTACAACGCCCGGCTGAGATCTGTGGTGCGGACCCAGCGGCCACGGAAGTTACTGGATTGCGGCGTGGTGGTGTAAATGTATACACTGGACGCGAAAATGCCGCACCTCCCGAGGCGTTTTCAACCCAACGCCAGATTGAGGTTAAGAGATGCCCGGGCACCGCAAGTCCGCGATCGCGGCGGCGGCAATTCTGATCATCGCGCACCTGGTTCTCATTACATTCAGGTACGGCACCCACTTCGCCTCGCTGTGGGGTGATTGGATTCAGGCAGCAGCGATCTTTCTGGCAGTCGTCGCCTGCTGGTCCGCTGCACGCAGATCGGGTTCCTTTGGCAAGCGGGTTTGGCGCCTGATTTCCTTTTCGCTTGCTCTTGGTTTCCTGGGCGACGTTGGTTACATCTACTATTACGACTATCTGCAGTCTCCCTCCGGTACGCTCTGGCCCGTCGACTTTTTGTTTTTTTTCTGGGCTGTACCCGCCATGATGACGCTGTTTCTGAGTCCGCAAGACCCGAACAGCGGACTCCGGTGGTTGCGCTTCTGTGATTTTGTGCAAGTCTGCACGCTCGCGCTTGCCCTCGAACTTTCTTTGCTCTATGTGCCCTCCCGCTGGCAAATCACGGGACGGGCCATGGAATACCGCGCTTTTTATGCTGGGCTCGCCTTCTTCGGGCTGTTGGCTGTAAGTTTTCTGGTTCGAGGGCTTCTGACTCGCTATGGAACGGCACGCGCGTTCTTTCTTCGTTTGGCAGGATTCTTTTTCGCCTTCGCCATCACCTCCAGCAGGACTCTATATACCTTCGCGATCGGGAGCCATCAGGAGGGGACTTGGTCCAGCCTGATGTGGACTGTCACGTACTGCATTCTGGTCGTGATGGCCGCGACTTGGGAGGGCTCGGAGCAGCACCCACAGGAGACGACCGACTCCTTCGCACCGGGCATGCAACTGCTGGCGCAGTTCTCTCCCTTGCTCATGCCCGCAATCGTCTTTCCCCTGGTTTTACAGATTGCGCAGGAACAGTTTTTCTGGTCGGTGTTGCTGGTGATGGTTTCTTTCGCCGCCGCCGGCGGCCGCTTGTTCGTGGTGCACAGGCAGTTGCTCTACAGTTCTCGGGAATTGCAGACGAATCTGTCGCTTCTGCAAGGGATTACCGAGGGAACGACAGACGCTGTCTTCGTCAAGGACCTGCAAGGCCGTTACCTGATGATGAATTCCGCGGGCGCTCGTTTCCTGGGACGGAGCATCGAAGAGGTCGTTGGAAAGGATGCCAGCCAGCTCTTCTCTCCCGAAAGTGGCCGTCAAATCATGGAGCGCGACCGCAGCGTCCTGCAGTCAGGCGAGACTTCGACCTACGAGGAAGTTGGAGTCTCAGACGGCGTTGCCAGGACGTACTTTTCCACCAAGGGCCCGTTTCGCGATGCGACCGGCCGGGTGGTTGGCCTGCTTGGAATTTCGCGGGACATTAGCCATCGTAAACGTGCCGAAGAGGCGATTCACAAGTCAGAGCAGAGGCTGCGGATTCACGTCGAGCATACGCCCCTGGCGGTGATTGAATGGGATCTCCAGTTTCGCGTCGTCGCCTGGAATGCCGCGGCCGAACATATCTTCGGATATACCCGCGAAGAGGCCATGGGACAGCATGCCCACTTCATCGTGGCTCCCGCCTTCCGCGAGCGTGTGGACAGGGTCTGGCAAAACCTTCTCGATCAAAAGGCCGCAACCCGCAGCGCCGCCAACGACGACAACATCACCAAGGACGGCCGGACCATCTCCTGCGAGTGGTACAACACGCCGCTGATCGCCAAGGACGACAACGCCGAATCCGGACGCGTGTTCGGTGTGGCCTCGCTGGTTCAGGATGTGACCGAGCGCGTGGCGCTTGAAGAGAAGCTCCGGCATTCCCAGAAGATGGAGGCGATCGGCCGTCTGGCGGGGGGCGTTGCCCACGATTTCAACAACCTCTTGACGGTCATCATGGGTTACAACCAGATTCTCACGGACGGAGTCCCCGCGGTCGGCCGGCTGATGCAGGCGACGGTGCAGATCCGAACCGCCTCGGAGCGCGCGGAAGAAATCACCAAGGCACTGCTGGCCTTCAGCCGAAAGCAGGTGCTGCAGCCGCGGGTGATTGATTTGAACGACGTCATGATGAACCTCGACACCATGCTGCGGCGCTTGATCGGCGAGGACATCGAAGTCCTGACCGTACCCGGCCGCGACGTGGGCGCGGTGAAAGCCGATCCCGGGCAAATCGAGCAGGTCATCATGAACCTGGCCGTGAATGCGCGCGACGCCATGCCCCACGGGGGAAAGCTGACCCTGGAAACCAGCGACGCAGAACTGGACGAGGCGTATGCCCGCGAACACTCTCCCCTGCAGCCGGGACGCTACGTCATGCTGGCGGTGAGCGACACTGGAATCGGCATGGACGCGGACACGCAAGCGCATATCTTCGAACCTTTCTTCACGACGAAGGAAGTCGGCAAGGGCACGGGCCTGGGGCTCTCCACCGTCTACGGAATCGTCAAACAGAGTGGAGGGTACATCTGGGTGTACAGCGAGCCGCAGCGGGGCACGACGTTCAAGATCTATTTTCCGCGAATCGATCAACCGGTGGACGGAGTCCGAGCGCAGAAGCGAGAGGCGGGCATGCAACGCGGAACGGAGACGATCCTGCTGGTCGAGGATAACGAACAGGTGCGGCAATTGACGTCGTCAGTGCTGGCGGACTGCGGCTACAAAGTGTTGCCCGCCGCCAGTCCCGAGGAAGGCCTGGCGTTATGCCGCGCGCAATCACCCCAACATCCAACTGCTGGTTACGGATGTGATCCTGCCGCGGATGAAGGGCCCCGAGCTTGCCGAGCAAGTAAAACGGATTTCCCCGAGTACCAGGGTGCTCTACGTCTCCGGCTACACCAGCAACGCGATCGTGCACTATGGCGTGCTCGATGCTGGACTGTGGTTCCTGGGCAAGCCCTTCTCAGTATCGGAGCTGGTGGCCAAGGTGAGGGAAGTTCTGGATGCGGAGTCGCCGGAGGCAGGACCGGGGACCATGGAGTAGCGACGGACTGAGCGTTCCGTGAGGACATGATCAGCATGATTGGGCGGCATCAGGTGAAGTCTCGGGCGGGTGGCCGACTTCTCGGGCCTGTGGGTTTACTCCCACCTATCTTTGGAATGCCGACCGAGAAATAACTGGGGGTGCGCCCCTTCTCGCGCTTTTCGAGAAGGGGCGCGCTGGAGAGCTGACACATCGCGCACTTTGCGATGTGTGGGTTTCGCGGGTGGCCCTTTGCCGCCGGGTGCCCCATCCTAACGTCGCGCTCTTTGCGACGTTAGGGTGGGATTCCACGTCCGCCGAGCGCTTGAGGTTTTTCGAACCTTGCGAGAAGTGGTAGGTCGCGAGAATCGTCGGCTCACCACGCGCTGGATTCATCTCTCGGTCAGCAAGGATCCTAAGCGGGGGACCACCGTGGAATCCCACCCTTCACAAAACGATGGGTGGGGCACCCGGCCCGAAAAGTGGTAGGATTCAGTTTGGGGTGGGTGTCCGGTTCCTGCCGGATTCGACGGGTTAACAGCCCGTCGCTCTAAGCGTCATGAGCTACACCCACCACAAAGAGCCGCCTGTTGCCCTCTAAGCGCAGGCGGCTCACGATTAGGATGCTACTCCTGAGGTAATCCGCCGTCAAGATGGCGGCTTCGAAAACGACGCGTTATCCATGGCATTTTCATCGCAGATCACTTCTAAGGAAACACAACGTAAATAGTAGACATTATGTAAGCTACTGATTATTAAGAATATCCAGTGCTTGCAATAATCGTGTTTACGTCGCATTATTTTATTTGTTAGTTATGACGCTGATGCTTGTGAGGATCACATGGAAGATTTGGATCACTTACGACAAACGCTAGAGCATTACCGGCAACAACGACAAAAGAAACTGGATGAGTTGCGGCCAATCGAAATGATGATTAGACAACTCGAACAGGACCTTGGGGAGTCTCCGTCTGGGGAGGCGCTGCAGGCTGGAAAAGCGGTTTTAGGCGATCTGACATTCGCAGGCGAACCGAATGTCGGTCTTCTTCGGACTGTTATCCCTGTTAGACCGGACGAGTTTTATGGAATGAGCCAAAGCGACGCAGCCAAGGTCTATCTGAGGAAGATTGGCTACGCCATTGCGTTTGACGATCTTGTGAGCGCCCTACAAAAGGGGGGCGCAAAGCTAGGCGGGGCCGACCCCAAGAAGACTCTATATGTATCGCTGGCCCGCAACCCTCGAAAAGAGTTTGTCTGGCCCAGCAAAGATCACATCGGTCTGAAGGAGTTTTATGACCGAAAAGGTTAGGAGTGTAACGGAAAGGTGAGTATCGCGATGAACCCACCACATGGCAGAATACAGACCACTCCCCGCGATTTCTTTAAGGTCGCTTATGACATGCGACATGTTGTCTACAGCGTTATTCGGCAAAGGCCAGTAGTGGTCAATAATCAGCAAGGGTTTTATTCTGCCGCACGCGGCACCGGATTTTTCGTGTCTCCGGAGATTTTCGTGACATGCCACCATGTCGTAAACACACCCGAAGATCCTCACCAAGCAGGCGACCAATATGCGCTTGTAGCGAACATGGGGGCCAATACCCAGCCTCGGGTGGCTACCATCATTAATCCGCAGGTGGGAGCGGGAATCAATTTTTTCCCCGAGTTCGATTTTGCTGTCCTAAGGGTTCCTCGTGAAGCGAACCGGCCCTATGCATCGCTCAGCTTTAACCATGTTTACGAGGGCGAAGAGATCGGAGTCGCTGGGTACCCGATCGCGCAACTCATTGCGGTCAATGGACAACTATCAGCGGATGGCTTGATATACCGCGTGGGACATGGACCGGTTAGCGCATCTTATATAGCAAATATTTCCGCCGTCATGCAAAAGATTCCACTAGTCGAGGTTAATTTCCTTTTTGTGCCTGGAAACAGCGGTGGTCCCGTTTTCCTGGCAAAGACGGGCCAAGTCATAGGGTTTGTTCATGGGTTTCACGATGCTAAGATCAGGGAGAAGATTGTCTCGACCAGCCCAAATACTGTATTACCGCAGGGGGTGGGCAACCAATACGTCGAGCATCTACACGCTATTTATTCACTTGCCATCAAGCTCGACGTTGTCCGCGCGACGCTCCAAAACTTTGGGGTCGGGCTTTAGTTCGACACTGGCGGGCAGCACAACAATCGGGCTAGTGTGAAACACGTAGGTGCCTTTGCCGCTATCGGTGTGCGAGCACAGATGGTCATTTGTCAGGGTAAGCGCCGGCATAGAATTTTTCATCATACAGCCCTCTCTCCCTCGCGTTCAAGCCCTGCAACTCAATTATACAGTTCCCATCGGCGTTTCCCGCCTACACTTTAGTGAGGCCCTCCAAGCCGGGTGCCCCATTCAATCGCGCTTTTTGCGATTGAGTGGGCGCCTTCGATCCCTCCCCGCTCCGGCAGCCTACAGCGAGTTCTTGAATCGCCCCTCGATTTTTTCATCACAAACAGCCTGTGTGCGCCATCACAGACTTCCCGTTCGCCATCCCTGAAAATGAACTCTGCTTGGCCCAGGCAGAAGTGCGCCCGTCTCCAGAGGCGGCAGCGGCCTGGCCCAAAACCATCTCGGCGTTCTTTGACAACTTAAAGCGAGAACAATTTGAGGACATTGCTCTTCAATGACCCGATGATCCGATGGCCCGATCACCCGATAGCCCGTAACTCCTTATTCCGGAATACTTTGATATAACTCCTTTAGTTTCAAAGACCAGACCCGAAAATTCCCGCTAACCCATTGATTCCACTAGACCAGGGGGGAGGGGGGTATCGGTACTAACTAGTAATCATCCGTTCCCCGGGCTTCCCACTTCTTTCCTATTTCATACATATCTCATATATCGAGGAGCAACGAAAATGGCCTTATATCCGAACCACATTTTGCGCTGTCAGCATATTAAGGTGAACGGAACACAGTGCGGATCGCCCGCCCTCCGCGACGCCACGCATTGTTACTACCACATCCGCTACCACTGGCCCGAACTGGAAGCTCTGCCAGACAACAACGAGTGGCGGATAGCGCTTCCGACGCTTGAGGATGCCAACTCCATCCAAGTGGCATTGGCCAGGGTGATGGAGCAACTGGCATTGAACGAGATCGACCACAAGACTGCCGCCCTGATGCTCTATGCCTTGCAGACGGCTTCCATGAACCTCAAGCGCACCTCGCTGGAACCGAAGCTGCCGACTCAAGTCGTCATCGACCGCCAGTCCGTGGCCCGTCGTCCGCTCGGAGCCTCCGCCTGGTCCATCGTCGAGGGACACGAATACGACGATCTGACCGCCGAAAGCGATGCCCACGCCAATGCCGAAGCGAATTCCAAATCGAATGGCAATGTCGTGAAGCAGCTGCAGGCCTCGATCCCAACCACCCGCAGATCCCGGCCTTCGCTGGCAAAGCCATCATGAGAAGGCGATCACCGCGCCCCGCCGTTTGCCCTGCCTGCCCCCGGACGATAAACTTAATAATTCGGGGTATTCACCATGCTGGTCGTCATGCAAGCGCAGGCCACGGAAGAGCAGATCCGCGCCGTCTGCCAGAAAATCGAAGCGCTTGGGTACCGCGCCCACTCCATGCCCGGAGCGCAGCGCACGGCCATCGGCATCACCGGCAACAAAGGCGAAGTCGAATCCGGATCGCTGGAAGAAATGGCCGGAGTGCAGGAAGTCATCCGCGTCACCAAGCCTTACAAACTGGTCAGCCGCGACACCAAGCCCGATAACACGGTGATCAAGTTTCCCAATTCGAGCGCCAGCATCGGAGGCTCCGGGCTTGCCATCATCGCCGGACCCTGCGGCATCGAGAGCCGCGACCAGGCATTCACCATCGCCGAGCGCGTTGCCCGAGCCGGAGCCCAGTTCTTCCGCGGCGGAGCCTACAAACCTCGAACCTCTCCTTATTCTTTTCAGGGACTCGGCGAAGAAGGACTGAAGATCATGGCCGAGGTGCGCGACCGCTTCGGACTGCTCATCGTGACCGAAGCCGTGGATTACGAATCGCTGGAGTTGGTCGACCAGTATGCCGATGTCATCCAGATCGGCGCGCGCAACATGCAGAACTTCTCTCTGCTCAAGCGCGCTGGACGCGCCCGCAAGCCCGTGCTGCTGAAGCGCGGCATCTCGGCGACGCTGGAAGAATTTCTCATGGCCGCGGAATACATCATGAGCGAGGGCAACTACAATATCGTCCTGTGCGAGCGCGGAGTACGCACCTTCGCCGACCACACCCGCAACACGCTCGATCTCAGCATCGTGCCCGCCGTCCAGCGCCTCAGCCACCTGCCCATCATCGTCGATCCCAGCCATGGGACCGGCAAGCGCAACAAAGTAACGCCACTCTCCCGCGCCGCGGTCGCCGTGGGAGCTGATGGCCTGATCGTTGAAGTGCACCACGATCCGGACCGCGCACTTTCGGATGGGATGCAGTCGTTGTTCCCCGACCAGTTCGACGCGCTCATGGCGCAGGTGCGGCAGATTGCGGCGGTGCTGGGGCGCAGTGTCCCCGCATCGAATCGCGTTCGTGCCGAAGCGACAAGCTCTGCGGACTGATGCTGGGCTGACCCACATCTGATAATCTCTTGCCTTCAGCGAGGCCAACTCGTCCTTGAGAAAATGAGAAAATTCCTGCTACTCGCTGTCCTAGTCCCGCTCGTCCTGGCTGCCGGATGGTACTACTTCCACGAGCGCACGCTGCCCGCCTACGGGCCTCTTTACCGCGAATTCGCCTACATCTCGAATAGCAAGAGCAACACGGTTACGGTGATCGACCTGCGCAGCTTTCGGCCGGTTCGCACTTTGCAAGTTGGCATTGAGCCTACCGGAGTCGCGGCCAATCCCAAGCGCAACGAAGTTTACGTCGTTAACACCGGCTCTTCGAACGTCAGTGTGATCGACGCCGAGCAGAACAAAGTCGTCGCTACGATCGGCGTCTACGGGCGTCCCTATTTCATCGAAGTCTCTCCCGACGGCCGCCGCGGCTACGTCGCTAATTCCGGCTCCGGCAACGTGTCCGTGCTTGATCTCGAGCGCCGGACGGTTGCGGCTACGCTGCGTGTTGGCGGCAACCCAGGCCTGGCGCGCGTCTCGCCGGACGGGTCGACCGTGGTCGTCACCAATCGCGCCGACAACACGGTCTCGATCATCGACGCCGCGCGGTTGGCCGTGCGCTCGGCCATCAACGTCTGCATTCATCCCGAGGACATCGCCATCCTGCCCGATTCGACTAAGGCGTTCATCTCCTGTTCGGGATCGGGGCAGGTGGCCAGTATCGCTCTAAAAACTCAACCCCAAAAGAATGAACCCCAGAAGAATGACCCCCAGAGAAATGAAACCCAGAGCGACAAACTGCTGGCGCTGCTGGATGTGGGAAAATCTCCGGTGAGCCTGGCGCTGAAACCCGATGGCGGGGAACTGATTGCGTTCAACTTCGATGCCGGCAGCATCTCCATCATCGAAACCGCGCCCAACGAAGTTTCGGGCAGTTACCTGATCGGGAGCCAGCCTACCCGCGGTGTTGTGTCCGCCGATAACTCGCGCTTGTATATTTCTAATTTCGGATCGAATAACATCGCGGTCTACGATATCGACCTGGGCAAGGTCATCGCGTATCTGCCGGTGGGGACGCATCCCGACGCGCTGGCGCTCTCGCAAGATCAGAACTATCTGCTGGTCGCGGACTCCGGTTCCGGAGACCTGGTGGTGATTCAAAAACGCCAGCCGAAGAAGAAATTCGAGCCGTCGGAATATTCCTTGCTGACCATCATCCCGGTCGGGATGCAACCGAATCAGATCGTGGTGAAGTCGTTCCGGGCGACGAAGCTCTTGGACGGGCGCTAGGCCTCGAGCTTGGACACGGCGGGTTGACATGGGGCGCACTTCGCTCGCCGACTTCGCCGCGCGGCTCTACTTAGCTGTTCCCAGCCAAATTCTTCGCTAGAGGGTCGCTTAACTCTTCTTCCCGGTCACGGCATAAAACGTAGTCACCTCTTGCTCCACGTTCTTGCTGCCGCACTTGGGGCATTTCACGTCGACTTCGTGTTCTTTGAGGGTGAGAATCGCTTCGAAGGTTTTGTGACAATCGTTGCAGACGTAGTCGTACACGGGCATGGGGGCCTCCCGCTCGAATCGCGATCACGAGCTACGATTGGAATTGTAGCGCCGATGCCGGTCGCTTGTCCGGGAGTTTGAGTACGTGAGAACTCGGTCGTCCCTCCGGGACTTGAATGGTTTTGTCCACTTTCCCCAGCGCTGAAAGCGCTGGGCTAAGTTCGGTCGCCCCTTCGGGGCTGGAAATGTTCGAGGATGGCTTCGGCTTGAGACTTGGTTACTACTGCCGACAGCGCGGCTACGTCGGCTTGCTTCACGGCTTGCAGGCTGCCGAAATGTTCGAGCAGGCGGCGGGTGGTGGATTCGCCTACGCCGGGAATTTCTCGCAGCTCGGTGGCGCGGTCGCGGATCTGGCGGCGCTTGCGATGGAAGGTTACGGCGAAGCGATGGGCTTCGTCGCGGATCATCTGCACCAGATGCAAGACGGGAGAATGATGGTCGAGGACTACGGGGTCGTCTTCCTGTCCATGGACGTAGATGATTTCTTCCCGCTTGGCGATCGCGGCCAGTGGTTGGTTGATGATTTCGAGGGCTTCGAGTGCCTGGGCGGCGGCGTGGAGCTGTCCCAGGCCGCCATCGATCAGGACCAGGCTGGGCATGGGTTTCTTTTCTTCTTGCAGGCGCTGGTAGCGGCGCGTGACTACTTCGCGCATGGAGGCGAAATCGTCCACGCCTTCGACCGTCTTGATGATGAACTTGCGGTAGTCGGATTTCTTCATCTTGCCGTCTTCCCACACCACCATCGAGGCGACGGTTTCCGCTCCCTGAATATGGCTGATGTCGAAGCACTCGATGCGCTTGGGGAGCTCGGGGAGAGCCAGGGCGTCCTGGAAAGCCTCTTGAATGGCGCGCGCGTTGGGCTTCAGGACTCGGAAACGCTGGTCGTAGGACTGCTTGGCGTTGGTGCCGGCGAGATCGATGAGTTCGCGCTTGTCTCCGCGCTGGGGGACGGTGATGTGGACTCGGGTGGCTCGTCCTCCTTCGCCGGCGAGTTGGTCGCTGAGTGCTTCTTCCAGTTCTTCGCGGTCTTCGAAGTCTACGGGGACGTAGATGTTTCTCGGGACATAGGGCTGGGCTAGATAGAGCTGCTTGACGAGAGCGGAGAAGAATTCGGCGGGGTGGAAGGACTCGGCGGGACGGGCGGGGGCGCCCGTCGCTCCATCATCGTGATCAGAGGCAAACTCGGGGAGGTCCTCCCAGAAAAATTCCCGGCGGTCCAGGACTTTTCCTCCGCGCATGTGGAAGAGATTGACGGCCAGCATCTGATTTTCGTAGTGATAGCCGAAGACGTCGGCGTCGTCGCCTTCGGCGGCGGCGATGCGCTGCTTTTCCTGCAACTGCTCGACGGTGGAGATGAGGTCGCGATAACGGGCGGCGCGCTCGAACTCCTGCGCTTCGGCGGCTTCGGACATGCGCTCGCGCAGAGATTTGACGAGGTCGGTTTGACGGCCTTCGAGAAAGAGCTTCACGTCGCGCACGGCTTCGCTGTAAATCTCGGGCGTGGTCAGGTCCTTCACGCACGGGCCCAGGCAGCGCTTGATGTAGAACTGCAGGCAGGGACGCGGATGGTTGCGGGTTAGGTCCACCTTGCACGATGGAACCAGGAAGTGGCGGTGAATCAGGTCGACGATGCGATAGGCGAGGTTGGCAGGGAAGTACGGGCCGTAGTAAACGCTGCCGTCCTTGCGCAGGCGGCGGGTTACGTACACGCGGGGGAAGCGCTCGGCCAGGGTTAGCTTCACGTAGGGATACGTTTTGTCATCGCGCAGCAGGATGTTGAAGCGCGGCTTCTTCTGCTTGATGAGGTGGTTCTCGAGGGCGAGCGCTTCTTTATTATTGGCTACGACTATGTAGTCGACGTCGACGGCTTCGCGGACTAGCGTGCCGGTTTTCGCGTCTTCCCAGCGGCCTTCGTGGAAGTAGGACGAGACGCGCGAGCGGAGGTTCTTGGCCTTGCCTACGTAGATGACTTCGCCTTCGGCGTTCTTGTAGAGGTAGACGCCGGGGGAGGTGGGCAGGGAGCGGATTTTCTCGGGGAGATCCATGGTGCTTTATTAGTTTAGTGTAAAACAAGTGTACAGATATGTGTTACAATAATGCTCATGGGTAATACAATTACAATTCGTCTACCAGAGGAACTGGCAAACTGGCTCAAGAGCACCGCTCGCAAGACGGGAGTTCCGGTTGGCCGGTTGGTGCGCGAGGAACTGGAGCGTGCGAAGCGGGAGCACGGTGACAAGCCATTCATGCGTCATTGCGGTTCGATCCATGGGCCTGCCGATCTTTCGTCGCGGAAAGGATTTTCAAGGAAATGAGGGCCATCGTGGATACTGGTTTCATAGTGGCGTTTCTGAACTATGACGACCGGTATCACGATTGGGCCAGTGAGATTGGGCGCGCGGTTTCAGACCCGTTTCTTACCTGTGAAGCAGTGCTTGCCGAGACCGCGTTCCAGGTTGAATCGGCGAGTAGAGTGCTCGCGCTGTTGCAGGACGGATTTCTTAAGATTGCGTTTGACCTGACTGAAAATATTGAAGAGGTTCAGGCGCTGGCCGAACGTTATCGGGACCGTACACCCGATCTGGCGGACTTGTGCCTCATTCGAATGAGTGAATTAAACGAACATTTGCCTGTGCTAACGGTGGATGAGGGCGATTTCCGGGTTTATCGGCGAAACCGGCGAGATGTGATTCCGATCATTTGTCCACCACGCGTTTGACCTGCTTTTGAAGAATATAAGCAGCCGAGGAAGACGCGGCAAGCCGCGTCTCTACGGTGACGGTGGGAGCGGGCGTATGCAGTAGGGGGTTGCGTCGAGGCGCCGCCAGCCAGAGGGGATTGGGGACGGATCGAGCGGGCAGGAAGTCACCAGCAGTTCCGCGTGAGTCTGGGCGAAGGCTTGATAGACGTTCTGCTTCGCTTCTTCGGGAGCGCTCCAAAACTCTTTGGCGCCGCTATTGGTGTCCATGATTTCGGCGACAATGCGCAGCTTCGCCAAACGCGCCCAGTAGGCATCGGTTCCATCGCCGACCACGGCAACCTTGGTTCGGGGCTGAATTCCGATTCGCCACAGTTGTTCGGCGGCACTGGCATCCTGCACCGTCGAGGTGGGGATGGAACCTGGGATCGCGTAATGGTGCGTAACCACGCGAACGGCGTAGTCGAGCGTGCCCAGCATCATGGTAACAAACACGGCCACGACCACGTAGATGGCGGCGGTTTGAAAGTCGGGACGAAGGCGGACGGCGGCCAGCAGCGTCAGGAAGAGCACTAGAACAAATCCTCCCAGATAGCGATCGTTGGCGGCCAGAGGAAGATACATGGCCATGCCGACTATCGACATGGCGATCAAGGGCCACAACTGGCGCAGAGTTGCGCGCCATAACTGTCCGCTAAGGAGGGCAAGGACGACGATGGCGGCAACCAAGTCCGGGCGGGCGCGGAGTAACAGGCGGGTCTCGCTGGGGACCGTAGCCGCCAGCACTTGCAGTTGGGACTTGAGATTGAAATGGCCGCGCAGGCCCTCATTCCAATAGGAGGGGTCGGTCCAGGGCGGATAGGTGCCAACCACGGGGCCGTCGAACTCAAACAGGGGAGGGTGGAGCAGGAGTTGGCGCGTGGAATGCGCGGGCGTTCCGCTGCCTGGGGGCTGTCCCTGCCAATTTCTGGAAGGCGATCTGGGAGATATTAGCCATGCGTAGTTCACTTTGCCGGAGTCGCCGAAGGTGAAGCGGCCTTTCTGATGAGAGAGCAGGAAGATCAAGGGAGCGCAGGCGCAGAGGAAGGCGAGAGCGGCTACAGCCATTCCGCGTCCCCAGCCGGGCCGAGAGCGGCGCCACCAATAGCTCGTGGCAAGAATCACAAAGCCTAGTGGGAACAAGACTGCTTTCGACCAATAGCCAAGAGCCAGAATGAGGCCGAACAGCGCGAACTTCCATAGCGTGTCGCGCCCGCTCAGGCGCAAGAGCATTCCGGCCGCCAGGCAGACGCACGCCAGGACGGCGAGATCGGGCGTGACTTCGAACAGTCTTTCCACTTCCAAGGCGATCCAGAGGAAGATGGCGTAGGCGAGGAGAATCAGCGCCCAGCTTGGCAAGGGTTGGCAGTTTCTTGAATTCGCGGCTGGCGTTGGTTCGCTTTCGAAGGCGAGCAGCGCCTGCAGCAGGAAACGAAAGGCAAACAAGGTCGCGACGAAGATTCCGAAGTTGACCAGGTGGACGAGAGGGAATTCCCACTTCGGCGAAGGCTTGGCGATCCTCAGAACCAGCCCGACAGTCCAGGGGTAAAGAGGACTCCAATAGGCGTTGACGGCGTTGGCCCAATCGCCGCGAGAGAACGAGCTGCCTACATCAAGGTACGACATGCCATCGCGATTCATGGCGTAGCGGCCAACCCAGGCGTGGAAGAGGCCCAGGGCGAGGGCGGCAAGGGTAAGGCTGCGTTCGAGCGGGATATGCGGCGAAGCCCGGTTTGACATCGTGAAGCTCCGATGGTCGGAATCTCTAAAGCGATGCCCCGATGCGAAACAGAACTTGTGTCTCGATGGAACGCGGGAGTTCGGAACTGCCCCACTCAAGCCAAAAGAGGGCTTGAATGGAGCACCCATTCCGCATCCCGCCGGAAGACGCGGCAAGCCGCGTCTCTACAGCAGATTTACTACGTGCTCCATCCTTTTACGAACTCTACCAGGCTGCGCAGGGCTATTCCCGATGGGCCTTTGGCAATCCACGGCTTCTGCTCTTCCATCCAGGCGGTGCCGGCTATGTCGAGGTGGATCCAGGGCGTGTCTTCGGCGAATTCTTTTAGGAACATGGCGGCGGAGATGGCACCGCCCCAACGTCCGCCGGAATTCACCATGTCGGCGATGTTCGATTTGATGATCTCTTTGTATTCGTCGTCGAGGGGAAGACGCCACATCTTCTCACCGGCTTGTTGGGTGGCTTTCGAGAAGCGTTCGTACATTGGGTCGTCGCTCGCGAAGATTCCGGCGTTCACGTAGCCGAGGGCTACGACTACCGCGCCGGTCAGAGTCGCGGCGTCGACTAAATGGGTACAGCCGAGTTGGCGGGCGTAGCAAAGGCCGTCGGCCAGGATGAGGCGTCCTTCGGCGTCGGTGTTGATGATTTCGATGGATTTGCCGGACATGGCGATCTGCACGTCTCCGGGTTTTTGCGCTTTGCCGGAGGGCATGTTTTCGGTGGCGCAGACGATGGCCGTGACCTTGACGTTCGGCTTCAATAGGGCGATGGCGCGCATCACGCCGATCATGGTGGCGGCTCCGGCCATGTCATACTTCATCTTCTCCATGCCGTCGGCGGGCTTGATGGAGATGCCGCCGGTATCGAAGGTGACGCCTTTGCCGACCAGACCGAGGTGAACGTCTTTTACGGCGCCCTCGGGGTCGTACCGCAACACGATCAGCGCGGGAGGTTCATCGGATCCTTGGGCCACTCCCCAGAAGGCACCCATCTTCAGTTGTCGGATTTTGTCGCCATCGTGGACTTCGCATTTCAGGCCGACTTCGGCGGCCATTGTTTTCGCGCGCTCGGCGAGGATGGTCGGCGTCATGCGATTGGAGGGCTCGTTGACCAGGTCGCGGATGAAGTTCTGCGACTCGGCGACGATGCGTGCAGACTGCAGGGCCGCTTCCAATTCCGAAGACTTCTGATCGCCCTTGGTCACGATGGTGACGGCGTCGATCTTCTGGTCTTTGTCCTTGTCGTTGCGGTCGCTCTTGTAGTAGCCGGGGTCGAACTTGCCGACGAAGGCGCCTTCGACAATGGCACGCACACCTTCCGGCGCAGCGATTCCGTTTTCAGGTAGAGCGAAGGCAAAGCTGCGAATGCTTTTGCTTTTCAGGGTGCGCACGGCCGCGCCCGCGAGTTGACGCAGTTCGGCGGTGGAAAAAGTCTTGGCTTTGCCGCCGCCGAGAAGGAGCAAGCGTTTTGCTTTCAGGCCAGCGGGGTGATGCAACAACGTGGTTTCGAAGGTCTTGGCGGTGACTTCGCCGCTGGCCATGACGTCTTTGGCCGCTTCGCGCACGGCGGCATCGGCGCACTCGACGGAGGGTACGGGCTTGTCTTTTTCGTTATGGCCGTTTTCGGCGCGGTCGTTTTCGCTGCGATCGTTCTTGCTGCGATCGTTCTGGTTTCGATCAAGTACGACGACGACGAGGCAATCGGTTTCCAGTTGAGACGGGGCGGAGGAAGAGAGGTTGGTATTCATGATGGACTGGCATCAGTATCCACGGTGGAAGGGGGAATGCGCAACTGAGTGACGAAAACCCCAAGGGGACGCGATCCTGGAATCCCACCCTTGCGCACAGAACGCGCATGGATGGGGCACCCGCGCTCGTTGACTTAATCACGGAAATCGATCGAGCTTTTGAGTTACACTGCTCGGTCGATTCAGCGGCCCGGGAGCAGTGAGGACCTGATATTTGCATTTTCAACCGAGTTACAGCGATGGGAGGAGAGTTCATGAATCGCGAGTTAGCACGAGCCTGCACGAAATCGTTGATTGTCGTCCTCGGCCTTCTAACCACTAATGGCTGGTGTCAGAAGATCACCAGTATAGAGCGGGATCGGGCGCTGTCCATGCTCCAGGAGATCTCCTCCGACGTCAAGAAACACTACTACGATCCCAAGTTTCACGGCGTGAATTGGGACGCTAAGGTCGAGGAGATGAAGGGGAAGATCAGAGCAACCGACTCGAGTAACCGCGCCCTGTCGGAAATAGCCGCCGCGCTGGACTCCCTCGATGACTCCCACACTTTCTTTTTGCCGCCGAGCCACGCCTACCGTTAGGACTATGGGTGGCAGTCGGAAGTGATCGGAGAGCGTTGTTTTGTTCTTCGTGTGCGGCCCGGCAGCGACGCGGAAAAAAAGGGGGTAAAGGCCGGTGATGAGTTACTGGCGCTCAACGGGTACCCTCCGAATCGAGAAAACCTCTGGAAGATGTGGTACGTCTTTAACACCCTGCGCCCGCAACCCGCGCTAAGACTGGACCTGCGCGATCCGGCCGGAAAGCAGCGCCAGGTGGATGTGGTTACCGCCATGATCGAGAAGAAGCTCGTCACTGACCTGACGGGTGGGGGCGCAGGCGGTGACATCTGGGACATGGTCCGGGAAAGGGAAGACGCCGCACATCTTCGACGCGCCCAATTTGTTGAAGTGGACGACGTCGGTATCTTGAAGTTTCCCGGATTCCACTTTGACGAGTTGGAGGTCGATAGCATGATCGGCAAGGCGCGCAAGCACAAGGCGCTAGTCCTCGATCTGCGTGGAAATCCCGGTGGCAGCGTCGACACCCTGAAGTCTCTGATCTCCGGTTGCTTCGAGAAAGAAGTAAAGGTTGGAGACCGCGTCGGCCGATCCGAACACAAACCGCTGATCGCTAAGTCTCATGGTCAGCCCTTCACCGGCAAACTCGTGGTCTTGGTGGACAGCAATTCTGCCTCCGCCGCCGAACTGTTTGCCCGCGTGGTACAGATCGAAAAGCGAGGCGCCGTTCTCGGAGACCGCAGCTCCGGATTTGTGATGGAAGCGAAGCGCTACAGCTACAGCACCGGAATGGACACTAAAGTTTTTTACGGAGCATCGATTACGGACGCGGATATCGTCATGACTGACGGCAAGAGCCTCGAACACAATGGAGTGCTTCCGGATGAAGTAGTGTTGCCATCGGCGGAAGATCTTGCCAATGGGCGCGATTCGGTACTGGCCCATGCCGTGGAGACGGCTGGCGGAAAACTCAGCCCGGAAGCTGCCGGGAAGTTATTCCCTTACGAATGGCCGAAGTTCTAGGACCGGACATTACACGGATAGGTACGTAGACATCGGATTTCGAATCCAGAGCTGTCGTGAGGGCAGATGGCGTCCGAGCCGCTTCGGCTTGGATTTCCGTTTGCCCGGACAGCCGAGGGCGGCTGGCCCTACGTTTTTCTTCCCCGGGCGATGGCCTCGCGGGCTTCTTTGTCGGCGCAGCGGCGGCGTTCGGTTTCGCGCTTGTCCCACAGCTGCTTGCCTTTGGCTAGGGCTAGCTCTACTTTGATTCTTCCGTTCTTGAAATACATGCGGGTGGGGATCAGGGTGAGTCCCTTTTGCTGTGTCTTGCCGATGAGCTTGCGGATCTCTTCTTTGTGAACCAGAAGCTTTCGCGTGCGGAGTGCGGCGTGATTGGCCGAGTTGCCGTGGTCGTAGGGGCCTATATGGCAGTTGAGGAGCCAGAGTTCTCCGCCTTTGATCAAGCCGTAAGCGTCCTTGAGATTGGACGTACCTCCGCGGACCGACTTCACCTCGGTTCCGGTGAGAACGACTCCGGCTTCGAATTTTTCGAGCAAGAAATAGTTGTGGCTGGCGTTCCTGTTGACAGCGGCATCCTTCTCGCCGGAGGCGGTGGGCTGGCGGCGCGGATTCTTCTCCCGATTAGGCTGGGTCTGGTGAGTGGTCTGCTTGGCCATGGTACTGATGAGAAAGTATCACGAAGGCGGTTCTCAGTTCTCAGTTGTCAGTTCTCAGAAAACAGCCGTTCTCGGCGCACCTGACAACTCACCACTGAGGACTGCCCTCAGGGACAGGTACTAATGAGTGTAAACACCGGCCTGCCAATCACTTCGGATGCACCTTGATGCGATGTTATAATCCGATTTTCCGGTACTTTTTGCGCGTGACGGCTTCTGGGATGCCCGGCCCGTTCGCTAGTTCGGGTGGTTGGATGGTTTTGGTTGGACTGGTCCTGGGCCGGTGCCGCTGGCGAGAGAGATTTTCATGAGGACTGCTTGATGAAACGCCTGATCCGTCCGGCTCCGCTTGTTCTGCTGATGCTCTGCTTAAGCCTTCCTGCTTTTGCCAAGAAGATTGATTCTGCCAAGGCGCTGTACGACAAGGGTCAAGATGCCGAGGCGCGGCAGAACTACGAGCAGGCCTTTGACTATTTCAAGCAAGCCTACAATCTGAAACCGAAAGACCTGAGATATCGGACGGCCTTCGAGCGGAACCGCTTTCTGGCGGGTGCGTCGGAGGTGCATCGCGGGCAGATTCTGAGGGATGCGGGCAAGCTTGACGAGGCGCTGGCGCAGTTCCAGAAGGCGCTGGAGACTGACCCTTCTTCGTTCATCGCACAGCAGGAACTGAAACGCACCCAGCAGATGATTCGGGAAGCGCAGAATCCGCAACCGCAGGCCTCGGGGGCGGGTGCGACGGCGTTGCGGCGGCGATTGGAATCGGCGCAGGGTCCGGTGGAGCTGGCTCCGATCACCAACGTGCCCATCACGCTCAAGGTCACGGAAAAAACCAACGTGATCTACGAGACGGTGGGCAAGCTCGCCGGCATCAACGTGCTGTTCGATCCCGATTACACGGCGAAACAGGCGCGCATCGAGCTGAATGGGGTGACGCTCGAAGACGCGCTGGAAATCATATCGTTTGAGACTAAAACCTTTTGGCGTCCGGTGACGCCGAACACGATTTTTGTGGCGCAGGACAATCCCGCGAAGCGGAAAGAGCTGGAACAAAACGTCATCAAAACTTTTTATCTTTCGAACCTTTCCCAGCCTACCGAGTTGCAGGATGTAGTGAACGCGATGCGCACCATCCTCGAAGTGAGCCGGATTCAGCAGCTACCTTCGCAGGGAGCGATCGTGGTGCGGGGCACGCCAGACCAGATGGCGCTGGCGCAGAAATTGGTGGACGATCTGGACAAGGCGAAGCCCGAGGTGCTGATTGAAGTGGCGGTGATGCAGGTGAGCCGCGACAAAACGCGCAAGCTTGGCATCAGCCCTCCAACCAGCGCCTCGGTGCAACTGCAGCCCAACGTGAACACTTCCACTTCGAGCACCACGACGACGACGAGTTCTACATCATCCTCGACGGGCGGCATCAGTCTGAACACGCTCGCCAACCTGAACGCCACCGACTTCCAGGTGACGATTCCGCAGGCTACCGCGACGGCGTTGTTGGGGGACACGAACACGAAGATCATCCAGAATCCGCAGATCCGCGCTTTGGACGGGCAGAAAGCGACGCTGAAGATTGGCGATCGGGTGCCGGTGGCGACCGGATCGTTCCAGCCGGGCATTGGCGGAGTGGGCATCAACCCGCTGGTCAATACACAGTTTCAATACCTGGATGTGGGCGTGAACATCGACATCACGCCACGGGTGCAAGCGGACCGGGAAATTTCGCTGAAGCTGACCATGGACGTTTCGGCGGTGACTTCGCACGTGAGCATTGGCGGCATCGACCAGCCGGTGATCGGGCAGCGCAAGATCGAGAACGAGATTCGTCTGAAAGATGGCGAAGTCAGCCTGCTGGGCGGCATGATGGAGGACACGCAGACCAAGGCGCTGAACGGGATTCCGGGACTGGCGCAGATCCCGATCCTGAAATACCTTTTTGGAGAGACCGACACCGAGCACGCGGAGAACGAAATCGTATTTGTGCTGATCCCGCATATTATCCGGGGACGCGACACGCCGCATGACAACCTGGACATGATCGATGTGGGCACGGCGAATGCCATCGAGTTGAGACACAGCAACAAGCCGGCCGTGGTAACTCCAGTGTCGCAAACGGCAGCTTCACCGGCCGCGTCGGCAAGCGCTCCGCAGCCGCAGGCGGCGATGCCGCCAACGCCAGCTCCGCCGGTTCCTCAGGGAGCGGCTGCACAAAATCAGGCTGGCGGCGTTGCCGGGTTTCAGTTCGATCCGGCTACCTTGACCCAGGCCAAGGGGTCGACGTTCACGGTGAATGTGCTAGTTTCGGGCGGGCAGAACGTGTACTCGGTGCCGGTGCAACTGAGCTACGATCCGAATCAGGTGGCGCTGGTCAATGTTTCGAACGGCGGATTCCTGTCGCAAGACGGGCAAGCGGTGGCGCTGGTGCATCGCGACGATCCCACGACGGGCACGCTGCAAATCACGGCCACGCGGCCTCCGGGGGCGGGGGGCGTATCAGGACAGGGGGCGGTGGTGACGCTCACTTTCATGGCGAAGGCAGCGGGCCAGTCAGCGCTGACCATCACTCGAGGTGGAGCGCGGGATCCGGCCATGCAGCCGATTGCAATGAGCGGGGCGCAGGCGGCGATTACGATCCAGTAGGAGCAGTTGCCAGTTCCCAGTTGCCGGTTGCCAGTGAGAACTTGTGGCGGTTTAACTGAGAACTAAGAACCGATTCATGGTCCAGTCGATGAAGACGAGCCGACAACGCGGGTTTACGCTGATCGAGTTGATTGTTGCGACTGGCATCCTGGCCATTCTGGTGGGGGCGGCGTTTCCGCTGGTCAAAATGACGATCTACCGCGAGCGCGAGCACGAGTTGCGCGAAGACCTGTGGATGATGCGCGACGCCATCGACCGCTACAAAGACGCCGCCGACCATGGTGCGTTCCAGATCAAGGTGGGGAGCGAGGGCTATCCTCCGGATCTGGACACGCTGGTTACCGGGGTGGATGTTTCCGGCAAGAAGCTGAAATTTCTTCGCCGGATTCCGGTCGATCCCATGACCAAACAGGAATGGGGAATGCGCTCGATGCAGGACGATAAAGACTCGGATTCCTGGGGTGGCCAGAACGTGTTCGATGTTTACACGAAGTCGGACCAAACCGCTTTGGACGGCACGAAGTACAAGGATTGGTAGATGAAAGTCGAGTCCAAAGCGGATCAACCGAAATTTCGCGGTCGCAAATTCCGCGATCCCAAATTCCGTAATCGGGGCTTCACGCTGATTGAGATGGTGGTGGTCATCAGCATGATCCTGATCCTGCTGTCGATTGCGCTGCCGATGTACAACCAGAGTATCATCCGGGCGCGCGAAACCACGCTGCGACAGAATCTGGCGACGATCAACAAAGTCATCGATCAGTACACGCTGGACAAGCAAAAAGCGCCGCAGTCGCTGGCCGACCTGGTCTCGGCGGGATATCTGAAAGCGGTCCCGAAAGACATTACCGGCAACAGCGACACCTGGCAGTGTGATGAGGAAGACTCACTCAAGTCGATCGACCAGACCGAGCCTGGCATTGTGGGTTGCCACAGTGGCTCCAACCAGGTGGGCAGCGACGGCACCGCGTATTCGAGCTGGTAGAGCAGGTCTTAGGTGTTAGTTCTCAGTTCCCAGTTCTCAGTTCCCCGTAAGATCTTTTCATTTTGTGATGCTCGTTTGCTCGGGGGAGGCACATGGCGTGCTATTGACCATCCATTTGCATGAGGTCATCTTTTCCTGAGAACTGAGAACTGAGAACTGTTCTGGAGGTTTGCTTGAATTTTCTCAATCGGCTGCAGCCTTTAGCGCTGCTTGTGATGCGGCTTGTTCTGGGAGCCATCATGATCGGGCATGGCTATCACAAAGTGTTTGGCGGATTCCATCACCACATGGACATGGTGGGCTCGCTCGGCATTCCTCGCTGGCTGGCGTATTTTTCCACGGGAACGGAATTTTTTGGTGGAATTGGGATCGTGCTCGGACTATTTACGCGCTTTTTCTCGCTTGCGTTCGTGATCGAGATGGGCGTGGCGATCTGGAAGGTGCACTTTAAGAACGGGCTGATGGGCAATGGCGGATTTGAATTTCCGCTGGCGGTGGCGGCGATCGCGTTTGCGCTGGTTTGTTTTGACGGTGGGCCTTGGGGAGCGACTTTTGGCGGGAGGGGCGCTGCGCGGAAAACGAAAAATGGCTGACCACGCAGGAACGTAAGGATCGCGAAGAGCCAAGGCCAGCGGCAGGAAGCGCGCAGCGAAAGGCCCGATCCTTTCACATTGCAAAAAACGAGCTTCCATCGAGGCGGCGCAGACCGCGTGTCGCTGCCGCTGGTCGCTCCAAGCAGCCGGGGACGCTTGCGCTCGACAATGCCAAGATCTTCGAGCTTATTTCTTTCCCTCCCCTAAGCGGCGACCTCGGCTCGCACGCTCTGGTTCGTCCCTCCGGGGCCTTGCGTGCTTTCCTCTTTACCCAGCGCTGAAGCGCTTCGTGGTCGATCATTTCACGTCGACCAGTGCCGCCTGCTGCATCGTATCTACCCCTACCATCCGCACTTGCGCGGCGCGCGCCTCGTCCCGTATCCATAGTAGTTTATTGAGGATACCGCCAGCACTGCAACCTTCGCACATAGCCCGCCTAGCCATTGCAGAGCCTTCCGATCTTGTGACCATTTCCCTCCATTCGAGATCGATAAGTATGTGAAGTCAAAGTGCCATCTCTGTACCTTTCCATGCCTCTTTCCGAGTATCAAACTCATCTAGAACACACAACGCACATTCAGCCCTATTTCTCCTACACACGTATCTCGTCGCCTCACGTTTCGACACCTAGAAGCGAGCGCAGCAATTGACACCTGATCAACAGAGCGAGATGCTCTCTTTGTGACGCGGGGCTTCCCAATCTTTCCTCTCGCTGACCAAACGCCCCTTCGGCTTGCTCGATTTCCACTCGACAACATGCCGACCACTACACGCTTATTTTCTGCGCTACCGCGATCTGACGCTATACCAGCAGTTCTTGTTTTTCGCGTGAGCATCGTGATGACGCACCCTTACTCGCTTTGATGTCGAGCTTTACCTTCTCACATTTTCCCCTCTCCTTCGCCGTGTTGGCTGCATTCTCTTCGCCGCTTCGCCTGGCTGGTAACGGCACTCCACTTTTTGTGATCGATCTACGCTAACACAGATCTCCCTCCGGGACGCGGAGACTGCAGTGGTGCTCTCGAAGGACGTAAAGAAGTGGACCCATGAAAAGGCTGGCGAAGAAGATTTTTGCGTATATCTCCCTTCTCAGCGCTGCGCTGGCCAGAGTTTGGTGCCAAGCGTCCCGTATCCGGAGGGAACCACTGTTCATCGGGGCGATCAGGCTAAACCGGTTGATAGTTTGAATCGTGGTCAGTTATCTCTCCTATTGCTAATTCTCCGGTGCTTCGTGGCTGCGGTCAGGTTTCTACGTTTATGGTTGCCGGCTAGGTCGAAGCATCAGATTTAAGTCGCCGCCCAACGACGAGCGCGTAATCGCAGCTCTTATTAAGAAATTCGGCGAAACGACGGGATCGAGCACGAAGGAATTGCAAAATGGCTTCGGGGCGCGATTTGTGGTGACGTTTGCAACGTGGGAGCGCGATGACCTTTTAATTCGTTATGCTCAGCTACTGTACCGTGTAGACACGACTCTAATCCACATCGCACAGGACTCCTCCGAAAACTGCCGAGTTCGTTCACGCACACACTGAAGCGCGGCCATTCTAAGTTAATCTCTAATTGACTCGCCGCACGCCCTACACCTAGGCGAATGGCGAAAGCAATTTTTGGGCTAAGTTCGGTCGCCCCTCCGGGGCTCCGCGGAGATGTCGGCGGAGACGGGGCAAGCCCCGTCTCTACAGGAATGCCTTGCAAGAGCTAAGAGCTAATCGCCCTGGCTGCCCTGAACTCCTCAGAATTCCGCCAACTCTTTCATCGCCCGGAACAGGTCGCTGGCCTGCGGCAGGATGGCATTCTCCAGAATTGGCTGATAGGCGACGAACGTGTCGGTGGCGGCGACTCGCTTCACCGGGGCATCGAGATGATGGAAGAGCTGGTCGGCGATGCGGGCGGCGATTTCGGCGCCGTATCCCCAGCTCAGCGAGTCTTCGTAGGCAATCAACGCGCGGTTGGTTTTCTTTACCGACGCGGCAATCGCATCCCAATCAAACGGATTCAATGTGCGCAGGTCGATCAGTTCGACGCTGACGTGATGCTCGCGCTCGAGTTTTTGCGCGGCCTGCAGCGCGCGCGGAACGACCGCGCCGTAGGTGATGACGGTGAGGTTGGTTCCGGGCTGCACGACTTTCGCTTTTCCGAACGGAATCATGTAGTCGGGGCCGGGATAGGGCGCGCGTCCGTAGGTTTCGCGGTAGAGGCGCTTGTGCTCCAGGAACAGAACCGGGTCGTCGCAGCGGATCGCCGTGCGCAGCAGTCCGGCGGCATCGAGCGCGTTCGAAGGGAACACGACGCGCAATCCGGGAGTGTGGGTGAAGATGCTCTCGCCGCACTGCGAGTGGTAAATTGCGCCGCCGGTCAGATAGCCGCCAATCGCGACGCGGATCACCACCGGCGCCGAGAAGGCGTTGTTCGAGCGCCAGCGGATGATGGGGAGTTCGTCGCGCAACTGCATCATCGCCGGCCAGATGTAATCGAAGAACTGGATCTCAACCACGGGCTTCAATCCGCGAGTGGCCATGCCGGTGGCGCGGCCGATGATGTTGGCTTCGGCCAGCGGAGAATTGAAGACGCGGTCGGAGCCGAATTCCATCTGCAAGCCGGAGGTTAGCTTGAAGACTCCGCCCTTGCCTTTGATCAGCTTCTGCTTGAGATATTCTTCGCGGCTGGCGTCGGCTACGTCTTCTCCGAAGATGACGATGCGCTCATCGCGGCGCATCTCGTCGCGCAGGGTGGCGTTGATGAGGTCCGCCATGGTCTTGTTTAGAGACGCCTTGTTCTGCGACGTCTTGCTCGGCGAGGCGGCTGCGGGCTTGCCATCGGCAGCGGCCTCGGGCGCGGCAAATGCGGGATGCGTATCGAAAGCCGCCGACGTGGGATCGAGATCGGGCGAGTAGACGTAGTTGTAAATCGTCTCCGGCTGCGGCAGCGGCGGCTTCGAGCGCGCGGTCGGCGTCGGCCTGAATCTGCTCTTCGACTTCGTTCTCGATCTGGTTGATCGCCTTTTTCGTCGAGGATGCCTTCGCGCAGCAGGAACATCTGCAGGCGCGGAACGGGGTCGCGCGCGGCATCGGCCTGGCGCTCGGAGTCGGGGCGGTAGAGGCGCTCGTCGTCGGAGAGCGAGTGGGAATAAGGACGGATCACATGGGCGTGGACGAACGCCGGACCGTTGCCCGCGCGGCAATAGTCGGCGGCGCGCCGGAAGGCGGCGTAGGCGACGACGGGATCGGTGCCGTCGATTTCTTCGAAATGGAAGTTGGGGAAGCCGGAGACCAGGCGCGAAATGTTGCCGCCGGAGGTCTGCACTTCGACCGGAACGGAAATCGCGTACTCGTTGTCCTGCACGCAGAAAATTACCGGCAGGCGGCGGTTGGAGGCGGTGTTCAGCGCCTCCCAGAATTCGCCTTCGCTGGTGGTGCCGTCGCCGAGCGAGACGTAGGTGATTTCGTCGCCCTGGAACTGGACGTCCTTGAACTGGCGGTAATCGCCTTCGGCTTTTTGCGCGGCGTTGGGATGCTTGGCGAAATAGCGGCCGGCTTCGGCGCATCCGACGGCCTGCAGAATCTGGGTGCCGGTGGCGGACGACTGGGTGACGACGTTGAGCCGCTTGTAAGGCCCAGTGCGAGGGCATCTGGCGGCCGCCGGAGCTGGGGTCGTCGGCCGCGCCCACGGCGCCGAGCAGCATTTCGAGCGGAGTTGCGCCCAGGGCGAGACACAGCGCGCGGTCGCGATAGTAAGGATAGAACCAGTCGTAGCCGGGCTTCAACGCCAAGGCGGCAGCGACGCCCAGGGCTTCGTGGCCGGCGCCTGAGATCTGGAAGAAGACCTTCTGCTGGCGCTTGAGCAGGATCTCGCGGTCGTCCACGCGGCGCGAGGTGAACATGATGCGATAGGCATCGATGAGTTGCTGGCTGGTCAGGCCCTGATAGGTCTTGGCCTTTTTCGCGATGTTGGTTTCGTTCAGCTTGGGATCGACTTTGGTCGTGGCCATGCTGTGCCTCACCCCACGGAGTTGCAGCCCCGGATCATTGTAAACGAGGTCTCAGGTGTTAGGTCTGTAGGTCTTAGGAAAATCTTTTCGCCCGTTCTAGTCTCGCGGGCAGCCTTTCCTGAGACTCTGAGACCTGAGACCGACACTGGTTTATCCTGAACTGTCCATGATTCGTTTCCTGCGCCCGTTTGATCCGCATCGCATCCGCCTGCTGGTGTTTGATCTGGATGGCACGCTGATTGATTCCCGGCTGGATCTGATTCATTCCGTGAATGCGATGTTGCGGCATCTTGGGCGTCCGGAACTGGACGGCGACGTCATCGCCAGCTATGTGGGAGATGGCGCTCCGGCGCTGGTGCGGCGGGCGCTGGCGGACACGGACGACGAGGCGTTCTTCCAAGGCGCGCTGGAATATTTTCTGGGCTACTACCGGCTGCACAAACTCGACCACACCACGGTGTATGAGGGGATTCCGGAGGTGCTGGCGGGCTTGGCTCATCCGTCGAATGGAGTGCAGCGGCAGATGGCGGTGCTCTCGAACAAGCCGGTCAATCCTTCGCGCGACTATTGTGCAGGCGATGGGGCTGGGGGACTTTTTCGTGCGCATTTACGGCGGCAACAGCTTTACGACGAAGAAGCCCGATCCGCTGGGGGTGCGGACGATCCTGCAGGAAACGGGCGTGGCGGCGGAGGAGGCGCTGATGATTGGCGATTCGTCGATTGACGTTTTGACGGGGCGCAATGCCGGGTTGTGGACTTGCGGCGTGACCTATGGGTTCGCTCCGCACACGCTGGAAGAGGTGGCTCCGGATGTGCTGGTGGAGACGCCTCGGGAGTTGGGGGAGTTGTTGCGGTAACTGTAAGGGATCTTTGTCTAGAAACGTAAACTTTCAGCCTCCTTGAATTTCTCGCATCTCTAGGTATTGGAGGCCTCAGGCTATGAAGATGCAGAGGAGGTTCAAGAACATGAACATTTTCGGACATGGCGCCGGGGTTCTCAAGGCCTCGATGGGGCAAGCAGATTTTGGTTTCCCTGTTGTCGTTGGCTCTGTTGTTCGCAACTCTGGCCGCAGAACCTGTCGGCCCAAGATGCGCAAGCCCCGCCGCCTCAGGACGCGCAAGCCCCGGCCGCGCAGGCGCCGCCCTACGCGCAACAGACTCCCGAGCAGTTGCAGCAGTTGGTAGCGCCGATTGCGCTGTATCCGGATTCGCTGGTGGCGCAGATCCTGGCGGCGTCCACGTTTCCCGAGCAAGTCGTCGAGGCCGACCGATGGGTGCAGGACCATCCGGATTTGAAGGGCGACGCTTTGGGTCAGGCTGTGGATCAACAGCCCTGGGACCCGAGCGTCAAGGCGCTCGCTGCATTTCCATCCGTCCTGGGAAATATGGACAAGAACCTCTCCTGGACGTCATCTCTCGGCGACGCCTACTACAACCAGCAACAGGATGTGATGGATGCCGTACAGGTGATGCGCCAGAAAGCGGAACAAGCCGGCAATCTTAAGACCACGCCGCAGCAAACCGTAACGGACGAAGGCTCGGACGATCGTCATTCAGCCTGCTAATCCCGATGTCGTTTACGTCCCTGCGTACGATCCGTGGCTGGTTTACGGAGGATCCGATCGCGGCGTGGCCGGGATGGTACCCGTATCCCGGAATTTGGTTTGGCGGCCCGTACCTCTCGTTCGGAGTCGGCTTCGGAATCGGTTTGTTCGGCGGTTTTGGATGGGGCTGGGGTCATTGGGGATTCGATTGGCATGACCGATACGCAATTTATAACCACGGCAGGTACTACTCCCGGAGCAGAACGTTTTATAACCGGAACACCTTCTACCGGGTGGCAGGCGGCGCGGCGGAGCTTAACGGCGGCCGCGGCGGAGTTACGCATGCGCCAACGCGGGGAATCGCACGCGGCGGAACATACGGCGGGCGCGGTGGAGTTTTCAACCGTCCCGGCGCAACGGCCAGGCCTTTCAACGGAAACACGCAGGCGGCTCGAGGATACGCTGCACCCCGCGGTCAGAGCGGCGTCCGCTCCGGCGCCTTCAGCGGCTACGGCCATGGCGGACAGGCAAGGAGCTATTCGTCACGCGGAAGCGCCAGCTTCAGTGGCGGAGCAGCGCGTGGCGGCGGAGGATCTCGCGGCGGTGGCGGCGGAGGTCGCGGCGGCGGTGGCGGGCATCAGTAATCGAAGTTTCGTTATGTTCCTGGTAGCTTGTGAGAATTTGGAAATGGAGAGAAGCCATATGCGGCGAACGAAGCTGAACTTCGACAAATTTCATTGGGCCAATCTTCCTAAATTAGCCGCGGTCGCGATCCTTTTGACGGGGTGCTTTCCCACCCGTTCCATGGCGCAGCAACCGGGCCAGAAAACGTTTTCATCGCCGGAAGACGCGAGCAACGCACTGGTCACGGCAGCGCAGAGTAACGACGAAAAAGCGATGCTCGATATCCTCGGACCCGACGGAAAGCAAATCGTCTCGTCGGGAGACGAAACCGAGGACGCCGAGAGCCGCGCTAATTTCGTGCAGAGATATCAGGAAATGCACCGTCTGGTGAAAGAACCGGATGGAACCACCACCTTGTATATCGGCGCGGAGAATTGGCCCACGCCCATACCGCTCGTGAACAAAGGCAATTCGTGGTATTTCGACACCGAGGCGGGCAAGAAAGAAATTTTGTACCGGCGAATTGGCCGGAATGAAATGTCGGCCATTCGCGTTTGCCAGGAACTGGTGGCGGCGCAAAAGGAATACTCCGCACAGCACAACGAGTACGCCCAGAAAATCTTCAGTGATGAAGGGCAGCACGATGGCCTTTATTGGAAAGCTGCCGAGGGCGAACCCCAGAGCCCCATCGGGCCGCTGGTGGCGTCGGCCGTTGCCGAGGGCTATGCCAAAAGCCAAGACGGCGCTCCGACTCCTTACCGCGGTTACTATTACCACATCCTGACGCGTCAGGGGAAAAACGGCCCGCGGCGGCGCGAAAAGTTACATCGTAAACGGCAAAATGACCGAGGGTTTCGCTTTCGTGGCCTATCCGGCGGAATACCGGTCGTCCGGCGTGATGACCTTCATCGTTAGCGAGGATGGAGTCGTGTATCAGAAGGATCTCGGCAAGAAGACCGATGTTCTCGCCAAAGCCATGAAGGAATACAACCCCGATTCCAGTTGGCAAAAGGCTGAAGAGCAGCAGGAAGAGACTGCTGGCGAGCCGACCAAGTAAAAGGACGCCGCACTCTGCAGACAGGGCACAGAAGTTAGTGTTGCAGCATCGTCGTCTTCCGGTTGACGTTTCGCCCAGGCGCGCACCCGCACCTCTATTCCCAATCATCACCCGCTCCTGCTACCTTCAAGTGACTCTGGAATCCGCAGGAGACGCGGCGAGCCGCGTCTCTACGGGAAATTTGGGATGACTGACAACAACTCCTGGGGCTTGACCCCTGCCGAACTTCGCAAACTGCGGTCGCTGAAGACTCCGCATGGCATTCAGCGGTTGCTGGACGACATGCCTTATCACCTTGAGGACAGCGCCTGGTCTCCGCGGCGTGTGCTGCGGGAGAATACTTCGCATTGTTATGAAGGAGCGCTGTTTGCGGCGGCGGCTTTGCGGGTTATTGGGTATCCTCCGCTGATTCTCGATTTTGAAGCCGAGCACGATACCGACCACGTGATTGCGGTGTATCGCAGTCCCGCGACGGGCATTGGGGGGCTGTGGCCAAATCGAATTACACCGGATGCCGGTATCGCGAGCCGGTGTACCGTTCGCTGCGCGAGCTGGCGCTCAGTTATTTCGACATGTACTTCAATCTGCGCGGGGAGCGGACTTTGCGGACTTTTTCGCGGCCGGTGCATATGAAGCGCTTCGATCATCTGCACTGGATGACGACCGAGAAGCCGGTGTGGTTTGTGGCGGAGTATCTGCTGACTATTTCGCACTATCCGCTGATTTCTCGCGCGCAGGCGAAGCGGCTGCATCGGCTGGATGGGCGGTCGTTTCGGGCGGGGTGCCTGGAGCGGGCCGAGAAGAAGCTTTAACACGGGGTACACAGGGGTTCGCAGGGGAAAGCTGCATTCTTGAGGGAACGGCTTCGCGGGTTGTTTCGTATGTCAGTCTTGCGTTCTTGCATCGGGCCGATTTGGGTCGGGCTCCTCTTTACGATTGTTCTGCTGGCGGGCTGCGCTTTCGGTCAGGATTCACCTTCGGCTCCAGTTTCAACTCCTCCTTCAACACCCACTGCGCCAGTTCCTCCGCCGGCTGATCTCAAGCACACGGATCTGACGCCCATCGAGCTGAAGCCCGACGCCAGTGGCGTGGTGCCTGCGGAGCAGATTCGGGAACTGCTGCTTCGCGCCGAAGCGAAAGAACTGGAAAACGAAAAGCGGCAGCGCGATTACACCTTCACTAGCGCGAAGAAGAGCACAAGCTCGATGGGCATGGCGGGGTGAAGAAGTCTGAATCCCGGACGTTGGAGCTCCTGGAGATTTATGGAGAGCCGGTCGAGCGACTGACCGCCAAGGATGACAAGCCGCTGTCGGCCGGCGAGGCGAAGAAGGAAGAGGAGAAGATTCAGAAGATCATCGACAAACGCAAGTACGAATCGGAAGAAGACCGCCGCAAGCGGCTGGAGAAAGACGAGAAGAACCGCGAAGAGGGCCGCAAGTTTGTGCTGGAGATTGCCGATGCGTTCAACTTCCGGCTCGTGGGCTCGGACGCGATCGACGGACGCGATACCTGGGTATTGGAGGGCGAACCTCGTCCGGGCTACGAACCTAAGCAGCGCGGCGCCAAGATGCTCAGCAAGTTCACAGGGCGCGTCTGGATCGACAAATCCGAAGTGCAATGGGTGAAGCTCGACATCGTGGCCATTGACACCCTGTCGTTTGGATTCGTTTTGGCAAGAATCCACAAAGGCACGCGGGTTCTGATCGAGCAGACCAAGGTGAACGACGAAGTTTGGCTGCCCAAACACATTCAGTTCCACCTCGACGCGCGGATTGCGCTCTTCAAGGGGTACAACGAGGATGTCGAAGTGAACTTCCGCGATTACAAGAAATTCCGGACGGCTACGAAGATGATCGTGCTGGGGGAGGCGGATCGTGAGCCTTGAGTCTATTTCGTGAGGGACGATTTTTCACCAACCACTAACTCGGTTGTTTCATAAATCCTTTTCCGGTTGGAAGGCGCGACCCTCAGGGGCTAAAGCCCGCATTTTTCTTGGTCCTGAACGGCACGGGTGAAGCCCTGCCCTTACCAAAACCAAAATGACCCAGAGTTGTTCGGCAGTCTGAGACGGGGCAAGTCCCGTCTCTACGCGAGTTTTTTCCGTAAGCTGTGAAGCCGTGCCCTTACCAAAACCTGCTTGAAACTTAAAGCTGTGCCCCACCCAAGACCGATTCATGCCGACTGCTTAGAACGACGGTTGAGACAGAGTATCTTCCGTCACTTCCACTCGCTCCCCCAGCGTCATATGCTGGCATAAGCATTGCCCGGAGAGATTCGTGATTCCCGAACGTCGACCGAACGGCCCACAGCGCGCGCGCCGCTTCCCGCGGCTGGCACTTTCCCAGGTGTGGGTGAGATTCCTGCTGGCCATCGTGGGCCTGATGCTGGCTTTCGGCGCGGCGTTATTTTCGACGGTATCGCGCGAGGCGGGCAACTTCTGGGGAACCCTGATTCTGGCGTCGGTGGCGCTGTTGCTGGCCACCTTCGTGGGCCTGACCACGGTGCCCTATCTGGCGCGGCGGGTGGTCGCCAGCCACGTGCGCGAAGCGATGGACTACGACGTTACGCGCGCCGGCACGATCTACATCCTGATCAGCGTCGTTATCGGAATCGCCGCCATCACCAGCGGAAACAACCTGCTTTATGTTGTCGTCGCCGCGCTGCTCTCGGCCATTCTGGTTTCCGGAGTTGCTTCGGCGCTGGTGCTTCGCCGTCTCCAGTTCGACGTGCGCTTGCCCGAACACGTTTTTGCCGGACGGCCGATGCTGGCGCGCTTGCTCCTCGGCAACACCAGTTCGTGGCTGCCATCTTTTTCCGTGCGCGTGGTTCCCGCCAAGCGCAAGAAAAAAGATCACTGGGGTTGGGAAGCCTCGACCTTCGGCTGGCCCCGCAATCGCGCACCCCAGGAGCAGTGGCTCCGCCTGCCCGACCGCCGTCTGCGCCGCGTGCACGAAGAGGCGGGAAAGCCGATCCTCGAAGAATCCGTGTATTTTCCTTTTCTCGCTCCCGGACAAGAACTCCGGGCCGACCTTGAGATGACCTTCCCAGTCCGCGGCCGCTATTCGGAGAAGAACTTCGGCCTGGCCACGCGATTTCCGTTCGCCTTCCTCATGAAGACCCGGCGGGTTAACCTGGCCCGCGAAGTGATCGTCTATCCCGAGGTCGAGTCCACGGAACAGTTTCTTGAAGTTCTTCCCATGGTCACGGGCGAGTTTGAAACCTTTGTGAGGGGCCGCGGCAATGATTTGTACCTTATCCGCGACTATATGCCCGACGATTCCGCGCGCCATGTGGATTGGAAAGCCACGGCGCGCACCGGGGCGCTCAAGGTGCGCGAGTTCAGCCGTGAAGATGAACGCAAGCTCCGGGTCGTGTTTGACAATCCGGCGCCCGGAGTGCTGCCGCCCGCCGTGTATGAGCGCGCCGTGCGGCTGGCAGCGTCACTGGGATGGCACTTCCATCACGAAGATGTCGAAGTCAGTTTCGTCGCGCCGGGATTGGAGCCTACCGAAGACGTCTTTGCCTTCCTGCGATACCTGGCGCTGGTCGAGCCGCAGGAGGCAACCCCGGTGTTCGGTCGTCTTCGTGCGAGTGACGATTACAACGTGATCATTACCGCCCGCGCCGCCGCTGAGATGCCGGCCGCTTTGGTGGCCAGGTCCTACATAATAAGCAGTTGCCAGTTGCCAGTTGCCAGTTCTCAGTGAAACCCCGCACGATCCCAAGGTTTTTCTGGCAACCGGCAACTGGGAACCGGCAACTGCTTTTGCATTTTTTTCTTTCCCTCGGCCGATTTTCGACATATACTCCGCCCGGGGTCGAGACACCAACGGTTTTGCTTCCTTCGTTGCAGACGAATTCGAAGCTGTTCGCCGGGCGCGATTTTCCACATGCCCACGGGAGGCGCAAATGCTGATCCGCGATCTGCTCAAGAATCAAGTCACCATATCCGCCGAGGTTCATCAGACCGTGCTGGAAGTTGCCCGCCTGATGGCGGAACACCACATCGGCGCCGTACCGGTTCTCGAAGGGGGGCAGATGGTCGGCATATTCTCTGAGCGCGACCTGATGAACCGTGTGGTGGTCGCCGGCAAGGATCCCGCCCGCACTCCCGTCGGCCAGGTTATGACCGACGATCCTCTGACGGTCGCCCCTGACGATCCCCTCGAGACCTGCATGACCCTGATGAAACGGCATGGATTCCGGCATCTGCCGGTCTGCGCGGGACGTGACCTGAAGGGCGTCGTTTCTTTGCGCGACATCCTGCTCCACGATCTCGACGAAAAGGACGATGAAGTGCGAATGATGCGCGCCTACCTGCATTCCACGCCCGACGCCGGATAGTTTGCACCCCTTCTGGCTGTAAAGACGGGAGTTACCCCAATCCTCGCTGGCGAAGAGACGCGGCGAGCTGGGTGTCTACGGGAAAGAGGGCATGGTTACCAAAGTTACCTTAGGTGGGTTGACCTCCAAGGTTCCCTGCCTCAGGATATAGAAGGTCGAGGTGCGACAGTTTTCGGCGTTTCGTCGCTACTCCACCTGCCTGGCCCATGAATTGGCACAGCCAAACCGTAGTGTTTTGTTTGTGGGGCGTGCAACCGATTCTGCAATCGGTGGTGGCGGCGATCTTCTGGCGTCGTAAGCTGCACCGCCAGTTTCCCGCGTTCTTCTTATTCCTCCTAGTGCAGGTTGCGAATTTTTCAGTTCTCTTTCCGCTTTGGCTCACCGGCCATCGGAACTTATATTTCGGACCTTTCTGGCTGGGCGAGGCAGTCAACGCGGTCCTCGGATTCAAGGTTATTCATGAGATTTTTCTCGACGTGTTCCGCCCCTATCACACTCTGAAAGACTTGGGCACGCTGCTGTTCAAGTGGGCGGGCGTGGTCATGCTGCTGGTTGCGGTTGTAGTCGCCTTCTCGAATTCGTTCAACCAGAATCCGGTGGTGCACGCCCTTACCACTTTGCAGTTCTCGATCCGCGTCGTGCAGCTTGGCCTCATCCTCTTCTTGCTCCTGTTTTCGCGCTTTCTGGGGGTGTCCCGAAAACAGGTCGCTTTTGGAATCTCTCTCGGCTTTGGCCTCTTCGCCGGGGTGGAGTTGATGCTGATGGCATTGAGTTCGGGAGGATTTGTCACTCACGACAATTTCAATCTAGTCAACATGCTGGCCTACAACCTTGCCATTTTTGTTTGGCTCGCCTATTCGTTCTCGCGCCAAGCCGTGCGCGCGGTCGCCGTCAACCGCTTGCAGACCCAGCGATGGGAACAGGGCCTGGCGGATCTTCAACACCCGGTGTCTTCCGATTCGCTGATCCCGATGTTCGAAAGCGTGGTGGAGCGTGCGCTTTCGCGCAGCTCGAATCTGGAAACTGCAGAAGATCCTATCCCGCTCAACCGCCCCATCAACCAGCCCAGAGCCAACTCCGCCGCGGCCGGTTCCAAGACCCGGTACTAGCCTCCCTATCCCGAAAACAAACTCCGCGCAAAAACCTTGTCAAGAGGATTTTTCTGCTGCCGGCAGCCCCTCTTCCTAAGCCGAAACCGGGGCGATTCTGTTCAAACCATTACCTGAAGAAACCAGCGTAAACCCCGCTAAAATTGCCTGCGGGACGAACCGACGAAATATCGGCACATGGGTTTGCATGTCGCACCGTTTTGCACGCTCCAGGTAACCTCCAACGAATCAGAAAGTTGCAGGGTTGTGTATAATTCCCGGCACCGAACTCTGGCAGCTTCAAGCTGGTTCTTCGGCAGACCCTAACAAGAAAGAAGCAAGACAATGAAACGTTCACTCAGGGCATTACTGCTGTTGGTAGGTCTAGTGGGCACATTTGCTTATGCGGCTACCCCGAAAGCTCCCACTCCCGGGGGGCCTTGGCCGTGGGGGTGCACCTTACGCAAATGCGGCGCATAGCTGCGAGATGCACAGCCACCTAACTTAAGAAGACGCAGTTACTTTCGTAACCAATGCAATCTTCCGGGCTGGCCACCGTGGTCAGCCTTCTTTTTTACTTTCCGTCTTTTTCCACCGTGGGTTCAGATCCCGCTTTCGCGCCGGCAGCCGGCGGTTTTGCCACACCCGATTCTTGCGCATCCGCTCCGGAAGACTTGCCTTCCGCGGTGTCATTGCCGGCGGTGTCCTTGGCGAGGGTCTGTACGATGATCGAAATGCGCCGGTTCGACGGGTCCAGCGGATCTTTTGCGTTGCGCAGACGCTGGTCCGCGAAGCCCCGCACTTGCGAAACCTGATCGGGGCGCAATCCCGACTGCTGCATCAAGCGCCGCGCAGCGTTCGCGCGATCCGCGGAGAGTTCCCAGTTGCTGTAGCTGCTTTTGCCGGCAAATGGTTTGGCGTCGGTGTGTCCCTCGATCGAAAGATGGTTGGGAGCTTTTCCCAATTCCGCCGCCAGCAAGGTCGCAATCTGCTGTCCGCTCTTGTTAAGCGTCGAACTGCCGCTGTCGAAGAACGTTCCTTTCTCCGATTCCAGCAACTCGATGCGCAGGCCTTCTGAGGTGACCGTGATCTCGATGTTGTTCTTCAGCTTGGCGAGGTCGTTGATGTCCTGGATACTCTTTTGCAAATCCTCTTTGATCTTCGCCATGTCCTGCTTGGCCATGTCCGGCTTGGCCGGTTCGGTCTTCGGGCCGGTTCCGTCCAGAGTGGTTCCGGTCTGCTTGCCGGTTCCGCTGGGATCTTTGAAGTAGCCGCTGACCGCCACCTGAATGGGCTTGCTGCTGTTCATGAGCCACAACACGATGAACAGCGCCATCATGGCGGTGACGAAGTCGGCATAGGCAACCTTCCACGCGCCGCCGTGATGGCCGCCGTGGCCGCCTTTTTTCCGGATAACGATGATGGGCGGTGTCGGCATGAGCGGTGTTTATCCCGCGGCCGGCTCGGCGTCCGGCGCCGCCACTGCGGCGGCGGATTCAGCTTTCGCGCCCCGGCAAGCCTCCTCCACCGCCTTGAATGAAGGACGCGCATGTCCGGGCACGGTCCGCCGCCCGATCTCAACCGCCATGATCGGGGCCACGCCTTTGAGAAAAGCAATCATGGCCACCCGCAACACCAGCAGGAACGCATGTTCTTCGTCGGCCATCTTGCCCATGCGCGACGCCAGCGGGCCGACCAACCCGTAACACAACAGAATGCCCAGAAACGTTCCCACCAGCGCCGCCGCCACTTTCTTTCCAATTTCTTCCGGAGGTCCGCCCATCGCACTCATCGTGATCACCACGCCCAGTACCGCCGCCACAATGCCCAGCCCAGGCAGCGAGTCGGCCATCGTACTCAACGACGCCACCGGTTCGGTGGCTCCATGATGATGGACGTCCATGTCCACCTCCAGCATCTGATCCAGATCGAAGACTTCCACGCCGCCGCTGACCGCCATGCGCATCGTGTCGCACACGAACGCCACCGCATGGTGATCCTTTACGAAACCTTCGTACTTGGAGAACAGCGGGCTCTTGTCCGGCTCTTCAATGTCGGTCTCCAGCGCCACCAAGCCTTCCTTGCGCGCTTTTTGCAGCAGTTCATACATCATCTTCAAGGAATTGATGTAGTGTTCGGTGCTGTACTTCGAGGAGCCAAATACCCCAACGACCCCGCCGATGATGCTTTTCAGGGTGTGGATGGGATTCGAGATCAGCACCGTGCCCACCGCGGCCCCGCCGATGATGAGCAGTTCCGCCGGCTGCAGCAGCACCTTGATGTTGCCGTGCTCCATCAGGTAGCCACCGGCAATGCAGCCGAAAACCACCACGATGCCAATGATCGAAAACATCGAACTTCATCCTCGCGAATGTTCAGAATCGTTGGCGGCGCCCGCGGCCGCCGCCTTCGCCGTTGCACTCGAGTGCGCAGGCTTCATCTCTTCGAGAAGGGATTCCAGGTCGCTGCCCGCCGTGGCCATGGCGCAGGCCACCTCGCTCGCAATCGGGAAACGGTCGCCCCACCACAACACTTCCGAATGACTCAGCAGGTTCGATACCGTTTCCGCCGTTGTCGCTACCGTTACCGGACTCGCCGTCGGCAGCACGGCCAGAAACTCGTTCTCTCCCCAGCATCCCAGAAAATTTTCCGCATCCAGGCTGTGCCGCAAGGTACGCGCCGTGGTGCGCAGGAAAGGTACGACCGACTGCGGACCGTGCTTGGCGCGAAACTCCTCCAGCCCCAGCACCCGAATGCGGAGCACCCCAAAGCTGAGATGCGATTTCTCCACTCCCGCCATGCATTCGTTGAGCACGGCTCGCGTCAGACGGCGCGACGGAATTCCCGTGGTCGCGTCGAGGCATCCGTACATGGGCGGACCGGACAACTCCTCGGGGTATATCAATGCTTCTTCCAACAGCACCGCCGCTCCCTCGATCACGTCGCTCTCTTTCAGTACCGCCCGGGTGCAGATCCGCAACGCCACCCGATGGCCATTCTTGTGGAGGTAGTAAGCGGTGCAATGCTGCGGCAGCCCCAGTCGGAGGGTGATCGCCACCGGACAGTGTTCGCCGATCGAGCGGTGGCCCCACCGGTCGCAGGCCTGGACAATGTCCTCCAGGACATGTCCCACCACATCCTGCCCCAGATGTCCCGTGAGGTGTTCGGCATGACGGTTCCAAAAACGGATCCTCCGTTCCCGGTCGACGATGTAAACGCCCACCGGCAAGTCCTCCAGCACATGCCGGAACAGCCTCGGATTTTCGAGAAGATTGGAAAACATGGCCCGGCCGTGCTGTCTTCCAGTTCCATCGGCAGGGAAAGTGGGGAACTTCAGGGGCCAAAAGGGCCGCACGCAAGGGCAAAGCATGGGTCGCACCATGTGGGTCGCGCCCGAAATTCCATTAGCCTATCGGCCGGCGTGGAGCCGCCCTTCGGGTCCGTTGCTTGGGAATGGCACGCCTCAGGGCGGCGATGAGAGCGGGTCCGTGGAGGCGAAGTTCTGCCCGGTGTTGCAGGGAGAGCTTCCGCAACACCTTTTCACCCTTTGGAGTCAGGGAAAGCCATACTTCGCGGCGGTCTTCCCCGCTGCGATTGCGCCGGACATAGCCTCCGACAGAGAGCCGGTTCACCAGCTCAACCGTACTGTGATGTCGAATCTGCAGCCGTTCGGCCAACTCTCCAATCCGTGGGCGGATGCTTCCCGGCAGCCCTTTCAGCGCAAGCATGAGCTGATGCTGGTGAGGCTTGAGGCCAGCCATGCGCGAGGCTTGCTCACTGAAGTGAAGAAAACGGCGGATCCGATAACGCAATTCCGCCAGCGATTGGTAGTCCGCCAAGCTAAGGGCCTTTTCCATGCGGCAAAGTATATCGTCTCACGACTAGTGGCGGGATCGGGATCGAAAATCCGTCGCCCCAGCTCACGCCGCCGGACGCGTCCGCGAGCCCAACGCACGCGCCAGTCCCTTCTCATCGAAAATCGGCGGCTGGCAAGCGAACCCGGAGCACACCACCGCAAACGATCGTCCTTCTGTTAGCGCGGGGAGATTTGGGATCGTCTCCGCCAAAGCCGGTGGCAGATTCTGCGCCACAACTTTGCCGGCGTCCAAACGCAGAACCGCTGCATTCAAGCCGAGCGGACGCACCGCGGCGCGATACAGCGCAGTGGCCGCTTCATCGTTTCCGATGACCACTACTTGTGTGTGCGGCTGGAAGAAGCGGGCTACCGCCAGCCCGTATGTCGCCGCAAAGATGGCGTGCTGTCCCGCGACCCCGGCATAGACCTCCAAAGTTTGCTCGGCCCGGTCGCGATATGACGCATCTTTATTTGACACATCGCTCGCGTAACCGTGCAGACGCAGCAGCGCGATCGCCGCCGCCGAGTTTCCCGCGGGAGTTGGCGAATCCTGAAATGGCTTTCGCCGCGTTCCCAGAATGCCCAGTGCGTTCGGTTCGCCTGATGCGGGCCCACGGGTATCGAAGAATCCTCCATCGACCGGATCGAAGAACCCTGCCACCATCGCGTCCGCAATCGAACGCGCAAAACGGAAGTAGCTGAGGTCCGCCGTCGCTTCGTAAGCGTCGAGACACGCAATTACCGCAAACGCGTAGTCATCGAGCACGCCGGAAATTTCGCGCCGCTCCGCCCGAACATCCGATAAGGTCTCCGAGTAAGCGATCACATGCTTCATGCCGTGTTCGGCATTCCATCCCTCGGAAAGCAGACGATCCAGTGAGCGCAGCGCAAAGTGGCGCGCCGGCTCCAGATCAAGCACTTTGGCCGCTTCGAGGTAAGCCGAAACGCACATCGCATTCCAGCCGGCATAAACGGTCTTGTCCACATACGGCGTTGGACGCAGCAATCGCGCCGCGTACATCTTCTTTTGAGCTGCAGCCAGCAGCGCGCCCGCCCGCGCTTGCGGAATATTCAGCCGCCGCGCAATTTCCTCGGTGGAGTTTTGAATATGCAAGACATTCTTCGCCGGATTGTGATGCATGTCGCCGGTTTCCTGGATGTCGTAGTACAGCGTCGCCACGGCGGCCTCATCCTCGGCGAGCGCCGCTTTGGTTTCCTCCAGCGTCCAGGTGAAGTAATCACCGTCGTCATCCATCGAGTAGTCGGCATCTTGCGAAGCGTAGAAGCCGCCGTGGGCGCGGTCGCTGAGCCATTCCTCCATCCAGCGGATGATGTCGCGCGCCACGCCAGCGAAGAACTCATCTCCAGTCGCCTGATAGGCGTGAACATAGTTTTTCAGCAACTCGGAGTTGTCGTAGCACATTTTCTCGAAGTGCGGAACGATCCAGCGTTCGTCGACCGAGTAGCGATGGAAGCCGCCCGCCAACTGGTCATAGACGCCGCCGCGCGCCATTTTCTCGAGGGTGTGGACGAAGATGGTGCGCAGGTCTTCGTCGTCAGTGCTGTCGTCAGTGCCGCGGGTACGCGTGCGGACGTATTGCTCCATCACCAAGTCGAGCGCGGCCGGATGCGGGAACTTGGGCGCGCTTCCAAATCCGCCGTTGACCTCGTCAAACATCTTGCGCGCCGATTCCAAAATCGCGTCAATCACCGTCGCGGATACCTTTTCGCTGCCCGAAAAAGATTCCGCCCGCGCGATTGCGCTCTCGACCATCTGCGCCTGCTCCAGCACCTCGCCGTGTTTTTCGCGATACGCCCGAGCAATCGAAAGCAACACTCGCTTAAAGCTGGGCCGCCCGTAACCCTCCGTTGGGGGGAAGTACGTGCCCCCATAAAACGGTTTGCCGTCAGGAGTGAGAAACGCCGTCAGCGGCCACCCGCCCTGCCCCGTCAGCGAAGCCACCGCTACCTGGTAGCGGCTGTCAAGATCGGGACGCTCGTCCCGATCCACCTTTACCGCGATGTAGTGCTCATTGACAATCGCCGCCACGTCGGCATCGTCATACGACTCGCGATCCATTACATGACACCAGTGACACCACACCGCGCCGATATCGAGGAGCACGGGCTTGTTCGCCGCCCGAGCAGCTGCGAAAGCCTCCTCACCAAATTCGTGCCACTGGATGGGCTGATGCATCGCCGAACGTAAGTACGAAGAGGATGCGCGGGCGAGGGAATTGAGGGGGCCGGTGGTCATCAGGAGAGTCTATCGCGAGATGAGCTTGTCAGTGGCGAATCCCCATGAGGACGGTTGCGATATCTTCGACCTTCGGATCGGAACCGCTCCCCGAGTCCCTACGCATGGCCAAAGCCATTACCACGAAAGCCTTTCGCTGCGGGGTGGATTGCATAGTTGCTTCGAGTTTCTCGAAGACAGCGAATGCCTCGATTACCTCATGGTCGACTCGAGCCTAGCGAGCGGAGAGTTCATCCAAGCGCGCCAGCGTGTCCGGGTATTTGCGAACCAGAAGGACGAGAGCGGCCGCTTGAGGATTCGGTTTCGCGCGGCCCTGTTCCCATTTTTCCAGCGTTCTTTCGTTGATCCGCAGTTTGCGGGCGAACACCGCTCTTGAGCAGCGCAGCTTCTTTCGAGTGTCCCGGAGCAGCTTCGAATCCACCTTGGGGAGGGGCACCACCTCCACCTTGTAGCTGCGCAATGTGAGCTTGCCCTCCCGGAGGCCCTTCATCGCCGCCACACATTCCATCAGTTCGCCAAAAATGTCCCTCTTTGCCATCACCGTGTCCTCCATAACCTGCGGCGTCCGAGCGTCCGCCCGGCTGCGCGTGCTTGCAATTCGCTTTCGATCGAGACTTTCAGCGCCTTTTTCTCGCTGGCCGTCAAGCCGGAAGCTTAGTCTTTGTCGTAGAGAGTCATCAACCATATCTGACGATCGGATCGGAAGTGATAGTAGATAATCCGCAACCCATCCCTCCGGCCTTTGCCGCGGCGCACATCCGCCCAGCGCAGCTTCCGAAAACCGCCAGTGCCTGGCATCAAGTCTCCAAGTTCCGGGTTAGACCCGAGCCTGGCCTGGACCTCTTTGTACCCGTCGTCAGTTAGATAGCCTGGCAGATGACGGGTAAACGCCGGCGCTTCGATGAATTCCATACCCGCGTGTATACGCTATTAGAGTATACTTGAACACTATACGCTATTAGCGTATATGTCAAACTGCGCTGGTTTGGGCGAGTCCCGAGAGCAGGCCCCTGGCGTCTCACAGTCAAACTCCCAGCTTCTTCGCCATCGCACAATAAATCTCCACCGCCTCCACCAGTTGCGCTTTCTCCACGAATTCGCCCTCGGTGTGCGCCACGTGAATCGAGCCCGGCCCCAGCAGCAGCGGTTCGCCCCAGTTGGTAAGCGAGGGGACATCGGTGGTGAAAGCCGCGACCATCGTCGGCAGGCCGTCCAGCGTGCGCAGCCGCAGGAAGGGAGTCTCGCGCGTGAAGCGAACCTCGGCTAGGTCGCCGACGGCCTCCGTGATCTCGCGGCGCAGCGCGTCCGCCGGGCCCACCAGGCGATAGAAAAGATCGGCCTTGGCAAAATCGGGAATCACATTGGGCGCGCGCCCGCCCTGAATTGAGCCCACGTTCTTCGTGCAAGGGCCTACCTCGGGATCTTGGGGAAGTTTCATCGCGTGCAACCGATGCAGCGCTTCCACCAGCTTGTCGATGGCCGACTCGCCCAGTGCCGGATACGCCGAGTGCGCCATTCGTCCGTGCGCCACCAGTTCCACCTGGAGCGCGCCTTTGCTGGCCAGCGCCAATTTGTTTTCCGTGGGCTCGCCGTTAATCATGAAGCGCGCGCCCAGCGGTTGCCGGTTGGCCACCTTCGCGCCAATTGAGTCTCGCTCCTCGCCCACCAAAAACAACAGTCCGACGAAAACGCCCGCCCTGCACAGCTTCTCCGCCGCCAGAATCTGCGCTGCAATAATTCCCTTGGCATCGCACGCACCGCGCCCGTAAATGCGCCCGTCATCTTCGGAGGAAGCGATGAACGGCGGCACCGTATCCATATGCGTGGAGAAGAAAATGTCCGGACGATCATGCCCCGGCCACCAAGCCAGCAGGTTTGCGCGCGCGCCCTCGACGGGCATTTTCCGAGTCTCGAATCCGCGCCGCCGCAACTCGTCGCAGAGAAAATCTCCCACCGCAGCTTCATTCGGAGTGATGGAGTCGATGTCGATCAGACGGCGGGTTAGCGCAAACAGGTCCATGCAGGAAAGCGTAACAGTCGCTAGTCGCTGGTCGCCAGTCGCTGGCGGCCAGATTCTCTGCAATACTAACAACGAACGACCAACGACCAACGACAGCGCGTGGTCCACGAAACCTCCAGCATCCGCTCGCTCTTCCTCGCCGGCCCGGCCGGACGCCTGGAAGCCTTGCTCAACGCCGGATCGCCCGACGCGACCCATGCCGCTGTGGTGTGCCATCCGCATCCGCTTTATGGGGGAACGCTGCACAACAAAGTCGTCTTCCACGCCATGAAGGCGCTCAACCACTTCGGATTCCCTGTACTCCGCTTTAACTTCCGCGGCACCGGACTGAGCGAAGGCGAGCACGCCAACGGCATCGGGGAAGTCGATGACGTGCGCGCCGCCCTCGATTGGCTCGAACGCGAGTTCGCGCTCCCCGTGATCTTTGCCGGTTTTTCCTTCGGAGCCGCCGTCGGATTGCGCGCCGCGTATGCGGACGACCGCGTCCGCGCGCTCATCGCGCTTGGCCTGCCCGCCGTCGCCGTTGAAGACCGCCTCTACGATTTCGAATTTCTGCGCGAGTGCACGAAACCCAAGCTCTTCGTCAGCGGCTCGCGTGATCAGTTCGGCCCCATGGGCAAACTCGAAGCACTCGTCGGCACCTTCGCCGATCCTAAGAAGTTGGTTCGCATCGAAGCCGGAGACCACTTCTTCGAAGGCAGACTCAAAGAGCTGCGCGCAGCCATCGAAGAGTGGACCCGGGAGACATTGTCCGTCGGATAACGAATGACCGCCAATCCGTGTTCCAACCACGAGCTATCTCAAGAGAGCTCAGTGCGGTGCGCACAAAATAGGTTGTGACGCCTGTTTAAAACAGCTACCCGCAATGGCCTTGACCGCGAAACGCTATACCACTAAATTCTCTCCATGCTAGGTGCACTCAAGGTTTTCGGACTTCTCTTAGTCAACATTGTCGTGGCAGTCATTGGGACAGCGATTCTGGATACTGCCATCGGCAAAACATTTCATGCTCATTCGCTTGATGCCATACTTTGGAAGGAATGGAGTCTGAGCATTGGCTGTGCAGCAGTCATCGGATTCGGGATGTGGCGTACATGGCGAAGCGACGTGGCGCAGTGGACGTGGGTTCTCCCCGCTGTCTGGTTCGGGATCAAGTTCATCCTCGCAATCGGGAAAGGCTCGTTGCTGTTTCAGTTTTCGGGGAAAGCGTGCGTCGATGGTGTTCGCCCAATCGGGTGTATCAACTTCCTTGTGTTTACAATACCGTTTATTCGCGGCGTCTTCTATTCGCTAGGTGCTTACGCTTCCTCAGTCTTTCATAATGCCCAGCGTCCTCAAGATGCAGCGGCACCGCCTTCAATCGGCGCGTAACTGTTGCTCAATCGCGATGTCACCAGCGACCGCGGCTTAGCTTATTTACGAGATGACTTTTAGCAACCAGCAACTGTCTCTATAATCCCGTCCATGTCCGACCTGACTCCCGCGCGCGAGCAGCAATTCCGCCGCATGCGCGACGCCGCCCGCGAGATCTTCAACGCCGCATTGAAGAACGCGTCCATCGAAAGCGCCTTCGCCCGTAACGTGCACTGCGAGCGCCGCGTGCTGCGCATTGGCGACGACCTGCACGATCTCGATTCCTACAATCGCGTGTTCGTGGTCTCCATGGGCAAGGCCGCGCACACCATGGCCGCCGCTCTCGAAGCCCAAGTCGGCAGCAGCCTCGAAGGCATCGTCGCATCGTCGGTCGATCCTGCCAGTCAGGTGCGCGGCTTCCGCTATTTTCGGGGCGGACATCCCACGCCCACCGCAGAATCGATCCGCGCCGCCGATGCCATGCTCAATTCACTCGCGGCTCTAGACTCCGCTTCGCTCGCTGTCTTTATGATCTCTGGCGGAGGCTCTTCCATCGTAGAACGGCCGGTCGTTGCTTTGGGAGACGACGAGATCTCGCTGCCCCATCTCGCCGCCACCTACCAAACGCTGGTGCACTCCGGCGCGCCCATCGCCGAGATCAACGCCATCCGCAAACATCTCTCCGCCGTCAAAGGCGGACGACTAGCCCAGGCCGCTTATCCCGCCCAGCAGGTTTCGATTCTTGTCTCCGACGTGCCCGACGCAACTCCCGACGCACTTGCCTCCGGCCCCACCATGCCCGATTCCACCTCCATTCATGACTGCGAGCGCATCGCCGCCAAATACAACCTCGTCGACCAGTTTCCCGCGTCCGTTGCCGATCTCTTCCGCCAGCATGCCCTCGACGAGACGCCGAAATCCGACGACCCCGCATTCGTCCGCGCGCGCTGGTGGACTGTGCTCTCGAATAAGGTGGCCATCGATGAAGCCGCTGCAGCCGCCACCCACGCCGGTTTTGCCGTTGAAGTCGATAACTCCTGCGATGACTGGCCCTACGACAAAGCCGCCGACTACTTGCTTAACCGTCTGCGGGAACTGCGCCGCAACGTATCGCGCGTCTGCCTGATCTCCGGTGGCGAGGTGACCGTGACGGTCCGCAACGGTGGCATCGGCGGACGCAATCAGCAGTTCGCCCTTGCCTGTGCCGAACAAATATCCGGACAAGACATTACCGTGCTCAGCGCCGGGACCGACGGCATCGACGGCAACAGTCCTGCCGCCGGCGCCGTGGTTGATGGCAGCACCGTCTTTCGAATTGGCGGTCGCGCGGACGATCGAGCCGGGGGCGCTGAGTTAGCCGGCACGCGCTCTCCACCTTCAACGCCTATCCTCTTTTCGACGCGCTAGGAGACGTTGTTGTCACCGGACCCACCGGAAATAATCTTCGCGACCTGCGCATCCTGCTGGCTTACTAGAATGGCCTCATAAATGGCTTTCCGAGCAAGCGCCCGGCCCTCGGGGCTAAAGCCCTCGTTCTTGTTAGCTGGTAGCGGCACGGCTGAAGCCGTGCCCTTCCCAAGAACATTTATGAGACGAGTTCTAGCGCGCGCGCAACTTTAGTTCCTGTCGCGGGTTTACACTTCGGAGGTTGTAACCAAGGACAGGACGGTCGCGAGTGGCCATGGGTACATGGACTGTCGATGCCGGTAAATTCTTGTAAATCTCTCTCTACCCGGCAGCTTTGCGCCCACGCCCTGCATCCAAACTATTAAACCCAATCATGCACTGGAGGTTTCGCTTGAAACAGACATTCCGCTGTGCCGTACTTTTGTCGTTTGTCTGCGTTGCCTTGGCTGCGTTCTCAAATCTGGCGCAGGCCCAGAAAATCGACCTTGCTTTCGGCGTCAGTACGCTGGACGCCCCCGGAGCCAGCACGGCTGACAGCAGCCACTCGCCCGTTTCACTTACCGGTGGCGCCTATACCGGCTTTAGCGGCGACGTGCTCTTCTATCACAATCTCGGTTTTGGCAGCGAAATTTACTGGAAGGCAACCCAGGGCGAATTACGGCGGCGACCCCACCCTTCCGTTTCGTCCCATCTTCTTTGACTTCAACGCCGTTTACTCGCCCAAGCTCGCCAGCCATGCGTATCTGGAACTGACCGGCGGCATCGGCGCAATCGACAACCGTATCTACTGCCAGGGATGCGGTAATGGATACAACACCAACTACTCCAGCGACAAACACTTCATGGGAGACTTCGGCGTCGGCGTGAAGCTCTATCCCGCACGCAATTTCTTTGTCCGGCCCGAGGCCAAACTCTACCTGATCAACAACAACTTGTTGTTTAGCTCCCCGCGCGCCACCCGCTACGGACTCTCCATCGGCTACACCTTCAAGTAGCGGCAGTAATTCTTCCCAATCACGGAGGGACAGCCGGGGGTGGCTGCCCCTTCCCAAGGTTTCCGCTTTGTAACTTTTTCGCCTCTTCCGCTTCACAACTGGCCGGTTTCGCCCGTCCCGCATTATGATAGAGGCATGAATTTTGGCTTCTCTGGCGAGATGCTCTTTCTGTTTTTTCTGGCGCTGATCCTTTTTGGCCCCAAGAAAATGCCGGAGATCGGCCGCCAGGTTGCTCGCTTTCTGAATGAATTCCGGCGCGCTTCCAACGAATTCCGCTCGCAGATCGAGTCGGAAATGAATTCCCTCGATCGCAGCAGCAACGCCAGCGGCAGCAGTTCGCGGCAGCAGATTCTGCCGCCCTTGCAGGCTCCGCTCGGATCGCTGGCCAACCGCATCTTCAATCCGCCGCCCGCCGAAAAGCTCGAGGCTGCCGAAGCCACGCAGGCCGCTGCCGCAGCCTCCACTGCGGAAAGCGCCGCCGCTGTCGAGACGGGGCTTCGAGCCGGCTGCCGCTCCGAAAGTAGCGCCCGATGCCTGAAGCGGCCGCCTCCTCACCTGTCGACGATTCCGCCAAGGAGCAAATGCCCACCATGGGCTTCCTCGAGCATCTCGAGGAACTGCGCAAGCGCATTATCTATTCCATCGTTGCCATTGTGGTCGGCTTTTTCGCCTGCTGGGGATATGCCGAGAATATCTACGACATCATTCAGCGCCCGATCATGGACGCGCTCCGCAGCAATGGCCTCTCGGCGAAGCTGGTCTACGTAAATCCCACCGAGCCCTTCAATCTGTATCTGAAAGTGGGAGCCATGGCCGGCTTGTTCGTCGCCTCGCCGTTCGTGCTCTATCAGATCTGGTGTTTCGTTTCGCCTGGTCTTTACCGCAACGAGAAGCGCTACGTCGTGCCCTTCATGTTCTCGACCGTGGCTCTGTTTCTGGCCGGCGGATACTTCGGCTACAAACTGGTTCTGCCGGCGGCGCTGGTTTTCCTGATCGGCTACGGCAAAGCGTTTCAGCCGATGATTACTCTGACCGAGTACAGCTCTCTGTTCTTGACGATCATCGTCGGCATGGGCGCGATTTTCGAAATGCCCATCCTGGTATTCTTCTTGTCGCTCATGGGCATCGTCAGCGCCGGATGGATGTGGCGGAACTTGCGCTATTCGATCCTGGTCATCTTCATCATCGCCGCCATCGTCACGCCCACGACCGATATCCTGAACATGTGCATCTTCGCCGCTCCCATGGTCGCGCTTTATATTCTGAGCATCGCCATCGCCTGGCTCGTGCATCCCAAGCAGCGTAAGAAACGCGCGGAGAAGAGCTCCTAACCACGGAGGGCACGGAGGATCACGGGGGAAACCATGAAACCCACAACCACACCCGAAAGTTGCCGAGCTTTCCCCTGTGTTCCCCTGTGGTTCAGGATTTGTCTGGCCCTGCCGCTGACCATCGCTCTGGCGAACACTGCAGCCTGCACCAAGGGAACCTCCGCCGACGCAAGCGCCAGTGCAGCCCCAAAATCCGAATCAACCGCTGCGACGCCAGCGCCGACCGAAGCCGCGCCTGCAGACTCCGCCCCGCTCCCGCACATCGATGCGAAACGAGCCTTCCAGTACACCCGCGAGGTTACCGCCTTCGGACCGCGCTATATGGGCAGCGAGAATCACAAGAAGCTCGAACGCTACATTCTCGACCACCTGAAAGGCGATCAAGTGGAAGACGACGCCTTTACCGCCGACACCGTGGAAGGGAAGTTCCCCGTCCGCAACATCATCGCCAAATTTCCCGGCAAGAAAGACGGCATCCTCGTCATCCTCGGCCATTACGACACCAATTACCCGCTGCGCAATACCGGATACGTGGGCGCCAACGACGGCGGTTCTTCCACCGCCATCCTGCTCGAATACGCCAATCAACTGCGCGGTAGCAAGCGCGACGGCTATAGCGTTTGGCTGGTCTGGACCGACGGCGAAGAAGCCGTGAAGAATTGGTCCGACACCGACAGTCTTTATGGCACGCGCCATCTCGCCGAAAAATGGGAGAAAGACGGCACGCTCAAAAAGATCAAAGCGCTTATGGTGATGGACATGATCGGCGATGCCGACCTCGACATCAACCGCAACACCAATGGCACTCCCTGGCTGCTCGATCTCATCTACGCCGCCGCCGAGCGCGGAGGCTACCAGTCCCACTTCTACGCCACCGAGGGCCCCATTGAAGACGATCATCTTCCCTTCGTGAAACGCGGCGTTCCCAGCGCTGACGTCATCGACCTCGATTACGGGTACAACAACGTCTTTCATCACTCCCCGCAAGACACCATGGACAAGCTGAGCCCTAAGAGCCTCGAAATCGTCGGCGACACCATTCTCGAAACCATCCACATGCTCGATCAACGCTAGCCTTGTGTCCCGCTGCCGTGTTGCCGCTCATGCCTTCGGAACCGCCACTGTCCCCTGCGGCTTTGCTTCTCCGCGCAGCAACCCCACAATTTTCTCGTACAACTTTGAGCGCGTGACATAGCGCTCGTTGGCGCTCGTGATATACCGGATCTGCATCTCTACTCCCGCGGCCGTCGGTCGCAAATGAATCGCCGGTGACGCCGTCAGCGACTTCCGATACCCGGCTGATTTCTGCCACTCCTGCTCGGCCTGCGCGGCACTGGCCCGCGTCTCTTCCTCCACCAGATGCTGAATCGCCTCCACCAGCGGATAGGGATTCTCCGCCTGCGCGACCTCCACCTGCAGTTCATCCCACAACCACTGCCCGGCCGTCGAAAAATTGAAGTAGTGTCCCTCAATGGCATAGCTGTTCACGAACGCGACCTTGCGTCCCGTCGGATGGCCCGTGTCGGTCCAGTTGCCGGTTTCGAGCAGCACGGTACGCAGCAATCCGATCTCGATTACTTCGCCGACCACGCCGTTGATCTCCACCCAATCGCCGACTCGGATGCCGTTTCGTCCCATCAGCACGAACCATCCAAAAAATCCGACGATGAAATCCTTCAGCGCGACCGTCAGCCCCGCGCCCGCTAATCCGAGGATGGTCGGCATCTGGGCAGGCGTTCCAAGAATCACGAATACGATCAGCAAAACCCCCACCGCTTGCAACGCAAATCGAATCAGTCCACGCAGGGTGAGAAGCTGCTTCTTCCCGGCGGCAGCAAGGGTGTAAACCCTGTCCACCACGAGGCTGCCGAGATACACCAGGACGACCACCAACAGGATCCAGAGGAGAGACCGCAGCATGAGGTGCAGAACCGCTCGCTGCTGGCTGGCTGTCACCTCGAGCCAGTTGCCGTAGATCTGCTGCAACTCCTGCTGGTCTCGAATGCGCATGTCGAAATCGGAAACCAGTTTCTGATCGCTGGAAAAATGTTTCAGGGAGTTGAGGGCGGCCGCTTTATCTTCTTTCGAAGTTGTCCCCGCCGCGGCTCCTTTTCGAAGGTCCGCCGCGCGCTGCTTGGTTTCCTCTCGTTGCGGTTTTTCGTCGTGAGCGCGGTTCTGCAGAACCTGGTGTTGCTCCGCTAGGCTGTTGCCAATTTCTTGTGCCTGGCTTCGCGCCGACTCGATCTGCGCGCGCTTGTCTCGCAGCCACATCCAGGCACGCACCTGGCTCGCCAGATTATTGGCGCTGAGATCGACCGCCGGCGCTGTCGCTACCGGGCTCTGACTCTGGCGTTGGTCGAACTCGTGCTCCCCCGCTTCGTGTTGATCGCGTTGCTGCTGAACCGCGCTCTGCTGGTCGGCTCCCGTCTGGATTAATTCCTGCTGCGCGTCTTCGATTTCGTCTTCATCCAACGCCTGTTCCGCGTCCAGCAGATCCTTCTGATCCTGGAGCGCGTCTTTTTCGTTGGGTTTGGCGGTGGCGATCTTCGCCTTGACCTGCTCGACCCGCGAGAGAACGTCGGTCAGAGCCGTCTGTGCCTGCTGCATCTTCTGGTACAGGTCGCGGCTTTTGGGATCCTGAGCGGGCCGCAGTTCGGCGGCCTGGCGCAGCGCGTCGGCAAAAGCCAGGTCCACTTCGTGGTCCGCGATGCGCGCCGCTTCCTGAGCCAATCGCTGCTCCTCGGGAGTGATGGCCAAAGCCGCCAGCGCGCGCGCCGTCGGGAGCGGCCGCTCGTCGACCAAGGGGACCTGGGCAGCGTCCGTCGCACCGGTCTTGGCGCGCGGGCGACTGCTCTCGCGTGTGGCAAGGTAAGCCGCCACGGTCCCCAGCACCAGCGCCAGCAACGCTCCTGTGATAACCCATCGCTGCCATTTCATTTCAGCACCCGATCCTTAGTCGCAGAAAACTTCGCAGCCAACATGATAACTTTATCGCCGGAGTAGGTCTCAGGTGTCAGGTCTTAGGAAATTCAGCGGCAAGGTTTTCCTGAGACCCTGACACCTTAGACCTAAGACCTGCCCCCTGAACCCGCCGCCGCTGCGGCCTGAGAACTTTCGATGAAAACAATTACCGTAGCAGTTCTGCTTTTCTTCGTTGCCCTGTCCTTTGCTGCGAAACAGAAGGTCGCGGCAGGCTCCGACCTCCTCATCCAACTCGAAGCCGAATTCGCCGCGGATGTTGTCCAGCGCGGCCACGCTGCTTTTGTCACTCACTTTGCCGAAGAAGGCGTGGAAGTCGTGGACGGCGGCGGCTTCGACACCATAGACGCCATCCGCAAGCAGCCTCCCTGGCCCGAAGGCACCTCCCTCACTTGGACGCCCGTCAAAGCCGATATGGCCGCTTCCGGCGATCTCGGCTACACCTACGGCAATTATGTCTACACCGCCAAAAATAAAGAAGGCAAGCTCGTCGCCAATTACGGCAAGTACACTTCGATCTGGAAAAAGCAGAAAGACGGCCAGTGGAAGGTGGTCGTCGACATGGGAAACTCCAGTCCCGACCCAAAAGCAAAGTAGAGACGGGGCTTGCCCCGTCTCCGCGTATCGCACGCCCAATGCTGCGCCAGGCCGAGACGCGGCAAGCCGCGTCTCTACGGGAAATTAGTTTCTCTTTGACCGAATCTCTGCCATCAGTTCCACCGTCGTCGAGACATTGATGCCGTACCGCTCGCCGCCACGCACAATAGGACCCCCAATGGCGTCCAACTCAAGCTCCCGCCCGGCGACAAGGTCTTTCTGCATGGAGCTGCGCATTCCCGGAGGCGCGCTGTCGAGTGCCGTGAGAATCGGCGCCGCGTCAACCTCCGCGCCGCTCGCATTTGCCACGGCGCAGGCCTCGCCGATCACGGAACTCAATTTCGCTTTCCACCCCGTGTCCGCAAGAATCTCTCCAACATTCATGCTCGATGCGGACGTTACCAGCGCGATAGGCGCAAGGAAGCAGAGCTTGCCCCAGAGCAGAGTTTGCTCGTTCGGAATGAACTGGCAGGTGAACCCAAGATTGCCCAACTGTCCGATAATGCCTCCCAAGAGCGGCTGTAAGCTGGCGGCGAGATTGAAGCGAACGAATGGCGATCGCTGAATGAATCGTCCCGGAGCAATCCGCTCCGCTTCCACCGCGATCGTTACTGGAGCCACGCGCTCACTCCCAAATCGCGCCCGCAGCACGGCGACATGGTCCACTCCGTTCAGCAAAGGAACTACGTGGGCTGGCGCCCCCCGCACCGCTTCCAGTGCAGTCTGTAGCTGATAAGTTTTGGTTGCGATCCACAACACGTCAACCGCTTCAGTTAGCGCAGTAACCGGCTTTGCCGGTGCCGTGATCGAACCCGACGGGCGTTCCAGCAGCAAGTTCACGGGATAGTCCGGTAACTTTTCCGGTCGAACCACCACCGTGACGTCTTCACCCAGCGATGCCAGTACCGCGCCGACCAACCCTCCGATTGCTCCCGCTCCCAAAATTGCGTGTTTCATGCCAGCACTCCCCCGAAACAATACGATATTTTTGGATGTGCGGCCACTTTCATCTTCGACCCGCCTTTACGCTGCGCCGTCGATTCTGTCACACTGGCAACTGGCCAACGACCACTGGCTACTGGGTTCCATGGGCAAGATTCACGTCCTTCCCGAGAGAGTTGCCAACCAGATCGCCGCCGGCGAGGTAGTGGAGCGTCCCGCGTCGGTGGTGAAGGAACTGCTGGAGAACGCGCTGGACGCCGGTTCCACGCGCATCCGCATACAGGTCGAGGCGGGCGGGAAGAAGCTGATCCAGATTACCGACAACGGCTGCGGCATGGTGCGCGACGATGCCATGCTGGCGTTTGAGCGCCACGCCACTTCGAAAATCAAGAACACCGAGGACCTGCTGAGCATCTCGACCCTCGGATTTCGCGGCGAGGCACTGCCTTCGATCGCTTCGGTCGCCCGGCTGCATCTGGAAACGCGGGCCGAAGAAGAAGCGGCGGGGACGGTCCTCGAAATTAACGGCGGCAAAATCATCCGCGTGGAAGAGGCGGGGTTGCCGCTCGGGACTTCGATCGCGATTCGCGATCTCTTCTTCAATACCCCGGCGCGCAAGAAGTTCTTAAGATCGGAATCGACCGAACTCTCCCACATCGTTTCGCTCGTAACCCACTACGCGCTGGCGCATCCGGAGAAGCATTTCGAGTTGCACTCGGCGACCAACGCTTTGCTAGTGGCCCCGCCCGTGGCCGGTCATCGCGAGCGTGTATACCAGGTTTTTGGACGCGAGATCCTCGACCAGTTGATTCCGCTGGCGGCCGTGCAACCGCTGGAGCGAATCGGCCTGCCGCAGCCTCCGCCGTGGCGACGCAGAGCAGAGAACGTCGTTAGCGAATCCGCCGAACTCGCGGATGAGGCCACGCGGGCGGGGGCGCCCGCGCCACACGATTTCGGCGAGGTGCGCCTGCATGGTTTTGTTTCCAAGCCGGAAATTCAGAAACTCAATCGCAATTCGATTTTTATTTTTGTGAATGGACGCCTCATTCGCGACCGTCTCATTCAGCATGGGATCACCGAGGCCTATCGCAACATCCTGGCGCCAACCGTATTTCCCGTAGTTCTGCTTCTTATCGAGATGCCAACGGCGGAGGTGGATGTGAATGTGCATCCGTCGAAGACCGAAGTTCGCTTTCGCCAGCAGACGGTGATTCACGATTTCGTGCGCGAGTCGGTGCGGGCGGCGCTGATGAAGGCGCGGCCGGTACCGCAGTTCCTGACGGAAATCGGCGCGCAGCCAACCGCGAGCCCGGGCCTCAGCAGCCCCGGCCTTACGAATCGCCAATTTAGCGACGGCTCGCGTGGCCCCGATGATCTGCAGCGAGCCCCGTGGCGCGACTTGTACGAACCGGCAACGGCGGGCCGCTTCGCGCTGCAGGCGCCGGCGGTTCCCCCGGCGACCGCGCGGTTTGAATTCGAAGGAGGAATTGCGGTCGAGGCCAACGCGGCAGTATCGCTGGCGCGCGCGCCGGAGGCGTCGATCGCTCAACCGACGATCGACCCTCAGCCAATTCCCGATCACGGCTGCGCGCCGCCGATTCCGCAGGAGCCGCAACCGGCGCCAACTCTCGAGTCGCTGCGAACCTTGCGGCCCCTCGGCCAGATTCGAAATTCATTCATTCTTGCCGTCAACGAAGACGGCCTCTGGATCATCGATCAACATGTGGCCCACGAGCGCGTGCTGTTCGAGCGAGTGCTGCGGCAACGCTCGGCGCGGCGGGTCGAGAGCCAGCGTTTGCTCATGCCGCTGGTCATTGAACTGACTCCGGCGCAGCAAGCGATCTTCAGCGACATTGCCGAGGAGCTTACCCACAACGGTTTTGAAGCGGAACCCTTTGGCGCGCGCAGCGTGGCGGTGAAGGTCGCACCGGCGGGTGTGGACGCGGCGCGCATCGAGCACATGCTGAACGAAATCTTCGAGCAACTCGTGCGCGAAGACCAAGCCATCAATCTGGAAGCAGTGAGGACGCGCATCGCGGCGTCGATTGCATGCCACGCCGCGATCAAAGTCAACATGCCCCTCGAACAAAACAAAATGGAGTGGCTGCTCGCGGAGCTGGCGAAAACCGAGCATCCCATGACCTGCCCGCACGGCCGGCCGGTGGTGCTGCGCTATTCCATGCAGGATATTCAGAAGGCGTTCAAGAGAATCTAGCTGTCAGCTATCAGCTCTCAGCTATCAGTGTGCTCGTGCCAGTCCCTCAAGAGGGAACTGATAACTGATAGCTGAGAGCTGGCAGCTGATAGCCGATAGCCGATAGCCGAATGTGTTCTAATCGAGCTCATGACCGACTCGGAACTCCTGCAGGCTCGCACGCAAAAATGGCGCCTGAACGGCCAGCCCGTGCGCACGCTCGATGAGGCACGCGCCTTTCTTGAGTCGGTGGGGTTTTGTCTGATGTATCCGATGCGGCCTGCGCTGCTGCTGCCGACTTTCGTGGGAGCCTGGGTGGGGGCCGAGGATAAGCTGCCGATGCGCCAGCACGCCTACGCTGATCCGCGGGCGCGAGAAGCGACGGAACTGATGGTGCGCGCGCTGCGCGATCGGGCCGCCTACGAGGCTTCGCTGATTGACGAGAACAACGCCTTCCTGCTGGCGCCGTCGGTGTTTCCTTATTTCTATTCGCTCGTGGGCGAGCGCAATCCGAAGCAGCCGCCTGTTGCAGGACCCCGGTCTCCGTATTCGCCGCTGGCATGCGACGCGTTCGAATTCATCCGGCGGCGAGGGCCGATTTCGAAATTGAAACTGGGCGAGATGCTGGGCGGAGCGGTTTCCAACGCCGGCCTCGATCGTGCGCTGGGCGAACTGTGGGCTAAATTGCGCATCACCCGCGTGGACTACACGGCAGCGGAGGGCTCGGTGTGGGACGAGTTGTCGCGTTGGGCTCCCGATTTGGTGCGTGAGGGCGTTGGGATTTCGGTGCCCGAGGCGCTTTCCGCCCTGGTCTCGAAATATCTGGAGTGCGTGGTGGCGGTCGAGGAGGGAGAGATCGAGAACTTCCTCGCGAACTTTGTTCCGCGCACGCGCGTGAAAGAAGCCATCCACGCCTTGCTCTCGGCGCGCGAACTGAACTTTGTCCATGTTGGGAGCAAGTCGCTGCTGCAGGTGACTCCGCCAAAGCAGGCCTACGTCCCTAAACCCCGCCCCGAGCGCGTGAGCTAGCAAGCGGCAAGAAACAAGAGGGGAACCGAATGCCGGTGCCCCAGCCTCTAAAGGGGCAGCGGGTTCCGAAGACCTACGGCATTGCTAGAGCGATGCCCTGATACGAAGCCCTCCGTGCCCCCTGTGGTGAAGCGCTCTCGCGCTCCGTGTACAATGCTTCTTCGCTACGATGATCGCGCTACGATGACCGATTCTTCCCCACGCAAACTCATCATCGCCATCGACGGTCCCGCGGGAGCGGGCAAGAGCACCATCGCTTCCCGCCTCGCCCGCAAACTCGGCTACGTGAATCTGGAGAGCGGGGCCATGTACCGTGCGCTGGCGCTCGGCGCGATCGAGTGGGACGCGTCATTTGACGACGAAGCTGCGTTGCTGAAGATGGCGCAGGAGTCGAACATCACACTGGATCGCAGCATCGGCGGCAATCGTGTGCTGGTCAACGGAAAAGACGTTTCCCAGCGCATCCGCGAGCGCGATGTGTCGGAAGGGGCGTCGCGCGTCTCGGTGCATCCGAAGGTGCGCGAGTGGATGGTGGCGCGGCAGCGCGAGATGGGCGTCGGCGGCGGCGTCGTCATGGAGGGCCGCGACATTGGGACGAAAGTGTTTCCCGATGCCGATTTGAAGATTTTTCTCGACGCCGATCCCGTAATTCGCGAGCAGCGGCGGCTCGACCAGCAGAAGGTTAAGGGCGCTCCGGCGCAGGCCATCGCGGCGGAACTTCGCGAGCGCGACCGGCGCGACCGCACCCGCGCCGCCTCTCCGCTGATAGCCGCGGAAGATGCCGTGGTGCTCGACTCGACTAATATGAGCGAAGATGAAGTGCTCAATCGAATCGAGGAGCTGGTAGAAGAGCGCTTGGCGGCTCGGCACTAGGGGGTACTCGCTCCCGGCGCTGTGAGAGGCAAAGCGCAAGTCAAAATCCCCGCCCTGTGTCTGCAAAGAACGCAGACACAAGGACGGGGCACCCTCGTGAGTCGTATACTCGCCGGGAACGAACTGCTCACGCGAAGAATGCCATGGACCGCAATCGCCGCGCGCATCCGCGACTCAAGACGAGCGTACCGGTAGAGATCATCGTTGAAGGCAGCAGCAACCCTTATCGCGGAGCGACCTCCGACATCGGCCTGACCGGATGCTACATCGAAACCTGCTATCCCTGGCCGGTTGGAACCAATCTCGACATGAAGCTGCAACTGGAGGACACACTCCTGGTGATGGCGACGGTGGTTACCTGCGATGCGCTGGTGGGCAACGGCATCGAATTCACCAAAATGCTTGCGGAAGACATCGACGAGCTCCGCTCCTTCCTGGAAGCAGCGGAAAAGTCAGAGTGATTCCTGCCTTCGCGTGCCTTTTGCGAACGGTGGCTGGGTACCGCCTGAAATCAGATGCTGGCGACGTGCTTTATCAGTTCCGTGACAGAGTTGAGAAGGTCGTCGTACGTGAAGAGCTCAATTGCCGTCGTCGAAACCGAGCGCAACAGCCTGAGTTTCTTTTCGTCAGATGGTTTCCTGCCCGCGACAACCACGCCCCTGAGACCCGCAACTTCCTCAAGTCTCAAGTTCATAGCATTGAGCGCGGCATCCCTAAAGTCGTTCAGCTCTTGCGTCCAGGTGCGCACCTGGTGAAATGCGTGTTCTAGGCCAGCGGTAATGTCGCCATCCTTTTTCAGCAATCGCAGATGAGGCTTCTCTATTTCCACTAGCAGCAGCTCGTCTCGCCCGTTGAGCACCGCAAAATCCGCAACATACTTTGTAAGGATCTTCGGCTTGAAGATTATCCGCTTCGGCATAAACACGTGGAAGAAAATCGGATAAGATTCCAGGAAGTTCTGAAGTTCTTCCTCCTTCGTGTTTGATTCAATTAGCTTCAGCAGTTGCCTGCACGATTCTTCGAGGGCGGTCTTTTCATATAGCTTGACAGCAGAAATACTCTCGTCTGTTTGTGGAGTAAGATGGCGTTGCAGCAGCCCGTGAAGTCCCGTTCTAATTGGGATCAGGCTGAACTGTGTTTTTCCGCACGAACAAACGAAGTTGTCTTCCTTGATTTCATGATTCAGGCTGAAGCCTTGGCCTTCCAGCGAAGGCGATCTCTCAATTCCTGCATATGCCTTTACCCCTCCTCCGCAGAGCTTACAGGTTACTTGCATTCGCACAAATTTTCTCGCCATTGGGTCGCTCCTGATGGCGGTTAATTCTTCTGCGGAGTAGGGTGGACGGGGTGCGTGCGCAAGAGTGACGGTTGCAATGTATTGCTCGCCATCCGAGCTGCTCAGAAACGCCTGGTATATTCCGGGAGAGACCACCATGATGTCGGCAGCGATTTCGTTGGCAATGAACGCCCAGCCTTGATCAAGTACGCCGGTTTTTTGTTCTGTGTCGATGATTGAGGCATCTGCCTGAGCGTTTGAAACGGTTGAACCAGCTATCTGCAGTCCGATCTCGAAAGGCGGCTGCCCATTGGTGCCTCGAAAGACTATCTTGAAACTTTCGCCGCCTTGGGGTTGGTAGATCGCCAACGCGATCTTGAGGCCACGGAGATGTGTAGGAAAAACAGGGAACACACGGGTCAGAGAAAGTCCGAGCAGATTTGTCCGCCAGAAGGCTACGTGCCCCTCAGTGATCGTTTGGGCCCGATCACAAAGACCGAGGAATGCCAGCCGGGGAGCGCGTAATTCCGGATGCGAGTCCTGTGTCATAGCGACGTGCCACAATTCTACGTGAGCACCGTGGGTTTTCTTTTGCGATGAGCGTGTGTCGTTGTCCTACCTCTTCACCACCACTCCAATTCCCAACTCCCGCAACTGCCCCTCCGCCACCGGCGTGGGCGCCTCCATCATTAAGTCCTTGGCGGCGGCGGTTTTGGGGAAGGGAATTACTTCTCGTAAACTTTCGGCTCCCGCCAGAATCATTACGATGCGATCGAGACCGAGCGCAATACCGCCGTGCGGGGGCGTTCCGTATTCGAGCGCTTCCAGGAAAAAGCCGAAACGGGAGCGCGCTTCTTCTTCCGTCATGCCGAGCGCGTGGAAGATTCTGCTCTGCACATCCTGGCGGTGAACACGGATCGAGCCCGATCCTAACTCCGTCCCGTTCAACACCACGTCGTAGGCGAGAGCGCGCACCATGGCCGGGTCGGTTTCAAGCTTGTCCATGTCTTCATCGTGGGGCGAGGTGAAGGGATGATGCGCGGCCATCCAGCGTTTTTCGCCTTCGTCGTACTCGAACATGGGGAAGTTCGTCACCCAGAGAAAGCGGAAGTCGCCTTTCTGGAAAAGCTGGTGCCGGTCGGAATATTTCTGGGCCAGCGCTACGCGCAGCAGTCCCGCCGAGGCATAGATGGCCAGTTCGGCGGGCGTGACTCTGATATTGCGCTTGCTGGCCGGATGCGCGTCTCTGGTTGCTCGCGGCTGCTTCGAGCCCACAACCAGCACCAGCAAGTCGTCGGCGGCCACGCCCGCTTTGGCGCGAATTTTCGCTGCCGCCTCGGGGTGCTTGTTCTCAATGCGCTTGAAATCTTCGAACACGCGCGCTCCGCCCTTGGAGACAAAAAGCGGCTTGATGTCGTCGCGCTCTTTTCTCGACAACTCGCCGACCTTGGGCGTGCGGATGGCAATCACCGGCAACTCGGGATTGATCGCCAACTGTTCCAGGTCGGCGGCGGCAAAGCAATCACCCACATCGGTGAAGGCGGGCAGGCGCAGGTCGGGCTTGTCGACGCCGTACTGCCGGATGGCATCGTCAAAATCCATGCGCGGGAAGGGCGTCTTGATCTCGTAGCCGGCGGTTTTGAACGCTGCAGTCAAGAAGCCTTCGACCACTTCCCAGACGCGCTCCGGCTGCGGGTAGGACATTTCTAGATCGATCTGGGTGAATTCGGGCTGGCGGTCGGCGCGCAGATCTTCGTCGCGGAAGCAGCGCACGATCTGGAAATATTTGTCGAAGCCCGAAATCATCAGGATCTGCTTGAACAGTTGTGGCGATTGCGGCAAGGCGTAGAACGATCCCGGCTGCACGCGGCTCGGGACTAGATAATCGCGCGCGCCTTCGGGCGTGGAGCGCGTCATGAACGGGGTTTCGATCTCGAAGAAGCCCTGCGAGGCCAGGTTGTCGCGGATGGCGAGCGCCACCTTATGCCGCAGCTCGATGTTGAACTGCATGGCGTCGCGGCGGAGGTCGATGTAGCGATACTTCAAGCGCATTTCTTCGTTGGCCAGCACCGTGTCCGAGGGCAGAAACGGCAGCGGCTTCGACACATTGAGAATGCGCAGCTCTTCCACCACCAGCTCCACTTCGCCGGTTGGAATGTTGGGGTTGATGGTATCGGCGTCGCGGCGCTTGACCGTGCCGATCGCCGCAATCACGAACTCGTTGCGCAGCGCTTCCGCCTTCTGATGAACGGCGGTGTTCAGTTCGTAGTTGAAAACTACCTGCGTTACGCCGGTGCGATCGCGCAGGTCGACGAAGATGATCTGGCCGAGGTCGCGGCGCCGGTTGACCCATCCCATGAGCACAACTTTCTTACCCGCATCGGAGAGCCGAAGGGCCCCGCACATATGAGTTCGCTTGAGGTCGCCTAAAAAATCGAGCACGTTTTCGCCTTGTGCAGCTGGATTAACGGTGGTGATGCCGAAACGAAGATTATAAATGGAACGGGAGCTGCGGGTTCGGGAGTTGGCAACGGCGGGCGAGTCTGCGACTGAAAAACCCCGCCCAAGCGGATCTTGGGCGGGGCGCTCTCCAGCAACCGATCGCTGGAACTATGGGAACTACTTGTAAGTTCCAGTTGAGCTGGCCAGATAGTCGCGGTGCGCACTGAAGTCTACCATCGAGCCGAAGGCCGGGCCGTTCAGGGGGTTCTTTTTACTCCCCTCCTGGAGCGCGGCATTGAATTTGTCCAGACCGTCCGCGTTGGTCGCGATGAAAATGACCCAGAAGCTTCCTGGAGAATCGGTGTGGATCGCTTCGGTGTCGACTTCATACTCGAGAATCGCGCCGTCGGCCAGCAACTTCTCCATCAGCGGCACGAACAGATTCTTGCTGAGCGTCTCCACCGCGTGATTGGGCGCATCGGGTTTCAGTTTATACTCCGCTACTCGCCCATAGGCGCCCTTATACGAGCCCGAATGCCAGTTGTAATACCGGCTGACGAAGATGTTGTCCCAATGTTTTGTGGCGCTGGCCAGTACGGGTGACGTGGACGAGCCGGACTTGTAGAACTTGTCGAGCACGTTCAGGATCCCGGCCATGGACATCGCCGACCACCAGTCGTCATGCGTTTCACCGTCCGGCGTATGCACCAGGTTCAGGTCGTTGCCGTAGCCAATAAGCGTTCCATCGGCCATCGCCTTTTCCAGAATCTTCTGATTGGCGGCGCCGGCCTTTTCCATCTCCGCCCATTGCGCGCGGGGAATGTTCCAATTTCCGACATAACTGTACATCGGCGGTTTTTCCTTCGGTTCATCCTGCGCTAGTACCGGCGCGGTGCAAACGGCGATCATTGCGACCGCGCACACGACTGCAAAAATCCCCCACACTTTTCTGTTCATTCTTGTTTTCCCCCAATTTACTGGCGTTACGTGCGGTCGCAACAGTACTCCGGGAGGACAACGAATGTCAATAAAGTCAGTCCAGATCGTTGGCGCTCCAAAGATTGGGGGTGATCTGGCGAAATTTCAGTTTCCATTGGCCACCGATTTTTGCCCAGGTGTCGGCCATATGGCGATAGCGGGGATGTTCTCCGGGGACGATCAGGTTGTAGGCGACGACGGCCGAGTCGTCGTTCAGTTTGACGACGTGGAAATCGTAGGCGCGCGTGCCTTTGGGGGCTCCCGCCTGCGCGGATTCGACGAGATCACTTTTGTCGTAGAAGTCGCCGTTGGTGGCGATGCCCTGGAAATCGTCGGCGATGGCGCGCTCGACCGCCGTGGCGTCTTTGCTCTGGGTCGCTTGCAGCAACTGCTGTTGCTGATCGATGAGTTGCTGGTCGAAGGCGGAGACGGGCTTGGAAGTCTGCGCTAGGGCCAGAGTGGCAATGAGGATAGTTGCGCACAGCAGGGAAGTGGGTCGCATTGGTTGTCTCCTACGGCACGATTTTACTTCGTGCTGCATTCTGTTCGCGGTTCTATTTGCCCAGCCCCAAAAGAGTGCGCGTGAGGACTCGGTCGTCCCTCCGGGACTAAATGATTATCTTCCATTTTTCCCAGCGTTGAAGCGCTGGGCTAAGCTCGGCCGCCCCTGCCGGGGCTGGGCTTAGCTGCGGTCAGCGTTACTTCGTTTGCAAAGCCAAAAGCCAAGAGCTAAGAGCTACCTTTGCAAAATCCGCTGTGCCAACTCCGCGCGCGGAACCGTGACTTGTTCGCCGGAGGCCAGATGCTTGAGGGCGAAGGCATCGGCGGCCACTTCGTTTTCGCCGACGATGAGGATGTAGCGCGCGCCCATCTTGTCGGCGGCTTCGAACGACTTCTTCAGGCGAAACGACTCGTCTCCGAGATCGACCACCAGATCGTGGCGGCGCAGTTCGCGAGCCAGGCGAGCCGCTTCGCGATTCATCCGCGCGCCGAGCGGAGCAATATAAACGTCGGGCTTGCGGACCACCGACTCCGCCGACTCCGTCAGCGAGAGTACGAGGCGATCTTCTCCTATCGCAAAGCCGATGCCCGGAGCGGCGGGACCGCCTAGCGCTTCGGATAGGCCGTCGTATCGTCCACCGCCGAGGATCGCGTTCTGCGCCCCCAGCGCCCCATGCGTAAATTCAAAAGTGGTTTTCTGGTAGTAATCCAGGCCTCGCACCAGGCGCGGGTTTTCCTGGTAAGGAATCTGGACTGCGTTCAGGATTTGTTTTACTTCTTCGTAGTGGGTGCGGCAAGCTTCGTCGAGAAACTGGGTGATGGTGGGCAGCTTTGCGATGATGGGCTGGTCCTCGGGCACTTTGCAGTCGAAAACTCTCAGCGGATTGGTTACGGCGCGGCGCTGGCAGTCGGCGCACATTTTTCCTACTACGGGTGCAAGGGCGCGGCGGAGAGCTTCGTTGAATTTTACGCGGTTGGCGGGGCAGCCTACGGAGTTCAGTTCGAGCGTCCAGTTGGTGATGCCGACGCGGTCGAGCAGCGTGGCCAGGAGCTCGAGAATCTCCGCGTCGCGCGCGGGAGACTGGCTGCCGGCGGTGGCGGGACCGATGACCTCGGCGTCAATTTGGTAGAACTGGCGGTAGCGTCCTTTTTGCGGGCGCTCGCGGCGAAACATAGGGCCGATCGAGAAGAATTTGTTCAGGCCGCGCTCCCAGAGTTTGTGCTCGATGTAGGCGCGGACGATGCCGGCGGTGTTTTCGGGGCGTAGCGTCAGCGACTGGCCTTTATCGCTTTCGGCGCGGCCGCGATCTTCCCAGGTAAACATTTCCTTGCTGACAATATCGGTTTCCTCGCCGACGCCTCGGGCGAAAAGTTCGGTGGACTCGAAGATGGGGGTGCGGATTTCGTGGAAGTTGTAGGCGCGGAACACGTCGCGCACAGCGGCTTCGACGAAGTTCCAGAGCGCGGTGTCGGGCGGGAGAAGGTCGCGGGTTCCTCGGGGAGATTTGATCATTTTGTCTTGGATCGCCGGTCGTTGGTCGCGCTCTCATCCAAACTGAGACGGGGCAAGCCCCGTCTCTACGGATGGGTTCTCTTGTCACTGCTTCACTGGATTAGTTTAACGTCGAATCGATATTTTTGCGGATTTCGACGAGAATGTTCACGCAATCCTCACCAGGCCAAGTCGCCATGCGTCGCGTACAGTTTATCGAGATCCACGAACAACCGTGGTTCCCATCGTCTCTTCGAGATGGAGTTACGGATGCGCTTCAGTTTGGGTTTGCTCTGGTAAAGGCTTACGCGCCCATCGCTCCGCTGCTGCAAACTGCACTGAACTCTACTGGCAGCCGTTCGATCGTTGACTTGGGTTCCGGCGGCGGCGGACCCTGGTTGGACCTTTCTCGAAAGCTGCAAGAAGAACCGCCGGGCCTTCAAATTTGGCTCACGGATAAGTACCCAAACCTGGGAGCCATGCAAAATGCCGGACGAGCTTCCGAGAATCGGATAAGGTTCTATCCGGGCTCGGTTGACGCAATGAACGTGCCTCGCGAACTGACGGGGTTCCGAACGATGTTCACATCGTTCCATCATTTTCCGCCGGAAGAGGCTCGCGCCATTCTGCAGAATGCGGTGGATGCCGGCGAAGGCATCGGCATATTTGAAACAAGCAGGCGCGCTTCGTTGACGATTGGGCTTATGTTTGTGTGGATTTTCCTGCTGTTCGTCTGCACACTGTGGATTCGTCCGTTCCGCTGGTCACGGTTGCTTTTGACGTATTTGGTTCCGATCATTCCCTTGGTCTTACCGTTCGATGGAGTGGTGTCTTGCCTTCGGACCTACCGGCCACAGGAACTGCGGGAGCTCGTCGAAAAACTGACCGCGAGCGAATACCAGTGGGAGATTGGCGAGCTTTCAACTGGGAAGGTTCCAATTACTTACTTGATCGGTTGGCGGCGAGATGCTCATTAGAGTGCGTTTCATAAATGCCTTTCAGCTCTGAGGGTTCGTCCCTCAGGGGCTAAAGCTCGCATTTTTCCAGGCCTAAACGGCACGGCTAAACAGCTTGCGGAAAAGTCGTCCGGGAGCGAGAGCCGTGCCCTCAGCGGCTAAAGCCGAATTCAAGACAATGCACTTACTGCAGCGCTGAAGCGCTGCTCCACCCAAAATCAAGGGCTACGCGGAGTTTTTCCGCAGGCTGTGAAGCCGTGCCCTACCCGATTTATGAAATACCTCTAATTCGAAGCCAGCACGTCGTCGTTGTAATTCAGGAGCGCGCGTTTGGGTGTATCTTTCAATCCCTTCAGCGGGACTTTCTGATCCACCGAAGTGTTTCCCGTCAGCCGCGCGCGGCCCAGGTTTGCAATGCGGCCGTCCGCAAGTTCCAGGTAGATGGGTACGATCATTCGGAATTTATCGTCTACGCCGGACTGCGTGACCTTGAAGCCGAATACAACATCGCCGTTTGCGTCTTTTTCGAACGTGGAGTCGATCTTGTAGGTTGGCAAAGCGGTGCCGTAGACGTATTCGTTGAAGAACCAGTCCAGGCGACGATTGCCGTCGAGGTCCATCTCTGGCGTCATGTGTTTTTCCATCATTGTTTTGAAGTCTTCGGTGGTGGCTGCCTTGCCGGAGTAAGTCCTCACAAAGTCCTGCATGGCAGCCTTAAAATTCTGATCGCCGGTCTTGCGGTCCCACATCATCATGCGGATCATGTGGAGAATGTAGGCGCCCTTGGGATAGATGAGACGCCGCGTCACTCCAAATCCGGTTCGCGAGTTACTGGCCCGGTATCCCATGGTTAAGGGACCCACGTCGATGGCGCGGAAACCTTGGGCATCTCGCTCCAGCAGCAACTCGCGCTCGTCGTTCCAGAACTCGATGAATTTCTTCGGGTTCTTCTCGATCATGCTGATGTAGAGAGCTGCGGACATGTCGGCGAAGCCTTCGCTCATCCACTGGTCGCGGCCGGAAGCGAAGCCGACGGTGTGTCCCCACCATTGGTGGGCTACTTCATGGGCCGTGACTGCTTTCCAGTAGCCGTGGTCGGCGTGGTCCAGTCCGAGGGAGTGGCGCACAGTGGTGTCGAAGTAGTAGCAGATCGGAATCCAGACGAGTTCGGGCCATGATTGTCCAAAGTTGCACGCCGTCTGCTGCGTGAGTTGCATGTGCTTGAACAGCGATGGGCCAAAATACTCGGTATACAGCTGCACCGCCAATTCGCCCTCCGCCAGTGCTTTCTTATTCAGCGAAGTGGTGCTCATCGTGCCCAGAGCCACCGGGGCTCCCATGTGGTCCCCGTCTAAGGTCATGGGAGCTTCGGCTGAACGTTGCAGGGCGTTCACCCAATCCGGAGATTCCTCGTTGGCATAGGACTGGATGAGATATTCGGGCTTGGTGAGCTTGGCTTCCTCTTCCTTGAAGCGGCCAAAGCTGAATCCCGCCACGGTCTGCGGGTTTTCGCTCTTCCACACGGTTACATTCCGGCCGCCCTCATTGCTCTCGGAGACGAGCACTCCAGTCGCCGCCATCTTCATGCCTTTGGGAATACGCAGCGTCATGTCATAGAGCGCGTATTCTCCAAAACTCGCACCGGGATCGTTGGGATACCAATTCTCCCGGGCCACCGGGAAATAGTTACCGTTGCCCTCATTGCTCACGGCTTCTTTCCCCCCATAGGTTGTGGTGAGCGTGACTTTCTCGTTGGCGCTGAGAGCCTTGGGCAAAATGACCGCGAAGTTGCCGTCGTCGTTCTTGTCCTCCTGAATAAAAGAAAGGGGCTGCCCGTTCGCGGTTACGCTTTGCACGCGCAAGGGCCGGAACAGATCGAAGGGCACAACCCGCACACCGTTTCGGCGTGCAACCATATCGGTCGCAGCCTTCCCGGAGAGGGCGCCACTTTTTTCGAAGGTCACATCCAGTTGCTGATGTTCAATCCGCATCAGCCTGCCGACGCTGCCGTGCGCGTGTTCTCCGGAGAGGCTGAACGACGCCCAGTGGCCCCATTTGCTTTCGTCGTAGGTTCGGAAGTTGACTTGATCGGATCCCCAGTTCGGCTCGATCTCATAAATTTCCTTGTCGCTGTAGCGCTTGCCGTGGATGAAGGCGTAGAACAGGCCCCCTGGTTCGGGGCTCAATACATCCTCAAGGATGCGGGCCTCCAGGTTGTTTTTGAGTTTGTGGCGCGTCGTATTCTGGCTGTCTTTCAGCATGCCCGCATCGCAACCGCCGGCCGCCGGGCTGCCGCCTTTCTTGATTTCGTCATAGGTCGAGTCGGTGAAGCGCAGGACCGCTTGAGTAAACTTCTCGCTGAACTCGTTCTCTTTGGTGAGCAGCTTCAAACTCTGGCGCTCGGATTCGAGCGGCGGATCGAGGACGAAGTTGCCGTCTCCCGTGAACACCGCGCCCGTGACCTTGCCCTGCACCGGCGTCACAAAGCACACGGTTCCCGAATGCAGATGGAAGGTGCCGGCGTCGCGCTTTAGATCAAAGTTGCTGACGCTGACCGCCTCGCCTCCCAGCGTCAGGTTACGAAGTTGCTGGTAAGTAGGGTCGGAGTTAGGGCCGGCGGGGGGATTATCGGCAGCATAAAGAGAAAAAGATGCCAGCAGAATCGCGGCGGCAAAGATGATACGAGAAGCCATGGCGGACAAAAGCCTCCTGTATGGAAGAGCGTTTGCAGTATGCACGAGTTGTCGGTTCGTGCAAAGGACGTAGATCACCGGGCTATGGAAGTAAACGATAAGTGAGATCCCTGGGAGGAGGTAAGTTCCGGGGGAAAGGGAGCAATGGGTGTCAATTGGAGGACGAACAACCCCGCCCAAGCGGAGCTTGGACGGGGCACCCTTCATACAGTCGCAGCCGGGAGGCTACGCGTTCGCGTAATAGGCGGCGTTCTTATCCAGAAATTCTTTCTTGTCCTCGGGCAAGTCGTCGGCGGTGAAGATCGAATCCGAGGTGCAGGCCGGAATGCAGGCGCCGCAATCGATGCAACCAACGGGGTCGATGTAAAGCTGGGTCGCCGCTTCAAACTGCGCCTCGTCTTTCTTGGGATGGATGCAGTCGGTCGGGCAGACTTCGACGCAAAGCTCGTCCTTGATGCACGTGTCGGTGATTACGTAGGCCATGAGTGCTTCTCCTGAGTTGTTTGCTGGAGTAGTTTCATTGTTACCTTAGCCAGTGACACCGGTCTTGGCGGTGACCTGCGTCACAGGCATCTGTGGCGCAGTCACACGGTATAGTGATGACCGTCACAGTCGAGGCAAGGCCGGATGCGGTATAAAGTGAGCAGTTGCAATCCTAGATAGCCCGGCCTCACCCCACGACCCCACACAGCCGCCACCCAAGCGGCGGGCCGGGCCATCTTTTCGCCTGAGGGAAAACTGTTCCCAATCGATTTCTGCCGCAACGGGCGATCCATCTGGAAGAGCTTTCGGCGTCGCTAAAGCGTGCAAACCCCGAGTCTTTCCACAGCCTGCCAAGAGCCAAAAGCCAAGAGCTAAGAGCTAAGAGCCTTTTCTCTCCCTCAAGTACGATTCCTTGTATCCGAGATAATTTTCGGCGTAGCGGAGGATCATCGCCTGGTCTTTTTCATCCAGGTGGCGGCGGAATTTGCCCGGGGAGCCCATCCAGAGCGAGTTTGGCTCGACGATGGTCTTCTCGGGGATCAGGGCGCCGGCGGCGATGATGGAGCCGCTTCCGATGACCGCACCGTTGAGGACGATGGACCCCATGCCGATCAGGCAGCGGGCTTCAACGGTGCAGCCGTGCAGAATGGCGTTGTGGCCCACGCTGACGTAGTCGCCCAGGTAGACGCCGTACTGTTCTTTCATGCCATGGAGGACGCAGTTGTCCTGAATGTTGGAGTAATGGCCGACGCGGATCTGGTGGACGTCGCCGCGGAGGACGGCGTTCATCCAGATGCTGGAGTGTTCGCCGAGGGTGACGTCGCCGATGAGTTGGGCGGAGTCGTCGACGTAGCAGGTGTCGGGGAACTGGGGAGTGACGCCTTTGTAGGAGCGGATCATGGGTTCGAGTGCGGCCTTGACCTGCCGCTTGAGACTCGGAACCGCCAAGATATCACGGACGAGCGCTTGGGAAAATATGGGACCGGCCCGCGAGACGCCTTTGTGATTAAATTCAGAAAGTCATGGACCCTCTTGAACTTTCTCCTGAAGCCTTCCGGCGTCTGGCGGCAAACGTTGCCGAACTCTCTGCGGACTACATTTCTACCCTCGACGGTCGCCGCACTTTTCCTACCACTACGGGTGCGGAAACCGAGCGCCTGTTTGCGCTGGAGTTGCCCGAGCAGGCGATGGGCGACCGGGCCTTGGCCGCGCTCGCGGACGTGATCGCGCATTCGCGGGCGCACAACGGGCGCTTCTTCGGATATGTGCACAGTCCGGGAGAGCCGGTGGCGGCGCTGGGCGATCTGCTGGCCTCGATCTTGAATCAGAACATTACCGCCTGGCGCTCTGCACCGGCGGGCGTGACCATCGAGCGGACGGTGGTACGGTGGCTGGCGGAGGCGGTTGGCTGTGGCGGTTTCCTCGGAACGCTTACCGGCGGAGGATCGGCCGCGAACCTGATGGGATTGACCATGGCGCGGGAGGCGAAGACTCCGGCCAACGAGCGCGGACTTCGCCACGCGCCAGCGGGTGTGATCTACGCGTCCGAGCAGGTGCACATGGCGGTGCCCAAGGCCGTTGCCATGCTCGGCATTGGCCGGGAAAACTTGCGCATTGTGCGGTGTGATGCTTCCTATCGCATGATTCCGTCGCAATTGGAGCAGGCTATACGGCGGGACCAGGCGGAGGGCACGATCCCGATCGCGGTGGTGGCGTCGGCGGGCACGGTGAATACCGGGGCCATTGATCCGCTGCGGGAGATTGCCGGGATCGCTCACGCCCACGGCGCATGGATGCACGTGGACGGAGCTTATGGGGCGCTGGCTGCGATTGCCGCCCCGGAAAAATTCGACGGCCTGGCGCTGGCCGATTCGCTTTCGCTCGATCCGCATAAGTGGCTGTACCAGCCGCTCGATTGCGGATGTCTCTTATATCGCGATGTGGGGATGGCGCGCACGACCTTTGCCTATACCGGCGACTATGCCAAACAGCTGAGCAGCGATCCCGTGGAAGGCTTCGCATTTTTTGAAGAGTCGATTGAACTTTCGCGGCGCTGCCGCGCGCTCAAGCTTTGGCTTTCGCTTCGGTATCACGGGCTGACGGCTTTTCGGGCGGCGATCCGCAAGGATCTCGACTGCGCTCAGCGGTTGGCGGCGGCGGTCGCGAGCGCTCCGGCGCTTGAACTGTTGGTGCCGGTGGAACTGAGCGCGGTCTGCTTCCGGCATCTTTTGGGTAAGGACGCTTCTGAGGAAGAACGCAATCGCTTCAACTTGGCTTTGCTCAAGCGGATTGTGGCGCGCGGACGCGTCTATCTGTCGAATGCCACGTTGCATGGCAAGTTCTGCCTGCGCGCTTGCATTGTGAACCACCTCACCAAGGAGTCGGATATTGACGCGATCGTTCCCGAGGTTCTGGCGGCAGGTCTAGAGAGTGTTGCCCTATAGCTGGCGATACATGGCAATTTCACCGGCAACTCCGGTTGTGAGCGCTATCGCTGATTACAACAGATGACTCCGGGATCATAATGGTACCGAAGTTTGGTTGCTGAGGATGGCCGCATGCGCCGCAAGACAAATTGCGTAGTGGTGTTTCTGCTCGTTTTGAGCGGGGGATGGGCTGTTTGGGCATCGCAGGGATCAGGGGAGGAGAGGCCCGTTTCGGTCAGCTTGATCATTGCCAATCCTGAAAAGTTCGATGGCCGGAGGCTACGAGTCATCGGGTTTCTGGGTTATGGGGGAGGATTGGATCGGTCGGTGTGCCTATACGTCTCGAAACCAGACGCACGCAATGCGGTGATGCCGAACTGCATCTACCTTCATCAATCCGTAGGCAAAAACGACAAGCGTCTCGGCGAATACGTGATTCTCACTGCAACTTTCCATTATGTCAGTGGGCACGGGCTGAAATACCTGTCCTTCAAGGACGTCTCGGACATGAAGCTTTGGTCTGCTCCGCCAGACAAGTAAGGCTGGATTTTGTAATTGGCGAAACATCCGTGGCTGTTGAAAAAGGAACCAAACCAGTAATTTCAGCGAATTCCCACGCTTGCGGCGAACGAATATTCAATAACTTACGAACGAATTTTACTGGTGAAATTCCCTGAAAAGAGTTTTTCAACACCCGCATCCGATTTCACCAACAACCGCTGAACCGCTCATTGATGACACGAGTTGTAGTGTCCAACTTGGCGAGTCCCCTCCTGTACAATTTCCCCGAATGAAGCGGCCGGCAAAAGTCTCGGCGATCCTCTGGATTTTGCTCGCTGCGGCGGTGTGGGTTGCCGCCGAGCCCATTGCTTCTCTGCGCCCGACTAACTACGTCAATGATTTTGCCGGAGTGCTCGATGCGGCTACCGAGGCGCGGCTAAACGATCTTTGCCGGCAGGTGGATCAAAAGGCGCAGGCGCAGATTGCCGTGGTTACGGTGAAGTCGGTCGACGGGCAGGAGGTGGTGAGTTACGCGGTGGCACTGTATCAGAAGTGGGGGATCGGCGCCAAGGGCAAAGATCGCGGGGTGCTGATCCTGCTGGCCACCCAAGACCACAAGTATTGGACTGCGGTCGGATACGGGCTGGAGCCCATTCTTCCGGACGGGAAGGTGGGCGGGTTCGGACGGGAAATGGTGCCCTTGCTCCGCAGCGGCGATTATGCGGGCGCGGTCACGTTGATGACGGCGCGCGTGGCCTCGGTGATTGCGCAGGATGCGGGCGTCACCTTGGACAATCAGCCTCGACTGGCCGCGCCTTCGCGGCAACCGGCGCCCGGCGGGGGACCGGGGGTAGTTGTATTCCTCGTTCTCCTCTTTGTTGTGATTCTCATTTTTCGGGCCTTATTTCGGGGCGGCGGTTCTGGACGAGGGAGCGGCGGGTCGGGATTCTTGTCGGGCCTGCTGTGGGCCATGCTGTTTAGCAACCTGGGGGGTGGCCGCCGTGGATATGGCGGAGGCGGATACGGTGGCGGCGGATTTGGTGGATTTGGCGGCGGCGGAGGCGGGTTTGGCGGCGGTGGATTTGGTGGGTTCGGTGGTGGCAGTACGGGAGGTGGCGGGGCGGGTGGCAGTTGGTAGAGAGGCAGTTCGTAGACAGTGAGAGGCGCGCCATGGGTCCGGAAAAACTGATTGACGAGTTTGTCGAACGGATACGCGAGGCGGCAGGATCGAATCTGCGGTCCGCGATTCTTTATGGGTCGGCGGCGGCGGGAGATTATCTTGCCGGCTACTCGGATGTGAATCTGCTGTGTGTGCTCGGGGAGACTTCTTTCGCTGCGCTGGTGGCGCTGGCTCCGGCGATCAAATGGTGGGAGAAACAGAAGCACCGCGCGCCGCTGCTGATGAGTGCGGAAGAGATGCGGCGGTCGGCGGACGTTTTCTCCATCGAATTTCTGGACATGCGGCGGCACTATCGCGTGCTCTGGGGAGAAGACGTTCTGCAAACCTTGGAGATCCCGATGCGTTTACATCGGGCACAGGTAGAGTATGAACTGCGGGAGAAGACGATCCTGCTGCGGCAGGGGTTGTTGATGGTGGCGGGCAACGCGGAGGCGAAGTGGGAACTGTTGCTGCGATCGCTACCGGCGTTTGGGACGCTGTTCCGCCATGCGCTGATTGCCCTGGGCGATGCGGGAGCGGAATCGAAGCGAGAAGCTGCGGCTGCGCTGGCAGGTAAGTTGGGGATTGATAGCAGCGTGTTTGGCGAGTTGCTGGATATCCGAGAGGGCAAGGCAGATCGAAAGGCGGCGAAGGTGGATGAGATGTTTGCGCGCCATCTGAAGTTGGTGGAAGCGGTGACGGCGGCGGTGGACAAAATGTTGGATCCGGCAGCGTGATGAATCCGACGATGGAGCGACGGGCGTCCCGCCCGTCAGGCGTGGCCGGGCGAGGACGCCCGGTGCTCCACCGGCAAGTTTGCGAGTGAATCCTGTAATCGGGAGAGCGATATGAGCAAGGGCTTGATTGTCCTGGTGGTATTGGTGGTGATCGTGCTGGCGCTGTTTGGACAGTACGTAGGAGTACGTAATCAACTGGTGGCGAAAGATCAGGCGGTGAAGGCGTCGTGGTCGCAGGTGGATATCGTGCTGCGGCGGCGCGCCGATTTGATTCCGAACCTGGTGGAGACGGTGAAGGGATATGCGCAGCAGGAAGTGACCGTGTTTGGGGACATTGCCAAGGCGCGGTCGGCGCTGCTTTCGGCACAGACGCCGTCCGACAAGATTGCCGCGAACGGGCAGTTGGATGGTGCGATTGGGCGGTTGCTGCTGATTGTGGAGAATTATCCGCAGTTGAAGTCGAATGAAAATTTTATGCGCTTACAGGACGAGTTGGCGGGGACGGAGAACCGGATCGCCGTCGAGCGCAAGCGCTATAACGATACGCTGCAGGATTACAACACTTATGTGCTGCAGTTCCCGAACAATCTGTATGCGGGGTTTGCCGGCTACAAGCAGAACTCGGCGTACTTCCAGGCGTCAGAAGCCTCGCGCGCGACGCCGAAGGTGGACTTTGGCGCGAAGCCGGCGGCTCCGGCGGCAGCACCGGCGCATTGAGCAGGCAAGATCGGGAGTAGAGACGCGGCTTGCCGCGTCTCCCTTGCCCGCGCCGCGTCTACAAAGACGAGGCAAGCCCCGGTCTCTGAACGTTTTTCCGCAGCCAGCCCGCGACGAAATAAACTGAACATATTCCCTGTACATGGGTCACACGCGGTGTGAGATGCACGGTGGTATAGAGATGAGCAGGGTTTCTGGAATCCCCTCCGATTCCGAAGTCTCGGATGCGAGGGGATTCCTATGTGCCGCCGTCACCAGCCATTCCTAGTTTGGTCATTCCTAGTCACGATTCGCAACCTCTTCTCTATCGTCCTCTTGATTTTCTGGGGGCTCAGTCTTTGGGCGCAGGATGCTTCCACGGGCGTGTTGCGGGGTGTTGTCTTGGACGCGCAGGGAGCGGCGATTACCAACGCCGACATTGTGGCCATCCGGGTGGAGACGGGAGTCCGCTACCACACGGCCACGGATTCGGTGGGTCGATTCACGGTGGACCTGCTGCCCCCGGGACAGTATTCGACGCGGGCGGAGGCAGAAGGGATGTCGCCGCAGATTTCGCCGCTGATTCGGGTGGAGGTGGGAGCGACGACGGAGTTGACGTTCAGGTTGAAGGTGGGGGGACCGATGGAAACCATCACCGTGTCGGAGGCGCCGCGAATCTTGGATGAGAATCCGAGTTCGGTGTCGGCGCTGCTGGAGGAGCGCGCCATCAAGGACTTGCCGCTGAATGGGCGCCGGTACACGGATTTATTGCTACTCGTGCCGGGGGTGACGCAGGATCCGCGAGGCTTGACGTCGGGATCGAACGGAGACCTCTCTTATGGCGGGATTCGGGGATACAACACCAGCTTTCTGGTCGATGGCGGCGACAACAATAACGGCTTCTTTGCCCAGGCGATGGGACGGTACCGCGCGCCTTACCAGTTTTCCGACGAGGTGGTGCAGGAGTTCCGCGTGCAGTCGAGCGGGTATGGGGCGGAGTCAGGGCGGGCGGGGGGCGCGGTGGTGAATGTGGTGACCAAGTCGGGCACGAACACCTGGCACGGGAGCGCATTCTATTTTCTGCGCGACAATTCGCTGGGAGGCGCGGCGCCGGCGTTTGTGGGCTCCAATCCCAGCGAGCAGCAAGACCAGTTTGGCGCGACCATTGGAGGGCCGATCCAGCGCGACAAGACGTTCTTATTTGCGGGATACGATCAGGAGATTTTTCATGTGCCGGCGGTGGTGGAGTTCGAGAACGGTTCGACCTCCGTGACGCCGCAGTTGGGTACTTATCCGAGCATTTTGGACTACGAGGTCTGCGATCCGCATATTGGGGGGACGGCCTGCGATCAGGCGATTGTGCCGGGTTGCCCTCCTGCCAGTGCGGGTGGGCCGCCGTGTATCGCGCCCAGCGGGTCGACGGCGGCGGCGCAGCTTTCCACCATGGGCGGGACATTTCCCGCGAAGTTGCTGGGGAACGCGGGATTTATGAAGCTGGATCGGGTGCTGACGGCGCATCAGCATCTTTCGGCGCGGCTGAGTACGTCCCGCTATTACGGGACGAACAATGTCTTCCTCGACCCGGCGAGTCCGATTACCAATACGGCGATCAGCGGGAATGGGGAGGAGGACGTAAAGACGGAAAGCGCTTCGCTCAGTTTGCTGAGCGCGATCACGCCGCGGCTGACGAGCCATTTGCGGGCGCAGTTTTCGCGCGACCTGGAACAGTCGTTTCCCAACCAGACCGGGACGCGGACTAGCATCTACAACTGGCTGGACGATTTTGGGCAGTCGTCGATCTTGCCGCGGCAGACGCGGGAACACCGCTTGCACCTGGCCGAGACTTTGAGTCTGAGCCGCGGCCGCAACCAGTGGAAGTTCGGCGGCGACACCATGCGCACATGGGACTACAACTACTTTCCGTCGCTCTATGGGGGCGAGTACTTGTTCGACAACATTGTGGTGGATCCGTTCTACGTTTGTCCCCATGCACGGGGGCCTGGCGCTGACGCCGCTGCGAGCGTATGCGCACACCATCATGCCAAGCTGGAATTGGGATGCTGGCAGTTGGACGGGACCGCCCGCCAACTTAGCGCGGTATTACATACAGAATTTCGGGAATCCGGTGTCGCATCCGAACAGCAACGACTACGCGGGGTTTGTGCAGGACACGGCGCGGTTGACGCCGCATTTCACCTTGAGCATGGGAGCGCGCTACGATTTGCAGACGTTTTCAAAGGCGGGAATGGTGAGCGATCCGCTGTGGCCGGCGGCGGGAAAGATGCCATCGCGGGAGACAAATTTTGCGCCGCGGGTGGGAATCGGGTATACGCTAGGCGACGATCGGCCGCTGATGGTGCGCGCGGGGTTTGGATTGTTCTATACTCGGCTGCCGCAGATTTATGAGTCGGCGGTGATGAATAACAACGGGGTGACCGACACTTTTCTTGAACTGGATAACTCGGATTACTACCAGCACCAGGTGTTTCCGACGTATCCCAATGCGGCGGTGAATTGTCCGCGGGGCCCGGTTTCATGCACTGTGCCCGATGCTTGGAAGCAGTATGCGACCAACGAGGTGGCGGCGTTTGCGCCGGGCTTTAAGACGCCGCGGGTGCAGCAGGGAAGTCTGAGCCTGGAGCGCAAACTGGCCGACGGGTTTACCGGGACGGTGTCCTACCTTTATGTGCATGGGGTGGATATGATTCGGGCGCGGGATGTGAATCTGCCGCCGCCGACGTATTACAGCTATCCCATTTTCGACCCGACCGGCAATACTTTTCAGAACGCGTTCTATAGCGTGGCGTCGTTTGCCACGTGGCAGACGACCTCCAGCATGAGCTGCCCGTATCCACCTTGTATCAACCCACTGGCGCGCCCGATCGCGCAACTGGGGGCCATCGACCAGTTTGAGAGCGCGGCGTCGAGCGTGTATCACGGCATGACGGTGTCGCTGCACAAGCGGATGTCGGGAGGGATGTATTTCCGGCTGGCGTACACCTGGGCGCACGCCATCGACACGGGGCAGGATGCGCTGGTGGCGGGAGCGCCGGCAACGGTGCAGAATTCGTACTCGACGAAGAGTGAGCGGGGGCCGAGTGTAACCGATCAGCGGCAGCGGCTGACGATTTCGGCGATCGAGGAGCCGAACCCGTTTGCGGCGGGAGCTCTGGCAACGCTGTTCGATCACTGGAAGATCTCAGGGATCATGACGTATGGCAGCGGACGGCCGGCCAACGCGACCGTGTCGGGCGATCCGAATCAGGACGGGAACGACCTCAACGACCGTTTGCCGAAATATGGGCGCAATGCGCTGCTCGGTCCGGATTACGCCAGCATGGACCTGCGAATGGCAAGGAAGATAAATCTGGGCGGACGGTATCATCTGGAGTTGATGGCGGAGTCGTTCAATCTGTTGAATCGCGATAATCAGAGGCTCGGGTTGACTGACAACGGCTTCTATAATTCGGCGGGGCAGTTCGTCAAGTACACGCAACAAGCGGGAGCAGCTTACTATCCAGCTTATTTTCAGCAACCTACGAGTTTCATGAAGCCGGCGGCTTCGTTTGCTCCACGGCAGTTGCAATTGTCTATGCGGCTGAATTTCTAAGGTGGGGCGAGAATTTCTACACATTCCACTTGACTTACGAGGCCAATGCTTGCCATAACTAACGAGTCCAGTTGGGACGAGCAAGGGGGGTGTAGTTCGTTGGCGGAGGTTCGACTTCAAGAGGGTGAATCCCTCGAGAACGCGCTGCGGCGGTTCAAACGGAAGGTACAAACCGAGGACATCATTAAGGAAGTAAAGCGTCACTCGTTTTACCTGAAGCCCGGCGAGAGGAAGCGAGTCAAAGAAGCGCTGGCTCGCAAACGCAGCCGCAAGAAAGCGCGCAAGGAACAGGACTAGAGGAAGACAGGCCGTTCGCTCTTGGGTGCGGCCACATTCCCTAACCTTCAAAAGCTACTTCCCCGATAGTTGTCTTAATCAGTAAAGCAGTAACCATGCGGTGCACACCGCATGGCGGGCCGAATCCACAGGGTCAGCACGAGGGGGATGTAAATCTCCTGCCCACGTTGTGAACCGGATCCTTCCCTATTCGGGTCTCCCGTGCAGAGCAGGGACGCGGAATGGGAGCGCCTCTTCAATGGAATACCAGGACAAGGTGTTAAAGTGCATCGATTGTGGCACGGACTTCGTGTTCACGGCGGGTGAACAGCTGTTTTTCCATGACAAGCAGTTCAAGAACGAACCCAAACGCTGCAAGAACTGCAAGGGCAAGCGAGTAGCAGTGGTTGGAGCTACGTCGCATGCACCGGCGCGCGGGCATTCGTACGCGAAGACGGAGACGCGGACGAACTGTTCGCAATGCGGGAAAGAGACCACGGTTCCGTTCCGGCCGACGCAGGGACGGCCGGTGCTGTGCCGCGAGTGTTTTCAGCAGGGGCGGCAACGGGCGAGCGCCTGATCGTCTGCCGCCGATCCGTTGCTGCCGATCCGTTGAAAGATGAGGGAAGCGTGGCCGGCGGGATGCGCATCGCGCCGAGCCGCCGGTCTCTTGTGCTCAAGAGGCGGGCTTTCGCTGGCGTTCTTGCCTGTCGGCGTGACGGATGAGCAGGGCTTCCACCTGACGCAGAAGTTCTGCGGTGCCGAGCGGTTTCACCAGCAACGAGTCCGAGTTCTCACCGCTCTGATCTCCCCCGTGCCGCTCTTGACCGTTCCGATGTTGCTCGTTCCGATGTTCGGTGCGCCAATGTTCGCCGGATGGTGGATAGGCGGTCAGCAGGGCGGTCGCGGGATCGTACGCCTGGCGGCGCGCAGCGCGGAGGACTTCCAGGCCCGACTCTTCGGATTCCATGCGCAAGTCGCTGATCACCATCTGGTAAACGCCGGACTCCATGCGGGCCAAGGCCTCGGCGGAACTGCCGGCAGTTTCGACTTCAAATCCGTTGAGTTCCAGCACCGCTTTGAGGGTAAGCAGGACGGCGAGATCGTCGTCGACAAGAAGAATGCGGCGTTTCATTGTGCACCTCTCAAGCGGAGCCGAGATGCAGTGCACGGCGGAATCGGCGCGCAATCGCCGGGAACTTCAGCCGCAGCCTCCACTCGTTTAGTATAGGAGTGTGGCTCGCTTCTACATAGAAAATTTTGGCTGCCGCGCTACCCAGGCGGATGGGGCGGCGCTGGAACGGCAATTTCTGGAACGCGGACTGGAGCGCGCCGGGGCGGCTGCGCGACGCGGAAATTGTCGTGCTGAATACCTGCACCGTGACCGAGGGCGCGGACAAGGATGCGCGTGCTTCCATACGGCGGTTGCAGCGGGTGAATCCGGATTGCCAGATTCTGGTGACCGGCTGCTACGCGCAGCGGGCGCCGGAAGAACTGGCGGCCCTGCCGGGCGTGACGTGGGTGGTGGGCAATTCGCATAAACACCAGGCGGCGGAGATTGCGACTTCTTCTTCGGCGGGGTTTGTTTCAGTAGCGCAGCTTTCCGGCCAAAAAGAGCCAATCCCACTCTTTCGCAACGAACGCGAAAGGGTGGGGCACCCAGGTGAAAGAGCAAGGTACGCGGGCAATGTCGTGGTCGGCGACATTTTTGCGCATACCGAACTGCTGGCGGCTCCGGTATTTGAAGCCGCCAACGAACGCACGCGTCCGAACCTCAAGGTGCAGGATGGATGCGACAACCGCTGTTCGTTCTGCGTGATTCCGTATGTGCGGGGACAGAGCCGTTCGCTGCCCATGGAACGCGTCCTGGCGGAAGTACGGACGCTGGTGGAGGCGGGCTATCGCGAGGTGGTGATTTCAGGGATTAATCTGGGGCGGTGGGGAAGAGATCTGGCCGTTGGTCGTCCGTCGTTAGTCGTTGGCAAGCAAGAGCAATTCAAATCAGTGATTTCGTCAACCGAGCAGCCTCAATTGAACCGCGAACGACCAGCGACCAACGACCAACGACTTGTCTCTCTGATTCGCGCCATCCTCGATCAGACTTCTCTTCAGAAATTGCGCATCAGTTCGGTCGAGCCCATGGATTGGAGCGATGAACTGATCGGGCTGGTGGCGGCGTCCGGGCGAATCGCCAAGCACGCGCACGTGCCCATGCAATCGGGGAGCGATGCGGTGCTGCGGCGGATGCATCGCAAGTACCGGCCCTGGCATTACCGGGAGAAGATTTTGAAAATTCGAGCGGCCATGCCCACGGCGGCCATCGGCGCCGATGTGATGGTGGGATTTCCGGGCGAGACGGAAGCGGAGTTTGACGAGACACGGCGCATGATCGAAGAGCTGCCGTTTACGTATCTGCACGTTTTCACCTACTCGGCGCGTCCGGGGACGCCGGCGGCGGGGCAGGCGGGGCAGGTTCCGGTGGCCGTGGCTCGGGAACGAAATCGCGTGCTGCGGGAACTTGCCTCCCAGAAGAAAGCTGCGTTCATGCGGTCGCTGGCGGGGACGGTAGTCGAGGCGATCACGCTGCAAACGGGCGGAACGGATTTCACCGAGGCGCTGACGGAGAATTACCTGAAGATGAGAATTTCCGGGTTTCATGACGCGAACCGGTGGATGGACGTAAGAGTCGAAGAGGTCAACGGAGAGACGTTGGTTGGGTGTCCCCAGCCCGGCGCCGGTCGTGTTATCTTGCCAATGAGTGCCGGGGTGGGCGACTGAATCCATGTCGCGCTACGTTTCCTACCGAGATTTCGACTGGGTCCTGATGGGCTTCGTGCTGGCGATCTGCGCGCTGGGCGTGGTGCAGATTCATAGCGCGACTGAGCACACCAAGTTTGCCGGAGCCCACCTCAAGCAGATCTACTGGGTTCTGGCGGGCGTGGGCGCGATGTTCCTGGTCAGCCTGCTGAACTATCACGCTCTGCTCGAACAAATCCACTGGATGTACATCGCAGCGCTGGCTTCTTTGATCTCGGTGATTCTGTTCGGGCAGAAGTATTTGGGAGCACGGCGCTGGATCAAGATGCCGGGGGGCGGACATTTTCAGCCGTCGGAGTGGGTCAAGCTGATCCTGATTCTGGCGGTGGCGAAGTATTTTGCGGATTTGCATGAGCGCGAATTGTCGTGGCCGGACTTTATGAAGGCGGGGGCGATCGTCGGCTTCCCCATGCTGATGGTGCTGGCGCAACCGGACCTGGGCACGGCGCTGACCTATCTGCCGGTGGCGGTCATGGGCTTGTTCCTGGGCGGGCTGCGATGGAAGCAGGCGCTGATCGTGCTGATGATTATGGGGCTGCTGGTCCCGGTGGCATGGATGAAGGTACTGAAGCCGTATCAGAAAGAACGGTTGACCAGTTTCATGAACCCGGATGCGGATCGGCAGGGCTCCGGGTATCAAGTGAATCAATCGTTGATTGCGGTGGGGTCGGGCGGGATCTTTGGCAGCCGACAGGGATCGCAGACGCATCTGGCGTTTCTGCCGGTGCCGCAGACCGACTTTATTTTTGCCGCGTTTGCCGAGGAACACGGGTTTGTAGGAGCTCTGGTGGTTCTGCTGTTATACTTCATAGTGCTGATGCGGTTGACCCAGAATGCACAAACAGCGCCCGACCGCGCTGGGGCATTTCTGGTGATGGGTGTGGTGGCTGTGCTTAGCTTTCACATTCTGGTCAACGTCGGCATGGTGGTTGGCTTTATGCCAGTCACGGGAATACCTCTGCCGCTCATGAGTTATGGCGGGTCTTCCGTTCTTTTCATGTTTTTGGCGCTGGGGATGGTTATGAACGTCCGGATGCGCCGTTTCGTGAACTGAGACGGTCGGCAGAAGTTGGGGCGCCCTTCAGAACTGGTCTTATCGACAACGAAAAACGGCGCCACGAAACAAGATCAGGCAGGAAACAAGATTACGAAGGCCCTCGCGAAAAAGGAGGGCAGAATCCCGGCGAAGTGGAAGCCGGACAGGATTGAAGCCAGTCAGGCGGGGAACGGCCCCCTCAGCGTAACGCGAGAGAGTGGCCACAGACCTGACGGAATGCTGAACGCGATCAGTGCAGACGAGCAAGAACAATTCACTGCAGTGTAGGTCCCGGGAAGAATTCCGGGACCGCGCCCGCTCCTACCCGGAGCGGCGCTGAACGCCATCGATCCGTTGGTCCGCCTTGCGCTTCTGGTCCGGTAAAGAAAAACCGGAGTAGAAATGAACAAGGAATTGTATGTATCGACCACGCCCCACGAAACCAAAGTGGGGATCACGGAAGACGATCAGCTAGCGGAAATTTACCTCGAACGAGAAAACGAATACACCTTAGCGGGCTCGATTTATAAGGGCCGAGTAACTCGCGTGCTGCCCGGCATGCAATCCGCCTTTGTGGATATTGGGCTGGAGCGCGACGCGTTTCTGTACGTCTCCGATTTCATGGATCTGGAGCAGCAGGACGAGGACCTGGATGAAGCCATCCCGGCGAATCGTCCGGTGATGGAGGCGCGCCCGCGCCCCGGGTTGGAAGCGGGTGGTTCAGCGACTCATAACGAAGGGCAACTTGCCGAGGCGGGCGGCGCAGCGGGCGAGGGCGAAGAGCCGGCAGCGGCTGCTTCGGAAGCGCCGGGTAACGCCGCGAGGCCATCGCGCGACTTTCGCGGACGACGGCGTCGTCGCGGACGTCGTGGAGAGATCGGGCGCGGAGCGGGCGCAGATCGAGGCGACCGTCCAGAACGCGGCGAAATTCGAAGCGAACCTCGTAGCGAAAACCGTGACGAAAACCGCAGCGAAATCCGCACTGAAACCGGTAGCGAAGTCCGCAACGAACCTCGGAGTGAACCGCGAAACGACCGCTTCAGCCGCGGCGACCGTCCTGGACGGGGCGGGTCGGACTCGCGATTCCAGCGCTCCGCGCCGCCGGCCGCTCGCACCGGTCACGACTACGATTACGGGCCGCCTCCGGGTTATCAGCCGATGGTGCTTCCCGGCGAATCCATCTCGAAGTACCAGCGGCAGGCGCAGAGTCAGGGGCAGACCGAACGCCCGGCTTTGCCCGCGGAGAGCGTGGCCGCGGTGGAGCAGCCGGCGCCCGCGTCGGCATCGATCCTATCGATCTTTCCTGAAGATGAGCCGATCTTCGCGGCCGAGCTTGCCGAGCCTCTGCACGAACAGCATGAGCACGTAGCGGAAGCGGAAGTTGAAGAAGAAGAGCACGGAGCCTCTTCCAACGCAACGCCGGGAAATAGCGGAATTCCGGAACGATGCGCAAGCCGTGTTGGAGACTTCCTCGGCGCCGGAGACGACGGTGCACGAGACCGCGCGGGAAACAGACTCGGGGGCGCATCCGCAGCTTACACAGGTTACACACGAAGTCACGCACGAAGTCACGCGCGAGGTTGCGCACAGCGCAATGGAGGAGCAGGAGATCGAGGAAGAAGAAGCCGATCTCGCGCCCTACGGGGAAGAACTAGGAGACGACGACGGCTTCGAGGAACTGGAGGAAGAGACGCGGGCGGCGGGTGGTGAGTTGTCGGAGTCCGGAGTCGGAGATGTGACTCCAGTGCTGGCGGCTGGCGGCGAGCCGGCGGCGAATGGCGAAGCGGTGCCCGAGGCCGTGCTGTGAAGCGGAAGAGCGAGAAGCGGAGGAGTTGGAACTGGAAGAGGCGCAAGCGGAAGCCGAGGCGCTGCTGGAGGCTGAGGCGATTGGCGACGGCACCGTGGATGCGAGCGCGGAAGTTCGCGGTCCCGCACCGGAGGCGAGGTTGTTGCAGCGAACACAGCGCCGCGGGCCGCGAGCGCGGGCCCGATCGCGACCGCGGCGCCGCGGACGCCGCACTGGGCGGCGCTTCCGCAGCCGCGAGAATACGGTAGTGCCGCAGATCAGCGAACTGCTCAAAGAAGGGCAGGAGGTGCTGATCCAGATTGCGAAGGAGCCGATCGGCAAGAAGGGCGCGCGCATCACCAGTCACATCGCGCTGCCGGGGCGATTCCTGGTCTTCATGCCGACCGTGAACCACACCGGCGTGTCGCGCAAGATCTCGTCGGAAGAAGAGCGGCAGCGGCTGAAGCGGATCATCCAGAGCGAGCGCGAAAACGGCGGCGGCGGTTTCATTGTGCGGACCGCGGCGGCCGGCGCTACTGACGAGGAACTGCGAGCCGATATCCACTTTCTGAAAAACCTCTGGAGCGAGATCAAGACGCGCTCCGAAAGCAGCAAGTCGCCGGCGCTGATCTATCACGATCTGAACGTGGTGGAGCGGGTGCTGCGCGATCAGGTGAGCTCGGACTTTTCCGTCATCTGGGTCGATACCGAACAGGAATACGAGCGCATTGTCCGGTTTGCGAATCGCTTCCAGCCGGGGCTGGTCAAGCGCGTCAAGCTCTACACGAAAGAGACGCCGCTTTACGAGCAGTTCGGACTGAACGAGGAAATCAACAAGGCGCTGAAGTCGAAAGTCTGGCTGAAGAGCGGTGGCTACATCGTGATCAATCAGACCGAGGCGCTGGTCGCGATCGACGTGAACACGGGCAAGTACGTCGGCAAAACCGCCCGCCTCGAAGACACGATCGTGAAGACGAACGTCGATGCGATCAAGGAAATCGTGCGCCAGGTGCGGCTGCGCGATCTGGGCGGCATCATCATCATCGACTTCATCGACATGGACGAGCGCCGCAACCGGCAGAAAGTGATGCAAGCGCTGGAAGAGGCGTTGCGCGCTCGATCGGGCGCCGTCGAAGGTGCTGCAGTTCAACGATTTCGGTCTGGTGGCGATCACCCGCAAACGGGTGAAACAGTCGCTCGAACGGACGATTGGATCGCCGTGTCCATATTGCCAGTCGACGGGCTTCGTGAAATCGGTGAATACGATTTGCAACGAGGTCTATGTCGAGATGCGCAAGATTTCGCAGCCATCTGGAGCACAGCGATGTGATGTTGCGAGTGAATCCGGAGGTTGCGAAAGCGCTGAAGGCGGACAACGCGCGGCTGCTGAACGAGATGGAAGAGCTCACGAAGAAGACGATCATCATGAAGTCGGATCCGGCGCTGCACCAGGAGCAGTTCGACATTCACTAAGAGTGTTATCGATACAAGCGGAGGGGACGGGCGTTTCGCTCGTCCCTTCTGGCGCTGTCTTTCGCTCAGGGCATTTCTTGAAATGGTATAAGATAATGGTATTTAGTATGGTATAATGCCATTATGAATGCCACGACTAACATTGACCGAGCGGGCCGTCTGGTTCTTCCCAAGCCGGTTCGCGAGCAATTACAACTAGAGCCCGGAGAGTCGCTGGAATTGGAGTCGTTCGAGGACCACATCGTTTTGCGTCCAGTGCGAGGGAATGCATCCATGTACAAGAAACAGGGCATCTGGGTTTTTCGGACCGGGGCGCCGCTTGAAAGCGTCCGTTGTGCGTGAAACGATCCGACGGTGCGCAAAGAACGGGAGCAAGCAAATGTTGGGCAGGAAACGGTGAAGTCGTTCTTCGATACCTCGGTCTGGTCGCCACGTCCGTGGACGGTCACGAACACCACGAGCGCAGTTTTGCCCTCTTTGCCGGCGCCGATCGGAAAACATGCCTGTTGCGCCGCACACAGTCTTGCGGAACTGTATGCGACCCTGACGCGGTTGCCCGGCAAAACTCGGCCTGAGTGCAGATCAGGCGCTGTTGATTCTCGATTCAGTCGAGGAACGGATGGAAATTGTGTCGCTCGATGCGCGCGGAATATCGGCTGGCAATTCGAGAGGCTGCGAACTGCCGGTATCGTCGGCGGGACAATTTACGATGCGTTATTAGGCTGGTGCGCCTTGAAAGGCTCGTGCAACCAGGATCTACACCTGGGATGTTGCCGATTTTCAGAGGCTCGGAGCTGAGATCGCCGAGAAAGTACGAACTCCTTAGTCTGAAATACCCGCCAGGCACGCAAAGAAATTCCTAAAAAGAAAGGCTAATCGTAGCTGATGGAAGCGTTCTTACGCCTCGGCGATAAGCTTTGCGGCTTCGCTGGTGCGCGTCGCGCAGCTTTTCGAGCGAGCCGCGGAGAGGCTCACTGTTGGCCTGCGTCTCCGCCTGCTGGCCGATGGTCAAGGCGAGCCGGTCCACGGCTTCGGCCAGCTTGCTTGGCCAGGTCGACGAGGACTACCAAAGAATCGGCGTGCAGCTTCCAGACCGAGCGGGAATTCCGCGAGCGCTTGAGTTCCTCCATCTCGGTGGTGATGCGCGCGGTTACCGCGACCACGCGCAGCAACATTCGGGCAGCGTCCGCGCGCGGGCCCGCTTGTTCGAGATAGTCGGCGGTATAGGCCTCAATCTCGGCGGGACTGAGCATCAGGTTGAAATAGCGCATGGGCACGATCTGGCGGAACTTGGGATCGGCCACGCGCACGAAGACGCGAATCGATTCTTCCACTCTCCGCAATTTCGCTTCTTCCACCGAAAGTGCCTGGGGAGTGATGGCGGCGGGAACATACTTCGGAACTCCAACCGGAGCGAGCGCGGGAGCGGCAGCCGCGCCGCCAGCACTCACGGCGTGTGCGGAGTGTGCGGCGGCGTGGAGTCCGGACTGTTGCGCCGGATGGGCGGCCTGCGCTCCAATTCTTTTTTCAGCCGGGCGACGCGGCGGAATTTTTCCAGAGCCGCGCCGTAATCAACCTTCATCAAGGCTTCCTGATTCAGCGCGGCGACGTGCTCGACGGTGACTTCGACGCCATCGACGGTACTCAGAATGCTGCCGCCGAGTTCTTCCAGGCGCTGGGCGTAATCCTTGATCTCTTGCGCGGCGGCGTCGAACAGGGCATGGAAACGATCGCCGAAGGCGACATTGTAAGGCGCGAGTGTCGCCAGCACTCCCGGATGATAGATCGCTTCGCCGAGCGAAGCTTTCAATTGCCGAACCCGCGGAATGATGCCGGACTCCATGAGCGCGCTGAAATCCTGGAAGCGATTCGCCTGGTCGAGCAAAGGGCCGAACTCGCGGAGCAGTTGCACATCGGCCTCGGACAGTACCGGCACGTCGGACTCGGACAGGATCTCCAGCAGCGCAATTTCAAACGGAGACAAAGGAATCGATCCGTCGAGGCCGTAGCCGCGCTGCTCCCACTGGCCGGTTACACGGGGATGGCGAAACAGAAAGGTTGCCACCAGATCGGTTTTGTCGCGATTGGCGCCGGAATCGTCGCGGTGGCGCGCGAAGTAGCGCAGCAGCGCCTCGGCAACTTCGGGATCAAGATCGGACTGCACCCCGAGCCGGAGCATAGTTGGAGTGATCGCCATGTCGAGGAGCTGGATCCAGAGCTGCATGCGATCGAGAGTGGAGCGCACGTCGTCGGTGTGGCTGATGACGTCCGGGGCGAGTTCGGCGGGCGCGGGCATCTCGCCGCCGAGTTGGTCACTCAGCAGCCTCTGGTAGAAGCTCTGCACGGTGGCCAGCAGCGCCAGTTCC